>NZ_JCAJXE010000003.1:7500-933274 GCF_059489915.1 Niveispirillum sp. CC-CTL257
GCGGGCGCGCCCCAGCGTGACATTGCCGTCGCGCTCTTTGGGGAAAGGCGTGTTGCCGTTGAATGGTCGCGCGGATCGGATTGTCTGCGGCTGCGGGTCCAGCGGCTCATCCGCGAGGGACGGCGGATGGTGCGCGGTGGCTACCGGGATCTGCTGGCCTGAGGGGCCAGAGTCAAAGGGCGGCGGGCGCGGGTGTCAGGGTCTTGGGCGGGAGAAGGTTCCGCCCTTTGACTGCAACCATGATGTGACGGAGGGCTTTGCCATGAAGCTGTTCAAGATCGGATTGTCCGTGCTGGTACTGGTGGGCATCGGTACGGGGGCTTTCATTTACTGGCCCAAGGGTCGGGTGGAACAGGAGGGACCGGCCACGGTGGTCAAGGCTGACGTGGTCGAGATCGCGGGTGTTCGGCATCGGCTGGCCGGGATCGTGGTGCCACTGCCCGACCAACAATGCCTGGATCGAAAGGGTCAACCATGGCCCTGTGGTCCGGAAGCAATCAGGGCGCTTACTGAACTGACGACCGGGACACCGGTTTTGTGCCGTCCGCGTGCTGCCAACTCTGACTTGTCGGACTGCTTTGTCGGCGGTGATTCCCTGTCGGAACTGATGGTTCGTCGTGGTTGGGCGATGGCATGCCGATCGGGTCATGACGACCTGAGTGATTGGGAACGAAATGCGCGCTTCCTGTTGTCCGGTGTGTGGCGTGGCACCTTTGATCCGCCCATACCCCCAGACCAATGTCAGTGAAGGTCCATTTCTTGCGGCAAATCATCAGATACAGGACCATCGGCTGGATAGGCGCGAGCAGCCTGAACGCCGATGATCCAAAGCGTTTCTGCTGGGTTGCTGCCCATCACGGGCAGCCTGAGAAAACCGACAACACGGTCTCGGCTGCCAATCTCGTGATAGGCGGCTTGATCGACCGGTTCCTGCGACAGGATGCTGTTGATGATGGACTTATCATCCAGACCCGGGAGCGAACGGACCAGCGACAGCGCCGTCTGGCCGATCATCCGCCAGCATCGCGGTTGGATCGAGGGGTCAACGACAGCGATAGTGCCTTGGTGCGCGTCCGCGACCCCTGCAAGGACTTCTGTCACCGCAGGAAGGGGTGTCTGTTCATGTCCCGCCCTGGTCCAACTGACCAGCAAGCTGCGATGGCCGGGCTGGTGAATCCGCTGCAAATGCGGCACGCCGACCATGGCAAGGGCGAAGACCATCCGGTCTGAATAATCAGCGAGTGACATGCAGGGGGGCCGATCCTGTATAGGCTCAATAAGGGCGAAAATAGCCCTTATTCACCGCCTTGTCACCGGCTTTGCTTTGATCGGAGCCATGATCTCGCTCCGACAAATCCGTGCTGCCCGCGCTCTCCTTGGTTGGTCCCAGCAAAAGCTGGCCGACGAGGCTATCGTTTCGGTCAAGGCGGTCGCACGCCTGGAACGCAACGAGGTGTCTACGCGCACCTCTACCCTGGAAGCGCTGGAGAACACCCTCACCAAGGCGGGGATTATCTTCATCTCGGCGTCAGACGGGGTGGGGGAGGGTGTGCGCCTGGCTTCGGACGTGGATTGACCCGGTGGTGGGGGTAAAGAGTCAGAGGCGGCTTGGGCCTTCGTGACGGGTTGGGCTGGAGGAGTGGCCTTCGGCACCCGTCATGGAGATGTGCCATGACCCAGGTGGAAATCCTCGACAATCCCCGTGATGCCGCGCGCGGCTACCGGGTGGATGCGAACCGTGGCCAGCGCAATGGCCGGGTATCGTCGGAATGGTTCTCGCGGCCGAATGATGAGCGGTTCCTGTCCCTGTCCGACCTCTATGCGTCGGTTAAGACCCGCACGGATCGCAGCCGGACGCGCACCCTGGCTAGTGCTGATATACGGGTGGAGGCGCGCAGCGATGTGCCGGAACGGCTGTCGCTGCTGCTGCCTGGGGCTGACCGCCCCGTGGCACCGACCCATTGGAGCTTCGGACAGTTGGCGGGGCTGGTCGGGGCACCCGCCTCCTATCTGCGGCAGCTTCCGGCGGCGCTGGCCGGGATCAACCTGCAATATGGGCTGACATCGCATCGGGCCGAACAGGTCAAGACCCTGGAGATTGAAGACGGTCGCGTTGAGCTGCGCGCCGTCACCGGGCCGGATTATGGCCGTATCTTTGATCATGAGCTGGTCGAGGCGGTGCAGCGCATTGCCGGCAATGGCACCGGGGACACCCGCTGGAAGGTGCCCGGCGTGCTGGACTGGTCGACCGGCATCTATCATCCGCGCGTGGACATTACCCGCGACACGACCACGCTCTATGCCAGCGACCGCGACGTGTTCCTGTTCCTGGTCGATGACCTGAACCCGATTGAGGCGGGGCGACTGCCCGATGGGTCGCCGGATCTCTATTTCCGGGGTTTCTATTGCTGGAACAGCGAGGTCGGGGCCAAAACCCTGGGCATGGCCAGCTTCTACCTGCGGGCGGTGTGTCAAAATCGAAACCTGTGGGGCGTGGAGGATTTCCAGGAAATCACCATCCGCCATTCCAAATATGCCGCGTCCCGCTTTGCCCATGAGGCGGCACCCGCTCTGACGCGCTTTGCCAATTCCTCGCCCATGCCGTTTATCAACGGCATCAAGGCATCGCGTGGACAGATCGTCGCCCGCAGCGATGATGACCGCGACGAGTTCCTGCGCAAGCGCGGCTTTTCCAAGGCGGAGACGGGCAAGATCATCGAAACCGTGCTGGCGGAGGAGGGGCGCAAGCCGGAAAGCATCTTTGATTTTGTCCAAGGCATCACGGCAGTCGCCCGCGACAAGCCGCACCAGGACGCGCGGCTGGATATGGAGGCCAGGGCCAAGAAGCTGCTGGACCGGGTTGCCTGACCGGCGGCGGGCACAGAGGCAGAGGAGGCTGGGGGTTTCGCGACGGGTGCCAGGGTGGGAGAGAGGCTTCCACCGGCCCGTCATGGAGAAAACCCATGGCCACGAAAGCAGCTGACAAGATCATCCTGAGCCGGTCCCAGGATATCCCCTTCAACAAGCTGGTCCTGTCCCAGGCCAATGTCCGCCGCGTCAAGGCGGGCGTGTCCATCGCCGATCTGGCCGAGGACATTGCCCGCCGGACCCTGCTGCAAAGCCTGTCCGTCCGGGCGCAGTTGGATGACCAGGGCCAGGAGACGGGCATTTACGAGGTGCCGACCGGCGGGCGTCGCTACCGGGCGTTGGAACTGCTGGTCAAGCAGAAGCGCCTGGCCCGCAACGCCCCCATCCCCTGTGTCATCCGTACCGAGGGGCTGGGCGAGGAGGACAGTCTGGCGGAAAACCTGCAACGGGTAGCGCTGCACCCGCTGGATCAGTTCCGCGCCTTTCAGACCCTGATGGACAAAGGCCTCAGCGAAGAAGACATCGCCGCCCGCTTCTTTGTCACCCCGGCCGTGGTGAAACAGCGGCTGCGGCTGGCTTCAGTGTCGCCCAAGCTGCTGGAAATCTATGCCGAGGATGGCATGAACCTCGACATGCTGATGGCCTTCAGCGTCAGCGACAGCCATGAGCGCCAGGAACAGGTCTGGGCCTCCCTCACCCAGCCCTGGCAGAAGGAGCCCTATCACATCCGCCGTGCCCTGACGGCCAGCAGCATCCCCGCCTATGACAAGCGCGCCCGCTTTGTCGGGCTGGAAGCCTATATCGCCGCCGGTGGTCCGGTGATGCGCGATCTGTTCACGCCGGACGAGGGCGGTTGGTTGGGCGACGTACCGCTGCTGGAACGGCTGGTGGCGGAAAAGCTGGCCAAGGCCGCTGACGCTGTGATGGCCGAGGGCTGGAAATGGGTCGAGGTGAATGTCGATTTCCTCTATGGCCACACCGTCGGTCAGCGCCGCCTGAAGGCGGAGATTGTCCCCCGGACGGAGGATGAGGAGGCGCGGTTTTCCGAGCTTTCTGCCGACTATGAACGGCTGGCCGAGGAACATGATACGGGCGAGGACATCCCCGAGGAGGTCGATCAGCGGCTGACGGCTCTTTCGGCTGAAATCGCCCAGTTGGAAGAGCGGCCGGAGCGTTTCAATCCCGATGAGATGGCGCGGGCTGGCTGCTATGTTCGTGTGAACGCGGAAGGGGAATTGCGGGTGGAGCGCGGTTTCGTGCGCCGCGAAGATGAACCGCCGGTGGAGGAGGTGATCCCCGAGGGTGACACGCCGGAATGCGATGTCAACCAACCTGCTGCTGCCCATGCCGCCTATACCGGCACCAGTGTCAGCCAGGAACCGGAACCCGAGGATGAGGGCATGAAGCCATTGTCCGACCGGCTGGTGATGGAACTGACCACCCATCGCACGCTGGCCCTGCGGGATGCCTTGGCGCGGGACCCGGACACGGCGTTCCTGGCCGTGCTGCATGTGCTGTGCCTGGAGACCTTCTATCCCGGCTCCTATGCCAGTTGCCTGGAAATCAGCGCCCGCGGCACGGTGCCGGTGCTCCAGGAACCCAGCTTGCGCGACTGTGCCGCCGCCACCGCCATCGTGGACCGACATGAGAACTGGCGGCAGCAGATGCCGACGCGGGCGACGGAGTTGTGGGATGTGCTGGTGGGGTTCGATGCCGACAGCCGGTCTGGCCTGTTTGCGCATTGTGTGGCGGGGACGGTGAATGCCGTGCATGAGAACTGGAACCGCCACAATGGCCGCCTGAACCATGCCGACACGCTGGCGGGCGTGCTGGACCTGGATATGGCTGCCGCGGGTTGGGCGCCGACGGTGGACAACTTCCTGGGCCGCGTCACCAAGGCCCGCATCCTGGAAGCCGTCCGGGAGGCGAAGGGAGCAGACGCCGCCCAGCGCATTGAGCATCTGAAGAAGCCCGACATGGCGGCCCATGCGCAGGAGCTGCTGGCGGGCATAGGCTGGCTACCGGAACTGCTGCGCAAACCCAAGCGGACGATGTCCGCACAGGAGGAAGTGGCGCAGCCGACCCCGGAAATTGAGCCGGAGGAGGGGGCAGCCGTCGAGGACCCGTCGATGGCGGCACCAGCGATAGCCGCCGAATGAAGCCCGATCAATGCCATTTTCGAGCCCGGTTCGCTGCCGGGCTCCCTTTTTTGGGGAGAACTGTCATGACCGACACGACCCATGTCCCGGCACCCGCCAACCCATGTGAGGCCTGGCAGATAGAAGCCGCGCACCGTGCACGGCTGGCGGCAGAGGCCCGTATCGTCAACCGTGCCGCTATCTTTGCGGCCCTGGCCGATGCCGGTATCACCACGGTCACGCTGCATTTCGACGGCTATGGCGATTCCGGCCAGATCGAGGATGTAACCGCCCTTGCTGGTGATCAGTCCAGGGCCCTGCCGTCTGTATCCGTTGAGATGGCCAAGGCGATTTGGGATGGCTCCGGGCTTGAGCGCCAACATATGCCGCTGTCTCAGGCCATTGAGAGCTTGGTCTATGATTGTCTTGAATCAACCCATTCGGGCTGGGAGAACAACGATGGCGGCTATGGGGATTTTGTCTTCGATGTCGCCGCGCAGACGATCAAGCTCGACTATGACGAGCGGTATGTCGCCATCGAAAATTACCAACATGATTTTTGAGGGAGGCTGACATGGGACATCCCTGCCACCATGCCCTTTCCTCGGTCCGCAAATGGGGCGGGACGGCGGATGAGTACCTGCCTTTGCATCAATGGCTGGACGCGTCCAAAATGTTGGTGGCTGATTTTCGTCACCGCGCCCTGCGCCACCATGCCCAGGGCATCTTTGAGATGGAACGGGTCTATGGCGTTACGCTGACGCTATCGACGGGACGGGTTGTGCCCGTCAGGCTGGTCGGTGAGCAGCACATTATTGAGGATCTGGGCTTCATCCCCAGCTTTGCCGACTGGGTCCGCTGCATCCGTCCTGAACCCTGGATGGGGCGCGCCCAGCCGATCCACAGGCTGGTCGATCCCTTTGCCATGGCTGACCCCATGCCGGAATGCGGTACGGCAAAGGCCCCGGTCAGCCTTGAATGACCGCACCTCCCCATAGAAATCGGGCCCGGTCTCAGCGCCGGGCCTTTTACCTCTCAGGAGATGGATAATGGCGATACCTGACCATGCCCGTGCCAATTTCCAAACCCTGCTGCGGGCCGCTCATGATGGAAATCTGGCGCTGATGGAATGCAACGACGCGGTTACCGGGGAGCCGCGTTATGTCATCTGTGCCGTTGGGCGCGATGCCGACGGCTTCCTCATGACACCCTTCGGTCATCTCGCGGATGGCAATCCGTATGAGGCCTATCTCCCGCCAGATGCGCCTGGCGGTCCGGGCAGTACGGATGGCTGATCATGGAAAATATCGGCCAGTTGGTTCGCCGCCTTGCGCTGGAGGCCGAGGCGGTGTGCCGTCAGTTCTTGCCCAATGGACGTCGGCAGGGGTGCTATTGGCTGGTCGGCGATGTGCAAGGTCATCATGGCCGCAGCCTCTATGTCCGCCTGACGGGCTCCCGTGCTGGTTCCTGGACCGATGCCGCCACGGGGGAGCATGGCGACCTGTTGGACCTGATTGCCCTGAACCGGGGCCTGTCCATCCGCGACGCTATGGCGGAAGCACGGGCGGTGCTGCATCTGCCGCTGCCGGTCACCGGAACCTTTACCACTGCAATGGCACCCAAAGGTTCACCCGAAGCCTGCCGCCGTCTGTTTGCGGCCAGCAAGCCTTTGCCGGGCACTTTGGCGGAACGCTACCTGGCCAAGCGCGGCATTGTCTTGCACCACCCTGAACCGGCGCTGCGGTTTCATCCGCACTGCCATCGCTGGGAGCCGTCCGGCACCATCAGCTTGCCCGCCTTGATTGCCGCCGTCACCGATGATGGCGGCCACATCACGGGCTTGCACCGAACCTGGCTCAGCCTAGCCGGCGACAAGGCCGCGCTGGATGATCCCCGCCGTGCGATGGGTCATTTGCTGGGAAATGGCGTGCGCTTTGGCCCCTTTGGCCCCGTCATGGCGGCGGGGGAGGGGGTGGAAACGATGCTGTCGCTACGCCAGGCCTTGCCGTTGCTGCCGGCGGTCGCAACCCTCTCCGCAGCACACCTCGCCGCCTGGACTTTTCCAGCGCTGCTGCGTCGGCTCTATGTCGTCTGTGATGCCGATCCGGCGGGGGAATGGGCTTTTGCCCGTCTGTCGTCGCGTGGCCACGCCGCCGCGTTGACGGTCCTGCCTTTGCGGCCCCGGCTAGACGATCTCAACAGCGACCTGATGGCCTATGGGCTGATGGCGCTGCGCGAATGGATCGTCCCGCAATTGGCCGAGGTCGATACAACCACCTTCCTGCCCTGCGGATAGGATCCTGGCATCCGCAGCGTCAGAAGCGGACTGGGCCTGTACGGCGCACAGCATCGTCATGTCACCCGTGAAGGGCGGGCCGCAGCAAGGCGGCCTTCCAGGTTGGGGATCTGCCAGGGTCACCCGGCCCCGCAACGGCCAGAGGCCGTCCTCCGCTGGCGCTGCGGCCCGCGAGGGGTGCGGGGCCGGGCTTAACCCTGGCGGGCGCTCCCCAGGAAGGCCGCGACCGGCGCGGCCCACAAATCCGGTGACCGCCATGCTGACCAGCCGCACGACATCCCCATTCCCCGCCACCGACGGCCTTACGGAGGCCGCACCGTCCGCCCATCTGCTGGAGGAACTGCAGCTTTACGGCTATCGCCCCTTCCAGGACGAGCCCGACCCGCGTCCTTTGCCCGAGGCCGATCAGGCCAGGGCCGAGATCGGGGCCTGCCTGGAGACCCTGGCCGGGCTGTTGACCGGCACCCGGCTGGAGGATGACCTGGACGACCTGCTCTGGGCCTGCGTCAATGTCTTCCATCGCCGCATCGGCAGCCTGGAGCGCGACCTGGACACCAACGAGCAAGCCCAGCAGCGCAGCCACAGCGAACAGGACGGCTCAGAAATCCGCTCTGTTGAGCTGGAACGCCTCACCGCCGAAGGGTTGGGCCTGATCGAACGCCGCAACGCCTTCGAGTTCTTCCGCGACGCTGCCGCCGAGATGTACGAGGCCCTGACCGGCTCCACCTGGCGCCCGCGCCAGGGCTCCCAGTTGAACCACCGCACCCTGACGGCGGCGATCATTGACAGCCGCGACCATATCGCCGCCCGTCGCCACGCCGACACCAACCTGCTGCTGCCCCCCGGCCCGAAGGTCGCCTTTACCGGTGGGGTGGAGTGCAACGATGTCGACCGTATCTGGGCAGCGCTGGACAAGGTCCATGCCAAACATTCCGACATGGTCCTGCTGCATGGCGGCAGCCCCAAGGGTGCCGAACGCATCGCCGCCTGCTGGGCGGAGAACCGTCGCGTTCCGCAGATCGTCTACAAGCCCGACTGGACCCGCCACAAGAAGGCGGCACCCTTCCGCCGCAACGATCAGATGCTGGAAACCCTGCCCATCGGCCTCATCGCCTTTCCAGGTTCCGGCATCACCCAGAACCTTGCCGATAAGGCCCGCAAGATGGGCGTGCCCGTCTGGTGCTTCGGGGAGGGGGGATGAAGGGGGGGGCGTAAGCGGACGGGCGGGTTTTCGGTCAGGCTGCAAAGAAAGCGGCCGAATTTTAGGTGTCCGTCAAACTTCCGTTTAAAGGACAGGGGGCGGATTTCAGCCGACTATAGTTTACCCCACCATGTAAGCAGGCGTCGCCACCAGTTCTCGCTTGCCGATTTGGGCATGTGCTTTTCCCCGGCAGGTTCTTTCTGCACAGGTGACGGCAGGGGAGAGCTTTCAACCTGCCCAAAGTAGCTTGCCTTGGCCCGACGATCTCGCTGCCGTTCCGCAGCGATCTGAGCGTCCGTCCAGGGAGGTGCCTCGATCACCCGCCCCCGGCGGATAACGTAGTGCGACCTGCACGGCAGAGTCCAACTGCCAACCGAGGGATGCAGCGTGATCGTTTCGCCGTCGTATGTGATGTTCCAGTCCGTCGGAGTGAGGGGGGTCACGACCTCCTCGCCGCAGCCGCAGCAGCAACTGTGGGCGACGCTGCCGAATTCGAGGGAAACGTAGAGCACCCCCGGCTCCAGTGTTTCGGGAAAATGCTGCACGAAGCGATGTTCAAGGACGGTGTGCCGGATCATGATTGGTCCTCGTTGAGCAGCATGTTCCCGTCGAGCGTATAAGTCGAGTGATGCTCGTTCTCAAGATCGCAGTAGAATCCACAGAGTTTCTTCCACTTGATCACTGCGAGCACCGCGTTGAGCGCGTTGAGGTCGGCGACCTGGATGTTGGATGCGTACACGTCGCCAGCCCCGCCACCGGCCAGGGGAATGCGGCTGTGCGAGCCGATCCGCTGCCGGCTCGCCGACGTGCTAGTCGTTACCCGCAGGATCCCGCTCAGCCCATGGTCGCCGAGTTCCAGGCCCATGCCGATATCGATGAACCCGACGCCGCGGGCGTGGAGCCGTTCGATGATCGCCGCCTTGGCCTCGCCGGCATCCAAGCTCAGGAAAGCGAAGTTGATGCCGTCGAGCAGATTGAGGTTGACTGCCGTGATAGCTTGGGGCACTGCCGTGATGCCACGGTGCATGCGCTCGTAGATCGCCTTGAAGTAGTTCACCTTAAGTGGGGCGTCGCGCAACTCGTTGAGGCTCGGCGCGCCAAGCGCCCGGAAAGCGTTGTGCTGGAGGAACTCATCGGCGTCGAAGATCCGGATTTCGGCAACGGGTGCCTTCGCCAGCATGTCGAGGATATAGCTACCGGACCCGCCGAGGCCGACAATCGCGATGCGGTGGCCCGCGAGCTTCGAGGTGAGAGCGCCAATGCCGACACGATCAGACGCCGTCTCGACATAGTTGAACACGCTGCCCCCGTCCTCCTCCAGGTCAAGGGCGCGGTATGGGCGGGGAGTCGAGAGGTTGTCGATCACTGCGGCCGGACCCGCGACGATCGAAGCATAGGTGGCCATCTTGTGGTGATAGTCGCGGTAACCGCCTTCGGGCTTGCTTGAGAAGGCGTGCTCGGCGGTCAGCCCGTTGCCGAGATCGAAGTGTTTCGTTTGGTGTGAGATTGCGGCGATCCTGCTCCCGTCGGCGAAGCATGGGTAGTCGCCGTCGAAATGCATGATATGGGTGTCAGGCTGCCGGGTCTGGTCGCCGGCCAGCGCCAGACTTGAGATCAGGGTGCCTTTGCGGACCTTGCGATTCGCATCGACATAGGGAACCTCGCGCATGACGAGGAAACCTCCGACGACCTGGACGAAATAGCCTTCCTCACGCAGCTTGGAGAGGTCGGCGTTACGACTGAACAGTGCGAGTGACATTGAAGACCGTCCCCTGCTTGATGGTAACCGAACCGTGGGCGCCCAGTTCGCCGGCGTGCGGCTTCGAGGCCGCCTTGCGATAGGTCATCGAGAAGGTGACGTTGGCCTCGTGCGGACCAGGGAACGCCAGTTCGACGATCTGCTCGAAGGTCACCGTCGGGCCGCGGACCAGGCGCGGACGGGTGTTGACGATGATCTCGATCTCGACCGGAGGGCGCGGCGCGTTGTAGAAGCGCTCGATGCCGGGGGCATTCAGGTCGACCAACATGGTCGGCTCGATCAGCACGTCCGTTTCGCCGCGCACCTCGAGGAAGACCGCTTCGCCCGGTCCGGGCTTGGCAAGCTGCTCGAGGATGTAGCCGCTGATCGCGGGCTTGCCCCAGCGTTGTTCGTGCGAGTTGACCTCGAACTTTGGACTTGCCCGGAAAAAGTGGAGAGCGATTGGTTGATTATGCTGCCAGCTTGAGAGGCAGGCTCTCGAACTGGATTGGGCTTTTGAAGCCCAAGGCTGAATGCCTTCTTGTTGGGTTATAGAACGCGTCGATGTATCGGCCAATGGCGGTTTCGGCGGCGATGCGGGTTTTGAAGGTGGTTCGCCAGACCAGTTCCGCCTTCAGCGTCTTGAACACGGTTTCCACCATGGCATTGTCGTAGCAGTTTCCCTTTCCGCTCATGGATACGATGAAACCATAGGCGGCCAGGAGTTTTTGGTAGTCGTCCGAGCAGTATTGGCTGCCGCGATCGGAGTGGTGAATGACGCCCTTCGGCGGCCTGCGGATAGCGATGGCGCGCCTGAGGGCGTTTAGGGCGAGATCCTTCTTCAGCCTGTCGGACACCGCCCAGCCGATGATACGGCGCGAAAAGAGGTCGAGCACGATGGCCAGATAGAGCCAGCCCTCGGCGGTCCAGACATAGCTGATGTCGACGCCCCACTTCTCATTTGGTCCGGCGGCGGCAAAATCCTGGTCGAGGACATTGGCGGCAACCGGGCCTTTGTGGTCGCTGTCCGTCGTTTTCTTGAAGCGGCGCTTCTGCACGGCTTTCAGGCCATTATCGCGCATGAGCCTGGCAACGCGATGACGCCCGACGGCAATACCGTCCTCGTTCAGCTCTGCCGTCATGCGCGGGCTGCCATAGGTCTCATTGGATGTCCGGAACTCGGCCCGGATATGGGCGAGCAGAACCATGTCCTCGCGCTGGCGCAGGCATGGCGCGCGACCTTTCCAGGCATAAAAGCCGCTTTCGCTGACGTCGAGCAACGCGCAGGCACGCTGAACCGGCACATTCGCCTTCTCTGCCTCGATGACCTTGAACCTCATTTCATGGTCTCCTTGGCAAAGAAGGCGGCCGCTTTCCTAAGAAACACACTCTTCAGCAGTCATTGGCGCCAGCTCGTAGCCCATAGACCGGGCGCGACGCTGAAGGTTGGCTATGACCCTTCCTCGATGCCGCTCATCATAGGCAGCGGCACCTGGGTCTCGATACACCATTCCAAACCGGAGGGCGTTGTAGAACAGTACCGCGATCTTCCTTGCCGTTGCCGTCACTGCCTTTTGCTTTCCGATGCGCCCCGCCAGCCTTCGGTAAAATGCGCCAAGGGCGGTGTCACTTCGCCCAATCGCAGTGGCAGCCAACCGCAACAGCGCCGCCGCTCGACTGGAGGAACGACGGGTCCGGGATGAAAGCACTTTGCCGCCGGAGATCTTGTTGCCAGGTGCAAGGCATAGCCACGATGTGAAGTGCTTGGCGGAGGGCCATGCTCTCAGATCCGTTCCGCATTCGCCGATGAGCTTTAGCGCAAGCGAGGAGCCCAGGCCGTGAATCTGGGTCAAATCTGTCCGGGTGAGACCGTATAGTGCAGCTCGCACATTGAAGGATGGTTCATTCGTCTGCTTGGTCTTCGTCCGGCTCTTTGGTAGCGGCGAAATCGGCGCTTCCGGGTCTACGGTCATAGACGCAATTGACGCTTCAAGCTTGCGGTCACATTCGAGCATTTTCATCTGGTAGAAGTCGTAGAGCTCCAGTGACTGACAAAGGGCAAATACGTGCTCATCGCGATCGTTGCCGATCAGGGATGCCCTGATTGTTTCGACAGACGAGTGGCAGCGAACATCGCGCAACGATGCCAGAACGTTGGGATCGCGTTCACCGGAAACGATCGCACGGATGATCTTCATGCCCGTTACGCCGGTGATGTCGGAGACAACATGGTGGAGCTGTAGATTCATCTCCATCAAAGCCTTCTGCATATGCTGAATATGGGCTGCCGCATACTCCACCAGTCGTTCTCGCTGGCGCAGGTAAGCACGCAGCGTTGCGACCTGTGCGTTCGGTCGAAAGCTCCCGCGTAGCAGGCCATAGGAATGCAACTGGCGAAGCCATGCCGCATCGCTGACGTCTGTCTTCCTGCCAGGGACGTTCTTTGCATAACGCGCGTTGACCAGGATCACCTCGAAGCCATGCTGCTCCAGAATCTCGTAGGCCGGTATCCAGTAGACGCCGGTCGACTCCATCGCCACGCTTGTGACGCCGCAGGATTTGAACCAGGCGGCAAGATCATGCAAATCCTGGGTGAAGGTTCCGAATGAACGGATCGGCATGTCGGCACAATCGGGATTGACCGCAGCCATATGCATCGTGGACCCGATGTCGATGGCCGCCGCTCTAGGGTTCATGTGGGTGAGGTTCTGCGGCGTGGATGCACTTGTCTTTGGCATGGCTTTCCCTCCTCTGGATCGGGAGGGGCTGGGCCGCGCAAGTTCGTCATTTTCCTAACCGGGATCGCCGCCGAAACAGCGTCACCACTCTCAAGTCCGCAACAGCCCATGTGCCACGTTTTTTAACGGGGTCGATCGCCTCCAATAAGCAGTCGGCAACTCCCCTCCCACAGTCAGCGTAGCACGGCCTGTTTCTACCGCGCACAGGCGGACCGAAGCCCGTGATCGTTTTTTAGCAGGTCGCGCTCCTGCCGCAGAATCTCGTTTTCCTTACGAAGACGCGCCAGTTCCCTGGCGGTGTCCTCATGCGGGCCGGAAAGAAGATCAGCCTCTTTGGCCGATGAAACCCACTTACCCAGCGTCGACAGCCCAACACCAAGATCCTCGGCAATCGCCCGCAGAGGGCGACCACTCGTCTGGGTCAGGCGAACCGCCTCGGCTTTGAACTCATCCGTGAATTGCGCGTGCCGGCCCGGGCCGCGTTTCTTCTCTTTCGTCATGGGACGATATCCTATCTGACATTAAGGACATCGCTCTCCACTTTTTCCGGGCAAGTCCATGAGCGGCTTCCCCCTCCGAGACGGAGATCACCTTGGTGTGGAAGGGCGCATAGCGGCCGGAAATCAAGGTATAGAAGGATATGGCGGGTCCCGACCCCTTGTGCGGGTTGACGGCGCCCACCACCTCGCCCTGGCCGCCCAGCGGGAAATGCTGGCCGTCGGAACTGGACACCGACGCATCGCCGAACCAGGCGGACAAGGGGTGCGCGTGTTGGGCGGCAGTGACGCATGCCAGGGCACGGCCGTAATTCTCCTCACTGAGATACCAGCCGGCGGCCCAGGCCAGTTGCCGGTAGGTGGCGACATCGCAGGCTTCGGCCATGCGCGTCAGTCCCAGGTTGGTGGCGTCGGCCAGCACCGTCGTCAGGGTGATGCGCGGATCGTCCGCTGGAAGCTGTGTCCGCAGATGAGTGAAGCACTCCATCATGCCGGTCCAGCGGTTGACCTCAGCCAGCAGTTCGGTGATGCGCACTCGTGGCATCACGGCCTGGACACGGTCGGCCAGTTGCTCCGCCGCCTCCGGGGTCACGGCTTGCAATGGTGAGATTTTCAACGCTGTCCCATTGATCCTGACATCCGGGAGCAACTGCTTTGCGGCCTGCCCGTCGACTTGACGCAGCCGCTCCTCCAGCAGCTCCCGCCGCTCGCGCAGATATCCGATGGCCTCCTCCTGCACGGCGACAGGTAACGGCCCGGCCAGCTTCATGGTCGAGAACAGGGTCTTCGGCACGAGCTGGTCTTCCACGGCCCGGTATTGTCTGCTGCCGGCTACCCAGACGTCCCCGGCCCGCAGCCGGTCGCGCAATTCCACGAACAGGCAGAGTTCATAGGCTGGCGTATTGATCCCATCTCGTAGCACTGCCGCCCGCCAAGTGCGCCGGATGAAGCCGGTCGGCAGGCCCTTGGGCAGATTCCGCCGGGACCCGGCATAGAAGGTCCGCATCAGAGCCAATGCGTTCAGCAGGGCACCGACGCCAGCAATGCCCTGGAAGCGGAAACTGTCCAGGAACATTGGGCCCACCCAGCGCAGCAGGGCGTGGTTTGTGGCGGCGAGCGCCGCATAATCGGTGCCATCATCGCGGGTCAGTTCGCCGGCCTCAGCCACAGCGGCCTTGAATTTCTCCCAGGGAATGACCGCCTCGATGGCCGCGAAGGCATCGGTACCCTTGCCGCGTGCGTCGATCAGCGCCTCGCCCACCCTTGCCAGCAACCGCACCTTCTCGTTCATGGCCCGGCTGTTGGCCTGAATAGTTTCAGCCGCGCGGCGTTCGGCCCGTCGGAACAGGCCGCCGATGAGACGGTCGAACATGCCGATGACGTCGTCGGTGAGCCGGGTGATGGTTTCCAGCACGGTCATCGTCAGGATGGACTGCCGGCGCAGCGGTGCCAGTGCTGACAGATGCTGAGCCGATAATCGGTTACCTTCCCGGATCAGGAGATGGACACGGTCCGCATGTATGCTTTCCCGGATCGCCGGATTGATGCCGAGGGTTCTCAAGGCGGACAATTGTTCAACCAGCCTGGCCATGGCGCGATGTCCCGTGGCGCCGGGTGGCTGGCGTGCCCGGGCCAACAGGCTCATGCCTGTATCGGCGCGTTCCACCAGCAACCCATCAATGCCCTCGCACTGCTCCACCGTCAGGGCGGCATCAATCTGCCTTTCGACATGGCGCTCGGCCTGCAACAGGGCGGTGGCCACCAGGCGTTCGATGGTGGAGGCAACTGGGGCCACGATGGTCCGACGCCGCAACTCCTCCATCAGCAGGCCCGCCAGAACCATGCCGCTGGTGGTGGCCAAGGCGACGGGCAGCAGCCATTTGGCGATCTCGCGCCGGATCGGTTGCGAGAAGGTGGTATAGCCATAGATGGCGTAGAGCGCTTCGAGCTGGTCGTAGCGTGTCTGCGATCTTGTGGCATATTCCGCCAATGCGTCGGGCGGCAGATCCAACTGGTCGGCGACGAAAGACAGCACCTGGGGAGGAACCAGTTCCCCTGGCCGCAGCAGCCGCCCCGGATAGCGGAGCGCACAGAGCTGGACGGCAAAGCCCAGTTGGTTGTGTGGACGCCGCCGGCGCGCGACGATGGCGATGTCGGCAGGGCTCAGTGTGTAATGGCGGATCAGGTCGGTCTCCGCCGTCGGCAGAGCGAACAGCGCCTCGGTTTGGGCATCGGTCAGTACGCTGCGGCGCGGCATAGCGGTTCTGTCCCAGTTGGAGTAATGTCTATTCAGTACGCGACAAGACCCAGACGTTCCGCCGCCGACAGGGCGATGCCGCCGGGAGGGTTCAATTGGGACAGCGTGTGGCCATTTACTGCCGCGTGTCCACGGCCGATCAGTCCTGCGAACGGCAGGAGCGGGATCTGCTGACCCTGACCATGCGGGCGGGGTATGAGGTCGTCGGTGTCTACAAGGAAACCGGGTCGGGCGCCAAGCTGGATCGGGCGGAGCGGAAGAAGGTGATGGCGCTGGCCCAGGCGCGGCAGATCGATGCCGTGCTGGTCACAGAACTGTCGCGCTGGGGCCGCAGCACCATGGACCTGCTGCACACGCTGCGGGAACTGGAGGCCCGCCGCGTGTCGCTGATCGCGATGAGCGGCATGGCATTCGACCTGGGCACTGCCACCGGTCGCATGCTGGCCACCGTCCTGGCCGGCATTGCGGAGTTCGAGCGCGATCTGCTGTGTGAACGGGTCCGATCTGGCCTCGCCGCCGCCAGGGCGAGGGGCAGGGTGCTGGGGCGCAGGCCGGGACAGCGGCCCAAGTCCGACCGGTTGGCACCAAAGGTGCTGGCCCTGGTCGCCGCAGGGCGCAGCTATCGGCTGATCGGCAGAGAACTGGGGCTTAGCAAGAACACGGTGGCGGAGATCGTCAAGCGGGACAGGGATACGAAGTGATTTTTTAAATGAAACCGGCCTGGATTTCAGTCCCAACATCCTGCTCATTCTCGCTCATACTGGGCAGCTGGTTGATTGAGACGGAATTCAAATGGTCTCTCGACCGGCAGGAGGTTCAGCTGTAGTGCGGTCTCGTTCAGGTCTCCCAACCAGTTAGTATAGCTGACGAGACGTGAACGGCGTATCTTACTGTTTCGGAACCGCATACAAGCGATGATTATGCGAAGGCGGCTGAAAACACCACGCGGCTGGGCGGCTTGAAATCAGGCGTTCATGGCCTTTGTGAACCTATCGCCGAACAGGACGGCCATTTGTGCCTTGGCCGCCGTCCATTCACGTGCTGGCGTTTTCCACTCTTTCTCGGCCCTGTTCAAGACCAGGAACAGCAGTTTCAGCGCCGCGTCGTCATTGGGGAAATGGCCCCTGGCGCGGACGGCGCGTCGGAGCTTTGAGTTCAGGGCTTCGATGGCGTTTGTTGCATAGAGTATGCGACTGACCTCGCGCGGAAAGGCAAAGAACGGGATGACTTCCTGCCAGGCCCGGCGCCAGGCCTTGCCGATAGCCTCATATTCCCGGCCCCAGGGGCTTTGCTCGAATGCGGCCAGCGCCTTCTCCGCCTCCTTGTCGTCCAAAGCGTCGTATTGGTTCCACTGTCAGTCATTCCGGCGACACATGGTCAGGAAGGTACCCGTTGGGTGACCCGATCCCGACCGAAGGTCGATGGCATCGCCTGTCCCTGGTTGATCCGACGCTTCCTGGATCCGGATGCCGTCTTCCTGTTCTTTACGGTACAGGAGGTCGGCGGTGTCGCCGAGCGGTTCGCCGCCACGCCCTTCGATGCGGAGGACTTGGAGTGGAACCTCCAGGGCAAGTCCAACATGGCCATGGAGGCGATGTGCGAAGAGGCGGGCATCAGCTTCCTATCCGGTGACCTGATCGGTGGCTGGATCGAAGTACCCGAACATGCAATCCGTCGCACACTGGCCGATTTCCAGCGTTGAGCGTCACTCCTGTGCCAACAGACCTGCCGGCCACCGAACCCACCGGTTCCAATTGTAACAGCACCGGCAAGTGAACATTTTCCCATGGCACTTCTCGCGGGTCCAGCCAGTATGAAGTGGCGCAGTTTGCGCCAGAAGGGAGGCCTCGCCCTCAGTCAACCTCTCATTGTGGCTGCGACCTCCTGTTTTCACAGTGTGCTGCGATTGAGGCGCAAGGCATTGCCAACAACGCTGACTGATGACAAAGCCATGGCTGCTGCGGCAATGACAGGCGACAGCAGGACACCGAAGAATGGATAAAGCAAGCCCGCCGCCACCGGCACGCCGGCAATATTGTAGATGAAGGCAAGGAACAGGTTCTGCCGGATATTCGCCATGGTCGCCTGAGAAAGCCGGCGGGCCCGGACAATGCCCGTCAGGTCGCCCTTCAATAGCGTGACACCGGCGCTTTCAATGGCGACATCTGTCCCCGACCCCATGGCGATGCCAACGTCGGCTGCCGCCAGAGCCGGCGCATCATTGACCCCGTCACCCGCCATGGCCACGACCTTGCCTGCCCGTTTCAGCCTTTCCACGACGGCACTTTTGCCGTCGGGCAGCACTTCGGCCTCCACCTCCGTGATGTCCAGCCGGCGCGCCACAGCCTCGGCGGTGGTCCGATTGTCGCCGGTCAGCATGACGACGGCGATACCCGCCGCCCGCAACGCAGCCAGGGCTTCGGGCGTGGTCTGCTTGACAGGGTCCGCGATGGCGAAGATGCCGGCCACGATGCCATCGACCGCGATGAAGATCGCCGTTGCGCCGTCGCGGCGCAGGGCATCGGCGTCCGCATCCAGCGCGGCACTGGAGATGCTGATTTCATCCAGGAAACGGGAATTGCCCAGAGCGATCCGTTTCCCCTCCACCGTGCCGACAGCCCCTTTGCCGGTGGGACTGTCGAAATCCATGACCGTCGGGATCGCCAGACCACGTGCCTCCGCCGCCTGGACGATCGCCAGCGCCAGGGGATGTTCCGATGCACGCTCCACCCCCGCCGCCAACCGAAGCACCGTATCCTCCGTCTGCCCGGGAACCGTGACTATGGCCGTGACGGCCGGCTTGCCTTCCGTCAGAGTTCCCGTCTTGTCGACGATCAAGGTATCGATTTTCTCCATTCGCTCCAGCGCCTCGGCGCTGCGGATCAGCACGCCCATTCCGGCGCCGCGTCCGATGCCGACCATGATCGACATGGGAGTTGCCAGACCTAGCGCGCAGGGACAAGCGATGATCAGCACGGACACAGCCGCAATCAGGCCATGGGCAAGTCTTGGCTCTGGTCCCCACACGGCCCAGATCAGAAAGGAAATCAGCGCCACCAGCAGCACAACAGGGACGAACCAGCCTGAAATCTGATCGGCTATGCGTTGGATCGGGGCGCGGGAACGCTGCGCGTCGGCCACCATCTGCACGATCCGCGACAGCATGGTATCGCGCCCCACCTTCTCCGCGCGCACAATCAGCGCACCGCTCTGGTTCAGCGTACCGCCGATGACCGCGTCGCCCGCGGCCTTGGTGACGGGCAGGGATTCACCGGTCACCAGAGATTCATCCACGGCTGACCGCCCCTCTTCCACCGTGGCATCAACGGGAACCTTTTCGCCGGGTCGCACGCGCAGGCGGTCGCCCACCACGATGTCGGCCAGCGGCACTTCTTCCTCTCCGCCATCGGCCCGCAGCAGCCTTGCCGTCTTCGGTGCCAGGGCAAGGAGGGCCTTAATGGCGCCAGATGTCTGCTCGCGGGCCCGCAGCTCCAGCACCTGTCCCAGAAGCACCAGCACTGTGATCACGGACGCCGCTTCGAAATAGACGGCAACCGCCCCCTCTGCATCCCTGAAGGCGTCGGGAAAGACAGACGGCATGAGCGTCGCCAGCACGCTGTAAGCCCAGGCCACGCCTGTTCCCATGGCGATCAGGGTGAACATGTTGAGGTTGCGCGTGCGCAGAGAGGCCCATCCCCTTTGGAAGAACGGCCACCCCGCCCACAGTACGACCGGCGTCGCCAGTGCAAACTGTATCCATATCGAGGCATGCAGCGGCAGCAGATGATGCAGGCCCGGGAAGAGGTGCCCGCCCATCTCCAGAAGGAAAACCGGCAAAGTCAGGCCCAGACCGATCCAGAAGCGCCTTGTCATATCCCGAAGCTCAAGACTGGGACCCGTGCCGGTGCCCGCCACCAATGGTTCCAGCGCCATGCCGCAGATCGGGCAGGTACCGGGATGATCCTGGCGGATTTCCGGGTGCATCGGGCAGGTGAAGATGGTGCCCGGTGCCGCTGCCTGCGCCGCCACATGTCCGGCCACATACCGACCGGGCTCCGATAGGAACTTCGTGCGGCAAGCCGCGCTGCAGAAGTGATATTCCTGCCCGTTATAGTGGGCATGATGGGCGACAGCCGCCGGTTCGACGGTCATACCGCAAACGGGGTCCTTTACCGCGCCCGCCGACTGCCGCTGCCCGTCACCTTTTGCATGCCCATGGTGGTGGTGATGTGCATCATGTGATTGGGTCATGATCGTTCTCCTGAAGTCGGATCAAGGCTGGCGACGCTCAAACAAAATGGTCCGTCCCGGCGTGAAAAGCAGAATGTCGTAGGGTTCGACCGTGCCAGTCTCCATGCCGGGCGCACCCTGCGGCATGCCGGGCACTGCCAGGCCGATCGCCTGCGGCCGTTCCTTCAGCAGCCGTTTGATCGCATCGGCGGGGACATGGCCCTCCAGCACATATCCCTCCACCTCGCCGGTGTGGCAGGAGGCCAGCGAGGGTGTTACACCCAGCCTGGATTTCACAGCGTCCATCGCGTCGGTCACCGTCACATCCACGGCAAAACCGGCGGTCCGCATATGATCCACCCAGGCACCGCAGCACCCGCAGGTCGGCGACTTCCAGACCTTCATCCGGGGCTGTGCGGCGGTGGCGGCCGGCAAACCAGTAAGATGCAGGCCGGCAAGGAACACAAGAAAATCCCTGCGCTTCATGACAATCTTCCCTCCTGTCAACCCGCTGTTACCAAGCGATCTCCATCTGCCTTCAGCACCCGAAATCATCATAGGCAATCTGATCGCGAGAGACGCCGGCCTTGCGCAGCATTTCCAAGGTCGCCTTCAGCATAGCCGGTGGCCCGCAGATCAGAAAATCACAGTATTTGAGATCGCGATGGCGGGACAGATACTGGTTGCGCACGACATCGTGGATCATGCCTTTGGGCCCCTTCCAGCCATCGGCCAGGTCCGGGTCCGACAGGGCGACGGTCCAGGTGAAGCCGCCATGTTGCTGCTGCAACCGTTCGAACTCCTCCCGATAGAGGATATCGCGGGCCGCGCGCGCGCCGTACCAGAAGGAGATGCGGCGCGTCGTTTTCTTGCGCAACAGCTCGTCGCGGATGATGGCCCGCAGCGGGGCCATTCCGGCGCCGCCGCCGATCACCACCAGTTCACGATTGCTGTCGCTGGCAGCAAAGCTTCCAAACGGTCCGAATATCTGGACATCATCGCCAGGACGCAGGCCGAACATGAAGGCGGAACCCGCGCCGCACGGCAGGGCGGCAGGATCGGGAGACGGCATGAAGCGGACATTCAGCACCAGTTCGTCCGGCAGTTCACCGGGGAAGGTCGCCATGGAATAGGACCGGCGGATGCCACCCTGATGGCTCAGAACATCCGGCAGCCCGAGGCGCTGCCAATCCCCCTGCCATCCTTCGGGCACCTCGAACCGGTCAGGCCCTGTCGCGTAGGCCGGCACAGCCACCTGGATGAACTGCCCGGCATGGTAGGCGGGTGCCGCACCATCGGGCAGGCGCAGCCGGATCTCCTTGATCAGGGGGCTGAGATAGCGGACGCTGCCGACCTTCGCGGCATATCCGCGGCTGTGCAGGGCTTCCTCCGGCACGGTGACCACAGCATCCGCCGTCACAGCATGGCGGCAGGCCAGGCGATGCCCCCGCTCCAATTGCTGTTTCGGTATGTGCAGACGGTCGGCATCGGTAACCGGTACCTCACGCGACAATGTCACCCGGCACAGACCGCAACTGCCCCCGCCCCCACAATTGGAGGGCAGCACCACCCCCACACCCGCCAGCGCGTCGAAATAGGTTGCCCCCTCCAGCAGGTCCTGTGTGCGGCTGTAGCCTGAACTTGTTCGCAAGGTCACAGCCACACCCTGCCCGCGCAGGCGCCGGAAATGCCGGGCAAGGTTGAAATCATGGCGGCCGAAGCTGTCATAGACCAGGAACAGGCCGGAGACCGACAGCCACAGGGCCGCCACCGCCGCCAGGATGATCAGCGGATGATTGAAACTCTCCCGCTCTGTATAATCCATGATATGCAGCATCCAGGCGATATCCCAGAGCCGCCAACTGTCATTGCGCCGTTCCAGGATGCGCCCGGTCGCCGCAGAGACATAAAGCGTTGTGTTGTCGGCGTCCGCAAAGGCAACCCGCCATATCGGCCCCTCATGCTTGCGGGTTTCCAGGTTCGGGCCGGCCAGACGCTCGACACCGGCGATGTCGGCGGTTCCCGCATAATCCTGCCGGGCGATGTCGCGCGCCAGTCGTTCGGTGATCTCGACCCGCGATCCATCGGTCGCCGACAGAAGGCGCACACCATGGGCGGTATGCACCTCATAGACGAAGCTCCCGGCCAGCGGTCGAAGACGCAGGGCGTTGACCGGGCCCGCCAGCCTGTCCTTCATCTCGGCCAACGACAGAGACGGCGCCTCGGCCGGCAATATTGAAGGAGTGACGCCGCGCCGCGTATGCTCGCCGCTGACGGCATGGTGGTCGATCAGGGCCATGGCCGCCCCGCTCAACGCCCAGAGCGCGAACTGGACGCCCATCAGCAGCCCGACCCATTTGTGGAACCAACGGAATGTCTGAAGCATCGCGGCTCCCCTCAACGCGCGGCGGCCGCGCGGCGGCGGCGGAAACTGTAGAAAAGCAGCCAGACGCCGCTGATCATGACGATGGAGGCGGCAATCGTGGCCGCCCGGACCAGCGGGTTGTTCACATCCTCGCGCTCCGCATAATCCATGATGTGGAACATCCAGACGAAATCGAAGGTGCGCCAGAGATTGTGCCGGCGGGCCAGCAGGTCGCCAGTCACGGGTGAAAGATAGAGCGTGTGGTCGTTCCAGCCTTCGAACCGCACCTGCCAGACCGGCGCGGCGCGGCCCCGGATCTCCGATGGCGTCTCCGCCAGCAGGGTGACGGAACCGACCGCTGCCTTGCCTTTATAGAGTGTGCGGGCCACATCTTCCGCTTCCCTGTCGGAAAGCGGCAGGCGCTCCGTGCCGGTCACGGCATTGACCAGCGCGACGCCGCCGCCATGCTCCACCACGTAATGCGGTTCATTGAGCAGCGACTTCAGCCGGACGGAGCGGATATCGCCATAGGCCTGCCGGACCTGGTTGATGTCCACGCGCACCCGGTCCAGGGCCAGGGGCTGCTGGGGGCCGTGCAGATGGACGAAATGGTCGCCATGGATGATCTCGATGGGAACGACGACCATGTAAAGACCGCTGACGGCCCAGATCAGGGCCTGAATTCCGATCAGCAGGGCCAGCCATTTATGCGTCTTCCGGGCAATGGAAGCGGGGCGCATTCATGCCTCCAGAACAGTGTGAAGGATACCCGCCGCCCCGCCCGGGTGGAGCGAGGCGGCGGACACAGGATCAGAAACTGTAGGTCAGGCGGACATAGCCCCGACGCCCGAGCAGGTCATAGGTCATGGTATCGGTATTGCCATCCGTCCAGCTTTTGATGAAGGGCGCATCCCGGTCGAACAGATTGTCGATGCCCACCGCGACACGGGCACCGTCCACCACCTCATAGCTGGCCTGGAGATTGTGGTAGAAGACATTGGGAGTGCGATAGCCGATCTCGGTCGGGGCCGCGTTGAAATCGGTCGCCTTGCCGATCCACTGCACCGACCAGGTGGCGTTCCACTTCTCGTCCGACACCGTGCCGGACAGGGTGGAGCGCCAGTGCGGGAAGCCGCCATTGCCGCCGCCGATATGCCCGTCGAAGATGATCGGGGCCGCCCCCTGGAACGGGGTGATGGTATATTTGTCCAGCCAGGTGGCATTCCAGTCCAGCGCCACGCCAAGATCGGCCAGTTCGAACTGGTACAGCAGGCCGAAATCGACGCCGCGCATCTTTTCCCGGCCGGTATTCACCGGTTGGGCCGACAGGAAGTTGATTTCCCCGGTCAGCGTGTTGCGCGTGAAATGCTGCGACCCACAGAACGGATGGTTCAGGCCCGCCGCATTGTAGCAGACTGACAGCTTCGTCGATCCGGGGATGGAGCGGATGGCATCCTTGATGCGGATATCGAACAGGTCGGCCGTCAGGGTCAGGCCATCCGCGAATTCCGGCTGGATCACCGTACCGATGGTGAAGCTGTCGGAGGTCTCGGGCTTGAGGTCGCTGTTGCCGCCCACCGTGGTCAGGATGGTGTTACCCAACTGGCGGAAGCCGGCGGGTACGCCGCTGGCCCGGCAATTGGCCGCTACGGTGGAGGTCGCCGGCAGGGCGGCGTAGTTGGAACAGGGATCGGTGGTGGTCAGGTTGCCTTCCGACACGCCGCCGAACAGTTCCGGCACATTGGGAATGCGGAAGGCCGTACCATAGGTGGCGCGCAGCCGTACACCGTCGATGACCTGCCAGTCCAGGCCGGCCTTGTAATTGTCGGCGCTGCCGAACAGGTCATAGTCGGAATAGCGGGCGGCCGCGTTCAGTTCCAGCCGCCGGGCGAAGGGCAGATCGGATAGCAGCGGAACCTGGAGTTCCAGATAGGCCTCCTTGGCCTTCACCCGGCCGGCGATCGGGTCCTGCTGATTGGTGTTGGCGATGCCCAGCACGGTCAGCGCATCGGGATCGCGCCAGCCCTTGTCCTTGCGCCAGGCCACGCCCGTGGCGAAGCCGACATTACCGGCCGGCAGTTCGAACAGCGACCCGCTCAGGTCGAAAGTGCCGCTGATCTGCTCGTTCCCGCCGCTGTCGCGGCTGGTATAGAGGATGTAGTCCAGGACCTGGGGTGTCAGGTCACCAGCCCCCAGATAATCGCCGCAGGGAATGGCGGCACCGGCGGCAGCACTGCAGACGGCGGAATTGAGCGTCTGGCGCACGCGGTCCAGGTTGGCGACGTTGGTCGACCCGTCCACGCCCTTGTTGCGGCCCCAGTTGAAAGCGGCCTCCCAGCGCCAGCCATTGGCGAAACGCCCGTCCAGGCCGACCACGGTGCGCCAGGTATCCACATCCTGATAGAATTCGCGCGGGCCAGGCTCAGCCAGGCGGCGGCCCTGGATGGTCAGGGTCTGGCCCGTGGGATTGGTCGGGTTGTTGGCGGCGACCGTCAGGTTGCGCAGAGTACCCGGCGTGGCGATCTGATCGGATTGCCGGTTGGTGAACATCAGTTCGGAGAACAGCCGCACCTCGTCCGACAGGTTCAGGTGGCCGAACATGTTAGCGGAAAAACGCTCGATCGGATTGACCGCATTCAGGAACGGGTTGGAGTTGAAATTATGCTTGGCCCCGGAGTAGGGCTCGTAGAAATTGCCGTTGCCGCCCGGTGTCTGGTTGAAATTGATGCTCTGGCCGTTGGGCAGCAGCGCACGGCCGCCAACGGTGGACGAGCTGCCGACGCAGACCAGTTGCCCGCCGCTTTCGCCCAGACCGCAGGGCTCCCGGTCGGCCAGATTGACCGCCTCGGACTTGTAATAGCTGAAGGTGGCGACCATCGATCCTTTGTCGCCGGACGTGCCCCAGGTCAGGTCGGCACTCTTCTCCTCGCCATCACCCTCATCGGTGATGCCATATTTGGCCGACACCTCGACCCCGTCGAAATCGGTGCGGGTAACGATGTTGACTACACCGGCCACGGCATCGGCGCCATAGATGGCCGATGCGCCATCCTTCAGCACATCAATGCGCTGAATGACCGATACCGGGATGGTGTTCAGGTCGGGCGCGGAATTGGCGCCCGTGCCGCCAGCCACGACACGGCGGCCGTTCAGCAGCACCAGGGTGCGATTGATGCCCAGGCCACGCAGATTGACCTGCGCCGTGCCATAGCCGTTATTGGCCCAATAGGCGTTGGTCTGGTTGCCCGCGAAGCCGGCGCTGGACGGCAGGCGCTGGAGCAGCGTTTCCACGCTGGTGACGCCGGTGTTCCGGATGGCCTCCGCCGTCAGGACGGTGGCCGGGCCCACGCCCGTGATGTCCTGGCGTGCAATGCGGCTGCCCGTCACCACGATCTCTTCCAAGGCGCGGCTGTCCTGCGCCTGTGCTGGCGCGGCCAGCACGCCCGTGGCGAGCGCGGTGGCAATGAAGAGGTTCCCCGTTGCTTTTGTCATGATCTGAAGTCCCTGTTCCAGAGAGCGAAGGACCCATGCCGTGATCCGCACCGGCGGACGCATGCGGCAAAGCGGGTCGCTCCGCTTGCAGAATCAAAGTGAATCCCCAATCCATCCGGTTCCCGCCGCGACTCGAAAAGGAGAAGCGACGTGGATATTCCTGCGGATATCGGCCCGTTTATTTTAAATATCCGGGACGTTTCCTGTTTATCGGGCTGTTTTCATGCGCAGTTTTGCTCACCACGCTGATTTATTCAGCATGCCGATGCAAAGGCTGTGCATGGCGATGATCGCAGCAAAGCCGGATTTGGATGGAGGTTTATTGCCCGGGTGGAATCCGGGCGGGATGATACGCACAAGGCGCACCTGTCCAATGTTCAACCGGCGACCGGTGGTCGAAGGTCGGGCGCATGGCGGATACCCACCATTACGGCTGCTTCCACCGGCTTGCGGCTGCTGTTCTCCGGCGCGGGCAACACCATCGCCGCGCCCGACGGCAGGCCCGCAAGCGCGGTCAGGCAATGGATCACGCCGCAGCAGGCGCCGCCATCGGTACAGTCGATGGGGCATTCCCCGTCCGCCTGCATGTCGCTGGCCATGGCCAGACGGTGATGATCCAGGCCGCGCAACGGCGCGGCCTGATCATGGCGATCTTCGATGGTGGGATAGTTGGGGACTGCGTTGGCGCTGGCCGAACCGGAAATGACGAAGACGAGCGCCATGGTCAGGACGGCAAACCCGACCAGGCACAAGCGCCGCATCATTTCCATTCTGTCCGCCAAGTCCCGCCCCCAGGCTGGATTGAACTTAGGCCAATGAGTACAAAGGGATGTTAGACTGCCACTCATGCAGCGTCAACAGCATGGATGACTTTTCCGTGACAGGCCGGTCCTTTTTGGGAAAGGACCGGCCAGCCCGGTATCAGAACCAGAACCGGATACCCGTCACGAAGGAGAGCGAACCCGGGTCCTCGCCATCGGCACGGGCCAGGCTGGCGGTGCCGCCCAGCTTGCGTTCCCAGTTGACGCCGACATAGGGGGCGAACTCCTTCACCAGTTCGTACCGCAGGCGCAGGCCCAGCGTGATGTCGGTGAAGCCGCGTCCAGTGTCCAGTTCCCGCACCCGCTGGGTCGACAGGTTCGCCTCCAAGGAAGGCTGCAGGATCAGCTTCTGGGTGATCAGCAACTCATACTCCGCCTTCACCCTCGCCGACAGGTCCCCCTCCTCGCTGATAAAGGCCTGGGCATTTACCTCGAAGAAATAGGGCGCCACGCCGTTGAGGCCGACCACGCCATAGCGGGTCTGCGGCTGAGGGCGTACATCGTACCGGATACCGGCCTGTAGGTCCCAGAATTCTGACCACATTCGGCTGTAGAGAAGCTGGAATTCCGCTTCCTCCACCCCCTCGCCAGCCGACCTCTCACCTTCGGTATTGAACCAGATCTTTTCCGTGTCGCCACCGTACCAGCCCTGTGCCTCCCATTTCAGGACATTGCGCCCGTCCTGCCAGCGGTTTTCCAACTGATCCACCTTGAAGGTGCCGATCAGGGGCAGGTGGTCATGGCTGGGCACATGCGCATGGTCGTCGGCCGCTTGCGCGCCGGAAACGCCCAGCACCAGAAGGACGGCCAGGGCCGCCTGTTTGCAAAACGCGTTCATGGCTTGCCCCCTTCTCAAAGGCTCGCGGTCTTCGGGGAGACGATGAAGCGCGTCATCATCCCCGAGGCCATGTGATAGAGCAGGTGGCAATGGAAGGGCCATTCGCCGGGCTCGTCCGCCGTGAGTTGCACGGATGTCGATTGGCCCGGCGGCACCAGGACGACATGCTTTCTGGGCATGCGGTCGGTCTGGCCATTCTCCAACTCCATGAACATGCCGTGCAGATGCATCGGATGCGCCATCATGGTCGTGTTCACAAAGCGGATGCGTACGCGGTCACCATAAGCAACGCGGATCGGCTCGCCCTGGTCGAACTTCTGCCCGTTCAAGGTCCAGATGTAACGCGACATCATGCCAGTCAGTTGCACCTCGATTTCATGCGTCGGCTGGCGCAGGTCCTTGGATTTGGTCAGGGATTTCAGATCGTCGTAAGACAACGCCTTCATCCCCATGGGCGTGGCGGCATCGGCCCAACCCAGCGGTCGTCCCTGGCTGGCCGCCGTCATGTCACCATGGTTCATCCCCGCCATGCTGGCATGGTTCATCGCGCCAGGAACCATTCCCGGCATGTCCCCGTGACCCATCGCTCCATGGTCCATGCCGCCGGATCCTTGGCTCATGGTACTATGGTCCATGGAACCTTCGGCCATACCGGCATGGGCCATGCCCATATCCGCCATGGTCAGGATGGTGCGGGGACGCAGTTCCGGGATCGCCCCAACCATGCCTTCTGTCACGGCCAGGGTGGCACGGGCATAGCCGCTGCGGTCGATCGGCTCGGCCAGGAAGGTAAACGGCTTGTCCCCATCCGGCATCACGATGACATCATAGGTTTCGCCCACGCCAAAGCGGAACTCGTCCACCTTCACGGGCATCACATTCTGCCCGTCGGCTGCGACCACGGTCATGGACAGGCCGGGGATGCGCACATCGAAGATGCTCATCGCCGAGCCGTTGATGATACGCAGCCGCACCCGCTCGCCCGGCTTGTAAAGGGCAGTCCAATTGTCCTGGGGCCCCTTGCCGTTGATCAGGAACTGGTAACCGGTCACGTCCGCCAGATCGGTGGCATCCATGCGCATGTCGCCCCAGTCGAGCCGGTCGCGGATGGTTGCCTTCAGCCCTTCGCGCTCCGCATCCTTGAAGAAGTCGGACAGGGTGCGCTTGCCCCTATTGTAGTAGCCTTCGCTGACCTTCAGGTTGCGCAGCACCGTTTCCGGCTTCTGCGCCGTATGGTCGGACAGGAAGACCACGTAGTCGCGGTCGGCACGCACCGGTTCCTTGCCCGCCGGATCAATGATGATGGCGCCATACATGCCTTCCTGTTCCTGGGACGCTGAATGGCTGTGATACCAGTAGGTGCCGGCCTGACGCAGCTGGAACCGGTAGGTATAGGTCTGGCCTGGGCGGATCGGCTCGAACCCGTTGAAGCCGGGCGACCCGTCCATCACCCCCTCCAGCAACAGCCCGTGCCAGTGGATGGAGGTGGGTTCGTCCAGGCGGTTGGTGATATGGATCACCACCTCTTCCCCCTCGCGCCAACGCAGCGTGGGGGCGGGAACGGACCCGCCGATGGCGATGGCGCGGGTCGTGATCCCGTCCACGGTGATCCGGGTACGCTCCACCGCCAGTTCCAATGCCGGACCAGCGGCTGCGAAGCTCCGGCGACCGGGCAGTATGCTCACCACGCCTGCGGCACTGGCCAGACGCAACGCATCGCGGCGGGAAAGGCCGCTTGCTTGGTTGTTCATGCCTGCCTCCGTCATTTGGCGACGCTGATCTTGCCGACCATGCCGGCTTCGTAATGACCAGGAATGTTGCAGGCAAATTCCAGCGTGGTGGCGTCGCCGAAGGTCCAGACCAGTTCACCGGTCTTGCCCGGCTCCACCAGAATGCTATTGGGATCATCATGTTCCATATGGTTCATTCCCATAGCGGAATGATCCATCTTCGCCCCGTCTTTGTTAAGGCCGGTGGCTGTCAGCATGCCTTGATCGACCATCATCGCCATCATCTTCTGATGCTCGGCGTGACCGGCAGGCGTGCCGATATTGAATTCGTGCAGGAACTCGCCCTTGTTGACGATAACGAAGCGAACGGTCTCACCGGCTTTCACAGTAAGCGCCTCTTGGCTGAAGAAGTTATCGCCCAGTTCGATGGGGACGGTTCGCGTCGTCACCGTAGCCTTGCCCGGCTGTCCGATGGCAGCGGGGCTGGGCGAAGAATGGCCTTGATGGGCGCCATGGTCCATTTGCGCCATAGCCGTGCCAGGCAGTGTCAGCAGGCTGAAGCCGGCGACCAGCGCCGCGCGCAGCGTGTCGGAGATGCGGTTCATGTTCAGCAATCCTTTTGGTCGTGCCGCCGCGCCAAGCGCACGCGGCATCGTTATTCGTCGCCATGAGTTTCATAAGCGAGACCAGCCATACCGGTACGGATGCTGACAGTTACTCCGTCCGCGATAGGACAGCGTATGGTCGCAAGCATCGTGGATGTCTGGCTGGGCCATGTCCGCTTTCCGATGCGGACAGGATGAAGCTGTTTCGCGCCGTCAATGGTGCGAGGAACAGCTCAAAGGCCAAGTCGGGGCGGGCGCCGCAAGGGGGAAACCGACCGTCCAGCCATCATACTGTCAGCAGGTGCCCGCAGTCGCAGCGTTTCCCATCCAACCCCACTGAAGCCAAGACCGGGGGCGGGCAGCATTGTCGCCATGCCACAGGCGAAAAGGCAACAATTCGGCGCGCCAGAACCTGACGCGTCGAATTGAGCATCCTGCCCATCTCGCGTACTCGTATGGTCTTCATGGGCATGTTGTGCGTGCGTCTGGTTATCCACATGATGGACCGCCATCGCTGTCGTTGATGAAGTATCCGACTGGCCTGCCATTGCCATATGCGCACCATAGCCACCCAAGCCCCCCAAACTCATGAGGGCGCTGATGAGCACGGCAGCCATGTAGCGTGGAATGGACATGTCTGTTCGCAACAGCTAACACTGTGACACTACGTGATTAAATTATCATATCCAGGAGTGAGATAGCAAGGACACCTGAGCCCTCTGTCTGACTTCAGAAATGTCGAAGTGGTACGGGACGCCATGAAAAAGGGGCGCCCACCTTTGCAGATGGACGCCCCCCGGCTACTCAAAAGGTCATCAAAGACCGTTCAGCAGCAATCGCCACCGGCACCGCAGCAGGCCAGGACCAGATCGCAGCAGGTCTCCATTGCCTGCACAACGACGTCGGGGGCCGCAGCATAGGCGGTGGCCGTACCGACCAGAAAAGTGGCCACGGCGAGAAGAGCAAAACGCTTCATCTTCATTCTCCAGTTTCAAACATTGAAGTCGCAAATGATCAGGCAGCCTCACCCGCGGGGAGGGGGATCATCGACGTGGACTTGCCCTGGAAAAGTGGAGAGCCATCATCCTAAAATTTGGGTCTGATGGAGGTGACGATGGTTCGTGTGAAGCAAGAGAAGATCACGGCTGAATTCAAGCAGGAGGCGCTACGGATTCTGTCGACCAGTGGGCGGACGGTTGGTCAAGTGGCGGCAGATCTTGGGCTGGGGAAGTCGACGCTGCAGCGTTGGAAGACGCATGTGACAGAGGCGGAATTGCTGTCTGGTCCGCATCCGGATCTGGAGAAGGAACTGACACGGCTTCGGCATGAGAACAAGATTCTGCGGCAAGAACGAGATCTATTAAAAAACGCGGCGGCCTTCTTCGCCCGAGAGACAAGTCGATGATCTACCAGCTCATCGACGCGAAGAAGGCCGAAATTCCGGTTGGCCGGAGCTGTCAGTTACTGAATGTGAGCAGCAGCGGTTATTATGCATGGGCGCGGCGGCGGCCCAGTCTACGGCAATATGCTGACATGGTTCTGCTGGCGCATGTTCGTCAGCAGTTCGAATTGTCGCATGAAACATACGGAAGCCCGCGGATGCATGCGGAGTTGAAAGCAGCCGGTCTGTCCTGCGGACGGCACCGGATTGCCCGATTGATGCGGGATAACGGTTTGAAAGCCTTGATGAAACGCCGATACAAGAAGACAACCGACAGCGCCCATGGCGGGCCTGTGGCTCCCAACTTACTGGATCAGGATTTCAGCGTCGAGGGTCCGAACCGCAAATGGGGAGTCGACATTTCCTATATTTGGACGGCGGAGGGTTGGTTGTACTTGGCCGTGGTCATCGACCTTTACTCCCGCCGTGTGGTTGGCTGGGCCGTCAGCGACCGAATGAAGAAAGACCTGGTGATATCAGCTTTACAGCGCGCTATCGCCATTCGCAGACCAAAGCCCGGTCTGATCCATCACTCGGACAGAGCAAGCCAATATTGTTCGGATGAGTATCAGAAAATCCTGAAAAGCCACGGCATGGAGATTTCCATGAGCGGTAGGGGGAATTGTTACGACAATGCCATGGTCGAGACCTTCTTCAAGACTTTGAAGTCTGAACTGATCTGGAGAACGGTTTTCCTTTCACGCAGGCAAGCCGAATACGCCATTGGCACATTCATCGACGGGTTCTATAATCCAAGGCGGCGGCACTCGGCATTGGGATATAAAAGCCCTGTCCTGTTCGAGCACGCTGCCTGACGGCGAGCAAATGGCTCTCCACTTTTCCAGGGCAAGTCCACTCGGAACTTCCCCCTATCGATACCTCAACAAGCGGCGCATCCTGCGGGCTCAGCAGTTGTTGCTTGATCCGCAACAGACCCTGACCGATATCGGCCTCTCTCTCGGCTTCTCCAGCCACAGCCATTTCACCAATACGTTCCGCAAGGTTACCGGCATGACTCCGTCGCAGTTCCGCAAGGACCGGCTCTGACCGTCGGCACCCGCCGGGATATTTGTCACCGGATTTGCTCTTGGGTCACCTGTCGATTTGCAGTACGGAATCGGCGGTGCTTCCGACTGAAGCATCTCAGAATACCGGCAGGAGGCGGGCTCATGAACGAACTGGACCCAGAGGTCGAAGATGACGTCCCCTGGTCGGACAGCCTCACGCCCTATGACGAGGCGCACTTCATTACCTATGTTCGGTTGCTGGATGCCGAGGCCGACGGTGCGGATTGGGGCGAGGTCGCCCGGATCGTCCTGCATCGCAACGCCATAGAGGAGCCCGACAAGACTCGACGCTGCTGGGAAAATCACCTCAAACGAGCCCGATGGATGACAACCAGCGGATACAAGCACCTGCTCATGACTAGGTCCCAATGATCCTGTTCGGTGATGTCATCGATAAATTGCCCCCGCCCGTCGTTGGGGTCGTGTCGGGCGACGGCGCCTCGGCGATACGATAAGATTCAACGCTGCCGCCGTGGCAATGACCGATGGTGCGAACCAACTCGCCACGCAGGCGGATCGAATCCGTGAATTTGCGTTCTACTTTTGTGATCCGCCGCCGGGTCAGGACATCAACGTCACAGCAGGCCGGCCAGACCTCGGTTGCTCTCCCTTGCCAAGGGCAACACGATATGGGAGCGTGGGGCGTGAGATACTTGGCCGCCCTCTTCCGCGCGCTTTCGATCCTGACGATCGTGAGCCTTTTGACTGCTTCGATGGCGCCGCCATCGATGGCGGCAATCGGTGATGACGTATCTTATGCGGGCATGACCACGTCGGATGACATGCCCTGCTGTCCCAGCGAGGAGTCGGTGCCGGATTGTCAGAAATCCTGCCCTCTGGCGTTGCTGTGTGTCGCGAATTGCTTCGCCAATCCCTCGATATTCTCCGCGTCGGCCAACACCCAGCCCCTCCTTGCCGGCGTGCTGATGCCTCACAGCGACCCTGACTATCGGTCGATCGCTGCCTCGCCTCCGCGTAAGCCGCCCCGTATCTGAATCCGTCGCCGGCTCGTTCGCAGCCGTTTTCACAGCGCGGCGGTTCGTCGCGCGAATGAAGCCTGTGGCTTGGGCCACCGGGCTGCCGCGCAATCGCGCGGACAATGATGGATTCGGGAATCCAGCAAGATGACATTGATGATGAAGCGCACCGCGATGGCGGTGTTGATTGTCCTTGCCACCACAGGAGCAGCCGCACCAGCAAGGGCAGATATCGGAGACTACCAGTTCCAGCTTGTCAAAACGGCGGTCAAACAGGGACCCGCCGCGGAGATCGCGGTACGGCTGATCGACAAGCGCACGAACCGGCCTGTTCCCGACGCCGTGATCTTCAGCCGGCGCGTCGATATGGCGCCCGATGGCATGGAGATGATGGCCGCTCCCATCGAGCCGCTGCCGTCCACGGAGGCGGGCGTCTACCGCTTCAAGGCCAATCTGGGTATGGCTGGAGGCTGGCGTCTGTCGCTCGCCGCCAAGCTGCAAGGTGAAACCGGCACGCTCGAAAGTAGGCTCGTGTTCCAGGTCGCGCCATGAGGCTGGTGATGCGAAACATCCTCGTTCTTGCCGTCGTCCTGGCGGCAGGGAGCGGGGGATATTGGGCAGGGCGGCGCGAGATCGCGCCGCCCGTTCCCCTCCCACCAGGCGTAAGTCCGGAGCCAAGACAGTCTCCGGCACCGTCCGGTCAGATCATCTACTACCGTGATCCAGACGGACGCGCCTTCTATTCCGGTGCGCCAAGGAAGACACCCGACGGCCGGGACTACCATCCGGTCCGCGCCAGCGAGGATACGCGCTTCGAGGAAGAGCCTACCGGCGGGTCACAAACGGATGCCAGGGCCGGGACGCGACGCGTGCTCCATTACCGCAATCCGATGGGATTGCCGGATACCTCGCCGACACCGAAGAAGGACTCCATGGGAATGGACTATGTCCCCGTCTATGAGGGCGAGGACGGTTCAGCAATCATCATCCCGACCGGCAAAAGGCAGCGTACCGGCGTGCGAACAGGCATTGCTGCGGAAAGGATCATCATCGACCCTCTTCGCCTGCCTGGGGTCATCCAACTCGACGAGCGGCGGATCGTCGCCGTGGCAACCCGCGCCGATGCCTTCATCGACAAGGTGGCCGATGTCACGACCGGCAGCCGTGTCACGGCGGGTCAATCCCTGTTGCAATTCTACGCTCCCGACATCGCTGCCGCCGGCGCGCAGTTCCTGACGGAACTCAACAATGGTGGCACGAACGGCTTGCGAGGCGGCGCCCGCCAGCGGCTGGCCAATCTCGGTGTCCCGCCCGAGACCATCGCCGAGATGGAACGGTCGCGACAGGTCCCCCTGTCGATGACGTGGCGGGCACCGCGCGACGGCATCGTGCTGCAGCGGGATGTGATGGAGGGAATGAAGGCGCCATCCGGTAGCGTCCTGTTCAAGCTTGGCGATCTGTCCATCGTCTGGGTCATCGCCAACGTGCCGGAATACCGGCTGGGCTCCGTGCAGGTAGGCGCACCTGCCAGGGTCAGGCCGCGCAGCCTGCCCGGACGGGTATTCAGCGGCCGCGTCGCGCTGGTCTACCCGGAACTGGCGGCTGAGACGCGCACGGCGCGGGTCCGGATCGAGATCGCCAATCCTGATGGCGCCCTGCTGCCGGAAATGTATGCCGATGTCGAGATCCCTGCCGGCGACGCCAGTCCCGTGCTGGCGGTTCCCGACGATGCCATCATCGACAGCGGCACCCGGCAGGTCGTCATCCTGGACAGCGGTGACGGGCGCTTCGAACCGCGCCAGGTCGCCATCGGCCAAAAAGGTGGCGGCTTCACGGAGATACGGGACGGACTCCGATCCGGTGACCGGGTCGTCGTCGCGGCGAACTTCCTCATCGATGCGGAAAGCAATCTGCGGGCGGCACTCAACAGCATGACCGAAGGGGAGGCCGCTCCATGATCGCTCGATTGATCGCCTGGTCGGCCCGTAACTTGTTCCTGGTCTTCATCGGCACGGTCTTCGCTGTGGGCGTCGGGCTCCATGCGCTGACGACCCTGCCGCTGGACGCCATCCCCGATCTCTCCGATGTACAGGTCATCGTCTATACCGAGTATCCAGGCCAGGCACCGCAGGTCGTCGAGGACCAGGTGACCTATCCGCTGACGACCGCCATGCTCACCGTGCCACGATCCAAGGTGGTCCGCGGCTTCTCCTTCTTCGGCGTGTCCTTCATCTATGTGATCTTCGAGGACGGTGCCGATCCCTACTGGGCCAGGAGCCGCGTCCTGGAATATCTGAACGCGGCAGCACCGAGGCTGCCCCCCGGCGTGACCCCCGGCCTGGGACCGGACGCCACCGGTGTCGGCTGGGTCTACCAGTACGTCGTCATCGCCAAGGAGAGGACACTGGCCGAATTGCGGTCGTTCCAGGACTGGACGCTGCGCTTCGCCTTGTCCAAGGCCGGAGGCGTGGCGGAGGTCGCCAGCGTCGGCGGCTTCGTGAAACAATACAATATCGTCGTCGATCCCCTGCGGCTGCGGACCCAGGGCATTTCCCTGTCCATGGTGCGCGACGCCGTGCGGACCAGCAACCGCGATGTCGGCGGCCGCACGCTGGAACTGTCCGAGTTTGAATTCATGATCCGTGGCCGCGGCTATATCCGCTCGGTGGCAGATATAGAGGATATCGTCCTCAAGAGCGCCCAGGGCGTGCCGTTGCGTATCAAGGACATCGCTCGGGTCGAGATCGGGCCGGACGAGCGGCGCGGCATCGCCGAACTGAACGGTGATGGCGAAGTGGCGGGTGGGATCGTGCTGCAACGCTTCGGCGCCGATGCCCTGACCGTGATCGGCAATGTGAAGCAGCGGCTGGCGGAGATCGCCGGCAGCCTGCCGTCGGGAACGGAGATCGTGCCCGTCTACGATCGCTCTCGGCTGATCGAGGCGGCCATCGCCACCTTGAAGGGAACCTTGATCGAGGAGAGCCTGATCGTCGCCCTGGTCTGTGTCGTCTTCCTCCTGCATCTGCGCAGCGCCCTGGTTGCCATCCTGATGTTGCCGGTCGGCATCCTCATCGCCTTCGCCGCCATGAAGGCCATGGGCCTCGGCGCCAACATCATGAGCCTCGGCGGCATCGCCATTGCCGTCGGCGCCATGATCGACGCCGCCATCGTGATGATCGAGAACGCCCACAAGCATCTGGAACGGGCGCCGGCCAGCACGCCCCGGGTCCGGATTCTGGTCGAGGCGGCCGGCGAGGTCGGGCCGGCGTTGTTCTTCAGCCTGCTGGTCATCACAGTGTCCTTCCTGCCGATCTTCACTCTGGAATCGCAGGAAGGCCGGTTGTTCGGCCCGCTGGCCTTCACCAAGACCTTCGCCATGGCCGCCGCGGCGCTGCTGTCGGTGACCCTGGTGCCGGCCCTGATGGTAGTCTTTGTGCGGGGCCGGATCATCCCGGAGCATCGCAACCCGGTGAACCGGCTGCTGATCCGGATCTACCGGCCGGTGATCCATCTGGTGCTGCGCGCCAAGGTCCCGACCATCCTGCTGGCACTGGGCATCATAGCCGCCACGATCTGGCCCGCCCGCCAGATCGGCTCCGAGTTCATGCCGAGCCTGGACGAGGGCACGCTGATGTACATGCCGACCACCCTGCCCGGCCTGTCGGTGACCAAGGCGGCGGAACTGCTGCAGACCCAGGATAGCATCATCCGGTCATTCCCCGAGGTGGCCTCCGTCTACGGCAAAGCCGGCCGGGCAGCCACCGCCACCGATCCGGCCCCAACCGAGATGTTCGAGACCATCATCAACCTGAAGCCGAAGGCGGAATGGCGGCCCGGCATGACCATCGACCGGCTGAAGGCGGAGATGGACGCGGCCCTGCAGTTCCCCGGCGTGTCGAATGCCTGGACCATGCCTATCCGGGCCAGGATCGACATGCTGGCTACCGGCATCCGCACGCCCGTCGGCGTCAAGCTATTCGGGTCGGACCTGAAAGAGATGGAGAAGATCGCGCGCCGGATCGAAGCAGTGTTGAAGACAGTGCCGGGAACATCGAGCGCCTATGCCGAGCGTGTCATCGGCGGCTATTACCTCGACATCACCCCCGACCGGGAGGCGCTGGGCCGCTACGGCCTGGCAATCGACGATGTGCAGGACGTCATCTCCACCGCGCTGGGCGGCGTCACGGCGACGGAGACGGTGGAGGGACGGGAGCGGTATGGCGTCAACCTCCGCTATCCGCGGGACCTGCGTTCCAGCCCTGCGGCCATCGCCACGGAAGTGCAGGTGCCGCTGCCGGGGGGCGGCGCGATCCCGTTGGGAGAGGTCGCGAGCGTCGGGATCAGCCGCGGCGCCAGTTCGATCCGGACGGAGAACGGGCAACTTGTCGTCTACATCTATGTGGACATCACAGGACGCGATCTCGGCACCTACGTCGTCGACGCACAAAGGGCCGTCGCCCAGACCGTGACGTTACCAGCCGGTTATACGGTCGGCTGGAGCGGGCAATTCGAGTATCTCCAGCGCGCCGAGGCACGGCTGAAGATCGTCGTGCCGCTCACGCTGTTCATCATCTTCCTGCTGCTGTACCTGAATTTCCGGGCGCTGACCGAGACGCTGATCGTCATGCTCTCGCTGCCCTTCTCCCTGGTTGGTGGCATCTGGCTGATGTGGGGCTTGGGTTTCAACATGTCGGTGGCTGTAGCGGTCGGCTTCATCGCCCTGGCCGGCGTCGCGGCGGAGACAGGCGTCGTCATGCTGATCTATCTCGAACAGGCGATGGCCGAGGTGAAGCAGGAATGCGCCCGGCTGGGAAGGACGCTCACCGGCACGGATATACAAACGGCGATCCTGCGCGGCGCCGTGGAGCGTGTGCGGCCGAAGATGATGACGGTGGTCGCAATCACGGCAGGCCTAGTCCCGATCCTTTGGAGCGACGGCACGGGATCAGAGGTGATGCAACGGATCGCCGTGCCGATGATCGGCGGCATGGTTTCGTCCACGATCCTCACGCTCGTGGTGATCCCTGCGATCTATGGGCTGATCAAGGGCTGGCGATTACCAAGATCGGAGCCCGCTCATCATCCTTGAGACTGGATACCGGCCCCTGTTCTGCCACCTCATGCAGCGGGGGAGGGGGAGCAAAAACATCGAGCATCGTTTTAGGTGAGCAATCAGCTACTGATACCAAGCTGCAACGAGTTCTACCTATTGCAGCTTGGTATTAGACGACCGCCTGCTTACGGATCGTCTCCACGTTGGCGCCGTGGCCTTGCTCAAGGCACCGATCGACAAGCCGAATCGCGTCGACAATTTCCTTGACCCTGTAGTTGCTTCAGGGTGCATCGTGCGCAGCCTAGACGGACGACGCAAGGAATTCGGCATGGGCAAACGGCGAGGAGAAGGGCGGGGGCGGGCGCTTGCATTGGCCATGGCGGCGACTGCCACGCTGGCCGATCAGCTTTCCAAGAGGGCTGCCCTGGCGCAGTTGGCGGAACCGCCCCGCACGATCGAGCTGACACCGTTCCTCAACCTGACGCTCGGCTTCAATCGCGGTGTCAGCTTCGGCCTTTTCAGCAGTAGCGCGGATCTCGGCTGGCTGCTGATCCTCATGGCGCTTGCCATCGTCGCCTGCCTATTGGTGTGGGCATGGTACGCCCGAGGCCGAGCCATGCAACTGGCACTGGGTGCTATCATCGGCGGCGCGATCAGCAACGTGATCGACCGGGTGCGGCAGGGTGCCGTGACGGATTTCATGGACCTTCATGCCTTCGGCTGGCATTGGCCCACCTTCAATCTTGCCGATGTCTTTATCGTCTGCGGTGTAGCGGCGCTGCTGGTGCTGGGCTGGCGTGATCAGGGCGCCGCGAGGTCCGCACATAGATAGCCCCATGCACGGACGTATCTGCGGAAAGCATACGATGCCCGATGAGCCCGAAGTCCGTTCCGTGTCCCAAATCTGATCGAACCCGTCTGACGGCGGAGGAGGACTCCATGCAAGAGCAACGCGCATCCACCGGCGAGCCCGGCTCGCAGACCCTGCTGCTCAAGATTGAGGGCCTGGACTGCCAGAACGAAGTCCGTGCCTTGGCGGCAGCCGTCGGCCCGCTGGTCGGTGGCACTGATCGCCTTACCTTCGATACGCGGGCCGGCACGATGGCGCTTATCATGCCGGCAGAGGCCAACATCGCGGCGATCATAGCCGTGGTGGACTCTACAGGCATGCGGGCGACCGTGCTAAACGAACCGGTGGCCTCAGCATCGGACGCGGTGCCGGTGTCTGCAATTCCACTGGTCTTTGATGTGGCGGGCCTGGACTGCCGGAATGAGGTGGCCGCACTCCAAGCCACCGTAAGCCCATTGGTGGGTGTGGACAGGCTGTCCTTCGACACCAAGGCCAGCACCATGACGGTGGCGGCCGGTGTAAATGTGTCGGTGGCGGAGATTACGGATCTGGTAGCGACAACCGGGATGCGCGCGACCCCGCGCCGGGGCGTTGCAACCACCAGCATGCAGGCCAATCTCTGCGCCGATGACGAGGCGTTACCGACCGCCCCGACCGGGAACACTTGTGGCTCGTCTTGCGAGATTGCGGCCCTGACGGCTCCTGCCCCAGTCCAACTGCCAGGTCAGACGGTGCTGCGCATCCACGGTATGGATTGCGGTGAGGAGGTTGCGGCGCTGAAGCGCGAGGTTGGTCCCATCGTCGGTGGCGAGGATAAACTCGCCTTCGACCTCATCAACGGCCGCATGTCGATAGCGGGCGAACTGGATGCGGGAGTGCTGGAGCGGGTCGCCACGGCCGTGATACGGACCGGCATGACGGCCGAGCTGTGGCAAGAGGGTGTGACAACCGCAGCCATGGAGACGGAGGAGCATCGGCGGCATCTGCAGACCGCTCTCACGACCATCAGCGGCTTCCTGGCGGCAGCCGGATTCGCGCTGCATGCTTGGCTGGGCGATGGCGCCGCAGCCGCTTTCATGGGCGAGGGCGAGGCGCCTTTGATATCAATCCTCCTCTACGCCATTTCGATTCTCTGTGCAGTGCGTTATGTCGTGCCCAAGGCTTGGCTTGCGGCCCGGCGTCTGCGGCCGGATATGAATCTGTTGATGGTGGTCGCCGTCATCGGCGCCGTTCTTATCGGCGAGTGGTTCGAAGCGGCAACCGTCTCGTTCTTCTTTGCGTTGTCCTTGGCGCTGGAAGCTTGGAGCCTTGGTCGGGCACGCCGCGCGGTCGCCGCACTCATGGAATTGGCACCCCCAACCGCCCGTGTCCACTTCTCGGACGGCACCGAGCGCGAGGTGCCGGCGGATCAAGTCGCCGTGGGTACACGCCTCGTCGTGCGGCCCGGCGATAAGCTTCCGCTCGACGGTCGGGTTGTGGCAGGCACCAGCGATGTCAACCAAGCGCCCATCACCGGCGAGAGCGCACCAGTGACGGTAGAGCCAGGGTCAGAGGTCTTCGCCGGCACCATCAATGGAGCGGGCGCTCTGGAAATCGAAACAACCAAGGCTGCCCAGGACACCACGCTGGCCCAGATCATCCGCATGGTCGGTTCCGCCCAGAGTCGCCGGGCACCCACTGAAGCCTGGGTTGAGCGTTTCGCCCGCATCTATACCCCGGTGGTCATGGCCCTGGCCGTTGCCGTCTTCCTGCTGCCCCCACTGTTGTTGGGCGGCGATTGGACGGCGTGGTTCTACCAGGCCCTGGTGCTGCTTGTCATCGCCTGTCCCTGCGCCTTGGTGATTTCAACACCGGTCAGCATCGTCGCGGCGTTGGCGGGCGCGGCCCGTATGGGCGTGCTCGTGAAGGGTGGTGTCTATTTGGAAGCACCTGCGCGCCTGAAGGCAATCGCATTGGACAAGACCGGCACGCTCACCGAGGGTCGGCCCAAGGTGGTGGAGGTCGTTCCACTGACAGGGCGCACCGAGGCCGACCTCCTAGCCCTGGCGGCGTCCCTGGAGGCCCGCAGCGAGCATCCGCTTGCCCGCGCCATCCTGGAGGCCGCGGCGGCGCGGAGCCTGTCGTCAATGCCGGCGCAAGATGTCCAGGCGGTGCCTGGCCGCGGCGTGATTGGCAAAGTGGACGGAAGCGGGGTGTGGCTGGGCTCGCGCCGCTACCTGGAGGAACGCGGATTCGCCAAGCCCGACCTATTGCACCGCGCCGACCTGCTGGCGGCGGCCGGGCGAACCCTGGTCGCCGTCGGCGACGAGACAAGCGTCTGGGGGCTGGTCGCCATTGCCGATACGGTCCGCCCCGCCGCCCGAACCACGGTGGCGGCGCTGCACGCCGCAGGCGTCAGGCATGTGGTCATGCTGACCGGCGACAACCGCGCGACGGCCGAAGCCATAGCACGCGAGACTGGCATCGACGAGGTACGCGCCGAATTGCTGCCGGCTGACAAGGTGGCGGCCATCGAGGAACTCGTCGCGCGGCACGGGACAGTCGCCATGGTTGGCGACGGTGTCAACGACGCCCCCGCCATGGCACGGGCCAACCTTGGCATTGCAATGGGCGCGGTCGGCACCGACGCGGCGATCGAAACCGCGGACATCGCCCTCATGGCGGACGACCTGTCGCGGCTGCCCTGGCTCGTGCGTCACTCCCGCGCCACGCTCGCCATCATCCATCAGAACATCGCTTTCTCGATCATGGTGAAGCTGGTGTTCGTGCTGCTGACCTTCCTGGGCGCTGCCTCGTTGTGGGGTGCCATCGCTGCCGATGTCGGCGCCTCGCTTCTGGTCGTGCTGAATGGCCTACGCCTGCTTCGGCGCGGCCAGGAGCCGGCGGCGTGAAACAGCCAACTCCACGAAAACAATATTCGTGCGACCGCTACGTTCAAGCCGGACCCGTTCCCTCCCGTTATCGTCCGCCTCCAGTTCATCAAGAGGGAGGAAGCGATGCGGGCAGTGCTGAAAATCATCTATGCGCCAGCCATGCTCCTGGGATTCAACGGTGTCGCGCTTTGGATCATTGGATCTGGTGCCCAGCACGCATGGCTAATGCCACTGCTGCTGGGTGCAATCGGCATCTCGTTCCTGGTAGAGCGACTGATCCCCTATGACGCGACCTGGAATCACGACCGGGGGGATACGGTTCGGGACGTGATGCATGCCCTGATCAACGAGGTGAGCGTCTACCTCTCGGCCGCGCTCATTCCGCTGCTGACGATGCTTTCGCCCGCCACCGGCCTCTGGCCCTCCGATTGGCCACTCTGGGCGCAATTGCTGATGGCGGTCTTGGTGGCGGATTTCGGCATCACGCTTTGCCATTGGGCCAGCCATCGCAACGCCTGGCTCTGGCGCCTGCACGCCGTGCATCATTCGGTCAAGCGGATGTACGGCTTCAACGGGCTAATGAAGCACCCGCTACATCAGGCGTTGGAGACCACGGTCGGCACGATGCCCCTGGTCCTCGCCGGCATGCCGCTGGAGGTAGGCTTACTGCTGGGATTTGCGGTGGCGATCCAACTGCTGCTGCAGCACTCCAACACCGACATGCGCATCGGCCCCCTGCGTCATTTCCTGGCGCTGGCACCGGTGCATCGTTTCCATCACCTGAAATGGGGTGGCATCGGTGACGTGAACTTCGGGCTTTTCACCTGCCTGTGGGACCATCTGCTGGGCACAGCCGCCTATGAGCCGGACCGACGCTTCACCTCCGACGATTTCGGCATCGGCAAGCAGCCGGACTATCCGGTGGATTACTTGGCCCAGTTAGCCGCCCCCTTTCGATCGGAGGTCGGTGCGGAACCGGTCCGGCCAACCGAATGACCGGGTGAGCCCAGGCGTCAGGACCCGGAGAAGCAGTGGTGGCACACTCCCCAGGTTCCAGCCAGCCGCGCGCGCCAGAGTTCAAGCTATCGCATCAGCAAGGACTGGCCGGCTGTCACGCCGAAGGTGCTCTTGAGCGTGCGAGCGAAATGCGCCGCATCAGCGAACCCGGCGGCATGTGCCGCCGTGGTTGCGCCCCTTCCCGCCAGCAATTCAGCCGCAGCGAGGCGCAGCCTGCGCCAGAGCACATAACGGCGGTAGGCCAGCCCCATCTCTTCGGCAAACAGGTGGCGGAAGCGGTCGGGTGACAGGCCAGCTATCCGCGCGCTCTCCTCCAGCGGGACGACGCCCTGAGACAACGTCGCGTCAATATGGTGCATGACCGCTTTGATCCGGATGTCGAGCGGCTGCTCGACCCATTCCGACGCGGCGCGCCAGGAGGTCCAGAATGATCGGCCCGGTTCTGCCCCGATGATAGGCGGCGGTTGGTCCTGCCAAACCGGCAGCAGCAGGTCCTGGAGCAGGCCGTTGGCCCGTCCAGCCGGTTCCAGGTAGATAAGCCGAGCCCATGGAGCCGGGTCCAGGCGGTGCGGTGCCAAAGGCTCGATGAGCACGCACCGGGCGCACACGACCATTCCGTTGCCGTTGATGACACGGACGGGCTCCGGGGCGATGACCGCTTGCGCCGCGAAATGCCGATGGCACTCGCCGTCGCCAACCGCTCCGTCCCAGATGGCCCAACTGTCGCCAAGCGTGAGGGTGCCCTGCCAATGACCACTCGACATTCCACTACCTGTTTTGTCGTCTGAACATCACGGGCATCACTCGGCAACGGACCATCAGATGCCGTCCGGAGACTGGCGCTCATGCCTGAGCACCATGATGAAGCACCGAATTCCCAATTTTAAGTGCGTCTGCATCCCATCAATCCATCACTCCTTATAAGCCAACAGCCGCAAAGCGTTGAATACCACCAGCAGGGTCGATCCCTCATGCATGGCGACGGCGGGGCCGATGCCCAACCCCAGGATCGTGGCCGGCACCAGCAGGGCCACCACGCCCAGGCTGACGAAGACGTTCTGGCGGATGATGGAACGGGCCTGCCGACTGAGGCCAATGGCGAACGGCAGGTGCGACAGATCGTCGGCCATCAGGGCCACGTCGGCCGTCTCCAGTGCCACATCCGACCCGGCCGCTCCCATGGCCACGCCCACCGACGCGCTGGCCATGGCAGGCGCGTCATTGACGCCGTCACCGACCATGGCCACCGGCTGTTCGGCCTTCAGCGTCCGGATGGTCTCCACCTTGTCCTCGGGCATCAGGTCGCCGCGTGCCTCGCTCAACCCAACCTCCGCCGCGACGGCCGTGGCCACGCGCTGGTTGTCGCCGGAGATCATGATCATGCGCCGCACGCCCAGCGCCCGCAGCCGGCGCATCGTATCGACCGCAGCCTTGCGGGGCGTGTCCATCAGGCCGATGACGCCCAGGTCGCGATCGCCGCGGCGCACGACCATGGTGGTGCGGCCCTTCTCACGGAGTTCCTCCACTGCGGCTGCCATGGCAGCGGAAAGCGGGGCGACGCCGTCATTGCCGAACATCTCCGCCTTGCCGATCAGCACCTTCTCGCCGTCCAGCATGGCGCTGACCCCACGCCCGGTCAGGCTGTCCAGGCTGTCGGCCGACTGTACCGGCCGCCCCGCCAGCCGTTCCCTGCCGTCGCGCACGATGGCGCGGGCCAGGGGATGGTCGCTCAGGCTCTCCACGGCGGTCGCCACGGCCAACAGGTCGATATCCGTCACGCCTTCGGCCGGAACCACATCGGTGATGCGCGGCCGCCCTTCGGTCAGGGTACCGGTCTTGTCGAAGGCGATGGCGCTGACCGAGCCCAGGGTCTCCAGCGGCCCGCCACCCTTCACCAGCACTCCGCCCCGCGCGGCACGGGCCACGCCGGACAGCACGGCGCTGGGCGTGGCGATGGCCAGCGCGCAGGGGCTGGCCGCCACCAGCACCGCCATGGCGCGGTAGAAGCTGTCGCGGAACGGCTCATCCACGACGACCCAGGCGAACAGAAGCAGCACGGCCAGTACCAGTACCGCCGGCACGAAAAAGCGCTCGAATTTGTCGGTCAAGCGCTGGGTCGGTGATTTCTGGCTTTCCGCCTCGCTGACAAGCCGGACCAGGCGGGCCAAGGTGCTGTCATCGGCGCGCTTGGTCACCTCCACTTCCAGCGATCCGCCACCATTGACCGTGCCGGCGAAGACCCGATGGGCGGCCGTCAGCCTGTCCAGGTTGGCGCGGGCCTCGGCCGGGTCGACCACCGGCTGCTTGTCGACGGGGATGCTCTCCCCGGTCACGGGGGCTTGGTTCACGCTGCTGTTGCCGGTAATGACAAAGCCGTCGGCGGGCAGACGCGTGTCTGGCTTGACGATGACGATGTCGCCGATGGCCAGGGTCTCGACCGACACCTCGGTCACCTCCCCGCCCCGGCGCACCATGGCCGTACGGGGGGCGAGCGCAGCCAGCGCCTCCATGGCGCGCTTGGCGCGGCCCATGGCGTAATGTTCCAGCGCATGGCCCAGGCTGAACAGGAACAGCAATAGCGCGCCCTCCGCCCAGGCGCCCAGCGCCGCGGCGCCGGATGCCGCCACCAGCATCAGCGTGTCTATCTCGAAGCGCTTCTGCCGCAGGTTCTCCAGCGCCTCGCGCCCCGTGAACCAACTGCCGAAGGCATAGGCCACGATGAACAGGGTGAGACTGATCCAGCCCGGCGCATCGGGCATTGCATATTTTAGAACAACGCCCAGCCCGAGGGCGGCACCGCACAGCAGCGCGAAGATCAGTTCCGTGCGCGAACCGAAGATGCCGCCATGACCATGATCATGGTCGCCGCCGGCCTTGTGGTCGTGCGCGCCGGGGTCCTGCCCCTCATCTTGATGTGAATGATCCTGCACGTTTTCCCTCCTCGCCGACCTTCGCCCGCTTTGGATTTCAGCCACTCACCAGATGGTCCAACGCCAGTCCCAGCAGGAGCAGAGCACCCATGATGGCCAGGGCCACGCGATCATGGCGCAGGTGCTTCGTTCTTTTCCGGCGAAGCATGGCCTTCTCCACCGCAGCCGGTCGCGCCTGCCGGCCACCGGTCGGACTGGCGCTTCTGGCGATCTCCCTCCGCGAGGGCCTGATACGACGCCCCATCGGACATGCTCCCGATTGAATGGGGAAACCGGTGGTAGTCATTCCGCCACCGGTCTCTTGGTCCCTCAATGGTCGTGGCCACCCAGCTCGAACTTGGCTTGGCCACTCTTGCCGGCCTTGGTCCGCAGGCTGACGACGATATCGGCGCCGTCCGGCACTTCACCCTTGCCCTCCAGCTTGTCACCGGCGGCATGGAGAACGAGGGTTCCCTTGCGGGTGGCCCCTTGGGTGAAAAGGACGCTGGCCTGGGCGCCGTCCACCGGTACCGGGCTGCCCGTCTTGCTGTCGAGCAGGTACAGGGTGACGGCACCGTCGCCCACGACCAGTTCGGTGTCCTGTCCGCCCACTTCCTTGACGATGCCGCCATGCGGCCCCTTGGCCGCATGGTCATGACCATGGCTGTCCTGGGCCATGGCCGCGGCGGGCAGCAGGCAGAGGCTGGCGGCGATCAGAAACGACTTCAACATTGGATATCTCCTTCAGGGTTGGTGGCCCCGGCGCCCGCAGGCAACCGGGGCAGTCGTCGATAAGGTCAGGGAATGTCAGGCGGTGGGATGCGAGCCCGGTGCCATGGCGACGGGCTCGTCGTCTGCCTCCCCGCTTGTGACCGGCCCGGCGAAGCGGCGGTAGAGGGCCGGCAGGACCAGCAGGGTCAACAAGGTGGCCGTGATCAGTCCGCCGATGACGACGGTGGCGATGGGCCGCTGCACCTCCGCGCCGACGCTGGTGGACAGCGCCATGGGCACGAAGCCCAGGCTGGCCACCAGGGCGGTCATCAACACGGGCCGCAGACGGGTCTGCGCCCCTTCCCGCACCGCCTCCTCCAGGCTTTTCCCGCCCAGGCGGAGCTGGCGGATGTAGGAGAGCATGACCAGCCCGTTCAGCACGGCGATGCCGGAGAGCGCGATCATGCCGACGGCGGCAGAGATGGAGAACGGCATGCCCCGCAGGAACAGGGCCAGGATGCCGCCGGTAAGCGCCAGCGGCACGCCGCTGAACACCAGCATGGCATCACGGGCCGACCCTAGCGCGCTGTAGAGCAACAGGAAGATCAGCGCGAAACAGGCGGGAACCACGATCGACAGCCGCTCGCGCGCCGCGATCAGGTTCTCGAACTGTCCGCCCCAATTGATCCAGTACCCGGCGGGAACCTGGATCTGGGTCGCGATGCGGTCCTGCGCATCCAGGACGAAGGAACCGATATCGCGGCCACGGACATTGGCCTGCACCACGATGCGGCGCTTGCCGTTCTCGCGGCTGATCTGGTTCGGCCCCTCGGTGAAGGTGAAGCGCGCCACCTCACCCAACGGCACCGTGCGCATGGCCGGTCCGCTCTCATCCCCGGCAACCCCGCCCGACAACGGGATGGGGATGGAAGCCAGCGCCACCGGATCGTTGCGCAGCGCGTCGGGCAGGCGCGTCACGATGTCGAAGCGGCGATCGCCCTGATAGACCATGCCGGCCTCGCGCCCGCCGATGGCCATGGCCACCACCTCCTGCACGTCGGCCACGGACAAGCCGAAGCGCGCCGCCCGCGCCCGGTCGACCTCCACATTCATGAAGGACGCACCGGATACCTGCTCCACACGCACGTCGGCGGCACCATCGACACCCCGGACCACGCCGGCGATCTGGTTGGCAGTGGCCAGCAGCGTGTCGAAATCGTCACCGAACACCTTGATGGCGACGTCGCCGCGCACGCCGGCCAGCAACTCGTTGAAGCGCAGTTGGATGGGCTGGCTCACCTCATACACCTGGCCCGGCAATGTACCGACGGCCTTCTCCAGCCGCTGGACCAGTTCTGCCTTGGACAGGCCGGGGTCCGGCCACTGGTCGCGCGGCTTCAGCATCACGAACATATGTGAGATGCCGGGTGGCATCACGTCCGTGCCGATCTCCGCCGTGCCGGTCTTGGAGAACGCGAACGCCACCTCCGGAAAGGCGGTCACGGCCTTTTCGATTTCCAGTTGCTGGCCCGTGGCCTGGGCCAGGTTGGTGCTGGGGATGCGGAAGGCGTTGAGCGCGACGTCACCTTCATCCAGCTGCGGGATGAACTCCTGCCCCAATTGGGTGAACAGCACCAGGCTGCCGCAGAACAGCAGGGTCGCCACCGCCGCCATGCGCATGGGCGCCCTCAACGCCTTTTCCAGCAGCGGCCGGTAGGTTTCCCCGGCCTTGCGGATGATGGCGTTCTCCTTCTCCTCCACCTTGCCCGACACGAAGATGGCGATCAGGGCCGGCACCAGGGTCAGCGACAGGATGAAGGCCGCCACCAGGGCGATGATGACGGTCAGCGCCATCGGCTCGAACATCTTGCCTTCCACGCCGGTGAAGGTCAGCAGCGGCAGATAGACGACAATGATGATGGCCTGACCATAGACCGACGGTTGGATCATCTCCTTGGCGGCGATGCCCACCTCGGCCAGCCGTTCCTTCAAGGTGAGGACACGCCCGACATGATGCTGGCGTTCGCCCAGCCTCCGCAGGCAGTTCTCCGCGATGATCACGGCCCCGTCGACGATGAGCCCGAAATCCAAGGCGCCCAGGCTCATCAGATTGGCGCTGACGCCCGCCTCCAGCATGCCCGTCGCTGTCATCAACATGGTGACGGGAATGACCAAAGCCGTGATCAGGGCGGCGCGGATATTGCCCAAGAGCAGGAACAGCACCGCGATGACCAGCAACGCTCCTTCCGTCAGGTTCTTGGCCACCGTCTTGATGGTGGAATTCACCAGGTCGGTACGGTCCAACACAGTCTTGGCGACAATGTCGGTGGGCAGGGACCGGCGGATTTCCTCCAGCTTGGTATCGACGGCGGCCGCCACCGTACGGCTGTTCTTCCCGATCAGCATCAGGGCCGTACCGACCACCACCTCCCGCCCATTCTCACTGGCGGAACCGGTGCGAACCTCCTGCCCGGTCTGGACCGTGGCAACGTCGCCCAGACGCACGGGCACGCCGCCGCGGGTGGCGACGACAACCTCGGCGATTTGCGCCGCCGTAGAGATGCGCCCGTCCGAGCGGACGATGAACAGCTCGCCATTGCGCTCAAGCTGCCCCGCTCCCAGGCTCTGGTTGGCCCGTTCCAGCGCTCCCCCCAACTCGGCAAAGGTAAGGCCGAAGGAGATGAGCCGGGCCGGATCGGGCATGACATGGTATTGGCGCACGAAGCCGCCGATGGTGTCGATGCCGGCGACCCCGGTCACGCCCTTCATCTGCGGAGAGACGATCCAGTCCTGGACCGTGCGCAGGTATGTCGCCCGCTCCGCCTCCGAGGTCAGCTTCTCACCCTCCGGGGTCAGGTAGCTGCCGTCGGGCTGCCAGCCGGGCTTGCCCGCCCGGGCCTTGTCCTTGGCGAAAGGCGCATATTCCACCGTCCACATGTAGATCTCGCCCAGGCCCGTCGAGATCGGCCCCATCGTGGGGGTGAGCCCCGGCGGCAGCAGTTCCCTGGCCTCCGTCAGGCGTTCACCCACCTGCTGGCGGGCGAAATAGATGTCCACCTTCTCCTGGAAGATGGCCGTCACCTGTGACAGGCCGTTGACGGAGATGGAGCGGGTGCTTTCCAGCCCGGCAATGCCGGCCAGCGCCGTCTCCACCGGGTATGTCACCTGCTGCTCGATCTCGAACGGTGACAGGGCCGGGGCCAGCGTGGTGATCTGGATCTGGTTGTTGGTGATGTCGGGAACCGCATCGATGGGCAGCCGCAAGAGCGACTGCACGCCGAAGGCGGCGGCGACCGCCACCAGCAGCACCACCAGGAAGCGGCGCTGGATGGCGAAAGTGAGGATGCGTTCGATCATGTCGCCGCTCCTCAATGCGAATGGGAATGTTCGGCGGCGCCGCGCGACGCTTCCGATTTCAACAGGAAGGTGTTGCCCGTCGCCACCTGATCGCCGGGAAACAGACCGAAGACGATCTCGGCTGCGGTGCTGTTGCTGCGGCCGACCTCGACCACCCGCGCCTGGAACCCTTCCGCATTGCGCACGAAGACAACCGTCTCCCCATTCAGTGTCTGCAGAGCCGATGCCGGAACGGCGATGTCGGCCTGTCCCCCACCGGCTGCAATGGTGCCGGCACCGAAATCCCCTGGACGCCACTGCCCTTCGGCATTATCCAGGGCCGCGACCACGCGGGCCGCCCCGGTCTGTGCCTCCAGCGTGGCGCCCGCCGCGATGACCTTGCCCTGCGCCGTACGCCCGTCCTGGCCCTTCAGCGTGACGGATTGCCCCTCACGCACCTGTGCCAGATCGGCCGCATAGACCGGCAGTTCCACCCAGACCTTGGACAGGTCGGCGATGGTGAAGATCTCCTTCTCCGCTGCCGCCAACTCGCCGCGTACCAGTTCGCGCCGTGTGACGCGGCCGGCGATGGGGGCACGAACCTCCAGCCGGCTCAGGCTGGAGCTGCCCTGCCGCGACAGATCAGCAATCTCCGCCGGAGCAAGGCCCAACGTGGCCAGGCGCTGGCGGGCAGCGTCCAGGGTGATCCGACTGGTCTCGGCATTGGTGCGGGCGTCCAGATAATCCTGCTCCGCCGACACCTTCTTGCGCCACAGGTCCTCCTCGCGCCGAAGCGTCGTGGCGGCCAGTGCCTCCTGCCGCTGCGCGGACAAGTAGGCAGCCTTGGCCTCAGCCAGTTCACGGCTGTCCAGGATAGCCAGCACCTCCCCGGCCTCAACCGGCTCGCCCAGGCGCTTGCGCACCTCCATGACGATTCCGGGCACTCGTGTCGTGACATGGGTCATGCGGTCGGCATCGGCAACAACGGTGCCCATCACCTGGATCTCGCGGGAAACCTCGGCGGGGCCAGCGGCCACAACCTTGATGTTGGCACGGGTGATCTGCTCGGCGGTCAGATGGATGGCGCCTTCCTCATCCTCGTGCCCCTCCTCGCCTTCACCGCCATGGCCGTGACCATCGCCGCTGGCGTGCTGGGCGGCAGGCTTGCCGCTGCCGCCGAAGGTCCAATAGCCGATACCGGCGACCGCCAGGGCCAGGACCGAAACGCCGATCAGGATGCTCTTCTTGTTCATGGTGTCACCTCTCCGCCCTCGGCGGCGGTCGCGGTCAGGCGTTCAAGCTCGGCCCGCGCATTGTGGAAGCCCTGGAGCGTGTCGATCAGCTCGCGCCGCGTGTCGAACAGCGTGCGCTGCGCCTCCAGCATTTCCAGGTAGGAGAACTTGCCCTGCCGATAGCCTTCCTGTGCCGCGGCGAAACCCTGTTCGGCAGTGGGAATGATCTTCTCCTGCAAGGCCGTGGCGGTGTCGCGCGCTGCCGCCAGGTTGGCTTGGGCGGCATTGACGCGGCGCTCCTGGTCGATCCGCTCGGCCGCCAGGTCAGCCTCGGCGGCGACCAGCTCGGCCCGCGCCTTCGTGATGGCGCCGCGATTCTGGTCGAACAGGGGAATGGGTACAGAAACGCCGACCAGGAAGGCATTGTCGCTGCCCTCCCGGAACCGGCGAAAACCGCCGGATACCGTCACGTCGGGGATGGCCCTGGACCGCTCGACCTCCAACTCGGCCCGGCTGCGCCGCACCTCGGACTCTCGGCGCAACAACTCGGTAGGCTCCGCCACGGTTTCAGCCGCCGCACCATCGACGCGCCGGAACCAGCCATCCTCCAACCGGATATCGGCCTGCATGATACCGGTAAGGTCGGCCAGGACCTGGCGGGCAGCGCTTGCACGGCGCTTGGCCTGATCCAGTCCCAACTGCGCCTGCCGACGCGCGATCTCGGCGCGGCCCAGTTGGATCGGCGCCTCACGGCCAGCCTCCAGCCGCGCCTGGGTGGACCGCTCCACCTCCCCGGCCAGCCGCAATTGCTCTTCGGCCAAGGCTACGGTTGCTTCGGCAGCGACCGCTTCGGCGAAAGCCTGGCGCACGTCGCGGACCAGGTCCAGCCTGGCGGCCGCCAGGTCGAAACCGGCGGTCGAACGGGCCGCCCGGGCCGCATCGGTGCGGGCGCCGCGTTTGCCGCCCAGTTCGATCGTCTGGGACAGGCTGTAGGTGCTCTCCACATTCCCATAGCCACGATAGGGACCGCTGCCCTTGAAATTCTCGAATTCGACCGAGACTTCGGGATTGGGCATGACGTCGGCCTGATCGACCGCCCCACCGGCGGCACGCAGCCGCGCGGCAGCCGCTGCGGTGCGCGGCGCCACCTCCAGGGCGCGAGCAATGGCCGTTTCCGGCGTCAGAAGAGACGGGGATGAAGGAGAAAGTGTCGAGGGTTCAGCGGCGGGGGGCGGTTCGGCCCCTGCCGTCGGCGCCCAGGCTAAAACCATCGCCAGGGCGGCTGCGACTTGCGTGCGCATGGATGCTCCGCGTGCGGACAAGCGAATGGCGGGTGAAGCTCAAAGGCCATCACCCGGACGGAATTCGACTTGTCAGGCGCGCGGGGGTTCGTCAGGCATGCTGGGATCGGCACTGGCCGGCACAAGTGCTGCATCCATCACGTAGCGGGTCTGCTCCCATACCACGGGCTGGGCAACGTGGGCAGCGCGTGCCCGGTCAGCCACATGTATGTGGCTGCAACCATGATGGAAATCGACATGCGTCTTGCCGACCGGAGGGCTGGCTTCGGCACCCACCGTCTGGACATCACAATTCCCGATGTCCGCGGCATGAATGCCGGGGGCATTGAACAGGAACGCCGCGAGAAGCAGCAGGACGGTCAGGAAGCGCATGGAAAGGAAAATAGGTGTGCATCCCGGTTCCCGCAAGCCTGTATTTTTGCGTCACCGGATAGGATGTGGAATGCCATTGCCTGCGTCCAATTCCGGGGATAGGCTTTACCCGTCGCGTTGATCCCGTTGGAGGGGCCCTAGAGCAATGCGCCGTATCATTTGCGCCATCCTGTCCCTCACCCTCGTCTTCACCGTCATCCATGCGGCGGCGGCGATGGCATTCGCTGCCGACGGCACTGTCTTCGAGGCCACCGGGTTCCATGACCGAGACGAGGATACGACGCGGAATTCTGTGGAACGCGCCACGGAGGAGAATGGGGTGTGCCTGCACCGTTGCCATGACGGTAGGCACCATCTCCTCGTCGTGCTGCCGGTGCTGGCAGCTTTGGTTCCCCTCTCGCCGACCGGCGGTGAGGGAGCGGTGCCCGTCCGGGTCACCCTGCCGGAAAACAGCATTCGCATAGACCGCCCGCCAAGGGCAGCCTGACACCCAGGCCACGCAAGCCATCCCCATACCCGACACGGGACAGCTCACGGCTTGTCGTCCGTTCCCCCCCGTACGCCGCGATTACCGGCAGCGATCGGCCGCATCCGGCGTTTCCGATCCGAAGTGAGATAAGCCATGAAAATGATGACGACCATCACGCTTGCCGCATTGCTCCTGACTGGATGCACGGCCGGCCTCCAGGCACCGGCCAGGACCGTTGCCGACAGTTCCTGTGAAAGCGGCCAGCGCCAAATGCAGGTGGGTACACGCCCGACCGGCCATAAGCGGCACAGCATCCGCTGGCGTCGAGGCGAGTGCGCGCCAGCGGTACTCGTACAGCCGAAGCCCGAAGCGTAGGGTCAAGGCGCTGGCGGCTTCCCGTCACGGCCGCCAGCCCCCTTCCGGTTCCGCCGGACCATCACATAGGGGATCATGCCCATCAGGAAGACGCCGGCGAAGGTCGCATAGACCGGTCATTCATATTGCGTAGCCAGCAGCAGCGAGGTGAAGACGCCCAGCACGGCCGTTGGCGGCAGGGCGCACGGCCTGTTGAATGAGCCCGTCATCATCGAGCCCATGGCAATTTCATCAGGATGTTGAAGATTCAGGCTTGTCCCTGTGGTTGCTACAGGCTTTAGGCTTGAACCTTAGCATTTGCACGTGCGGGCCAACCACCGCAGAGTTCGGCACGAGGAAAATCACCATGGAAGACAATGGAAAGCCACAGTTGCATCCTTTCCCGGCACTTTCCCTAAAGGTACCGCCCCTGGTGCTGGTCTTTCTCGCGGCGCTGGCGATGTGGCTGCTGCCGCCAATGGCTGACATGCCACATCCCGGCCCTTGGTATGCTTGGCTATGCGGCGCGTTCGGTTCCCTGGGGACCATGATTTGCCTGGCCGGGGTTTGGGCCTTCCGTCGAGCTCGGACCACTATAAACCCGATGCACCCGGATACGGCTTCATCGTTGGTGGTGCGTGGCATCTACCATCATACGCGCAACCCGATGTATCTGGGCTTCCTGATCGTCCTGCTGGCATGGGCGCTGTATCTGGCCAAGCTGTCCGCCCTCCTGGTCCCGCCGCTGTTCGTCCTCTATCTTACCCTGTTCCAGATCGGGCCGGAGGAACGGGCGCTCCGCGCTCAATTCGGAACCGACTTCGATCTCTACGCCGCCCAAGTGAGGCGCTGGCTGTAGGCAGAAACCAGCAACTCCATGCCGGTTTGGGACATCCCTTCCCCGATCACCGCCGACCAACCTGAGCCGTGCTGGTATCCGGCGACAGCGCCTCAATGATGCGGCAATCGGCAATGCGACCGCCACCGCACTGCCCGACGATACGCACCAGTTCGTCGCGCAACCGGTTCAGATCGGCGATCTTGATCTCCACCTCACGGAGCTGTGCCTGGGCCAGGACATCTACATCGGCGCAGGGCTGCTCCGGCCGGTCGGCCACATCCAGCAACGCCCGGATCGTATCCAGATGGAAGCCCAGCCCCCGTGCCCGTCGGACGAAGAACAGACGGCGGACATGGTCTTCGCCGTAAGCGCGGTAGTTGCCTGCGGTGCGTGGTGGAGCGGGGAGCAACCCGATGCGTTCGTAATAGCGGACAGTCTCGACATTGGTGTCCGTTAACCGGCCCAAGCGACCGATGCTCATCATCTCATCCTCCATGACGATTTCTCCTTGACCCTGTAGCCGCTACAGGCCCCAGCTTACGCAGGAACGCCAAGAAGGAGAAGGAAATGGGCGCTTCCTGTTGTCATGAGAACCCACCGTCGCCGACAGCCGATCCCGTCTACCGCCGCGTCTTGTGGGCGGCATTGACTATCAATGCCGCCATGTTCGTCGTGGAGATCGTGGCGGGTACCGCCGCTGGCTCCGCCTCGCTGCTGGCTGACTCCCTCGACTTCCTGGCCGACAGCGCCAACTACGCCATCAGCCTGCTGGTCCTGGGTTCGGTGTTGGCCGTGCGCGCCAAAGCCGCCCTGGCCAAGGGCATATCGCTGGGCGTCATCGGCGTGGCCGTTGCCGGCAACGTCGTCTACCAAATCATGAACGGGCAGGTGCCGGAGGCCGAAGTGATGGGTGCCATCGGCTTGCTGGCCCTGGTCGCGAATGTTGCCAGCGCCATCATGCTCTTCGCCTTCCGCCGCGGCGATGCCAATATGCGGTCGGTCTGGATCTGCTCGCGCAACGACGCCATCGGCAACATCGCCGTGATGCTGGCTGCCGTCGGCGTGTTCGGCACGGGCACGAACTGGCCTGACATCATCGTCGCTGCCGTGATGGCCGGACTGGCCTTGTCGGGTGCCGTCCAGATCGTTCGGCAGGCAAGGCAGGAGTTGGCCCAATCCACCCGCGAAAAGTGCGTGGCATGACGATGCTGAAGCGTTTCGTGGACAATGAGTAGGCCAGCGATCACCGTGTCCGGCGTGACAGCTAGGTCGGTCACGCCTGGACCGCGCTGGAGCAGGCGCATGTTCTGTCGTTGCCCGATGCCTAGCTGCACACACGGGTGCATCTGGCGATGCTGCGCTTCGCCATCGGGCTGGGCGATTGGTCGGAAATCGGGGGGCCAGATTGACCGCATCACCGTGGCGACGGTCGGCTTGATGTGGGGCAAAGTATAAGAGGGCAACACCAGTCGGGCGACCGCGCCATCATGGGGGTGATGCCGGTCCCGCCGGACATCGCCGCCAAATCTGAGGAGGTGCGTCAAGGCAACAGATACTTACTCCACGCCGGATCACGTGTCGTCTGGCCCCGCAAGTGTCGAGGGCAGCACAGGAATCCACACAAAAGAGGCGTCCATCTTTGCCGATGGACGCCTCAGGCTACTCAGCTATCAAAAGCCGTTCAGCAGCAATCCCCGCCAGCGCCGCAGCAGGCCAAGACCAGATCGCAGCAGGTTTCCACCGCCTGCACGATCACATCCGGGGCTGCGGCATAGGCAGTTGCCGTGGCGATCAGCAAAGCGACCGCCGAGAGAAGGGTAAAGCGCTTCATCTTCATTCTCCAGTTTCAAGCATTGAAGTCACAAATGATCGGACTGCCTCATACACGGGGAGGGGGATCATCGACTTCTAGCTCCCTGCCGGTCCGGAGGTCCGCCATCGGCCCATCCCACTCTGCCTGGAGAGGTTCGCCCTGTAGGTCGGCTGCCGTGCGCACCGGCAGCATCAGGCACAGCAGCGCGCAAGGGGCCGGACAGCGCATCGGCATCGGACCGCAGCAATCATCGTCGCAACCGTCCAGATGGGGCATCATCGACGGCTGGGAGGCCATGCTGTCATCCAACGGGAACCGGGCGGAGGCGACGGGAGCGCTCCACACCGAAAGCCCAAACACAAACAGCATCACGAGCGTCAGCAACCGTCGAGCACGGAAACCGCAGCCTCGGGGTCCGCGCTTGGACCTATATGCTCCACGTAGAATCAGCATTAAAACACCTTAGTGAACTACCAAGCCGACAGCAATTGCTCAATGTGAGCGACCAGAACTGCATCCAGTTCCGAACCATACTCCAGCGCGACGGAGCCGACCCTGATCGGGAAGCTCTGGCTGTTGGATACCAATCCCTACGCAACCGAAGCGGTGTTCATGGTATGTCCGCTTAGCGTGGTTTTTTGCCCCTTCTATGTCGTGACCCCTTGAGGCTAAGTATCGGGAGACCTTCTTGCGCGATGCGATACAAACTGGCCACGTTGAGGTCTCCCAAGGTCGGACTTATTTCCACTCTATGCTTGGGGTCTCCCAGTTCGCGGGCCTGGTTTTAGAGGCGCACGTTGTGCGTCATCTGATTGAGAATCGCCATGCGCGTCGGATCGCAATAATGTGGTGTTCCCGACGCACGGGCGTCTTTCCAGGCTTCAACTTCGTCAACAAGTACTTACCGCTCGGCACCGGCCTGAAGGACACCAAGTTGGACCACAAGCGCTGGTTCGATAGCAGCGACCCGCACCTGGATATTATGTTTTTCAAGAAGGTGCCTTCTCACGAGCGGCTAATAAACCCTCTGCTCCCCCTGCTGCAACCGCTCACGATTTAGGGAACAACCATCCCAGCAGGCATCCAAATTGAAGCGATCACCTGCAACGAAGAGGAGCAAATCGTCACGCCGCTCATCAACGGCACGTATTCGCATGTGCTGACGCTGCTCCAGCACGACAACGGGACGCATTCTTACCATGAATGCTTGCGCCTGTTGGGCATTGCCCGGCAGAATGGGCGGATTAGTCACGAGAATTATCTGCGGCTGCAGGCTGCTGTGTACTGCCCGCAGCAGCTGTCTATGGACCAATACAACATCAATGGCTTTTACGAGTACATCACCCAGTGGTATAAAGGCCAAGTTCCTCCGGTCATCGGCATCGAAGGCGGTATGATGGCCGAGGTCAAGCAAGCGATAAATGGCAGCAGCCTCCTGGTGCCCTCAACCGAGATTATCACGACTCCATCGACCAATCTTCCGACCATCATATGACCCCTTATGGCTATGGTGGGAGCTTGGCACACCCGCTCAGTGGTGATCATAGATTATAGAAGGCCAGAACGCGGCCCTCAGTTTCCAGCCCAAGCCTGACTTTTCTAAGAAATGTCCGATTGTCAGCAGTTCCACTCAGACGGCGGACAGACCCTTTACTACCATCTCGGCCGACCGGCGACTTGGTGGCACAATGTCCGCTTCCGGTGTGTCACCCTTGTCCGCCATCTGACTGACATGGGGCGCTAAGCGGTCGGCGAAACACCGTGATCTTCTGACCGTGCTGCGCAGAAACGCACGCCGTTGGGCTGGGCATCTTCCATGCCACCGTCGGCCGTTTCTACAGCGCTAAGGTGGGCGGCTCAGGAAGACCGAGAGCCGTGCTTTGAGCGGGGGATGATGCCTTTCAGACGGCCCACCTCTCCGCTTCGCCCGCAATCACAGCCCCATCCCCGCTGTCCTCCTGTTGGCGTAGAGCCCGCGGTGCCCACGCCAACCCTGGGGATCTGAGAAAATTTCCCCTGCCGAAACCACCCCGCCTGTAGGGCGGGGCCCCGGTTCGGCATTCCGCGCGGAACAAATTTTCTCCACCCCAGGGTCCTCCACTGTGTTCCGGCCCTTCGCTTTGCTCGGGTGGCGCTGGTCACCTTTGCGGTCTCTGACGCCGGGGACATCGCGGGGATGGTCCCGCGACCGCAGCGTAGGAGACAGATCATGGCCATCACCCTCGGCACCTTCACCAAGCTCGACGACGGCAGCTTCTCGGGCATTCTCAAGACCCTGAACGTCACCGCTTCCCTCACCATCATTCCGGTGACCAAGCTGTCCGACAATGCCCCCGACCACCGCGTCTTTGCCGGCAACGGCCAGCGCTACGAGGTCGGTGCCGGCTGGTCCCAGGTCGCCAAATCCAGCGGCGAAACCTACCTGAATCTCAAGCTAGGGGCGCCTGAGTTCGGCCGGCAATGGTTGCGTGCCCGCCTCGTCAAGCTGGAACATCCGGCTGATGATGGCACCACCCACATCGCCTTGTGGGAGCCCCGCGACCGCTGATCCCCGCCTTCTCCGCCCCGTTCCGGCACCGCCGGGACGGGGCTTTTTGCCTGTTCAGGGGGAGGGGGATCGGAAATCCAGGGGATGGATTTGCGAGCGTCCGCAACCACGCCCCCGTTCGCCATGCTCGCCCCATCTGCGGCGATCCCTGCCGCTGTCACCCAAGGAGCGGTGAGATGGAGGATGAGGTCAATCGGGCGGCAAAAGCCCGCAAAGGCAGCCCGTTTCTGAATACGGCACAGGCCGCGTTCTATATCGGCCTGTCGCATCGGACCCTGGAAAAGATGCGCCTGACGGGCGGTGGCCCGCGCTTTCGCAAGCACGGACGCTATGTTCGCTACCACATTGATGACCTGGATGCCTGGTCATTGGGGGAGCGGCGCGACAGCACCTCGGACAAGGGGGATGCGTCATGACTTGCGCCCCGATGTCGCAACAGAAATCGCCCCGTCGTCCATCGCGCCGCCGCTTGTCGCGGGCGGCTCGTCGTCGGGCGTTGCTGCTGGCAGGTGTAGCCCTGGCGGCGCTGGGCTTTTCGGTACTGGCGCGCCCGGAGCCGATCCTGGTCTGGAACAGCAGCGCCTCGGCTCCCCTTGGGCTCTATCTGGTGCTGCCGGAAAGCCGTCTGCGCCCCGGCGATTTGGCACTGGTAACACCGCCGGAGGGCATTGCCGATATGGCTGCGCGGCGGGGTTATCTGCCGCGCGGTGTGCCGCTGATCAAGCAGGTGGCGGCCATGGGCGGGGATGATGTCTGCGCCAAGGGCGACATTATCACCATCAATGGCGATACGGTCGCCGTGCGTCAGAAGGCCGACAGGGCGGGCCGTCCGTTGCCCTGGTGGGAGGGCTGCCGGGTTCTTTCGGCAGGAGAAATCCTGTTCCTGATGCCCGCGGCAGAGTCCCTGGATGGTCGCTATTTCGGTCCGCTGTCGTCGGTGCATGTCATCGGTCGGTTGGTGCCACTATGGCTGCGCTGAAGGCCGTTGGGCTGACCTTTGCGCTTATGGTTACAGCGGTTGCCGGTGCGACGGATCATGCTCCTTACGATACAGCGGTGACAGCCGCTGCCCATCGTTTTGACCTGCCGCAGGACTGGATCAAGGCCGTCATCAAGGCGGAAAGCGGCGGTGATGCCAACGCCGTATCGGTCAAGGGCGCGCTGGGCCTGATGCAATTGATGCCAGACACCTGGGCCGAAATGCGCGACCGATATGGCATCCAGGGCGACGTCCTGGACCCTGCCGCCAACGTCATGGCGGGCAGCGCGTACCTTGCCGAAATGCGCCATCGCTTCGGCTATCCCGGCCTTTTCGCCGCCTATAATGCCGGGCCTGCGCGCTATGACGCACATCTCCGCGACAGCATGCCATTGCCAGCCGAAACCCAGGCCTATCTGGCAAAACTCGACGCCAGATTGGGATTGCCAGCAGGCGGCACCAGTGGGCTGTTCGTGCCGTTGAACAGCCCTGACCGCCGCCTGTTCGCACCGCTGTCCAAGCCTCGGGGAACGAGGCGATAGACGGTTGAGCAGGGGACTTCATCTCAGTCCGCCCATCGTACCAGCCTGGCAGCAGGACCCGTCAAGGATGCGCGGTCCCCCCAAAATGCTAGGCATTTTGGGGGGACCGCGCCCCGCTTCGCGGTGCCTGCGGCCTCCTTGACCGGCCCCGCTCCCGCCGATGCCAGGTGCTGTCCTCGATGAGGGGGACGACAGCGATGGAGCAGATCATGGTGACCGAGATGACCGCGACGATCCGTGGAACCGATGCCTATTGGCGTCAACGCCGTCTGGCCTTTGCCCTCATTCAACGACTGGAGCAGGCCATCCGCATCCGCAATCAGGCACCGATGTACGTCGGATCAGCCGATGATCCCATCGAGAATATCGGGCCGTGGGACCGGGTGTGTCAGCTTCAGGATCGGATCCGTCAGAACCCTTTGGCTATGGAGACCTTGGCCGCCCAGAAGCGGCTGATGCTGCTGACGACATAGCGTGGCGGGAGCGGCGTCCATCGGATGCCGCTCTCTTTTTTGGGGGCTTCCGGCACCCCTGATCCGGCCCCAGCATGGGCGGGGGAGGGGTTTCTCATCTCGGTCCGCCCATCGTACCAGCCGGGCAGCGGGACCCGTCAAGGATGCGCGGTCCCCCCAAAATGCTGCGCATTTTGGCTCCCCCGCGCCCCGCTTTGCGGCGCCTGCGGCGTCCTTGACCGGCCCCTCTCCGGCTGGACGGGAACCTCGTCCTCGATCAGGAGGACGCCAGCCACGGAGGTTCCCATGTCGTTCATTGCAGCGCATCCCCAGGCCGCGATCGACCGTTTCGACGCCCTTGTCGATGACGTCCGGACCGAGTTCGGCAGCGACGGATTGATGGCCAATGTCGAGCGTTTCATCTCTGCCGAACGTCCCGAATTCATCTGGGATGGCCGCTTCCAGGAGCATTATCTGGGCGAATGGATGGGCGATGATGATGGCGCAGAAGGCCTCCATTGCATCCTGATCCTGAGCCATTTCCGCAGCGAATTCATCGTCGCCAGCTGCGTTGTTGATGGCGATGAACGTCTGCATTCCATGACCCGTCAGCGGGCCTATGCCACGCGCGACGCAGCCGAGAAGGCCTTCCAGAGCGCCATCGGTCGATAGGCGGCGCAGATCCGGGAGCGGCGGTTCAGGCCGTCGCTCCCATTTTTTTCCAACATGAGAGCGTAGAAGGGCGTGGATAAGCGCGGATGCCGATCAGGGGCGCTGTAGGGCAAGATGAAGCGGTGGCGCCAGCGCCCCCGTAACCCCCTGTCTGCACATCCTTTTTGGGGCTTCGCGGTGGCGCCACGGCGGTTGGTCCGGTGCCATTCTGGTGCCACGGCCTCGGGATGCCCCATTTCAGCTTCGGATCGGGAGGTGCTGTGATGTTCGGTGACGATCATGATTTCCAGCCCCGTCTGGGCCTGATGCGCAGCGCCTCCGGGCGTCGCGGCAAGCGCTTTCTGAATCGGGTGCTGGCGGCGACCGTTCTGGCCAATGGCGGGCCGATCAGTTTCAGGACACGAAAGACCCGCTTCGATGGCAGCCGGATCGGACGAGGTGCTGGTGTCGGCCGGGTGCTGGCATCGCGCGACCAGTTCGCCGCCTGGCGGCAGCGCCGCGTGATCATCAAATCCCGTATCGTCAAGCTGGCAGGCAAAGGCATGGCCGGCGCCCGTGCCCATCTGCGCTATATCCAGCGCGACGGCGTCACCCGTGAAGGACAGCCCGGCCAGCTCTATGGCGCTGACCAGGATCGGATTGAGGGCAAGCGTTTCTTGGACCGAGCAGAAGGGGACCGCCACCAGTTCCGCTTCATCGTGTCGGCCGAGGATGGCGACCAGTATGACGATCTGAAGCCCTTGATTCGGCGCCTGATGGCGCAGATGGAACAGGATCTGGACACGCGGCTCGATTGGGTCGCGGTCGATCACCACAATACCGGCCATCCCCACAGCCACATCATTGTCCGGGGCAAGGATGATCGCGGCAAAGACCTGATCATCGCCCGGGAGTACCTGACCAGAGGCATGCGCGAGCGTGCCGCCGAGATCGTCAGCCTGCACCTGGGCCCGAAGACCGACGCCGAGGTACAGGGCCAACTGCGTCGGGAAGTGGAGCAGGAGCGTTTCACCAGCCTGGATCGCCGCCTGCTGCGCGACCAGTCGCCGGAGCATCTGGTGACTGGTGCTGACCACAACCCCTTCCAGCAGGCCCTGCGCATGGGCAGGCTGCGCAAGCTGGAGCGGTTGGGTCTGGCGGCGGAAATCCGCTCTGGCCAGTGGCAGTTGGCCGATGACCTGGAAACCACCCTGCGCCGGATGGGAGAGCGTGGTGATATCATCAAGACCATGCACCGGGAAATGGCGGCCCAGGATCTGGCCCGCGCGCCGGCCGACCTGATCATCCACGACCCTGGTGCCGATGGTGCCCGTCCCATCGTCGGCCGTGTTGTCGCGCGCGGCCTATCGGACGAGGTGAATGATCGCCATTATCTGATCATCGACGCCACCGATGGCCGGACTCATTATGTCGATATCGGCAAGGGGGAGGCGTCGGAGCCGACGCCGGTTGGCAGCGTCCTGCGTGTCGAGCCACGTCCCTTGGAGGCACGCCCTATTGATCGTCGTATCCTGGAGATCGCGGCAGCCAATGGCGGCCGGTACAGCATTGATATCCATCTGCGCCACGATCCTGCCGCCAGTGAGGCTTTCGCGGATAGTCATGTCCGGCGGTTGGAGGCGATGCGCCGGCTGACGAAGGCGGTGACCCGCGAGCCGGATGGTACCTGGATCATCGCCCCGAACCATCTGGAGCAGGTTGCCGAGTATGAGCGCGCCCGGGCCCGGTTCAACCCTGTCAACGTGCGCATGCTTTCCACTCTACCGCTGGAGCAGCAGGTCGTCGCCGATGGTGCGACTTGGTTGGACCGCGAACTTGTGAACACCAATCCCGAGATGGTGCGGGATGCAGGTTTCGGACGAGATATCCGCGACGCACAAGCTCGCCGCCGGCAATGGCTGATCGCGGAGGGGCTGGCCTGGGAAGAGCAGGGCGCAACCTTCTATCGCGCGGACATGCTGGCAACCCTGCGGCGGCGGGAATTGCTGCGCGTCGCCGGCCAGCTATCCGACGAACTGGGGCTGGGCTATGTCGAGATGCGCCCCGGCCAGCCGGTGGAGGGCGTGCTGCGCCGTATCGTTCCTCTGGCCGGCGACAAGGTGGCACTGATCGAGCGCAGCCGTGATTTCACCCTGGTGCCATGGCGCCCTGTTCTGGACCGGCATGTCGGGCAGCCTGTCTCCGGGATCATGCGGGCAGAGGGAATATCCTGGACGATCGGGCGGCAACGCAGCGGCCCGTCGGTCTCCTGACCTATTCCACCAACTCGGCGGGGCGGACGCCCAGGCCATCGGCGATGCGTCCAAGGACCGTGACGGTACAGCTATGCTGGCCGCGTTCGATGTCCCCCAGATAGCGATTGCTGATATCCGCACGGCTGGCCAGTTCCTCCTGGCTCAGCCCTCGTTCCTGGCGCAACCGCCGTACATTCCGGGAAACAGCTTCCATCAAGTCCATGGTGGAAACCATGACGAATGTGAAGCATACTTCCAGGAAGTATAGTTCCCAATCGGAGTGAGGATGCGATGGAAGCCGGTTCTGACGATTTCTATGCCGCCCTTGCCACGGTGCAGTTTGCCGATGGGTTCGCAAGCTGGGAGGAGTTCATGGAGCCGGAATGGACCCTGCTGGCGGCGTGGGCGCGAGCAGGTGCTGGGACCTTGATGGTCCCTTCGCGTGACACGTTGCCTCTCTGGGTGCTTAGTCCCTGGCTATCCAACCTCATGGTTTTCGATCGGATGGACAGCGGATGGCAGAAGATGCTGTCAGGGCCTGCCGCCGCCAAGCTGCTGCCGGATACGGGAGGGGAGGCTTGGGACTGCTTGTCGGAGACGGTTCGGCATGTGGTCGGACGGGTGGAGAGCGAGGCGCGTCCTATACACCAGATGCTGCCGGAAGAGGCGTCTCATATCGGTGAGGCCAGTGTCCTCGTCCTGCCGGTCGGGAATGCGGTCGTAGATCGGATTCTGATCGCAGCTCATTCCGTGCCGGAGTTCGGATCGGTCAGTTGATGGTGGCAGTGGGAACTTCACCTTGGTGCCTAACGTCACGTTCTGAACAGGCATGGTCGGCCAATCATTGCAGGCAAATCAGTGATGAGCCAGATTGGAGCAACGGCCACTGATAAGACGGGATAGTGGATGCTGAGGGTTTGTCCCAAGAATAGCGGAATTGAAGCAGCCCGTTCGCTTACCTATGAAGAAGATCAGCTTATCCGCGACGGGTTCGGTCGCCATGCCGAACCCGGAGGGCGTGAAGCAGCACTGCCTGTTATTCAGCGGCTGCACCGGCGAGAACAGAAATTGGTTTGCGATTGCCAGGACGCTCCGTCTCCCATCATGGTGCCGGTTTCGGGAACGCATATTAACCGTAACCCCCGAGGTCATTCCGCCCACGATGAAAGCTGCGATTTCTACCTGCCGCCGGGAACGCAGCGCCGTGTGACCAAAAGCTATCGCCGCCCGAGCGAAACAGCGCCATTGAATTTGTTGCGAGGCGGCAGCGGAGCCAGTCCCGCTGGAATCCGGAAGGGACATGGTGCGGAGCGCCGGCGCAGCCGCTTGGCAACCATGATGATGCGGTTGATCGAGGCGGCTGGTCTCAACATCGTTTCGCCTGATGTTGAGCCACGCCGCTTCGGCGAGCAGATGCAGGCACTCCACGCCGCTGCCCAGGGTATCGATCTGCTGCCTGGTGTGCCGCTATCCGATTTCCTGATTACAGATACCCGAGATCTCAACCGGCTGTTCAAGCGTCTCGACAAATTACGTGATCGGTTTCAGGGCAATCCACCCCACGGCATTTTACTCTGCGTTGCTGATGGCGCTCTGGAGGACCGGATTCTAGCCCACAAAAGGGAAGCCGTTCCTGTGCCCAGCAGGAGCATCGCGGTCTTTGGCGAGGAACCCCCGGCTCAACGAGGTCAAGAGCGTCCCCGCAGGCCGCCTTATCTTGCTGCATGTCTTGTCGGCGAGCGTGAAGCGGATGGGCCGATGGAGGTGCTGCGGGCATATCTCCATCCCTGCCTTACGGAGGGAAGGCTTTTTCCGGTGGATAGCGGATATGAGCGCACCACTTTCCGGGTGATCGACGGCTTGGCGGAATGGATATTGAAGGATCGGCATGTGGGGGTGACGATCGAGAAACCCCTGTTTGATATCGGCCCGGAAGAAATCGACGAGGAGGAAGCGGAGGATGCCCGCGTCACATGCATCCCCGACTTCCTCTTGCATGTTGCCGCTCCCGTCGAGACGCAGCCGCCGATCACCATCGTTGAGACGATGGGGTATGGTGATGACGTTTACCTGGATCGCAAGAAGCGTAGCCATGCGCTCATGCGGGCTGTCCTTCAGAATGCTCCCCTACTCGAACATCTTCCCAGCCAACCTGAGCTGACGCTGGCCTTTCGCAAGCGGCTATGCGCCGTCCTGCTGGAGGGTATCCCCCTGCCCAGGAAAGGTGAGCGTAACCCATCGTAACTAAAGGCGATTTTTCGGAATAGCGCCTCCGCGCACCCTTCGCAGACCGATGTTTCACGGCTGCGGAGGGCTCCGATGACCCCCACCAGGCTGCTGATCGGCCAGATTCTGGCCGTCTTCGCTATTGTCATCTTGGGTGTCTGGGCAGCCACGCAATGGGCAGCATCAATGCTGGGCTATCAGGCACAGCTTGGTCCTCCTTGGATCATCATCGCCGGTTGGCCCGTTTATCGCCCCTGGCAACTGTTCGAGTGGTGGTACTGGTACGAGGCCTATGCGCCGCATGTCTTCGACAAGGCCGGCACGTTGGCCGGTGCCAGCGGTTTCATGGGCTGTGCTGCTGCCATCATCGGGTCGCTGTGGCGCGCCCGGCAGACGCGGATGGTCACCACCTATGGCTCTTCGCGCTGGGCGACCAGCCGGGAAGTGGAAGGGGCGGGGCTGTTTCGGCCGGTGGGTGTTTTCCTGGGCCGGTTGGGCGGCCGGTACCTCCGCCACGATGGGCCGGAACATGTCATGGCGTTTGCGCCGACCCGGTCAGGCAAGGGCGTGGGGCTGGTGGTGCCGACCCTGCTGTCCTGGACCGGATCGACCGTCATCCACGACATCAAGGGGGAGAACTGGCAGTTAACGGCTGGCTGGCGGGCACGTTTTTCCCATTGCCTGCTGTTCAACCCCACCGACCCGCGTTCGGCCCGGTACAATCCGCTGCTGGAGGTGCGCAAGGGGCCGGATGAGGTCCGCGACGTCCAGAACATCGCCGACATCCTGGTCGATCCCGAAGGCGCCCTGGAGCGCCGCAGCCATTGGGAGAAGACCAGCCACAGTCTGCTGGTCGGCGCAATCCTCCATGTCCTCTATGCCGAGGAGGAGAAGACCCTGGCCCGTGTGGCCACTTTCCTGTCTGATCCCAGGCGCAGCTTTGCCCACACGCTGCGCCGGATGATGGCGACCAACCATCTGGGCACGCTCGACAAACCCATCGTGCATCCCGTCGTCGCATCGGCGGCGCGGGAGGTGCTGAACAAGTCGGAGAACGAGCGGTCGGGTGTGCTGTCCACGGCCATGTCGTTCCTGGGTCTCTATCGCGACCCCACGGTGGCCGCCACAACGGCGGCCTGTGATTGGCGGATCGCCGATCTGGTTGATGCGTCGCGGCCGGTGTCGCTCTATCTCGTCATCCCGCCCTCGGACATCTCCCGTACCAAGCCGCTGGTGCGACTGGTGCTGAATCAGATCGGGCGTCGGCTGACCGAGCGGTTGGAGGGTGACCCCGCCAAGCGGCGGCGGCACCAGTTACTGATGATGCTGGACGAGTTTCCGGCGCTGGGCCGTCTGGATTTCTTCGAGACGGCGCTGGCCTTCATGGCGGGCTATGGTATCCGGGCCTACCTGATCGCCCAGAGCCTGAACCAGATCTCCAAGGCCTATGGGGAGAACAACGCCATCCTGGATAATTGCCACGTCCGCATCGCCTTCAGCAGCAATGACGAGCGGACGGCCAAGCGCATCTCGGACGCGCTGGGCACGGCGACGGAATTGCGGGCACAGCGCAACTATGCCGGCCATCGCCTCGCCCCCTGGCTTTCCCATGTCATGGTCAGCCGGCAGGAGACGGCACGGCCGCTGTTGACGCCCGGCGAGGTGATGCAGTTGCCGCCGAAGGACGAACTGGTGCTGGTTTCCGGGCTGGCGCCGATCCGGGCGAAGAAGCTGCGCTATTACGAGGACCGGAATTTCATCGAACGGGTGCTGCCTGCACCAATCTTGGCGGAAGCGGTCTACGCTGATCGGCCGCCAGCGCGGTCGGATGATTGGGGAGGGCAGGTGCGGGGGATGGATCAGCGCTTGGCCGAGGATGATGAAGATGCTGCCCTGGATGAAATGACCGAAGGTGGCCTCCAGCAGCAACGTCATCCGGGATTGCCCGAGGAGGGCCTATCGAAGCCGGTGGAACAGGAGACTGGCGATCTGTTCGGCTTGGCGGACGATGAGACCGATGTAGCGGCAGACAAGCGAGCCATGGACCGGTTGTCGAATGTCGCCCGCGCCCATGCAATCAATGAGGGGGCCAGGGACGATCTGTTGCCTAACTTCTGATGGGGCGTAAGTAGGCCGGCGATGCCCGCATATGGGCATCGCCAGTGGGATCAGCCGTTCAGTGCGTCTTTGAGCGCCTTGGCCAGCGAGAACTTGGCCTTGGTCTGGGCGGCGATGGTGGTCGGCGCACCCGTCTGTGGGTTGCGGCCCTGGCGTTCCGGGACCTGCTTGGCCGTGAACTTGCCAAAGCCGGTTTGATTTCATTGCTGCCTTGGGGGGGGGCATTGAAAATGCATATAAAACTATAGATAATTTACTGATCTGCCCACTTTTTATAAACCTTTTCGATGTTTCTGTAAGGTGTTCCCAATTTAAAATCATCTGCAAAGTCGCGGACCGCATAATTTATTATTTCTCTGTATTCAATTCTCATATCCTCTGGATTGAACAATCCCTTTTCAATGCAAAAACATAATCTGTCTAATCCGTTTAAGTACATTTGTTTTGCTTCATCAAAACGCAACTGAAGCGCTTTAAAATCAGAATCGATGTTATTTTTTGCCTCAGAAATTGAAATGCCTACTTCGCTGAGTATTGTTCTTCTTTCAGCAATTTGTTGCTCCAGTGATAGTAGCGCATTGAGTTGACTGATGGAGTTTGACTTAACGGCTTGTTCAACTTGAAGCGTAAGTCGGCGAAGCTGTGAAATCGCAACTCCAAGCATAATTAATGCTATAACTGCAGAAACAAGATAAATCACAATAGAATAAAAATTATAACTATCGGAGGTCATTTTTTTGATACCTTCTGAGCAATTATACTTTTTGCGGCTAGTATTATATCAGACAGTGCGCTTCCGCCTTGTTGTTCAAGGGAAATGATTGGTAATTCATTTAGCTTTTCATATAGATCAATCCAGAATTTATTCTTTGATTGAAGTGAAATATTTGATTTATCTAAAACCTCCTGAGCCAACCTGATGCGATTATTAACTATCTCTATGGATTTTGATTCTCTTATCTCTTTTTCTATTTGAGAAAGATATTCATCAATTGTCATTTTTGATTTCCCTATTCATCATTTTCAGATGGCATGTAGGTAAATCTTGCCAAGTTTATAGTTGTGAATCAAGCGATAATTAATTTTATCGAGTGCGCGATTTTCATCTTATTTGTCGGAAATTTCCCAATGGGGACTGTAGGTGCCGACACATGCCTTGTGGCACTCACCGTAGGTTAGTACTCGATGTTGAAGGGGATGAGAGAGTACATAATGGCCATAAGAGATTCCGCGCCACTATCCGACCCTTAGCGCCAACGTCCCCCACGTTGGAGCTGGGTCATGAAGCCCCGCCATCACCTTTATCTCGACGATGAGCTGACCGCCCAGCTTGACGCCCTGGCGTCCAAGCCAGGGACCACCAAGTCCGCCATCGTCGCTGACGCCCTGCGGCAGTACCTGACCCGTCGGGGTGCCCAGGCCATCGATGAGGCGCTGCGCATCCGGTTGGACCGGCAGGCGCGGCAATTGGAGCGGATCGAGCGGGATATCCAGGTGCTGCTGGAAAGCTTGGCTCTGTATGTCCGTTACCAACTGACCGTCACCGCTCCGTTGCCCGAGCCTGACCGGGCTGCCCATGCGGTGGGCAAGGAGCGGTTCCAGAAGTTCATCGACCAGGTGGGCCGTCAGATGGCCGCTCCGACCCGGACCCTGTCCGCCGACCAGGAGGATGCGGCATGAGCCCCCGGCGCGAGGCGGACGAACGCCGCCAGTCCATGCTGCGCACGGCGCTGGGGCCGGATATCGCCAACGCCCTGAACGATCCCGCCGTCACCGAGGTGATGGTCAATCCCGATGGCGCCCTGCGCCTGGAACGAGCCGGGGAAGGGATCATCGCCACCGGCATGATAGTGCCAGCCGACGAGGTGGAGCGGCTGATCCGTCTGGTGGCTTCCCATGTCGGGGCCGAGGTTCATGCCGAGCGGCCCATCCTGTCGGCGGAACTGCCCACCGGTGAACGCTTCGAGGGCCTGCTGCCCCCCGTGGTGACTGGACCGTGCTTCACCATCCGCAAGCCGCCCGCCCGCATCCTTCGCCTGGGCGATTATGCTGCCGATGGCATCCTGTCGCCCTTGCAGGCCGACGCCTTGCGTCGTGCTGTGCGGGCACGCCGTAATATTCTGGTCGCCGGTGGCACGGCGTCGGGCAAAACGACATTGACCAATGCCCTGCTTGCCGAACTGGCCGATAGCACTGAGCGACTGGTGCTGATCGAGGATACGCGCGAGCTGCAATGTGCGGCGCCTGATTGCGTTGCCCTGCGCACCCGGCCGGGTGTGGTCACTTTGCGCGACTTGGTGCGCTCCACCCTGCGCCTGCGGCCTGATCGGATCATCGTCGGCGAGGTGCGGGGTGGTGAGGCTCTGGACTTGCTCAAGGCCTGGAACACTGGCCATCCGGGTGGCATCGCCACCCTGCATGCCAACTCCGCCAATGCCGCCCTCTACCGGCTGGAACAGTTGGCTCAGGAGGCCGTGGTCACCGTGCCCCGCCGGCTGATCGCCGAGGCGGTGGACCTCATCGTCCATATCCGGTCCCGTGGTGGTCAACGCCTGGTGGACAGCATCGCCTGCACCGATGGGCTGGACGCCCAGGGCGACTATCGCGTCGTCACGCTCGGGCCGGCCGACCTTCAACAGCTCTGACAGGAGAGATCATCATGCGACAGCTTCGCGTGCCCCGTCTGCGTTCCCTGGCTTTCACCGGGTTGACCCTGCTACTGGCGCTGCCGGCCCACGCCGCCGGTTCCGGCATGCCCTGGGAGGATCCCCTCCAACGCATCCTGGATTCCGTCCAGGGGCCGGTCGCCAAGATCGTGGCGGTGATCATCATCATCACCACGGGCCTGACGCTCGCCTTCGGGGAGACCTCGGGTGGTTTCCGGCGGCTGATCCAGATCGTCTTTGGGCTGTCGGTGGCCTTCGCTGCCTCCAGCTTCTTCCTGTCCTTCTTCTCCTTCGGCGGTGGGGCGCTGGTGCCATGAGCGACACCCCCGAAGGTTTCACCGTGCCGCTGCACCGGGCGCTGACCGAGCCGATCCGGCTGGGCGGGGCGCCGCGGGCGTTGGCCATCGTCAATGGCACCATCGCTGCCGCCATCGGCCTGGGGCTTCAGCAATGGCTGGCGGGTCTGCTGCTGGCGCTGGGCGGGCACAGCCTAGCTGTACTGGTCAGCCGGCGTGATCCGCACATCGCCGCCATCCTGGCCCGCCACCTGCGGCAGGCGGGAGGCTGGTCATGCTGAACCTCGCCGAGTATAGGCCCCGGCCCGACCGGCTGGCCGATCACCTGCCCTGGGCCGCCCTGGTGGCCCCCGGCACGGTGCTGAACAAGGATGGCAGCTTCCAGCGCACCCTGCGCTATCGCGGGCCGGACCTGGACTCTGCCACCGAGGCGGAACTGGTGGCCCTGGCCGCCCGCACCAACAACGCCCTGCGCCGGCTGGGTTCGGGCTGGGCGTTGTTCTTCGAGGCGGAACGGGTGGAAGCCAGTGGCTATCCGGACAGCCACTTTCCCGATGCCGCGTCCTGGCTGGTCGACCAGGAACGCCGTGCCGCCTTCGCGCGAGCCGACAGCCATTTCGAAAGTCTGTACCACCTGACCCTCGTCTATCTGCCGCCGCCGGACAGCCAAGCCCGTGCCCAACGGGCATTGGTGGACGAGGGCCGGGAAGGGGGAGGGGGACGACGCGACTGGCGGCGGGAGTTGGAGCAGTTCCAGCAGGAGTTCTTCCGGCTGGCGGGTCTGCTGCAAACCATCCTGCCCGAACAGCATGACCTGGATGATGCGGAGACACTGACCCACCTGCATGCCTGCATCTCGACACGGCGTCATCCCGTCGCCGTACCGGTGGTGCCGCTCTACCTGGACGGAGTGCTGGTCGACACGCCGCTGCTGGGCGGGTTGGAGCCGATGCTGGGCGATCGGCATCTCCGCACCCTGTCGGTGCTGGGCTTCCCCAACCAGACGCGGCCCGGCCTGCTGGATGCGCTGAACCATCTGGATTTCCCTTATCGCTGGGTGACGCGCTGGATCCCGCTGGACAAGGAGCACGCCACCCGTTCGCTGAACCGGCTGCGGCGCCATTGGTTCGCCAAACGTAAATCCATCGGCGCTCTGCTGCGGGAGGTGGTGACCAACGAGCCATCGACCCTGCTGGACAGCGATGCCGACAATAAGGCGGCCGATGTCGATCTGGCCTTGCAGGGGCTGGGTGCCGACCATGTCGCCTATGGTCATGTCACGGCCACCATCACCGTCTGGGACACCGATCGGCAGGCGGCGGATGACAAGCTGGCGGCGGTCGAGCGGACCATCACCGGGCTGGGTTTCACCATTATCCGGGAGAGCGTCAATGCCGTGGAAGCCTGGCTGGGCAGCCTGCCGGGCCATCTCTATGCCAATGTCCGCCAGCCCCTGGTTCACAGTCTGAACCTGGTGCATTTGATGCCGCTGTCGGCAACCTGGGCCGGTCCTGCTCACAATCGGCATCTGGACGGCCCGCCGCTGTTCCAGGCCGAGACCAGCGGGGCAACACCCTTCCGGTTCTCCACCCATATCGGCGATGTCGGACACATGCTGGTGGTGGGGCCGACCGGGGCCGGCAAGTCAGTGCTGCTGGCCCTGATGGCCATGCAGTTCCGCCGTTACCCAGGTGCCCAGGTCTATATCTTCGACAAGGGCAATTCAGCCCGTGCCGCTACCGTGGCCATGGGTGGCCGGCACCATGCGCTGGGGCAGGCGGGTGACCTGTCGTTCCAGCCCTTGCGCCGGATCGATGATATCGACCAGCGCACCTGGGCTGCCGATTGGGTTATCGGCCTGCTGGAGCATGAGCAAGTCACCATCACGCCCGAGATCAAGGAGATGGTCTGGTCTGCGCTGAACAGCCTGGCCGGGGTGCCACCGGAACAGCGCACCCTGACGGGCCTGTCCCTGCTGCTGCAATCCAATCCCCTGAAGGCCGCCATCCAGCCCTACACGCTGGAAGGGCCGCATGGTGCCTTGCTGGATGCTGCCGAGGATGGGTTGGACCTGGCTGCCGTGCAGTGCTTCGAGATGGAGGCGCTGCTGCACCGGGCCGGCGCCGTGCTGCCGGTGCTGACATATCTCTTCCATCGGCTGGAGGAACGCTTCACCGGCGTGCCCACCCTGCTGGTCCTGGACGAGGCCTGGGTCTATCTGGACAATCCTGCCTTCGCGACCCGCATCCGCGAATGGTTGAAGGTCCTGCGCAAGCGGAACGTGGCGGTACTGTTCGCGACCCAGTCCCTGGCCGATATCGCCGGCAGCCTCATCGCGCCGGCCCTGATCGAAAGCTGTCCCCAGCGCATTTTCCTGCCCAATGACCGGGCCATCGAGCCCCAGGCCAGGGCTGTCTATGCCGCCTTCGGTTTGAATGACCGTCAGATCACCCTGGTCGCCCAGGCCACGCCCAAGCGCGACTATTACCTGCAATCCCGGCGGGGCAACCGGCTGTTTCAATTGGGCCTCGGACCGGTGGCCAAGGCTTTCTGCGCCGCGTCCGATCCGGTGGCGCAGGCACTGATCGACAAAGTGCTGGCCGATAATGGGAAAGGTGTCTTCGCCGCCCACTGGCTGCACGCCCGAGGATTGGACTGGGCGGCTGACCTGCTGGCGGCGGACTTTCCCGAGGAGGCAGTGCCATGAAAGCCTCGCTCTGCGCGGCCCTGGTGGTCGTGATCCTCGCGGCCGGTGATGCCCGCGCCTTCACCGTCTATGACCCCTCCAACCATGCCCAGAACGTGTTGCAGGCTGCTCGTGCCCTGGAGCAGATCAACAACCAGATTCGCACCCTGCAGAACCAGGCGACCATGTTGCAGAACATGGCCCGCCAGCTCCAGCGGCTGGATTATTCCTCCCTGGGTCAGATCACCAGTGCGCTGAACCGCATCGACGGTCTGATGATCCAGGCCGACGGCATCGGCTTCGATCTGGCCGGTAGCGAAGCAACCTGGCGTCGCACCTATCCTGGCACCTACCACGACGCCGATGCCGCCGCGCTGGACCGGCAGGCCCAGGCGCAATGGCAAAGTGCCATGACCTCCTATCGCCAGACCATGCGGGTCCAGTCGGGCATTGTCGGATCCATTCAGGCCGACGCACCGCTGCTGGCTGGCCTGGTTGATCGCAGCCAGGAGGCCATCGGCAGCTTGCAGGCCCAGCAGGCCGGCAACCAACTGCTGGCGCTCTCCATCAAGCAGCAGATGCAGTTGCAGAGTCTGGTGGCTGTCCAATCCCGGGCCGATGCCGAAACCCAGGCCGGCATTGCCGAGGCCAACGCTTTGGCCCGCGAACGCACCCGCCGCTTCCTGGGTGACGGCCGCGCCTATAGCCGCTGAGGGAGGCCGTCATGGGTGATCTTGGCATCATTGATCGCTTCACCGAAACCTTCATTCGCTACATCGACAGCGGCTTCGGCCTGCTCTCCGGCGATGTGGCCTATCTGACCGGTGTCCTCATCACCGTCGACATGGTCCTGGCCGGCCTCTTCTGGGCGCTGGACGGTGATCATGACGTCATCCCGCGTCTGGTTCGCAAGGTACTCTATGTCGGCTTCTTCGCCCTGGTCCTGGGCAATTTCCAGGCCCTGTCGGAGGCGGTGTTCAGTTCCTTCGCGCAGTTGGGGCTGAAGGCCGGCGGGTCGGGCCTGTCGGCCGACGATCTCCTGCATCCCGGTCAACTGGCTGCTGTGGGGTTCGAGGCGGCACATCCGCTGCTGAGGCAGGCGGAGACCATGATCGGCTTCCCGGAGGTCTTCGGTAATATCCTGAGCCTGACCATCCTCATGCTGGCCTGGTTCTTCGTGGTCATCGCCTTCTTTATCCTGGCGGTGCAACTCTTCATCACGCTGATCGAGTTCAAGCTGACCTCGCTGGCCGGCTTCGTGCTGGTGCCCTTCGCGCTGTGGAGCAAGACGGCCTTCCTGGCCGAGCGGGTTCTGGGACACGTCATCTCGTCCGGCATCAAGATCATGGTGCTGGCGGTCATTGTCGGCATCGGGTCCGGCTTTTTCCGGGAATTCACCGAAGCGCTTAATGGCCAGGAGCCCGGCATCACCGAGGCCATGACCATGGTGCTGGCATCCCTGGCCTTGTTGGGCTTGGGCATCTTCGGACCGGGGATTGCCGCCGGTCTCGTCTCTGGCGCACCGCAACTGGGTGCTGGGGCGGCGTTTGGCACGGCCGGCGTCGCAGCCGGCACATTGCTGTTGGCAGGCGGGGCTGCCGCTGCTGGCGCCCGTCTTGCCGGCGGGACTGGACTGGGAGCCCTGAAGGCTGGCGCCAGCATGAGCGGAGCGGCGACCGGTGCCTATCAGTCGGCCCAGGCAGCCGGTCAATCCGGCATGGGTGGTGTCGCCCGCGCGACCGGAAACGCGACCATGCGGGCCACTCGAGATGCCGGAGACCGGATGACCGAGCCTCTGCGGGAAGCATACCGGTCCGGTCGACAATCAACGGCACCAGAGCCAAGCGAGGAGGGGGATGCAGGCGCATCCCCAAGACCCTCCGCTGCTGCCGGCAATACCCCCGACTGGGCGCGCAAGCTCCGCGCCGAACAGGCTGGCCGGGCCCACCGTCATGCCACGGCCCAATCCATCAAGGACGGCGACCGCTCCGGCGGCAGCGCCACCCCGTCCCTCGATCAGAAGGATGACTGACCATGTTCAAACGCACCCTGCAACGCTATGGCAGCACACCGGAACCGGTGACGCCTTATCAGAAGGCGGCCCAGCTTTGGGATGAACGGATCGGCAGTGCTCGTGCCCAGGCCCGGAACTGGCGGCTGATGGCATTCGGCTGTTTGGGATTGGCCATGGGGCTGGCTGCCACCCTGGCCTGGCAGTCCGGCCAGAGTCGTATCATCCCCTATGTCGTGGAGATCGACCGGCTGGGCGAGGCACGCGCTGTCGTCCCGGCCACCAGCGCCTATCAGGTCACCGATGCCCAGGTCGCCTTCTACCTTGGCCGTGTCATCGCCAACACCCGGTCGCTCTCCACCGACCCGGTTTTGGTCCGTCAGAACTGGCTGGCGGCCTATGATTTCGTAGCCGACCGTGCCGCCCTGTTCCTGAACGAATATGCCAAGACCAGCGATCCGTTCGGCCGCATCGGCACCAACAGCGTCACCGTGCAGGTGACCAGCATCGTCCGCGCCTCGGACCAATCCTTCCAAGTCAAATGGACCGAGCAGGTCTATGAGCGCGGCAGCCTGGTCCGCACCGAACGCTGGACCTCCATCCTGGCCGTCAGCCTGCGCACCCCACGCACGCCGGAGGCCCTGGCCCGCAACCCGCTGGGCGTCACCATCACCGCCATCGACTGGTCGCGGGAGTTCGACGCCCCCATCATCCCGAGGAACACGCCATGATCAAGCTGATCCTGCCGGTCCTGCTGGCCGGCCTCCTGTCCGCCTGCGCCGCCCAGCCCAGGAAGCCGCCCGTCATCGCCTATGATGGCAGCTCTTTTCTCTCCGCCTATGCCGAGCCGCAGACAACACCGCCGGTTCAGGTCGTGGAGAAGCCGGTCCCGTTGCCGTTGCCCGGCCAGTTGCAGCCGCTGCCACCGGCGCCTGCCGCCGTGGTGCCCGACAATCGTCCCCCACCCCAGCGCGTCGCCGACGCCAACAAGGCGGCGACCCTGGAACCGACCCGCACCGGCTATCTCAATGCCATGCAGGTCTATCCTTTCACCGAGGGCGCCTTGTACCGGCTCTATGCTGCACCGGAGCGCGTCAGCGACATTGCCCTCCAGCCCGGTGAAAACCTGGTGGCCGTCTCGGCCGGCGACACGGTGCGCTGGATCATCGGCGACACCAGCAGCGGGGCAGGGGAGGCGAGCCGGGTGCATGTGCTGGTCAAACCCGTGGCCGCCGGTCTTACCAGCAACCTCGTCATCACCACCGACCGCCGCGCCTATCACCTGCTGCTGGAAAGTACCGAGCAGACCTCCATGGCCTCGCTCTCCTGGACCTATCCCCAGGATCAGTTGCTGGCCCTGCGCCGCCAGCGCAGCCAGACCGAAGCCGCCCAACCCATCGCCACCGGCCTGTCCCTGGAGAACCTGCATTTCCGCTACGCGATCACCGGAGATGCGCCGCCCTGGCGGCCACTGCGGGCCTTCGATGACGGGGCCAAGGTTTATATCGAGTTTCCCCGCCGTCTGGACCAGGGCGAGGCACCGCCACTCTTTGTCATCGGCCGGCAGGGGGACGCGCAGTTGGTCAATTACCGGGTTCTGGGTCGGCATTACATCATTGACCGGCTGTTTGCGGCCGCCGAACTCCGCTTGGGCGGCGAGCCGCAGCAAATTGTCCGCATTGAGCGTACCGACGGGAGGCCATCATGAACGCTCCCAACGTGGATGACAAACAATCCCCGGAGAAGCTGGAACTGCGGGCAGCACCTCGCCGGGCCATTCGCTTTCGGCGGGGATTGATCATCGGTGGCACGGGCATTGCCGTTGGCACCATCCTGACCCTGACCTTCCTGTCCCTCCAACACCAGACCCGCAAACCCGACAAGCGCCAGGAACTGGCCCAACCGAGCAAGCCGCCGGCACCTGAAGGTCTGGCCGGGCTGCCGGCGGACTACAGCCAGGTCAAGCCCGACACCCCGGTGTTGGGCCCGCCGCTGCCGGGCGATCTGGGCCGCCCCATCCTGGAACACCAGCGACGCCACGGTGCGGGAGCGGACTGGCGGCCCATGGAGCCGACGCAGCAGCCGACCCCTGAACAGGTTCAGGCAAGTCAGGCCCGACAATCCGGTCTGTTCTTCCGCAGCGAGCCGAAATCGCCATCATCCATCCCGGAAACTCGAAATCCGGTGTTGTTGCCCAGTTCCGGCTCCACCTCAGATGCCACCAATACCGAGCCGGATGCGCAGCAGCGCAAGCTGGACTTCCTGGGTCGGCCGGATACGGGCGGTACCTACAATCCCTATGCTGAACAGCAGCCCGCATCTCCCCACCAGATCATGGCTGGCAGCGTCATTGCTGCGGCGCTGGTGACGGGCCTGAATTCCGACCTGCCGGGTTCGGTCGTGGCCCAGGTGACGGAGAATGTTCATGACAGCGTCACCGGCCAGATCCTGCTGATCCCTCAGGGCTCCCGGCTCATCGGCACCTATGACAGCAGTGTCAGCTTCGGACAGGAACGTGCCCTGCTGGTCTGGCAGCGGCTGATCCGCCCGGACGGCTCATCCCTGCAACTGGATAATCTGCCGGCCAGCGACACTGAGGGCCGGGCCGGCCTCTCCGACGAGGTGGATTTCCATACCGGTCGCCAGCTGAAGGGCATTGCCATGGCCACCCTGCTGGGGGTCGGCACGGAACTGACCTTCGGGCAGCAGGAAAACGAGCTGGTTCGCGCCGTCCGGGAATCCATGCAGCAGAATGCCGACCGCGCCGGCCAACGGCTTGTCGAACGTAACCTAGACATCCAGCCCACCCTGACTGTCCGGCCCGGCTGGCCCCTGCGTGTCATCGTCCGGCGGGACGTGATTCTCTCCCCCTATCGAGGAGGCTAACCCATGCTGAAGCTGCCCAAGCTCCCCGACCGCACGCCGGTGAAGCTCACCTTGTCGTTCAGCCCCGAATTGCATGAGCGGTTGCTGTCCTATGCTGCCCTTTATCGGGCAACATACGGTACGGCCGAGCCGATAGCTGACCTGATTCCCTATATGCTGGACGCTTTCCTGGATAGCGACCGGACCTATGTGAAGGCCCGGAAAGCGGACTTGCCGCCTGTCCAGGAGCCCGCCCGCCGGAGCCGTAAAAGCGACGACACTGTGGAGCAGTCCATTGATGAAACGGAGACTTGACCCATGAGCACCATCGGTCACTTCACCTTGGCCAAGGATGGCGGCTGGACGGGCACCATCCGGACCCTGACCATCAATGCTAAGGTCCGCTTCGTTCCCAACGACAACCGGGATCACGAGAATACGCCTGCCTACCGCCTGCTGATCGGCTACGATCGTATTGGTGACGCTTGGGAGGCGGAGACCACGGATGGTGAACCCCGCCCCTATCTCCGGGTGTGTTTTGATGATCCGGCCCTGCCGAAGCCGATCAGCGCGGCCTTGTTCCTCGATGGAGATGGGGTATCGGCAAAGCTCGTCTGGAATCGCTACCGACAATAACCAGCGCCAGTCTTGTCGTGGCTGTTGCGGGGCCGATTGCAGACTGTCTGATCCTACGACGTTGCCGAAAAAGTTGAACTCTGCAAACACCCCACTTCCGATCTTTGAGCGACTTGCTCGTGAAATACCGCGAACGGATAAGCATCCTCATTCGGATGCTCTCCAGCATGAACCTCAGCGGCCTTGAAGTTTGCCAACCGTTGGGTTGTACCCTCTTGCAATGTTCCTGCTGTGTTCCCATTATGAAGAGAGGATTTAGCGGAGTGGGGCAGAATGCGGCAGCTCGATGTGGAGAACAAGCTTCGCGATGTCGTTAGTCGGATCATACTGCAGGTCGAACTAGCAACATCGCAAGGCCGTACGGACATTAACTTAGCTTTGGAAGACGCATTTATCCCGATCCTCAAGTCAGTGTACAATCTGCCGCAGCTCATCAACCTCAACCGTAAGCAGAAGAATTTCCCAGGAATCGATCTGGGTGATGACCATGATCGCGTTTGTTTCCAAGTCACCTCGACCACCTCGCTCGATAAGGTGAAGGCGACAGTCCGCCAGTTCATGGATCGCTTGTACTTCAACAGCTTTGACGAGCTGTATGTTCTGACGCTCACGAAGAAGCAAGCCTCCTACAGCCAGGCCGCCGTCAATGAGCTGGTTGGCGACCGCTTTGCATTCAACTGCAAAAAGCACATTATCGACCTGGGTGATCTGCTCGGTCTCGTTGCAGCATTGCGCATCACTGCCCAAGAACGCGTTTTGGAGGAATTTCAACGGATACTCGGCGAAGTCGACGCTTACATATCGTACAGCTCGGACAGCGTTCCCAAACCGACAGCCATCACCACAAACCTCCAGCGCATTCGCCTTCCGCAGGCCGTATACGTTGCGGAACTGATGATCGACGATAAGGACGTGATCGAGCGGGCCCGTAACTCGCTGTCTTATCGCGGCAAAGCGCGGAGCAGAAATTCGGTAGTGAAGATGGCCCTTCTCCTTAATGATGTCCACACGGACGCCTGGGTTTGCCACGACAATAAGCTCTTTGCCTTCCACGACATGCAGGCAAGCGGCCTGATCGGCATCGTGGACGAGGGGTCGGCCGAGCGGCTGGACATTTCTGACCTCGCCGACTCCACCGAAATCGATAACGTTAACGTCCTTAAGCAGCTGCTTATCGCCGAGACCCGAGAATTGCTCAAGGCGCATCATGTGCGCATGCAGCCTAAGGACCGCTTCTTTTACTTCTTTGCCACTGAGGAAGGGCAGATAGAGCGCAAGGAGTCTTGGATTGGGAAGCAGAAAGCGATCCGACGCGTGTATTTCGCTAGGCCCTCGAAGAAGGACCCCGCCAAGGTCGCGCACCACCAGCACCTCTCCTTCGAGCTGAATTTCGCGAAGCTCGGCGACAACTGGTACGCGCAAGTTGTGCCAAGTTGGTTCTACTCATTTGACGGTTTCCGTGCTTCCAACTGGCATGATGACCTTCTCTCACAGCAGAAGCGTCTCGAGAGAAATTCCAGCGTCCGCAACCAAGTCCGCTTCATCGCCTATTTCCTCACGGCCAGCGGCGATAAGGACGGTCTCGGCTTTGAGACTCTCATCGAATTCGACGTCGGGGAGGATTCCGACGATGGTATCGACGATCTCGACGACACAGACATCAGCGACGACGCTGACAAACGAGAAACCGCAGCATGAAGCTCATCACCCTCGCAGAGCCGCTTCTCGAGTTCGGCACCGGCACCCACATTTGTCCGCGCACCGGCATCGAGCATATGGGAGTATATGACCAACGCGACGAACTGCGCCGCACAGAGCTGCGCATCGGAGTTGTCGGCCGCGGCGAGGGCGTCGACCTGCTCGATGAATGGCTAGCCCAGTGCCGCAGTGGCATCGAGCGGAAGAAAGAGTCGCAGTTGCTCAACCTCTTCCGTGGCTTCGGTGGCATCAACCAGAACTACGGCTTCCTCACTCGACTCATTAACTCACCCCAGTATACCCGCACGCTGCAAAAGTCCGAAATTACCGCCGTAGTGAAGCTTTCGTCGCGCGCCGACCGTGTCGACCGCGCTGTCGAACTCTATTATGAGCAAGTTCGCTTCCTCGCCGAAAACCGTTCAGTCGATGTCATCGTCTGTGTCATGCCCAATGAGATGTTTGATTCTATCACCGCCTCGAGCGCCGGCGAGGACGAAGAGAACGAACTTGAGCACAACTTCCGCCGCATCCTCAAAGCGAAGTGTATGCATCTCGGTACGCCGCTACAGTTGGTGAGGGAAAAAACTATCCTCATCACGAAGCAAGCTGGTGAACAGCAGGATCCCGCTACTAAAGCATGGAATTTCTGCACCGCACTCTACTATAAAGGCAACCGCACCATCCCATGGCGCCTTGTTGAGGACACAGCCAAGCTGCGCTCCTGTTACATCGGCATTGGCTTCTACAAGAGCCGCGACGGCGAGACCATCTCGTCCAGCCTAGCTCAGGTCTTCGACGAATTCGGCCACGGCATCATCCTGCGCGGCACCCCCGTCTCTATCGACAAGCGCAACCGCCATCCCTACCTCAGCGAAGATCAAGCTTACAACCTACTTCGCGATGCGCTCGAAGAGTACGATCGGGCCCTCCAGCATATGCCAGCCCGCATCGTTATCCATAAGTCGAGTCACTTCCGCGACAGCGAACGCAAGGGATTCGTACGCGCCCTTGATGAAAAAAGCATCCGCACGAAAGATTTCGTCGCCATCACCGACACCGATATTCGTCTCTTTGGCGATGGAGACTATCCACCCAAACGCGGCACCATGCTCGCGATCTCCGAGACCGAGGGTGTTCTCTGCACGCGTGGTACCGTTGACTTCTACAAGACCTATCCCGGCGCTTACGTCCCCAAGCCTCTCAAGGTCACTGTCTACGAGCAAGACTCCTCCCTCGAGAGCCTATGCGAGGAGATTCTTGGTCTTACAAAAATGAACTGGAATAATACCCAGTTGGATGGCCGCCTGCCGATCACGTTGGAGTGCGCACGAAAGATTGGCGACATCATGAAGTACGTCAGCCCCACAGAGAAACCACAGGTCAGCTACAGCTTCTACATGTGACCACCTACCCCGCACTCGATGACTTCTGCTTGGTCGTCATCAATGTTGCCGACGAGCGTTGCCGCGACAGCCACTGGACCACCGTTGGTTCTCGCAGCAACGCCGGTGGACGCCCAAACTTCTACTTTTGGGCGTTAGGTGAAGCGGTTTCAATGACCGTAATGGGCGCTACGCAGCAGTTGTGAGTGGCGTAATAAAGGGGCCGGTGGCGGACAGGCAGCTTATGGCCGCTCGAGCGCTAACAGGGTGCGGGAAAAGTCTTCCCGCTGCTGTGTGATCGTGATCGATCCTCTCTTGTAGCGGATTAGGGGTCGAGATGCGCGGCAGCGACGTTCGGAGCGATAGCCTGTTTTCTTACGTGAGCTGCGAGGCTCGGGTTCCAGCGACCCGCCCGTTGCGCCCGATCCGGGCGATGGTGCACGAGGTCCTGGAGGTTCTGTCGCCAGATTTTGAGGCGATATATTCGCGGGTGGGGCGTCCGTCGATTCCGCCGGAGAAGATGCTGCGAGCACTGCTGCTGCAAGTGTTCATTCGATCCGATCGGAGCGGCCATTGATGGGGCATCGGGTATTATCTTGAAAAATTGTCGAGCAGCAGTCTGCAGTGCCACTCCTATTTCATTGATCTCGATGATGTCCATGTGCTGTCTCCTTACTGATATTGCCAATTCCAATACTGCGGTTTCTTTTGCGGAATAATCGCCAGAGTACTTCCTCTGGCTCTCAATTTCCCCTATGTGTTCCTATTCGAAGACACTGCCACTGGATCAATGCCGATGACCGTTCATTCTCCGATTGCGTCCGCCGCCCCGTTCCTGCTCCGCTTCGCCACGCCGAGGTCCGCCGACGCCGAGATGCCGGGTCGCTATTCTCCCGAGCTGGGGGTCTGGGTTGTGGACGGCGAGTACGGGGCCGTGCCGATAATCGAGGTCGCAGGCGGCGGGCTGGTCGTGACGCAGAGCAAGACCATGACGCAGGTTGAAGTGGACGACGAAGATCCGTCGCGCTTCGGGGCGCTGGACACCAGCACCGGGACGAGGGTCCGGCAGGAGGTCGACGACGAGGACGCGTCCCTGTGCCTGCCCGAGTTGCAGACGAAGACCGAGGTCCAACATGAGCGGGACGACGAAGCAGTGGCGCCATGCTGGTGAGCGCGTGTGCCGGACTGATTCTCCTCGTAACCAATAAGCGCGACGTGACGACCGATTACGTTGTCATGGAGATGCGTCGACGCGGCCTGCGCTTTATCCGCCTGAATACTGAGGACCTGGCGCAGCACGAGATCGCGATGGTCGATGGCGACCCTTCGAACCTCAGGCTGACCGGACCGTGCGGCGACTTTTCCCTCGCAGATGTGACGGGCGCATACTATCGCCGGCCGGGCAATATCGAGGTCAGAGGAAGCGACGCCGTCGCCGAGTACGTCGTGGCGGAATGGTCGGCGATAGTCCGAAGCCTATGGAACGCTCTCGAGGGGCGGTGGCTGAACTCGCCGTTCTCCATCCTGCGCGCCGAAGACAAGCCGAGGCAGCTCGCCGCCGCCCGCCGCGTCGGGCTCCAGATTCCTGGCACGCTCGTCACGAATGCGTTCGGACATGCTCGCGCCTTCCTCGCGGAGGGGCCGATGGTGGCGAAACCCCTCCGGCACGCCCTCATCAACGACGGCGAGATCGGCAGTGTCATCTTCACCAGCCGGGTGGATGCGCTCGATGCGGTCGACGCCGACGGTTTTCGGCGTGCGCCGATGATCCTGCAGCGCGAGATTTCGAAGCGGTCCGACATCCGATTGCTCGTGGTGGACGACCGGGCCTTCGCGACCCGCATACTGTCCCAAGCCTATGACGAGACGCAGGTCGACTGGCGAAAGGGCGTTCGCAGGGATCTCGACCACGAGGCCATGGAGCTGCCGACTGATGTGGGTTCGGCCTGCATCTCGGTCACACGCGACCTCGGCCTGCGGTTTGCCGCGATCGACCTCGTGGAGGATTTGGATGGCCGCTTCTGGTTCCTGGAGGCCAACCCGAACGGGCAGTGGGCCTGGATCGAGCAGCGGACCGGCGCCCCGGTGACGGCCGCGATTGTCGATGCTCTTTGCGCAGGCTCACCGACATGAACTGGCATTCGATTGCGAGTGCGGTCTTCCCGTACATTGAGCCGCTCACTCCGGCGCAGAAGGCCGCTGAGGCTCAACGGCTTCAGCAGGATCGGGCTGCAATCCGGGCGGCAGTCTGGAACTCTAACGAGGAACGGGCGCTCGACGAGGCACAGAAGGTGGCGGCGGCCGAGATGGAGAGGGTCCGCGCGGCTGAGGGCAAGGCGACGACCTACCTCGCGGTGCTGGCCGCGCTGGTTCCGGTCATCATCACGCTGCAGGCGGCCAATTGGGAAAAGAAGGCAGGCCCGGCACCAGACGCGGCGCGGCTGTTCGTGCTGGCGCTGGCGACGGTCTACGTGGCTGGAGCCGGGTTCAACGCCTTCAAGACCCTGCAGGTCCGGGGTTTCCAGAAGGTTGGGGAGCCCGAGATCGTTGCCGCATGGCAGACCCGAAATCCCCTTCGCAAGCTGACCCGCGGCACCCTGCTGGCGACACGTAACTCCCGGGACGTGGTCAACGAGAAGGTCACCCGCATCCTGGTCACGCACGAGCACCTGCTTCGGGCGTTCGGGATATTCATCCTGCTCCTGCTGCTCGATCCACTATTCTACGCGATGGGCTTTCGCAACGCCACGCAGGAGCCACCCGCCTCGAAGGTCGTCGTCCAAAAGTCAGAGGCTGGCGTTCCGTCCGAACTGAAATGCATGATCGCTCAGCCCGTGGGGCTGTCCGGCGGACAGACCGGTTGTACTGTCATCTCCAAGGCGTGGCTATGCCGGCTGGCCAAGCCACGGACGGATCGTAGACGCGCCGATCTGTCGCCGACGCAGTGGTGTCCCAAACCCGCGACTGCCGGAACCGCTCCGGCTCTTCAGATCGCGCCTGCGTCTCAGGACGGAGCTACGGACCCATGACCCTCCTGACGGCCGCGATCATCGCGCCGGACACGTCGCACTGGGCCGATTGGATCGACGCCGCCATTAAGCCCGCATCGCCCAAGGGGCAGGTGGCCCGGAATCTGCACCAGCGTCTGCTTGAGCAGGGGCGCATTCCGTTCCTCTCCTGGCATCATCTGGAGGAACTGCTCGTTGTGGACGATCCGGCGAATGCCAGCGCGCGTGTGGCGTATCTCCAGTCGCTTCCGATGATGGCGTGGATGCGGATGCCAGGCGAACGTGGCTTGGGCGGGATCGTCGACATCCTTGCGGCCGAGGCGATCGCCTACGATTCCGGTTGCCGGACCATGGCGGAGGTGCGCGACCACGTGCGATCCCGCCTGCTAACGATCGGAGCCGGCGTCGCCGCTGTCGGGGAGGACGGCTGGGTCTGGAACGTCGCGCGTCCGATCATGAGGGAGAGGCGCCAGCATATTGGGATGGTCTCAGCCCTCTCGGGAATGCGAACGATGGACGAGAGGCAGACGGTCGGGCAGCTGTGCAAGGAGGAGATTCGCGCGCCTGCCGATCGGCAGAAGGTCATGACCACGATCCACCGTGACACTTTTTTCCGGGCCAAGGCGGCCGACCCGCGCCGGAGCGACACCGAGGCGTTCGAGATGGCTAACGACTTCATCTTGCGCGTCATGCAGGAGATGCCGGCGGAGGGCGTGACGGTCCGCCAGCTCCTCGTCGACACCTACGGCAGGCAGGGGATCGACGAGCACGAGATCCGGGACGAGTGCACCGTCGCGGAACTGTCGGAACTGGGCACGTTCAGGTCGCATCTGCGTCTCGTCGCGGAGAAGGCGGGCATCCACTTCGAGCGCCTGAAGCGGGTGAGCATGCAGAGCCTCCCGAGCTGGCGGATCGCCGATGCGCTGAAGCGCCACGGGCAGGAGCGTCCCATTCGACCCGGCAGCGACGTTCACGACCAGCATCTCGCCGTGTTGGCGGCTTACACCGACGTCCTTTTTGTCGACAAGCGCACCCTTGAGGACTTCCGGCGGATCAAGTCAAAGGAGCCCGAGCTGAATGGACTGTTCGGGACCGTGAAGAGAGCCAGCGTGTTCGAGGCCATTGTCAACTGACGAGCCGTCCGATTGTTCGGCAGGCTGGATAGAACGGGAAAGCTCAGTCTTCGCATTGCATCAAACGAAGCTTTTGTCGGCGTCCGATTTTTGACGCCACCTTGATGTAGCGTGTTGATTATGTGCCGTGACATGATCGGTTCGTGATCTTATATGTCGTTGGACCATCTGTCTGATCACGAGGTTCGCCTTGGCCGACGATGCAGAGGGCGCGAAGCTGGGCGGCGAGATCATGATAGCCGAGGAGGTCTCGGTTCTTGACGAGCGCCAGCTGATCCGCATCGAAGCGGTTCATCGGGGCTTCCTCTACCAGCATCTCTACGCCGCGATCTGCCTGCTTCTGGCTGGGCGGAGCGGGGTCGAGCGCATCGTCGTCGAACGCGATGAGGACGTGGAGATCGTGCTCGTGGATCGGCGGGTTTACGTGCAGATCAAGACGCGTATCGGCAATCTAGGCTTCGGCGAAATCGAAGGCGCTCTCGAGCGCTTCGAGAAAATCCGTAGTGAGCACGCAAATGGTGCTCGGACAGGCGAGGCCAGCTTCGTCATTGTTTCCAATGCAGCTCCGACAGGCCCCCTTCTCGAGAGGCTGCGCGCTGAGGGCTGGCCCGCCGACGTGCGGTTGGAATGGCCTGATGGTCCGGTGCCAACGGACACTTTTCTCCCTGCGCCACCGAAGACGGTGGGCGGCGCGATAGAGGCATGTTCGGCTCTCGCAGCCGAACTCCCCTTTGGACTTCTGCGACCGGACACACTGACATGGAAGCTCGCGAGTGTTGTGATGTTCGCCTCGGCCGGTTCACCACCCCGGCAGGACCACACCTTCACGAGGGATGAACTGCCGACCCTCTTTGAGCAGCTCGTGGTCCAAATGCAGGAGCTGCCTGCACCGCTGCCGATCTACCGGGCGCAGATCGACGAACCCGCCCTGCTCAGCGATGCCCGGGTCCGCATCGTGTCGGGCCTGTCAGGCGCGGGGAAGACGGCCTGGGTCGCCGAGGCTGCGGTTCATGCGCCTCTGCCTGTGACCTACATCGACGTCGTCGAGACGCCGGGACCCGCTCTCGCATCCGCCGTCACCCGTGAGGTGGCCGGCCGGATGTTCGGCAGGGTCAGCGGTAAGCTCGGCGAGATACTTCTGCCCGGCGCAAGCGGTCTCGACATGCTCGGGGCGCTCAGTGTCAAGCTGGGTGAGGAGGGCATCCATGCACATGTCATCATCGACAACGCCCATCGTGTACCGGCGAGCGACATCAAGGTCATGGTCGCTCGTGCGCCGAGCCTGAGGTTCCTGCTGCTTGGCCAGCCTGGTCAGGAGCTCACCGCCCTTGAGGCCACGCTGGCCATCGCCGCAGAGACCCTACACGGGTGGGACGAGGACACCATCGCGGCTGCGGTGCATGATCTAGGCTGTCTCGCCGACTTCGCCGACTGCGGGCGTCTCTCCCGTCTGACTGGCGGCCTGCCGTTCTATGTACTCAACGCGGCGACGGTCGTGGCCCGGGAATATGGAGGGTCGATCCGGGATTTCTGCGCCGACGTGGAAGCCCAGACCCACGTCGTGGAGACCGTCCAGGAGATCATCCTCAAGCGCGCGTTCGAGGGGTTGTCGCCGGAAGCCCGTGAGACGATTGCGGTGTTGAGCATGTGCGACGTCGCTCTGACCCGAGATGAGGCCAGCAAGCTGCTCCAGGCAGCCTGCGGCATCGACGCACGGGCGAGTGCGACCCGCTTGCGCAGCCTGCCCTCGACGGGGGCGCTCGAGATTTTCGGCAACTCTGCCCTGAAGGTGCACGACGCCGTCCGGCTGCTGGGAGTGGCGGATATGGCCGCCCGGGGCAGGGAGGTTGAGGAGAACGCGAGGGCAGCGCTGCGCGCGGTGATCGTCGTCTCGATCCGCGAGGACTGGAGCATCGCCAAGCTCGGTCTTCTCATCCGCCTCTTCGGTCAGCTGGGGGATGCTAGGATCCTCATCGGGTTCGCGACGGATGAGCTTTTTCATGAGATGGGCGTGTGGCCCGAGATCGAGCCGTATCTGGTGGCGATCGCTAGGAACGACGAGGCTGACCCGGAAACACGCCTTTGGGCACTGGACGGTCTGACCTTCAACGACCTCCGGGAGGGAGATTTCGACCGCGCCCAGATCCACATCGACGAGATGCAGGCGCTTGTTGAGGTGCACGGGCTGGGGGAGGATGAATGGCTCGCCTGGGGCATGAAGAGCATGCTGCTCAGGTCCATGCAGAATGATGCGGCCGGCGTGGACGAGATGCTCACGATTGTGGAGCAGCACATTCCGAAGCAAACCGAGCACATGCGGGTCTTCCGCTACAACCGCGCGCTCGCGCTCTTTAAGCTCGGCGACAACGTGACCGCGATCTCCGAGGCATCCGAGTTGATCGTCGAGTACTACGATGAGCTCGGCATCACTCCGGGAGACGTCATGGGGCGCAACGCGCCCGACCTGCGGCCGCTGCTTCCAACGGATCGCGACCTTACCGATACGTTGAAGCATCTCGCTGACACGCTCGACCTCACAGCCCAGGCCGCGGGACGCAAGGGACAGCGGTCAGCGATGGCCCGCATTCATGCGATGAAATTCTATGAATTGGCACACGCTTTCGACTCCCTTATCAGGGTTGGCCTCGATCTGGTCGATGAGTTCGTCTGGGTGCATGATTTCATCGGCGCGCGACAGGTTCTCGAGCGGAATTTGTTTCCCATTATACAGGGTGTCGGTCTCGCTTCGCGCGTGTTGGAGACGAGAGCCCTCTACGCGGTGGTGCTCGCCTACTGCGGAGACCATCGCGCAGCCGCGGAGGAGGTGGCGCACCTGGAACCGTTCGAGGAGGTGATGGCGCCAGGGCACCGCGAGGCTTTCCAGGATCAGAAGCGCCTGATCGAAAGGATTAGGCGCTTCGGCGGCCCGCGCCAGCGGGAAGTGAACATTCCGGTGCCCCTTCAGGCTTTCTTCGATCAGCGTCGCGGCCCGGTAGGAGCGATCGAACCGCGCAAGAAGGTCGGACGGAACGAGCGCTGTCCTTGCGGCTCCGGCAGCAAGTTCAAGCACTGTCACGGTCGCTGATGCTTTCAGTCTGCGGTTGTGAAAAAACGCGCAGACCCATCAGTCGCCGTCGAACCCCCAGCGGCTACGATGGTCTGCCAAGTAGACTTTCTGACCGCTGGAGGGCCGCGCACGAAGGGAGCGGGGTAGTCGGAAAAGTCTGCGGTCGTTCTTGCCGATGCGATCGGCGATCAACATCTCTCCATCGTTGGCGAATGAGATGAGGCCCTTGTCGAACAACGCGTCGAGATCCGCCGTCAGTAGAAGGCCGTTCTCCCTATCCAATCTTTCGATGTCGCTGCTCGGCTTCCAGGGCTTGATGTGAGACGCACGTAGAGCCTCGCGGATGGTGCAGCCCGAAACCGAGCACGCGTCGCCCCACAGCCTCTCAACCTCCCGCCGAAAGCGGCCTTGGCCGAGTCGCGCATCGACCAGTTGCTTCTTTTCGGTTGGCTTGATGTCGCGGCGACCCCGCAGGTTGTTCAGATCGTCGGTTAGCGGAGCGCCGCCGTCCGCCTCTATCATCGACCGAATGCGCCTCCAGATGGCATTGCGCTGACCAGCTGGCACTGCGCCCATTATCGCCGCCGCCTCGCCCTCGTCGAGAACGGTGTACCTGCCGAACATCGTGAGCAGCTTGCTGGTGCCTCGGATGGCCTTCGCATCCAACCGCGCGGGATGGTCAAGCCAAAGAAAGGCCTCGGCGGGGCAAATCCAGTTGGGGATCCATGACAAATCCTGCTGCCAAATCTTGTCGAACTGCGAGCTGTTTTCGCCATGTAGCTGACGCACTCGTGGGACAGCCCAGGCTTGGGAGCGAAGCCGATCAAGTTTGAGTCGTTCGGTGAGATGGTGACGCGCAGACTCGTCATTGATGAAACAGGTGGCCCCGCCGGCGACACCAACCAGCTCCTGCACGCCGTCATGTGAGGCGTACATGAAGATGAAGATCGAACCCAACTCGTCATCCACCGGTAGGTTGCCGACGCGTTCGGTGTGGAATGCTCGCATGGCGACGCCGTCTTCTCGGTAGGCGAGCGCGGTCGCGTTGTTCCACTCCTCGTGACCGAAGCCATGCTCGCTGGGATAGCCGGAGTTGATGCGGACACCGGAAGGGTGCCGGTAGCCGGCAGTGTTCCACATGATCGGCTTGGCGATGAAAAGTGGCACGCGAGTTTCTCTCCCCCTCGGCAGCTCATAGTCTGCGGATGGATGCTGGCATCTAATCTGCCTGAGGTGAAGCAGGAAAGAGAGCGGAGGCCAGCGCTGGCGCTATGCTTGAGCTTAGTATTTGATAAAGCTTCACTATTCTGCTTCCTAGTACCACCCCATCGAAAGACGCTTTGCAAAGTCAGCGCAATTATGAATGCGAAAGGACATCTTTCCTGCGGGGTCAGCAGAAATTGAACCCGCAACCTGTCGAAAAAATGGTCATCCTCTATCCAGCTTTGTGTTTGGCGAAATAAACTTCAGTCGCAGAACTTGGACAAACCTGCCAAGATTGTCCGGGAACATCTCGTTGATTAGGTGGGTACAGCGTTGTCATCCTGACCATAATATCCCGTAACGCCTGCATGAGATGCAGAAGCTGCTATGACGGACGAAAGGGCAGGAGGCACTTTGCCTCTACGGGACTGTTTTGGCGCCCGTCCAAGGTCTGGGGGGCTGCACCGTGTATTTGTGATTGCGCTGCCGCTTTGTGCTGAACGTCGCCTGTTTGGCGATAAAGTCCGAGACCTTCTCCATGGCATTCTTGACGGGGTCGGCAGCCAGATGGGCGTAACGAGCCGTGGTCTGCACCTGGGTATGTCCGAGCAGCTTGCCGATCATCGGCAACCCTTCTCCCAGGAACAGGGCGCCGCTGGCGAACGAGTGCCGCAGGTCATGGATGCGGACATCATCCAGCTCGGCCTTTTTGCGGATGCGGCGCCAGGGTGGCTGCATGTCGGTCAGCCGGGCACCTTCCTTCGTGCCGGTGATGACCCAGGGATTATCCTTCAGCCGGGGGATCGATCGTAGGACGGCTGCCACCGCTTCCCCGAAATGAACAACCTTCGCGCCCGTTTTGGAATCCGGCAGACGCAACGCCCGCGCCTGCCAATCCACATAGGACCATTTCAGGGTCATGACCTCGCCCAGGCGGCAGCCCGTCAGCATCAGCAACCGGACGGCAGCCACCACGGCTGGGGATTCCGAACCGTCCGCCTCGACTTCGGCCAGTGTCCGACCCAAGGAGGCGTACTCTTCGGCCCCCAGGAACCGTTCGCGCTTCTCCTCACGATACTTCTTTACATGCAGGCAGGGATTGCTGCCGTCCGGTCGTAGCCCCCAGACTTCGGCCAGATTGAACATCTTGGACAGCACCCCCAGGGTCCGGTTGGCTTGGTAGGGAATGTGCTGCAGGGATTGGTGCAGTTCGGCGATGTCTCGGCGCTCGATATCCAGGACCTTGCGGGTGCCGATCTCTGGATTAATGAACAGCTCGACAGAGCGCCTGTATTCATACTGTGTAGATGGCTTGCAGCGGACGCCGACATGTTCCTTGAGGAAGCGCTCGCCGAGCCCTTTGACCGTAGGCGATTTGCGGGCCACGTCCAGTTCCTTGACCGGATCATTGCCAGCTTTCGCCTGTGAGATGATTTCATGTGCCTTGATCCGGGCTTTCTCGGCGGTGACGGGGCCATGCGTACCGATCGTTACCTTCCGCAGCCGGCCTTTGACTCGCGTCATGGCGATATAGACCTTGCGGCCCGATGGCCAGACACGCACGCCGAAGCCGCGGAGTTCTTCATCCCAGTGGATGGTTTCGACGGTTGCCGGCTCCAATTGTTCGACCACGCGCTTTGTCAGCTTCGCCATGGTGGATCTCCATACCTGCCGATAAATCGTGGCCGAACCGGCGTTTCGCAGGTAGCATATAGGTAACAGAAGAGAGTGAAATCAGGGTAATGGAGGCGTATTTGAAAGGCAATGGCTCATTGAGATTGGTATTTATAAACAGTATGTTATTGGGAATGGGCTTATTTGGTCGTATTTGATCGAGCTAATACTTTTCAAACTCATAACCTGAAGGCCGCAGGTTCAAATCCTGCCCCCGCATCCACTGACGTTATAACAACAGCCCGCCCCGAGAAATTGGGGCGGGCTGTTGCGTTCAGGATCTCAGCCAACTTGCCGTGAAGCTCCGCCTGTACCTCGCCGCGACGAGCGCCAGGCGTGATCACTACCTTGTCGATCAGCGACCGGATCGCCTCCATGGCCTCGTTCCGCGTGGTGGCATCCTCCAGTGCCATTGTCAGGCGCTCGATCATCCTGGCATAGAGGCCGGCGACGTTGGGGTGGATGTCGGGCATGACGACTGGCGCTTCCGACAGCCGGGCCGCAAGCTGCTTCTTCTGCTGTTCCAGGTCGGCCAACCGGGCCTTCATGGACGGCTGGTAAAGCCCATCCTCGACGGCCGCCGTGATGGCGTCGATGCCGCGTTGCACCTTGGCCAGGGCCTGCCGGTCATCCAACTGCCGGGCGCGCAGCTCACGGTTGGAGCGGTTGACCAGTTCAACCCCATTCCGAATAGCCGTCTCGACAGCTTCGGGGGAGACCAGATTGTGGCGTAGCCCGTTCAGCACACGGGCTTCGATCTCCTGGCGCTTGACGGTGTGGCTGTTCTCGCAGGTGCCGCGCCGGTAGCGGTTCAGGCAGCCGTAGCGATCGTAGGTGATGATGCCGTAATTGTCGCCGCACCGGGCGCATTTGAGCAGGCCGGACAACAGGAAGCTGGGCCGGTGCCGGTCGTTCAGCCGGTTGGCGTGCGCCTCCCGGCTGGCTTTGATGGACGGTTCGAATTGAATGGCCAGCGCCTGCTGGCGCTGTCGCACTGCCTGCCAAAGCTCATCATCAATGATCCTCAAGTCCGGCACTTCCGTCCTGATCCAGGCGCTTTCTGGATTCAGACGGGGAACACGCTTGCCGGTTGCCGGATCCTTAACATAGCGAACCTTGTTCCAAACCAGCACGCCGGAATAGAGTTCGTTGTTGAGCGTGCCTGTTCCCCTGATCGCATGCCCACGAATGGTCGTGTCGCCCCACAGCTTTCCATTGGGGCCCGGCACGCCATCCTTGTTCAGGTTGGCCGCGATGGTTCGAGGGCTGATGCCCTGGGCGAATTCCTGGAAGATCCGTCTGACGGTTGTTGCCTCCGCTTCATTGATGCGCCTTCCGCCGCGGACAGGTTCGCCGTCGGGCCCAAGTTCCTTGATGACATCATAGCCGAAGCACAGGCCGCCACCGGCCTTGCCCTTTTCGACACGACCCCGAAGCCCTCTGTGGGTTTTGGCCGCAAGATCCTTGAGGAAAAGGGCATTCATGGTGCCCTTGAGCCCGACATGGAGTTCGCTGATCTCGCCTTCCGCAAGGGTGATGATCTTGACGCCGGCGAACTGGAGCTGCCGATGCAGGATGGCTGTGTCGGCCTGGTCCCGGCTCAAGCGATCCAGGGCCTCGGCCAGCACGATGTCGATCTTGCGCGCCTGCGCGTCCTGGAGCAGGGCCTGAATCCCGGGCCGCAAGGTCAGGGAGGCGCCGCTGATGGCGGCATCCTGGTAGGTGCCGACGATCTGCCAGCCATCGCGGGCGGCCTGTTCCCGGCAAATGCGGAACTGGTCCTGGATGGACGAGGCACTCTGCTGGTCGCTGGAATAGCGGGCGTACACGGCGGTGCGGAGGCTCATGAGTCACCAGCTTTACGGGGGTGGGGGAGCAACCTTACTGAACAGAAGGCTATCACGCTTCGTCGGGATGGTGGCGCTTGTCGTTCGCGGTCGCCTCGGCGATCAGATCGCGTGCGATCTTGCGGCCAAGGGCGGCGGCCACCATGAGGATCGCAGGATGGAGCGTATCGGCATAGGTGTTGAGTGGCGTTTGGTTGCCGTCATTGGCGGGGGGTGGAACGGCGAGGCGGAGATGGATCATGTGGCACCTTGGCTTTTGGGCACACGATGCGCCCAATCGCACGGCCATATGCTCCAGCCTCCAGACCCGGCCCACCCTTCATCTGACGCCCCAGGACCGCAATCCATGTATGCGCCCTGTGCATGTTTGGTTAGGACTTGGCGCGGTGCCGATATCCAACCATCTATGGCGCCCCCATTTGAATAGGGGCACGTCAGGGGCGCGGAACCTCCATTCGAATGTCACCACTTGGCGGCATCCGGCCACCGACCCATATGTACGCCCCCTTTTCTGTCATCACCAATGACACAGTGAAGATATCTGCCCACGGGGGCGAATGAGCCCCCATGGGTGCCCGTGGATCATGGTGTCGCCTCAGTGTTGGTGGGCATGGCCGCGACAAGTTCTTCCAGTTCGGGACCCGACATGCTGCCATGCTCGACCAGGATGGAGGCCACCTTGTCGATGAGCGGCAGGCGCGGTCGAAGGAGCGACAATGCACGGTCATGCTCCTCGGCCAGCATGCGGCTGACTTGGTCGGCCAAGGAGGGGTGAGCGGACAGGAACGAAGGAGTATTCTCGGGGATGGCGTTACCGAGCCACAGTAAACGCTCACCCATTCCGTGTCCTGCCAGCAGCGCGGTTGCCAAGCTAGTGGCCCTGGCAAGGTCGCTATTTGCCGGGCCACCGGACCCGAAACCAGCCGTTCCCAGGCGCAGCTCTTCCGCCGCGCGACCCGCCAGCAGGATGCGGATGTGCGCACGGGCTTCAGCCTCGGTGTCGAACTGGCCCAGTTCGAACCGAACACCGGCATGTTCGCCCTGAACCGTGACAATCTGGACCGTGCCCGGCAGCTCGACGGCGGCGGCCACAGCATGGCCAGCCTCATGCACTGCGACCCTAAAATGCAGAGTGGGGGAAACGGTTTCAGGACGAGGGATATGAGCCAGCAGGTCCTCGGGCGTCATTGGCCGTCCGGCGCGACGAGCCTCACGCTTAGCGTCACGAGCCCAAAGCTCGGCCTCGGCGCCCGATGCCGTCATGCCGGCTACAAAGGGAAGGAGGTCGATACCAGGGAGATGATCGGGACCGAGATGCTGGCGCAGGATTCCGGTCAGCGCATGGTTATCGGGCAAGGACACCATGATCACTCGATCAAGTCGGCCAGGCCTGATCAAGGCCGGGTCGACCGAAAGGCTGTTGGCAGCCGCCAGCAGCACAACCCCTTCCCTGGCAAGGGTTCCGTCGGTCGACTCAAGCAGCGCATTGACGACCTGAACACTGTAGTCCCGCTGATTGCTCCGCAGGGATTGCCGATCCTGGAAGGCATCGACCTCATCGAGGAACAGGATGCAGGGCGCTTCCATCCGCGCTCGGTTGAAGGTGTTGCGCATTGCGGCCAGCATTTGACCAAGGTGGCCCGCCGCCTGCCATTCGGAATGCGATCCCGTGACCAGCGGCAGCCCGGTGGTGCCAGCCAGAATCCGTGCGAAGGAGGTCTTGCCCGTTCCGGTGGGGCCTACCAACAGGCACCCCCTATCGACGTCCTGCCAGGGCAAGCGTCCCGCCATGTATTCCTTGAGATCATGGACCAGGTTAAGGCCCCACCTCTTCGCTTCGTCCATGCCGTGCAGGTCGGCCAGCTTGGGGCCGTCATACGGGACTGCGTGCGATGCGAGGTTCGCGAAAGACCGCAGGCGCCGGATCCAGGCATCGCCGTCCTCTCCCGGCCGCTGTGACATGCGGAGGATATCGGGGGTGAGGTAGCCGCAGAGACGATCATCGATGGTGATGGTGGGGTGGTGCCGCGTCAGCACGTGTGCGGCCACCGTCGTCGCAGCGCCGTCCAGTGCGGGGAGGGTCAGATGGTGATCGGCGGCGAGCCTGACGGTTGCCGGCAGGCTATCCACCCGGGACGTCAGTGCAATGACGCCCTTACCGCCTAGCAAGGCTGTGGTCATGGAATCGATATCGTGCTGAACGAACTGCTTGTCCTTCTCCCCCAGCCCGCTGAACCATGCCCATTGAGGGCGAACAGGTTCGTCGGGTTCTGCTGGGAACGGCGTTTCTTCGTCATCATCGGAAGCCAGGGCTTCCATCATCTTGTTGAAGTGCGCGTCATTCGATTCCGTCGGGCCGGAAAGGTAGAGCGTCAGCGTTTCCCGAACAGGGCGAAACCAGTCCGGCCCAGGCACTTCGACGATGATAAGGCAGCCGCCTTGGTCCAGCGCCTCAGCGATCTGCGGCGATCCGGCCAAGCCGCGGTCAAGCATCGCCCATGCCGCAGCGCAGTCGCCGGTCGTGACTGTCGGAGACAGGCGTGGGGCCGGTTCCGTTTCGAGGGAAGCGACGACTTGGGCATTGTGTCGCCTGGCAGCGGCGGACAGGGTGATCGGCACATTGGTGGCAGTATCGGTCATGGTTGGCCTCTTAAGGCAAAGGGTGGGTGTTCCGGCCGATGGATGGTCGGCAGGCGATGCGGATGGGCATAGGGGCGCACGCCCGGTGATGCAGGCATGGGGGAAGGCAGTGGCCGGCTCCCAGGGGCGGCGGCGATTGCTCTATGCGGAGAAGGGGGCCGTAAGGGTGAAGGTCACGGACCAGAAGGCGTGCACAACAGTAGGTGAAGGCAACCGAGTTCCTGGATGTGACGCAAGGCAACGCTCTTGGTGATCAAATCCCCTTCCTTTTCGGGGTTTTCGGGGACGATCACGGCGGCCAGCGATGTGAAGTGGAACTCAATACAGGATACACATGTAGGATGAGATGAAACTGGCTGCGATCAGCCCATCAGGCCGGCAGTGGGCGGGACGACCTCGAAGCTCGCCATAAGGTTCGACAGATCATCTTCCAGCGCCTGTTCGGACAGCAATTCGCTCAACTGGCGACCGAATTCCTTGTAGGTACGTTCGACGACGCTCCGCAAATCGACGCCGTAACGTACCTCCAATTCGCCCAGGCTGACCTGGAGGTCTGGCGAAACCGCCGAAAATCCGTGAATGGCGCACACGCAGGCGGTCGTAGTTGTGACGTCGATATTCAGCGTCTCTTTGGCGAAGCTCTTTGCGACGAGCCTCTGACAACGCAGGTCTCGCTCGGTTTGGCGGGTCTTTCCAGCGTCGGTTTTGGCCATGCCGCGTTTTAACTCGAGGATATCGATGGCTTCCCGATCCTGATCCACAATGACAATGTCGGGGGTGACCTTGCGGCCTTTACCGTGCTCGTAATGCAGATCGGATTGCAGAATCGCCGCCTTACCCGCCGCACAGTTGACGAACTGGTCAACCTCGTCCGGAATGTAAATGGCTGGCGTGCGAAGGACGATCAGGTGCGGCGATGCCTTCAGGGCTTCGCTCACGGCCGTCTCCAAGAGCTGCCCGTCGCTACGCACCGCAGACATGATGACTCCGTATGGGCGCAGATATTTCGACGGTACGATGGGATCCGGGTGTACAGGCAGATGGCGGAGGCGCTTAATCGTCCGCGCCATGAGGTCGGTCACCGGTCTGGGTAGAGCTACAGGTGGTTGGAGGAAAAGCATGATCGAAGCCTCGACGTGTTAAAGACACGCCATAAATAAGGCGCGTCATTATCGATGTCAAGGCTTCGCTGTTGTGATTGTGCGAAATTTGGATATGGTGCGGCGTTCTAGAATTCGACGGGGAAAAGCAGATGGCGCGGCCGAACTGGGATGGCATTTCAGAGGCGAGCCAGCTGCTTAAAGAAGTCCTTTCAGAACAAGGGCTTAGCGAGGCTGTAGAAACGCGTGTGCGAAGGGCGCATGAGATACTGTCTCTGAAGGTCGATGGTGCTATGCCGAAGGAGGAGTTCCGTGAACTCCGTCGCCAGTTAGGGCGTACGCAGGAAGATCTGGCTTTAGATCTAGGCAAACGACTTCGACAAATTTCCCGGTATGAGAACGGCGAAGTGCCGATTCCCGCATCTATCGCAGAGAAGCTTCGGGAACTCTGCGATCGCATCAAGCAGGGATGATCGTTCCCTCCGACACATGAGCGGCTCGAGGTAGTGTGGGCGGTTCTGATGTAAAGCCCTCCAGGGTAACACCATATCGTTGCCAATGTGACGGCGGGTGCCCCCTGGGTATGCCGATCTGCGTCTCCGCAGATGGTTAACGTCTCAATGCATTAAGGGCCTTATGAGCAGATCCGGTCCCAGAGATGTTAGCCGTTTCACCGACCCCATGTGAAAATCTGTTCCGTCTTTGAAGGCCGTCATGGCATAGTAGCGCCGCTATCTGAAGGCCTGAGAACCTGACGATGGTGCGCAGCCTTGCGCGAACACGAGGTTATCCCGCTCTGTCGGGTGGCCCTTCGGCATACAAGACCCTTTCGGGAAAACCGTTGGGGCGCGTGTCCTCGTGCTCGCGTTCTCAGCCGCCCGGCGCCAGCCGGAGCGGGTTAGGTGCGCTTGTCACCACGAGGAGACGAGATGTCCACCGACACACCTTTAGCGCACCCAAGCGGCTGCCCGTGCTGCACCTGTTCATTCGATTCCGATGAGCCGCAGGCGGCCGGCCCCCCTCCGACCGTCCAGTATGCGTCCGGCCTCCACCGCGTCGCCGACCTCGACCTGAACGCACTCCTCGCGTATCGGAACGCGCAGACCTCGACGGGCGTCTTTTCCAACGGCACGGCGCGCTGGAACATTGACGCGGCTGTTGGCCAGCCAGGGGTGAACACCCTGGATCAGCTGAGAAATTCCGACGCCGGCCTCGGCACGCCGGTGACCCTCCAGTATCATTTTATGTCGGCCCTGCCGTCCTACTATAAGGAGGGCAGCTACTTTGGTCCGGCCTCAAGTTTCAGGCCGTTGAGCGAGGACGAGAGGAAGATCGTCGTCGAGGAACTGGCGAAGATCTCGGCGGTGACAGGCGTCACGTTCGTGGAATCGTCCAGCGGCGGCGGCAAAACACTGTCCTTCGCGGTCACCGAACTGACGGCCAGCGGCCTGGGCTACAATCCTGTGTTCCAGCCTAACTATGCCGGCGGAACCATTACCAGTGTCACCGCTATTGAGCAGGCGGGCGACGTCTATTTTCGCCGCCTGGGCTTGGACAACTACGCCAAGGATGGCCTGACGGCGGTTGAGCGGGCCGGGATCGGAACCCTGGTCAGGCACGAGATCGGCCATGCGCTTGGGTTGTCGCATCCGTTCGATGGCCCTGTGGTGCTGCCGGATTCTGCCCAAAACAAATTTTACACAATGATGGGCTATAGCGATGCGAATGACATTGTCTACGGTTCCAAGCAATCCGATTCCGGGCAGTATGTGAATCTGGTCGCTGAGTTTGACAGCCTCGGGATTTTGGACATCCTTGCCCTTCAAAAACTTTACGGAGCCAATCCCAACCACCATTCTGGGGCTGACAGATACACGTGGGACCAGACAATCGGCTTCAGAGAGGTCCTATTCGACGCCAGCGGAAACGATACGATCGACCTGTCCGCCTCGACGATGCGTTCTTTCATCGACCTGACCCCAAACAGCCTCTCTTCAATCAACGTCCGGGTGACGGTGGAGGAGACCAGGACAAACACTGAACCGTGGTTGTTTGCACCGGTCGGAACATACCGCGGAATGAACAACCTGGGCATCGTCGGCACCATCGAGAATGTCCGGGCCGGCAGCGGCAACGACCGGGTCAACGGCAATTCGGTGGCCAACGAGATTAGCGGCGGGGCCGGCAACGACAGCATCTGGGGCGGCGCCGGCGACGACCGGCTCTATCTGGGTACCGGCAACGACCGCGTGGTGGCCGGAAGCGGCAACGACTACGTCGACGGCGGCCGGGACATCGACGTGGCTGGACTGTTCGGTCCGCGCTCCAGCTACAGCATTGCCCGACAGGCGGACGGTAGCCTGAAGGTCGCTGGCCCCGAGGGCACCGACACCTACCTGGGCACGGAATTCCTGGCCTTCAACGACGGGGGCAAGGTCGGCCTGTGGATGAACGCCGACGTGAAGCTGGGCGGCGGGTTCGACGAAACCTTCTACCTCGCCAGGAACCCGGACGTGGCGGCCGCTGTCGCCCGCGGGGCGCTGGCCAGCGGCTTCGCCCACTATCTCCAGTGGGGGCAGGCCGAGGGCCGGGCCGCCGTCGACGCGCGCATCGACCCGCTCTACGACGAGCTGGGCTACCTAGCGAAGAACCCGGACGTGGCCGCCGCGGTCGAGGCCGGCGCCCTGCGCAGCGGCTGGGAGCACTATTCGGCCTACGGCAAGGCCGAGGGCCGCATCGCCACCCTGCTGTTCGACAAGGACTACTACCTGGCCAAGAACGCCGACGTGAAGGCCGCCGGCCTGGATGCCTGGACCCATTTCATGAACTATGGCTGGCGCGAGGGCCGCGACCCGTCCGCCTACCTGGACGTCAGCGCCTACATAGACGCCAATGCCGACCTGAAGGCCGCCGTTGTCAATCCCTTGGTCCACTACGCGATGTATGGACAGAACGAAGGCCGTTTGCTGGTTGCCACCAGCGACCTGGGCCTGGACTGGACCTACCTGGGCTGAGCCTCAGCCGCCCGAGAAAAATCCCTTCCAACTATCGCCAGCGCGGGTCCGATCCCGCCTACGCACTCCCTCATAGAAGGAGAATCTAAATGTCAAACCTAAGTAACATCAAGAGCACACTGGTGCTGCAGGCCGGCACTGACCCGGTTAAGGTCGAGGCCATGCGCGTGCAGATGATTGCCGGAGCAAATGCACACAAGATTATGGCTTGGTGGGTTGTGATCATCGGTGCCGTGCTGACGCTGACCTTGATCGGAGGTTTCGTGGGCATCCCAGCAATGATGATGGGCTTCTTCATGATGTACCGGACCAGGAAGCTGGTGCAGAACATTGATACTGCGTCACGGGAGTACCTGGCGTCTCTCCAGAGTGAGGGATGAGGGGTTTAAGTCTCGACTCTGGTGCCAGTTCTGACGATGCCAACCGCGCTGCCCACACCAGCGGCGGCGCGGCGGGCTTTGGGCCCATTGCTCGGCGTCAGCCTCCGGGGTCACCTGCCAACATCCATGCCGTTATCCCTGGCGATGCGCTGCATCGAATGTTCGAACAGCAGCCATCCGCCCACGATGCCGGCGATCCCCAACGGCAAGAGCACCGATCCCATCCAGAAGATCGATGCCAGCAGCGCAGCGACGCCGCTGATGAAGGCGGGGACGGACGCGATTGCCTGCGCACCGGCTGCGCGGGAGATGTGGGGCGGAAACTTCATCGAACCTCGATCGCAACGGGGCAGTGGTCGCTGACGCGCTTCTTATCGTCCCTGGACGTTTCGGAATAGACCAGAACCCCAAAGGAACCCTCCTTGGCGCGACGCACGACGGGGCCGCCAACGATGATCTGGTCGATGAATTCCGGGTACTCACCCGCCCAGCAGTGGTTGGCCTTCCCCGCTGTGGCCAGCTTCAGCGGCGACGGGCCGTTATCCAGCACCTTCCAGAGCGGGTCCTCGTCGCGCAGCCGCCGATTGAAGTCCCCGGCGACCAGCAATGATGTTCCCTCGGCTTGGCGCGCGTCGATCCATTTCGACAGGATGGGCATCTGCTCGGCAATGACCGGGCAGGCATCGTTCTGGCTTTTCGGAGAGAAGCATCCACTTTTCAGATGGACGGCCAATGCGCGCAGGTCTCCGCTGGGCAGGTGAAACACGACGTCGACGCCCTTGCGGAGGCTCCTCGGCTTGCCGTCCAGCAAGTCCAAAGCGGTCAGGTCCGGCATGCGCGTGAACTTGACCGATTTCCGGATGGCCCACCCCGCGCGCTGGAAATCCGTTTCGTCACCCAGGATGACCGTGTATTCGTTCGGATCGAAGACCTTGGCCGCGTAGCCCCGCATAACCAACATCGTGAACAGCAGACCAAATTCAGGGCTGTCCATGTTCCTAGGTTCCATCCATATGCGGGGTGTGTGAACTGCTTGGAGAGGGGAACATGGATACCGATGCGTTGGCGGGCGCCATCAATGAGGCAATGAGACGGTACGCCATTATAGTGGGGCGATTTTGCATGCTCCAAGAAAAATGGAAACACAAAGAAAATCTCACTAAAAGGACGATTGCCCAATATAAATCGATAATAAATAATGTTGTTCCAAAAATTATGAATCTAGATGACTTTCGTCCGTCGGAGTATTATGGATCATCTGTGGATGATGTATTGTCAAAGATGATGAACGAGGATGCCAAATCCAATGGAAGCCTGCGGTCTATTCGTTCGGCTATCCTGCGAATTGTTTTACAATTATTTTGGGGAATTGCAAATGATTTGCGCGGTCGTCAATTTTCAATTGAAAGTAGACAGGATGTCGAAAATTTCTCCACTATTCTTGATAAATTAGATAGGCTCCTCAAATGGTTTGAGGCCTTGCTTGTGGTAAAATTTACCATAAATAAAAGTAATTCTAATATAAGTCCACGCCAATTGTTGAGTGCTAGTGAAAGAGATAGGATATACCAGTATCTTTTTAATGGTAACGGAAGATATTGGGCTGCTGCTTCCATTCTGTTTCTCACCGGATGCTCTCCGGATGACGTTCGGCGCGGTGTTTGTGTTGAATATTCGACAGGCGCAATCAAATTTCTCTTCGACTATTCGAAGAAGGGTAAAGAATTAGCACGAGACATTAGCATTGCTGTGGAGGATCCCTTCTATGGTCTTGCCGTGAAACTGAAAGATGATCATTCGCGAATTGACCTCGGTGGAGTAGAGTTGTGGCGTACATCAGAACTCGCCCGCGCAGTTAGTAATATTGGCACGGATATTGGATTAAAGAAGGCAATATGTCCTACATCATTTCGACATTCTTTCGCATGTGATCTTGCGCGCATTGGATTTTCTCGAAATATTATTGCTCACGCGCTCGGTTATAAGAGCGGAGCCGCTCGAATTCTTTTTGTTCGCCCGAAGATGGGGTTGAAAGGAAGGAAGGTAAAGGTTGGTTGGTCGGAGCCGGGAGGGACCTTAGTTGTTCATTCTACGCCCGATTCCAAGTCGGATGGGTCTCAGCATTGACCATCAAATACATAAAACGCTGACGTGGACCTGCCTAAAGCGGCTTACGTGTATGATATTACTAAGAATTCTACGGGCCTCTTGTGGTGAGGCCGTTCTGCCGAGAACGCCTGATGGCTAGGGTCCAGACTCAATCAGGTCCAGTAGGCCACGATGGTTGCAATTGCGAGGGTGGATAAGAAGTTTCTGGCGAGCTTGTCGTATCGGGTGGCGACGCGTCGGAAGTCCTTGAGGCGGCAGAAGACCGCCTCCACCATCCAGCGGAACTTGTACCGGAGCTTGTCGAAGCGAATGGGCTTCTTGCGTGACTTTCTGCCAGGAATGACCGGCTTTGCGCCCTTCTCCTTGATTTTGGCCCGCAATTTATCACTGTCATATCCCTTGTCGGCCAGGACATAGCGGCAATCATCAACCTCAGCCAGCAGGGTCTCGGCCATGGTGATGTCGGAAACGTTGCCCGCCGTTACATGCAAAGCCACCGGGCGGCCGAGCGTATCCGTCAGGGCGTGGACTTTTGTGGTCTGACCGCCTCTGGAAATGCCAATGGCTTGCGCCTTGGCCCCCCTTTTCCGCCGTGGGCACAGCGATGTGCCTTCACGTAGCTGCCATCCATGGCCACGCTGGTCGTGATCCATTGCCCGGCGGCCAGCGCCTGCAATATCCGGTGCCAGTGTTTGCGCCCAGACCAGCGGTTGAACCGATTGTACACCGTGGTCGGTGGGCCATACTCCGGCGGACAGTCCTTCCAGCGGCAGCCGCTCTTGAGTACATGAATAATCCCGCTGATGACCCGGCGGTCATCAACACGCGGCGCACCAACGGTATGGCGGGGGAGGTGTGGCTCAATCGCTGCCCACGCTTCATCCGAAAGCCAGAAAATCTCCCGCATTCAATCCTCCAACGCGTTAATCACGCCTTGGAATCACATTCAAACAGCAATTTCAATACACTGTTGCGGTTCTGACCTTAGGTGCCGGCATCGGGAACATTGTGCTGTCATCTGTTCGAAATTATTAAAATTTTCGTAAAAATCTATACATGATTGTATCGACCATAAAACGATAAATATCATTTTATATCAGTACATAAACACGTTTTAAGGTGTGTGGGTGATCGGCTCCCTGGCTGTACATAAAACACACGAGTTGGATGGATAAAGTCCTTCGGTGGCGAACAAGCGGCTGGATCCACCGGCTGCTTATGCGATATCTGTGTTATCGTATAATATTTTGATATTTCAATTGTTTGCGCCGTTTTAATGCTGATTCACTTATTGTCTGCTTTATCGAAATATATATAAATATTTCAATGAGATGGAGCATTTTATGGATGGTAAGTCGTCGTCTAATTTTTTAATTCTACATAAAACGCCATTATTCGAAGATAATACAGCCCAGTTTTTGATGTTAAAACACGTTTGGAAAGCTGATGTAACGGAGGGGAAAGATTATCCAGGTGGCGGAAAACTCCAGGTCTTCATGATTTCTGAAACGGACCGCTCGGGGAAGCTCTCCGCGACGAGCCGATTGAACATGGCCAGCGCCGTTGCGCGCTGTGCCAAGTCGATCTGCCCGGTTCGGAGTTTGATGGACAGGGCTGAGGACATCTCGGTGACGGTCCAGTCGCTGATGACGAGCAGCGCCGGGTCCTGGTCTGCCAGCCACCCCTGGATGCGGGGCGTCATGGCTTCGTTTGAAAGGGCCGCGACGATCAGCGAGGTGTCGAGGTAGAGCATGAGTAGCGGTCGCCGTCCCGCATCGACCGGACCAGGTCGCCGGCGTCCTGTGCCTGCGGGGGCATGGTCGCCGTCAGGGAACGCAGCATGCCGGCGTCTACCGGCTTGCGCGGCTTGGCCGCGGCCGTCAGATGCGCGACCGGCTTGCCGCGCCGGGTGATGTCGATGGAGGCCCCCGCGTCGACGCGGTCCACGAGTTTGTTCAGGTGGGCCTTCGCATCCGCGAGGTTGACCGTGTCCATTCCATGCTCCTGACCATATAGATGGTCATATAGCGCAGAGGAGGATGGAATTCCGGCAGCACGGGTCTGCTGCTGGCATATGGAGGCGCCCTCCATGTGCTGGCGCTTACGCGCCCTGAGAACCAAAGGTGGTGGCGAGGGAAATCGGGCGGCCCTCGGCACCGTGGTGGTGGTGCTACGCGGACCTGCCCGAGCCTACGAACGGCTAAACCCCTCCGCGCTTCGCCTGGTCTTCCCCCTTCACTGGAACAGCGCTGGCCGGATCAACTCCGCTCGGTGTCGACGGCGACCCCGCGCGCGAAATCCTTGTAGGTGTGCAGTGGACGGCCCAGCAGTCTGGTCAGGCGTTCGACGTCACCGGTCTCGGGGATCATGCCGTCGCTGACATAGCGTTCGGCCATCAGGCGCATCTCATAGGCCATCCACCGGGGCATGAACCCTGTCAGGTTCTGTTCGAACCCGCTTGGGTCATCGCCGCCATAGACGACCGGGCGGCCCACGGCGTCCGACCAGATCTCGGCCAGGTCCGCGCCGGTCAGGGTGTCGGGGCCAACCAAGTTGATGGTCTCGTTGGGCAGTTTGCCAGGGGACTGCGCGCGGCGGACCAGTTTGATCGCGGCGACCTCGGCGATGTCGCGGATGTCGACCATGGCCACGCCCTTGCTGCCGATCGGCATCGGATAGACACCATGGTTCAGGATGACGTCCTTGACCATCAGGTCGTTGTCGATGAAGTAGGCCGGGCGCAAGACCGTGGCGCTGAAGCCCATCTGCTCGATCATTCGCTCAGCACCGGACTTCACCGCGAAATGCGGCACATTCACGAAGCGGTCGGCATGGATCACCGAAAGGTAGACGACCCGGTCGACGCCGCATTCACGGGCGATGTTCAGGGCGACCAGCGCCTGGGTGAACTCGTCGCCCGCCACCGCGTTGAGGAGGAACAGCGTGTTGACGCCCTTGAAGGCGGCGCGCAGCGCGTCGACGTCCAGCATGTCGCCCTTGGCAATTTCCACGCCGGCCGGAAAGTCGGCCTTGGCGGGATCTCGGACCAGGACGCGCACGTCGGCGCCGCGATTCAGGAGTTGCTGGACGACATGGCGGCCGACACGGCCGGTGGCGCCGGTAACGAGGATGGTCATGTGAGTATCTCCGGGTTGGGTGATTGGATGAATGGAGAAATGACCGATCCACACGAAGGCTAATAGCCGCTATATCTGAACAGATCGTCTCATTGGTGGAACAGATGGACCTGCTTGCGCTTGCCGACTTCAACCTCGTCGCCCGGCATGGCGGCTTCGGCCGCGCCGCCCGTGCGGCGGGCCGCCCCAAGGCCACGCTGTCGCGCCGGGTCGCCGATTTGGAAGCCGACCTGGGCCTACGCCTGTTCGAGCGTGGCGGGCGCACGCTGAAGCTGACGGAGGAGGGCCGGGCATTGTTCGAGCGGACGGGCATCCTGCTCACCGAACTCGATGAGGCGGCGGCGGCGATCGCGTCTGGCGGCGAGGTACCGCGCGGGCGTCTGCGGGTCAGCGCGCCGCTGCTGTTCTCCCAGACCGTAATGGGCAGGCTGGCGGCCGGCTTCGCGTGCAAGTTCCCCGAGGTCCGGTTGGAGGTGACGACGGACGACCGGCAAGTCGACCTAGTGGAGGAGGGCTATGATCTGGCGATCCGGGTGAATCCGGATCCGGACGAGACCCTGGTCGGCAAGGTCTTCCTCCGTGATCGCCTAGTTGTCGTGGCCAACCCCGGCTTGGCGTTGCCGCAGGACGGATCCACCGTTCGGGCCGTCGTGCGCGGCGCTGGTGATGGAGCGGGGACATGGGAGGTCATGACCGCGGAGGGAGTGTCCAGGCTCCCGGTTGACCCTGTGATGAGACTGTCGTCGCTGGTCATGGTCCGCGATGCGGTGCGGGCAGGCATCGGGGCTGCGCGCCTGCCCGTTTCGCTGGTGACCAGGGACTTGGATGCAGGCCGCCTGGTGCATTGGGGTGACGTTGCCGGGCCGGAGATCGAGCTGTGGGCTCTCTATCCATCCCGACGGCTGCTCAGCGCCCGTGTCTCGGCCTTCCTTGATCACCTGAAGGCGGCGTTCCCGAATGGCACGCCGGGTGAGTTGGCGATCTACATTGACTGAGGGACCGGCTTCCCCGACACAGTCACCTATTGCTTGGCTATGAACAAGCCGGTGACATTGATGGCGATCCGGTCTTGAACGCGATCTCCCGGAAATGGTGCCCCGGGGTTAGGCCAGTGTGCTGTCAAGATGTTGGTGGTATTAAATTTTTTAACCCGTCATCGGCAATTGTCCCGCGGTACATTGTGCTGATCTATTGTAATGAAAGACGATGTGGCCATCGTAGAAATTGTGGTGACTTTAGGTGGAGATAAATGAGTATAATGAGCAATGAAACTATCGAATAAGAGAATATTTCATTATATGATATTTATCTGCGATTTCTATTATCTGGCGCAACTCAATGATTTTAACCTTATTGAGATCAGCTTGTTCTTTAGCTTTTTTATTGAAGTTGGAATTTGTCACCGCCAACCTTGTGAATTTGATATCTGGGTGCCGCTTTTCATAGGCTGCGGTGCCGCCAACGACCTCCTTGATGGCATCCCAGCCCAAGGCCGCGCCGGTTGATGTCGTTTTGCATTGGACCAGATGACCGATATCCCCCTTGATGGCGACAATATCCACCCCACCATCCCCTGATTTCGGCGTGGAGTAAACCGAGTAACCCTGGCACTTCCAGATTTCAAGGCAGAGCCGTTCGAACAGGGCAGGTCCGATGGACCGCAGGAACATGCTGTCAATCGGACCATCTTGCACCAATCCGGTCCCGTCTGGGCCCATCAGGGTGGAGAACTCGGCAAAGGAGATATCTTCGTATCCATTCAAGATATCGTCGGCCAACTGCCGCTTAGCGTCCAGCAGATTGGCCAGCTTTGCCTCAAAAGTCACGAAGTCGGGGGACGTGATGGTAGGGTATTTGACATGGACTTCCCGTTCCTGGCCAATGCGATAGGCGCGGTCGGTCGCCTGATCCTCCTTCGCGGGGTTCCAGGGGCGCGTGAAATGGATGACGTGATTGGCCGCCTGAATATTGACACCAAATCCGATGGCCGTGGTGGACAGGATAATCACGTTGAAACCTGGACGGGCCTGGAAAGCATCAATCAGCCGCTGCCGTGACAGACTATCGCCCACGGTCTGCGCCTTGTTGTCACCATTGATCACCTGCACCGGCAAGCCGAATTGCCGGGACAGGGTTCGTTGCAGCAGGCGTTGAATGTCGCGGAATTCGGTGAAGACAATGGCCTTCTCGCCCTTGGCATGAACGTGTTCCAGATAGCGGTGCAACCAATCCAGCTTTGGTGAGTCTACCCGCTCGGGTCCAAGAGCCTGTCCCCCTGCGTCGGTGAATTTGGTGTGGTGTGGATGGGCGCAGATCATCCTGATGTTATGCAGCAGCGTCAGGATCAGGTTGCCGACATTCCCGCCCTTTCCGGCCTCCTGCGCGGCGCGTCCGCTGGCCAAGCTGTTCACTGCTTCGCTGTAAAGGTGCCGCTGCCGGGGCGATATGGAGAGTTCGCAGGTTTCCTGGTGCTTGCGGGGTAACTGGGCGACATCGGCCTTGGTCCGCCGCAATATCTGCGGTGTGACCAGGGCGCGCAACGCCTCCACCCTGGTGCGCTGTTCATCCGTTTTCGCCTCAATCGGCCGCACATAGGTGCTGGCGAACGCATTCAGCGGGGGCAGCAGTCCCGGTTGAATGAAGTCGAACAGACACCAGAGGTCGGTCAGCGAATTTTCAACCGGCGTGCCGGTACAGGCGATCCGGAAGCGGACATTCTGTTTCTTGGCGGCCCGTGTGACCAGGGCGTTGGGCGTCTTGATCTTCTGTGCCTCGTCACAGACCATGATGCCCCAGCGTTCGCGGGCCAGGGACAATTCCTGGTCGCGCAGGGTTTCATAGGTGGTCAGCACGATCTGAGCCGCACCCCGCCACCCGTCGCCCAACAGCTTTCCAACACCGGCGGCCCGATACTCCTCTGTCAAAGCACTGGCCGGGAGCCGCACCCTGTCCAGATCCTTGCCATAGAGGGTCAGCGTCCGTGCCGCGCCCGCCGTGAAGAATTTGCGGATTTCGTTCTGCCAATTCTCCAGAAGGCTGACAGGGGCTACAACCAATACCGGTGCCGCGTCCGGGTCACTTTCAAGATACCAATGGATGAAGGTCAGCAATTGCAGCGTTTTTCCCAGGCCCATATCGTCGGCGAACACGCATCCGCGGGCATGGGCCGGGTGACGCCACAGGTTCTGCAACCAGGCCACTCCGCTGATCTGATGCGGCAACAGGCGCACATGCGGGGCCAGTGTCTTGGGCAAGGACGGGGCAGTCCCTTCATCAAAGGCCAGAAGTTCTCCGCGCTTCTCTGCGTAATCGTCCCGCTCAATATTCTCGGCAATGGTCAGTTGGATCGGCGGCCCGGGTTCCTGCCCGATCTCTCCCGTCGCCGGTCCATGGTCAAAGGCGGCCATCTCCTCTGCCATGCCACTGCCGGGACTCTCAGGGGGCAGGGGAGCTTGTGACGGCGTCAGCAACGGCTGATAGGCCTGGAGGATGCCCAATGCCTCTGGCACGGATACCGGTCCCGGCCAGCCCTCCATTTGGATCATGCTCTGCCCGCTGGCTTGCGCGTCCTGCACTCTGCGGGACATTTCGTCCAGCTGTGCGGTCTCCATCGTGAAATGCACCGGCGCGTCGGCACCGGGCGGGTGGCAGGCGATCACCGGTTGGATGCTGTCCGGCAACCAGCCCTCTCCCTTCTCCGTTTTCTGGATATAGGGGGAATAGACGGGGCGATAGATGTCAAAGCCGGTGATGCGCGCCGAATAGCGAGAAAGATCCATGATCTCCGCCAGGCTGGGCACCGGCTGGAGGGATGACCAGCGGTCAGCGATCAGGGCGGACAGCGTTGCCAGTTGCTGACCGACATCGCCGCGGAGGTCAAGTTCCTGATCTTGGAAGCTCAGGCAGGGATCGCCCTGGCTATAGGCCTGTGCCAGCCGATTGGCAAAGCGCGCGACGTCCGGCTTGCCGGTCAGCACAAGGGATGGGACCGATGGGGCCGCTTCATCATCGGGCGAAATCTTGATGTCGACCTGCGTTACCCGGCCCTCCTTATCGCGATGCGGGTGAATGCTGAAGCTGTTGAAATGGATACCCGCCGCGCGGCGTAGTTCCTCAAACCGGGCGGGCGGGACGACCTTTCCCATGGCCGGGCCCAGAACGGCATAGGGGTTGCGCAGAAAAGTCTTGGCCCTGCGGCCCGCGACTCGCCGGCCCGGCATGTCGCGAATTTCGCGCAGCACCTGCTTTACGGGTTCGTCCGGAATGATGCGCATGACCGTACCGTCATCCAGAACCAGGTCATACTGGTCCTGAACCTGGCTGTACTTATCGAAGATATCCAGCCAGGGGGACAGCGGGATATCGGGTGCGCCGGGGCGCAATTCCACAACGGGCGTACCTTCTACCGACACCAGATTCATATTTAGGTCCAGCTTATCCAGGCTGATGACCACTGAGCGGCGCAGGAAATCATCCATCTTGGCCCCGGCCTTTACGGCCAGGGCGCGCAGATGGGCCCAGGCCTGGCGGTTGGCGCGTGCTGACCTGTCCTGTCGCCGGGCAAACTGCCTGACCTCCTCGGCCAGCATCCAAGCGGATGGGGGCAAAAGCCGGTCGCCATCGGCCTGCCGCATGATGCCACCGACGCGGGTCATCCCGGTCATCACCCGTGCCTGCTGATCGAGCCAGCAGAGATGAATGGCGAAGCTGGCATCGGTGAAGCTGCCCGTTGCGTCCAAGCTGGCGGTATAGGGGCAGGCGGGTGGCAGACGGAGAAGGCCGATACTGTCCCTGTGTTCTTCCTGCTCACATAATATGTAGAGCTGATCCCAGGGCAGGATGAACGCCTCATCCAGGTCTGGCCCCCAGCCTTCCTGGTGCAGTTGCGCTAGATAGCAGGCAAGTTCCCAATCGTCGAACGGGGCGGGATTGGCCAGCCAGTCAATAGCGTCCTGACCCGAGAGGGCACCGGTGGGGCGGAAACATAGCCCGGCCTCTTCAAATGTCCGGATCAGGGAGGCGGTGGGTGCTTGGGTGGGACGCCGCCCACGCCAGCGGTCAAACAGGGTCATTTCAGCCACCATCCATTACCGGGCGAAAACTTGAAGCCTCGGGCGGCAAGGTCTTTGCCAAAGGCATCGGACTGTTCCTTGTGCCGGACCCAAAGCGCACCCTTCTTATCCCGGTGATCATTCAGCCCGACTGATCGCCGCCGACATTCAGCTCGCAGCCACGCCAGATCCAGCGGCGGCTTGGTTGGTATAGGCGTAGGTGCTGATGGCGGCGGTGGCGGGGTCGGCGGTAAGGGTGCGCGCGTTAGGCTCGGCATGGGCCGCTGCTGGCTGTCAGCATGGATCCTCAACTTGGTGGAAAGGATACGGGAGTATTTGTCCTCCCAAATGCCGAGATGCGGCTCCCGGAATACCGCAACAGCCGGTTCTGACAACAGGTCGCGTGCAATCGCGTCACTGTTTAGTTGGAATGGAAGACTGATTTGCGAATACCCATAGGCCGCATTGCCGGTATGGCTGAATTCCACCATCAGAAAGTCACCAATCTTCATGATGATGGCGTTCAGATTGCCAGAGCCCCCATCCAGGCGACAGACACGGTCTCGGCCCTTCTTTCTCAATTCGCGCAGGTCGGGATCATTGGAATGCCATGCCTGTGATCCCAGGGCGATGCGCACATAATCCATTTGCCGGTGATAGCGCAGCCAGAACTGAAACCGCCGCGTATCGACGGTCTTGTCAGCCTGCAAAATCTCAAAAAAGGTTTGAAGGTCCTCAAAGGCTAGCCAGACCTGCACCATCTTTTTCACATCGGGCGACACCTGCGCCCATTTCGCCTGGGCGAAGATGTTGGGGCTACCCCAATGCGCCACTGCCAACGCGCACAGACCGTCATGCCGGCTATCTGCCGCCGCCGCGTGATAGCGTGGCAGCAGCAGTTTCAGACCGTCATTGACCAGCAACGGATAATCCTTCAGCGCTGTGAGGACGGTTGACAGTTTGGCGTGGAAATCGCCATCCGCCATGGCGCAGGCTGCGCGGACCTGCGCCAGGACCGTTTCCCGCCAGAACCAGCTTTGCGGCGGAATGCCGAGATCGTCCCGCAGCCGCTCAAGATCGGACCGGTCCCCGGACAGCAATGCCGCCGCATAACCCGCACAGGGATTGTCTGACAGTACCGCCGTATGATCCAGGATCGTCGCCAGCCAGATCGGCATGGCCTTCATCCGCTGTTGAAGCACCGGCAGGCTGCGGGCCAGCACACCGCGCAGGGCCAGCCAGTTCTCCCGCCCGGCACCATCAACGGTGGCTGGGTCCGCCGTGAAATAGCCTTGCAACAGTCCGCGCCAGGCGCTCGCCGTCATGCTGCCGCCCGCCAACGCTCGCTCTACCTCGGTCAGAAGGGCCTTGCATTGCGGTCGCGTCAGCAGCGCCCCTGTCGGTAAAGGTTCCGTTAGCCCCCAGCATAGATGCCGCAGCGTGCCCGCAACCGTCCCGTGGTTCAGAAAGGCTGTCAGGGCATGCTGTACCTTGTTCGCCCTGGCCTGCTGCTGCTGATCCGACGCTTGTCCGCGCAGCAGCCGTTCAGCAACAGCGGCCATCAGGTCTGGTCGGCCCAGGCGGGACGGATTTTGCTGCAATCGGGCCAGTGAATGTTCCAGGTGGCGCTTCAATGCGGTGATGGTCATGGCATCAAATCCGGCATTGTCCCAGGGGAACATCCAGCAGTGCCGGTGCCTCCGGCTTTTCCCGCACCGTTCGGAAATCCAGCCGCAACTCGACCCGGCGGCTTTCCTCGTCCGTGGTGCGGGTGGAGTTGGAGGAAAAGCCGCCCACCAGAAACAGCCGCCGCACCGCCTGTTTCTGTGCATCCGTCAGTTCGGCCCCGCCGGGGGCCAGCAGATTGCACACAACGCTTTCCGCCCGCATCAGGCTGAGATGCAGGTTATGCAGATAGGTGCCGCGCGGATCGGTAAAACCCTCCACCACAACCCGCTTGAACCAGCGTCGGCCATCCTCGCTCTCCGCCATGTTCAGGATTTCCGGCGCGAACCGCCGCAGCCGTTCCGCGCCCGGCGTGCCGATCCGGTGGTCGTTGCTGGCAAACCGTGCTGCCTCGCCAAACTCAATCACCACGCGGTCACGGCTGCCGGTGACCGACACATCGCCATGTTTGGCCGCCGCTTCCTGCAGGGAGCTGACGATCCGGTCGATGGCGTCTGCCCGTTCGGCCTCCTCCATCTGCACATCGCGCAGTTTCTGCGTCACCGAAAGAAGCGAGATGGCCATCACCACCAGGAACAGCACCATCAAGGCCGTCATCAGGTCTGAAAAGCTGATCCAGAACGGCTTTTCGGCTTCATCCTTGGACCCTTTGGAAAGAACGATCCGACCCAGCATCACCGTCCCTCCCTATTCAGTTGGACACCCGGACCCGGAAATTTTCCAGCACTTCCGTCAGTTCCTGAATCTCGCTGTCCAGCATCCCGACGGCCTTGGACAAAGACACATCGAAGTCACTGCAACTCTTATCCAGGCTCGTGGTCGTGGATTTGCTGAAATCATCGAAGGCTCTGCCCAGGACGCTGGTGATCTCGTCCAGATACTCACGGGCCTGGGTCTGGCTTTCGCTGAATCTGGCCACCAGCCGTTCCATATCGGTGACCAGGGTCCCGCTCAACCCGGCCCGCTGATCGGCTTCCTGCACCGTGGTGCGCAGGGTTTCGGCCATGGCCTCCAGGCTGCCACGCGTCTGGGCATAGGCGGCGACGGTGTCGCGCATGGTACCAGCGGTTGCCTCAAGCCCCTTGGCCACTGTCGATACCCGCTCGAACAGCTCACCGCCCTTGGCAACAGCACCGGTGACGGTGTCGCCGGCGGTCGCAAAGCCCTCCGCCGCCTTGCGCATGGTTTCGGCGCCCCGGTTCATGCCGTTGATGGCTTCCATGGAGGTCTGGTTCAGCCGGCCGATATTCTCGCGCAGGCTGTCGGCGGCCCCCTTGCTGCTGTCGATCAGAACCGTCAGCCGTGCGTCTAATGTCTCCAGAAGCTGTTGGCTGCGTTCATCATTGGCACGCTGGCTGTCGGTCAGGCTGCCCAGCGTCGTATCCAAGGCACTCTGGACCTTGGCCAGGGTCGCGGACAGCTCATCGCCATAGCGGTTGGCGGTCTGCTGGCTGGCGCTTCGCACTTCGTCCAGAAGGGACGTCATCGCTTCGCGTAGGCGCTGGGCCTCTTCGTCGCCGCTGGCGGCAAGATGGCGGCGCTGTTCGGCCATATCGGCCATCATCTGGCCTACGGTATCTTTGATCCCGGCGATGGCGTCGCCCAGGCGCTGCTGCATTTCCTCCTGGCCGCCGCTGATCTGGCCCTGCATAGAGGCGACGGCGCGGTCAAGGGCTTCGGCCATGCGGGCTTGTCGGGCCTCTGCCTCGGCCATCATGTTGGCTAACTGGTCGGACATGCTGCGGCTGGCATTGTCTCCGGCCTGCGACAACTCGCTGACCAGGCGGCCAAAGCCGGCCTGCATCTCCCGCATCGACCCGGCGCTTTCCGTCAGCATCGCGGCCAGCCCCTTCATCTGGTCGCCCATCGTGTCTTCCAGCTTTGCCATGAAAGCTGTCATCAGGTTCTCAAGCATGCCATGGACGGCGTCGCCCTGCTTGCCGCTGGCTACCTCTACGACATTGGCGATCTTGTCCAGCGGGGCCTGAAGGCTGCCGGCGATACTGTCGCCAATCTGGTTGGCCATGGCCGCGCTGGCCTGATGCGTGGCCTGTACTTGCCGTTCGGTCAACTCGGTTAGCAGATGCTTCAGGTCTTCGACAAGGCTGTCTTTCAACTGCCGTGAATGGGTGGCCCCTTCCTCCGACGACCGCACCAGTTGCGCCAGATACTCCTCACCGGCACCCGCTTCATGCAGCCCGTCAATGGTCTGGACCAGCTTGTCCAGACGGTTATGGTTCCAGTTGACGAGGGCCTTTTCGATGAAGGTCACCAGCATCGCCGCGATGATGGCAACCGCCGACGCGATGAAGGCTTCCTTGACGCTGTAGATCAGCTTGTCCAGCGCCGCCGTTAGCATCGCCGGGTCGTCCAGCTTCAGGTTGAACTCTTGCAAGCCGGAGATCAGTCCGATGAACGTGCCAATGATCCCGATGCCTGTGAGGATGCCGGGTAGATGGCGGAAGAATTCCGCATGGGTACGCCCGTCAATAACCGCAACGGCGTTGAAATAGACCTCTGCAGGGACCGTCGCCCGGATACGGAGCAGCCGCTTTTCACCATCGACATTGGTGAATTGTTCATGCAGCGTTTCGGCATATTCATTCCAGCGATGGTTGAAATGGCCGAATGGCTGGAAGATATCGGACATCGCGCCCTTAGTCAGCGGGGTCGACGTCGCCTTGGCGGCATTGATTCGCGAAGACAATCTATACAGGTCAACTAGCGACCAAACTGCTGGGATTGCATAGAAGAGAAAGAAAATGAACAACAAAAGCAGAACGGCGATCCATACAAAGCCGAATTGATGGCCTCCAACCGTCACATGGAATGACGCTAACCACGAAAACACGCCGGCCTCCGATCCGATTCTAACCAGATAAAGCTAATCGTGGCATCTTACCCGTTGGTGGTTGAAGTTGGGCAGGGGAAACGTGCAGCATCTGCAATTTTTCAGTGCTGGCTTTGCCTCCTTGCACGTCTGCTGGCAATTGCTGCATCATCCTTATCCAACCAACAGCGTTCGGTTCCTGCTGCCTTGACTGATCCCAGGTCCCCCAATTTCGCCTTTCTAGCTGCGCATTCCGCGCAGCTGGTGCGGTTGGGTGCAGTGGCGGAGCGGAATTTCGTGGAGGATCCTTCCACCACGCTGGTCAAGTTACGACAGTTCGGGGAATTGCTGGCCCAGATACTGGCGGCTCGCGCCCGTATCCTGGGCGCACCCGAAGAACCCCAGGTGGAGCGGCTGCGGCGCTTGGCTGACCGGGGCGTGCTGCCGCGGCAGGTTGCAGACCTGTTTCATCAGTTGCGTCGGGCCGGCAATGCCGCCGTTCACGCCCTGGATGGCGACCATCAGCAGGCGCTGGCCCACCTGAAGATCGCGCATCAACTAGCGGTTTGGTTTCATCGCTCTATCGGCGACCGCGCGTTCCAGCCCGGTCCCTTTGTCCCACCACCCGACCCGCGCGCCGAAACCGCCGCCTTGCAACGGGAACTGGAGCGGCTGCGGGCGGAAGTGGCTGCCAGCCGTAGTACTGCTGAGAAGGCGCAGGCCGAAGCAGACGCCGCCGCACAAGCCCGCTTGAGTGCCGAAGAACGCGCCCAGGCGGCAGAGACTGCGCGTGCGCAACTGGCCGCCCTGGCCGCAGAGGCGGAGGCTGGGCGGCAGGCAGCGTTGGAACAGGCGCAGGCCCTGCAGGCAGCAAGCCCCATCGCCGACACCCCGGCCCTGGCCGAGGCAGCAGAGGCGGCGGCCCGCGAACTGTCCCTGGATGAGTTTGAAACCCGCAAACTGATCGACGCGCAACTGGCCGAGGCGGGGTGGGAGGTGGATACAGCCAGCCTGACCCATGCCGCCGGTGCCCGGCCTGTACGTGGGGCCAACCGCGCCATTGCCGAATGGCCCACGGCGGACGGCCCCGCCGACTATGTGCTGTTCGCGGGCCTGACACCGCTGGCCGTGGTGGAGGCCAAGCGCCGGGCGTCCGATGTGCCCGGTGCCATGTTTCAGGCCGCGCGCTACAGCCTCCATTATCGGGTGCAGGCAGACGAGGTGCCGGTCCCCGGCTGCCCTTGGGACGGGCATCAGATCCCATTCCTGTTCGCCACCAATGGCCGGGCCTTTCTGCCGCAACTGCGCACGGCCAGCGGCATCTGGTTCCGTGACGCACGACGGGCGGACAATGCGGCCCGCCCGTTGGAAGGCTGGTACAGCCCGCAGGGCCTGCTGGACCTGGCGTCCATGGACGTGGCGGCGGCACAGGCGGATCTGGCGCGCCAGAGTTTCACCTATAATTTCGGCCTGCGGGATTATCAGGTGCGGGCCATTCAGGCGGTGGAACGTAACCTAGCGGCGGGGCGGCGCAGCCTGCTGGTCGCCATGGCCACCGGCACGGGCAAGACCAAGACCTGTATTGCCATGCTTTACCGGCTGTTGGCGGCGAACCGCTTCCGCCGCATCCTGTTCCTGGTGGACCGCACGGCCCTGGGCGAACAGGCCGAAGGTGCCTTCCGCGACACCCGCATCGTGCAGATGCAGCCCTTCGCCGATATTTTTGAGGTGAAGGCCATCGGCGACACCGTCCCCGACGCCAGCACCAAGGTGCATATCGCCACAGTGCAGGCCATGGTGAAGCGGATCATGTTCACCCCCGAGGGCAGCAGCCCGCCGCCCGTGGACCAATATGACTGCATCATCGTGGATGAATGCCATCGCGGCTACCTGCTGGACCGGGAGGCGACGGATGAGGAACTTTCGTTCCGTAACGAGAATGATTACCGGTCCAAATACAAGGCGGTGCTGGATCGTTTCGATGCCGTTCGCATCGGCCTGACCGCCACGCCCGCCCTGCACACCACAGAAATCTTTGGTCCCCCTGTCTTCCGCTATGGCCTGCAGGAGGCGGTGATCGACGGTTGGCTGGTGGACCATGCGCCGCCGCAGCAGGTGCTGACCGAGCTGCGCCACAGCGGCATTCAGTGGCAGGCGGGCGAAACGGTCCCGATGTTCGACCGGGTGGCGGGAACCCTGACCGACCATGAACTGCCCGACGATCTGGGTTTTGAGGTGGAGCAGTTCAACCGTCAGGTCATCACCCGCGCCTATAACGCCGCCGTCGCGGAAGGCTTGGCCGAACAGATTGACCCGGCCCTGCCCGGCAAGACCCTGGTCTTTGCCGCCACCGACCAACATGCCGACATCCTGGTCGATGAAATCCGCACTGCCATGCGCGCCCGCTATGGCGTGTTGGAAGAAGCGGCGGTGGAGAAGATCACAGGGTCGGTGGATCGGCCCAGCCAGCGCATCCGGGCCTTCAAGAATGAACGGATGCCCAGCATCGTGGTGACGGTGGACCTGCTGACCACGGGCATCGACGTGCCGGAGATTGTGAACCTTGTCTTCGTGCGCAAGGTATCCAGCCGAATCCTCTATGAACAGATGGTGGGTCGCGCCACGCGCCTGTGTCCGGAGATTGGCAAGACCGCGTTCCGCATCTTTGATGCCGTCGGCATCTATGCCCAGATGCAGGCGGTCAGCGCGGTCAAGCCCGTGGTGGCCAACCCGACCATCCGGTTTGGACAATTGCTGGAGGAATTGACCGAAGCCGTGGGTCTGCCCCCGCCCGCACCGCATGAGACCGGCGGCATGGCGGAAGAGGGGGATGGCTATGATAGCGGCCCCGCCCCCGGTAGCAGTGACGACCCCGACGCCACCCACCGCGCCGAAAAGGCCCGCTATCTGCTGGATCAGATCGTCGCCAAGATGCAGCGCCACCGCCACCGTTATCAGCGCGAGGATGCGCGCGCCGAACGGTTCAGCCATCTGGCCGGCGGCCTGTCGCCCACTGACCTGCTGGACCGTCTGCGCCACGCCACCCCGGTGGAGGCGGCGGGGATGCTGACCAACCTGACCCCGCTGATCGACTGGCTGGACCGGGCGGGGGAGATGGGGCCGGTACGCCTGCCCGTGTCGGACCACGCCGACACCTATCTGGGTATGGCCCAGGGCTATGGCCCCGGCTTCACAAGGCCGGAGGATTACCTGTCGGCGTTTGAGAATTTCCTGAAAACCCAGATCAACGCCATCCCGGCCCTGACCATCATTGCCCAACGCCCGCGCGACCTGACCCGCGCGCAGTTGCGAGAGATACGCTTGCTGCTGGAGGAAAAGGGCTTCAAGGAAGCCGACCTGCGCGCCGCCTTCCGCGACGCCCGCCATGTCGATGTCGCCGCCGGCATCATCGGCTATATCCGTCAGGCCGCCTTGGGCGACCCGCTGATCCCCTATGACACGCGGGTGGACCGGGCGCTGGCGGCGATCCTGGCGGAACGGGCGTGGACACCCGTGCAGCGGCAATGGCTGGAGCGGATTGGCCTTCAAATGAAGCGGGAGATAGTGGTAGATCGGGAGAGCCTGGACACCGGGCAGTTCAGGGCCGCAGGCGGTGGCTTTGAGCGGCTGGATCGGGTGTTTGAGGGGGAGTTGGAGCGCACGATGCAATCAATCACGGACCGTATCTGGACGCAGGCTTCATGACGGTCTTGTCGAACGGCTCTTATCGCACCCTTTTCCTCGTTAAAGGCCTATGGGCCTGGATTACCAAATGAACACGAACGACATCGTCTCCAAACTCTGGAACCTCTGTAATGTCCTGCGCGACGACGGCATCACGTACCACCAGTATGTGACGGAGCTGACCTACCTGCTGTTCCTGAAAATGGCGGAGGAGACGGGGGCGGAGGAAGGCAAACATGCGCCCAACATTCCGCCCGGCCTGCGCTGGGCGGACCTGAAGCGGCAGACGGGGACGGAGCAGCTTAATTTCTACCGGCAGATGCTGATCCGGCTGGGGTCGGAGGGCAGTGAGCGGGTGCAGGAGATTTATGCCAATGCGCAGACCTTCCTGAAACGCCCGACCAACCTGAAAACCCTGGTCGACAGTCTGGATGGACTGGACTGGTATTCCGCCCGCACAGAGGGGCTGGGCGATCTGTACGAAGGGTTGTTGCAGAAGAACGCGGAGGAGAAGAAGTCCGGGGCCGGGCAATATTTCACCCCGCGTTGCCTGATTGACAGCATGGTGGCCCTGATGCGCCCCCAGGCGGGGGAGGTGGTGCAGGACCCCGCCGCCGGCACCGGCGGCTTCCTGATTGCCGCCGACCGGTACATCAAGGGCCAGACGGATGATCTGTTCACCCTGCCCGAATCCATGCAGTATTTTCAGCGGGTGCGCGCCTTTCAGGGGCTGGAACTGGTGCAGGATGCCCAGCGTCTGGGCCTGATGAACCTGATCCTGCATGGGATTGAGGGACCGGTGCATGTGGGCGATGCCCTGTCGCCCGATGGATCGGCGCTGGAACGGGCCGACCTGATCCTGACCAACCCGCCCTTTGGCACCAAGAAGGGCGGGGGCCTGCCCACACGCGACGACCTGACCTTTCCCACCAGCAATAAACAGCTTTGTTTCGTGCAGCATATCTATCGCGGGCTGAAACCCGGCGGGCGCGCCGCCGTGGTGCTGCCCGATAATGTGTTGTTTGAGGATGGGGTGGGCCGCGATGTGCGCCGCGACCTGATGGAAAAATGCGACCTGCATACGATCCTGCGCCTGCCCACCGGCATTTTCTATGCCCAGGGGGTGAAGACCAACGTGCTGTTCTTCACCCGTGGCCGCAGCGACCGGGGCAATACAAAGACCACCTGGATTTATGATATGCGCACGGGTCAGCCGCCCTTTGGCAAGACCCGCCCCCTGACGCGGGAGCATTTCGCCGCATTCGAGGCCGCCTATGGCCCAGATCCGCAGGGCCAGTCGCCGCGCGTGGACCAAGGGGAGGGCGGTCGCTTCCGCCCCTTCACCCGCGACCAGATCGCGGCGCGCGGCGACAATCTGGACATCACCTGGCTGCGCGAGGAAGGCAGCGGCAGCGAAGACCTGCCCCCACCCGAAACCCTGGCCGCCGAGATCATCGACCAGTTGCGCACCGCGCTGGAGGAAATGGAAGAACTGGCCGCCCTGCTGGAACCGGAGAGCGCGGGGGCGGGGGTATGACATCACCAATTCATTGGGCGGTTCAACGCTTAGAAGCGGTCTGTGAATTAATTACTGATGGCACACATCACTCACCACCCAACGGCCCAGATGGTCACTTTAAGTACGTTACTGCCAAAAATATTCGACCATGGGGATTGGATTTAGAAAATATCACATATGTCGATTCGGATATACATGCCGAAATTTATGCACGTTGTCCGGTGAAAATCAATGATGTGCTATATATTAAAGACGGAGTGACCACTGGCCTTGCGGTGATCAATACGGAGGCAGAGCCATTTTCCATGCTTTCTAGTGTGGCGTGTATTCGCCCATCTGTTGGATTGTTAGATTCAAAATTCTTGGTGCATTGGTTGAATAGTCCTTCGACCAAGCAGGCGATGACCGGCAGGATGTCTGGTTCGGCCATTCGGCGTCTTGTGCTGCGTCAGATCAGAGATTCGGAAGTCCCCCTCCCACCGCTGCCCGAACAACATCGGATCGTGGAGCGGATAGAGGCGTTGTTGGCCAAGGGGGCGCGGGCCAAGGCGGCGTTGGACGCCCTGCCCCCCCTGCTCGACCGCTACCGCCAATCCCTCCTCGCCGCCGCCTTCCAGCAGGCGCACGAGGATTGGCCGGAAGTTGTTGTGGCCGATGTCGCGGAGGCCGTTTTTGATGGGCCGTTTGGTTCGAACCTGAAGTCTGCGGATTATTCTGAATCTGGGGTCCGGGTTGTTCGCCTTGAAAATATCGGCCACCTGGAATTCTTTTCAGATAAACGAACCTATATCCCAGAGGAAAAGTACCAAACGCTTGTCCGGCATACGTTGAAACCCCGAGATGTGTTGTTCTCATCCTTTGTTGATGAACAGGTCCGGGTCTGTCTTTTCCCTGACGATGCCTCACCCGCGATCAACAAAGCTGACTGCTTTGTTGTCAGGTGCAATACAGCGAAGTGCCTGCCTGAGTTTTTGGCATACCGTCTTGCGTGTCGGTCCGTGTTTAAGCGTCTGGAAGAAGGCATTCACGGTGCTACGCGCCCCAGAATCAATCTGGGACAATTGAAAGCCATTTCTTTCCAACTGCCCTCGATTTCGCAGCAAGTGAAAATCGTCAGGCAGTTAGATGTCGCCCTGAGCAAAGTTAAATCCCTCAATGAACAAATTGAGGCATTCAAGGTACAACTCGGAACGTTGAATGCCTCCATCCTCGCCAAAGCCTTCCGGGGCGAACTGGTCCCCCAGGACCCTGCGGATGAACCGGCCTCCGTGTTGCTGGACCGTATTCGGGCGGAGCGGGTGCAGAAGCCGAAGCAGGGGCGTATCCGAAGAGGAGGGGTATTATGACAATGTGCCCAGCTTGCGGCTTGGGCTGCGGTAGAATTGAGCGGTCACCGGGCGTTGGGGTCGTTTATCACTGCCAACGCTGCGGCCCATATCGAATGACGGAGATGGCGATAGCTTTTGCGTCCGAAGGTACCACATTCGGGGAATTCGCTTCCGCTGCCAGGGCCTTTGCAATCCGCCAGATGCGGCGACACAACAAACTGCCGACGATCGACGAAGAGATATGGCGCTACACTATACTGCCAGCAACGGTTCCGACGCCATTGGAGCAGATCGATATGCTTGTCGAAATGCTGGGGCATGCAAGGGTCGTGGGGCGATTTGTCGAGCTGAGTTCCAGTGAAACAGCCTTTGAAATTGGTGTAATAGATGCACGGCGGGGGGTCGCATATTTACTTCTGGAAATGGAGAATTCAGGCTTAATTAAAACCAAACACGACAGCAATACGCTACGCGCACAGCTGACCTTGGCTGGCTGGCAGCGTTACGAAGAACTGAAACGTTCTCGCCCAGACAGCCGGACGGCCTTCATGGCGATGCAGTTTGGCGCCCCCAAACTGGATGAACTGGTCAATGGTCACTTCCGCCCTGCGGTTGCCGAAACCGGTTTCACTTTGCGCCGCGTCGATGATGTGCCGCGCGCGGGCCTGATTGACGATCAGTTGCGCGTTGATATCCGCAATGCCCGCTTCCTGATCTGCGACCTCAGCCATGGCAATCGCGGGGCCTATTGGGAGGCTGGCTATGCCGAGGGGTTGGGCAAGCCTGTCATCTATACCTGTGAGAAACAGGCTTTCGGCGCCAAAGACACGTACCCTCATTTCGATACCAACCATCATCTGACAGTGATTTGGTCCGCCGATGATCCGGCGGATGCTGTTCGGCGGTTGAAGGCAACGATCCGCGCCACCATCCTGGACGCCATTCAGGAAGACCCCCATGCCTGACCTGAAACTCTTCCGCCTCTCCCCCACCGGCCCCACGGAACTGACCGCCAGGGCGGCGCAGGTGGAGAAGTCGCTGCAGGTGCTGTTCGAGGCGAACCTGGAAGGCTTGCTGGGCGTGCGGTTCCTGGCGTCGGAATACAGCACGGGCAAGGTGCATGGTGGGCGGATTGATACGCTGGGCCTGGATGAGAATGGCTGCCCGGTCATCATCGAGTATAAGCGGGCGCTGAACGAGAATGTCATCAACCAGGGCCTGTTCTATCTCGACTGGCTGTTGAACCATCGGGGGGATTTTCAGTGGCTGGTGAAGGAGAAACTGGGCGATGATGCGGCCAAGGCAGTGGACTGGTCGGCCCCGCGCCTGCTGTGCATCGCCGGCGACTTCACCCGCTATGACGAACATGCGGTGAAGCAGATCAACCGCAGCATCGAACTGATCCGCTATCGCCATTATGGCGATGATCTGTTGCTGCTGGAACTGGTCAACGCCACCCAGGCCGCGTTACCGCCCCCCGCCACCGCCGCTGGTACCGTCGCCCCCACGCCGACGGAAACGGCACCGGGGGCGGGTGGGGCAGGGGCGGGGGCGGTGAAGGGCATCGCCTATCGCATCGCCAAACTGTCTCCGCCTGCGGCGGATCTGTATGAGGCGGTGCGGACCCATCTGCTGGCCCTGGGTGATGATGTGCAGGTGAAGGAGCTGATGCATTACATCGCCTTCAAACGCCTGCGCAATTTCTGCTGTCTGGAGGCATTCCCCAGCCATGGCAGCATTGTTCTGTACCTGAAACTGAACCCCGACAGTGTGGCGCTGGAACCCGGCTTCACCCGCGATGTGCGCGCCGTCGGCCATTATGGCACCGGCGATGTGGAGGTGATTTTGTCCAGCCTGGATGACCTTCGCAAAGCCGAACCCCTGATTCAGCGCGCCTATGAGGGCGGGTGAGGTCACGTCCCGAACAGGTGATCGGCCAGCAGGCGGTGGATGCTGTCGGCCATGGTCGCGTCCTCCCCCGGCAGGGCCGCGATGGCCGACAGGCCGGGGCCAAAGAAACGGGTGGGACCGGGATAGAGGATGGCGGCATGGCGCACGATGCGGCCGCCATCGGCATGGATGATGGCGTCACGATAGGCGTGCATCTTGTCGATATCGGCCTTCTGCGGCCCGTTGCCATCATCCCGCTTGTATTTCGGATCAAAGATCATCAGGCGGGGCAGGGTCCCGGGGGCGGACAATTCCAGCACCAGATCGGGCCTTTGCGTGAAACTGACGCTCTGCCATAGGCCCCGGTCGGTGAAGGGGCGTTGTTGGGCCAGGTCGATGCGCCGCCCGTCGGCATGGGCCAGGGCCACGGCACTGCCCCCGCCGGGCGACAGCGCCACCAGCAGGCACCCCGGCACAAGGCGGACAATATCCTGTGCCACCACCTGGAACCCCTGTTCCAATGCCGCATCAACCACGGTCTGGACAACGGACAGGCACCCCCACAGCTCGTACAGGGCCGGCACATCCTTCAGCCCCGTATCCAGGACGCTGTCGGCCAGTTGCACCGTCAACCCGTCGGTCAGTTGCCGCCACAGCGACAGGACCTGCGCATAATCGGGGCGGTGGATCATCACGTGGCTGATCTGCGTTGGCGGATGCGCCAACGGCCCCACCCAATCCAGGAACCGGGCCCGACGGCGAGCATCCGCCAGGGTCTGGATCAGGGCCTTACAACGCTCTTCCTCTGGGGGAAGACGTGGCGACAGGCGGACCAGCCGCCGGGCCACCATGTCATGCAGATGGCGAAGCAGCCGGTTCTCCGGCACGTCGCAGGTCGTCTCCACCCGTCGGTCCTGGATGCGCAGGGGAACACCGTCATCGTCAGGCTTGTGGTCGCGATAAAGGGCCTCGCGCAATTGCCGGGGGCCGATGCGCCGCGCCCGTGCCGTGGGCATGTCCCACAGCACTTCTTTCAATTGTTGATGCGGGTTCTGCGCGATCCGGCACAGCAGGCGAGCCAGCCCGCGCTCGCCCTCCACGATGGCGCGAAGCCGCTCCAGCTCCGCCGCCGCGCCCGTCGGGTTTGGCGGCTGGTTGCCGACCAGACCGGCAAGCGCGCCGCCCTGACGCAGGCTGGCCACCAACGCATGGGGCAGCCGCTCATCCAGATCGGTCAGCAGGGTGGAAAGCTGCGCTGTCGACAGTTTGGCGGGCGGAATGAACAGCCGATGCTTCGCCGTGCCCGCGGCCTGACCGGTGATGGTGATCTCATAGGTTCCGGCAGCGCTGGGCGGCCAGTCGCAGACGACACGGGTCAGGCTGCCGAACCGGCGCAGTTGCACGGGCCACGACACCCCGTTCACGGCGACGCCCAGCCCCTCCCATTCCGCCGCACGGCAGGGCAGGTGCAGCAGCAATGCCGTCCATTCCCGCCCGGCGCGTGCCACGCCATCCGGCCCCAGGAATGTCAGCTCAGAAGAAGGAGACGACACCATCGCGCAAACCCTTCCGCATCTGCTCGATCTTCGCGTGGCTCAGGGGGAAGTCGTGCTGGGTCAGGGTTGCCAGCTTCTGCAACAGCTCCGCTAAGGTGGGATCAAAGCCCCGGATGCGGGGCAGCAGCTTTTGCAGCACCGCCTCATCAAACGCCTCCTGCCACGTGGCACCCAGGGCCGTGGCGCGGCGTACATAGGCGGCGATATCATCGGCGGTGCGCAGCGCGAAGGGGGCAACCGGGCCCAGTGCGTCCCACAGGGACAGCAGGATATCGGCATATTCCTGTCCGGCCACATGGGCGGCTAGCATGCCGCGATCCAGCGTCACCTCAATGACCTGGGCACGGTCATAGACCTTGTGGGCGAAGCCGTGGGTCGTCTCGTCCATGTTGACGGTGCCGATGAAGACCAGATTGCCGAACAGGCTCACCTGGGCGTCGCCCAGGCTAAGGGTGGCCTTTCCGTCCCGATTGCGCTGTTCCAGGACCGAGAGGAAATCGGCGAAGTAATGTTCGGCACGGGCTAGGTTCATCTCATCCAGGATCACATGGAAAGGGCGGACAGAATTGTTGTCCGCCGCCTGTTCATGGGCCTTGGCCGCGCGGATTAGGAAACGGCTGAACGCCGTATGCTGATACTCACCACTGGTCGGGCTGACATAACCCAGCAGGTCTTCCCGGCTGGTCCAGTTCGGTGCGACCGGCACCACTAGATACTCCGCTGATACCGCTTGGGCGTAGGCTTCCGCCAGCCAGGTCTTGCCGGTGCCCGACACGCCGGCCAGGATGACAAAGCCTCGCGTCTTCAGCGCCACATGATAGCGGCGCAGCAACCGTTCAGGCAGCTTCAGCTTCTTCGCCGCGACAGCGGCCACCGTGTCGGCGAACGGCGGCTCGATGTAGAAATTGTCAGGAATTTGCGCGTCCTCGACATCAATGTCACTTGGCAGGACAAAGCTGTCAGGTATCGGTCTTTCACCCAAAATGGCGGCATAGAGGGCGCGGTCAACGGGGGATAGCGTACAGTTCATCCAAGTGGCGCGCACGCCGGGTGGCAGCCTGTCCCTCAGATCCCGTCGATACTTATCGTTCCAGCGTACGGCGACCGTGTGCTGATACTCGGTGCGGCCGGGCTCGAAGCTGTATCCCGGCTCCACTACTTCGCCCATGGCCAGGATCTCGCTGGCGCCGCGGGTAGCCAGGACAATGTCGCCCGGTTGCAGGTTGCGGAATTGCCAGATCTCCTTGGCCTTTCGCGTCCCCGTGGCACGCCTGGCCCCGGAACCGGTGTAATCTTCAGGATAGGCCGCCCGCAGGGCCTGTTTCAGTTCCTCCAGGCCATCGGCGGGATATTCGCGCAGGTCACTGACCTTGTCCCAGCCAATACAGATCATCCCCTCCTTCCGGCATTCCGGCCACAACCGAGCTTGCTCACCGGGAGCGATCTTGAAGATGCGCCGTTCGGATTGTGGATCGGTGGCGTCATCAAAGGCATCCAGCGGCGCCTCCGTATAGGCACTGGATGCCGCCACCCAGAGAAAACTCTGAACGTCGATCATGTCCTGCGGTTGCCAACCCCAGTCTTGAAGGCACGTCCGGATACCGGACGCCAAACGCAAGCAAGCTTGATAATCGCCTGCATTCAGATGCTCGTCGCTCAATGGGCGCGGGCATCCCAATTGCCGCGCTACATCGTTGAACAAGGTGGTGCGCACGAAAATCTCATGCGCAGGATCGGCCAGCATCAGCAGCAGGGTCGGCAGGCTGCGGCTGACACCTTGCGTACCGGATGGCATATGGCGGGCCAGGATGGCGACATAGCCGGCGTTGAAACGCTCCACCCGCGTGGGTGTATCACCGGTGCCAGTGAGAAGGTCGCGGAACAGGCATGCGGCCTCCAGAGCCTCGGCCCCACGCAGCCGACCCAAATGCTCCGTTGCGCGCCAGGATAGCAGGTTCTGGACAGCGGGCGGTTCCCCCACCTTGCGCCTGGTCAGCAATTGGTGCAGGGCCTGTATGGTCATCTCTGCCTGGGCGGCCTCTTCCGGCGGAGCCGTCAGCAGCGGCAGCAGGTCGGTCTGGAAGATCGCCGCCAATTGCGTCTTGTAATCTCGTTCCTGCCGCCGATAGGTCCCGCTGCTACCGGTGAAGGTCAGAAAGCCGGTCATGTGCGACAGAAACCGCTGTCGCATCTCCTGCAATGCGCCGGTTTCGAAGCCCAGCACAGGATGCCCCCTGTTCTGATCCGCGACCCATCGTTCGTATCCGACCAGCAATGCGTCCAGCAACCGGTTCAGGGTTGTGTCGTCGGGAAGTGCATCGACGGGAAAGGCGGCCCAAGCAATGGTCCTGGCCACCAGATCGCTGGCGTCATGGCCGTCATCCTGGCCCAAGCTGATGTCCCCATCCAGCTGGAAGCCGACAGATGCCAAGTCACCGATCAGTCTCCGCGCCTGGTTGGCCCGCGACCGCCATGCCGCCCTTGCTTCCTTGCGCCCTCTTTCCGCCAAGTCCCGCGAAGCACCCTGGTTCAAGCTTAGCGTTATGCCCGCCATGTCCTGCCGGAAATGGAGCGCAACCGCCACACCCTGCTGCGGTGTGGTCGTTTCTCTGGGGTCCAGGATGACCAACCAGGGAACCTTTGCCCATCGCCCCACGCCGAAGCCGCCACGGACCAACAAGGCGGGCCTGGACTGCAGGGCCGGCAGTTGTGCGAAGGCCCCTTCCAGCTTGTCGAACCGTTGCCGGAAATCGCCGGGGAAGGGGGTGCTTTGTCGGGCGACGATGTAATCGGCGAGCAGCGCTGCAAGCTGACCTTGGATTTCGAATGACATGCTTGACCCTTGCTCCACTTTGAATGGACAAAGCTACGCGGGATTGCGCCATCGATACAAGATGAGGTGAGGCTGGGACCAAGGTCTGGACGGCGCAGGAATACCGTGGCTTTCCATATCGATACTGGGTGATCGCGAATTCATTGAATCATTGCAGAGATTTCCTGTGCTGGTGGCGAAGTCGATCCGTTTTCAGAAAGGTGATCGGTACGTCTGGTTTGCGCTCCATTGACGTCGTTCACAGGGGTGAAGATGGCGTCCGGAAGCAGACAAAGCAAGACATTGGCTGGTGCGGGTTCCGCGATGGTACTGTAGCTGGGATCAGGTGGTGATTGTCTTCTGCAATTCCTCGTAAGCATTCTATTTTCGGTAGAGCAATTCGTTCTGCTGCAAACAGCAGGTCAACAGTTTGCGATACTCTGATCGACCAGCCCTGCCTTCACTGATCGGGTGGGACCTACCGAAGCGCCCCCCATCACCCCAGCAACCGCCCTTGGCGTAGCAGCAGTTCCATCGCCGTCGCCGGCACTGGCTTGCTGAACAGATAGCCCTGCAGGGCGTCGCATTGATAGGCGCGTAGGTAGATCAGTTCCTCCTGCGTTTCCACCCCTTCTGCCACCACCTGCTTGTGCATCGCATGCGACATGGCGACGATGGCCTGGACAAGGGCCGCATGCTCGGCGGCCTTCGTCATCTGGCTGATGAAGAACCTGTCGACCTTCACCGTGTCGATAGGCAGTTCCGACAGACGGCTGAACACCGAATGTTCCATGCCGAAATCGTCCAGGGCGAAGCTGACACCCAGGCTGGCCAGCTCCGTGATGTTGCGGTGGACCAGGTCATCGTCGCGGATGATGGTGCTTTCCGTCAGCTCCAGTTTCAGCGCCGAAGGCGGCAGGCCTGTCCGTTCCAGCAGGGACCGCACCCGGGCGCTGAAATCGGGACGCATGAGCTGGATGCCCGACACATTGACCGACATCGGGAACTCACACAGGCCAGCGGCCCGCCACAGCGCCGTCTGCTCCAGCGCCTTGCGCAGCACCTCATACCCCAGTTCCACGATCTGGCCGCCCTGTTCGGCTGCGGGGATAAAATCCGCCGGCGGGATCAGACCGCGCCCCTCATGCGGCCAGCGCACCAGCGCCTCGGCCCCGATGATGTGGTGGCGCACGGGATGGACCAGCGGCTGATAGAACAGCGTGATCCCGCCCTTGGTCAGGGCGGCGGCCAGTTCGGTCTGTATCCATTGGCGCTTCACTGCCCGTTCCGTCATCTCCGCAGCGTAATAGCGGAAGGGTGCACGCGATGGCTTCACCTCATGCAGGGCGGTGCTGGCATGTTGCAGCATCTCCGTCGCGTCGCTGGCATCGGCCGGATACAGGCTGATGCCGACATGGGCACGACGGGACATCTGGACGCCATCCACGGTGAAGGGCAGGCCGAAAGCCGTCTGCAACTGCCATAGCCGCTGGTCCAGATCGGCCGGCGCATCAGGTAACAGCAGGCAGAAATAGGCACCCTCGAACCTTGCGAGCACCTCGCCGGGCTCCAGAAGCTGGCGCAGACGGTCCGCCACAGCACGGATGAGCGCATCGGTGGCCGCCAGTCCCCACCCATCCTGGAAATCGGTAAAGGCCTCCAGGCCCAGGCAGAACAAGGCCACACGCTGATCTTTCAGCGGTTTGGCCAGCGTTTCGGTCAGCAGGCTGGTGAAATGCGCGCGGTTGGGTAAATCGGTCACCGGATCAAAATAGGCGAGACGATCGCGCACGGCCTCCGCCGCCTTCAGTTCTGTCACGTCCAGCGCGATGCCATCCCATTGCACCGATCCATCGGACAGCTTTTCCGGCTGCGATTGTGACCGCAGCCAGCGGGTGCCGCCGGAGGCGGTCGAAAGCCGGAATTCGACGATCATAGGTTCCAGCGTTGCCGCCGACTGCGCCATGGCGTCCCGATAGGTCTTGCGATCATCGGGATGAATGGCGCGCAGCAGCGTGGCCCCGGGCGCCGTCACCAGCGGACTGGTGGCCGGATCGCCCAGATCGCCGGTATCGATGAAATCAGCCAGCAGCTCCTTCTGCATGTAGGTATAGGTGATGCTGCCGTCAGCCTGCAGATAACGACGGAAGATGATGCCGGGGATGTTCTTGGCGATGCCACGCAGCACCAGGTCGCTTTGCAGGCGGGCCTGCTCGATCAAACGGCTCTGGCGGCGGGTAGCAGCAGCGGCCAATTCGCGCTCGATGGCGGGGCGAAGGCGGGCGATACGGTCCTTCAGCACAAGATCGGCGGCGCCGGCATGCATCACCGCCACCGCTGATTCCTCTCCAATGGTCCCTGTCACCACGATCAGGGGCAGGTCCGGGTCATGGGCATGGACAAGGAGAGTCACCTCCAGCGGAGACAACGACGGCATGGAATAATCACACAGCACGATGTCAAAGGTCCGCTCGGCCAATGCCGCGACGACGGCGGCGCGATTATCGACATGGTGTGCGTCTATCCGCATGCCCCCCCGTCTAAGGGTTTCCATCAACCATGTGGCATCAAGCTCGCTGTCCTCCACCAACAGGATGCGAACGGGATCAACCCCTCTCATGACCGGTCCTCCGGGAAGGGCTGATTGATCAGCGTCCAATAAAGACCAAGCTGTGCCACCTTGGTGGAGAAGCGGCCGAAATCCACCGGCTTGCGAACATAGGAGTTCACGCCCAGACGGTAGGAGCGGACGATATCCTCCTGCTCATCTGATGATGTGAGGATGACCACGGGAATGTGTCGGCTGCGCGGGTCGCCCTTCAAACGACGCAGCACCTCCAGCCCGTCGATCTTCGGCAGCTTCAAATCCAGCATGATCACCACGGGCGGCGGTGGGATCGGGGCGTCGGGGGCGGCATCGCCGAAGATATAGGCCAGCGCCTCCACCCCGTCATGGGCGATATCGATGGGGTTGGTTACATGTGCCGACTTCAGGGCCCGCAGGATCAGGGCCTCGTCATCCGGATCGTCTTCAACGATCAGCAGCCGTCCGTCAGTCATGCGACCCGTCCCCTCTATTGAGCGTGAAGGACACCACCGTGCCCTTGCCCGGCTCGGACTGGATTTCGATAGTGCCGCCATGCCGGCGGATGATCCGGGCTACCGTTGCCAGACCAATGCCCGTCCCCTCGAACTCATGCGCGGCATGCAGCCGCTGGAACGGAGAGAACAGCTTGTCGGCATAGGCCATATCGAACCCGACGCCATTGTCCGACACTTGGTAAGTCACCTGTCCCCCTTGCCGCGAGCTGCTGAAGCGAATGAGGGGGGCGGCTGTGCGGTTCGTGAATTTCCAGGCATTGCCCAGCAGATTGTCCAGCACCACCCGCATCAGCCGCAGATCGGCCACATCCAGAAGACCGGGTGCGATCACCACTTGGACCTGGCGATGCGGATCATGTTGGCGTAGTTCCTCCACCGCGGCGGCGGCGATGGCGGACAGATCCACGGCGACAGGGGTAATGCCGCTGCGGGTGACGCGCGACAGCTTCAGCAGGTCGTCGATCAATTGCCCCATGCGCACGGCACCCCGACGGACGCGGGCCAGGTAATCCTTTCCCCGGTCATCCAGGATATCGTCGTAATCCTCCAGCAGCGCCTGGCTGAACCCGTCCATGCTGCGCAAAGGCGCCCGCAGATCATGTGAAACAGAATAGGCAAAGGCTTCCAGCTCCTGATTGACCACCTCAAGGTCGTGGGTTCGTGCTTCCAACCGGTCATTCATGCGCTGCAACTGCTGCACCCGATCGGAAATATCGACGATGGCCGACAGGACCATCGGCCCCTCGTCCATGGTGATGGGGTTCAAACCGATTTCGACGGGAAATTCACTGCCATCCTTGCGGCGCGCAAACAGGTCGCGGCCAGCCCCCATGGGGCGCGAGCCATGGACATGACGGAAGAAGCCGCCGCGCAGGACCGGATGGGCAGCGCGATGCCGGTCAGGCACCAGTATCTCCACCGGGCTGCCCAGCAGTTCGGACCGGTCATAGCCGAACAGCCGCTCCACCTGGGCATTGACCATGACAATCCGGCCGTCGCCATTGATCATCACCATGGCGTTGGGTGCGGCTTCCACCACTTGGCGGAACCGCTCCGCCGATTGCCGGCGCAGGGACAGATCAACGATGGCTGACAGGACCATCGGCCCGTCGGGCGTCTGGATGGGGTTCAGGCCGATCTCCACGGGAAACTCCGTCCCGTCGCGGCGCAGGGCATGCAGGTCGCGGCCAACCCCCATGGGGCGGGGGCTCGGATCCCCGGTGAAGGCCGTGCGCAAGGCCGGGTGATGCCCCCGGAACCGCGCCGGTACCAGCATCTCGACGGGTTGGCCCAGCATATCCGCCCGGTCATAGCCGAAAACCCGCTCGGCCTGGCCATTGACCATGACGATGCACCCCTGGCCATTGATCATCACCATGGCGTTGGGCGCAGCCTCCACCACCAAACGGAACGGCTCGTCCGATGGGTTGTCAGTAACGCCAATCTCCGGGTTATCCTGCACCAGCCGGCCTCCACCATCCTGATGGCAACGAACCAACGCTGTCCCTGCTATATTAGCGGATGATCATTTTAGTCGATAAATCGTTCGGATGCCGACATTCCATTGGGTGATATGACGTTCGTAAGAGATTGTGCTTCCTGTGCCACATACGCCTGATGATTGCCTTCGCAAATCCTCGGGGGGAGCACTTCGGCTCTGCGCTACCTAAGGCGAACAGCAGCCATCAATACTGATGCGAAATACCCTTCTGGTGAGGCCCGCTGGTGTGCTTGCGCTCAAGGGGGGCGCGCGCCAGTTGTCGGTTCGGCGCCGGCAGCGCCTGATGCTGCGTAGGGACAATGCATGACCAGTCATCCGCTAAGCCACGTAACGACCAAAAGTTGTGCAATTGTGCCCGACGGGAGCCGTCGGGCGGGAGGCAAATGTCCGAAATCCCAAAGTGAGCGCGAAATCCGGCCCGTCCGCTTCCGGCCTCCTTTGCGCCAACCATAATGGCCGCATAGCGCGCCATTCCGGACGTTCAGGCAAACATATTCTACGACTGAAACCGGACATTTAAGCCACCGCGAAAGAACGATTGCCATGCGGCCCCATCTCGCCCTCGATTCATTCTTTCCTTCGAGCGCGGCGGGTCCAAAGGTGTGGCTGCCCCGCCGATCCGCTGTTCGGCGCGCCCTTGAGATGGCGTATGGAAACAAAGCCACGGGTTGGACTGTTCCCGTAGGGGCTGGGAGATCGTTTCAGCGCCGCATTCCGGTGTACCCGCCGAGCCGATCGACCGGCTGTCGATCACCTGCAAGCGCCGCCTAATGGACCAGAAGAGGAACATCCTTTTGTCGCTTCACCCCGGCCTCTCCTCTCAGACAAGGCAAGCTCTGCGCGATTTCGGTCGCGCGGCGGGTGGGGCGCTGATCTTCGCCCTGCCCATGCTGATGACCATGGAGATGTGGTGGCTTGGCCTTTACATGGACCGGCCACGCCTGCTGCTTCTGTTCGTCACGGCCCTACCGCTGCTGGTTCTGCTGTCGCACCATATCGGCTTCGAGCGGACAACCTGCTGGCGCGACGATATTGTGGACGCGCTGATCGCGCTCGGCGTCGCAGCCATCATCTGCACGGGCCTGCTTGTGCTTTTCGGCACCATCACGCTCGTGACGCCGCCGCACGAGATGGTAGGCAAGGTCACGGTGCAGATGGTCCCTGCTGCAATTGGCGCATTGCTGGCGAAAAGCGAGTTTGGCACGGGCCCCAGGTCGGACGAAGATGACAATCCGGTGGAGAGGAGGAAAGAGACATATGGCGGCGAACTGTTCCTCATGGCGGTCGGTGCCCTGTTTCTGGGCTTTAATCTGGCGCCAACCGACGAAATGCTGCTGATCTCCTACCAGATGTCGGCGGCGCACGCGCTGGCACTGGTCGCCTGTTCACTGGCTCTCATGCATGGCTTCGTGTTTGCGGTGGGGTTCGCCGGCGGTTCGGAAATTGCGGCGGGCGAGCCCTGGTGGAGCAGCTTCGCTCGCTTCACCCTCCCAGGTTATGCCATTGCTCTCGCAATCAGCCTTTACATCCTGTGGGTTTTCGGACGCACCGATGGAATGCACCTGAACAGCATGCTGATGGCCACGGTCGTCCTGGGCTTACCGTCCGCCGTAGGAGCAGCGGCTGCGCGGCTTATCCTTTGAGGTTGGAAATGAAAGAGAAAAACCAAGACAATAGCAGGCCTGCCGTGGAGTGGGGCGTTGCGGCGTTGTCGGGCGCGCTGGTTTTCTTCCTCATCGCATTTCTGGGCCATCAAGCCCTGTTCAACGCCACCCGCGACGCCGACCTGGTCGTATCCATTGACAGGATTGAGCAGTCGGACAGCGGCACCATGGTGATGGTCTTCGTCGCGAACAGGGGTGACAAGGCCGCAGGGGCAGTTACCGTCAACGCATCGCTGGTAGAAGCGACTGCCCCCGACAAGCAGATCCAGCTCGACTATATCGCGGCTCATGCTATCCGACGCGGCGTCTTCCAGTTCTCCCGTCCGGTAGAACCCTCAATGCTCGACATCCAGATCGGCGGCTATACTGAGTTGTAGAAAAATCTTTGCAGAGATGCTCGTTGGATGATGCCCGCGAAGCATTGCTGTAGCTCTTCTCTGTGCAGATAGAAGAGCAGTGCTGCAAGGCACCATAACCGCGCTCCTTTAAACAGCGTGTTGTAGTTCAGGAGTCTCACTCCCAGGTCAAGACAAGGCGGCCATTTGCGGGCACGCGATAGTCGGTGCGGTTACCCTGGACCTGATACGGTGTCAGGAACTTGCCCTCCGCAGTGGCCACCCTCACGTCGGCGGGTTTATTGCCGCCTATGCAGACCACACTCAATCCAGCGATGGACGTCTCGCCGCCATCCAAGGTGATGGTCAGCGCGTGATCCCCCGTTCGCTCCATCGCCCGCAGGAAATGGTCGCAGTAAAGGCGGAAGGGTGCACCTTCGACATTATGGAAGGCGCGGCTGGCGAAGATGAAGGCGGCGCCTGCCCCGTAAATTTCCTGGCCGACTTGGCCGGCCGGCTGTCCGTCCGGATACAGGTCCTCCAACGGGAAGGAGAGCTTCGGATCGATATGACCGTTGGCTTCGCGCTGTTTGGGTGACAGCACCTCCGGCGGCAGCGCGTCGGGATAGTAGTACCAAGCACGATAGAGAGTGTATTTGCAGTATTCCGCGATCAGCAGGCGGGCGGCAGGTTCAAGGTCCGGACCGCTGTCATCCAGATAGCGCTCGAAAGCGGCGAAGCTGTCGAAGCATTCGTAGATCGCCATGTAGGGTGCGTCCTGCAGGCAGGTGACGCCCATGAAGTTCTGATAATGCTCGGCCAGCTCAATGTGGCTTTCCCATATCTCGCAGTTATGGAAGAAGCTGCCGAGGTAGACATAGCTTTGTTCCAGGTAGACCGGCTGGTTGGTGATGCGCCACAGCCGCATGCAGGCCGCCGCCCCCCAGGCTGTCAGGTTCGCCTGATAGTTGATATTAAACCGCAGGCCCATGGCGGCGTCGACGGCGGCACGCGCCTCGTCCAGAAAGCGTTTATCATCGGTCAGCTCGAACGCCTGCAGCATGACCCATGCGTAGATGCCGCCGACATCCGTCTGGCCCCTTCCATCGGCCTCTGCGGTTTCGGTGATGACAGAAAAGTCCCTGACGTCGTACTGGATCGGCCATTTATACTCGAAATGGTGGGCGGCCTTGATCCCGAAATCAATCGACCGCATCAACAGGTCCCGCGCATATCCATCGCCGTCCAGGGCCAGGATCCCGAGATTGAGCATCGGGTGGTAGAGATACCAGCTGTCGACAGCGTCGGCGTTCTTGTCGTCGCCAACGTTGGGGAGGTAGCGGCGCAGAGTCTTCAGCTCGGGATCGTAGAACTTCTCCAGACCGGCTTTGAACTCCTCCTCAAGCGGATGCGGCTCCCCCCGCCACTTCCCCCAGTCGTGAAGTGCCGCGATGATCGACATCTGCACCATGATATCGGGGTATTCCGCAGCGGTGTAGGGATGGATGTAGCGGTGGCCGTAGTGCTCAATCGTCGCCTCCGGCGCCGTGTCCAGGTCACGCGCGGTCCGCTCGGCCCGGTCGACCCAGTCCCGGTAACCGGCGGGCGGAAGGTCCAGCATCTTGTACGCGACGCCCAGCATCTGAAGGAACTGCCGCGCGGACTCACGTTCACCGGCGGGAACGTCGCGGCGGAAAACCAGGATGGCGTCCGATAACGTCACCTCCTGCCCAGCCGGCAGCGGGTTCGGCGAGGGTATGCCATTCTGCGGTTGCGTAGGAAGCAGATGGCCCAGCTCCGGCCATAAGCCGCCGACGGCCTTGTCCGGCGTGGTCTTCGTAGCGCGATAATATTCGCTGAGTGCTGTCAGGTTCTGAAAGTAAAGAACATTGCCGAAATCCGGTTCGTCGATGTGGAAATAGAGAAGGCCGGCATTCAACCCCCTCTGGCTTGCTTCCACACGTCCCGTGGCTGCCAGCGGATCGTCGTCCGCACCCAGTGGATAGAGATCACGCGGCATGAAGGGTATCAGCAGCGGCACAGTTGGTTTGAACCGAACCGTCACACGCAAGTGGTCAAGGGCGAGCCCGCCCGCGCGGAAGATGATCAGATGTTGGCCGATCGCGCTGGCCACGGTCAGCCGGGCAGTCTCACCGGGCGCCGCCTCCGCCATGTCACATGCAAATGTTAACGCCGGGATATAGGCCACACGCAGGGCCAGGCCTCCTTTACCCCGGCGCCGAATGAGCGCCCAAAGGGAGTGCGCCGTGGAGCAGAACTCGACATCCAATTCGCCCAGGGCGATACGGGTGATGGTTTGGCGCTGGCCGCCCCTCCCGGCTTGGCGCAAGGCAAGTAAGTAGGGGCTTGCATTGTGAGATGAGGTTTCCGCAAGGAAATGCGACATGATCGACCTCGGTACATCCCAGGAAGGGTCTTCGTGGAACAGCGGAACCTTGTCGATGTTCCTCCTTTGATTTCTTTCAGCTCCTTATCCAAAGCCGTCCCATCAGGGGGGAAACTGGCCCTGTGGTTGACACTGTCGCGCGCGTCATGCTTCTAATGCGGTACAGGGGCCTTCCGGTAGCCCCGTGAGGCGGCATGCCCAATACCGTTACACCCCGAACCAGGGATGGCTTGGCATGCCCGCGTATACAGAAATCTCCACGTCGCAATTATTACGTCTGATCGGTTTACCAGACTGCCCGGTCCTGATTGATGTCCGCACCGATGCGGATGTCGCGGCGGACCCGCGTATCCTGCCCGCGTCGCGGCACCGACCCCATGATCAAGTGGCCATCTGGGGAAAGAGCCTGGCCGGTCGCAGCGTCATTGTCACCTGCCAGGCGGGCGGCAAGCTCGCCCAGGGTACCGCCGCCTATCTACGCCATCTCGGTGTTCAGGCGGAAAGCCTGGAAGGTGGGTTCGAGGCCTGGCGCGATTCCGGAGGACCATTGGTGCCCTTGGGTTTCATTCCGGGAACGCATTGCCATGAAGGCACCCGCTGGGTGACGCGATCCCGGCCGAAGGTTGACCGTACTGCATGCCCCTGGCTGATTCGGCGTTTCGTCGATCCGGACGCCGTCTTCCTGTTTGTATCCGCTCAGGAAGTCGTCGGCGTCGCCGAGCGGTTCGCCGCCACTCCCTTCGATGTGGAGGGGGTGGAATGGAGCCACCGGGGCGAGCTTTGTACGTTCGATGTGATGGTCGAGCGGTTCGGACTGACCTCACCTGCATTGTCGCGGCTGGCCACCATCATCCGCGGCGCCGATACGGCGCGACTGGACATCGCCCCCCAGGCCGCCGGATTTCTGGCCGTGGCCCTGGGCCTGTCCCGCATATACCGGGACGACATTGCGCAGGTTGAGGCCGCGATGCTGGTCTATGACGCCTTGTACCGCTGGTGCCGCGACGCCGGTGACGAAACCCATTATTGGCCGGGGCCGGGGCCGGGACAGCGGGGGGCGTGATGAGCATGGAAAGTACAATCCGGGCAGGCGACACGTCGGTCCGCGAGCGGCCTGCCTATCCGACATTCGCTGAAGCGACGTGGGCCTGGGTCCGTGTCGCGGCGTTGAGTTTCGGCGGCCCCGCGGGACAGATCGCCGTGATGCATCGCATCCTGGTGGAAGAGAAACGCTGGATCGGCGAGAAGCGGTTCCTGCATGCCCTGAACTACTGCATGCTGCTCCCGGGACCGGAGGCACAGCAACTGGCCGTCTATATCGGCTGGCTTCTGCATCGCACGGCCGGCGGACTGGTGGCCGGCAGCTTGTTCGTGCTGCCCGGTTTCCTCTCCATCCTGGCCTTGAGCCTGTTCTATGCTGCCTACGGCCAGGTCGGTTGGGTCTCCGCCCTGTTCTTCGGATTGAAGGCCGCCGTGCTCGCCATCGTCCTGCAGGCGGTCGTGCGCGTCGGCCGCCGGGCGCTGCGCGGGAATGCTATGGTTGCCATTGCGGCCGCAGCTTTTGTCGCCATCTTCGCGCTCGGTGTCCCTTTTCCGCTGATCATTCTGTCAGCCGCAATCATCGGCTGGGTGGCCGGCCAGTATGGGTTTGCGGGTTTCCAGGGCGGCGGCCACGGCGGCGGCCATGGTCTCGCCGTCGCTGACAAGGACACGGTCCTGGGCGAGGATGTCCCCGACCATGCACGCCCGTCGGCAGCCTGGTCGCTGCGGATGGCCGGCATCTTCCTGGCCCTCTGGCTGATCCCGGTTGCCGCCCTGCTGCTGATCCTTGGTCCTGATCATACATTCAGCCGGATCGCCACCTTCTTCAGCCAGATGGCGGTAGTGACTTTCGGCGGCGCCTATGCCGTTCTCGCGTATGTCGCGCAGCAGGCGGTCGAGACGTTCGGCTGGCTGCGGCCTGGGGAGATGCTGGATGGTCTGGGAATGGCGGAGACGACGCCAGGACCGCTGATCATAGTGGTGGAGTTCGTAGGCTTCATGGGCGCCTTCCGCAACCCCGGCTCCCTCAATCCCTTTGTTGCAGGCACCCTGGCAGCCATCCTCACCACCTGGGTGACCTTCATGCCCTGCTTCCTCTGGATATTCCTGGGGGCGCCTTGGATCGAAGCGCTGCGTGGCAATCGCGCGGTAACCAGCGCCCTGGCAGCCGTGACAGCAGCCGTCGTGGGCGTGATCCTCAACCTAGCGATCTGGTTCGCGCTGCACACCATGTTCCAGGACCTGCGTTCCTTGTCCTTTGGGCCAATTCAACTCGACTGGCCCCAGTGGGAGAGCTTGAATTCAGCGGCATTAGTCCTCTCAGCCGGCGCCATCGTCGCGGTCTTCCGGTTCAAAGTGGGCATGGCCAAGCTTCTCGGGGCTTGTGCCTTGATCGGCATCGCCCTTCACTTTGTCAGCGTCGTCGGATGAAGGGTTTGAAATGCATCAATGTGGGTCACTTGTCGGCCAACTGTCGACCCCGTCTGGGACGTAACTTTTCTCCGGCCCCATCCGACCGGGCCGCGGGGCTAGGCAGCGACACGGCTACCGGGCCCGACGACACGGTTGCGACCATCGGCCTTGGCCTCATACAGCGCCGCGTCCGCACTGCCGAGCAGCGCCAGCACCTGCGTCTCGGTCCCCTCCAGCGGCGTGGGATCAAGCGTGGCGATGCCGAAGCTTGCGGTGACGAAGCCGCTGCCCTCGGGGTTGCCGTCGTGAAAAAGCCCGAGTGCCTCGATGGCTTGGCGGGCGGTCTCGGCGATCCTTGCCGCTCCGGCACCGTCGGTGTCCGGCAGCAGCAATGCCATCTCCTCGCCACCGTAGCGGGCTGCCATATCGCCGGCCCGCCGCGCGGCGTCGCGGACCACCTGACCAATTCGCGAAAGGCACCGGTCGCCCGCGAGGTGCCCATAGCGGTCGTTATAGGCCTTGAAGTTGTCGATATCGATGAGGACCAGTGACACGCACTTTCCAAGCCTTGCAGCGCGCGACACCTCTTGGGAAAGCGAATGGTCCAGGTGGCGACGGTTGGCGAGGCCGGTCAGGGCATCGGTGCTCGCGAGGACCGTCAGCTCACGGTTGGCCGCCTCCAGCCTCTCCTCCAACTGTTTGCGCTCGTCGATGTCGCGGATGTTCACGACGAATTGCGGGACGCCATCCATAGCGTCTGCAAGTGTGAAGCGAGCTTCAACCCAGAAGTAGCGACCGTCCTTGCAGCGGTACCTGTATGTGCAGGACATGCTGCGGTGCCCGGCGGCGAGCTTGCGCTTGATCTCCGATGCAACGTCCAGGTCGTCGGGGTGGATGAGGTCCACGACCGGTTGACCCACGGACTCCTCGGCGCTCCACCCCGTCATGTCGGTGAAGGCCGGGGAGGAGTACCGACGGATACCCTCCAGATCCACGCAGGTGATGGCGTCTCCGGAGTTCTCCGCAAGCAGGCGGTAACGCGTCTCGACCAGGTGCAGCCGCCGCGCCTGACGGAGCAGGCGCCATGCCAATCCCCCGACTAGAAGGGCCATGACCACACTGCCAAAAAGGTGGACTGTCGCGCTTTCGTACCATTCCGCCATCAGTTCAGCCCAAGAGCGGGATACGAGGATGACCAATGGATAGTCTGCCACCCGACGATAGCTGCCTAGCCTGCGGATACCATCCACGGGCGATACGTCGTCGTAGGTACCGGCAGGAGCCTTGGGGAGAAACCGCTTGAACAGCGGCCCTCCCGAAACGTCAAGCCCGATGTTGGCTTCGGAGAAGGGCGACCGGGCCAGCACGAGGCCGTCCATATGGTTCAAGGTGACAACACCCTCGGCACCGACATCGAAGCTGTCGAAGAACTGCTGGAAGAACTCCACGGAGATGGTGGCCAGGACAACACCGGCAAATCGGCCATCGGCATCGTCGATGCGGTAGCTCACGGTGATTATCCAGGTCCCGTCGGAACGGCTGCGTACCGGCGGCCCGACATGCGAGCCGCGATCAGCATGGTCGCGATGGTATCGGAAGTACGAGCGGTCCGCATTGTTCAAGCCGATCGGCGAGCTCGGAAGGGAGTTCGCCAACCAGCCGCCCCCGGCGTCGTAGAGGAACAGGCCGTGGATGGCCGGCACTGTTGCTACGCGCTGCATCATCCAACGATGGAGGTGCTCCAACCGGTCGGACGTGCTGCCACCGGTCTCGATCCGCTCCCGCAGCTCAAGCAGCACGATGTCGGCCTCTTGCAGCACCTCATGGCTATGCTGCGCCAACGAGCGGGCCAAGTTGGCGGTCTCGACCCGGGTGTGCTCAAGCTGCACCCGTCGGGCGCTCCAGATGCGGGATAAGTCAACGCCAACCAGGAGTATGCAGGCGAGGAGGATGAGAGCCGTGGCCTGCGCAAACAATGAAGGGCGAACGAAAAGCCAGGGCAAGTAGGAACGCATCTCCATCCTCCGGCCGATTCCGGGACCCCGCGCGACAGCGCAGCGGTGCCTTGAAGAAATACGCCGTTCAGATGCTATCGACCCGCGTCCATAGGGTTAGGTTGCGTTTGGTTAGGTCGAACTGGCCACGGAACATGCTTGTCGCGGACCAATGGAGACTGACTCCCGCAGTTCGCTGCTTGTCTGGGGCTATTTGCCTGAGATATCGGACGGCGGCACTACGGGCCACGGCGCGCACGCATAGGGCATCGGTCAATTAACAACAGTGAGGTGGCTAGGGTCCAGACTCAATCAGGTCCAGTAGGCCACGATGGTTGCAATTGCGAGGGTGGATAAGAAGTTTCTGGCGAGCTTGTCGTATCGGGTGGCGACGCGTCGGAAGTCCTTGAGGCGGCAGAAGACCGCCTCCACCATCCAGCGGAACTTGTACCGGAGCTTGTCGAAGCGAATGGGCTTCTTGCGTGACTTTCTGCCAGGAATGACCGGCTTTGCGCCCTTCTCCTTGATTTTGGCCCGCAATTTATCACTGTCATATCCCTTGTCGGCCAGGACATAGCGGCAATCATCAACCTCAGCCAGCAGGGTCTCGGCCATGGTGATGTCGGAAACGTTGCCCGCCGTTACATGCAAAGCCACCGGGCGGCCGAGCGTATCCGTCAGGGCGTGGACTTTTGTGGTCTGACCGCCTCTGGAAATGCCAATGGCTTGCGCCTTGGCCCCCCTTTTCCGCCGTGGGCACAGCGATGTGCCTTCACGTAGCTGCCATCCATGGCCACGCTGGTCGTGATCCATTGCCCGGCGGCCAGCGCCTGCAATATCCGGTGCCAGTGTTTGCGCCCAGACCAGCGGTTGAACCGATTGTACACCGTGGTCGGTGGGCCATACTCCGGCGGACAGTCCTTCCAGCGGCAGCCGCTCTTGAGTACATGAATAATCCCGCTGATGACCCGGCGGTCATCAACACGCGGCGCACCAACGGTATGGCGGGGGAGGTGTGGCTCAATCGCTGCCCACGCTTCATCCGAAAGCCAGAAAATCTCCCGCATTCAATCCTCCAACGCGTTAATCACGCCTTGGAATCACATTCAAACAGCAATTTCAATACACTGTTGCGGTTCTGACCTTAGGTTTGAAGTTCAATCCCGATATAGAAATAGTGTCAGTCAATGATGAAATGCCCGGAAGACAAAAATCGCACTTTTTGTCCGCATAAGCTCGCCCCTCAGGCCAAATAGTAGGGTGTTGTGCCACAGGATACATGCTATACCACCGCTATTATGTTGTTAATTTAGAAGATATTTTCCTGTTTTTATTATGTGCAGGCCCATGCACTTAATCGCTCTCTTCAGAAATTCAAATAATCCAAAAAATACACATTAATAATATTAATTTGCGAGCCATCTCTCGTAGCCACAATGTCTTTCACGATGCGTTTCATACCTGTTGTGCTCGCATATTTAGACGCTCCATTTGTGGGATTACCCCATTGGCGTATTCAAGTATTACCTAATTTTCACTGCGCGAAAGAGGGGTCGAAAATAGAGATGCACCAAATATATGTAACCTGTTGATCAAAAACCAAAAATTTGGATAGTCATAAAAATCTCACGAGGAGCAAAAATGGTATGCAACACGCAGAATTGCCTCAATGGTGTTTAATGATAGTGTCAGCGCTCTGCTAAGGGGGACGTGGAGGCGGCGATGTCACGCGATGCCGGGATCGCAAGCTGCTCGAAATTATATGATACGTTCTATGTTGGGAACACTACAGTCTTCTACTGTATGGAAGTATCGGCGTGCATCACTGTTGTTTGGATCGAGATTGGCAATCAGCATCTGGCCCAGCCTTCTATACAGCCACAGGCAACTCTCGAAGAGGTCCGTATTGCCGTCGAGGCGTTTGTGTCGCATCAGTTGGAGCAGTAGCGGCATCGCATCGAGAGATCATCTATAATATTTCTGGGGCGGACAGTTAATCGCTAAGGTACATTTGGAAGATGTTTGAGCGGCTTGAAACGTGGGCGAAATCGATAAGACGGGACATTTATGCCCTGTATTTGGCAGGGCGCGACCAGCGGGTCCCATGGTATGCCAAGGTCCTCGCGCTGATAACGGTGTCTTATGCCCTTAGCCCTATCGACCTCATTCCCGACTTTATCCCGGTCATCGGCTATCTGGATGACCTTGTTATCATACCGGCCGCCATTCTCCTGACAGTACGACTGGTTCCTCCGGCTGTCATGAAGGAGGTTCGCGACGAAGCATCCCAGCGGTTATCTCGAAGGCTCCCGAAAAGCTTGGTTGGTGCCCTAGCCATAGTTGCCATATGGGTGGTGCTGGGCATCGCTCTGGGCAAAACTCTCATGAAACCCCTCTTTCCGGCGTAATCCCCCGGTGTGACCCGCGATTCAGGCGGGTGGTGCGGAAGTCAGCCGTTCCCCTGGGGCCGGATAAGGAGGTGTAGACTGCCTCTTAGTCCCAGCGCCTATGGCGCTGTTTGGAAGCGTTCCAGGCCCAGAGCCTGCATGTAAGAGGTAAACACAGTATCTGTATCATCCCAAACCGGGCGGCCCCTCCACCCTATAAAGCAGACCAAGATACGTCGGTCTCTACCCCAGATACGAGCGCGCTTCGCTATCGTCACAGTCATAGGTGGTGTTGTATTGTTTGGAAACTATAGGAGGTCGATCCATGCTATGTCGAGATTGGTGGCATGCACAACTATTGACGCTTTTTGTCCTTTATGTCCTGATCAACCCCCTCCGCCAGTCGCAGGTGCTCTTGCAGTTTCGGTAGGGTATTGTGGGCATACTGGGCCAGTGCTGGAGTTTGACTATCCTGCAATTGCCGGTGCAACTCGATCATGGAGCGGTGATCCTTGATCTGCTGCTGTATATAGGCTTGGTCGAACTCAGCATCAGCCAAGTTGCCCATCGCGGTGATCTTGGACTGATGCTCCGTACCGATATCGGACGGAACCGCGATATTGGCCTGCGAGGCTGCGGCTGCCAGTTCGGCGTTGCCCTTGGTGTGCTCGGCCACCAAATGGTCAGCGAAACGACGCACGGACGGGAGCCTGGCGCGGCGCTGTGCCAGTTCGCCGGCGGTCACTTCAGCCATCCCGCCTTGCGCGATCAGCGTCACCAGTTTTTTCTGGTCAGCCCGTGCAGGTGCATCTTTCGGGATGGGCTTATCGGAGCCGGGCGGCACCACCTGTGGGGTTGCGTTTGGCATGTTACCAGGGGAGGTCTGTGGGGTCGGTGGTACCTGGGCCATGGCGGACCCAACGCAAAAAAATGCACCGATTACCAGCGCTTGCACCAATTTGCGCATCATATCCTCCATAGGGCTGGTGATCCCGCCACGCTGTAGGACCGGCGGCCCGATACGGGGCCGGGATCATGACCATTCAACGCCGTTGATCCCTTGACGTTCCAAGAGAATAGTGTTTCTCAAAAAGAAACATCCAATAACCCTTATGCCTGAAACCGGAACCATCGCGCGATTACGCCGTTGTTCCCATGGCAATCCGGGAAAATCGATGGCACGGCTTGAACCACAGGCGCAGGTTGGCGAAGAGGAATGTGCTCGGGGCTTGCGGCTTCTCGTCCTGGAGGCTGCCTTTTCCAGCGCTGGTGGCGCCCTGACGACAGGCGTGATCCTAACGGCCTTCGCGCTGCATCTGGGTGCCTCCAACCTGATGATCGGCATCCTGGCCAGCGCTCCCTTCCTGGCGCAACTTCTTCAACTGCCATCGATCCTGCTTGTCGAACGGCTTCGACAGCGCAAGCGTATCGCCGTTCTGTCCAGCATTATCGGTCGCCTGATGCTCGGCGTGATGGCCGCCACCGCCTTTTTCACGGGCACGGTCCCACTGCTGGTCTTCCTGGGCGCCCAGTTCATCCTTTGCGGCCTGGGCGCGGTTGGTTCCTGCGCATGGAATGCCTGGCTGCGTGACTTGGCACCGGAAAAGCGGCTTGGCCAGGTTTTCGCGCGCCGCACGCTGTGGGTCACGGCAATCAACCTTCTGCTGGGGCTGGCCGCTGCCATGGCCTTGGATCTAACTGGCGAAGGATCACTGGCCCGGGACCTGCTGTTCGCCGGCATGTTCGTGGTGGGTTGCGTAACGGGTCTGATCAGTGCCCGTATCGTGGCCGCCATGCCGGAGCCGGCCATGCCGCCGCCTAAGGCAGCGGTGGGCCTCATCACCCTGGTGGCTGAGCCCTTCTGTGACGGCAACTTCCGCCAATTGCTGGTCTTCATCGCCAGTTGGCAGTTCGCGGTAAACCTCGCGACGCCGTTCTTCACTGTTTTCATTGTGAGACAACTCGAGTTCGACATCAGTTTTGTGATGGTGCTGAACGTGTTGAGCCAGCTATCCAACATCCTGGCCCTGCGTTACTGGGGACGGCTGAGCGACCGCTTCTCCAACAAATCTGTTCTGGCGGTCTGTGCGCCCACTTACATCCTGTCGATCGTGGCGATGATCGGTGCATCCCAGATGACCGATTCCGATACTGTTAAAATATGGCTGGTGGTGCTGCACTTGCTCATGGGGGCGGCGGTGGCGGGCGTCACCCTTCCTGCCACCAACATCGCCCTGAAGCTGTCACCACGCGGCAGCGCCACCGCCTATATCGCGGCCAGTGCCATCGTCACGGCGCTTGCGGCTGGCCTAGCCCCCATCCTCGGTGGTCTGCTGGCCGACTATTTTACCGAACGCCGACTGGGCCTACTGCTGAGCTGGACCAACCCGCGTGGCGTGCACGAACTGCCGCTGGTGATGACAAGTTGGGATTTCTATTTCCTGATCGCCGGTATCATCGGCTTCTACGCCATCCATCGTCTGACTCTGGTGACCGAGCAGGGCTCCGTGGACCCGAGGGAATTGATGACGGAGATGTTCAATGAAACCATGCGCAGTATCCGCAACATTTCCAGCGTCGCAGGTCTTCGCGGAGCCGTGACCGTTCCGCCCTCCATCACGCGCGACGCCCAAGTGCGCCAACGCCTGCACCGGGCCCAGGCACACCGGGATGGGGCCTCCGCCTGAGAGGTTGACACCATGCCCAAAGCCAGAACCAGACAATGCGCCGCCCTGCCGGTCAGCTTCGTGGGGTCCGTACCGCGTGTGCTGCTGGTCACCTCACGGCAGACGCGGCGCTGGATCATTCCGAAGGGCTGGCTGAAGAAGAAGCACTCTTCCAGCGCCATGGCTGCACAAGAGGCGTTTGAGGAAGCTGGCGTAATGGGCGTCGTGACCCAGCCTCCTATCGGCACCTACCACTATCTGAAGCTGCTTGACGACGGCAGCGCTGTCCGGTGTCGCGTCGCCGTTTTCCTGCTACGAGTGACAGAGGTCCTGTCGCATTGGCCGGAGATGGATCAACGGACCCGGTGCTGGCTGACACCCGAGGCGGCAGCGGAGCTAATCAGCGATGTCGAGTTGGCCCCAATGATTCTCGGCTTGAAGAATCGGACATTCATTTAGTCTGAAAAACCCAGCAGTACCTGCCAACTGTTTCCAGCAAGCTGGTCACGGTCTGGTTTGATGGCGGCATCCTGTCCTTTGACCTGGGGGCCTAGGCGCTGCGCCAGGTGGAGGGTCGAACGCCGATCAATCGCCTGGTCCTGACGCCTGACGATATTGACCTTATGCTTTCCATATCCTTGAGATGATCACCAGAAGCCGGATCGCCGGAACAAAGGCGCGTTGGACCGCGTTGAAGAGTGCGAGCCCTGCTCTCCCGCCTAAGATTCTTTTGCGGGACTGTGCCGGGTGAACCCAGCGTAACGGCAGAAGGGGTGCGTCCCATGTCTAATCAGCCAAAAGATCTGGTTCAACTGTTCCATGAGACGTTGAAAGATATCTATTTCGCCGAGAAGCAGATACTCCGAGCGTTGCCGAGGCTGGCCCGCAAAGCCAGTTCCCCACAACTCTCCGAAGCCTTCGAGCAGCACCGCCTTGAAACCGAGGGGCAGATCGAACGGCTGGAGAAGGTGTTCGAGATCATGGGGAAGGCACCACGCGGCAAGACATGTGACGCCATTATCGGCATCATCGACGAAGGCAAGCAAATCATGGAGGATTTCGCCGACAGCAACGCGCTGGATGCTGGCCTCCTGGCGTCAGCCCAAGCCGTTGAACACTACGAGATCAGCCGCTACGGCACGCTGATCGCGTGGGCCGAGCAGTTGGGCATGGCAGAGGCCGTGCCACTGCTGGAGGAGACGTTGGCCGAGGAGAAGCGTACCGACCTGCTGCTGTCCAAACTGGCAGGTGTCGCCGTCAACGCCAAGGCTGCCTGAGGCTGTGCACATTGCCCGACCGTGCCGACGATGGATCGGCACGGCCCGCGCAATATTGAAGCGGACGGGGCCTTCAGCGCTGCGGACCTCCTGTCGTTCGGCCCACTGCCCCACCGCAGGGTGCTGCTATACATAGACGTGCAGCGCCTCCTCGCTGACGAGACGCAATAGCGCAACCTGGGGGTCGGCAGAGTCCCTTCGTAACTCGAGGAACTGGCCTCGGGCCGCGCACGGCAGACCGCACTCCCTCATTTCGCTTGGGCCCTTAGTCGAACGGACGCTCATGGGGCGTAGCGGCGCGACGAAGAATACAGGGACGATATCACGACACCGCGGCTTGACACGGATCTTCGGGAGCTGCTGCTCCTTGCGGCTTTGGTGCCCCCGGCACGTGTGTTGGACAAGTGTACATACGCCCCGTTGGCCTGCGGCGTGCTGGCAGCCAAGTTCAACGGTGAGGGGATGGGGGCGCTCGTGATCTCCGGCACGCATACAGATATGCCTGCTCACCAATAGCGGACTCAGTTTTTTCACCCCTAACCAACTGGAGGCCCCGATGCCAACGGACAAGGACCGGCCGAACGCCGCGCGAAGTGCCGATGCCGCTCGTGGAGCAGGCCCTCTCGACAAGGACTCCCGCTACGGTTTTGACCATGCTCCTTCGGACCCCACGGGAACCTCGGCTTCCCACCCGGGCAAGCCGGACCCTATCTCCGCCCCGGACATGGGCAGGTTTGAGAATCCCTCGGATGAGACGGTCAAGGAAGCGGTACAACATTCTGCGGCCGGTGACACAGGTTCCCTTTCACCTGTCCCGGCCACCTTCGCGCATCTCTCTGAAGAGACCATTCAGAATTCCGCCGTGGCGGAGGACCCGCAGCAGGGAGGCGGCCAGCGGGAGCCAGCGCACGGCATTGGGCCACAAGGTGATCGGCGCCAGTCGGATCAAGGCGCGAACACAATTTACGACCGAAGCCAAAGGCCTGCGGCGGCAGGCGATGAGCCAGCGTCCGGCCATGCGACCGATCACACTCCTGTGCAACGAACCAAAGGCCATCCGCGCGTCTGGCTTGCCGCTGCGGCCCTTTTCATTGGATGGGGAGTGCTACTCGCAACCCGTCGGCGGTGACCTGCAACATGAGGGTAACGCGGACCGGCTGTGCTAAGCGGCCTCCATCCCTACCACCGTACCAACGGTCCAGGGCCAAACTCGAACGCGTAACTGCCATCCAAAGCCCGTGTATCAATCGGCGTGGCAATGGTCGACGGCAACGGGTTGCGACCGAAAAGCAAGCAACCAGCAGGCCGCCTGACGCTTGCAAACCCAGGTGGCGGTGGTTCAGCCTGCCTCGCCGCGATTGGCTCCCTCCCAATCGCAAGCAGCATCCAGGGCGGCCAGACCGATCTGGCTAATCCGCATAACCGGGTAAGCGACGATGCTGGCAAGCGGCACAAAAGCAGCTGCGCGGTTGTTATCCCTGCGTCCACCCACATGTCCATGCATGCAGGAGCTTCCCATGACGACACCACGCGAGCACTTGATCGACTGGCTTCGCGACGCCTACGCCATGGAGGTGCAGGCGGAAAAGATGCTGTCCAACACCGCCGACCGGTTGGAGGACTATCCCGTACTGAAGGCGCGCCTGCAGCAGCACGTGGTCGAAACCAGGAACCAGGCCGAGCAGGTTGAACAGTGCCTGCACCAACTGGGTGCCGACACCTCCATGCTGAAGACCGGGGTGGGCGCCATCACCGGCATCGCGCAGGCCATATCGGGTATCTTCGCTTCCGACGAGGTCGTGAAGGGGGCCGTATTCGGGGCTGCCTTCGAGTATTTTGAGATCATCAACTACAAAGCCCTTATCACCACAGCCGAGGCGGCGGGTGAGACAGGCATTGCCGCCGTCCTTGAACGGATATTGGAAGAGGAACTGGCCATGGCGGAATGGATGGAGGACAAGCTTCCCACGGTGCTGCGCCAGTATCTGGCAACCGGTGAGAAGCGCTGATCAGCGCCGGGTATCATCCCGGCGCGCCCGCATTCCCCGCCGCAGTTCCTCAAGGTAGGGAAGGAGTTCGACCAGGAAAGCCGCCGCCAGGACCGTGACGAGGTAGGCGGTGGGAAGCGGGCGGTCCTTCCAGGACAGGGTGAAATCCGGTTGGGCCGCTCCGAACCCGAACAGGGCGAGGAACTGATCCCAGTGGCTGGCCAGGATCAGCAGAATGGCCATCAGCGGCACCATCTCCAGGAAGCTGTGGACATGCTGCTCCAGCGGCGTGACGATGCGGCGGCGGACGGCGTAGCTGACATCCCACAGCGCCGTCGCCTCATGCAGCAGGAACGCCGCCATCATCGTGAGTATCACCAGCGCGTTGATGTCCAAGAACAGGCAGGCCAGCAGCGGCACCGCCACCTCAGCGTACATCAGCAGGTGAAGCAGGCTCTCCTTGGGCCCAGCCGTATGCTCGATGTCGCTGGCGCGATGGCAGAGCCAGTCGGCGAAACCGGCGAGGAACCAGATCGGCACGACGAAATAGAGCAGCAGCAAGGTTGTGGGTTCCATGGACGGTCTCCGTCATCAGCCACGGGCCAAGACCCCCATGGCAAGCAACTTACAATCCGACAACGTAGCGGGCTCGTGCATGTTTCCAGGCCCTTTTGCGCGCCGCGGCCCGACCAATCCCATCCGGAGGCGAAATCCATGAAGGCTCTGTGCTGGCACGGCAAAGGTGACGTGCGTTACGACACCGTCCCCGAGCCCTGCATCGAATTTCCCACCGATGTCATCTTGAGGGTGACGAACTGCGCCGTCTGCGGCTCCGATCTGCATCTGTCGGGTACATGCCAGAGATGGAGAGCGGTGACATCCTGGGCCATGAGACGATGGGTGAGGTGGTGGATGTCGGCTCATCCGTCACCAGCCTCAAGGTCGGTGACCGCGTGGTTATCCCCTTCAACATCTCCTGCGGCGATTGCTTCTTCTTCCGCAAGGCGAGTTTCTCGCTTTGCGACCGTTCCAATCCGGATGCGGAGAAGGCGGCCAAGGCCATGGGTCACGCACCTGCCGGCCTGTTCGGCTATTCCCACCTGACGGGCGGCGATGCCGGCGGGCAGGCTGAATACATCCGCGTGCCTTTTGCCGCGGTCGGGGCCCTGAAGATCCCCAACGGGCTGACGGACGAACAGGTGCTGATCCTGTCCGACATCTTCCCCACCGGCTATATGGCGGCGGAGAATGCAGAGATCGAGCCGGGCGATACGGTGGCCGTCTGGGGCTGCGGCCCCGTCGGGCAGTTCGCCAGCCAATGCGCCTTGATGCTGGGTGCCGACCGCGTGTTCACCATCGCCCCCGCCTTTGTCATCACCCACCGTGTGCCGCTGGAACAGGGGTCGGAGATGTACTGCACATTTCGGGACAAGGAGGATGGCTGCATCAAGGTAGTAATGAGGCCTTGACGGCCTTTTCAGTTATCGAATTGTATGTTTGAACTTAGAATTTCCAAATTTCAATGCATGATATTGTGAAAATAAAGATAATATAAAAACACTCTTCGTTTAAAATATAACTTCGTTTAAAATATAACTTATCGTATCTGGCTGACATTTAGGCCGATGATGGCATTCTTCCGGGAACATTGTTGGCTATTTTGCGTTCATTCCATGTGGCTGTCAGACAGGAGATGTCGCGTCATGGACTCAAAGAAACCCGCCAAAGGCGCCGCCGCCGCGCCGTCCGACAATGCCGGTCCCAAGGATGTGGGTGTATCCAAGGAGGAAACGCCGCCTGCCGATCCCCTTGAGCAACTGCGCAACGACCAGCAGGTATTGATTGTCGCGCTTGAGGATGAAGCCGGCGCGTCGAAGGCCTTCGACAAATGCCTGCACCTTCTCGACACGATTGATCGCCATGTCGTCCCCGCCTTGGAGAAGGCTGGTGTGGCGGAAGCGGAGATGCGGCGAACGCTCGTCTGGCACGATCTGGCCAGGCTTCTGCTGGCGGATTTGCGCGCCGGCTATCAGGACGCAGGCGAACGCCAAGCCATACTGGGGGTCCTGAGCCAGTTGATAACATCGCTCGACAGACCGGAGGCGGCTGTCGGCAGCGGAATCTTCGCCCTGGCCGCCACCGCGAAGGTGGATATCGCCAAGGTCGCATCGGAAATGGAGACGCGCCTGGCCGCGTCCCAGGAAAAGGCGGAGACGCAGCAACCCCTAACGCCGGAACTGAACATTCTCCGCCTCGATATGTTCGGCCGGCACCACGAAATCCCTACGGAGGATTTTCCCATGGCACGAAACCAGAATGACCGCCCCCGCGACGATGATGGCCGTTTCAGCAGCAGCTCGTCCGGCGGTCGACGCGACCGCGATGATGATCGCAGCTCCGGCAGTGGCTGGCACGGTGATCCCCGTGGCCATGCCGAGGCAGCCCGCCTGGGTTGGGAACACCGGGATGACCGGTCGCGTGGCGGTAGCCGAGACGATGATGACGACCGCCGCTATGGTCGCGGCAACGGTGGTAGCAACCGGTCCCGTGACGACCAGGGCCGCTTCGCATCTGACGATGACAGCGGCCGCGGCTCCCGCAGCAGCCGTTACGAGGACGATGACGACCGCCGTTACGGCGGTCACGGTCGGGATGACGACGACCGTGGGCGTGGCTGGTACGGCGACCCGCGCGGTCATGCCGAAGCGTCCCGCCTCGGCTGGGAGCATCGCCGCGACAGTGACGATGATGATCGCGGTTACAGCAGCCGTGGCCGGTCATCGGGCAGCAACCGCTCCCGCGACGACCATGGGCGCTTCAGGTCCGACGATGATGACCGGGGCTACAGCAGCCGTGGCCGGTCGTCGGGTAGCGACCGCTCCCGCGACGACCAGGGGCGCTTCATGTCCGACGATGACGACCGCGGCTACGGCAGCCGTGGCCGGTCATCGGGCAACGACCGCCCTCGTGATGACCAGGGGCGCTTCATGTCTGACGATGATGACCGGGGTGGTTCTCGTGGCGGCCGGGGGCACGACGATGGTGATCGCGGCCATGGCGGCTGGTTTGGAGACTCGCGCGGCCACTCTGAGGCGTCCCGCCGCGGGTGGGAGAACCGCCGCTGAGTGAGCGGATCGGTTCGAGTGAGAGGAGAGCCGCCATTACCATTGGCGGCTCTCCTCCCTTTCGACGCCCCCAGTCCTTCATTCCCGCCAGGGAGCGCGTAATGACAAACTTGGACGATGCCCACACCGACCAGCCCGACCTCACCGGCCGACGTGCCGTTGTCACAGGCGGCACCACAGGCATCGGACGCGCCGTTGCCGTGCTGCTGGCCAGCTATGGCGTAAAGGTCTTCATCTGCGGCCGGACACCGGAACATCTGGATGACGCGCTGGCACGCATTAGCGACGTCGGCCAAGGCGACGGCATTGCGCTGGACTTGGCTGAGAAGGGCAAGGTTGATGAATTCTTCGCGGCGGCCGACAGTTACCTGGGCGGCCTCGACATCGCCATCGTGAATGCCGCCGTTGCCGCGTCCGGCTTGGCCGAAATGTCGAAAGGCGAGCTCGACTATGCCATCGCTACCGACTTCACGGCATACCTGACCAGTTGCCGTGCCGCCCTCAATGCCATGGGGGAAAAGGGGCACCTCGTGCTGATCGGATCCACCAGCGCCCATTCACTCTCCCCCGGGTCCACGGTCTATGCTGGTATCAAGGCTGACATCGCTGGCTTCGCGGAAGCGCTGAAGAAGGAACTGGGTGGCAAGGGCATCAAGGTCTCGCTCGTGGAGCCGGGCTTTACCGGCGCTGACCTCCATTATCCCGACCTGCCGGCGGAAAAGCAGCGGGACCTGATCGTCGAGGAGAAGATGCTGCGGGCGGAGGATGTCGCCGTCGGCGTGCATTACCTGCTCACCCAGCCCGACCGGGTCGTCGTCCAGCAACTGACCATCGTTCCACGGAAGGAGCAGTGAAGACCTGTTCGACGTACGCGACGTCCGCTTCATCTTCACGAGGGATTTTGGCCCCGCCGCCATGCCAGCAATTTCTCTACGTCGCAGACACGTCCGAACCACCCGATGCCTAGGACGCCGAGGAGGCTGCAATGACCGCTCGTGACCAGACCGGAGCGAGGATGTCCCGCCCGCCGAACGACAGCCTTGACCCTAGGGACAGCTCCACAGCCACCCCGTATGAACCGACCGTCACCATCGACAGGCACCGTATCGACATCGACCGCGGCCTCGCGAGCGACAAGGTTTCTTCCCCGACCCCGCTGCCGCTCCGTTGGGCACAGATGAGGAGGCGGGAGGCAATTCCGCCTCTGTCGCCCCGTCCGTCCTGACATTGTCCGATCCGGTACCGGGTGATGCGGACGCCAAAACCATATCGGGCGAACCTCGCGATCGTTCCTATCTGGGTTGGATGCCCTTCGGGCTGCTGCTGCTAGGCCTTGGGGCCTTGGCGATTGCAGTCATCGACTGACAGCCGAGTTGAACCGTGCGCTGGAGCCAGCTTGAGAACAGTTGCGACTGCCTTTGTCGACGGGTCGGTACTGGCCAGGCCAGCGACCGTCCCTCTGAAGCCAAGCGGCCGAAGTAGCTTAGGCCTACGTTATCACCCTGAAAGAGTTCCAAGTCCTTTCCGCTGCCGTCTTGGCCTATGTTTTTGCATCCATGCCCACCGAGTTCGAGCCCTCCGGATTGAGGCCTAGTCGGAAGGCGAAAGCCCCGTCGCGCAGAACACGCGGCGGGGCTTTTGGCCATTTGCCATCAGGACAAAGGTGCTTTCCCCACGTCCCCCTCGGTGCCGCTGCCCAATTCCGCACCGGTCAACGGATCGGTTTCGGGCCGGGAAGCGGTGCGACGGATCATCTTGTTGAGTACGCGGCTATCCGCTGCGGCCAGCCTCACCGTCGCGCTTCCATCGCCGCCATCGACAGCGGCCATCTCTCCAGGTTCATATACGAACTCCCACTGCTCCCCCTGGTTCCAGGGCCCGCGAGTGTCGTTTTCCCCCTGGCTGGAATTGAAGTACTTATCAGTGAACATCGGGTTTCCGGGCAATTTGCCTGGCGGGAAGTGGCCCTCAATGGCATAGAGCGCCTTCTCGAAGGACTTCTGGTGCGCGATTTCTCGCGTCATCAGGAAGGTCAGCGCATCCTTCACGCCGGTATCGTCGGTCACGTTGATCAGGCGTTCATAGATGATCTTGGCCCGGCTTTCGGCGGCGATGTTAGAGCGCAGATCGCACGTAGGTTCACCGCGACTGTCGACATAGGCAGCGGTCCACGGTACCCCTGCGGAATTCACCAGCGCTGGACCGGCTCCGTAGAGGAGCGAGAGCGTGTGGCTCTCGCCGCCTGTGGTCAGGCTGGTCAACAAACCGGAACCAGCATCCACACCTTCGGCGAGCCGGCCGCGCGCACCCTTGCCCAGCATGGCGATAACCGACCCTATTACCTCCAGATGGCTCAGTTCCTCCGTGGCGATGTCGATCAGCATATCCTTGCGTCCGGGATCCTCGTCCGCCAACCCCTGCGTGAAGTAGCGCATGGCCGCCGCCAGTTCACCGTCCGGTCCGCCGAACTGTTCCAGCATTAGACTGGCCAGCACGGGGTCCGGGGCATCGACGCGCACCGTGTACATCAGCCGTTTGTTGTGCATGAACATGGGCCTGTCCTTCATGGAGGAGACGCCGACCAGGAAATGCCGGCATATCACCCCAACAGCAGCCAGGGCAGATCGTTCCAGTGAAATGGGCACCTCAACTGGGACAATCTCGCCATGGCACGCCATAGGTCGGCGTAAATCTCTGTCAGGCCAAATTCGGCCATGATGGAGGATGTCATGGGACGTTCAGCGTTTGATCCTGGCGCGAAAGGAAACAAGCCTTGGAATGCTGGTCGGCGGATCGGTGCCAAGCGCGCCCTGAAACCACAGCAGGTCTGGGCCATCCGTTTCTGGTTGGACCACCAGCCGCGGGTGCGTGATCGCGCCCTGTTTGATCTGGCCATAGACAGCAAGCTACGCGGCTGTGACCTTGTCCGGATGAAGATCGGCGACATCGTCCGTGGTGGAGAAATCCGGTCACGTGCCCTGGTTGTTCAGAAGAAGACAGGCCGGCCGGTTCAGTTCGAATTGATGGAGACGGCGCGCAAGAGCCTCCAGGCTTGGCTGGAACGGCGTGGCGGGTCGCTGACTGACTATATCTTTCCCAGTCGGGTCGATCATGCAAAACCCATCAGCACCCGCCAGTATGCGCGCCTCGTCGAGGAATGGGTGATCGGGGTCGGCCTGCGCCGGGAGGATTATGGAACCCACTCCCTTCGGCGAACCAAGGCCGCACTCATCTACAAACAGACCGGCAACCTGCGGGCTGTGCAGATCCTGCTGGGCCACACCAAGATCGAGACGACAGTGCGCTATCTGGGCGTCGATGTCGAAGACGCGCTGCATCTGGCGGAAACGACGGAGATATAGAAAGTGATGGCGGCGGAGCGGATGGGAATGTCCGGAATCCAAATTCGAACGCGAAAATCGGCCTTTCCCCTTCCGGCCCCACCTCGGCCGTAGGGTGGGCAGAGGGGTCCGTTGCGACGGTGAGTTACGATGCTAGATATTCACGGATAAATTGTCATACCATCGGTTGAGGCGAGCCCCCGCATCCAATTAAGCCCAGCAATCCGAAAGGGTTGCTGGGCTTTGTGCTTTAGGTCGCTACGCTACTTTTGGGGAACCATAACAAAATCAAAAGCTTAATTTTGCAGGTTTAAATCGGGGATTCTGGAACCCGCATCCAGCATGCCCAGATCATAGCGGGAGTGAGCGCCCTCATGGCCCTGTTAGGGGAGAGGATGCTGGCGTGGAAATAGAAGATCAGTTGGCTTGGCAGGTAGCGGCTACCCGACGAAACTTGGCGCCATGGGCGGCCAGGAAGGCCATGGCATCGTCGGCGGACTGAGCAAAGCCAGCATTGGTTCCCTGGCTGACGGCCACATTGATGAAGCTGTTGACTCCCACGACATTCCCGCAGCTGTCGACCAGCGGGCCGCCGCTGTTCCCGCCGGATATCGCAGCGCTGTGTGCCAAGGTAACGACGCCTTGTCCTGCGTTCTGGCGGGCCATGATCTGTCCCTTGGTGAAGGCGAGCTCCGGCATGGCGGTCAAATCGCCTGCAGCCAGCGCCTTGAACGCGCCGTCATTGGCCAACAGAAGACCGGGGAATCCTGCCGCAACGACATTGTCCAGTGCTGTGGCGTTGCTGGCGAAGGCCAGCGTGGCAGCGCCGGTACCGCCCTGGACTTCCAGCAGGGCGAAGTCGCGCTGATTGGCACGGCCACTCCGGGTCATTGCGGTGATGCGTGCCATGCGCGGCCGGTCCAGACCACGCCCGACGACAACGACTTCCCCCTTGGTAGCCTTGGCCACGACATGCTGGTTGGTCAGGATGAGGTTCGGGGTAATGAAGAAGCCGGAACCGCTGTCATTTCCGGCAATGATCAGCACCACGGCTTGCCGTAATTTATCTACAAGGGCGGCATTCTGCATGGGCTTGGTGGAGGGTTCGGAGGAAGCAGGTGAGCCGGCGGGCGGTGGAGGCGGAGGGGTAGCAGCGGCCATGTCGAGGCCGCTGCTACCGCTGGCCCCGGCGCCGCCGACACCTGCCGCCATTGCCGTCCCTCCCGCTGCCAGCAGCGCTTCCGCCCCTTCCCGCCGGGCACAGGGATTGCCGTTCAGCATTTCGCGCAGGGCGTTGATCCTGGCCCGTTTGGCAGCGTCATCCATTACCGGGGAGGACTGCGCCCAGGCTGTGGTAACCGGACCGGAAACCAGGATCAGCAGCAGCGACAGGGTGCCGCCGACAAGCCGCAGCAGCCTGGAAGGACAACCATCCGTACGGCGAAACGGTTCCATTCTACCTGCCCGCACCTTTCTTCCCGCACCAATCAACGCGTGACGGCCTGTTCGACTTCGATCTCCAGCTTTTCCTTTTCCTGGCGCAGAGCTTCCAACTGGCGGGCCTTTTCCACGTCGGGGATATAGGGGTTCTGCTGGGCGAGCGTTATCCGCTTCTGGAGGGAGGCGATCTGACCCTTCAGCTTGCTGTTATCCTTGCGTGCCGTGGCAAGCTTGGCTTGCAATCCATCCAACTGGGCACCGAGGGCGACAAGCTTCTTTTCCGCCTCCGTGCGCTGATGTGCGACGGCGGCCTGCTGGCTGGCCAGCCGCTCCGCTTCCCGTTGGCGCTGGACATTCTGGTCTTGTGCGTTTTCGAACTGCGTCTGCTTCTGTTCAAGCCGCTGATCATAGGTGCCCGAAGCCACCCCCTGCAGGCCGGAAAGGAAGCCACCTTTGGACGGGTCTGACGTGGTCTGGCAGGCGGTCAGCACAAGGCTGACCGCAAGCCATACGCCGTGGCGTATCGGTGATCGCATTCTGTTCACCCCCTTAGCCGACACGGGAAACCTTGCGGCGTTCGACCAGGGTATCGACCTCCGTCTGCAGTGACGCGATCTGGCCGCGCAGCTTGGTGATCTCTCCATCCATCTTCTTCTGCTGGTCGTCGTTACCGCCCAGATTGGCCGCTTCCTTCTGGATGTCTTCCAGTTCCTTCTGCTTCTTGCGCAGACCGTCCAGGGTTCCGGCCAGGACCTGACGGTTGGAATCGACGGCGGCGATGTCCTTCTTGGCCTGGTCCATGGTCAGGCTGCCATCGGCGATCTGCTTGTCGATACGGTCGATTTCCTGTTTGTCGTTGGCGATGACCTGGCGGGCATTGTCCGACAGGGAGGCCAGCTTCATATTCTCGTTCTCGACATCGGTGATGATCGCGTTGTACTGCGCCTCCGCGGTCGCGTACTGCTTCTTCTTTTCGGCGATATAGCTACCGGCCAGACCACCGGCGGCAGCGCCCAGTGCGGCCCCGGCCGCGATATCCTTGCTCTTGCCGCCCGCAGCAGCCATCAGCACCGCGCCCAGAATGGCACCCATCGCGGCCCCTTCCACGACGGTCTGGGTGTAGTTCTTCGACTGTTCGCGCAGCGCGATTTCCTGCGGCGTCAGCGGCCGATTGGGCTTGGTTGTCGCGCAGGCGGACAGAAGGAACCCGGCCGTGACGCAAGTAGCGATTGTACGGAAACCGAAAGATCTAGTCATCCAAACTGCTCCCCCTTGATTGACGTCAATTCCCCATCTTCGACCAATCATCCAGCCATTGAGTCCGGGTGATCTTCCCGTCCTTTTGAAAGCGGGTGATATGATCTACATGTTTTTGAAGGTACGGCACAAGCATGGACACACCCAAAGAGCTTAACTCCACGGACAATATGTCCCTCTGATGGGTAATGGTACCGATGCTGTAATTTCCAGAAGTGCCCAGGATCGTGTCGGCATAATATTTCAGGTTGTCTGACAGCGCAGCTTCATCCGCCTGGAGCTGCTGGCGCAGCTTTTTCGTGCGTTCCTCGTCAGGGGCGGAGGCTTCCCGGCCTTTGACGATACCCCGCAGGGCTTCGACGGCCCGGGCATCATCGCGCAGCTTCTGTCCCAGGAAGGCCCCCAGGCGCAGGGTGGACCTGGCGGTGCGGTCGCGCTGCTCGTCGCGCTCGGCAATGTTCTGGCGCAATGCCAGCCTCAGTTTCTCCAGCCGCTGGCGCATCGCGGGGCTTTCAGCCGCCTGGCCGATGATGGCCAGTTCTTCGATCGGATCGTCGGATGCCTTGCCACCGGCCAGGGCGTCGGGTTTGGCTGCTGCCGGCTTCTCTGCCTGGGACTGGCTGCCTAAGGCCGACCAGGCTGTTTTGATCTCCTGCAAGCGCGCGTTGGAAGTGATGACGGGGCCGGTGATGACAGGCCGGAATCCAGTGGTCTTGGCCCGTCGCGTCGCGTCGCCCTGGTAGAGGGGCACTTCCTGCCGATAGGCGGACCGGATGTCGGCCTCGGCCGTCAGGAAATTGCCTCCCCGCACGACATAGCCGCCGGCTTGACCATGCAGCCGTCCCAGCTTGGCGGCCCGGAACGGTTCCAGCACGAGCTCATCCATATTGCCCAGCATGTCGTGCAGGCCCAGGGGATTGGGCTTCAGCAGGCCGGTCAATTGCGGCTTGCCGGCCGCCGACTGGCTGCTGGCGAACCAGACATGGGCGGCCAGTCCTTGGGGCATGGGATAGGTGCGCTCCTGGAAATCCGACGGTGATACCGCACCACCGCCGCGGGCCGCAAATTCCCATTCGGCTTCCGTGGGCAGGCGGGCATAGCCCATTTCATCCCCGTCGCGCGGCAGCTTATCCTTGGCGTTGAGGCGCAGCCACAGGCTGTACCTGTCGGCGAAGTTCGTCGCGTCCAGCCAGGTCACCGATCCCTGAGCCATGCGTCCGGGCAGCTTGGGCGATGGGCATTTGTCTGGCCCCGCGGCATTGACTGCCTCATATTGCAGCTGGCTGACCTCGTATTTCGCGATCAGGAAATAGCGCTTGGCCTTGCCGTCGGGGAAGCTGCCGGCGATCTGCGTGATGCGGGAGGCTTCGGCGAAGCCCTGGGCGGCGTCGCTGGAGCCCAGGGTGATCTGGTAATCCTCCAATGGCCCGCCGGCCGGCACCGTGACCTTGCGGAACACCATGGCACCGTCGCAGGGCAGGGGTAGGACGACATCGTCGGTCGCCGGCGCGGGGTTGAAGAATTTCTCCTCCCACCGGGCCGCAGATGCCGATTGTGCGTCCCCCAGCAGGGCTAGGCCCAGCAGCGCCAGCGGCAGGGACCGTACCCGGTCAAAGGTCGCGCAGGCTGTCCGCGGGATCGATCTGGATCGCACGGTATCCTCCAATGATTGAGGCGGAAAGGGCCAGACACAGCGTGCCTGCATAGGCGAGGGCGGCGTGAGCGGGCATGAGGCGGCAGACCAGCATGTCCGCAGGCAAGCCGTCGGCGAAGACGCGGTTCAGCAGTGCCGCGACGGCCAGGAAGAACAGCAGCGCGATGCTGGTGCCCAGCGTGGCAACCAGTGCGGCCTGCGTGGCGGGGAACAGGAATATGGCGCCGCGCGGGAAGCCGATCAGCCGCATCAGGGCGAGGTCGCGGCGCTTGCGTTCCACATTGGCCCAGAGACTGGCGGCGAGGGAAACAAGGAATCCGGCCACGGCGATGGCGGCCAGAACCCCGAACAGCACGGTCAGCGACCGGTCTATGGCCCGTACCAGTTCGATCTGGGCCATTTCCGTTTGCACCTCCAGCCCTTGCGCGCGCAGCCAGACGGCCAGCGGAGCGACGCCATCCAGATCACGGGCGAAAATCCGGGCGCTGGCGAAGGGCGGCAATTCCCCGTCCGGCGTGCCATCCTCCACCCCGAGCATGGGAACGCGGAACCCGCTGCGATAGCGCTCTGCTGCGATCAGCAGGTCCATGCCGACGAAGACGGCATTCTGTCCGGCCAGCGCCTCCGGCACCACGCCGACGACGCGCAGGGTCAGCCATTTGGCTTCCTGGCGTCCATCCAACCGGCGGGAAAGCAGGGCACGAAACTCTCCACCCGCCGACAGCCGCAATTGTTCAGCGACAGGTTGCCCGATTAGCACTTCCATCGCGTCCGAAGGCTGCGCCAGACCTTTCAGCAGGGGATCGCCCGCCTGGGTCGGGTGCATGGCCAATGGTGTGGGCAAGGCCCGTCCACTGCCATCCATCGCATCCAGCGTGGCCGCCAGCGACCGGGTGCGGGGCAGGACGAAAGCCACTTCCGGCCGCTGGCGCATCTGATCGAACCATTCCGGTTTCAAGGCATAGCTACCGACCAGCCGCACTTCCAGCGTCAGTGGGTTGGCCAGCAGCCTCTCCGTCATTGCGCTGACGATGCCGAATTTCAGCCCGAACAGGACCAGCAGCGGTGACAGCACGGCCATCAGCCCGGCGACCAGACAGAGCGACAGCCGCCATTCATGGCTGGCATCTGCCAATGCCAGCCGCATGGATTGCCGCAGGGCGGTACCCATTCTCATGCAGCCTCCCGCATGAAACGGGTGGTGGGCACGGGCGCGCCCGGTACCGTTTGGGCCCGTATCCGGCCGATGGGCAAGCGATCCAGCATGTCCCAGTCGTGCGATACGAGCAGTAGCGTGGCGCCCATGGTCTGCACCATCTCCAGCAGCAGGGCGATGATGCGCCCGGCATTGTCGGGATCGACGGACGCCGTAGGCTCGTCCGCCAGTACCAGCGCCGGTCGATGGGCCAGGGCGCGGGCGATCGCCACCCGCTGGCGCTCACCCATTGACAGGGCGGCGGGGCGCTTGTCCAACAGCCCGGTCAGGCCCAGCCGGTCCACCAGCCGGGGCAGGTGCGGTGCCTCCATGTCGAGCAGGTGCAGCGAGAGGGCGATATTGTCCCGCACCGACAGGAAGGGCAGCAGGCCGCCAGTCTGCAGGATGTAGCCGATATTCCGGCCGCGCAGCGTGGCCAGCGGTTCGCTGCCCGCCTTCCAAAATGCGCCGATATCCACAGCCCCTTCTCTCCCTCCCATGTGGAACCTGTCCGCATAGTCGGGGCGCAGCACCAGCCCCAGCATGTCGAGAAGGGTGCTTTTCCCGCAGCCGCTGGGTCCGGTGATGGCCAGGGCCTCACCGGCCGCAACCTGCAGCCTCGGCACCTCCAGCCGAAAGCCGGAGGCACCTTTGCCCCTTTGACAATACAGGCCTTCGATCTCAAGCATGTCGGCGTCCGTTCAGGGCATCATGTCCAGCGGGACGGGATAGACGCCCTCACCCGGATCAGCGCCCGTATCCAGGGCCACCCAGCGGTCGACATCGTCATGCATGACCTGATAGAGCCGCAGCTTGCGGTTCAGATCGTCGATGAAAGCCTGCTGCTGCCCGATGCTCCAGGCGGTCCAGGTATCCTGGTCCAGTTGCAGTGCCTTGCTCTGGTAAGGCAGATCCTCCAGATACTCTCCCATCAGTCCCAGATCGGCCAGACGCGTGGCTTTCGGATTGTTGATCAGGTTGGGGTCGCGGCCCAGTGCGGCGGCAGCGGAGCGCATCTTGTTGAAGAAGTCAGCCGGTTCGAACCGGGCAGCCTCCGCTGTGCGTGCGATGCTTTGCAGGACGGTGCGCATGTCGCTCAACTGATTGCGGGTCAGCAGCACACGCACTTCTGTCGTCGCGATCTCCGGGCGGGTCAGATCGCGGTCGGTGATCCAGGCGTTGAATAGGGGCGGGGCCGTGCTGCCCGTCGCCCGACCCAGATAGGCCAGTTGCATGGCATGGCCCAGCAAGGCCGCCTCGCGTCGCATACGCTGGGCGGGGTCTTCCTTGTCCTTCTTCTCGCTGGTATAGGCGGCAACGGCTGTCTGGGCGCTGCCGGCTACCTTCTGGCCGCTGGCCGCAGCCTTCACATTCTGCACCAGGGCATCGGCAAGCGTGTCGACCAGTCGGCCGAACTGCCCGACATCCCCGGCATCGACGGGGTAGTAGAGCGGCTTTTCGACAAGTTCATGTTTGGAAAGCGTGCTGTACTGCCGCTCGGCATCGGCATGGTTGTCCTTGCCCTTGGGCGTCTTCAGGTGCAGCGAATAGACCGCGACGCCGCGATAGGCGGCCTCTGCACGTATATGGTCTGCGTCCAGGCCCGTGCTGGACAGTTCGTCCTTGCCCTGCAAGGCGCCCGCATCGGTGATAAGGACGATGTAGCGGCCTCCGAACTCGACCCAGGGGACGTCACGCAGGGCCGTCATCACCCCACCATAGGCATCTTCGCTGAAGCGGGCGGAGGACACGCCCGCTTCCTTGACCGCGGCGGCGGCGGCCATGAACTGGGCCCCGTTCTTGATCTCGGCCGGGTTCGCGAACATCTTGGTGGTATATTCCAGTTCCGGCGTGCCCTTCAGGCTGGACCGGAACCCCACCAATCCGAAACGGACCTGATCGCCAAGGCCGGCCTTGCCGATCTTGTCGTAAATCGCATTCACCGCCTGGCGCGTGCGGTCGATATAGGGACCCATCGAAATGGTCGTATCGATGACGAACACCACCGAGGCGGTGAAGTTGCGCATGATGCTGGCTTGCGGTTGCGCCGCGACGGCTGCCGGGACACCTTTGCCGTCATCCTTCGATACTGAGGCGATTTCCAGCATGCGGACCCGGTGACCGGCGCCGGAGAAGGTTTCCTCCACATTCAGGATGGGCAGGAGATAGAACTTGTCCTTCAGGTCGACATAGTTCTCCGGCTCGATGGAAACGACACGCGGATCGCTGCCGCCGGACAGTACCTTTGCCCGCAGCGGTCCCACTTCCTTGCCGGGATTGTCCTTCTCCAGCAAGGCCGACAGGTCGTCGCGCTTGGCGAACAGCAGTGACCGGTCGCGGTTGGCGGAATTGGTGAAGGCCAGGGCCAATTGCTGTTTCCAGGGCAGCGTCATATCGGCGCGCACCCAGCCGTCGGTACGGCCCTTTGCCGTCAATCCCACTTCCAGCCATTCATGCCCGGCGAATGTCCGCCGCTCATAGACGTAGAAGCGCGTCAGTGCCGGCTGGATGGCACCGGGACCTTCCCCCGGTTCCCGCTTCAGCATCAGTCCGGGCCGGGCCAGGACGCGCTGGAACAACGTCTGCTTGCCCGGCATCAGCAGCGGTTCGCGGGCCAGCACCGGTGCCGGCGTCATTGCCAGGAAGGACAGGGTCGCCAGGGCGGCAATGGTCAGGTTACGCCAGCCACGCCCGCTCATTTCACGGTCTCCAGGATGCTGCCGGCCTCGGTGTCGCCGGCCTCCTTCGCTTTTTTCAGCCACTCGATGCCGTGTTCGCGCTGCGTCGGGCTGAGATTGAGTTCCACCAGCAGCTTGCCCAGCCGGCGCTGGGCGAAGGCATCGCCAGCCTTGGCCGCGGGCTCGTACCAGTAGGCCGCCGTTTCCGCGTCGGCGGCGGGCAGGGGACTGGTCTGGGACGACCAGCTTTCCGGGTCGTACATGCGGGCCAGCGACAGCAGCGCATCCTTCTGCCCGCCCCGTGCCGCGCTCTGGAACAAAAGCATGGCCAGGTCCGGCTTGCCCTTTTCCAGCAGGCCCTTGCCCATCCGGTAGGTATCGTCCGGTGGTGGATTCTCCGACAGGAACTTGTTGATATCGGCAAGGCTTTCCAGCGCTCCGGCCGCCGGAGGGGTGGCGGCAGCCGGCGGCGGTGCCACTGGCGCTGCCGTCACGGGCTCGGGGGCTGGCGCTTCGGGCGTGCGGGTGAAGTACCAGACCGCGGCCGCGATCATCGCCAACACCGCTACAGCGCCCCCGATCAGCAACGGCAGACGGATGCCACCCGGTGCGGGTGGCATCGGCGTCGGCGGGGGGACGGTGCGATCGGCTCCGGTTCCAGCGCAGGCATGGGCTGAGGAGGCGGTTCCACTACCGGTGCGGTGGCCGGTGGCGGCGGGGTGACAGGCAGTGGATCGGGCCGGCGACCAGAGCCCGCGGCACCGCTGGTCCGCACATCGGCGGCGCGTTTCACATGTGCCGGCTCGGCGATACCATCCAGCCGCAGCATGTGCTGGAAGCGGATATGGGGTGGGGCGCCGACAATGCTGTCAACGATATGGGGGCCGAAGCGCATGGACAGGGTCGTCCCCTCCATCGCCGCCTCCGGCAGGGGCAGCCAGCTTTCGCTGGATGACCAGCTTCCGTCGCTGCGCAGATAGAACTGGTCGGAATTCCGAAGGACGCTCATTTCGATCCGTCCAGGCAGGGCCTGTCGGTCGGCAATACGGGCAATAGCGTGGCCGGGACCGCGTTCAGCGTCATACACAAGATCGATGCGCAACGGCATGGCTCAGTCTCCCGCTTGGGTCGTGTCCGTCCCGGCGATACGGCGCAGGATAGCGCCGATCCGTTCATTCTGTTCGGGCGTGAATTCGCTGCCGACCAGATGGCCGGCATTGTTGATGGCGGTTTCCGTGAAGGCTTCCAGCCAGGACCGGATATAGCGCTCGCTGAAAACGGCGGTCTCCTGATTCAGGACCGGCAGTCCCGTAACGGGAGGCGGGGGGGCAAAATGATCCCTGGCACCAGCCTTGCGTTCCAACCAGTCGACATATTCGTTGATCACCGCACAGGCCGTGCGCACCTGCCGGTCGGCAAGCCGGTTGCGGGTACCGCCCGCCTGCCGTTCCGCCTCGTCCAGGACACGGGTCAAGGTTTCCTCCAGCCGGATGCGCACGGCGCTGGTCACCAGTTCCTCGGTCAGCTTGTGCATGATGTCCGCCGACAGGCCGGCATAGGTCAGAACCCCTTCACTGTCGGGCAGGCCGCGCAGTTGCTTGATCCAGGCGGTCATGGCGGCCTTGGCGAAGCGCGAGGCGCGGTTGGCCACCGGGGCCGCACCGGTCCGGGGGGCCATGCTGATCAGGCCGCGGCGGGGGGTGGTGGGGTCGACGTCGTCCTCCGCCCGGATATAGATGGTCCGCAGATGGTCGGGATTGGGCTGCAGGTAATGCAGCAGCTCTCCGAAATAGGATGCCTGGTCGGCCAGTGAACCGGTGATCTGTTCGGCGATCAGGCGCTTGGCGACCACGGCGTCGGCACCATCGGCGCGGTAGTAGCGGCCCAGCCTGGTTTCCACCAGATCGTGACGAATCTGCTCCACCTGTTCGGCGATGCGATCAAGCTTGATCTCCAGCCGCGCCACCTGACGCAGATAGTCGGCCAGCCAGGTCATGCCGCCATCATTGTCGCGCAGCATGGCATCCCAGATGGTGCCGGCATCCCGGACATGGCGGATTGTGCGATCACTGGCCAGCAAGGTCTGCCGCAGATTGGCCAATGCCTGCTGACGGGCCGGCAGGATGCCCGTCTCCCGCCGTCTGGCATCGGTATTGATGAAGGCACCGGCCATACCGGGACGGCGAACCATAAACAGGTTGTCGAAGGGCCGGTCGGCGGCCCAGTCATTCACCCATCCCTCGCCTTCGAACCGTTCCAGCAGGACCTGGACGATCAGGTTGTCCCAACCGATGCGCAGCATGTCGATGGGCTTGTCCAACTCGCCGGCGATGCGCTTGTCGAACTTGGTGACGGCCCAGATCAGACCCGGCTGGCGGTGGCTGCGCAGCTCCGGTGTCTCGCCCTGGGTCAGCCGGATCCAGCTGGACAGGGCATCCGCCACCTCCGTGACGTTGATCTGCTCGTCGCTGGGGGTGCAGAAGATCAGGACGTTCATCTCCTGATCGCTGGTGTAGCGCTCGAACAGGTAGGCAACCTTGCCGCGCAGCAGCAATTCACCCAACGGATCGCGGCTTTGCAGCTTGTTGCGCGCGTCCTCCAGGCTTTCCACCTTCAACCGCGCGCGATAGCCGGGGAAGTCCAGCAGGTCGACGCTTTCCAGCTCCTGCTGCCGGGGCGGATCGGCCAGTTCGAAATACATTTCCGCCGACAGGGCCGCCAACATCGAACGCGGCAGGTCGGACGGTGCGCCATAGGTGCCGTCGGTGCCGCCGGGCAGGACCGTCAGCCGGTCATGATCGTCCTGGCCGATGCGGAACATGATGTCGACATTAACGATATTGTTGGCCTGCGTCAGCGTACCGTCCTTTTCCTGGACGATGGCCGACAGTGGCGCGAACACGCGTTCGGTATGGCCGACCCGTTCCAGCCCGGCCCGCAGCTTCACATAGATATCGACCAGATCGGGGATGCGCCCGAACAGGGGCGCGAACAGCTGACCCCGGTCCCGGGCCGACAGATAGGGGGCGAGCGTGATGGCCGTGGGCCAGAAATCACCTTGCAAAGGCTCCATCCGCACCGGGAAGCGCTTCACGAAATAATCCATGACGTCCAGGATGTCGTCTTCCGTCAGGCCCGGCACGGGCGTCGGCTGGCGGCGGGCCTGCAGGGTCTTCAATTCGGCATGGATAGTGGTCGGATCGGTATCCAGTTTCACCTTCTTCTCGTCGAAATCGCAGAAGAAGCTGTTGCCCAGGATCTTGATCAGGTCGGCTTCGGACAGCAGCTTCAGTTCGACCGGGTATCCGGTGGGTACGGTACGCGCGCGGCGGGAGAAGCGGGTGACTAGGCCCGTCGCTTCCTTGCCGCCGCCCGGCGGATTGACATGGTCGATGAAGTTCAGCCGGCGGCCTTCCATGCGGGTCTCAAGCTCGCCATTGTCGCCGCTGGCCAGCGCGGAGATCAGATAGGATTTGCCGGCCTGGGACAGGCCGAAGAAGCCTACCGACATGGGCCGCCGGGCAGCGGCACCCAGGCGACGCAACAGGTTGCGGTGGCGGCGCAATTGCTCCACCAGCCCGTCGGCGTCACGGTCCAGCCGCTCGACCCCGGGGCGGACATCGGTGATCCAGCCGATGGCGTGGCCAATGCCATCGCTGATCGCATCGGCGCGCTGGGCCAGGTATTCAGATGAAACGGTCACGGTTTCGCTTCCTTTCTCAGCGCACGATGCTGCCGGTGTCCAGCCAGTAGCTGTTCTCTTCCAGGCCGACGGCGTTCAGTGTCATCAACCGCACGCGCAGTGCGCCGATCGACAAAGCGCCGCCGTTGGAATTCTCGACCTGGGCCACCTGCAGGCTCTCGATGGGTTTGGTCACGCGCTTCAGCCGCACGCGCAGGACGGTACCGGTCAGGGAACCGCGGTCCAGCTCCTGTCGGGCCCGGTTGCGCCCCTCGCTGTCATCGGGGCTGAACTCCACGCGGTAAAGCGGGCTGGCACCCCAGCGCGGACTGCCCAGCTGGCGGAAGCCCAGCGTGATGGGGCCGCGCATCTCGAACCAGGCGTCCTCGTCCAGCGTGTAGGTTTCGTCGTCCAGATCGACGTCGCGGTAATAGACGTCCTCGTCCTTGATCGTCATGTTGCGATCCACCATGCCGATATGGCGGACCGTTGAGGTAATCTTCAGGTTCTGGGCCTGGAAATAGAAGTTCGGCAGACGCCGCTCCCGGCACAGCAGGCACAAGGTGGCCCCCACCACGGCGGTGGTCTTGGGGTCGGTGATGCGATGCTGGCTGCTGAACGGATACCAGTCGCCCGTGCGATAATCGTGCAGCGGCAGGATGCGGTCCGGTGGCAGGGGCAGCAGGGTCCGGAACACGGACTTGATCCCGGGCAGGCGGCTGGGCCGTCCGCTCAACAGCAGCCAGTCGCAATCATACAGGCTCGCGACCTCGCACAGGGCCCGGATGGTCTTGCAGATCTCCATGTCGTCCTGCATGAACAATTCATGCAGCTGGCGCAGCTTGAAAGGGATGCGCACGGACAGCAGGTCGAAATCGGCCACCCGCGACACCAGCCGCACGCCGCGCCGCACGTGGTCGCGCACCGCCTTGAACGGTTCCTCGTCCGTGATCAGCAGCAAGTCGCGGATGCTGTGGGTCTCGTCCCTCGCCGGTTCGCGCGTATTGAAGTTCTCATAGGCCTTCAGCATCAGCAGGGCCAAAGGATAGAGGATCTGCAAGGTCAGCTGCTGGCGCAGCACCTTCTCCTGCACATCCGCCGCCTCCGCGCCCATCAGGCGCGAGATCACGGGGCCGGGATCGGCCACCGATGCCTCCGACAGGGCGGTCTCGAAGGCGGGGATGATGAAGCGGTTGATCACCTCCAGGACGATGTCGTCGCCTGCCACCTTGAACCCGTCGCGGAATACCTGACGCGGCTCGATGAAGACATTGGCGCCGCGCCCCTGGTCCAGCGCAAAGTCCGTGATGACCAGATCGGTGGTGCCGCCGCCGATATCGATGGAGGCGACACGCAGGCTGCGGGCGGGACCGCTGTCGCCGGGCCGCGTCTTGCGGGCCACCTGGAAGAAATCCTCCGGCCGACCGCCGAAATGGTTGATGATCTCGCTATAGAGCCAGACCACCTGGGCACAGGTAGCCTCGTCCCACTGAATGAGGATCTTCGGCAGGGCCGGATAGGCTTCGGGATCGGGTTCGCCGAAGCGCGGTTCGGCATCCAGGGGATGCCAGCCCATGGACTTCCAGACCAGGGCGATGGCCTGACGTACGCATTCCTCGAAAATCTGCCGTTCCGGCTTGGGCATGGACGGCGGGACCGACAGGATGACCGAGTTCAGGTGGCGCGGCGAATGCGACTGGCGCTGCTTCATGCGCTGGCCGGGGCTGTTCATCTGGATCAGCGCCTGGGTCAGCACCTCGGCCAGCATGAAGGTCATCAGCGACGATCTGGTGTAGCTGGGCTGGAAGACGGGCAGGTCGTCCGGGTTCTGGTAAAGGGCGGCACCCAGGTCGTTGATCAGGTCGGAAAACGGGGCGGCGGTCGCCAGCGGCTCGGCTTCCGATTTGTTGAAGGCCTCGTTGAAGCGCCAGCCCTGGCCATAGCGCTCCTTGTCCCACAGATAGCGCTTGGGGCTGGACAGGCCGGTCGACCCTTCCGTGCCCCGGCGCCGTGCGGCCAGTCGTGCGGCTTCCGGCCCAACGCGGGCGATGGTCGGCCACAGGAAGCTGTTGCGCCCGCTCTGGCAGGAATAATCCACCTTGCCGAAGACGGCCTGTGCGAATTCCAGCCGGCTCTCGAACGGTTCGTCATAGGTCAGGTGGGGCTGGGACAGGTCGCGCAATTGTAGGACATAGCGGTCGCGTAGGCCGTCCTGCTCCATCGGGTGGTTTTCCACCATGATGCCGACGGTGCGGCTGTTGCCGATATCCAGCGCCAGATCGACCAGTATCGGCTTGCCCAACTGGTCCAGCCCGTTGGACAGCAGGTCGAAGACCGGGACCTGACGGTCATGCGCGCGGTCGGCTCCACGCAGGCTGTTGCCAAGCACCCACAGCCAGTTCAGGTAATGCTGCTGATGCTTGCGTTCCTTGTCGCGTTCATCGGTGATGGATTCCATATCCAGGCGCAGGCGGGCCTGGGCCAGTTCGGTGAAGATGTCGGCCAGCCAACCTTCGACCCAGGGCAGCTCGATGAAGGGAACGGGATCATATCCACGCCAAGCCAGCGCGTACTTGGCCCCGCCCTGGCGGACCTCGTCCATGGTGGGGGTGAGATAGGCGGCGCCGGGCTGGAGATATTCATCGGCGCTGGTATCGAAGGCGATGACCAGACGGTGCGTATGGTTCTCCTCGTCCTCGCCTGGCTTCAGGGGGACCAGACGGCCGCGCGCCCAGTTTGTGGGGCCGGCATCGAAACGCCGGCTGCCATGCAGCCGCAGGATCGGTAGCGGCAGCCAGATATCGGCCAGCAGGTCCAGCGAGGTTCGCACGTCCTGCTCATATTCGGCACGGGTCTTGCGCTTGGTCTCCGGGTCCAGATAGTCCCCCTCCCGCTCGTCCAGCCGGACGAGGGAAGCCTGGCTCAGCGTTCGGGCGAAGCCGCCGGGCGTCATGGCCTTGACGTTCAGCGTCAGCCCAAAATCCACGAACTGGATGCCGCTGCGCGCGATCAGGGAAATTTCTTCGTCAAATCCGATCAGGCGGGGAAGGGTCATGTCGCTGCCTCGAACAATATGTTTGGTCCGTTCATTTCACTACGTCGACCTGGAAGCGGGCGCCGGAACCGTGCAGGCCCTGGCACTCGGCCTTGCCGCCCGCACCCGGCACGCATTCGACGGTGGAAGGGTCGAAGCTTTGCCCGTCGGGGCAGGTGGCGGGGCTCGTCTGGTCCAGGATCAGCTTGCCCCCCGCCATGCGGGCCGCCATGGGGCCGGTGCAGGTGCTGCCGTCGCTGCGTTTGACGGTGACGGTGCCCTTGCCGTTCTGGAAATCGTAGGTCACGTCCAGGGGGCGCCCGGTGCGGCTGTCCATCAGGCTGGTCCGCGACTGCCACCGGCCGTTCAGGAAGTCCACCGACCCTTCCTCCTTGGCCGCCTCCGGTATCAGCAGCGGCTGCTCCCGGGCATCGACAGTGGGCGGAATCGTCGGGGGTGCGGTCTCCTGCGGTGGCTCAACCACGGCCACGTCCGGCGGGGGTGTCAGCAACGCTTCCGTTGGCGGCGTTACCGGAACCGCTTCCACGACCGCGGGACCACCGTCCGCGACCCGGGCGGGAAGAGCCATCCCGGTTTCGGGAACCATATGCCTGTCCGCCGGGATGCTGGTGTCGGTGATACCGCCACCAGCATTTCCCCCTCCGATAGGCAGAGTGGGCAGGGAACAGCCACGCAGCAGAGCGGCCAGCAGCAGAAGGGCCAGCAGGAACGCCAGGAACCACAACACCCAGTACCACCAGGGCCGGGTTGATCCCGCGACAATCACCGGTGCAACCGATATCGTGGTGACGGCCGGGCCGGCCGTTACCCCCGGGCCTGTCATGGTTGCGGGTGGAAAGCCTGCCGTCTGGGGCACCGCACCCTGCGGTGGCGATGTGCTGGCGAATGCGGGAGGCACATTGCCGGCGGCCGACGGTGCCTGTTGCATGCCGTCCGCCGGCAAGTCCACCGTTACGTCCAGGTTCACGCTGCTTGTCGCCGAACCGTCGGCCGATTGGAAACCCCAGAAGGTCAGGACGGGCTGGCCATCGACGAGAAACAGGCAGTCGGGGTTCGGCACCTGCGGGATCAGCGGCAGCATGTCCGCGAAAACCTTGGCGTCGCCCTGCACATTCTGTGTGCGCAGGCTGTCGGCATGGGTGGCGATGCGCTGTTCGGCTTCCACCAGTGCCTCGCGTACCCGGGTGCGCTCCTGCTCCAGCATGGCGCTCCAGGGAACAACCGTGCCCTGGACCGGGGAGTACCACCCGACCTGCGTTCCCGTCTCATTCACCTGCGGGACGGCCAGCATGTTGGCGATATCGGGTAGCTGCCTTTTCATGGTGCCACGAATCTGCCCGGCCACCGACATGACCGTACGACCATGGGTACCCAATGGCCGGTAGCGGGTCAGGTCGTCCCGGGTAAGCAGCGGCCCATTTGCCGAACCGGAGGTGGGCGTCATCATTTCGGTACCTGTTCCTCGTTGGCGCAGATGGCTGCCTTGTTCACCGAAACCTGCAAGTCATTGAGCGTGGCTGGCGTGAAGACCTTGCCGCCGGTTGCCTCTGCAATGCAGTTGCCCGTCACGGGCAGACCGGAAACATCGATCACATTGATGACAAGGTCGGGGTTCTCCGCCTTGATCCGTTGGGCTTCCCTGCAGGGATCGCCCCCGCAGCTCTCCCCACCGTCGGAAATCAAGGCGATTACGGCGGGGCCAGATCCCGCCAGTCTGGCGGCCGCGGTCAGGGCGGTCGCAAGGGGGGTGCCCTGCTGATGATTGATTTCCCGGACGTACCGGAGCAGGCGGCGGCGATTTTCCCCCGGTGCGATTTCCTGTGTCTGTGGGCTGGGGCATTGGCCGAATGTGACCAGGCCGACGGGCGCACTCTCAGGCAATTGTTCCACAAGTGCCGTGACCGCCTGTTTGGCTGCGGTCATCCGCGCATTCTCCGGTCGGGTCGCGTTGGCCATCGCTTCCAGTCGTTCCATGGCGCCTGGCTGATTCTGTTGCACCGCCATCAGCAGGTCGCCGGCCTCTGGCCCCATGGGCAGCGCCATGCTGCCCGAGCTGTCCAGTGCGATCACCACCTTGGGAGGAGCCGGGGTATCGGGGGCGCACGCGACCGTGGAGGCAGGCCGCTGCTGGCACCATCCCAGCAACGCGATCAGCGCCAGCAAGGCCAGAAGAGCCAGCCACCACCAGGAAGGCAGACGCGACACCAGCCCGTCACCGGCTGGGAACGGTGTCGTCTGCACCGCGACGGGGGCAGTAGCGGGGGGCGCCAGACCCTGGGCTGCTTTCGCAGGCAGCGCCGTGAAACCCCAGAAGCTGATGACGGGCCGTCCATCGACGAGGAAGACATGCTCATCGCTGGGGAAGGTGAGCGCCAATGGCAGCAGCTTTGCAAACCCGCCACCATTGCCTTCGTGGGCCAGATCGGCGGCCAGAGCGGCAAACCGGTTACGGGCTTCCTCCACGGTTGTCCGGGCGGCGGCGGCCTGCTCGGGCGGCGCATCGATCAGGCGCAGGATGCCGCCCGGCAGTGGCGTGTGCCAGTCGATACGGTCGCCATTCTCTGAGATCTGCGGCGTGGCGAGAATGCGCGTCGCATCGGCACCCAGCCGACGGTCCAGGATGCCGAGCAGCCGGTCGGCCACGGCATGTATCTGCACGCCCCCGGCACCAAGGGGGGTGAAATCGGTCCGCTGTCCGGAAGCTAGGAGGCGCAGGCGCATGGGCACCTCATGGCTTCACGCACTGGGGCGGTGGATCGGGTTGCTCATAGGCCGTCCTCAGCAGGTCCTCCAGGCCCATGCCATCCTTGAGCGTCAGGACGCGGCCACCGGTTTCCCTGGCGGTGCAACGGGCGATGGTTTCGCCGCCGACATCGATGTAGTTGATCTTCAATTGCGGCTTCTGCGCTTTCAATTCCCTTGCGACCGCGCAAGGATCGCCGCCGCAACTGTCCATGCCGTCGGAAATCAGGACGATGATGCCGGGCACGTCGCGGCCGTTGATCATGGTGCCGGCACGTTCCAGCGCACGGGTCAGTGGGGTGCCTGCCTTAGGGCGTGCGGCACGGAGTGCCTGGATCAGCTGCGGGCGCTCACTGCCTGAATAGAAACGCAGATTCTGAACGGCACCACAGTCGCCAAACATGACCAGTCCCGTCGATATGTCCTTGGGCAGCTGCGGAATAGTGCCGGCGATGGCCGTCTGTGCCTGCGCCAGACGGCTGTTTGCGTGCGGGGCCAGCAGCCATTTCTCCAGCTGCATCAGGGCCTGGACATCCCCCTGTTCGGCAGCCCGGAGAAGCCGAACCGTTTCGGTCGGAGAAACATCGGTCGGAAGAGCCATGCTGTTGGATGTATCCATCACAATGACCAGTTCCGGTGCTTCCCATGATTGCCGTTCCGGTGGGCAGGCCGGTGGCGGGTCAGCCTTGGCAGTTTCTGCCCTCGGCATGGGGGCCGGAGGTTTCTCGACCGGCCGTTTCACTTCCGGCGGCGGTTCTGCGGCGGGCGGGGCCTCAATCTCCAGTGCGGTGGTCTTAGGAGCCGGCGGCAGGCTTTGCACCGGCGGTGGAGCCGGCAAAAGGCTGGGAACCGGGGCCTTGCAGGCGTGCAGACGCTCCCGGAGCTGTGTTTCCAGGCGTTGGATTTCCGCGTCCAGATTCTCCGGAGGGGCCGGTGCCGGTTGTGGCGCGATGGGATCGGCACCCGGCGTCGGGGACGGTGCGTGCGGGGTGTTTTGCTTGTACCCCGAAAAGCTGCATTGTTGCATCAGCAGGGCGATCAACAACAGCAGCAGTAAAAGGGTGGCACCGACGGCAACCGGCTTCCACCAAGGGCGGGCTGACATCGATGGTTGGATCGTTGCGGCGGGTTGTGCCGGTGCCACCCCGATGTTGCCGATGGTGGCCAGCGGTGGCAGGGCGGGGGTGGCCTTGAGCATCCGGGGACGCTGCGCCGTCAGGGATATCAGCTGCCGATGCCAGTTGACCCGGACAGGCAACCCGCCGACGGCATAGAGATCTGTCAGGTCGGGCGCGGTGGCGATCTGCCTCAGCTGCGCGGCGATCTGCGTCTTTCCCTGTTCCTCCAGTCTGGCTGCAAGATCGTTGAATGCATGCATCCGCTCATTGAGCAGGCTGGTGAAACGTCCGCGTTCCCTTTCCGGCAGCTGGTCGGCGGCCGTCGCAAGCGTCGCCAGTTCGGAATGCCATTGCAGGTAGCCGGCATCGATGACGGGAATTGCAAGATAACCTGCGACCAAGGGGGGGAGATGGGCTGTCAAGCTGGCCGACAGGGCGTCGTACACCGCCATCAGTGACTGACCGGTCGCCGTGGCCGCTTCATCTGCGCTGAGCGGTTGTGCGCAAAGCCGCACCCTAAATCGCATCGTCTCAGCCCATGGAGTTACCGCTTTTGTCCCTTCGCCACTGATATATTGTTGTCATGCGTGATGTCCATTGATTAATACGTGAAAGGTATGGCTTTTGAATTCTTTTGTATGTTTTCTGTTGTGTAATTTATTTATTGATCAATATTCTTGTCATGCTCAGTATTTTCTGAAATTATATCAAATAATACTTATAACAGAAAATAATATAGATTCATTTTCGGCATATGCCTTTGGGGTAAAAATTATATTATAATATATTCTCAGATGAGCATGGAAAGGTTGTCATACCATCGGCCAAGCCGAGCCCCCGCATCCAATTAAGCCGCTGATTCTAAACAAGAATCAGCGGCTTTTGTCGTTTCTGGGCCAACCTACCACAGACCCCGCAGGTAACATATAGGTAACGGAAGAAAGCGAATTTGGGCGTAGGTGCTCCGGCTGCGCCCTATGGGGACCTCTAGGCCCTGTTGACAAAGCCCTTTCCAAACGTTCTGTGACGTGATTCAACGCTGACCTTTACGGAGGTCGGTTAATGCGTGGTGAAGTAACGGACGCGGAGTGGAAGGTCATCGGTGGGTTGTTGCCGTCGGAGCGCGGTCGGGGCTGCCGTCCCGCCCATGACAATCGTCGTTTCCTGAACGGGATGCTTTACGTTTTACGGGTTGGTTGCCCGTGGCGCGACATGCACGAGCGATACGGCAAATGGAACTCGGTCTATGTGCGGTTGACGCTGGTTGATCTGGGTCTGACCGATGACTGGCAGCATATGATCGACAGCACCGCCATCCGGGGCCACAGTCAGGCCGCCGGCGCAAAAGGGGGACTCATAATGAAGGCTTTGGTCGAAGCCGCGGCGGCTTTACGAGCAAAATCCACGCCCGTGCAGACGGTCAGGGACGCCCTCTCGGCTTTGTCCTGACCGGGGGTCAGGTGTCTGACTATGAGGCTGTCCCGGACCTGTTCGACCTGGATGTTCCCAGGCCCAGACTGATGCTGGCGGACAAAGGATATGACGGTGACGAGGTCAGGCAGAACCTATTGATCCACGGCATCCTGCCCGTCATCCCATCCAGGGCAAACCGGCGCGAGCCGATCCCCCATGACGCAGAAAGCTACAAAGACCGAAATCTTGTCGAGCGCATGTTTAATCGCCTGAAGCAGTTCCGACGCATCGCCACAAGGTACGACAAGACCGCGATGTCCTTTATCGCTTTCCTCAACATTGCCGCCGCTAAACTTTGGTTACCAACCTTTGTCAACAGGACCTAATGATGGCCGCCTCATTTTGGAAAGATGCCGACGACTTCGGTGCGACGTTTGATCTCGCCGTTGAGTCGTTTGAACCGCTCCGAGTTTGCCGGAGGCTTGAATTTAATAGTTATGCGGCCATGGCTTTAGTTTCCAGCGCTGCGTAGAAGTTGGCTTCGGCTTCCGCAGGCGGGATGTTTCCGATTGGCTCGAGCAGGCGTCGGTTGTTGAACCAGTCGACCCATTCCAGGGTGGCATATTCCACGGCCTCGACGCCACGCCAGGGACCGCGACGGTGGATGACCTCTGCCTTGAACAGCCCGTTGATCGTCTCCGCCAGTGCATTGTCGTAACTGTCTCCGACGCTGCCGACCGAAGGCTCGATACCGGCTTCCGCCAGCCGCTCGGTGTAGCGGATGGACAGATATTGAGACCCGCGGTCGCTATGGTGAACCAGGCCCATGGCCTTGGCGGGGCGGCGGTCATGGACGGCCTGTTCCAAAGCGTCGAGCACGAACCCTGCCTGCGCAGAGGTGCTGACGCGCCAGCCCACGATCTTGCGGGCATAGGCGTCGATGACGAAAGCCACATAGACGAACCCTTTCCAAGTGGCGACATAAGTGAAATCCGACACCCACAGCCTGTTCGGCGCAGGTGCCCGGAACTGCCGGTTCACCTTGTCCAGCGGGCACGGTGCTTTCTTGTCGGGTATCGTCGTCCTGTGCGGCTTGCCACGGATGATGCCCTGGATACCCATGCCCTTCATCAGCCGGGCGACCGTGCAGCGGGCCACATCGAACCCCTCGCGCCCCAGTTGCCGCCAGATCTTCCGCACGCCATAGACCCGCCAGTTCTCCTCGAACACGCGGCGGATCTCCGGTCGCAACGCCGCATCCCGGCGCGCCCGGTCCGACAGCCGTTCCGGATCGGACCGCCCGGCCAGATGATTGTAGTATGTAGATGGGGCGATCGGCAGAACCCTGCAGATCGGCTCGACCCCGTGCGCATCGCGATGCGCATCGATGAACGACACCATCATTTCGACCGGCGGTCGAGCTCCGCCATCGCAAAATACGCCGACGCCTTGCGCAGGATTTCGTTCGCCTGGCGCAACTCACGGTTCTCCCGCTCAAGCGCCTTCATCCGCTCGGCCATCTCCGTCGGGATGCCGGCACGCCGGCCGCTGTCCACCTCGGCCTTCTTGACCCAATCGTTCAGGGTGGGGGCTGAACAGCCGATCTTGGCCGCAATCGACAGGATGGCCTGCCAACGTGAGCCATGCTGGCCCTCATTGTCCAGAACCAGCCGCACCGCGCGTTCGCGCACCTCAGGGGAAAACTTGTTCGTCGTCTTGCTCATGATGGCTCCATCCTACTCAAGAGTTGGAGCCTCCGGCAAACCCGGAGCGGTTCAGGGGTTTGTGCTGTGGATATTGGCCCTGTGTTCGCGGGGAAAGGTCATGTAGGCCAGCACGTCATCAGAGCTGGTAACAGTTTTGACCTTAAAATCTTCTCGCAGGCAGCGAGGTCGTCGTTTGTATCGACCTCACCCCATATCCCAGAGTATTTAAGAGCGGTAATGGGAATTCGGCCTCTGGTGATCATCGCCTGCAAGGTGCCTGTGCAGTGCATACGATCACGTTGTACTGGGGTTAAGGTTTCCCGAAGGTCGTATATCTCCTGCCAAGCCTTAGGCGTGAATTTCAGCAGTCCCATATATTGGCCCTCGATTTCCTTAACCGATTGCGGTTTGCCGCCGATTTCCAATAGAGTTCCGCCCGTATTCATCCGGAATGTTTCGGCGTCCAACAGAGGGTCGCCAAAGCGGCTTTGCCACAATGTCAGCCAGTTGGGGTCGTAGGTGATCGCCATCCCGGCTTGGCTCTCCATCAGCAATCTCACTGCGGATGGATCATAGAAAATGTCGGAATAGCTGACGATACAGTCGGCTGCCTTGAGCCATTCGTCCGCATACTCAAGAGAGGAGACCATGTTCGTCTCCGCCCAGCGGGGATTATGGAACTCTTGCAAGCCATATCCGGCGAGAAGTTCGCGGCGGTATCCCGTGACGATCCCGATCTCTTCCACGCCGGCGGCACGCAGGGCTGAGAGCTGCCATTCCAGCAGCGGACGGCCCTGAAGAGGCACCAGACATTTGGGTTTTTCGTCCGTCATGCCTCGCATGCGGCTGCCGCGACCGGCTGCCAGAATAAGCGCTTTCACCAAGTCCTCCGTCCAATCCCCAAAAATGAATCCCCGGTACAGGGCTCAGGCGCTGAACAACTTTCTCGCCCGCTCCAAATCCGTGTCGGCGAACGGGGTCTCGCGCTCCGGATGCCACATCCATCCTTCGAACGGCAGGTCTTCATGGCGTATCGCCTCAATCGACCCATCCTCGCTGACGGCCAATACCCTATATGATGCGGGGCAACCATCCAGTGCATGATCATGAAAGCTGTTTACCGTCCCGACTAGTCTGCCATCGAGGACATGCCGGGTCCGCACGTGGCCGGTGACACGCTTCAGCCGCCCGCCAGCCACGGTGGCCATCATCTGCATCCCACGACAGATACCCAGCACCGGCAGCCGCCGTTCCGCAGACCAGTTCAGTAACATGCGCTCGACGCTGTCCCGGTCCGGTTGAGCACCGACATCATTACCGCCGGAGAGAAGAATGCCATCGGGGGAGAGAACGTCCAGCCATTCCCGAAGCCACCCCTGTTCATGCAAACCGTTGGGTACGGGAAAGGCTAATGCGCCAATCGCGGTTACAAAGGCGGACAGACGTTGGTCCAGGGCGTCGCGCCGCTCATCGCGGTCGGCATGAATATCCACCCGCTGACTGATGGCGATGCGCTTCATCCCACAATTTCCACGCGGCGGCCCGAGCAATCAAGATGCAGGCGCTGTGCCCCCGACCACCGTCGAAAGAGTATCTCGCCCGCGCCAATGACGGCGGGCAGCCCCAGTTCCCCGGCGCGGATCGCCATGTGGGAGTTGGCACCACCCCAGGCCGTGACAAGCCCGGCGATCGAGTGAGAGAACAGCCAATCAAACCCGGGGTCGGCGTTCGGAATACAGACGATGGCACCCGCCAGCGCGTCTTTATCTTCGCACATGACGACTCGTGCCGTCACCTGCTTCTGCGTGATATAGTTGGGGATCGTTGCCGGCCACTCAAATCCCCAAACATTGTCAGCTGTCGCAATCAAGGGCGGCATCGAAAGAAGTTCGGTGTCCCGATGGCGTTTCTTGCCCTGCTCAATGCTGGCCGCCAGTATCTCGCCGGCATCGACCGCTGCGACATGCATCTCCCGGAAGACTGAGACATCACTGTAGGCAAGGTCATCCGGCGTGAAACCGTAGCGTCCCCCGACCTCCGTCATCAGGGCCAGCGCGTCCGACAGGTTGCGGGTGAAGTGGAACTTGGCCAGTTCGCGCAGTTCAATGCCGGCCTGCATGAAATCCATCAGCCCCACGGCATCGGGCTCCAGCCCATGCGAGGCCAGCAAACTTGCCATCTCGCGCATCTGCGGCAATGTCAGTGAGAAGGGCTTCGTGGCGTGGGAAGCCGACGGCCTTTGCTGCCAGTCGAAATAGAGGTCGGGTGTCTCATCATACCGGGGGGACAAGAGATCATAGGTACCAGGCCGGAGATGACCGTACCGGGAAAGAAAAGTCGTCTTGTCCAATAGTGCCCTGTCGCGGGCCAATTGGCCGCTGACCGTGGAAACCGATGCGATAAAGGCGTCATAGTCAGCTTCGCTGAAGACCCCTACGGCCACCAGCGACCTCAACATCTGCACGGCGATGAAGCCCGCGCGGGCCAGTCCCGCAAAGGGCAGGGTGCCATACCGTTTTCCATCCTCCAGCAGCCAGTAAATCCGCTCCAGTGGATCTCCGGCAGCGGCCAGTAGAGATTCGCGGCGTTCCAGAAGGGTGTCCAGCTTGGCGGCGTCTGTGCGCCACAAGCCGTTCCGGTTGTTGATGATGCGATTGGTCAGGGTGCGCAGGCTGTTCGCGATCTGCTGCTGTTCGGCTCTGCTGAACCCGACCTCTGTCAGCTTGTTAAGACGCTTGGGCAGGTCGAGCGTGTAGCAGGAAAACACGATCTCAAACTCCACCTTGTCGTGGAGTGTCGGTTCCGCCAGCAGCCGATCAATATAATGATCCACCAGACGACCCGCAATTCCCTCGTCCAGGTCGGCCGGAATAAAGGAATTGAAGGACAGCCTGACATCAATATAGGGCAACCCGAAGAAATGAGGCATCAGCGGGAAGCTGCGCAGATTTCGGTACCCGTAATTATGCCGCTGATATGCCCAGATCGAATCCGTTACCAGTTCACGGTAAAGAGACAATGCCAGCGGCTTTGGCCTTACGCCGATGATCTCCGCCGGATTCCAATCCGGCATGACGCCATAGACCGTGCGGCGTCCCATCAAAAATGGGTGTGGTTGTGTACCGCGCTCAATCTTCGCTTCGATCTGCTGTAACCGTAACGCCTGCGCTTGGGCGGATTGCGGTGCCTGATGGAGAATCAGTGGCCGGGCCTGGAGAAGCCAGAGTGTTTCATCATCCGGCCCGGTACCCGTCACGGCGAATTCGCAATCAATGGGCTGTCCGCCAAACTGGTGTAGAAGCTCCTCAAGCAAGGACAGGATCGGTGCCATAGAGTATGGCGGTGCCGTTGGTGCCAGGGCTGCCCGCTGATAAACACGCCCACCGGTCCCGCCTGTAACGGCCGCCGTATCGCCGCCCTCGGTCCAGTTGATGACGCGGTAGGGGGCGGCGGTATTCGGATCATGCGTGAATGCCACACCGGAGCGCAGCACGGAATCCAGCATGGGTTGGATCAGGACCTCATCATCGTCCTGTGCTACGCCATAGGAGGCGATGACCCTCTCGATCGCATCGCCGAGCCCGGGGGATGTAACATCCAGCAAGGTCAGGAAGGCACCGGCGTTAGACGCCTTCTTCCCATCCTCCCTGCCGCAGCTGGATCGGACAATGCCAGACCGTGACGCCAGAATATCGTCTGCGCCACGCAGACAGGCATCCCGGTCCTCCCGCCATTCACGGACCGTGAAGTGAAACAGCGGTAATACCTGCGCGCTTTCCAGGGCTCCGCGCAGGGTGGCCAATGTACGGGCCTTGGTTGAGAACTCGATGGGCATGGTGGTTTTGGCTATTCTAGAGAAGCTGGGCCATCCAGATATTCGTGGTGTAGGGAATCCGGATCGTCGCTGTGTTCAGCCCTCCCAGATAGCTTTCAATAGCATCGATCACCGCCCCGAAGGCGCTGCCAGCCTGTCGTTGCAGCGTCGCGTGTGAGCGCCAAGCCTCCGCGCAATCAGCGACCGACTGCATATGGATGACTCGGGAGCTCAATTGCGTGACGGGGCCGAACAGACCGCTGGCATCAATGACGGACGTCTGATCCTCGCGGCGGGTGCCGTAATTGTAGCCGTCAACGTGGGTCTTGATGATGCCCTCAATGCGTGATTGAACCGGATCGTTCAGGTATCGATGGTTCCACATACAGGCGAACCATCCCCCGGGCTTCAGGATCCTGGCCGTTTCCTTCAGAGCGGCGGGGCGATCACAAACATTGAAGGAACTGCCGAACGTGACCATCGCGAAGGCCTGATTGGCCTGACCGGTGGCTTCGCCGGTTCCTTCATGCCAGCGCACATTCCCAAACGAGGCCGTGCGCTTGATACCATTTGCACGCATCGCATCGTTGGGCTCAACGGCGGTGACGCTAAAGTTGCGGGCAGCCAGCATCAAGGTCAGATGTGCAACACCTGCGCCGACGTCGCACACCGCTTCGTCCCCTCGCATGCCGGCGATCTTCAGCATCGAATCAATCGCGGCGTCCGCGTAGTCGGGGCGCTGCAGATAAGCGTCGGCAAGCGTGGTGTAATCCCATTCCGTCTTCATTCAGATCTCTTGCATCAAGTGCTTGAAAACATGCTCAGCCACGTCCTCAGGGGCACGGCCTTGAACGAACTCAATGAGGATGTCGGGCTTTTGCGGTTCGTCAATGGCAAAATCCAGCCCTGCCACGTTATGGACCTCGCCAGCAGCATGGCGTCGATAGATGCCCTTCGGGTCCCGCCGGCGTAGCTCCTCCATTGGAACTTTCAAATATATCTCGACGTAACCCGGCAGATTCTCTCTGTTCCATCCCTGTACTTCCTGGAACAGTGATATCGTGGCGATTACCACGGTGAATTGTTGTGAGGTCAATAATCGGCACAGGCGCGAATATCGCATAGCGAGTTCGACCCGCTGGCTTCTGCTGTGGTCACTGCCATTATGCGATGATGCCGCCAAAACCTCACGGAGTTCGTCGCCATCCAGAAGAATCGTGCGCGGCTCAACCTTCCGCAGCTGCTGTACCAGCGTATGGGCAAGAGTCGATTTGCCGGCACCTGAAAGGCCGGTGATCCAGATGGTCCGACCAAAGCTCACGTCATGGCCTCCATTAGCGTGCTGTCCATGGCACCAAACGGGTCGACGTGAACAGCATTCTTTACATTCGTGTCGCCATTTACAATATCAGTGAAATATCTGCTTTGATCCTTCTCAAGAAACAACTCAAAGTCACAATAATTTGAATAATAACTAAAAAGATCATCCGGAGAGGAGTTCGTGATGCGACGAATGGCTTCCTCAAGGCTAGCCAAGTCATGTGTGACGGGGGCCCGCTCGCACATGTTCTGCACAAACCAACGGGTGACGTCATTCTCCAATGCGGCATTCGGGACAAAATAAATCGGCGGTACAGTCTTGCGTAGCATGAACGATATACCGCCTGTAGAACCGTCGGTAATAATCAGATCGCATTTTCGGTAAAAGTCGGCAGAAGATCCGTTTGACATGTCAACTTGAATTCGACCGGTATTGAGCAATGATTCACAATATTGGCGGATAGGAAGTGAGAGGAGATCTAAAGGGTAAGGCCTAAATACAATTTGGCTTTGTGTGAATTTTTGCGCCAACATTACAATAATATCTGATATATTATTGTACATTGAAACTCCGCTTTGAATTGCTGCGGCTTGGGTGGGCAGTAGGCCGATTGTGAAATTGGTCGACGGTACGGCAGATTGCGGCGTCTTATGCCGGTTTTCTTGTTTGATAGGTCGTATAGGCATGAAACTGGTGCGCCGAAGGTCGGAGCGGATGGCCGGGCCATTTACTGCGATTTCGCCCCGACGACGGCATGCGCGGTAAGACGATGTGCCGCTGGCTAACATCTGCATTGTGGCGCGAGAGGCAGCGGTGACTATATCGAAATAGGACAAGATATCCCCATACATGAATCTGCCCGCGGCAGGCATAGCGGCAGATCCATGGCTTATGAAAGTGGAGATGATAGAAGAATCGATATATTGTCCGACTGAAGATTCGTTTGATATTATAATATCGAAGTCATTTTTTTTAAGATGCGGGATATCACCTATATTTATGTTGGTCACATTGATATTTAATAATTTGGCAACCGCTTCTGCCTCCATCATAGTTCGTTCGCGGATATTGTAGACAGTTATATGAGCCGTAGGTGGCAAGGAAATTAAAGCCTGCTTCAAATATTCTGCATAAGTATCTCCGCCATTAAAAACTCCATTCAGGAGTAAAATCTTCTGACTGATCATAGTTCACCAATATTGTTAGAGAAAGTGAACAGATTTTGTATGCAAAACTTAATTGATAGCAAATGGGAAATTGCGTCAATCATATATCAATGTGCTGATGTAGGCGGGTGTCATCCATCGAATGGAGATTCGAGTGGCCCTGCGCCTATGAGGGCTACGATACGGAACCATCAAGGCTTTTATTCCTTTGGATGACTGCACGACAGCGGAAGCCCCCTCTCCGATATCCACGCGCTGCGGACACTTTCTTCCTCACAAGTTTAACGATGCCGTATCGGAAGCGCGAGCAAAAACGGCGACATCCCATACTCCGTTATCATCGGTGATTTGTATCAGTGTTGGCGCTCAGGTGGGAATCAGTTTTGCGTGGTGTCTCTAGTCGAAGAAGATTCGGGAAATAGTTGCGAATAAAATAATATGCATCAATTTATATACACCTAATAATAAATGTAATGTATATGTGTTCTGACTTTTGCTCTATCTGGGAGAAGTATGTTGAGCCTGCTTGTGACGCCCGAGGTTCGGGTCAACAGCTTTACGACGGGCAATCAAGCCAAGCCGTCGATCGCGGTTCTGGCCGATGGCGGGCATGTGGTTGTTTGGCAATCCGACGGACAGGACGGGTCTGCCCTTGGTGTTTACGGGCAACGTTATGATGCAGCGGGCGTCAAGGTCGGGGGAGAGTTCCTGATCAACACCCTGACCAGTGGTTATCAGTATGAGCCGTCGATCACGGCGATGGTTGATGGCGGTTTCGTTGTTGCCTGGCAGGACAATGTCAAGGACGGGTCACCAGGACATGGTATCGTCTTGCAGCGTTATGATGCGGCCGGCGTCAAGGTTGGGGCGGAGACGCTGGTTAATCAGGTGGCCAGTGGTGAACAGTGGAACGCGGCGGTCACGGGCCTGAGCAATGGCGGCTATGTCGTTGTGTTCGAGAATTATACGGCTGGCGAAATCTCCCTGCGCCTGTTTGGGGCGGATGGTGTGCCGCGCGGTGGTGATTACAATTGGGTGAATGTCGATACGGCGGGTGCGCAATCGATACCGCAGGTATCTGCGCTGCCGGGCGGCGGCTATGTCGTGGTCTGGTTCAGCCCTGCGAATATTGTCGCGCGCATATTTGATGCCAATGGCGCGGCGGTGACCGGGGATATTGGGGTCGCTGTTTCTACGCCCCACCGATATGTGCCGTCGGTGACGACCCTGGCGGATGGCAGCTTTGTGGTTGCCTAGTATGGGACTGACATTTATCAGAGCCAGGGCGTGATTGTCCGCCATTTCAGTGCGACCGGCACGGCGCTGACGGCTGAGATTGCTGTCAACACCTATACGGCGGGCAACCAGTTTGACCCCGCCATCAGCGCCCTTGCCGACGGCGGCTACATTGTGACCTGGACCTCCAATGGTCAGGATGGCAATGGCGATGGTGTGTATGGTCAGCGGTTCACGGCGGCTGGCGTCAAGGTCGGGACCGAGTTCCGGGTTGCGGAAACGGCGGCCCTTAACCAGGGCCGTTCAGTGGTCGCCGACCGCACTGATGGCGGCTTTGTGGTGGCCTGGGACAGCGACGGCCAGGATGGCAGCGGCACGGGTGTTTACAGCCGGGTCTACACACCCAACATGCTGCCGGGTGCCGTCAACGACATTCTGGGGACGGAGGGTTCGGATACGATCAATGCGGGGATTGGTCCGGCCAAAGTCCAGGGCCTTGGAGGGAATGACAGCATTGTCGGGACGGCGTACAGCGATACGCTGATCGGGGGGTCTGGCAATGACACGCTGGACGGGCTGGGTGCGATCGATAGTCTGGTCGGCGGTACGGGGAACGATGTCTTCCGGGTCGATGATGTCGGCGATGTGGTGGCTGAGGCGGCCGGCGAGGGCACGGACCGGATCGAGACCAGCCTCAACAGCTACACACTGACCGCTGCCAATGTGGAGGAACTGAGCTTCACCGGCACCGGAGCCTTCACGGGTACGGGCAATGCGCTGGCCAATTCCATCACGGGTGGTTCTGGCAATGACACGCTGACGGGCGGGGCTGGCAGCGATACGCTGGTGGGTCTGGCCGGCGACGACACCTACATCGTCGACGATGCGGGCGATGTGGTGACGGAGGCGGCGGGCGGCGGCACCGACACGGTGCGAACGGCGCTGGCCAGCCTGACCCTGGTGGCCAATGTCGAGAACCTGACCTATACGGGCACCGGTGCTTTCGCGGGTACGGGCAATAGCGGCGATAATCTGCTGACGGGCGGGATCGGCAATGACACGCTGTCCGGCGGCGCCGGCAATGACACGCTGACGGGTGGGGCCGGCAATGACAGCCTGTCGGGCGGCCTTGGCGACGATCTCTACCTTGTCACCGATGCCGGTGATGTGGTGGTGGAGGCGGCAGGCGAGGGCACTGACCGGGTGGAGGCGGCACTGTCAGCCTATACGCTGACCGCCAATGTCGAGAACTTGACCTATACCGGCACCGGTGACTTTACGGGTACGGGCAGCAGCAGCGACAATTCCATCACGGGCGGTGCCGGCAACGATACGCTGTCCGGTGCCGCCGGCAACGACACGCTGGAGGGCGGGGCGGGTGCCGACAGCCTTTCCGGCGGTGGCGGCAACGACCTTTACCGTATTGATGACGCGGGCGATATCACCATCGAGGTGGCGGGCGAGGGGACCGACCGGGTGGAGACCACCCTGGCCGCCTATACCCTGTCGGCGGAGGTGGAGCACCTGACCTATACCGGAACCGGTGACTTCGCGGGTACGGGCAGCAACGTGGCCAATTCCATCACGGGCGGGGCCGGCAATGACACCTTGTCGGGCGGCAGTGCCGGGGCCGATACGCTGGTCGGTGGCCTGGGCGATGATCTGTATCTGATAGATCATGCCGGCATGACCATCACCGAGGCGGCGGATGGCGGGCTCGACGCCGTCCGCACCAACCTGTCCAGCTTGGTGCTGGCGGCCGAGGTCGAGATCCTGGAATATACCGGCACCGGCAATTTCGCGGGTACCGGTAATGCCTTGGCAAACAGTCTGACTGGCGGAGCCGGCAACGACACGCTGTCCGGTGGCGATGGCACCGATTATCTGACGGGTGGAGCCGGGGCCGACAGTCTGATCGGCGGTGCCGGCAGCGATACTGCGGATTATTCGGGATCCACCGCCGGCGTGACGATTGATTTGGCGATCGGTGCGGCCAGCGGCGGCGACGCCCAGGGTGATGCACTGAGCGGCGTGGAGAATATCGACGGGTCGGATGAGGCCGACACGCTATATGGCGACGCCAACAATAACCAGCTGTCTGGCGGCGATGGCGATGACAGCCTGCGCGGCGGCGACGGGGCCGATACGCTGGAGGGTGGCAGTGGCGATGATTTGGTCATCTTCCGTGGCAACTTCTCCGAATATATGATCGAGCGTATCGGTACAGGCAGTTACCGCGTCAGCCACAGCAATCCGGTCGGCGTCATCAATGACGGCATTGATCTGCTGGCAGATGTTGAGGTCCTGCGCTTCGCGGATCAGGACATCATTTTGGGGGCTACCAATGTCGCCCCTGTTGCCCGCGCTGACACAGCCCTCAGCATCGCGGGCACGCCCACCCTCATCGAGATCGCCAGTCTGCTGGCCAATGACTTCGATCTGGACGGCGACGAGGTCACCATCACCACCGTCCAGAACGCCGTCAATGGCACGGTCAGCCTTTCTGGCGGGTTTGTAACCTTCACTCCCGACGATGGCTTCACAGGCACCGGCGCGTTCGACTATGTCATCGATGATGGTCGCGGCGGCACGGCAACGGCTACCGTTACCGTCACGACGGCCCCGATTGATCCCAACCTCTTGCCAATCGACAGCAATAGTGCCGCAGACAGTGTGACAGAGGGGGCCGCAAGCGGCAGCCCGGTCGGCATCACCGCAACGGCGACGCCGGGCAACGGACTGCCCGTCACCTATCTGTTGCTGTCCAATGCCGGTGGACGTTTCACCATAGATCCGGTCACAGGCGTTGTCAGTGTGGCGGATGGCGCGCGCTTCAACCCGATCATTAGTCCGACCCACCAGATTACAGTGGCGGCCAAAGACAATACCGGGCATGTGGCCTATCAGGACTTTGAGATCGCTGTCGCCAACAGCCCGCCCACCGCGCCCTTCGATGCCAGCATTGCTCCCAACATCGTGGCCGACTATTGGCCGGAGGGCACGCGGACAGGTGTGATCGCAGCCAGCAGTGATACCAGTGGCAACCCTGTTACCTATCTGTTGACCGATGATGCCGGGGGCCGGTTCGAGATCGACCCGGTGACCGGCGAGGTGATGATCGGTAACGCCACCATCCTTGAGGCCGGTGGAACCGGCGTCTTTACCATCAAGGTTGTGGCCAACGATGGGCTGGATAACAGTCCCGAGCAGAACTTCTCCATCACGGTGGCCCATGATGGTCTGCCGCCATTGCCGGGGCAGAGCGCCAATCTGGCCGCTGGCGACGTGGCCGTGGTCAATACCTACACGAAAGGTAATCAGACGGCACCCTCCGTCGCGGTCCTGAATGACAGCTCGCACGTGGTTGCCTGGACCTCGGCCGGTCAGGATGGCAGCGATACCGGCGTCTATGCCCAGCGCTTTTTTATGAACGGCGTCCACTATGGATCAGAGTTCCTGGTTCCGACCACGACAAAGGGAAGCCAGACCGGTGCTTCGGTCGTGGCTCTGCCGGATGGCGGATATGTCATTTACTGGGCCGACAAGGGCATCAAGGGCCAGCGCTATAACGGACTTGACGAGAAGGTCGGCGGTCAGTTTGCGGTCAGCGCCACGGGCGGACGCGATCCGGTGGCGACCCTGCTGGACAATGGCCAGATCGCCGTCGCGTGGAGGGGACCGCACGCCTATAATGGCGACACCGATGTTTATGTGCAGCGCCTGAATGTCAATGGCGGGCGCGTCGGCGGTACGGTCTCGGTCGGGTATCCTGTGCTTGGCAACGGGGGCGAGCATACGCAGGTTGCAATCACTGAACTGGTGGGAGGTGGTTTCGTTGTCACTTGGCGGGAATTGATGGAGGGCTTCCAGATGGCCTGGGAGGTCCGCGGCCAGGTGTTCACTGCCAGCGGGGCAAAATCCGGCGGTATCTTCCTTGCGAACACGACTCGCTATGGCGATCAGGGGCAACCTTCCGTCATGGCCATGGATGACGGAGGCTTCCTGTTGGCTTGGGATGCCCAGCAAAGCGGCAGCGACAGTACCGACATTTATTTCCAGCGCTATGCGCACAATGGCGCACGCATTGGCGGTGAGACAAAGGCCAACAGCCTGACAACCGGTTACCAAGGACAGCCCAAGGCGGTTCTGCTTGCTGATGGCGGCTTCTTGATTGCTTGGGAATCAACGTACAAGGAGAACACAGCCAACGGTATCGTTGCACAGCGCTTCACGGCCAGCGGTGCCAGGGTGGGCACAGAATTCCACCTGGATACCGGGGGTGCCAGTATTCTGTCGAATGTCGATCTGGCCGCCCGGCCTGACGGCGGTTTCGTCGCCACCTGGGTGTCCAATAACGCTGATGGAAGCGGCTCCGGCATCGTCACCCGCACCTTTTACGCCACCAATAACGGACCGGTTATCGAGGGGGTGGATGAAGTGGCGGGGGCTGACCGGTTCATACCCGCCTCCTCCCTGGTTCGTGCTGTCCATGTGCAGGGTGACGCCTATATCGGCGGTAATCTGCAGGTCATCAAACAGTATCAGTTCATCGACACCAGCGCCGATCCCTCCAGCGGCCATTTCGAACTGAACGGCGTCGCGCTACCCGCTGGCGAAGTGGTCACAGTTACGGCCGCCCATTTGAATAAGCTGCGCTTCATCGGCGGCGGACAGGCAGGCGTGGATACTGTTCAGGTACGTGCGTCCGATGGGGTGGTTTGGGGCGACTGGGTGACATCTAACGTGACGACGTTGGAACGATCAGCCCTGCTGGTTGCGGGAGGGCTTGATACTGTCCTGAACACGACGACGGGAGGTGACCAGCGTTACCAGTCTGTTGCGACACTGAAAGATGGTGGTCATGTTGTCACCTGGATATCCGGCAATGTGGATGGCAGCGGCACAGGCGTCGTGGCACAACGCTTTGATATGCTCGGCAACAAGGTGGGTAGTGAATTCCTGGTGCCGACGTTGGTCAATGACGATCAGGTTTATACCGACACGGTGGCATTGAACGATGGTGGGTATGCCATCTTCTGGTCAGCGGGCCCGGGCCTCCAGGGTCAGCGTTTTGATGCCAGCGGTGTGCAGATTGGTCAGCAGTTCATGGTCAACCGCGCTGGAGGCCAGCAACCCCAGGCAACGGTGCTGACGGATGGCACCATGGCGGTGGCCTGGGTTCAATCTGCTGGTAACTACTACGGATTCGACATTACCTCGGTCTTTGTACAGCGTGTGGCCGTCGATGGGACTTTCTTCGGGGGCCCCGTCAATGTCGGCCAGCCCCTATTGAAGCCGCGCGACCGAGTGGTGGAACCAGCGATTGCCAGTCTCAGCAACGGTGGCTTTGTCGTCAGTTGGACCAACCAGGAGATCCAGGCCGGGGCGGTGGGACCGGACGTCCGGGCGCAGGTGTTAAATGCGTCTGGTCAGAAGGTCGGTGGGATCATTGAAGTACAAACCAACCGTTTTAGCACTCAATCGGAAAGTTCCGTCGCCGGTCTTTCGAACGGCGACTTTGTCATCGCTTGGAGTAGCGCGCATACGGCAGGCTACAATATTTACATGCAGCGCTTCAATGCCTCCGGCGGCAAGATCGGAGGGGAAACGCGGGTCAACAGCACCCTGACCAACACTCAATCCAAGCCGGAGGTCGTTGCCCTTTCCGATGGTGGCTATCTGGTGGCCTGGACGTCACAGAGTCAGGATGGCGACGGCGATGGGATTTATGCGCAGCGCTATACCGCCACCGGGACCAAGGTGGGCACGGAATTCCGCCTGAACACCCACACGACAGGTCACCAGAACAATATCCATCTGGCCGAGCGGCCAGATTGAGGTTTCGTGGCAGTATGGATCTCCACCAATATGGATGGCAGTGGCACGGCCATTGTCGGGAATGTGTTCGGGACGCCCAATACTCTGCCCGATGGCTATGTGCTGAAGCTCGGCACAGACGGCAATGACACGCTGGTCGGCACGGACTTCCGTGACCGTATGTCGGGTGAGGCAGGCAATGACAGCCTGTCGGGCGGATTGGGCAACGACCTTCTAGAAGGCGGTGACGGCAATGACACGCTGGATGGCGGCGACGGGGCCGATCTCCTGAATGGCGGTGCCGGCAACGATACTTATGTGGTCGACGATGCCGGCGATACCATTCAGGACAGCAGCGGCACCGACACGATCCGCACCACGCTGAACAGCTTCAATCTCTATGGCACGGGGGCCGAGAATCTGGTCTTCATCGGCACCGGTGATTTCACCGGTATCGGCGACGGGGCCAATAACGCCATTACGGGCGGCACCGGGTCCGACACACTGATCGGTAATGACGGTTCCGACACGCTGGATGGCGGTGCCGGGGCCGACAGCATGGCCGGTGGTGCCGGTGACGACACCTATATCGTCGACGATGCCGGCGATATCGTGTTCGAGGCTGCCAGCAATGAAGGCATCGACACGGTTCGGACAAGCCTCGACGCCTACACACTGACCGCCGGGGTGGATAATCTCGTCTATACGAGCACGGGCTGGATAACGGCCACGGGCAACGCGCTGGACAATTCCATCACGGGCGGTGCCGGCAGCGATACGCTGGATGGCGGTGCCGGGCGGGATACGCTGACCGGTGGTGCCGGCGACGACACCTATTTCACCGACCGCAGCGATGATGTGGTGGTGGAGGCGGCCAATGCTGGCAATGACCGGGTCCGCACGACGGCGGCCAGCTACACCCTGTCCGCCAATATCGAGGATATGGTTTTCATCGGCACCGGCGGCTTTGTCGGCACCGGCAACGGCCTGGCAAACGTCATCACCGGCGGCGACGGCGATGACAGCCTGTCGGGTGCCGGCGGGGCCGACACGCTGATCGGCGGCATCGGCAACGATACGCTGGATGGCGGGACGGGCAATGATGTGCTGTATGGCGGTCTGGGCGATGACACCTATGTCATCGACAATGCCGCCGACACCATCGGGGAGGCGGATGGCCAGGGCACGGATACGGTCCGCACCACCCTGTCCACCTACAGCCTCGCGGGTTCCCTGGAGAACCTGACCTATGCCGGCACCGGCAATTTCAAGGGCACGGGCCACGCCGGCGACAACATCATCACCGGCGGCATCGGCAATGACACGCTTGACGGCAATATGGGTGCCGACACGCTGATCGGCGGCGGCGGCAACGACATCTATGTGGTCGACAATACCGGTGATGTCGTGATCGAACAGGCCGGCGGCGGCAATGACATGGTCCAGTCCTATGCCGACATCTACACGATCACGGGCGAGATCGAGAATGTCGTCTATCTCGGCAATGGAAACTTTGCCGGCACCGGCAACGCCCTTGCCAATTACATCAAGGGTCGCGACGGTTATGACACGCTGGATGGCGGGGCCGGCGTCGATACGCTGGAGGGCGGCTGGAGCGACGATACCTATATCGTCGATAACAGCAATGACGTGGTTATCGAGGCTGCGGGCAGCGGTACCGACACCGTAAGGTCCAGTGCCGATGCCTATACGCTGTCGGCCCATGTCGAACGGCTGGTCTATATCGGTACCGGCGGCTTCGCGGGCACTGGCAACGCGCTGGACAACACCATCACGGGCGGCGACGGTGCCGATACGCTGGATGGCGGTACCGGCAATGACACGCTGGAGGGGGGGCTGGGCGATGACACCTATGTCATCGACAGCCTGTCTGATGTGATGGTCGATACGGGCGGCACCGACACGGTCCGCACCGGTCTCGCTGCCTATACGCTGACGTCCGATCTTGAAAACCTGACCTTTATCGGTGGTGGCAGCTTTGTCGGTACCGGCAATGCCGTGGCCAACGTCATCACCGGCGGTAACTGGGGCGATACGCTGACGGGCCTGGGTGGCGTCGATACGCTGGTGGGTGCCGGCGGCGATGATCTCTATGACGTGGAGGAGACGGGCGATCAGGTGGTGGAACTGGCGGGTGGCGGCAATGACCATGTCCGCTCCACCGCCAATGTCTACACGCTGTCGGCGGAGATCGAGACCCTGACCTTCACCGGCAGCGGCACCTTCACCGGCACCGGTAATGCGTCGGCGAACTCCATCAAGGGTGGAGCGGGTGACGATACGCTGGACGGTGCCGCAGGGGCCGACACGCTGGATGGCGGTGATGGCAATGACACCTACGCCATTGACGATGCGGGCGATACCATCATCGACAGCGCCGGCACCGATACGGTCCGCAGCAGCCTTGCCGCCTACACATTGGCAGCGGGACTGGAGCATCTGGTCTTTATCGGCACCGGCGCCTTCGCGGGCACGGGCAATGCCGCCGGCAATTCCATCACGGGCGGGGCGGGTAATGACACGCTGGATGGCGGTGCCGGGGCCGACACGCTGATGGGCGGTGCCGGTAACGACACCTACATCATCGACGATGCCGGGGATGTGGTGACGGATACGGGCGGCACCGATACGGTCCGCACGGCGCTGGCCAGCCATGCCCTGGCCGCCAATATCGAGAACCTTGTCTATACGGGCGCGGGTGATTTCGCGGGCACCGGCAATGGTGTTGCCAACAGCATCGCCGGTGGCACCGGCAATGATACGCTGGACGGTCAGGGTGGCAACGATACGCTGGATGGCGGCATCGGGGCTGACAGCATGCTGGGCGGCCTGGGCAATGATACCTTCATCGTCGATGATGCCGGCGACGTGGTGGTGGAGGCGGCGGGCGGCGGCACCGATACGGTCCGCACTAGCCTTGCCGCCTATACGCTGGGTGCTGATGTCGAACATCTGGTCTTTACCGGCACCGGCGATTTCAGCGGTACCGGCAACGGGGCCAACAACTCCATCACGGGTGGCAGTGGCAATGACACGCTGGACGGTCTGGACGGCGACGACACGCTGTCGGGCGGCACCGGCAATGACAGCCTGACCGGCGGCACCGGCAATGACAGCCTGAACGGCAGCGCGGGTGCCGACACGATGGTGGGCGGGGCCGGCAACGACACCTACATTGTCGATAATATCGGCGATGTCGTGGTCGAGCAGGCGGGCGAAGGCACCGACAGCGTGCAATCCTCCATCAGCTTCACCCTGGCCAGCGTGCTAGAGAACCTCACCCTGACGGGCGGTGCCGCCATCAACGGCGTGGGCAATGATGGCGATAATCTGCTGACCGGCAATGGTGCCGCCAACAGTCTGGAGGGTGGCCTTGGCAATGACAGCCTGAATGGCGGCGGCGGTGCCGATACGCTGGTGGGTGGGGCCGGTGACGATCTCTACATGATCGACAATGCCGGCGACATCATCACCGAACTGGCGGGCGAAGGCACCGACAGCGTCCAATCCTCCGTCACTTACACCCTGTCGGCCCATGTGGAGAACCTGACCCTGACGGGTGGTGGGGCCATCAACGCCACTGGCAATGACCTTGCCAACAGCCTGACCGGCAACAGCGGTGCCAACCGCCTGGATGGCGGGACAGGGGCCGACACCATGGCCGGCGGGGCTGGCGACGACATCTATGTCGTGGACGATGCCGGCGACATTGTCACCGAGGCGGCGGGCCAGGGTACCGACCGGGTAGAGACGGCCCTGGCCGCCTATGCCCTCGGGGCCAACCTGGAAAACCTGACCTACACCGGAAGCGGTGATTTCACCGGCAACGCCGACGCCAACGCCATCACCGGCGGTTCTGGCAATGACACGCTGGATGGCGGCACGGGAGCCGACACTCTGACCGGTGGGGCTGGTGATGACACCTACATCATCGACAATAGCGGCGATGTCATCACCGAAGGGTCCGGCAACGGCACCGAAATCGCCCAGGTCTCCGCCGCCAGCTACACCCTGTCCGCCAATATCGAGAACTTGACCTACACGGGCGGCGGTGACTTTACCGGCACCGGCAATGCCGACGCCAACTCCATCACCGGCGGCGCCGGCAATGACACGCTGAACGGTGGGGCCGGGGCCGACACCCTGGTCGGCGGGGCTGGCAATGACACCTACATCATCGACAATGCCGGTGACGTGATCAGCGACAGCAGCGGCACCGACAATGTCCAGACGAGCCTGTCCAGCTACACGCTGGCCAGCGGCCTGGAGAACCTGACCTACACGGGCAGCGGTGATTTCACCGGTACCGGCAACACCGACGCCAACAGCATCACTGGCGGTGCCGGCAATGACACGCTGGACGGCGGCACGGGGGCCGATACCCTGACCGGTGGGGCGGGAGTTGACCGCTTCGTTGTCGATGATGGTGACACCATCACCGACTTCCTGGCCGGTGATGGCGACAAGCTTGATCTCTCGGGTCTGGATGCAGACAGCGGCACTGCCGGCAGCCAGGCCTTCACCTGGATCGACAATGGTGCCTTCACCAACCTGGCCGGCGAACTGCGGTGGGAAGTGACGGGGTCAACCGTGAAGTTGCTGGCGGATCGCGATGGTGACGGTAATGCCGATCTGGAAATCACCCTGGCCGGCATCACCAGCATCTCAAACGCCGAACTGGTGCTCTGACCGCCAACCGCGAGGGTGGGACACCATGCCCACCCTCACAAATCCACATATCGCGTCCACTACACCAGAACCGCACAGCAGCACAAAGAACACGTCGGAACGTGAAGTTTTGTACAGTTTTCACGAACATTGACATCAAATTAACACGGATAAATTGTCATGCCATCGGTTGAGGCGCGCCCCCGCATCCAACATGACAAAGCAAAAGCCCCGTAACCTCAATAGGTTATGGGGCTTTTGTTTTTGGACCCGGCTCCTGGCTATCGCCAGATATTTATCAAAATCAACAACTTAGCTACGCAGGGTCAAATCGAGGGTGCATAAACCCGCATCCAACCTACTGAAGCACTGTCGTCACGGCCTTGAGCCATCGCTAAACCTCGATCGATTCACGATGCTGCCCAACGGGCGATGCAAGGGCGAACTTGCCTTGCCGATTGTCCGGCCATGCGCCATTGATCACAGAAACAGGAAGTCGTCGGTCCCCCAGTTTGCCATTGCGGTCAACCCCGCATCGCCGGACAGACTGGTGAAGTTGGCCAGGATTGTGATCTCGCCGCCATTTGCCAGATCGGCGGAATGCACCAGGCGATTGAACCCCAGGGTGCTGTTGAAATAGATAAAGAAGCCGGCACCGCTGGTGATATTGGCATTCGCCGCGATCGCCGCCGCCGCCGCGCCAGCATTGGCGAAGGGCGAGGTCGCAACGATGAAGTTGCCGTTGGTGGTGAGATCCGCGGCGGACCCGGACACCATGGTGATGGGCGCATTAACGCCAAATCCTGACAGATGCAGCATCACCTTGTCGTCCCCGAAAGTGAAATCGGTGACGGCGTCAGCCAGATTGCGTCCGCGGATGCCGGAAGTACCAATGGCGCCAACAGTCACGGACGTGTCGGTAAGACTGTCGCCGAAGAAGGCGAAAACATCCTTGCCGGCCCCGCCGGTCATGCTGTCACCCAGGCTTGGGCCCGCATTGGCACCACCTTGAAGGAAATCGTCACCCGCCCCCCCGGACATCGTGTCGGCACCGGGGGCGCCCACTAGGTAATCCACTCCATTACCACCGACAAGAACGTCATTTCCAAGATCGGCCAGCATGATGTCGATGCCATCGCCACCAAACAGCACGTCGTCGCCGGCTCCGCTGGAGATAAAGTCGTCCCCGGTATCGCCCATGATCTGATCTGCCGTCGTGCCGCCGCTGATGGTATCGCTGGCGGTGGTGCCTTCAAAAATTGCCACGTTTCTCTCCTTGTATTATGGCCTGCATCTCTGCCGATTGGCGGAGCGGCTCGTCATGGAGACGAAGACGTTGGGAGGATTATTCCGTCACCACGGTGATTTCAGGGGGCGACCGTTACTTTGGCCCGCATTTTCGGATGAATGCGGCACTGCACGATGAATTCGCCCGGTGTCGAAAAGGCAACGGGCGTCTCGGTTCCCGGCTCCTGCAGGCCAATGTCAAAAACACCGCCCATGCTGGGCGAAAAGACATTGTGTCCGAACGGATCCTCGTTACGGAACAGGATCTGTTGCCCGACCTTGATGGTGACGGTTCTGGGTGCAAAGGCAATGTCCTGCTGCAGAATGACGGTCAGTCCGTCGGCACTGCTGGCGCTGGGCATGCTGAGCAGTCCCATCAGAGGTATGAGCATCCGCAAGCGATGAATATGGCAGCGTGTCACAGGTTTGCACTCCCGTGGGATCATCGGCTCCATCAGTCTGGAGGCCTCATCCCAAGACGGATCGGGCGCGCCCTTATTCCGCTGGGGCGACAATTTGGAAAATTTCTCGACGCCGCGGGAGTAAATGCATCTCCGTTTCCGTCTTCATGGTGGAAACAATGTATGGGACATCAACATGGCGAGCCGCGTCATTGCCCTTCTGGCACGCAGTCTGACACTGGCTTTCATCGGGTTGGGCTTATTTGTAGCCCCCGTGCAGGCACTGAAGATCAATGGGCAGGCATTGATTGATGCCCGCCTGGTCAGCGGAGGTAGTGAGAGGGGGTGGCTTGATGGCGGGTTAGGGAAGGGCCGGTATGGCGAGGGCGATGCGGCTTTTCGCGTGGGCGAGGCGCACCTGCTGGGCGACATCTCGCTGCTGGATGGGCTTTTGCTGCGTGGTCATGTCCGGGCGGAGATTGAACAGAAAACGGTCGCCGACGTGATCGAGGCCTATGTCCGCTGGCAGCCTTCTTTTGAGGGACGGTCCCGACCGCTGACCGTGAAACTGGGCGCGTTCTTTCCTCCGATCAGCCTGGAAAATGACGGTGTCGCGTGGAGCGCGCTCTATACGATTTCCCCATCGGCGATCAACAGCTGGGTCGGCGAGGAGTTGCGGACCATTGGTGCGGAAGCGACGTATGTCTGGCAGCCTGGGCGGTTCCGTGTTGATGTGACTGGTGCCATTTTCGGCTGGAATGACCCGGCCGGGACTTTGTTAGCGGATCGGGGTTGGGCCCTGCATGACCGCTGGGCTGGTTTGATTGAGAGTACCCGTCTGCCTGACAATTTCGGGCCGGGTGGGAGGGGGCCGGCGCGGCTGAAGCTGTTCAGGGAAATTGATGACAGGCCCGGCTACTATGCCGGGGTCACGCTGCGCCACCGTGGTTGGCCACGCCTCTCGGTGGTCTGGTACGATAACAATGCTGATTCAACGGCGTTGCGGGTTACCCGCGCCTGGGACACCCGCTTCTGGAATATTGGTCTGGATATGCGGTTGACCGCAAATATGCAGTTGCTGACGCAGACCATGGTGGGGCGCACAATTGTGACGCCGAATGCCGTCAACCGCCGTGATACGGACTTCTACGCCTCCTATCTGCTGCTGGGCTACACCGATGGCGATTGGACCTATGGTGGTCGCATCGATCTGTTCGGCAGTGACGAGAATACGCGAGCGGCGCGGGCAGTGCGGTTCGGCGAGCATGGTAAAGCGTTTACGGCATCCGCGAGCCGACGGCTTGGCGATCATCTCAACATCGCCGGTGAAGTGCTGCATACCGACAGCTACCGCGCGCATCGCCGCCTGTTTGGTGATAGCCCTGACCATGCCGATACCAGGGCGCAGTTGATGTTGCGCGTGAGTTATTGATCTTAACGAAATGCCCTGAGGAGCCTTGACCATGATCCGCCACCAATCCGTCCTCATCGTGCTGCTAGGTGCAATTGTCGCCGTAGGGGGCAGCAGCGTGGGCGCACAGTCGCCCGCTTCGACAACTCATGTCATCGGTCAACGTGGCAGCCAGTTCAATCCTCCAGCACTCACCGTTCGCAAGGGTGATGTATTGGTTTTCGTGAATGATGATAACAAACCTCATCATATTGTCAGCCACACCCCGCTCCAGACATTTGATCTGGACCTGCTTCAGCCCGGTTCTGAGGTGCGGCAGGTCATGGATCGGGTCGGTGAAATTGTAATCGGCTGCGATGTCCATCCCAGGATGGAGACCGTCGTGACGGTTGTAGAGTAACGACGCTGCTTGTGATGGCAGGGCATTCCGCGTCAAAGTATTTAATGTCATGATGCCGAAAGGGACATCCGGGATGTTTCCCATACTTGAAACCGGTCGGCGGCACTGGCGCAAAGCGAGTCTGTTGGCGCTGTTGACATCCATAGTCGGTACTGTGGCGGCCACAGGCATGGACGCCACCTGGTACTGGGTGGGTGATGTTCGCGCAGTTCCCGTCAAACGGGACCGTGGCTGGATGGATGGTGGGTTGGGCAAGACCCGCTATGGAAAGGGAGATGCCGGCATCCGGCTGGCGGAATCGCACCTTGTCGGCTACCTGACGATTGCCGACGAAGTGGAGATTTATGGCCATGTGCGGGCGGAGGCAGAACAGAAAACTGTCGCCGATGTGATCGAGGCTTTCGTGCGTTGGCAACCGGAGATCGATGGCGACGTCCCGCTGACATTCAAAGCTGGGGCCTTTTTCCCTCCCATCAGCCTGGAGAATGAGGCGCTGGCTTGGGCTGGGCTTTATTCTATTACGCCGTCCGCCATTAACAGCTGGGTCGGGGAGGAATTGCGGACCATCGGTCTCGAAGCCTCCTACGTTTGGACATTTGATGCTGTCGAAATTGGCTTTACAGGCGCGGTTTTTGGCTGGAACGACCCTGCCGGGACGTTGCTGGCAGACCGGGGATGGGCCTTCCACGACCGTTGGACGGGGTTGATTGAGGATGTGCGTCTGCCCGACAATTTCGGGCCGGGCGGGCGCGGCCCGGTTCGACTGCCCTTGTTTCGCGAAATCGATGATCGTGCTGGTTGGTACGCCGGGATTAGTCTGCGTAAACCCGGTACAGGGGGGCTGTCCGCCCTTTATTACGACAATAATGCCGACCCGACCGCCATCGATCTTGTACGGGCGTGGCGGACGCGCTTCTGGAGCGCCGGACTTGATCTCAAACTGGCACCGGGGTTGCAGCTGCTGGCACAGGCCATGATTGGCAAAACGCTTGTTGACCCTAATCCCCAGAACCGTCGGGATACGGATTTCCATGCCGCGTACATGATGCTTGGTTATACGCAGGGCGACTGGACATTTGGGGTCCGTGCTGATCTTTTTGGTAGCAAGGAAGAAACGCGAGCGGCCCGGCCTATCCGGTTCGGCGAACATGGCCATGCGGTAACCGGGGCCGTAACCCGTCGCCTTGACGACCATACCAGTATGACGCTGGAGGTTTTGCATAGCGACAGTCACCGCGCGCAACGGCGCCTGTTTGGCGACAAGGTTGATCAAGCAAGCACCCAGGTGCAGACAGCGCTACGCATTCGTTTCTAAGCCTAACCGGTATAAAAAATGAGCTGGCACAGATGCCAGCCCATGGGGCCGGATTCGCCGCGATTCCCGGCATGCTGATAGGACGGGGCAAGAGGTGACGATATTCCAGAATGGAAAAATAATTACAAAATATTAAGATTATTACAATTCATTTTCAATGCGCTAATATATGTTTGGATTCAATTTTATATTTAATTGATTCTTTGGTATCTATGGCTTCCGCAAACATTCATTTCCACTTGTCATCTTTATTGGCCTATCGTTGACCAGTCGCCACACAGGACTGTGGTAACCGGAAGGTGAAGGCCATGCATAGGCTTGTGACGGTCAGGGCGCTGATACGCCGCCTATCAAGTTTCGGCGATTGGTCGATCGCGGCCAAACTTGCCGCGGCCCCAATGATTGCATTGCTGGCTTTGGTATTGCAGTGGTGGCAAGCGGATACAACTATTCGTTGGCTGTCCGTCGGCACCATCCCGGAGCTTGTCTCTGGTGTGGAAGAGGCCACGCAGCTTTCGACCATGGTCGCGGACCTCCGCGCCGTCAATGCGGCGCTTTATACGGTATTGACGACGCGGGCGGCGGCCAGTGAGGGCGGCGGCTCCCCCGACCTGAACGCGGTTCAGGCGATGTTGGATAAGTTGATCGCCGATGTTGCCTCTTTTCGCGCTAACGTCGCCTCGCCGGAAGCGCAATCCCGCCTCGACCGGATCGCAGAACAGTTGAACAGCTTCAAGGGGGCGGTCGTTTGGGTGTCCACGATGTTGGATGTGGATTTCCAGAGTGCCGTCTCTTTTCTACAGCCTTTCCAAGCCACCTATGAAGAGACAGCCCGTGAGCTGAACAGTCTGATGGTGGAAGAAGTCGCAAAGGCCCGCGCTGAGGCGCAGCGTGCCGATAATGAAGCTGCGGGCAAACGTCGTTCGTTCCTTGTCGCCGCTTTACTTACAGGCCTAGCAGTAATCGGCCTTTCCATCTTGATCGCCTTGCGGGTTCGGGGGGCGATCCTGTCTATCGCCGATGCGACTTTGCGGCTTGCGCGATCAGAACTGGACATACCCCTGCGTGATTTAGCCCGAGGGGATGAGTTGGGTACAATAGTCGATAGCCTGCACGTTTTCCGGGACAACGCCATCCGCGTCAGGCAGCTGAACGATCAGCAGGCGCAGGAACGCCAGCGGGCCGAGGCAGAACGTCATGCACTTCTGTCCAGTCTGGCGGATGATTTTGAAAAGCAAGTTATGGGCAGTCTCCGCGCGGTTACGGTTGCCGTGGACGGCATGCGGCACGAAGGTCGCCAGATGGCGGAACTGACCCGGCATGCGCAGGCGCGATCAACCGAGGTCAAGGATGCCGCCAGTGATACTGCCGGTAATGTTCAAGCTGTGTCTGCGGCGGCGGAGGAAATGTCGGCCTGCATCGGTGAAATCGGACAGCAGGCCGAGCGGTCCGCGACGATGGTCAATCATGTCGCCGCCGATGCTACGCGCGCCAATGCGGATATCGAAGCGCTGGAGCAGGCTGCCACAAGGATTGGTGAGATTGTCGGCCTTATCGCCAGCGTTGCACAGCGAACGAACCTCCTGGCATTGAACGCAACCATCGAAGCGGCGCGGGCTGGCGATGCCGGTCGTGGCTTTGCCGTAGTTGCCAGCGAGGTCAAGACGTTGGCAATCCAAACCACCCAGGCCACCGAGGATGTGGCTAATCAGGTCAGCGGCATCCGACGGGCCGTGGGTGAGGCCGTTCGCGGCCTCAAGTCGATCACCGAGCAGATCAACACAGTCTCCGCATCGGTCGCCGGCATTGCCAGTGCGATTGAACAGCAGAACATCGTCACCCGTGACATCTCCCACAATATGTTACGCGCATCGCAGGGCACCCAGGCCATGAGTAGCGGCCTGCATGAAGTTGGTGGCGCCATGTCCCGCACCAACATCGGGGTTGGTCGTGTGGCGGGTGCCACCGATACGGTTGCCAGCAATACCGGCTTACTGACCCGCCATGTTGAAGGGTTTCTGAGCCGCATACGTCACGATGGCGCCGCTGCATAAACGAAAACTTTGAGATTTTGTAAAGAATCTCACAAAAGCTGGAATAATTGTCGATGAACTTCGTCTTCACTCCACGACCAGTCTGGTCAGTATCATCGATAAGGGGAGTGAGCATGCAACAGCCGAGCATAATGTTAGTGGAAGACGATCCGACGACTTCGGACGTTTTGTCAGTCTACCTGACCTCGGCTGGGTACGCGGTGCGTACCGCAGACAGCGTGAAGTCCGCGCGTGAATGCTTGGCGATGGGCCACCACGATGTTGTTCTTCTTGATGTGCAGCTCCCTGATGGCAGCGGCCTCAGTCTCGTGCCGGAAATGGTCAATCGCGGCAATCGCGGGATCATCATTCTGTCCCGTCGATCCGAAGCCGTGGACAGGGTGATTGGGTTGGAAGTCGGTGCCGATGACTATGTCACCAAACCATACGATCCGCGTGAGCTGCTGGCCCGTATTGCGGCGGTGCGTCGCCGTTTGTCCAGCGAGGAGGTCATCGATATCAACCCCACCCGCTTTGACGGCTGGAGCCTGTCTGATGCCCGCCGGTGTATTTGTCTGGACACCGGTGAGGAGCGGGCACTGACACGCCTGGAGCACTATGTGCTGGGTGTCTTCGTGCGTAATCCCCGCAAGGTGCTGCGCCGTGAGGCCATCATGGAGGCAGTCAACCGCCACTGGGGACCGACAGATCGCACCGTCGATGTCGTCATTGGTCGTATCCGCCGCAAGATCGTGGGGGATGGCTCCATCCGCGATCCGTTCGTCACTGTCTATGGCGAGGGGTATCTTTTTGATCCCCAGCCAGTTCGCCGGCATTGAACCACACCAAGGTTCGTTTAAACGCGATTGGGGGGATCATGTCCAACTCCGCTCTAGGCCAACTGATGCGTCCGCAGTTCCTGGTCCTTCTGGTCTTGGCCGCTTTGCTGGCCATCCAGGGGCGGACAGACATGTATAGTCGCGCTGACCGGCTGGAGGCGGCTGTTGGCAGGGTCATCGGTGTGGAAAATCTGGGTGCTGACCTTCAGCAGGTCCATGCCCAGATGTACCGCGCCCTCTCCCTGCGCGCTGACGCGGGTGCCGGTGATGCTTATCGCCGTGAGGTCGAGCAAGCGCGTCAGAGGCTGCATGCCCTTGCATTGTCCGTGGGACATCTGCGCCAGCAGGCGGCCAGTGCGGGGCAACCTGCATGGCGATCCGGTGATCTGACTCTGGATGAATATGAGGGAGCGCTGCGGTGGCTCACCGCCATGATGGAGGTTGATTTCGGTGCGGCTGCATCGTTCGTACAGCCCTTTGACGGTGCATTTATTGATCTGACAAAGCGGATTGAGCGTTTGGAGGACGAGGTCCGTCTGGCACATCTCCGGCAGATCGACAATGAAGCCCGCGAGGCGACAACAAGACTCTGGGCGATGATCGTCGCGCTCTGCGTTGTCAGCCTGACCCTGTTGATCAACCGCAACGTCGGTGGCACCCGACGGCTTGGTCTGGAGTTGGCTGCGCTGAGAGAACTCAACGCAGCCAAAACCATGTTTCTGGCTCAGCTGGGGCATGAGCTGCGTAATCCGCTTGATGCAATCATCGCCGGGTTGCGGCACCTGCGTGCTTTGCCCATGGGAGAAGAAGATAGGCGCCATCTGCGGGGAGCTCAGGCAATGGCTGAATGTTTCACGACACTTTTGGACAGCCTGCAGGATGTGGCCGCCATTGAGGCGGGTAAGATCAATTTAGCCTCCGTGCCATTCGATCCGGTCCGGCTTTGTGCAGAGGTTCTGGATTTGCACAGGCCGTTGGTGATGGGGCGTTCTGTGAAGCTGGATATGATCATTGATCCATCTCTTCCTGTCCGCTTGTCCGGTGATCCCGACAGGGTTCGCCAACTCTTGTTCAACATTGTTGGCAATGCCGTGAAGCACACCACCGAGGGCAGCGTCACCGTCACCTTGTCCCACATGGCTGACGGCATTGAAATCGAAGTGGTAGATACCGGCCCTGGTGTGGCGGCCGACGTTTGCGACCGCATGTTTGAACCCTTCAATCGACCGCTTGGTTCAGAACTGCCCGGCCGAGGCCTCGGTCTGCATATCTGCCGGCAGCTTGTAGATGCGATGCACGGGCAAATTGCTCTGCGAAACGGTGGTACGGGGACCGGCACTATTGTGCGGGTATGTCTGCCGCTGCCGGACGGGGGGCCGATCCGGTCACCTGATATTACGCTTGACGCATCGCAATCTGGTGGTCGCGCCCTGAATATTCTGGTTGTCGACGACGTGGATCTTTCTGCGGACATGTTGGCCGCTTATCTGCGCTTGCAAGGGCACCAGAGTCGTGCGGTCTACACGCTTTCTGCGGCTTTGGCCGCTGTCGTGGAGACGCCGCCAGACATTGCGCTGGTCGATCTCCACCTGCCTGATGGTGAAGGGCAGTCGCTGGTCATGGCGTTGCGGGCTTTGTCCGCTGACATGGAGATATGGATCGTGTCCGGTGCGGTGAGCGCAGAGGTCCTGTCGGCATTGGCCGCTGGCGCTGATCGCTTCTTCCCCAAACCTTTGAACGAGGAATGGTTGGCGCGCAATCTGCGGGAATGGCATGGCGGTCAATCAGTGTCTTCGGGCGGATCATCCATCCTTGACGCCGACCGGTTGATCGCGTGGTGCAACGGCGTTGGGGCATCTCGGTTACGTGACGGCATCGTGCGCCTTCGTGGTAATGCGCAGAATGACCTGGACGGCATGGACCGGTTGTTGGTGGCGGGTGATCGCCTCGGTTTGGCCCGCGCTGCTCATCGGCTTGCCAGTGCTATGGATACGTTCGGCTGCGTGCGAGCTTCCGAACAGCTACGCCGACTGGAACATCTCGCGCTGTCCGGTGACGGTCGTGGTTTGACAGGACCGGTCACTCAGGCCCGCATGACGGTCCTCGCCGCGTTGGATGTGTTGTGGGATTGGGCACTACGACAGAAGTATCTAGAAGATTTGAGGGGAAATATCAAGGATATTAAAAGTAATAACCAAAGAAAACAAGCATCATAAGGAATAAATATACAAATACATTACAATTATAACAGCTTTTTGACAGCTTGTCTTTGAGTATAAAGCTAGAATTATACTGATATAATCTCACGGTATCGCCGTGAGATGTGGGTGCGGTGCATCTCCGATGAGGGGTAAGGGGTGACGATGGCAATCGTAAATTTCCTGAAATCCATGGCTGCCGTAGCGGTTATTGCTGCTGCCTCGGCCGCGCCGACCGCTGCGGCGGTGACGCCGAAGGATATGCAGATCATAGGGCGCATGTTGGGCTTCTTCGATCCGCCTTTTTCTGGACAGCTCCAGGTGGGGATCGTCCACGGCCCCGCCACGAAGGCTGCGGCGGAGGCGCTGGCGCAGCAGATGGGGGCAGGGCTGGTCACGGGTGGCATCACCCTGGTGCCAAAGCTGATTGCTGACGTGGATGTCGCAGCGGCAGGTGTTTCAGTGTTGCTGCTGACCGATGTCGCCAGTCAGGGTGAGGCCGCCGTGAAGGCTGCCACTGGCAAGCGGGTGGTGGTCGTGGCGACGGAACCCGGCTGCGCCGATACCGGGCGCTGCATCGTCAGCCTGCAAAGCGATCCCAAGGTTGAAATCACGATGAACAAGGCGGCCGCAGATATGGCGGGTGTCAAGGTCGGTGCGGCCTTCCGCATGATGATCAAGGAGCGGTAACCCATGCTCACCCCCATCAATTCCGCGATATTCACAACCCGGAAAGCCGGGACTGCTCCTGCGGTCGGGAAGGCGCTGCTGCAGATGCTGTTGGCCGGGGCGGCAGTGGCGCTGCTTTCCCCTGCCGCCCTGGGCCAGGGCATGGACTATGACAGTCTTCAGCAGCTGTTCGGCGAACCCGTAACAACCAGCGCCACCGGCAAGCCGCAGCGCGTTTCCGAAACCGCCGTTGCCATGGTAATCATCACGCAAGAGGAAATCCGGCGCAGCGGTGTGGATAACCTAGCCGATCTGCTGCGGCGCGTACTGGGCGCCGATTTTCAGCGCTGGGGTACTCAATCGACCGATATAGGGGTTCGGGGCTTTATGCAGGCGGCCAATCCGCGTTTGTTGACCCTGGTCAACGGGCGGGAGGTGTATCTGCAAAGCTACGGGCGTACCCTATGGGAGGGTATACCCGTCCAACTGTCGGAGATCCGGCAGATTGAGATTGTGAAGGGTCCTAATACTGCCCTTTTTGGTTTCAATGCCGCCTCCGGCGTTGTCAATATCGTCACCAATAATCCACTGTACGATCAGGTTAGCAATGTAACGGCTCGGGTCGGCACACAAAAACAGCGGGAGGCGAATGTTACGGCGACAGCGTCTCTGGGGGAGGCCGGCGGTATCCGCATTTCCGCCGGCTGGGCTCGGATGAACGAGTTCGACACACCGCGTCTGCCGGTGCAGGACTTTGCCAGTGTCGACCCGGAACGCAAATCTGCCGCCATCGACGCCCGTTTCCGTCTCGGAGCGGATACGGTTTTGGTCGCGGAAGCGACAACCAGCAATCTGCTGCACAGCCTAGGCAATCCACTCACCAACGAAAGCTTTGACGTCGAAAGGATGAAGGTCAGGTCCTTCAAACTAGCCGTTACAAGCGATACTGATTTCGGAACGATCGAGGCCACAGGATACCGTAACATCGAAACCTGGGACATCAGCCTGGGTAACGCCGTACCCATTGGCGCGCCAAAGAACGTCACCGACGTGTTCAAGCTGCAGGACCTGTTTAAAATTGGCACGGAGCACACCATTCGGTTGGCTGGTGAATATAGGGTCTCGAAGCAGGATTTGAATTTCGATCAGCCAGGTCATGGCAAGTTCACAACCAGCTCGGTGTCTGCCATGTGGGATTGGGCACTGGCTCCGGCTTGGACGCTGGTCACGGCGGGTCGTGTGGACATGGCGGATCGCAAGCGAAACAGCCCCGACTTGCCACCGGTCTATCCATTCCGCGTGTCACAGTATGATGTCAGCGCGACTGAATATACCTTCAACGCTGGTCTGGTTTATGCCGCCTCGTCCCTGGACAGCTGGCGGCTGTCGGTTGCGCGTGGGTTAAAGTCACCATCGCTTGCTCAATACACGTTTGATCTGTTTCCGCCCGGCCTTGTTGGTCTGACCAGTCCCAATCCGGCCTCCGAGGTACAACAGAGTGTTGAACTGGGCTACAGCCGTAAGCTGGAGGCCATTGATGGGACGTTCCTGGCCAACCTGTATTACCTGGATGTGGCCAATGTCGCGGCTAATTCCATCCGCCCTCTTTCCCCGACCGGGCCGATGTTCCTGGTCCAGAACAAGCTGGGCGATGCTACTGCGGTTGGCCTGGAACTTGGCCTCAAGGGGCGGACGGGGGCTGGGCTGCACTGGGGTATCGACTACGCCTTCCACAAGACAAAGGATGATTACTTCACCACTGAAGTGACGGGCTTCACCACGGTCCTGGGCTCGGGCACCCCGCGCCATAAGATCAACGCTAACCTGGGCTACACGATCGGCGCTTGGGAGTTTGATGGCTATTTACAATACCGATCTGGGGTCAAGTTGGCCTTTGACCCCAGCGTCAGTGGACGGACAGGCGTAGGGAAGGTTGATCCGTATCTGATGCTGGATGGCCGGGTCGCGTACAGGATGACCGACACCATTACCGTCGCCCTTTCAGGTATCGGGTTGGATGGTTCCAGCTACCAGACCGGGCTCCTGCCGCCTGCTGAACGGCGGGTATTGCTGACTTTGTCCGCGGATTTTTGACCTATGGGCCACCGGCGCACATCCCCGTGCCGGTGGTCGCATTTGCGTGGTTGGCGTTGGGAATAACCCGGTGTGTCCGTCCGTCTATGCAGTGCGGATCAGTCAGGGGAGCGGATGGTGGCGTGTGTCATGGATCAAGACTTGGTGACATGCCCGCCTTGTCTGGCGGGAGTCTGATCGATGACGGATTCCAACCGCCCTGGTGTCATCCTGTTTAACCCGTGGGCAACTAGCCGTCCGCGGGTTCCCAACAGCATTCTGCATCTAGCGGCAGCACTCGGCGACGCATTCCATGTTGAGCTGGTGGATGGCAATCGGGAGACCGATCCCTGGAAGGTGATCCGGTCTCTGTTGGTCAGCGGCCGGTTTCGTTATTTTGCGTGTACAGTGATGCCGGGACCGCAATTGCAGCAGGCGGTCCCAGTTACTCAACAGGTTCGCAAAAAATTTCCTGATGTCGTCACTATCTGGGGTGGCTATTTCCCATCCAATCAGCCGGAAGCGGTTTTACGCTCGCCGTGGGTGGATTACGTCATTGACGGGCCTGCGGATACGAGTTTTCCGCAGTTGCTGGCGACGCTGGAGGTTAATGGGCCTGTCGATCAGGTGCCAGGTTTGATCCTGTTGCGCGATGATACAGTGGTTAGGGTGCCGCGCGGTCCTATTCCCGACCCGGATGATGTGGCCGCCCTGCCATATGCATTATTGTCAAAGCGTTATTCGATGGATGGCTATCTGCCGCGAACGTTTCTGGGGCGGCGAACCCATGCCATGCATACAAGCTTCGGCTGCCCGTTTACCTGCTCCTTTTGCGCGGTCGTCCCCATCTATCAGGGTAGGTGGAAGGCGCGATCGGCGGCGCTGGTGGCTGACGATGTCCTGCGGGTGCGGGATCGGTATGGCGTTGATGCCATTGAATTCACAGACAATAATTTTTTCGTTTCGGAGAAACGGGTGTTGGCCTTCGCGCAGCGCCTGTTGGGACAGAATGTGTCCTGGTGGGGCGAGGGGCGAATTGACACAATCGACCGCTACTCCGACGCCACGTTGGCCCTGATGCGCGAAGCCGGATGCCGGATGATTTTCTTCGGCGCGGAGAGCGGCGACGATTCCATTCTCGCGCAGATCGACAAGGGCGGTAAGCAATCAGGCGAGCAGATACTGCGCTTTGCACATCGTCTGCTGTCCTTTGGCATTATTCCAGAATACTCGTTCGTTCTGGGCTTTCCAAAGCCGACCGAGGCGGAAGTTTGGGGCCAGATCCGTCGCGATATCGCGTTCATCCGCGATCTGAAGCGTCAGGCACCGGGCACCGAGATCATCCTGTATATCTACAGCCCGGTGCCTACCGAAGGCAGTGCGCTGCATGAACAGATATCACGGGCAGGATTTGCGTTCCCCCGCACGCTGGAGGAATGGCTTTCTCCGGCGTGGGAAGCGTTTGACCTGCATCGCAACCCGCTGACCCCCTGGCTGACGCCGGCCATGGTCCGGCATATCCATGATTTCGAAACGGTCCTCAACGCACGCTTTCCGACCGGTACGGATTTCACGGTCGGGCCGTTGGCCCGCCGGTTGATGCCGACAATAGCCGCTCTGCGGTATCGGCTGCAGCTTTATAGGCGGCCTGTCGAACTGAAGGCCTTCCAGAAACTTCTTCGCTACACCCGACCCGAGATCGAGGGCTTCCGGGCTGAGGGAACATCGACGCCATGAATAACAGCTTGACCGACGTTGCGCCATCTAGTGCGAGGCCGGCAACCCTTGCCACCATCTTGGGCACGGTTGAGGCGGCTATCCTGCGGGTGCTGGCCTATCATGACCTGTTCCGTCATCCCATGACTTCAGATGAGATACATCGGGTCATCGACCTGCCAAATGTGAGTAAAGCTCGATTAGGTGCATGTTTACGGCACCTGACCGCCCTGGGTTTCATCCAACGACAGCAACTGGATGCCGGAGAACATTCGGTATTGCCGTCTGGTCCCTTTTACGGGCTTTCGGACGTCGCAGCCCGCGTATCGATGCGAGCGGAGGGTGCGGCGCGGGCGGCGGCGGCCATGCCTTCCGCGATGGATATAGGCCGCCGCGTAATGCGATTGCCATTCGTGGAGGCGGTCGCCATTTCAGGGTCACTGTCAAAGGGCGTTCTCGCCCCTGATGGCGACTATGATTACTTTGTCATCACTCGACCTGGTCGCCTATGGATCGCGAAGGCCTTTATCCAGATTCTGGTCCGTCTGTTGCCGCGACGCGACCTGTTATGCGCGAACTACATTATCGACAGCGATACAATGCATCTGCCGTTGACTGACCCATTCACGGCTGTCGAGTTGACCAGCATGATCCCCGTTGACGGGGAAACCGTCATTCGGGAGATGCATCGCCGCAATGGCTGGGCCAAGATGGTGCTACCGCATGCACGGGGGGCATCCGCAGTATCAAGGGTTAGTCGGCGGCCGATCTGGTCGCGGCTGGTTGAACTGGTACTGTCCGGTCCGCAGGGAGACCTGCTGGACCGCCTGTTGCTGTCCTGGACACGCAATCTGGTTCGCCGCAAGGTGCCGGCCTTTGAGCGGTTGCAGGCCTGTGGTGCCTTGATCATGTCGCGGCGCGTCGCCAAGCTGCATACGGCGGACTGGCGTAACCGTATCCTGAGCAAATATCATGAAACCCTTGACCGGCTTGAAGTAGATCGCCGTATCGCGATATCGCGAGGAACGGACGAGGCGCGAGTGCTGGTCGCGTCAGCCTTCTTTTATCGGTTCGATGAAAAACAATGGCGGGCTGCGCAGCCCTATCCGCCGCTGGCGACGCTCTATGCTGCGGCGGTGGCCCGTGCAGAGGGATTCCAGGTCTCGCTGTTTGATGCGGGCCTTGCTGAAAGCGAGCGCGGCTTCTTGGATCAGCTCGATACGGATCGTCCTGGCATCGTTGTCCTCTATGAGGATGGCTTCAATTACCTGACCAAGATGTGCCTGACCCGTATGCGCGAGGTGGCCTTGTGCATGGTTGGGCTTGCGCGGGCGCGGGGGGCGAAGGTGGTCGTCTGCAGTTCCGACGCCAGCGATCATGCCTCCCTTTACCTTGGGGCCGGAGCCCACGCGGTTATAAAAGGGGAAGGAGAGGCGACGCTGCGCGAGCTATTGGGCGCATGGCGGGAGCGTCGGCCGTTGACTGGGATTGCCGGCGTGATCCTGCCATCGGCTGCTTCCGACGGTGCACCGGTCCAGACCATGGTCAGACCGATGCTGCGGAACCTGGATGAATTGCCGCAGCCAGCTTGGGATCTTGTTGATATGGACGCCTATCGCCGGATATGGCGGCAGGCCCATGGGCGTTTTTCACTCAACATCTCCACAACTCGTGGCTGCCCGTTCAGCTGCAACTGGTGCGCGAAGCCGCTTTATGGCAACCGTTACAGCGGCCGGTCACCAGAGAGCGTGGTCGAAGAGATCGCCCAACTTCTGGCTTTGTACAAGCCGGATCATTTCTGGATCACAGATGATATTTTCGGGCTGAAGCAGGGCTGGATTCAACGATTCGCGGAACTGGTGCAGGCACGCGGACTTCGTTTTTCTTACACGATCCAATCGCGCGCCGATCTTTTGTTGAAGGGAGATACGCTGACAGCCCTAGCGGCATCGGGTCTTGAAACCGTATGGATCGGCGCTGAAAGCGGATCGCAGACTATTCTGGATGCGATGGACAAGGGGATCACCCGCGACCAGATCGACCGGCTGGTACCCCGTATTCGCGCGTTGGGCATGCGATCCGCCTTCTTCTTGCAGTTCGGCTATCCGGGTGAGGGCTGGGCCGATATTGAACGGACCATCGACATGGTCACCGGCCTGCTGCCGGATCAGATCGGTATCTCTGTCTCCTATCCACTGCCGGGCACCTTGTTCCATGATCGGGTTCGGGCAGCATTGGGGGAGAAGACCAACTGGACCGACAGTGATGATCTGGATTTGATGTTTCCCGGTGCCTATCGTCCGGCCTTCTACCGGCAATTGCACCGTCACGTGCATCGTCGCTTCACGGCAGCCAAGGCGCTGGCGGTGCTTCGGGGACAGCCGGCACCGGTTGGGCAAGGCCGGATAGGTGCCGCTGTGACGTTGCTGCGCCAATCCCTGCCATTGCTGGTCGGTGCCATACGGTTACGTCTGGTACGCCCGCGTGCCGATGCGCCGGTTATAAATCCGGTGCCTGTTGAGGTGCGGACGTGATTCCCAGTGCCTTCGACGCCGCCGCGGCCACGTATGATCAGGAATTCACGGACAGCAGTGTCGGGCGGGCGCAACGCCGGCTCGTCTGGTTCCATCTTGCCCGCGTGCTTTCCCAGCTGCCGGCACCGGCGGAGGTACTGGAAGTTAATTGCGGTACGGGTGAGGATGCGCTTTGGCTTGCCAAACAGGGGCATAGGGTGTTGGCGACCGACATATCCGCCAGCATGCTTGTGGTGGCCGCTCAGAAAGCGGCCCAGGGCGGTTATCGGCATGCTGTCACCTGTGCCCGCTTGGCCGCGCAAGAGATTGAGCCGGATACGCTTGGGCGGCGGTTCGATCTGGTTCTGTCGAATTTTGGTGGTTTGAACTGCCTTTCCCCGACGGATATGCGGACCTTGGCCCGGCGCTTGCCAGAGATGGTTAGCCCTGGTGGAAGGGTCCTGATAGTGATCATGCCCCCTTTCTGCCTTTGGGAAACATTCTGGTCACTGATAACCCTACGCCCCGGTCTTGCGATGCGTCGATGGCGCAAAGGACCGGTGATGACGCAGGTTCACGGCACGTCGTTCCCGATCTGGTATTACAGATTGGGTTGGCTGCGCCGATTGTTCAGTGACAGCTTCGATTGTGTCAGGGTGCGGCCTGTGGGGTTCACCGTGCCCCCCAGCGCCTTGGAAGGCCGGCTGCATAAATATCCACGACTTCTCTCAGCAATGGAACGGATCGACCGTGCCCTTGGCAGGTCCAGCCTGCTGGCCGCCATGTCGGATCACGCGCTCTTGGAGTTCAGGAGGCGGTGATGCAACTGACGCTATCTCACGGCTATTTCCTGGCCGACGATCCAGCCGAACAGGCGATAATGCGACCCTATCCGCCGCTGGGCCTTCTCTCCATTTCCGCGTGGCTGGAGCAACAGGGGATAGAGCATGAGGTGATCGACAGTACCTTTATGACTGAGATTGCCTGTCAGGCCCGCCTGGACCAGTTGCGCCCCCGCATTGCCGCCTTTTATGTGACCTTGATGACGCGGCGGACGGTCCTGCGTCTTGTGCGCCATCTCCGGACGTCACCGTTGCATGAAGATGTGACCATCGTCTTGGGGGGGCCTGACGGACGTTACAACGCCGCCGACTATCTTGCACATGGCGTTGATATCCTGGTGGTCGGGGAGGGGGAGGAGACGCTGGCAGCCCTGGCCACCCTGCGACCGGATCGACTGCGCGACCCTGCGGCTTTGGCAGAGATACCAGGGCTTGCCCATCGTGACGCGACAGGGGGCGTGAATTTTACGCCGGCGCGGGCGCACCTGCCGCGACTTGACGACCTGCCCAGCCCAGCCCGACATCGTATTGACTTAACGCCTTACTTTAATGCTTGGCGCGGGGCCCACGGCCAGACCTCCTTGAATGTCAGTACGCAGCGCGGTTGCCCCTATAGCTGCGCCTGGTGCAGTCGTGCGGTCTATGGCAAGAGTTACCGCCGCCGGTCGCCGATGCTGGTTGTGCAGGAACTGGCGGCCCTGAGCCGCGACTATCAGCCGGATCAGTTCTGGTTTGTTGACGATGTCTTCACTGTGAACCATCGTTGGCTGGCGGACTTTGCGGATGCGCTGGAAGCCGCTGGACTTCGTATCCGGTATGAATGCATCACGCGGGCCGACCGCATGAACGACCAGGTCGTGGCGTTGTTGGCCCGCACAGGCTGCATCCGGGTCTGGATCGGTGCCGAGAGTGGGTCGCAGCGTATCCTGGACAGCATGAACCGGCAGGTGACGGTTGAGGCTGCGACCCAGATGATCCGTGCAGCCAGTGCCGTCGGGATCGAGACGGGCACCTTCCTGATGCTGGGTTATCCGGGGGAGGATGAAAGCGATATCCTGAACACGGTTGCCTATCTGAAAGCGGCCCGTCCTGATCGTTTCACGGTGACGTTGGCCTATCCGATCAAGGGAACCGAGCTGCATGCGGAACTCGGTCCCCACGTGACGGCGCCTGAATTCGAAACGGGCAGCGACCGGGAAAACCGGTTTCCCCGCACTTACTCGGATACCTATTACCGGCACGCGCTGGCCTATCTGACACATGAGGTGGCGCTCCACCGCGCGCCGCAGAAATGGCGTCCCAGCGCACTGCGACAGGCATTTCTGGCCGGCCGGGCGCGTCTTGGTATGTGGATTGAGCGACAGCGGCAACCGGCCCGCCCCGATATCCGCCTGCTGCCACAGACGGTGTCGGATGGATAACGCACGGGAAATGCATATTGCGCTGCTGACGCCCGGCTTTCCCGCCGATGAGCAGGATAGCGGCTGCATTCCCGCACTGCAGGACTATGTGCGCGCCTTGGCGGCGCGCCGCCCCGAATGGCGTATCCATGTGTTGGCGCAGCATTATCCGTTCACGCGCCGCCACTATGACTGGCACGGTGTTCGGGTTATCCCAATCGGCGGCAGTAACCGACGCTGGCCCGTCAGTCTGATGGATCGGATGCGCATGATCTCGGCTCTGCGCCACTTGGGCCGGATTGACCTGATCCATGCCTTCTGGCTGGGCGATACCGCAGCAGCAGCGGCGGGATATGCGCGCAGAGCCGGCATTCCACTGGTGGTGACGTTGATGGGGCAAGAGGTGCGGCGTCATAGTCGGTGGCATCGTTTGATTACCCAGCCTGGCGTTGTCACGGTGGCGGTCAGTGACTACCAGCGGCAGATCATGACTCAGTCTGGTGGACCGCCAGTCGGATGCGTCATCCCTTGGGGGGTGGACGCCATGGAAATCCAGGAAGGCAACCGGGATATCGACGTACTGGGGGTCGGTAACCTGATTTCGGTTAAGGACCCTTTCGGATTTATCCGGGTCATCGCGCAGGTGGTGACGAAAATCCCCAATCTACGGGCCAAATGGCTGGGTGGCGGGCCTTTGCTGGAACCGGCACGGGCCCTGACGAAGGCGATAGGGATCGAACGCAATCTTGACTTTACGGGAGCCATTGCCCGGCCTGACGTGCTGTCTACCATGGCGCGCAGTCGTGTGCTTCTGCACACCGCTGAATTTGAAAGTTTTGCCATGGTAATGGCTGAGGCCCGTGTGCATGGCGCCACCGTGGTCAGTCGTCCTGTTGGCATCGCGGCTTCCAGTGCCGGTCCTGGCTTTCATCTTGCCTGGACAGAGGCGGGATTGGCCAATGGGGTCCTGTCGGCCCTGACCATGGCACCGGTACCGGGGACCCGGCCCTGGCCACTGGAGGCGTCAGTGAATGCCTACCTCCGGCTTTATAGGGACCTTTGCTCGTGACGGCAGACATCCGCCAAACGGCGCCCTGGATTGGCCTCGTCCGCCGCGTTTCGCGGCGATTGGTCTCCCCGCTCCTGCAGCTTTGGTTTCATCTACATTACTCCCAGGAGAGGGGGTGGCGTCGCCACGGGATTGATATCCGCGTCGCCCCCGGCGTGTTTCCCCCGGACCCACGGTCAGCACCACGGTTTTGCTGGACTATCTGGTCCAGCGTTTTGCAGCAGGGCAGGCGCGGGGGCTGAATGTTCTCGATATGGGGTGCGGCACCGGCCTTGTGGGGCTTTCACTGGCCCGCGTGGGTGCCAGGGTGGTCGCCACGGACATTAATCCGGTCGCAATTCGGAATGCTCAACTGAATGCCGCGCGCAATGGCCTGGATTTGACGCTTGTTCGCATGGATCAGTCGACTGGCTTCCGGGCGGATGCCTTCGATCTGGTCATCATCACACCGCCCTATTACCCCCGCGATGCCACCAACATGGCGGAGAAGGCGTGGTATTGCGGGCAGGATTTCCGCTACTTCGCAGTTCTGACGCCGCAACTGTCGGCCATGCTCCAAACGGGTACAGAAGTGCTGATGGTTCTATCGGAGGATTGCGATCTTCAGGCGATTGCGACCATTCTGGCGAGGCAAGGGCTGTGCTTAAAAGTGGCTCATGCGCGTCGACGCTTTCTGGAGCTAACCTTGATTCTTCGAGTTGTCTTGTTGGGTGAAGATCAGAAATTCTCATAGTCGGCGAAACAGACGCAGAGGCCGCCTGTCGGCATCTCAAGGCCAGGTCGGGTTACTGCCGTCAGGTACCATCCGGTCGGTGGCGCCCCCAGTAGGCGTGTCAATTGCCCATGCAGTCTATCACGCCGGTCCACCATGAACCGGATAGACGAGGCACCCAGGGTTGCCCCCAAGCGACCGAGGTGCCCAACCAGGGCCGGCATCTCCGCATCGTCAAACGGCTCCATCCCCCCGACCTTCATGATCGTACCGGGGGTTACCATGAGCCGCCGACCGAAAAGATGGATGGTGCGCGCGCCCATGGCGTGGCGGCTTGCCAGATAATCGGCATCATGAGCAATCAGCCAACAGTCAGGGGCGTCGGCGGTCAACGTCACCATCCTGTCCGGCATGCCATCCCGCAATGTGGCGAGGTACAATGGTGCCAACAAACGCCGACGCCAGCGACCCGACCATCCCGTTTCATGAACGCCAACCGGCACCTGGATATCAAACGGGTCCATCCGACCGATCTCGCGGTGACCCAGACGGCGTTTCAGTAGCGCGGCACTCATCGGGTTGCAGAAGCCGAAGGTCACGTCACCGCCCTCGCGCCATATCTCCTCCAGCAGACCTTCATAGAGCATCGGGCTGGCCCGCCCGTCACGCAGCGACCGGTCAATAAAAATGTCGCAAAGCTGCCAACCTTTTAGCACCTCTCCAGCCGCGATCCGGAAGGGGATGGCACCCATACAGCCGACCGGGCGACCGTTCTGGTAAAGGACACGGCCCTTGCCCAAGCCAGCCGGGCCGCCACTGACGTACTTGCGGTGCCAACGGCGGGTGGAAACGGGCTGGCCAGTGACCCGGCTGATGATGGACACCATGTCTGGGATGCGATCAGGGTTTAGGTTCGCAACAGTCAGGGTCATGTGCCATATACCTCATGCCCATAGCCCCCGTGGGCAATGATGCCCCGCTGCGCCCGGACACTAATATAGGGATTGACGCCAAGCCGGCTGATCAGTCGTGGATCGGTCGCTTCTGAAGCGCTTTGGTAGTCGGTCAAACCCTGTCGCCGATACCCCACAGAATGGGCGAGTTCGACAAGGCTCGGCGTGTGATCGCCATCCGGCCACGCGAAATCATGCACGGGCAGGCCAGTAACGCGCTCCAGCCATTGTTTGCCGACCAACAATTCACCATGGCTTTCAAGCGTCGACAGGGTTGAAAGGTTGCAATGGCTGACGCCATGGGCACCGATAGTCACCAGCCCATGACCGGCCAACTTGCGCAGGTCCGTCTCGTCCAGCAGACGCCAATAATCGTCCAAGTCAGGCAACAGGTCAGGTTCCATGGATCGCCGCCGCCAGCGCAGCGCCAACTGTTCCAAGACGGAGGTCAGGAACGGCGGTCGCCGCTGTTTACAAAGTTGCTTCAGTGCCGTGCCATCGGTGATCCTGCGCCATTGCCGTTTTCGGTCCTGGACAAACCGCTCAGTGCCAATCTGCAGAGGCCCCGGATATTGCCAGGCGGTGATGTCAAGCCTGTCCGCCCATAGACAGGGTTCATCGGCGCAGGGCAGTCGGAACGGCGCTGTGTGCGGCAGCAATGCTGCCGCTCGTAGGGCCGTGACATACAGGGTCGCTGGCACTTTGGCCTGTTCCAGAACGGGCAATGCATGGATAAGGAAGTTGCGATAGCCATCGTCGAATGTCACCGCCACCTTGGGCGCTGGATCGTCGGGTTCCTGGTATAGATCCGCCAGCGGAACGAAACGGAGCCCCGGCGTAGCCGTTAACGCCCGCAAGTCGGCGGCCAGCCGTTTTGCTGAGACAAAGCGGCTGTTGAACCGGCGATCACCTGTCGTCGTGACACCATGATAGATCAGCACCCGGCGCGCGGCGGGAGGGAAGCGCGCCGGGTGCAGCCCGCGAAGCTCAAACCGGAGGTTCGCGAGACGGTTGCTCAGGCGCATGATGCACCTGCGATCCAATCGTTTAATACGGACCGGTCAGAACGCATATTGGACCAGCAGCCCGACCGTATGGGCGGTGAAGTTCTCTGGCAGCATACCGAGATAGGTGTTGTCGCCCACAGCGCCCGCCGTCAGGCCGGTATAGTGGAAATCAACAACCCGCTCTCGGGCGAAGCGGTGGAACAGGCGATAGGAGATGGTTTCCGTCAGTTGATGCCGCAACTCGGTGCGCAGGATGTGGCTGTCATAGGTAATGGCTGGAAAGCCGCTTCCCGCTTGCGCCGCCGAGATGACGTTAAAGAATGCGTCGGTGCCCGCGAATGTATAGTTCATGGCGGTACGGGCATGCGCATAGGCATAATCCCCGCTCAGCATGAAATTGCCCCAGCTGTGCTGTGCGTTCAGGCCAACGGTATAGATGTTCGACCCCACCGTTTCCGTCCAGCCATGGGACAACGGATAGGCTGCGCCGCCAGCCCTGCCATCAACACCTGTACCAGAGGCGTTGATATTGGCGATGTCACGGTCCTGGGTCTGCACCGTCAGAAAGCCTGAAAACCGCGTAGCGGCCGAAGCCTGATAGCCATACGAGATCGTACCATCTGCGGCCTTGGTGGAACGCAGGCCATAATCGGCGTCATAGTCGTTCAGCTTCAGACTGCCCGTGACCTGCAGGTCGCTGCGTGGGGTCACGATATAGTTGGCCTGCCAGCGCAGGGCGTGCTGTGTGCGGTCGGCAATATCAAACTTGCGCAGATCCGACAGAGCAAAGGCCGGATCGCCTGCCGTGCTTGCCGGGATGTAGCCCGGCAGGGACGAACTATAATAGGGGCCGTAGGGATTGGACATGTAGTCGCTGCCCTTACGGCGTGCGGCCTCGTAGCTAAGGCGTACCGTGCCCCATTCGAAACCAGTGCTGGACAATTGCAGCCGACCAATATGGTCGCGGCTATCCTTCACCTCGCGTACCGAATGATCGACATTGTCCTGGGTATAGGAGAGGTCGAGCTTCCAACGGTTGTCCAGCCGATAATCCGCCTTGGCCTTTATGGTTACGCGGTCATTGGCAAACGGCATGTTACGGATCTGGACGCGGCTGCCGGGCTGGTTCGGTCGGTATATCCCACTCAACGGCGGAATGAAGGGGCCAAGGCCGCCATCAAGCGCTACATAACCATAAAGACCATTCAACGGGTTGAGCGCAACATAGTTGGTCTTGTTCTCCTCACCCCGTATCCGTGCCTCCAGTGACAAGCCCAGCTTGGGGGAGGCGGTGTAATGGTATTGGACCAAGCCGTTCAGGATATTGATAGCGGCGTTCGCGCTGGTCCGGCTGAGGGCAGCTGTACTGTTCCACCGGTCCAGATTGATGGTGTCTCCGCCGGCAACGATAATGCCAGTGCCAACCGTCGGTGCGATCAGCGCATCGTCCTGCCGTTGCATGCTGTAGGACAGGCTGGCGGTCAGCCGCGAGGTGGTGGACAGCTGAAGCGCCATGTCTGCTTTGATATTGTGAGCGCTATTGTCCGGCGGCAGGCTGAGTTGGCCTTCCTTCGGAACATACATGCCTGGCGCGTTGATCGAATTCAGACCTGGGTTCTGCCAAGTGAGGGACCGGTATTCATTGCGGAAGAATGATCCGGTATAGGCAAGATTGGCGTTGAAACGATCTTTCCGGTAACGCAGACCCGCCGTAGCGTCGAACGTCTGATAATCTATAGGTTGGATGATCTGCGTGGCACCGTTCTGGAACGGGTAGCCGAACGTGGCGCTGAATGGCTGTGTGCCATTGCGCAGTTCGACCGATGTTCTGGCATAGAGCTCCGTATGTTCATCGACCGTGAAGGTCAGGGCATTACCGGCTTTTTCCCGCACAATACGCAGGCTTTCCGGTGCCACCATACCGGCTACGGCGTTGACCTGCGCTACCGTCGAATTCCCGGGCGTAAGGCCGGCCCGTAACGTCAGACGGTCGCTGCCGGAACCGTTCCAGAGCGACCGTGCCCGGGTTGTATAGGTGTGAGGGATGCTATCGAAATACCAAAGCGTATCGAACACGCCATACCGGCCGACGCGTAGCTGATAATACTGATCGTCCCGCCCGGCATTCTGGCCCAAAGCAGAGACGTACAGCGCCGTTTTACGGTTTTCTGCCACGAAGCCGATATTGGAAAGGACGGGGCCGCTGTTCCAGGCTCCATACTCCTTCAGTGCGGCCGACCCGTCCCCCTTGCCGAAGGTGCCGATCACCCCACCCTCGGCCCAGCGCAACAGTAGCCAGTCGGCGTCAGCCTCGCTCTGCCGCATTTCCGGTGTCAGATAGGGAACCGGGTAAAGCAGCCCGGTGGGCGTGCGCGTGATGTCGTCCAGGACCGAGAGCCCTGCCGGATCGCGAGCACGATCCATCACCTGCCCATGTGGGTTCATCACATTGCCGGGACCGCCATAGCCGGTGGCTGCGCTATCGGCCCAGGCCGCCGGGGTCATGATCTCTACTACGGCCACCGTCGTCAGCAGCCAACCGGTAAGGTGCTTGTGATCCATTCTCATCGTTCGAACCGTCCGCCGGAGGGGGAGTTCGAGCCATGCACATTGACATGGCAGGTCGAACAGCTGGTGGCAATCAGCCTCGGATCGGGCATGGCGCCCTGCGCCATGTTGCCGACCGTCAGCAAAGCGCCAGGGTGACTTGCTTGGGAATGGCACTGCTGACACAAGACCGGGCGGGGGGCTGTCAGCAGGCTTTCAAAGTTAGAGCCATGCGGCGAGTGGCAGTTGAGGCAGCTGTCCCTGACCGGGGCATGCTCAAACAGGAAAGGTCCACGCTTCTCGGCATGACAGGTAAGGCAGATCTCGTTGACGCTGTCGGCCTTCAACAAGGGTGCTGTGCTTGACCCATGAGGATTATGGCAGTCCGTGCAGCTAAGCTTGCCCTCCAGCAGCGGCATGTGCGACCGGCGTTGGAATTCTGCATGCTGGGCCTTGTGGCACTGGAAGCAGGTCTCATTGATGCTTTCCCGTGCCGTCAACCCGCGCGAACCGTAGTTCGTCATCGGGTTATGACAGTCGGCGCAACCAACCTGGTTGCTATCATGGATACTGGAATGCCAGAAGATGCGCTGACCGCCCTGATGGCAGGTCAGACATTGACCGTTCTGCTGGGCCAGCGGCGTCTTGCTCTTCTTGGAGAAGGCAATGATTTTGGTCAGATCGGAAGGGTCTTCGACATGGGCGGAACCGGGGCCATGGCAGGCTTCGCAGTTCTGGGCCTGCTGATCATTGCGAGGATTCTGGCCGAACACTTTCGCGTGGACTGTGTGGGCCCAGTTCACTGCCTCCTGCTGGTGGCAGGTGGTGCAGGTTTCTTGTCCGACGAAGCTTCGGTCGTTGGGTTGCGGCGGAATGGCAGCAACCTGAGAGGTATCCGCGGCCTTGGCCTCGACCTTGGAAAGCCAGTTCCAGGTCTCCGTTGCGTGACGCGCGGGCGGCGGTACCGGGGGCTGTTCGGTCAGTCCTGTCACATCTGGGTGTGTAGCGTGCAGGGCAGCGATATCTGCGTCGATACGCAGCATGGACGCCTCGTCGACCTTACCCGCGTGGACCCGCGCCATTTCGGCACGGAGGGCCGCCGGATCAGGTGACATGGCGGGGCTTTGAGCCATAGCTCCACCCGCCAACGCCATCATCAGTGACAGGAGGAACAGCCGTGACCAAGTCATGGGGTCACCAGGGATTTCAGGTAGGCGGCAACGTCGGCCCGTTGCTGCATATCCGCCAGGGCAAATGGCATCTTGTTCGACAGGGAGGCGTCTCCCGACTTCTCCGACAGATACTTTCGGGGATTTTCCAGGTAGGCGGTCAGTGTCTCCTCAGTCCAGACCAGCCCCTTAGCGGCCGCAGCCTTTACTGCTGGGGAATAGGCATATCCAGCGACGCCGCCGGCGGCCCGTCCAATCACGCCAGCTAGGCTGGGGCCAACCTTGTTGACGCCCGCATCCGTGGAATGGCAGGCCGCGCACTTCTTGAAGACCTGGGCGCCGTTGGTGGCGTCGCCTGCGGCCATTGCCATTTGGGCCGGTAGCAGGCTTCCGATCAAAGCGGCAATGATCGTCAAAGACTTGGAACGACGGGACATGAAGGGCTCCACCTGATGATGTCACGTCATTTGACGGAGGCAGGGGTGGTGTTATTCCATGCTGCGTGAACTTTATTTTCCGCGTTATTCGTTTATCCGCGGAATATCGAAGCCCCCTACCTCGTCTTAGGGATCGAAGGCAAACACGGGGCATGGCCCTGTAAAGCGGGCGAAGGTGGATGTATGCTGACTGTGCGGGACGGCGTCGGGAACGGGGCTTGGCGTGCCCGTTCGTGGCGGGGGAATTTGGCGCCGTGACACGTCCACAGCAGTTTGTGAATGCGCTTGTCACGCACCTGCCGGCGTTGCGCCGCTATGCCGTTGGGTTGGCGGGAAACTTTACGCTGGCCGACGATCTGGTTCAGGACTGTATTGAGCGCGCGTTGAGGCAATCAGCGCAATTGCGCGATCAGCATAGCCTGTCAGCTTGGCTCCGCCGTATTTTGCGCAATCTCTACCTGGATGAGATCAGAAAGGGTCGAACACGGGGGACCGAGCAGGACATCACGGCGCTGGTTGATAGTGTGGAGTTGAGCGCCGACCCGGTGGACACAGATGCGGCGCGGGATTTCGCGGTCGCCCTGTCGCAACTGGCCCCGGAGCATCGCGAGATTCTGCTGCTGGTCAGCGTGGAAGAGTTGAGTTACCGCGAGATTGCGGAAGAATTGAAGATACCCATGGGCACCGTCATGTCGCGACTGGCGCGGGCCCGCGAGCGATTGCGTACAGTGATGCAAGAACGGGACAGGGTGGTAACGCCTTTCCCCAGCGGATCGAAAGACAGCAAGTGAGCAAGCATCCCCACATTGATCAGACGGTGACGGAGGAGGAAGTGCACGCCTTCATTGACGGCGAGCTTACCGCCGACCGCGCCCACGTGGTGGAGACAGCGATCAAGGCCGATCCTGCATTGGCTGACATTGTCGCTGCTTATCAGGCAGATAAGATTTTTATGAAACGCCTGTATGGTCCCTTGGTCAACCGACCGGTGCCACAGCACCTTGTCGAACTGGCACTCGGGCACGGCGCATCAGATGGTGCGGTCGTGCGTCCGGTTGGGCGCTGGCGGATCTATGGTGCCGTCGCGGCCATGCTGGCGCTGCTGGTGACAGGGGTGGGTCTGGTTACCCGGATGCCGGGCAATGACGTTGTCAGTGAAGCGTTGGATGCACGGTCCCGGACCCTGGCGTTGGCTGAGGATATGGGGCGTTACAATGACGCTCTGAGCCGCATTGTGGATGCCAAGGTCAAGGTGCCTGACCTGTCGCGTGCCGGCTACCAGTTGGCAGGTGTCGGCATTGAGGACGATGCCGCCACCATCGCCTATCGCGACAGCCGAGGTGGCTTGTTCACCATCTATCTGCGCAGTTCCGATGGCACCGTTCGCTTCGATCAGTTCAAGCAGGCTGATCTACGGATATGCATCTGGCAGGACGACCGGCTGAGCATGGTGATGGCGGGAGAAATGTCGGCGGCCGTCATGCAGAAACTGGCCAGCATGGCCTATGTGGGTCTAACGGCCTGATGGTCCGCCTACACACCAAGGATTGCGATATCAGCGCCCGACCTGGGCAGGCAGGGCGTTAGGGCTGAACAGGGATGCTGGATGCGGGGCGGTCAGCTTGTAATGGATGGGCTCATCATTGAAGGCAAATGTGAAAGCATAGCCGCCCAGTTCGAAATCATGCACGAACTGGCTGCCGATTACGACGGCAGGCACATCTGGCATCAGATACATCGTGGCATGTCCAAACTTCCACAGCTTGCCATTCTCATCCCAGCTGTCCGCGTAGACCGCCATCCAGGTGTCTTCGTCCAGATACAGCATGCGCCGCGAAACCACATCGTGCGCGCCCGGCGCGATCGTACCCTCTACAACCCAGACGCGATGCAGCTCATACCTAAGGGCGTCGGGGGAGGGGTGGGTCTTGCCGAGTACCTTTGCCACCGGCATCTGGTACAATCGGTTATTGTTGTATGGGACGTACATCTCCTTCTTACCCAACAGTCTGAAACTGTAATGGTCCATGCCGCCGAAGAACATGTAATATTCGTTCTGGTTCATGTACCCGGCGGCATTCGGATCGGGGACGTCGTAGGAAATTGGCGGGGCCTTGCGAACACGCTGTTCGCCGGGCAGCAGCCGCCATGCGGTAAGGTCGTGGCGTTTGATATTCAACGACTGCCAGTAGAGATAGCCTTCACCCAGACGATTGGCCGGTGCAGTGGCGATGCGAATGGTTTTGAAGTAATAGCCGCCCAGCTTTTCCGGCGTCATGGACTGATCGTAATAGGGGAAATCGGCAATCTCCCGATAAGCGCCGGTCAGTTCCGGTGCGCCGTCCGCTGGAACGACGTAGGTGCCAACCGTAAGTTCGCGTGCCGCTCCCCAGAAAGCCAGAAGATGATTCCATACGGCCTGATATCCATCCTTCGGAATGGGGAAGGGGATGCCGCCAACAGCGCCCTCGACCCCATAACGAATTCCCTCGACGGCTGGCCGGGCGCGCGTGGCGTTGCGGAAGATGTTTTCGTACACCCATCCCGGGGCCGCTGCGGTGCGATGCGTGGGATAGATGTCCATTCTGTAGTCAGGTCGCGTTTGGAACAGCTGCTTGGCCCCCTCGGGCAAGCGGTCCGCATGCGCGCTCCAGTTCTCTGCGGTGATGGCAAACAGGGGCTTTTCCCCGGCAAACCGGTCAGGCCGAGGGCCTTGCAACGGCGCGGACGTCGGATCGACCAAACCTCCTGTCCATGCGGGGATACTGCCATCGATATTTCCCGCGCGCTCAGCGCCCATTGGCGTCAGACGGCCAGTCAGTTGCGCGGCCTCCTGTTCCGACACCTGTGCGATGGCGGGCTGGCGCGACAGAATGGCAATCATAACAATGAAGGGAGTAAGGATCTGGCGCTTCATTCCGGGCGTAGAGGTTGCGGCCCTGCGGCCGGCATGGGGATGATGTCAGGGAGTGACAAAGATAGGGTCAGTCCCGATCCGACAGTGCCCACTTTTGGGCGGAGCAGCGGGTACAAAGATCATTACCCACAGCGCATGGCGATACAAGGGATAAATGCGCGCCGTCAATACGCGGTATTTTCGGCCTTATCGATTATAATCTTCATGCTGTCCGTTTCATATGACGACAAGGCTCATGCCACTGAAATACAAATCGACGGTGGTCCGTCACTTCGACTGAACAACACGGTCCGTTACACGGCGGCTGGGCGGGTGGTGGACCGTGATCCCGCATTAACGGCGCCACTTAACTGGGGTGACGGGGACCGCAACTTCGCTCCCGGAATGGTGTCAAACCGGCTGGATCTGATGACCGGTCTGGATATTGATCTTCATGAATGGGGGGCCCGCGTCAGTGTCGCCGGTTGGTACGATGCCGTCTATCGACGTAAAACGGATGCCGGATCTGGCGCGAACGGTAATAGTAGTTCGACTGCACCAGGGCAGTTCCCCGCCGCGACCCGCCGTCGGCACGGACGCGACCTCGAATTGCGAGACGCGTTTTTACGAGGTGGGTTCAATCTGGGGGAAATGCCGATCACGCTGCGTATGGGTCGACAGACGTTGGCCTGGGGTGAAGCACTGTTTCATGACCCGCAGTCCATCGCGTCCGCACAGGCACCTGTTGATTACACAAGGGCGATCACCGCGCCTGGAACCTATCGAAATGATCTTTATCGACCCGTTGCGCAAGCGGTGGCGACGATCCAACCCAGCGCTGACCTGGCGATATCTGCCTACCAGCAGTTCGAATGGCGACCAACTGTGCTTCCCGCCAGCGGCAGCTATTTCAGCTACCTTGATCATCTGGGCAGTGGGGGCGATCGTTTCTTGCTGACGCCTGATCGATACCTGGCCCGTCGTTCTGATCTGGGTCATTCAGCGCGCGGGCAATTCGGCTTGGCGATGCATGTAAATAATGGCGATATTGATTATGGGCTTTATGCCCTGCGGTTCAATTCAATGGAGCCGCATTATCTTATGCGGTTGGAAAGCCCTGCTTTAACGGGGGGCGTGGGCTATTACCGGGCGATCTATCCTGGCGGAGCGCGACTTTACGGTGCAAGCATCAGTACTGTGGTCGCGGAGGCTACGCTTGCGGGGGAGGTGTCCCTTCGGCGCAACATGCCGCTTATGCTGCCGCCGATCAACCTTCGTCTCGACGCTGCGGCACCTTATAACGGGTTTGTCCGGGGCAGCGTCGCCCATGGCCAGATGTCCATCAGCGGCGCGGTTGGGCGTACTGCTTTGTGGGACAGCGCGGACATCAGCGCCGAGGCTGCCTTCGATCATGTGGTTGATAATGATCCAGTCGATACCGACCGACCGTGGCGCCATGTGGCATCGCGTATCCGCCTGTTGGTCGAGCCGCGTTACTTCCGGGTTCTGCCGAATGTCGACATCACGCTGCCCGTGGGCATCGGCTATAATCTGTCCGGCCGCAGCCTGAGTTATCGGGTGCAGAATGCCGGCGGTGGCGACATGCAGATCGGTGTCGCGGCAACCTACGATTCAACCTGGAAGGCCAGCCTTACGCTGACCCGCTATATCGGCTCCCCGCGGGAGCAGTGGCTGACAGACCGCGACCACCTGTCATTCAGCCTGGAACGGACCTTCTGATATGGCTGAGCGTTCGGCCTTGCGGCTATGGTGGCGTATTCTGGTAGATATGGTTCGGGACTCTCGGCTGAGGATGCTGTCTTGGGTCATCGGAACAGCTCTGGTCTCGGTCGGGACCATGGCGCAGGCTGAGTTGCTACGACGTGTCGTTGATAGCGCTTTTTCGCCACAGCACTCCCTTTCTGCGCTGACATTTTCGGGATGTGCCCTTGCCTTCGCTGCCATAAGAGGGATAGGCGGTTACTGGCAGTTATCTTCACTGGCGATCTGTGGCACCCGCGTAGTGTTGAGATTGCAGAAGCAAGTTATTGCCCGGCTCATCGAGGCTGATATCGCCTTTCTTCGCACCCGCGTCACAACCGGCCTCGTCACGCAGGTGCAGCGTGATACTTTGCTGGTCCAGAACATGATCGGACCTGGTTTGGGGGCCATGGCCCGTGACGGTGTAACAATTCTGGCATTGGCCGGCTGGATGATGTGGGTTGATTGGCGTTTGGGCCTGCTAACCCTGGGAGGGCTTGGGGTTGGGGCGATTCCTGTCCGGCTGTTGGCGCGGCGGGCTGCCCGGCACTCACGCGATTTGAACACAGAAATTGTGCGCCAGTCAGAACGGCTGGGACAGTTGCTGCAAGGGATCCGGCAGGTAAAGACCTATCGGATGGAGGCGCGTGAAATGGCAAACGCCAGCACCTCAATGGATCGCATGACGGCCAGCTATGCCGCCGAGATACAGGTCCACGCGATGGCGACGCCGGTGATGGAAATTACAGCCGGTGTTGGCCTTGCAGCCCTCATCCTTGCTGGCGGCGTGGGTCCGACGGTCGGTCCGGGCGAGGCTGGCACGCTCCTCACCTTCGCTGGCAGCTTCGTTGCCATCAGCATGGTCATGCGCAGGTTAGCGTCGGGCATCGTTGCCCGCCGTAATGCCGACATGGCCCTGATCAGGCTTCAAGAACTTTTGGAGCAGTCGACCGCAATTCGGGATAAATCCAGTGCGCTGACATTGCCGGACCAGGGCGGGGCAATTCGTTTCGATAATGTCAGTTTCAGCTATCCCGACGGGCGCCGTGTTCTGCAAGACGTAAGCCTGGATATACCTCGGCACGCGCGGGTGGCGCTGATTGGGCCGTCGGGGGCGGGGAAATCGACCCTGTTGAACCTTATCGCGCGCTTTCACGATCCTGACGCTGGCACGATAATGATCGACGGCATCGATATCCGCGACATCAGCCTGTCTTCGCTACGACAACATGTGACCCTGGTCAGCCAGGAATGCGAACTCCTTGATGACACAATATGGGCCAACATAGCGGCTGGGCGTCCCGATGCTGACGAAGCCGCCATTCATGCCGCTGCACGGTCGGCGCTGCTCCACGATTTCATCATGACCCTGCCCGAAGGGTATGGGACACGAATTGGCGAGGCGGGCCTGAGCCTTTCCGGCGGGCAGCGCCAGCGCCTCGCTCTGGCGCGGGCCCTTTTAAAGGCATCGCCTATTCTGCTTCTGGACGAGGCGACATCCGCGTTGGACTTGGAATTGAGCCGGAGTTTTTGGAAAATTCTCCCCCTAATGGGTATGAACAAAACTGTTATAATTGCAGCGCATCAGCTCTTGAATGACATTGATGTTGATTTTACAATAAAAATCACGAACGGACGTGCTTCGTTAAAATAAAACTCCTATTCTTAGAGCTGCGTTTTCTGACTGGAATCGGGGATTGAACCGCTCCGAGTTTGCCGGAGGCTTGAATTTAATAGTTATGCGGCCATGGCTTTAGTTTCCAGCGCTGCGTAGAAGTTGGCTTCGGCTTCCGCAGGCGGGATGTTTCCGATTGGCTCGAGCAGGCGTCGGTTGTTGAACCAGTCGACCCATTCCAGGGTGGCATATTCCACGGCCTCGACGCCACGCCAGGGACCGCGACGGTGGATGACCTCTGCCTTGAACAGCCCGTTGATCGTCTCCGCCAGTGCATTGTCGTAACTGTCTCCGACGCTGCCGACCGAAGGCTCGATACCGGCTTCCGCCAGCCGCTCGGTGTAGCGGATGGACAGATATTGAGACCCGCGGTCGCTATGGTGAACCAGGCCCATGGCCTTGGCGGGGCGGCGGTCATGGACGGCCTGTTCCAAAGCGTCGAGCACGAACCCTGCCTGCGCAGAGGTGCTGACGCGCCAGCCCACGATCTTGCGGGCATAGGCGTCGATGACGAAAGCCACATAGACGAACCCTTTCCAAGTGGCGACATAAGTGAAATCCGACACCCACAGCCTGTTCGGCGCAGGTGCCCGGAACTGCCGGTTCACCTTGTCCAGCGGGCACGGTGCTTTCTTGTCGGGTATCGTCGTCCTGTGCGGCTTGCCACGGATGATGCCCTGGATACCCATGCCCTTCATCAGCCGGGCGACCGTGCAGCGGGCCACATCGAACCCCTCGCGCCCCAGTTGCCGCCAGATCTTCCGCACGCCATAGACCCGCCAGTTCTCCTCGAACACGCGGCGGATCTCCGGTCGCAACGCCGCATCCCGGCGCGCCCGGTCCGACAGCCGTTCCGGATCGGACCGCCCGGCCAGATGATTGTAGTATGTAGATGGGGCGATCGGCAGAACCCTGCAGATCGGCTCGACCCCGTGCGCATCGCGATGCGCATCGATGAACGACACCATCATTTCGACCGGCGGTCGAGCTCCGCCATCGCAAAATACGCCGACGCCTTGCGCAGGATTTCGTTCGCCTGGCGCAACTCACGGTTCTCCCGCTCAAGCGCCTTCATCCGCTCGGCCATCTCCGTCGGGATGCCGGCACGCCGGCCGCTGTCCACCTCGGCCTTCTTGACCCAATCGTTCAGGGTGGGGGCTGAACAGCCGATCTTGGCCGCAATCGACAGGATGGCCTGCCAACGTGAGCCATGCTGGCCCTCATTGTCCAGAACCAGCCGCACCGCGCGTTCGCGCACCTCAGGGGAAAACTTGTTCGTCGTCTTGCTCATGATGGCTCCATCCTACTCAAGAGTTGGAGCCTCCGGCAAACCCGGAGCGGTTCAGGCGGCGCGGCGGGATAGATCGCTCTTACGCATGACTTGCGAGTTGCATGACGTCCAAGGTTGATCGGGTGACGAAATCGGCACCGATGCGTTTGAAGGCCATTGGGGCGGCAATGACGGCGGGGCCGCCAATGGCAATCTTTATGTGCCGACTCTTCGGCGTCGCATGGACGCGCCGCACCACCTCCGAACAGGCCCGTGCCTCATCGACACGACCGACGGAAATCCCCAGCAGATCGTAGGGTTGACTTGAAAGGCGCGTGTACAGCCCCTCATCGACCTCAAGGTCGCTGCCGCCATCGACCACCCAGCCCATGTCGCGGAAACAGGACGCCACGATGGAAACGCCGAGCGTATGCTGCGCCCCATGGGTGCGGGCCAGCAGGATACGCCGCTGCGTATCGGGATTTAAGGTCGATGTGGCTGCGGCGTGGGACACGTGATTCACAATCATGCCCAACCGCGTCGAAGCGACGGCCACCTGCATGAAATCAGTCTCGTCAGTACACCAGCGATGGCCAAGTTGCGCTGCGACAGGTGCGAACAGATGCACGGCCAGCGTTCTGACAGGAATGGCGGAGCGGACCAGTTCCTCAATGACACCCCGGTGCTTGCGCGGGTCCGGGTCGATCAGACAGTTCAGCAGACTATCGCGATAGCCGATGGCCTGTTCCACCCCGGGCATCTGACGGGCGAGGGGGTGATTTTCCGGGTAGAGCATCAAATCCTCACCACCACCCGAATCCAGGCTATGGTGATTGGATACGTTCTCCGGGTGGCTGGCACCGACGATGTTCGACACAGAACCCCTGATCGCGCGCTCAAGAATGCTGTGATCGTTGATCCCCAGATGGGGTTCCCCTGACGCCGATTTCATCTGTCGCGATTGTGGATGCCTTGCGGCGTTTGGCAACCCGCTTGGCCCCTTATCGTCCTTGCTGGCCATGTCCCCCCCTCGGTGCTTGGCCTGGGAAGTATGGCTTCCTCATGGCGCGAGATTACCCCATCCCTACGATTCTGCAATTTTTTTCAGCTGTGATTTGACCCTGATCATTGTGCTGGTTTGTGCTTGTCATTCCGCTGCAATGCCGCGAACATCCGATACTTGCCCTTCTCTGCCGGAATAGGGCAGGGGGGATGCACGCGCCTGGTCGCGAATGTCGAGTGCGCTGATGACCAGCCGTTCAATATGCTCGGCGTTCAGATTGGCCATCCGGTACATTTCTTCTGGTGATGCGTGTCCCATGAAGCTGTCTGGCAGCGTCATGGTTCGTATCCCGCACCGGCCGTCCAGCATCCCGCTAGCCGCCAGGTGATGGAGGACGAGCGCCCCAAATCCACCCGTGGCCCCCTCCTCAATCGTGATCAGGAGACGATGACGCGACACCAGCTCTTCGATAAGCGCGGTGTCCAGGGGTTTCGCGAAACGCGCATCCGCCACGGTGACCGAGATACCCCGGCAGGCCAGCGCCTCACGCGCCGCCAGACATTGCCCCAGTCGCGTGCCGAAAGACAGAAGGGCGACGGTTGATCCGTCTTCGACCACGCGCCCCCGACCGATCGGCAGGACCGTTCCGCGTGCGGGAAGTGGTGTGCCAGAACCCTCACCGCGTGGATACCGGAACGCAATCGGCCCGCTATCGTGGGCTGCGGCTGTCGCCACCATATGGACAAGTTCCGCCTCGTCGCTGGCGGCCATTACAGTGAAGCCCGGAAGGTTCGCAAGATACCCGATATCAAAGGCACCGGCATGGGTGGGGCCATCGGCACCGACAAGGCCGGCCCTGTCGATAGCGAAACGCACGGGCAGTCTTTGCAGGGCCACATCGTGGACGATCTGGTCGTATGCCCGCTGCAGGAATGTGGAGTAGATCGCACAGAAGGGCCGCATTCCGCTGGCCGCCAAACCGGCGGCAAAGGTCACTGCATGCTGTTCCGCGATACCGACATCGAAGGCACGGTCGGGAAAGGCGCGGGTGAAGAGATCAATGCCCGTTCCTGCGGCCATGGCTGCCGTGATGCCAACGATACGGCCGTCATTCTCAGCCTCGGCAATCAGCGCGTTGGCAAAAACCTTGGTGAAGCTGGGTGCTCTGCTGGGCGATTTTGCCTGTACCCCCGTAGCGATATCGAAAGGGGAAACACCATGCAGTTTGTCTTCGGCCTTTTCGGCATGGACATAGCCCGCCCCTTTTCGGGTCAGTGCGTGCAGAAGGACCGGGCCGTTGGCGTCACGTTTCAGATGGCGCAGGGTGTTGAGCAGTCCCTTCATGTCATGCCCATCCACGGGGCCGTGATAGGTGAAGCCCATCTGTTCAAACAGGCTGGTCAGGCCTGTGGGTGTCATGTCTCCCGCGCCGGCACGCGATGGCCCGGCGAGGCGGTCCAGATGAGATGCCAGGGCACCCGTCGGCGGCGAGATGGACATGGCATTGTCATTGAGGATGACAAAGAGGCGGTGACCAAGCGCGCCGGCATTGTTGATCGCTTCGAATGCCATGCCGGCGGAGAGGGCACCATCACCGATGACGCAGATCACGTCGCCCACATCGGCACCCAGTTCCCGCGCAGCGGCAAAGCCCAATCCGGCAGAAATGGATGTGGAGGAGTGTGCGGCGCCAAACGGATCATGGCTGCTTTCGGCGCGTCGCGTGAATCCCGACGGCCCGCCTTTTTTTCGCAGCTTACGCATCGCGGCACGCCGACCGGTCAGCACCTTATGGGGGTAGCATTGATGACCCACATCCCAGATCAGCTTGTCGTGCGGCGTGTCGAAGACAGCATGCAACGCGACGGTCAGTTCCACCACCCCGAGACTGGATCCCAGATGTCCGCCGGTTTCAGAGACGATAGACAGCGTTTCCGACCGAAGCTCGCCGGCAAGCTGTATCAGGTCGTCATCCGACAGGGTCCGAAGGTTCGATGGCTCCCGGATGCGATCCAGCAGTGGTGTCTGTGACGATACGGATAACTGCCCCATTGCGTATCCTCCCGCGCATGAACATGCGCCCGCAGGTGATCCCTGCCGTCATTCTGTATGGGTGCCCTTTGCCTTTCCGGCGGGGCGTGTCAAGATTGATAGTCAGGGAAACCGGCTGGAGTGTAAACTTTTATTTACACTTTTTCAGATTTTGGTGCCGGCTGGTGAACAAACCGGCACCAGACCATTCTCACTTATGAGGGCTGAACTGTTTCAGATAGGCGATTACGTCGATGATTTCCTTGTCTGTTTTCAGACCAGGAAAGGCCATCTTGGTGCCGGTCACAAGGGTTTTAGGGTTGGGGAGATAGGCCTTCAACAGCGTCTCGTCCCAGATTTTGCCCACCCCAAAATCCACCATTGATTTGGAATATGTGTAACCCGCGACCGTTCCCGGTTGCCGGCCGAACAGGCCCAACAATGACGGGCCAACCTTGGGTTGGTCATTGTCGGCATTATGGCAGGCCATACATTTGTTGAAGACCAGCTTGCCGGCTGTCGCGTCGCCTTCCTGGGCAGTGACCATCGTTGGCAAGAGGGTCAGGGCAATGACGCTGGTGAGCGTCAGGATTCTGGACATGCTTACCTCCTGTGGTGAAGTCCTGAATTTTCCAATCGATTGAGCAGAAGCAGCCAGTTGGGTCTGGCTGTGCGACGCCGCATAGACCGGCAGGATCATTGCGGATTGCGTTTGTTCGTTTAGTGTCTCAACTGCCCATCGGGTTGGAGGAGGATTTCATGGCGGCACTGGTCTTTATCGTTATCGTCGTGATAGCCGCATCCAGCGGGGCTATTTTCAAGCCGGGCGAATGGTACGAAAGCCTTCGTAAACCGGCCTGGACGCCACCAAAATGGGCCTTTCCGGTGGTCTGGACGCTGCTGTACGCGGCAATGGCCTATGCCGGCTGGCAGGTTTGGACCCTGTCGGGCTTGTCTGTGCCAATGGCGTTCTGGGGCATTCAAATCGTCGTCAATGCCATGTGGTCATGGATGTTCTTCGGATTGCGCCGGATGCGTCTGGCCTTGGCCGACATTGCGGTCCTGTGGGCGTCGATCCTGGGCTTCATCCTCACGTCCTGGCCGATCTCGGAATTGGCGGCCGCGCTTTTCCTCCCCTATCTGGTGTGGGTGACGATTGCCGGGTTCCTCAATTATTCAGTCCTGCGGTTGAACAGCCCCTCGTGATCTGGTTCGCGCATGACGATATCGATGGCATGCGCCACAAGTGACGCTGCCAACAGCACCAGTATCCAGATAGGGCCATGTCCGCGAAGGGCCAGTCCCAGGGCTGCGAGAAGACAGGTCCCTGAACAGGCATTGGCGCAAAGAGCGCGAAAGCGCCGCAATGGCGCGCGCGACCTTAAGCAAAGGAACGACGTTTCCGTCCACAGCACCAGAATGGCGAAGAGGCAGATCCAGCCATTATTGAGCCCTTCAAGCAACAGTGTCATGCCCACCCGCCCGAATGCCGAACAATGCTTTGAGATCCTTGAAAAACACCCGGATATGGGCCAGAGGATCCCGCCGTACCAGCGCCTTGTTCAGGTAGGATTCCCATGTCAGACGCTGGACATCCGGGTCTGCACACATGGCAACGAATTTTTCCCGGAACCGGTCACTGCGATACCAGACGGCCTGCATGATGCCGAGGATGAAGAACACGCGGCCATGGGCGCGCATGAAGCGCCGCCGTGCCTGTTTCAAATCAGCCGGCTTCATCGTTTTCAAGAAGGAATCGACGGCGTCGGCGCAGAGCCGGCCGCAGAGCATGGCATAATGAATCCCCTCGCCAGAGGCCGGGGCAACCGTGCCTGCGGCATCTCCGGTCAGTAGGACATTTCGTCCATTGTCCCATCGCCGCATGGGCTTCAATGGCAATGGTGCCCCTTCCCGACGAACCACCCTGCAAGGGCCGAGCCCGGCTGCCTCCCGCAGATCCTTCGTCGCGCCGCGCAGATCATGCCCTTTCATCCCCGACCCGCAGCCAACCGAGGTGTGGATGCCATGGGGAAAGACCCAGCCATAGAAGTCCGGCGAAATGCGGCCATCATAGATGACGTCGCAGCGGTCCGGCGTGAAGGCCGGGACCTCGCCTTCTGTCGGACTTTCAACAATCTCGTGGTAGGCGAAGACATAGGGCGGACGCTTGTTCGCAGCGAACATCAGGCGACGCACAGTGGAATTGGCACCATCGGCACCGATAACCACCCGCGCGTGCAGGGTCAGCGGCGGGGAGGCGGGATCGGCATCGGCGGGGGTCAACGACAGTTGCAGCGTGCGATCAGCACGTTCATCCATTGCGATCAGCTTGCCCTTGAACAGCCGGGCACCCGCCCTTTCGGCCCTGGCGCGCAGATAGGGATCGAAGCTGGCCCTGTCCACCATCCCGACAAAACCGATGGCACCGATGCGCATCTCCACCGCGCGACCGGACGGGGCGATGATCCGTGCGGCGTTCGCACGGGCGACCAGCATGTCTTCGGGTATGGCGAAATCCGACAGGGTCCGCGATGGGATCGCCCCGCCGCATGGCTTAATGCGGTTACCCGGGTCAACCAGCAGGACCGTGCGCCCCATCTTTACAAGGCTTTCAGCCGCCATCGTGCCACTAGGACCGCCGCCGATGACAGCGACATCATACAAGTCGGGCCATGCAGGGCGACCTTCCGCCCGGTCGGGGTGGGTCGGGGCCGTGTCCATCGCTTACTCCGCCGCCTGGATGGAGGCTGGCCCGGACCGCAGCGCTACCGATGGCCTCCGTTGACGCCCGATCCGCAGCGCCACAATCGCAGAGGCCAGAAAAAGCAGGGACTCCAGAGCGAAAACCGTCCCAAAGGCGCTGCCATCATCGCCCGTCACCGCCCGACCAATATCCAGCGCGACACTGCCCAACAGGCCGCCAAGCCCAAAGGATATCGCCTGGGCCGCACCCCACACACCCATACGCATGCCGGCATTGCCGGTCCTGCCGTGCGTCGCCAGCTGCATCATCGTGCCGATGGCCGCGACGGCAAACATGCCATTGGCAAAACCCAGAGCAAAGATATGCGGGCTGAGCGGCCAATGCGGCGCGACCGTGGCCGCCAGACAAAGCAGCGCCAGCGCCACGGCGGAGCCAAGGCATCCGATGATGATGAACAGTCTGGCCAAGCCGGGCACCCGGCGGCTGAAGAAGAAGCCACCAAGCCCGACGATCGCCATACCTGCAAAAACACCGGCATGCTGCATACCCGACAGCTGCGTGGATTGGCCCGGCGTCATGCCGAACAAGATGCCCGCAAAGGGTTCCAGGATCAGGTCCTGGGTGGAATAAGCCAGCATCGACATGGCAATGAACAGCGTGAACAGGCGCGCCTCTCCGTCCCGCCAAACTTCCCGAAGGCTGTCGCTGAACCGCCCCGGTGGCGCGTTGGCTGCCCCGGCAGATGCAACGGCCGGCTTGCGTTCAATGCCCAGTACCGACAGCCAGGCAATACAGAACGCGACAACGCCGGTCGCCGCCGTGACTTCGACAAGGCGCAGGTGGGTGTAGGGCTCCAGCACGATGCCGGTAACAACGGAGGTCACGATGATGCCCATGACCATCATCATCCAGGTGATCGTGGCAGCCGTGGCCCGCCGTTCCGGCGATGTGCGCGTGGCAATCAGCGCCAACAGGGAGGTTCCGCTGGCCCCGATCCCGACCCCGATCAGGACATAAGCCACAAACACCACCGCGAGGCCCAGGGCATGGTTCTGTGAGAAAATCAGCGTCGTGGCGGAGGCAAGCGTGCCCGCAAAAGCCAGCAGCGCCAGACCGGCCAAAATCCAGATTGTTCGTGACCCGCCAGTGTCGGACCGATGTCCCCACACGGGCCGAGAGATCTGGACCGCATAATGCACCCCGACCAGGAGACCTGGAATAACAGCGGCCAGCCCCAGTTCGACGATCATCACGCGGTTCAAGGTGGAGTTGGTCAGAACCACAATCGCGCCCAGTGCAGCCTGCACCAGCCCCAGGCGCAGAATGTCGAACCACCCGAGCCCTCCGCCTGCGCTGGCCTTCTGGCGACCATCATGGTGGGAAACAGGCTGCGCATCCATGCTCATGACCTTGTCCTCAACCAAGAGAGTTGGTGAGCGCGGCGGTGCGCAGGCCAAAGGCGGCGACCATCATGCCCGTAACATAAAGACCGACGCCGACGGATGAATACCAGACAGCCCGACCGACCGGATCACTGAGGAAACGGCGCATGCAGGCCAACTGGATCGTCAGCACAAGGGCGACCCCCGCCGCATGAAACGGCAGGGTCAATGAGGCCAGAAGCCCAACCACGGCCAGTTGCGGCAGTGCCATGACGATACAGGCAATCCGCGCTGCCGCCGGTGCGCCGTGCAGGACCGGCAGTGTGGAGATATTCATTTCCCGGTCGCCCCGGATCGACTTAAAGTCGTTCAGCGTCAGGATACCGTGCGCGCCGACGCCATAGAGCGCGGCAACCAATAGGACATTTGTATCAGGCATCAGCCCCGTCATCGCCGTTGCCGCCGTGATCCAGGGCAGTGTTTCATAACTCAGCCCGACAGCGCCGTTGCCAATCCAACCATTCTGCTTGAAGCGGAAGGGGGGCGCGCTGTATCCCCAGGCCAGCGCCAAACCCGCCAATGCCGCCACAAAGACCAGCGGTCCCAGCAATGCCGCGACAGCGGCCGACAGCATCGACATCAGAAGGGCGATATAAAGCCCCCAACGGCCAGGCATCCGACCAGAAGGGATGACACGATCCGGCTCGTTGATGGCGTCAACATGGCGATCGAACCAGTCATTGACGGCTTGGCTGGTGCCGCAGAGCAACGGGCCGGCCAACAGGATGCCAAGGGCGGCATTGAGAGCGGCAGTGCCCAGTGACTGGCCCGACGACACAGCACCGCAGGCATAGGCCCACATGGGAGGAAACCAGGTAATGGGCTTCAGAAGCGCGAGCACCGCAGCGGGGCCCGGCCAATCACGCCTTTGTTGATCTGTCTGGGTGATTTCCATGAGGCGATGCTATGCCCGCCCCAGCACAAGTGTCAATCTGAATTGACAGTATTTCGATTGACACTCGCACTCACGGCGAACCTTCTCGCCGCGTACCCTGCGCACGATCTGTTGATCACCCTGGGCGGATCATGGGAACCGTCAGTTCGAGGGACGGTAATCTTCCAGGCCGTGTCGGCGCAGCTTGATATAGAGGCTCTGACGCGAAAGGCCCAGCATCTCTGCTGCGGAAGCGCGGTTATTGTTGGTCTGGTCCAGCGCCGCCTCAATACAGATTTTTTCGATCACTTCCAACGACTCGCGGACGAGATCCTTCAGCGGCACACGGCCCACCAGATTGGCGAACCCGTCGGCCTGATCGGGTGAGCCCGGAGCCGGAATGGTTCGCCTGTCGATGCTGACAGGCTGCGGAACCACGATCACCTGGGTCAGGCCAGATTCAGGATTGCGACGGGCGGACATCAGCACAGGCCGGTCGCCGGAGAGATTATCCGTCAAGGTGGTCGTAAAGCCCCGCACCACCTGCTCTTCCGCCAGACGCGAGTAGAAGACGTGCAGATCAAGCGAGGTTTTGGAGAACCAAGTCCCCAGGCTGCGACCGACCACCTGCGACAAGGAGGGGGCCTGCGCCAAGTCGAGGAACAAGGTATTGGCGGCCACGATCTGCCCTTGATCGTTTGTCTGAACCGCTGGTTCCGGCACATCGGCGAGGTCGACCTGACGCTCGTTGCGCTTTTCCACCTGTGTGGAACCCGCTTCCGCCGCGTCCCCGGTCTGCCAGGCAGAAATGATCAGGTTCGTGACGCCGTTCTCCCGATAGGATCGCAGGCTGAGCGAAATGGCGTCACCCTTTACCGTTTTGAGCGTGTCCAGCCGAACGGGTGCTGCGCTGTGCCGCGCCTCGCCGATCGCATCCCCCAATATTTCCCGGTCCTGCTTGCGGAAAAGGTCGCGGAACGGCTTGCCGACAATGCCCGCAGCGCCGCCACCGATCAGGCTTAGTGCGGCGGCATTGGCATCGAGAACCGTCTTGCGCTCCCCGTCCAGCATGACATGCGCGATGCTGGAAATGCGGAAGGCTGTCCGATACCGCGCCTCGGCCTCCTGAAGTTCCCGATAGTCGGCTTCCAATTCCATCTGCGTTTCGACCAGACGCTGCTGGTCCAGCATCTGCTGGCGCAACTCCCGACCAATGACGAGCGTATAGGCAAATCCTTGTGCGGAGAAGATGGAGTAGAGAACCGGCAGGTCGGGCCGGCCATCGCAACTATGGTTGATCTGATATCCCCTGGCCTGCCGCGCGCTGTCACGACCGGCCAGCATCGCGTCAACCTTTGGAACAGATTCGATGGTCACCAAGTCCCGTAGGCGTTGCCCAATCGCCTTGTCCAAACCATAACGACCGATTTCCGGGTCGGTATAATGAATGCGGGCAATCTTCTGATCCTGATCGATCAACAAAACGATATCGGCACCAAGGCCGACCAAGGCCACAATTGAATCGGCATCCAGCGACTTCAGCAGGCTGACTGCAACTTCGGCACCGTGCATCGCGTTCTTACCGTTATGGGGCTTCATCGTATCAGCCAATCAGGTCTGCCAGCACGGGCAAAGACCTTGTGGCCAGATGCCTGTGCCTGTTGGCCGATCGCTTCCAGTTCATGAAACTTCTCTAATATCCTAGAAGCGGAATAAACACTGTCACATACGCAGTCAATCCCCAAACCCACAAGAAAATCAATGGAATCCAGGGCGGCGACGCCGCCTGCGACAATCGGCGTTCGCGAAGCCGGCCCCAATGACCTCGCGGTGGTAACGATATCTTCGAATTCCTTCTTTAGGCGCTGATTGCTCCAACCAATGCAGATCATGTCCGCCCGCTTAAACGCAGAACGCAGTTCTGCCCCCTTTGGGTCTTTCCCTTCCAGGACCTGGCTGGTCCAGCCCATAGTGTCGAACAGAAGTGCCAGGATATGTTGAGCCAGCGTGTGCTGCTCCCCCATTGGCGTCGTGATGACTACGAAAGGCGTCCAGGCGCGGGAGCGCCGACTTCTGAATTCAAAAGAAAGCAGCCTGATTATTTCCTGAAGACGCGCGGTGCCGATGGTCACATCGATGAAATCGCAACTGTCATCAACCCACTTCTGTCCTAACAGACGCGCCGCGGCCTCGACAAAAAGCACTGTAACAATATCGGGCTGATCGGCGGATATCTCCCGCCGCATGAACTCCCGCAGGGAGGAGGCCCGTATCCCCGGGCGTGTAACCTCGGCGCAGAATGTGGCGAGAGCGGCGTCGTAGCGACGATCATGCTCCAACCCCAATTCATACCGCATTGCCAGTTTCTCGGCCGTCATTGGTGCCACGGTCCTCTGGATGATGCGGTTCAGTTCGTACCGATCACTTGATGCTAGGTACTCTCCTTGTCCCTGGCGGGCAAGCTTTACCCCTCCAGCCGGTCCGTCGGACCTCAGGGTCGTTTGCTCACAATAGTGGCTGTCGGCGTCGATGAATATCCTGCCCATCTGCTCGCGCTGGAACGCCCCCCTGTCAACCCAGAGCCTGCGCGACGCCAGGTGCGGACGGGGTGATTGCGACCGACACGCGAGCGGGCATCCAGAGAATGGCGGGCCCGGCATAAGATGTAAATAAATATTTACGTCAACTTAGATTGACACTTTTGCCATGGCGAGGATACTCTTTCTGATCTCGATGACCCCGCGACATGCGGACGGGGAGAAGGAGAGAGCGTGATCGGTAAGATCCATCCATCGCATCCCGGCCCGGCGCTTTACACCGACGAGGAAAGGCGGCGGCGTGACGCGAGCGGATGGACCCTGGTCCAGGGCGTGCTGGCACCTGTCCAGTTCCTGGTTTTCCTGGTCAGCCTGGGGTTGATTGTCCGGTATCTGTCGACCGGCGACGGCTTGGCGATGGCCCAGATGTCGGTGGTGGTCAAAACGCTGACGCTTTACGCCATCATGATCACCGGTTCCATTTGGGAACGGCGAGTGTTTGGCGTCTATCTCTTCGCCCGGCCCTTCTTCTGGGAAGATGTCTTCTCCATGCTGGTGCTGGCCCTGCACACGGCCTATCTGCTGGCGTTGTGGTCTGGTGCCCTTGGTTCAAATGGTTTGATGCTGCTGGCACTGGCGGCCTACGCCACCTACATCGTCAATGCGGGACAGTTTGTCTGGAAACTGCGTCTGGCCCGGCTGGATGCGGCCCGGCGGATTGATGCAGCCACGAGCAGTATGGATGCCGGTCTGTCAGCGGCGGGGAGGGTGTAATGAGCATGCCCCAGCTTGCCACCTGTACCGAGCCGCCTGCCGCCGTACAGCCCATCCGGCAGCGCGGCCAGCATGAGGTTTTCTGCGGTCTCACCTCCATCATCTGGCTGCATCGCAAGGTGCAAGACGCATTCTTCCTGGTCGTTGGTTCGCGGACCTGTGCGCATCTGCTGCAATCGGCAGCAGGCGTGATGATCTTCTCCGAACCGCGCTTTGCCACCGCCATCATGGAAGAACGGGATCTGGCCGGGATGGCCGACATGCATGATGAGCTGGATGGAGTTGTGGCGCGTCTGCTGGAACGCCGGCCTGATATCCGCATGCTGGTTCTGGTCGGTTCCTGCCCGTCGGAGGTGATCAAGCTGGATCTGTCGCGGGCGGCCACCCGCCTCAATGCTGTGCATGCCCCCCGCCACCGCGTGATCGCCTATTCTGGCAGCGGGATCGAGACAACCTTCACCCAGGGGGAGGATAACTTCCTCGCCGCCCTGATCGCCGACAAGACAGCGTCGCCGGCTGCGGGCATGCCCGCGAGGCTGGTGGTCGTCGGTTGTCTGGCCGATGTGGTGGAGGATCAGTTCTGTCGCCTGTTCGCGGAACTGGGTCTGACCGGGGTGGTGTTCCTGCCCGGTCGTGACGCCATCAAGGGGTTGGTCATGGGGCCGGATACCCGCTTCATCCTGGCCCAGCCCTATCTGGGGGCTACCGCCGCCGCACTGGAAGCGCGCGGGGTGCGGCGTATCGACTCCATTTTCCCGTTGGGTGCAGAAGGAACATCCGCGTGGCTGCGCGCCATCTGCACCGCCTTCGGCGTGGATATGGCGCGTTTCGATGCGGTGGTGGCACAGCCGAGCCGCCGGGCGGCAGAGGCCATGGCGCATTACCGGCCCTGGCTGGAGGGACGCAGCGTCTTTTTCTTCCCCGATTCCCAGATGGAGCCGTCGCTGGCCCGGTTCCTGGCCCGTGAAATGGGATCGGAACTGCTGGAGGTTGGCAGCCCGTATCTGCATCGTGAGCATGTGGCGGGCGAACTGGCGTTGTTACCGGCGGGTGTGCCCATCTCTGAAGGTCAGGACGTGGACCTTCAGATCGACCGCTGCCGTGATGCCAATCCCGATCTGATTGTCTGCGGCCTTGGCCTTGCCAATCCATTCGAGGCAGAGGGGCGGGTCAGCAAATGGTCAATCGAGTTCAGCTTCACGCCTATCCAGGGCTTTGAGCAGGCCGGTGATCTGGCGGAGCTGTTTGCACGGCCCCTGATGCGCAACGCGATCCTCAGCGGCGACCGCCGGGAGGCCACGCGATGAAGCTTTCCATGTGGACCTACGAAGGCCCGCCGCATGTGGGTGCCATGCGCATCGCCGCTTCGATGAAGGGTGTGCATTATGTGCTGCACGCGCCGCAGGGCGACACCTATGCTGATCTGCTGTTCACCATGATTGAACGGCGGCAATCGCGTCCGCCCGTCACCTACACCACCTTCCAGGCCCGCGATCTGGCCGGGTCGACGGCGGATATCTTCAAGAATGCCTGCCGTGACGCCGTGGCCCGGTTCGCACCGGAAGCTTTGCTGGTGGGAGCGTCCTGCACTGCGGAACTGCTCCAGGACGATCCGGGCGGGTTGGCCCGCACGCTGGATGTACCGGTGCCGGTGGTGCCCCTGGAACTGCCTTCTTATCAGAAGAAGGAGAATTGGGGCGCTGCGGAGACGTTTTACCGTCTGGTGCGCGCCTTCGTGGGCCGTGCGCCGCGCCCGGAAAACATCCCGGCCAACAGTTGCAACATCCTGGGCCCCACCTCGCTGGGTTTCCGTTGCCGCGACGATATCACCGAAATCGTCAAGCTGCTGACCGAGGAAGGGTTGGATGTGCGCGTTGTGGCCCCACTGGGTGCTGCGCCGGCTGATTTAGCCCGCCTGCCGGAAGCGGCGTTCAACATCGTTCTTTACCCCGAAATCGCCGATGTCACGGCCCGATGGCTGAAAACCGCGCATGGGATGCCGTTCATATCGACCATTCCCATTGGCGTCGGGGCCACGGAACAGTTTCTGACCGAGGTGCGGGCGCTGGCCGGACTGTCGGCGCAGGAGAGTCCCCGCCGTGACCGTCTGACCTGGTACAGCCGGTCCATTGACAGCAACTATCTGACGAATAAGCGAGTTTTTATCTTTGGCGACGCCACCCACGCCATCGCCGCCGCCAGGATCGCGTCGGAGGAACTGGGCTTCCGCGTCTGCGGCCTGGGCACCTATATGCGGGAATTTGCCCGCGATGTCCGGGATGCGGCGGCCAAGTACGGGGTGGAGGCGCTGATCAGCGACGACCATCTGGAGGTGGAGACCGCCATTGTTGCCGCCCGGCCCGAACTGGTGCTGGGTACACAGATGGAGCGGCACATCGCCAAACGGCTGCGCGTGCCCTGCGCCGTCATCTCCGCGCCCACGCATGTGCAAGATTTCCCCGCCCGCTACTCCCCGCAGATGGGGTTCGAAGGGGCGAATGTCATCTTCGACAGCTGGGTTCATCCCCTGATGATGGGGCTGGAGGAACATCTGTTGCAGATGTTCCGCGACGATTTCGAATTCAATGATGGTGCCGCCGCCTCGCACCTGCATCCGCAGGCGCCGGCTGTCAAGCTCGTGGCGGAGCCGCCGCAAGCGGCCCCCGCCATCGCTGTTACCGCCGCCGTAGGGGTGATCGCCACCTGGACGCTGGAGGCCGAAAGGGAGCTTCAGAAGGTTCCGTTCTTTGTCCGGGGCAAGGCCCGGCGCAATACCGAACTCTTTGCCCAGGGCAAGGGGATACATCCGATCACCGTGGAGACGCTGTATGACGCGAAAGCCCATTTCGCCCGCTGACAGCACCCCGGTCCGGGTGGTGCTGGTCACGCTGGACAACCACATTGTGGCGGCAGTGGATGCTGCCCGGCTGGCGCTGACGCGGGAGTTGCCGGGACTGACGCTGACCGTGCATGCCGCCACCGACTGGGCAGAGAATGCGGGGCGGCTGGCCGCCTGTCGGTCGGACATCCTGAATGGCGACATCATCATCGTCTCCATGATCTTCGTGGAAGAGCATGTGAAGGCCATTGCCGACGTGCTGGAGGCCCGGCATCGCGACTGTGACGCCATGGTCTGCTGCATGTCGGCCGGTATGATCATGAAATTCACCACCATGGGCCGCTTCCGGATGAGCGGTGAGCAGAAGGGTCCGCTGGCCTTGTTGAAGAAGCTGCGCGGGTCCAGTTCCCGGGGCGGCATGGACAATGGCAAGACGGCGGGGGAGCGGCAGTTGGCCATGCTGCGCCGCCTGCCGCAGCTTCTGCGCTTCATTCCCGGCACGGCCCAGGATGTGCGCAACTACTTCCTGACCCTGCAATACCGCATCGCCGCATCGGAAGAGAATGTGGCCAACATGGTGCGGTTGCTGGTCGCGAAATATGCCAAGGATGACCGCAAGGGCCTGCAGACCCGGGTCACGGTTGGCGATCCCGTCGAATATCCCGATGTCGGCCTGTATCATCCGCGTCTGAAACCGCGCGTCACCACGCAATTATCCGCCTTGCCGCAGCCGTCTGCGCCCAAGGGCACCATCGGCCTGCTGCTGATGCGCACCTATATCCTGTCGGGCGACACGGCGCATTATGACCGGGTGATCGCGGCACTGGAGGGGCGGGGATACCGCGTCGTTGCGGCCTTCTGCAGCGGTTTGGATATGCGCGGTGCGATTGAGCGTTACATGGACCCGGTGGGCGGTGGCACGGCCATTGACGCGCTGTGTTCCCTGACCGGTTTTTCGCTGGTGGGCGGCCCTGCCTACAGCGACAGCGCCGCTGCGGCCCGCACATTGGCAAAGCTGGATGTGCCTTACCTTTCGGCCTTCGTGACAGAGTTCCAGTCAAAGGAAGGCTGGCAGAAATCGGGCCAGGGCCTGACGCCCATCGAAACCACGCTGATGGTGGCGATCCCGGAACTGGATGGTGCCACAGGCGCCATGGTCTTCGGCGGCCGTTCCGAAGGTGGCACCAAGGCCAAGCCCTGCAGCTGTTCCCGGCAGTTGGGCGAATGCCCTGCTGCCCGTGCCTGCATGCAGCCGGATGATGAGCGGGTGGAGTTGCTGGCCAACCGGCTGGCGGCCATGGTCGATCTGCGCCGCAAGCAGCGGCGGGAGCGACGCATCGCCGTTACCCTGTTCAACTATCCGCCCAACAGCGGCAGCATCGGTACTGCCGCGTTCCTGGCGGTGTTTGAAAGCCTGCATGCCACCATGAAGCGGCTGGCCACCGAAGGCTATGAGGTTGCCGTCCCCGACAGCGTGGATACGCTGCGGACCATGCTGCTGGAAGGCAACGCGGTCTTCCACGGGACGGAGGCCAATGTTCATGCGGTTGTGACCGCCGACGAGCATGTGCGCCGGGAACGCCATCTGGCCGATATTGAAGCACAATGGGGACCAGCACCAGGCCGTATCCTCAGCAACGGGCGTGGCATTTTCGTGCTGGGTCGGCAGTTCGGCAATCTGCTGGTCGGGCTGCAACCCTCCTTCGGCTATGAAGGCGACCCGATGCGCCTGCTGTTCGAGGGCGGGTTCGCCCCCAACCATGCGTTCGCTGCCTATTATACCTATCTGCGGGAGACGTTCCGCGCCGATGCCGTGCTGCATTTCGGCACGCATGGCGCGCTGGAATTCATGCCGGGCAAGCAGACAGGGCTGTCGGCCACCTGCTGGCCGGACCGCATCCTGGGTGCCATGCCCAATATCTATCTCTACGCGGCCAACAACCCGTTCTGAGGGTTCCATCGCCAAGCGGCGGTCGGCGGCCACGCTTGTCAGCTACCTGACCCCGCCCATCACCCAGGCCGGGCTGTATAAGGGGTTGAGCGAGCTGAAAGTCAGCCTGGATCGCTATCGTGCGGCAGAGCCAGAAGCCGCGACGGAACGCAGCCGCATGATGGCCCTGATCCGTGTCCAGGCCGAGCAACTTGACCTCAGCCCCGCGCCACCCAATGCCGGTGAGGCGCAGGTGGTGCAGTATCTGATGCAGCAGATGATGGAGCTGGAATATGCGCTGATCCCGCATGGCCTTCATGTCGCGGGCCAGGGGATGGGACGTGCGGAACGGCTGGAACTGCTGGATCATATCGTTGCCGGAATGGAGGATGCGGCCTTCCTGCGCACCGATACCGCACTCACCACCGCGATCGTGGATCAGGACAGCCGCGCCATCGACATGACCCTTCGCGGCGCGGATGAGGGCAAGCGCGCCACCGTGGCGCGACTGTCGGCCATGAATGAGGGCCTGCTGCATAATGAAGAACTGGACGGTCTGGTCCGTGCCCTGGATGGCCGGTTCATCATGCCGTCACCATCGGGTGACCTGCTGCGCACGCCCGATCTGCTGCCCACCGGGCGCAATATCCATGGTTTTGACCCGTTCGGCATCCCCAGCGCCTATGCGATGCAGGATGGCGAGCGGCAGGCGGGCAAGGTGCTGGAACGGTATCGCCAGATCGACGGGCGTCTGCCGGAAACGGTCGCCATCGTGCTTTGGGGTACGGACAATCTGAAGACCGGTGGCGCGCCGATGGCGCAGGCCCTGGCCCTGATGGGCGCCCGTCCCCGGCTGGATGCGTACAACCGCGTCTGCGGGGCCGAACTGATCCCGTTGGCGGAGCTGAAGCGGCCCCGTATTGATGCCGTCATGACCCTGTCGGGCATCTTCCGTGACCTGCTGCCCATCCAGGCCAGCATGCTGGCGGAGGCCAGCTATCTGGCGGCCACGGCGGATGAGCCGGTGGAGATGAACTATATCCGCAAACATGCGCTGGCCTATTGCGAGACGCATGGCTGCGTGCTGGAGGCGGCGGCCTATCGCGTGTTCTCGAACGCCGAAGGGGCCTATGGCGCCAATGTGAACATGCTGATCGGTTCCTCATCCTGGACGGACGATGAAGAGATCGCGGAGACCTATACCCAGCGCAAAAGCTTCGCGATTAACCGCAAGGGCAAGAGCAGCAACCAGGCCGCCGTGCTGGACTCCATTCTCAGCGACGTGGACATGGCCTACCAGAACCTCGACTCTGTTGAGGTCGGCGTCACCACCATCGAACATTATTTCGACACGCTGGGCGGTCTGACCAAGGCTGTTTCCCGTGCCAAGGGCGATGCTGCTTTGCCGGTCTTCATCTCCGACCAGACGCAGGGCGAAGGCAAGGTCCGCACGCTGGGCGAACAGGTGGCCCTGGAAACGCGTACCCGCACCCTGAACCCGAAATGGTTCGAGGGCATGCTGAAACATGGGTACGAAGGGGTCCGCCATATCGAGGCGCAGGTGACCAATACGCTGGGCTGGTCGGCGACCGCCGGCGGTGTGGACCCCTGGGTCTATGAACAGATGACCGAGACATTCGTGCTCGACCCCCAGATGCGCCAGCGTCTGTCGAGCCTTAACCCCGCCTCTACGGCCCGCGTCGCGGCCCGGTTGATGGAGGCGCATGAGCGCAATTACTGGCAGCCGGACACCGAGACCCTGGCCGCCCTTAAACGGGCCGGTGAGGAGCTTGAGGACCGTCTGGAAGGCGTGGCAAGGGAGGCTGCCGAATGAACATACAGATCAATACCAAGACGGTTGAACGTGATACGCGAATGGTACAGTCGCTGCGCGAACGCGCGGATGGTGAGGGCAGCGTTCAGGTCCATCTCGATCCGACCATGGAGATTGATGGCGCCAAGGTCTTCGCCGTCTATGGCAAGGGTGGGATTGGTAAATCCACCACCTCGTCCAACCTCGCGGTCGCCTTCTCCAAGCTGGGCAAGCGGGTTTTGCAGATCGGCTGCGATCCCAAGCATGACTCCACCTTCACCCTGACCAAAAGCCTGATCCCTACGGTCATCGACGTGTTGGAGAAGGTGGGGTTCCATTCGGAGGAGCTGCGGCCCGAGGATTACATGGTCCAGGGCTATAACGGTGTGCAGTGTATCGAGGCGGGTGGACCGCCGGCGGGTACCGGCTGTGGTGGCTATGTGGTGGGGCAGACGGTCAAGCTGCTGAAGGAACACCACCTGCTGGATGATACCGACGTTGTGATCTTCGACGTGCTAGGTGATGTGGTCTGCGGTGGTTTTGCCTCCCCCCTTCAGCATGCCGAACGCGCCGTGATCGTGGCGGCCAATGATTTCGACAGCATCTTTGCCATGAACCGCATCGTGGCGGCCATCAAGGCCAAGTCGAAGAATTATGAGGTGCGGTTGGGTGGGGTCATCGCCAACCGGTCGCGGGAAACCGATCAGATCGACCGCTATAACGCCGCTATCGGCCTGAAGCGTCTGGCCCATATCCCGGACAGCGATCAGGTGCGCCTCAGCCGTCTGAAGAAAAGCACACTGTTCGAAATGGGTGACAGCCCGGAGATCGTGGCCATCCAGCAGGAATATCTGAAACTGGCCGAGACGCTGTGGGCCGGCACGCCGGGGTTGCTGGTGGAGCCGATGAAGGATCGGCAGATTTTCGACTTCCTCGGGTTTGAGTGACAGGGGCCCGCAATGACGCATGTCGACCACATACGCCGGACCGGAGAGATCGAACATTACTTCGATCGTACCGCGTTGGACGCCTGGAAGAAGCTGACCGGTGAACAGCCGGTCAGCGGCATTCGCGCGACGGTCCGCAGGGGCCGCGACACAATGCGTCAGATCATGATGGGCTGGCTGCCGAAGGATCTGACGGGCTGGCGCATCCTGGATGCGGGTTGCGGGTCGGGGGTGATGTCGCTGGACCTGATGGATCGTGGTGCGGACGTGCTGGGTATCGACCTGTCGGCGCAAATGGTGGATTTCGCCCGTCAGCGCGCGGCGGAGCATCGCCCGACCGGCGCGCATCGGGGCACGGTGCAGTTCGACAGTGGCGACATGCTGGATACGCGTCATGGTCGTTTTGACGCTGTCATGGCTATGGATGTGCTGATCCATTACGATGCCGCGCATGCGACCCGTGTGCTGGAGCAGCTGGCCGCCCGCGCCGACCGGAAGATGGTCTTCACGCTGGCACCGGGATCGCGGTTCCTGCGCACCATGCTGGCGGCGGGTCGCGCCTTCCCGCGCGGCAACCGCTCCCCCTCCATCTATCCCGTGGATACCGATGATCTGGTCGCCAATCTGGTTACCCGACCGGACATGAAGGGCTGGCTGGTCGGACGGACAGAGCGTGTCTCCATCGGGTTTTACAAGTCCCAAGCCATGGAGGTCTTCCGGCCATGAGCATGGGCACCGCCAACCGCAGGATCATCGGGCTCTGGCAGAAGCTGGGGACCCGATACATGCCGTTTGCGGATGCGGCGTCGGTCGAAATGCCGCTGTCCCGGTTGTTGCGTCTGGCCCTGTTCCAGATTTCGGTGGGCTGCGTCCTGGTACTGTTGAACGGCACCTTGAACCGGGTGATGATCGTTGAACTGGGCGTTCCAGTCGAACTCGTCTCTGCGGCTATCGCCATTCCGGTGCTGGCGGCCCCGTTGCGGTTGTTCTTTGGCTACCGGTCCGATGCGCACCGGTCAGTGCTGGGCTGGCGGCGCGTTCCTTATGTCTGGCTGGGCAGCCTGTTGCAGTTCGGGGGGCTGGCTATCATGCCGTTTGCCCTGCTGCTGCTGCAATCACAGACGGTGGGGCCGGAATGGGCGGGCGCTGTGGGTGCCTTTGCGGCCTTCATGCTGACCGGCTTTGGCATGCATATGTCACAGACGGCAGGTCTGGCGCTGGCAAGCGATCTGGTGCCGGCGGAGAAGCGGCCACGGGTCGTGGCCCTGCTCTATGTCATGCTGCTGGTCGGGATGATCGGGGCCTCTGCCTTCTACTCTGTCGCCCTGGTCGATTTCTCCGCCATGCACCTGATCCAGGTGATCCAGGGTACAGCGGTGTTCACCATCGTGCTGAACGTCGTCGCTATCTGGAAGCAGGAGGCGCGGAACCCCGCACGGGTTGCGGAGCGCGGTACCCGCGCCGACTTCTGGGAGGCGCTTAACCAATATCGCAGCGATCCAGGTACCGTTCGCCTGCTGCTGGCGGTGGCGGTGGGATCGGCGGCCTTCTCCATGCAGGACATCCTGCTGGAACCCTATGGCGGTGAAATCCTGGGCATGTCGGTGGGGCGCACGACGCTGCTGACCGGCTTCTGGGCTGCGGGCACCATGGCCGGCTTTGCCTGGGCGGCGCACAGCTTACACGCGGGCGGTCAGATGTACCGTATCGCCGCGCGCGGCCTTCTGATCGGTATCTCCGCCTTCTCTCTGATCATCCTGGCGGAACCGCTGGGTATGCGGAACCTGTTCTATGCCGGCGCTGCCGGTGTGGGCCTTGGCGGCGGGTTGTTTTCCGTTGGCACACTACTGGGTGCCATGGCGCTGTCGGCGCGGTCGGAAAACGGCATCGTGGTCGGTGCCTGGGGGGCGGTACAGTCCACCGCCATGGGGTGCAGCCTGCTGGCCGCCGGCCTGATCAAGAATGGCGTCAACAGCCTCGCGTTGGATGGCCGGCTGGGCGAGGCGATGATGACCCGCGCTTCGGGTTATCTCACCGTCTACCTGTTTGAAATCGTGCTTCTTTTTGTCTGTCTGGCCGTGATTGGTCCCCTGACGGGGCAGCACTGCCGGGCGGTCGGTTCTGGTGACATGCGTTTGGGCCTGGCGGAGATGCCCGGCTGATCGCCGGCGCAAGCGCCATCATTGGAGGGACAAAAATGATCGGTTCTCTCGGCGGCAGCCTTGATGTGGCGCAGATGGTGCTTTACGCCTTCTGGCTCTTCTTTGCGGGTCTTCTCTGGTACCTCCGGCAGGAGGACCGACGGGAGGGCTATCCGTTGGAGGAGGATGCGACAGGGCGGTACAACAAGAACCCGTTCCTGTTTATTCCGCCCAAAAAGACCTTCGTCCTGCCACATGGTCAGGGTGCCAAGCAGGTGCCGGACTTTGTCCGCGATACGCGGCCCCTGTCTGCCAAGCGCTTTGCCAAGGCACCGGGTTATCCGATCGAGCCGCTGGGCAACCCGTTGCTGGCCGGTGTCGGCCCCGGTTCATGGGCGGAACGGGCGGAAACACCGGACATGACGGCCCATGGCGACCCCCGCATCGTGCCGCTGCGCCATGCCGAAGGCTTTGCCATCGCCGAGGGGCAGACCGATCCCCGCGGCCTGTCGGTGATCGCCTGTGACGGTAAGGTTGCCGGCACGGTCAGCGATGTCTGGGTGGACCGGTCCGAACATCTGATCCGCTACTACGAGGTGGCGATTGGATCCGCCGACGGGGCGCGGAACGTTCTGCTGCCCAATAACTTCGTTGTGATCCAGACTGGGCGCGGCAATCGCCGTCAGCTCTATGTCCACGCCATCACGGCGACACAGTTCGCCGACGTGCCGGCAACGGTCAATGATGGGACGGTGACGCTGCGTGAGGAAGACAAGATCGCCGCCTATTACGGTGCCGGTCTGCTGTACGCCGTCAGTGACAGACAGGAGTCGCTGCTGTGAAACAGTTCGTTGCCCGTGAACATGAGATAGAACCGGTCGCCGGCCTGCCGGAACACCTTCCGGCGGGGGAGGAAATCCTCTGGCAGGGGCGGCCGTTGGCCCGGCTGGTGACCAAGCATGTGCTGAAAAGCACCTGGATCGGCGGCTATTTTGTCGTGCTGGCGCTGTGGGCTGCGGCGGCAGGTGTGGCGGATGGTCAGCCGGTCGGCGGTATCCTGTTTTCGGTTGCGGTTCTGACCGGTTTGGCTGGCTTGGCGTTGGGCCTGCTGGAACTGTTCGCCTGGGCGGTGGAGCGGACGACGCTCTATACCGTGACCAGTGAACGGGTGGTGATGCGGTTCGGCGTCGCGCTGTCGATGACGCTGAACCTGCCGTTCTCCCAGATTGATACGGTGGCGCTGGGCCGTCTGGGGGGAAAGGCCGGCACCATCGCCATGGCCCTGCGCAAGGGATACCGGCTGTCCTGGATGGTGCAATGGCCGCATGTGCGCGGCTGGCGCTTTGCGTCACCTGAACCCAGCTTGATCTGCCTGCCCGACGCCGAAGCAGTCGCAGCCGTCCTGACGCTGGCCTATGGACAGCATGCCAGTGCGCGGTCCGGCCACCCGCGTCTGCTGGTGGCGGCGAATTCCGTTGAGACCGTCCCGCATGCTGTTGATGCGGAATAGGAGGGGATGATGCCATCCGCGCTCAGCCTTGGTTATCTCGACAGCCGGAAGCGGCGGGGGACGAACCGGTTCCCGCGCTGGATATTGCTGTCCACCGCCACGCTTCTGATCTTCGCCACCGCCGCCGTGATGTTCGGTCAGGAGACCGGGATCGGCGTGGTGCGTGAGGAGGCGAGCCGCCCGGTCGCCATCCGCGACATCACCATCACCCGGGCACCGGGCGACAGGGTGACGGTCACAGATGCCACGACGGGTGCGGTGATCGCCGATTATCCCGTTGACGAGGGTGGGTTCGTGCGGGGATCGCTGCGTGCCTTTGAACGGATGCGCGATGTGGCCAAGGCCCCCAAGGATGCGCCCTACCGTCTGATCCGCTGGGAATCCGGGCGGGTCAGCCTGTCTGACACGGCGACGGGTGAGCGCATCTATCTTGACGCTTTCGGTCGCGACAATGCGGCAGCGTTTGCAGCATTGCTCGGTCTGCAAGGGGGACCAAGGCCATGAACCCTGTTTTTGCCTTGATGCGGCGGCGCGAGACCGTCGATTGCACCGTTGAGATCAACAATACGTTCGAGGCGTTGGGCGCGCATCTGCGCTTCGACAATGGCGTCATCGTCCATCCGGGTGACGAGGTGCTGGTGCATGGCGCCCCGGTCCAGGTTCCCTATGGCCAAAGCCGCAGCTTCCGCCGGCAGGCCACCATCACCCGGGCCGGTGCGCTGGAACGCGCCTGGATCCGGGCGACCGGCGATCTGGACATGCTGGAACTGTGCGAATTCAACTTCACGGAGAGGGCATTGTCATGAGCAACGCATTGAAGGCCGATCTCCACGACCATGAACCCTCCATTGAGGAAAAGCTGGCCGCAGTCAATGACACCACACGCAGCGCGTTGGTCTCCACCATGCTGGCACCACGCTTTTACACCACCGATTTCGACGAGATGGACAGGATCGATGTGGAGCCGGTGCGTGCTGAATGGGACGCCCTGATCGCACAGATGCGCAGCGACCCGAACCGGGGCCATTTCCGTCGCAATGCCGATTGGGACCATATCGACATTAATGAACTTGAACCGGCGCTGCGCGAAGAGTTGACCGATTTTCTGGTTTCTTCGCTGACGTCGGAATTTTCCGGCTGCGTCCTTTACAAGGAAATGAAGCGCCGGGGGACCAACAAGGAAATCTGTGAGCTATTCGGCTATATGAGCCGGGATGAGTCCCGCCATGCCAGCTTCATCAATGATGCGCTGAAGGATTTTGGCATCGGCGTCAATATGGGCTTCCTGGCTAAGGCTAAGAAATACACCTACTTCAAGCCGAAGTTCATCTATTACGCCACCTACCTGTCGGAAAAGATCGGCTATGCCCGATACATCACCATCTTCCGCCATCTTGAAAAGAACCCGGATCGCCGGTTTCACCCGATTTTCAAATGGTTCAAGGAGTGGTGTAACGATGAATTCTCGCATGGCGAGGCCTTCTCCCTGATCATCCGCTCCGATGAGCGGCTGTTGCAGGGCGTGAACAAGCTTTGGATCAAATTCTTCCTGCTGGCCGTGTTCGCCACCATGTATGTGCGCGACCATATGCGCCCGGCCTTTCATGCCGCCATGGGCGTGGATATCGATGATTACGATATGCGTGTCTTCCGCCTGACGTCGGAGATTTCGCGCCAATGCTTCCCGCTGGTCCTGGACCTGGATAATCCCGCCCTGTGTGAAGGGTTCCGTCGGATGGAGCGGATCAACCGTCGCATGATGGCGGCCAAGCGGCGCGGTGGCGTTGTGGGCGCGGCCGGCAAGGCTCTCTGGGGGGCGGCTGCGGGTGTCAACTTCCTGCGCATGTACATGATCCCGGCAAAGACCAATGCGATCCCCGCGACATCGCGCCTTCAACCGGTCTGGTAGGGCGTCATGGAAGTCGCCAACCCGGTCATCGTTGTGCTGATCGCCATCGGGGTCTGGTGGCTGTCGACCGGGCTTGTGCTGGCCATGGTCCATCGGACTGAGCGTGGAGGCTGGGGTCCGGTGCAGGTGATGCCGCTGATGACGCTGTTCGGTATCGCCGGCGTCGGCCTGATGTGGATTGGGGCGGAAGAGAAAACCTCGTTCGGGTCCTATGCCGGGTTCTTTGGTGCCCTGCTGGTCTGGGCCTGGCATGAGGCGGCGTTCCTGACCGGCGTGCTGATGGGCGGTCGGTCCGGGGAATGCCCGCCGGCCCTGTCTGGCTTTGCACGTTTCCGCGCCGCGTGGGAAGCGATCTGCGATCATGAGATTGCCATTCTGATCACCGGGCTTGGGCTTTGGCTGCTGCTGGCGGACAGCCCCAACCTGTTCGGTCTGGCGGCCTTTGGCCTGCTATGGGGCATGCGGATTTCGGCGAAGCTGTTGATTTTCTTCGGCGCGCCAAACGCGATCAGTGAGTTGATGCCAAGGCGCATCGCGCATCTGAAAAGCTACTTCAAGACCGATCACCTGACGCCGCTTTTTTATCTGCTGATGGCGGGTGCAGTTACGCTGTTCATCCTTCTGGTCATCGCGGCCAATGAGGCGACACAGGATCATTCCGTGGTCGGGCACTCATTGCTGGCGACCTTCATGGCGCTGGCCATCCTCGAACATCTGGTTCTCGTCCTCCCCGTTTCCGACACGGCGCTTTGGCGCTGGGCGGTGCCGGGCGGGGGCAAACATGGCCGGTTGCCCATTGGCGGGCAGGCCACCGACAAGCAGCAATAAGTCTGGGATACAGGGACGGAAAGGGGATTAAAAATGGACGTTTTCGCTCATATGCAGCAGGCATTGCACGACCTGAAGATAGCGGGCAATTACCGCGTCTTCGCTGAACTGGAGCGTCAGTGCGCGGACTTTCCCAGGGCGACCGTCCACAGGGCCGATGGTGAAACAGGCGAAGTGACCGTCTGGTGTTCCAATGACTATCTGGGCATGGGACAAAACCCCAAAGTGACCGGGCGGATGACGGAAATCATCGCCAAATGTGGGGCAGGGGCCGGCGGCACCCGTAACATTTCCGGCACCAACCATTACCATGTGCAACTGGAGAAGGAGCTGGCCGACCTGCATGGCAAGGAAGCGGCCCTGATCTTCACCTCCGGCTACGTTTCCAACTGGGCCGCACTTGGCACGTTGCTCTCACGCATCCCCGGCATCATCGTCTATTCCGATGCCCTGAACCATGCCTCCATGATCGAGGGCATCCGCCATTCGGGATGTGAGCGCCGCATCTTCCGGCACAATGATTACCAGCATCTGCGCAAGCTGATGGCCGCCGATGATCCGAAACTGCCCAAGATGGTCGCCTTTGAATCCGTCTATTCGATGGATGGCGACATCGCGCCGATCAAGGAGATCTGCGACGTTGCCGATGAGTTCGGTGCCATCACCTATATCGACGAGGTCCATGCCGTGGGCATGTATGGCCCGCGCGGTGGCGGCGTGGCGGAACGCGAAGGCCTGATGGACCGGATCACGGTCATTGAAGGCACGCTGGGCAAGGCCTATGGCTGCATGGGTGGCTATATCACGGGATCGGAAGTGCTGGTCGATTTCGTTCGTTCCTTCGCGTCGGGCTTCATCTTCACTACGGCCCTGCCGCCGGCGCTGGCCGCCGGTGCCACCGAGGCAATCCGGCATCTGAAGGAAAGCCAGATCGAACGGGCGCGCCACCAGGCAACGGTGGCCAAGGTACGCCAGGCGCTTGACGCGCGTGGTATCCCGCACATGCATAATCCCAGCCATATCGTGCCGGTGATGGTGGGCAATGCTGCCAAGTGCAAATGGATTTCCGACATCCTGCTGGATCAGTTCGGAATCTATGTGCAGCCCATCAATTATCCTACCGTTCCCGTCGGCACCGAACGTCTGCGCATCACGCCGACCCCGTTGCATACGGATGCCGATATCAAGCATCTGGCCGATGCGCTGTCGTCGCTGTGGTCACAATGTGCCCTGGCGCGTCAGGTGGCCTGATCCCAGGAGGCGACCATGGGAATGATCGACAGACCAATCGTCATCCCGGCAGTGGCCGCCGACGGATCGCTGTATCCAATTGAGAAAATGCAGGCCCATATTACGGGCCAGCTGCATCTGGCGGTCTCGGTCTTCGTCTTTGACGGGGACCGGCTGCTGCTGCAGAAGCGCGCGCAGGGCAAGTATCATTGCGGTGGCCTGTGGGCCAATACCTGCTGTTCCCACCCGCATTGGCGCGAAACGGTGGAAGATTGCGCCACCCGCCGTCTGACGGAGGAGCTGGGGATCACACTGCCCCTGCGGCGTCACCAGACCGTCGATTATGAAGCCGATGTCGGCGCCGGCCTTCGGGAGCATGAGCGCGTGACGCTGTTCAGCGCCTCGGCCGACCGGACCCGTCTGGTCCCAATTCCTGACCCGGAAGAGGTTGAGGCCACCCGCTGGATCAGCTTGGCCAACCTCCGGCGTGAAATCGCGCGTGATCCGAACAGTTTCACACCGTGGCTGCGGATTTATCTGGAGCGGTTCCCAGACCTGTCCTTCGATCAGGCGGCGTGATTTTCAAAGACATGGATCAGCGATGAGCGCCGGCGATTGCGGGCCCGTTTCGCATGTGCTGGACAAAAGAAAACAGGGGGAGCCTTGCGGCTCCCCCTGGAGTTGTCGCCGTCATGGGGGAACGACGGCCCATGACAGGGAGAGCTGCGGGACGTGCCCGCAGCCGGCCCCTTACGGCTGGGTAACGGGCGTGGCGGCGCCGCCTAGCACTTCGGTCTTGCCAGGAATGTAGGTGCTGAAATTCGGCACATCCGTGGAGCCTTTGACGGCAACAGCGTCGATGTAATCCTTCAGCATGGACACGCCATAGAGCGGCTTCTGCACGCCATTATGGCAGGTTGCACAGCCGATCTTCAGCACATCACCCTCCGGTCCCTTGCGGTTGGCCGGAAAGACAGGGGTCAGCCCCTGCATGTAATCGACATTAAGGTGACGGGCCATCTTGATGCCGTGCCATGCGGTCACCCGCTGCGGCGGGCTTTGGTCCCAATCGTTGAAGGCACGGGTATTGTGGCAGGTGGTACAGTTCACGCCGAGCGATTCCGACATGTGTACCATCAAGGCCCATGTTTCTTCGGTTTCCTTGGTTCCGACGGGGTTCTTGCCCGTGGGAAGGGCCGTTGTCGAATGAACCCGGATCGGTTTGTCACCCAGCAGATAATCAGACAGGGCGTTCTGCGGCAGGGAGGTCTTTCCAGCATTGACCGCGACGACGTTCTGGCCGCTGCGGTTGGAGGTCATGTTGCCCGCCGGTTTGGGGTCGAGGGTCGTACTCCAGACTTGTGCCGGCACACCCTTACCGCGATGGCAGGTGTAGCAGGTGACACCTGTTTCAGCGACATGGGCCTTCCAGTCGACATTGATCGATTGGGTCATCTGGATCATGCGGCGGGCGACGACCTTCTGATAGATCTCGTCCGATGCCATATTGTCCGGGTTATGGCAGTAGTTGCAGCCGGCTTCCGGTGCCACCCATTCGGTGATGGAGGCCATGAACTGGTTGAACTGATCGCCCGACAGATTGCCCAGAACCTGGACATTCTGATAAAGGGCAGAGGCCTTGTCGCCTGTCGGATCGGCCTCCCACGGGGCAGGTGGGGCGACGTTGGCGGCCTTCAGGGCGGCCTCTGTCTCCAAGTCCCGGTGGTGATACATGCCGGTACCACGAAAGCCGAGCTGATCGGTGGCAACGGGTGGCGCATCCCAGCCAGCGCCGACGAAGCTGGCCACGGCCAGCAGGGTGCCGGCGGAGGCGGCGAATGGTAACCAGAGTTTCATGGTCCTCCCTCCCTTATTGCGCCGGATCGACGACGTTGGGCCACATGTCGGGCAGCGGTGAGACAAGCCCGTGGTTGACGCCCCACAGGTACCAATTGTCGACCACGGTGCCGGTCAGCAGGATGCCGATGCCGCCCGTCAGCGGCGTCAGGATGGCGAACCACCAGGCCCAGCGGTGAACGGATTCCATGGTTGCGTTGAACCCCATCGTCCAGCGCCAGAACAGGGCCGCGCGTTCCGAGGCGGTGCCCCGGTCGGTGATCTGTTCCAGTTCCCGCTCGCCACCATATTTGCCGACCGCCAGGATCGTTGCGCCATGCATGGCGAACAGCAGGACGGAGCCGTACAGGAACACGATGGAGAGGCAGTGGAAGGGGTTGTAGTAGAGGTTGCCGTAGCGGATGGAGAAGGCGGCCGTCCAGTCCAGGTGCGGGAAGATGCCGAACGGCACCGCTTCGGAGAAATTCCCCATCAGCAACGGGCGGATGAAGCCCAGCACCAGGAACAGCCAGATGGCTGCTGCAAAGGCCCAGGCGACATGGGTCCCCATCTCCAGCTGCCGGGCGCGGCGATAGACGCGAACCCACCAGAGCAGAACCGACAGGGTCAGGAAGAAGCCAGCGATCAGCCACCAGCCACCCTCCGCCAAGGGCGGTAACACCTTCAGCCCGTATTTGGCCGCCGGCGGCTCCAGACCCAGCCAGAACAGCTGCCGGACAAACTCAATCGGGTCCCAGCCGACAGAGGCCAGCATGTTCAGCCCGATGATCTCAAAAGCGATGAAACCGAAGACCAGCGACAGGGTGCCCAGATAGCCCAGATAAATGGGCCCGATCTGGGCATTGCCGATAATGCCGAACAGGCGCACGAAGAATGGCTTACCGGTACGCGGACTGTCGCCCCGGGGCAGCGGCATGCCTTCTTCGGCGGGGCCGCTGACTTGGATCGGGGTGATGATGTTCTGATATTGTGCCATCACTCAATCCTCCTCAGCGCCAGATCGGAAGTTCAAGCCACCAGCTCCACCACTGGGGCCAGCCCTTGTTCCAGAAGGGCCCACTGATGATGATGCAGACCGCACTCCAGAACCCGGCATTCAGCGCCAGGATCAGACCCAGCCGGTGGATGCCCAGTGTGCCGATCGAATAGCCAATGATGTCGCGGAAGAAGGTGTCTTCATATTCCGGCGTCTTCACCTCGGCCTGTTTGCCCGGGTCATCAAGCGAGGCGCCCGGATTGGCAGCCGACAGGATCAGACCGCCATGGAGCGACAGGGCCAAGGTCGTCGTGAAGAAGAACGACACGGCGATCATGTGCGCCGGATTGTAATGGAAGTGCAGATACTGGTACCCGACGTTCGACACCCAGTCGAGGTGACTGAAAATGCCATACGGAAAGCCATTTCCCCACGCACCCAGCAGCAGGGGTCGAAACACCACCAGCGTGGCATAGGCGAAGATGGCGAAGGAAAAGGCGAAGGGGACGTGATAGCCGATGCCCAGCTTTCGACAAATCTCCACCTCACGCAGCGCCCAGGAGATGAACGCCCCCAACGCGCAGACCGTAATGATCTGCCACAGGCCGCCCTGTTTCAGCGGGGCCAGCGCCAGACCATAGGACAGGTCGGGCGGCGCGATTGAGATCTGCCAGATGTTCCAGGTTGGCCCGATGGCCGCCCCGTACAGGATCAGGGCTGTGCCCAAAATGGCGAAGAAGGCGGTGGTAACGCCGAAGAACCCGACATAGAAGGGCCCGACCCAGAAGTCGAACAGGTCGCCGCCGATCAGCGTTCCACCGCGCACGCGATATTTGCGTTCAAAACTGAGCAGCGCCATGTACGTGCCCTCCGAGAGAGGCCAGCCAGTTGGTCATCCAGTTGGCGATGTCTTTTGTTGAATGTTGGCGGCGGGCGGGGCCGTCACCGGCCACGCCTGCTGCCGTCTTGGGGATCAGCCGACGCTCTGTTGATCCGTACCCTGGTAGAGCGAATGCTCGATCACGCTGGTCTTGAGGGGCTTGCCCTCCAGCCAGTTGAACCGCTCAGTGCTCAGCAGGATGAAATGGATCAGGATGGCGAGCGTGAACAGAAACACGGACAGTGCGACCAGCGCCTTGCGCGGATCGAACATCAGCCAGATTCTCCACATATCGCTTTCTCCTTAACCGATCATCGGCAGCAGTGATTGTGCCGTTTGGCCGATGCCTTCCAGTGAGGCATAACCATTCGGCCCTGGGATCCATGGGCGCCACATCCAGACCAGAACATGCGCGGCGATGGCGATCGCCGTGAAGATCAGGAAGCCTTGGATGAAGAACGAATGGACCTCGCGAGCTTCGCTTTCGGTCAGACCCGAAAGTGAGACGTTTGATGAGTCAGCCATCAAATCCACCTCCTCGTCTCGAATGCCGCGGCACCCCCGCGGCAGGGTTCCAGCAATGCCACCGGGGTGACACGACCGGGATTTGACGGTGTCGAGCACACCGGCAAGGAAGCGGTTACACGTTGAACGCGTAACCGATGGCGGCGTGGGCCGACGAACGGGCCTCTGCAAAAATCGACTGCGCAGGGCGGGCGGTGCTGCGGTGGAAAACGCGGGTGGTCCGGCCAGCCATCGTGGCCGCCAGACAAAGCGGGTAGGAAATCAGGAAGACGAGGCGCATTTCTGCGCGCTCCAACTGTCGGCCCCTGGCGGCCCCATGTCCGATGCTGAACATCATCTTGTCCTCCCCGCTGCCGTCCCCCGACGGCATCTTGATTAGGTCTTTACGCGTGTACGCTGGCGGCCCCTTTGACATGACCAGCCGTGACCTCATGCGCGCCTTCGCGGCGCGCCTCCCTTTCGGCCGCTTCCCGCAGACGTTTGGCAGCCGAGATGCGGATCAGGACGGGTTCCGCGCTGATCCGCTGTTCCAGAAGCGCCTGTGCATCCGGCGACCAGGGCAGCGCGCTGCCGGTGCGCGTGGTGGTCGGCTCAATCGCGTCCAACTCTCCGGCCCGGGGCAGGATGTCGAACAGCATGTCGAAAAGGGCATTGCAAACCTCCTGGATCAACCAGGACGCCCCGGAATAGCCCATGACCGGCGTGCCTGTATGGCGACGGACAATGGCACCGGGATAGGAGAGCTGGATGAACTTGCCGCGCTGACCGCGCTCGGCCATGTACATGCGTTCGTTGAACGATCCGAACATGATCATCGGCGGCTTGCCGGTGACCATGTCCTGGATCGCGTCATTGTCGGTCTTGACGCCCGGCTTGCGCTGTACCGCGAAGGCGCAGGGCAGGCCCATTTCCTCTTCCAGGAAATTGCGCACGCCGCGCGTATAGGTTTCCCCCGCGACCACGGCGAAGCTTGCCGTCCCGAAGAAATCCTGGGTCACCGAGCGCCAGAGATCCCATAGCGGCTTCAGCGTTGTGTGTTTTTCGCGCTTGATGAAGGGTTCCGGGTCCAGACCCAGCATTTCCCCCAATTGCCGCAGGAAGGCGGTGGTGGAGTGGATGCCGATGGGGGCCTGCAAATAGGGGCGGTCCAGGCTTTCGCACAGCAACCGCCCGAATTCCCTGTATAGGCAGATATTGGCATCAGCATCGGCCAGCTTGCGAACATCATCTACGTGGCTTCCCAGGGGGAAGACCATGTTGACCTCTGCCCCCAACCCTTCTACGAGCCGGCGGATTTCCGCCAAGTCGGAGGGCATATTGTAGGTACCGTAGATGGGGCCGATGATATTGACGCGGGGCTTGGCCCCTTCCGGGCGTCGGCGCGGGGCGGGGACCTTGCCGCCCTTCGGTCCGAATTCCGTCCACAGCCATTTCAGGGCGCGGTCAGCACTCTGCCACTGGTCCTCATCGATGGTGCGCGGCAGGAAACGGACGATATTTGACCCTTCCGGCGTGACCCCGCCGCCGATCATCTCCGCGATGGAACCGGTGACCACGACGGCCGGCAGGTTGGGGTCCAGGGCCAGACGCGCCCGCTTCATCGCCCCTTCGGTGCCATGGCGGCCCAGCTCATCCTCCGACAGGCCGCTGACCACGATGGGCAGTTCATGCGGGGGCAGGGCGTCGGTATAGTGCAGCACGGAAGTGACGGGCAGGTTTTCACAGCCCACAGGGCCGTCAATGATCACCTGCAGCCCCTTGATCGCCGTGAAGGCGTAGACGCTGCCCCAGTAGCCGCCGGCTCTATCATGGTCGAGGATCAGCATCCGACGCTATCTCCATTATCGACCGCATTGCGCGATTGGTTGGTCTTAGCCGCGTATTTGCGACGAAAGGCGCTGCGGTCCTGTGGCACCTCTTCCCAGATGCCGGCGGCGTCACCCGTGCCAACCCCGTCGAAGAAGGCGTTCATCGCATCAAAGCGCGGCTTGTTGGCGATGGCACCATTGATGACCGAGGGCAGCGACCCCGGCCCCGCCGGGCCCATCAGGGGGCGGGCGGAGATCAGGTTGGTGAAGTAGAGCGCCGGCGTTCCCGCCTCCTTTGCCTTCTGCACCACGGGCGTCGTGCCGATGGCAAGGTCGGGTTTGAATTCGGCAAAGGCCGCCAGATCCTGTTCCAGCGAGGCGCGGAAACGGACGATCACGCCCTTGGCCGCAAGCCATTCCGCATCCTCGGCATTGTAGGGCGTCTTCGGGCAGGCCGTGCCGACATAGCGCAGGTCAGCGCCCAGTTCGACCAGCAAACGACCCACCAGCAGTTCAGAACCTTCATATCCCGACAGGGTGATACGGCCATTGATGCGGTTGGCGGCCAGCCCGGCGCTGATCGCGCCACGCATGGCGTTGCGGGTCTGGTCGATCTTGGCCTGCGGCACCCCACAGCGCTGCCCGATGGCGGACAGCCAGGCATCGGTGCCATCCAGCCCGATGGGGGCGGACCCGACAATGGGTCGGCCCGCCGCCGTAAATTCCCGGAAGGTGGCGGTGTAGAAAGGGTGTATGGCGGCAACGGCGGCGCAATCCAGCGCACCATACAGGTCCCGCCATTCCCGCACTGGAATGCTGGGTCCCACCGCCAGACCCATCGGGTCCAGCATATTGCCGATGACGACAGGGTCGGCCGGAAACATCTCGCCCACCAGCGTGACGGTCGGCTTGTCCTTCAACCCGGCACGCGGCATCTGTACCGGGCCTGCCTCTGCTTCCTGTCGCGCATAGGACAGCATGGCACCCGACAGCACGTCCTTGGCCTCGGCATGGGTAGGTACGCCGAAGCCGGGTACGTCGATCCCGATGATGCGGACCCCGTCAATCTCCTTCGGCAGCATTTTCAGCGGAATGCCCGATGCGGTGGGTACGCAGAGATTGGTGACGATGACGGCATCAAATCGACCCGGATCGGCCATCAGATGCACGGCCTCGACGATGTCCTCGTAAAGCTTGCCGGTGACCAGCGTTTCAGAGCTGAACGGCACATAGCCGACGGAGCGCTTGGCCCCATAGAAATGGGAGGTGAAGGTCAGACCATAGACGCAGCAGGCCGATCCCGACAGGATGGTGCCAACCCGCCGCATCCGCAAGCCAACGCGCAGCGATCCGAACGCCGGGCACATGGACTGCGGCTGATCATGCGGTCCCTTGGGGTAATCGCGTTCCAGCCGGTCCATCAGTTCGTCATTGCCGGCAGCACGGGCGGCGGCACGCGACAGCTCGACGCCACCATGGCACCCGGCTGCGACGGGCTTTACACCGTCCGCCGTGAAGCCCGTGCTCACGTCCCCGGACAGGGCCGTCTCACCGGCAGCTTCGCGTGTGAAGTCCAAGGGCTGGTCGTCCATGGTTGCGTGCCCCTCAGACCCGGTCGTAGATGACTTCGAGCGAAGCGCGTTTCAGCGCACCCGCAGGGCACATATCTTCCGGTGTCGCCGGTTCCAGCTGGAAATTGCCGCCGGTCTGACTGGCGTCGAACAGGCCCAGCAGGCCATCCTGATCCAGCGGGCGTGGCAGTACCGGCGGGGCTTCCGCCAGATTGATCGACAGCGCCTCGAACAGGGGTCCCCAACGATTATCGGGAGTACCGATGATCTGATAATTGGCGCTCTTGCGGCGGATGTCTTCGTCCTGCGGGATAGAGGCCAGAACCGGGATGCCGACCGCGTCGGCGAAGGCCTGCGCCTCCCCGGTGCCGTCATCCTTGTTGATGACCAGACCTGCCACACCGACATTGCCGCCCAGATTGCGAAAATATTTCACCGCTGAGCAGACATTATTGGCCACGTAGAGGGACTGGAGATCATTGGACCCGACCACCACGACTTTCTGGCACATATCGCGGGCGATCGGCAGGCCGAAGCCACCGCAGACCACATCGCCCAGGAAATCCAGCAGGACAAAGTCGAAGTCCCATTCATGGAACCCCAGCTTTTCCAGCGTCTCAAACCCGTGGATGATGCCGCGACCGCCGCAGCCACGGCCCACTTCCGGGCCGCCCAGTTCCATGGCGAACACGCCGTCGCGCTTGAAACAGACGTCGGAGATGGAAACTTCCTGACCGGCTTCCTTGCGGCGGGACGCTGTCTGGATGATGGTCGGGCAGGCGCGCCCCCCGAACAACAGCGATGTCGTGTCGCTTTTTGGGTCGCAGCCGATCAGCAGCACCTTCTTACCCAGCTGTGCCAGCATGTAGGAAAGGTTGGCCAGCGTGAAACTCTTGCCGATACCGCCCTTGCCATAGATGGCAATGATCTGGGTTTCCTTGGTGACCTTGCCGACATGCGGCGCATCGGGTTCGATGGCCGCTTCCTCACGCAGGCGCCTGCTCATGGATTTCGGGCTGCTGCGGACGTCCAGATCAAGGCTCATGCGGCTTTCCTCCAGTCGATCACCATTTTCAGGCAGCCGAGGTCGTTGAATGCGGTTGCGTAGGCAGATGACGCCTGGGCCGGTGCGGCCCGGTGTGTCAGCAACCCGTCGAGGGACAAACGCCCGGTTTCCACCAGACGAATAACCGCGGAAACATCCTCCGGGCGGAATTCCGCCGCGATGGACAAAGTCAGTTCCCGCATGAAGGCCGGGGCAAAGGCATAACCCACCCGTTCCCCATAGAACCCGGCCAGGATCAGTTCCGCCGGCTTGCGCAGGCGGGTAATGATGCTGTCGATGGCGGTGGCATCGCCGCTGGCATCAATCGCGGTGCCATAGCGCGTGTCGCCATCTTCCCCGGGATACATCACCGAATAGCCTTTGCCTCCGGTGCGACGGGTGGCGGCCGTTTCCCAAACAACGGGTGCCGCAAAATCAAGGGCAAGCACCATGCGGGCGATCAGACGCCCGAGCACGCCGTGGCCCACGACCAAACCCACCGGACCCTGCGCCCGTCGCACCGCATGGTGCGCCGTTGCCGCCAGGGCCAGCAGGACCCCATTCTCCTGCAAGGCAGGTCCAACTTCGAACACCCGCGCGCCCGGCACAACCAGGGTAGAAGCGTTGGCCCCAAACAGGCCCGCCGCGTCTGCATAGCAACTGGCACCGGGAACAAAGACCGTAGCGCCAATGCGATGGCCGGAGTCCGGTCCAGCCTGGATGACCTGCCCCACCGTTTCATAGCCAGGAACCAGCGGATAGGACATGCCGGGAAACCGGGGCATCGTGCCCTGGAACAGCATCTTCTCCGTGCCTGTGGAAACACCGCTGGCAACCGTCTCAACCACGACGTCGCCGGGCCCCGGAGCATGGAGAGCCAGTCGCCGAACAGCGACGTCTCCCGGTCTCTCGAATACCACAGCCGTCGCGTACATTCGGGCACCTCCCCAAGGCGAGCAATCCGTTTACGCTGATGTCATATTAAGTTGACACATAGAACTGTCAATTAGTATTTACACTTTTTTGGTTAACCGTGCTTGGCGTTATCGGACCGCAGTCACGATGGTGGCGATCAGCGGGTTTGGCGTCGCCAGTGTGCGGATGGTCTGGAACCCCGCTGCCGACAGAAATTGGGCGATTTCCCGCGCGCTGCGGCAACGTCCTGATCCCATGGCCAGGAAGTAGACACCGAAATAGGCGGCTGACAGCCGCGCCCCCTCGCTGTGCCCATCCATGGCTTCGGCGACGATCAGGGTGGTGCCGGGCCGCAGCGACCGGTGAATGTTGGCCAGAATGGTTTCCACACGCGAATCATCGTGATCGCACAGCACCCGGATCAGGGTCACGCAATCGGCGTCACCGGGCACCGGGTCGCGGCTGAAATCGCCACCATGGACCCGCGTTCGTGCCCCCAGGCCCAGAGTGTCAAGGTGCTGCGCCGCGCGGTCTGCCACAGCGGGGAGATCGAAAAGGCGCAGCCCAAGGCCTGGATGGGCATCGGCCGCCGCGGCCAGGAAAGCGCCATCGCCGCCCCCGATATCCAGCAGGATGGTGTACGGGCTGAAATCATGGCTGGCGAGAATGCAGTCAGCCATCATCGCCTGACTTTCCCGCATCAAGGTGGAGTAACCTTCCACTTCGGCGGGCATCGGTCCGTCGGCCCCCATATCCCGGACATAGGCCCAGTAGCGGCGCAATTCCGTCTGGTCGCCACCTGTCCGCAACAACTGGTCCGGATCGATCAGGTCACGGTAGAGCATGGCATGGTGGCGGACCATGGCGTCCAAACCCCTGTCCGCCGCCAGGATGACGCCAGTATCGTCCAACACCCACAGGTCGGGCCGGATCTCAATCAGCAGGTCCAAGGCGGCATTGGCGCGCAGCAGCAAGCGCGCCCGATCTGCCGGCAGCGCCAGACAGTCGGCAACTGAGGCCGTCGTCAGCGCCCCATGCTGCAAGGCCCGGTAGAGACCCAACCGTACCCCGGCCAGCAGCACCTGTGAAAAGATGAAACCGCCCGTCAGGCGGAACAGTGCATTGGCCTTGCCATTGCCGATGGCGCGCAGAAGCGGCAGCCGCGCCACCCATCGGCGGAAACCAGGGCTTGCCACCATCCGGATGCGCCACAACCGCAGACGAAGCGCCAAAGATGGGGTTTCCGCGTCGGCGATGGGCATTGGCATGCCTGTGTCAGGCAGCGCTGACGGACAGGGTCTTCGGCATCAGCCGCGTCGCCTCGTTCAGGATCATGGCACGGAACGGGTCGCGCCCGGCGCAGTCCGGCACGCTGTCAGCGGCGGTTTCCACCAGGGTGCGCAGATGTTGCAGCGCCTTGGGTACGCCCAGCGCCCTGACGATGTTGGGCTTGCCGTTACGCCCATCCTGGCCGGCGGGTTTCCCCATGCTGTCCGTGGCACCCAGTGCATCATAGAGATCATCCGCCACCTGATAGGCAGACCCCAGGGCATCGGCCAGCGTCAACCAATCCTGCGGATTGCCGCCCGCCGCGATGGCACCCGTCGAAACGGCGCCGGCAAACAGGGAGGCGGTCTTGGCCCGATGATACTGGGTAATGTCAATGTCCGCTTCCACTTCCCATGCCTGTCCGGCGACCAGCCCGTAAGGTGACCCGACAGCCTTGGCGATAGTGGCAATCAGGGGGGCGGTCAGGCGCGGCGCGTGCATTGTCTCGCGCGCCACGGTTTCGAACGCCGCCACGATCAGGCCATCCCCCACCAGAAGGGCGATCTCTTCGCCGAACTCTGTATGCACGGAAGCCTGCCCCCGCCGGGTCGCGGCATTGTCGAAACAGGGCATGTCGTCATGGACCAGCGAAGCACAGTGCAGCAATTCAATGGCGACGGCGGCGGCATTGGCCGCCTTCGGGTCCCCGTCGCCACAGGCCGTCGCGACGGCCAGGCAAAGACGAGGTCGTATGCGGGCACCACCGGGAAACACCGCGTGGCGCAGCCCCTTTGCCAGCAGCTGTGGACAACCATTGGCCGTCGCAAGCCGCAAGGCGAGCTGCAGTCCGGCTTCAATGCGCTCAGGCAAATCCATGGGCCGACCTCCGTGCACATAATTGTCAATTTAACTAGACGACAAAATGTGTAAATATAAATTGACACAAACGGATGGAAAGTCAATCCGCGAGGAGCAGGCCAAACGAAATGGGCGTTGACACCCGAACAGACGATGCCGTGGTCATTGTGGGGGCCGGTATGGGCGGCCTTGCGGCCTCGCTGGTGCTTGCCCATGCGGGATATCGGGTGACGGTCGTGGATGCCGCGACCGCCCCTGGCGGCAAGCTGCGGCAGGTGACGGCGGGCGGGCGTCTGTTTGATGCAGGGCCGACGGTCCTGACCATGAAATGGGTCTTTGATGAATTGCTCGCGCGGTTTGGCACGGCCCTGGAAACAGAGCTGCGGTTGACCCGGTGTGACGTGCTGGCCCGGCATTACTGGCGGGGTGGGCAGCAACTGGACCTCTTCACCAATGCCGCCCGGACCCAGGATGCCATCGGTGACTTTGCAGGTGCAAAGGCGGCGGCGGGTTTCGCCCGCTTCGCCACCGACAGCGCCCGGATATACCGGCTGCTGGAACGTAGCTTCATTGATGCACCAAGACCCAACCCGTTGTCGCTGTCGGTCCGTATCGGCTTGCACCGTCCAGCGTCACTGATGGCGCTTCGGCCTTACACCAAGCTCTGGTCGGCGCTCTCCAGTTACTTTGCCGATCAAAGGCTGCGGCAGCTGTTTGGCCGTTACGCCACTTATTGCGGGTCCTCGCCGTTCTTGGCACCGGCAACGCTGATGTTGATCGCGCATGTCGAACAGATGGGTGTGTGGATTGTCGATGGCGGCATGGCGGCACTGGCCCGGTGCCTGATGACCCTGGCGCAGGCGGCGGGTGTGGAATTTCGGTTTGGAGAACGGGTTGTCACGATCGACCGGGACCTGTCCGGCCGATCTGTCACCGGTGTGACAACCGATCAACAGCAGCATCTGCGCGCCGGTTCCATCATCTATAATGGTGATGTGGCGGCCTTGGCAGCAATGATGAACCCGGCGGCCCCGCCCCCGCGCCGACCGGCGGAACGGTCGCTGTCGGCGTTGGTCGCCTGTGGTGTGGCAAAGCCGGAAGGGGTCGCGCTGGCCCATCACTCCGTTTTCTTCAGCGATGATTACGCAGCGGAGTTCGATGCCATCCGGTGCCACCGTCGCCCACCAGCCGACCCTACCGTCTATCTCTGCGCCCAGGATCGGACCGACAGCGGGCGTCTGCGGGCAGACGGGGTGGGGGAACGGCTCTACAGCCTGATGAATATGCCGGCGGATGGCGACAGCCATGCCTATACGCAAAGCGAGATCGACCGATGCCTGTCCGCGATGGAAAGACGCCTTTCGGCCAACGGGTTGACGTTGACCTACGATCGCCTGGTTCTGTCGGTGACGACGCCGGACTGGTTTCACCGGCTGTATCCGGGAACGGGCGGGGCCTTGTACGGGATGGCGTCACATGGCCCGATGGCATCCTTTCGGCGTCCAGCGGCAGCGGGTCCGATCCGGGGTCTGTATCTGGCGGGGGGCAGCGTGCATCCGGGGCCGGGGGTGCCGATGGCGGCCCTGTCGGGGAAGATCGCGGCGGAAAGGCTTATAGCGGACCAGGCTTTGATCGGTCGGTCCCGGTCGGCGGCTACCACTGGTGGTATGTCGATGCGGTCAGTGACTGCGGACAATATGCGCTGACGGTCATCGCCTTCATCGGCTCCGTCTTCTCCCCCTATTATCATTGGTCCGGGCGGGGGCAGCCGGATGATCATGTGGCGCTGAACATCGCGCTTTATGGCCCTGGTGGCAATGTCTGGTGCATGACGGAGCGGGGTCGTGGCAGCCTTCAACGCAGCGTGCGACAGCTTCGGATCGGGCCCAGCGGCCTGTCGATGCATGGCGACCGGCTGGTGATTGATTTCACGGAAATGGCCTTGCCCTGGCCGGGGCAGCGCCTGTGGCCGAAGCGAGTAACGGGGCGTGTGGAACTGACCCCCTTTATCGGCGGTGACCGAGTTTTCCACATGGATCCCGCGGGCCGGCATGTCTGGTCGCCCCGTATGCCCCGGGCCATAGCCACTGTTGACTGCGATGCGTTGCCCGGCGGCGGCTGGCAGGGGCGTGCCTATCATGACATGAATTACGGCGACCGCGCCCTGGAACAGGATTTTGTCGGCTGGGACTGGGCCCGGGGCAGTGACGGGGCGGATGGCGATACGGTCATCCTTTATGACGCGCTTCTGCGTCAGGGACCCCGCCGCCGCTTCGCCCTGCGCTATGACGGTCGGGACGCAGCACCCCAGATGCTGACCATCCCCGACCGACAGCCATTGCCACGCGGCATCTGGGGCGTGCGCGCCGGGATCGCCTGCGACCTTGCGGACAGGCCGCGTATGTTGAACCGACTGGAAGATTCTCCATTCTATATCCGGTCGCGGGTTGAAACCGTCCTGGATGGACAGCGGATGGAGATGATGCACGAAACGCTGGATTGCCGCCGGCTGTCCCATCCCCTGGTGCGGCTGATGCTGCCCTTCCGTATGCCGCGCCGGGCGCGCTATCCTTAGCGACGATCCCTGCTGTCGTCGGGCGTCTCTGCCTGATGCGCCTTGGCGCGTTCGCGGTCCTGCTTCTCATATTTCCGCAGGTCCAGCCGTTGCCAGATATAAAATCCGATTGCCAGGGCGAAGACGAAAGCCGCTTCAATCAGCCCGAAATAATCCTCAAGCAACGCGCCCCGCTTTCTGCCACCGTTCCTGCCTTTGCGCCCGCCTTTCGTCCCGACTGCGCAGTTGCAGACGCAGCAAGATCGACGCCACGGTGTCCAGGCTGGCGGCAGGGCGTTGGTGTGGCGTTGCCACCGCGCGGGCCTGTTGAAAGGTTTCAGCGGCGGCCGTGACCATCTGGCGCACCGCCGGATCGGCAGGTGCGACTTCCGCCGTTTGGGTGATTCCGGCAGGCAGCGGGGTGGGTTTCAGGGCCTGTACCACCAGCACCAGCTTGCGCGCCAGCGTGGTACGGGCCCGGCAGCTGACACTGTCAAACCCGTTACGCGCGATGCTGCGGCCAATATCCTGATAGGTGAGGGCGGCGGCGCGGATGGCATGGCGGCAATCCGCCGGAAGCCGCACGATCCCGGTATGACCAAGCTGGTAATGGTGATCGGCAACCATCAACAGGCGCCGCACCACTTGGCCCAGTGCCGGCGTAAATCGGGGGGCGGCCAGGAAGGCATCGGCGTCAATCCCCGCCTCCCGCAGCCAGTCCAGGGGCAGATACAGGCGGCCATTGCGCGCATCCTCACCCACGTCGCGTGCAATATTGGTAAGCTGCATGGCAAGGCCCAGGTCGGCGGCCCGCGCCAGGGTCCAGACATCGCCCTCATTCATGACCAGCGACATCATCAGGCCGACGGTGGATGCGACCCGGGCCGCATAATCCTTAACGTCCGCCATCGTGTGGAACCGTCGCCCCTCCATATCCATGGCGAAGCCGTCGAGAAGGGCCAGCGGAATGGCCTTGGCAATGGCGTGCTGATGCACGATCCGGGCAAAGGCCCGGTCGCAGGCATGGTTGTACGGAACACCTTCATAAAGCCGGTCCAGCCGGTCACACAGCCGGTCCAGCGCATCGGGCTGTCGCGCCTGATCATCAATCAGATCGTCGGAGTGCCGGCAGAACGCATAGAGCGCATGGGCCGCCTGCCGGGTGTGCCGGGGCAACAGAAGGGAGGCGATATGGAACGATTTCGACCCGCGCCGGATAGAGGCGGTGCAATTGTCCAGATCGGCCATATCCCCCCTGAAACCATAATTCAGTTCGATAGACCGGCCCGACAGCGGCCGCGCCATACGATTAGCGTCGGTTTCCGGGCTGTCGGTGGTGGTGGTCAATTCCGTCATCGTGGCACGTTTCCCCCGCCGAAGGCGCTTGGGTCTGGTACAAGGCCGGCGACAATGCGGGCCGATGACAGGACCCCCGGCAGGCCGGCACCCGGGTGGGTTCCCGCCCCGCAGAGAAACAGATTATCAAGTTCCTCGCTGCGGTTATGGGGTCGGAACCAGGCGCTTTGCAGCAGTTTTGGTTCCAGGGCGAAGGCCGCCCCCTGCCATGACAGCAGCCGATCGCGGAAATCCAACGGTGTTGCCAAGTGGGAGACGGTGATATGCCGCTCCAGGTCGGGCAGGATGGTGCGCGACAGGTGGGCCGCGATGCGCTGACGATAGGTTTCCGCCATCTCCCCCCAATCCACCGCCCCGCCCAGATTGGGAACCGGGCTCAGCACATAAAAGGCATCGCAGCCTGCGGGGGCCACGCTGGGGTCGACGGCACTGGGGCGGTGAAGATACAGGCTGAAATCATCGGCGAGGCGTTGCCGGTGGAAGATATCATCCAACAGCCCACGGTAACGCGGCCCGAACAGCATTGTGTGGTGATGAACATCCTCATACCGCCGGCTGGTCCCGAAATACCAGACAAACAGCCCCATGGAATAATCGCCCCGGGCGATTTTACTGTCGGTCCAGCGCCGCCTGGGGTGGTGACGCAGCAAGCGCCCATAGGTGGTGGCCGGATCACCGTTTGAAATTACAATGTCGGCGGCAATCACCTCACCGCTGGTGAGACGCACGCCCGTGGCCCGTCGCCCCTCCGTCATGATCATGTCAACCGTTTCGCCCAGACGGATGGTTCCGCCATTGCGCCGGACCAGATTGGCAATCCCCTGTACCAGCGCATTGGTCCCGCCCATGGCATAATGCACGCCGTACCGGCTCTCCAAATGGGCGATCAGACAGTAGAAGGAGGTGGCGGAGTAGGGGTTGCCGCCGATCAGCAGCGGATGGAAAGAAAAGATGGTGCGCAGCCGGTCATTCCGGAAATGCTTCGACACAACCGAATGGACGGAGCGATAGCCGCCAAGCCGCGCCAGTGAGACCAGGGTTCGGGCTGTGAAGGTCAGGCTGTGGAAGGGGCGGTGGGCCAACTGTTCGAACGCGACCTCATAGATACGTCGGCTTTCGTCCATGAAACTGCGATATCCCGGCACGTCGCCGGGGGCGAAGCGGGCGACCTCCGCTTCCATCGCGACGGGATCACCGGAATAATCGAACCAAGCCCCGTCATCGAAACGGATACGGTAGAACGGATTGCAGGGCCGCAGTTCAACATCTTCGGACAGCCGCCCCCCGCAATCCCGCCACAGTTGCTCGAACATCCAGGGGGCGGTGATGATGGTTGGGCCCGCATCGAAAACGAACCCGTCCAGCCGGTGGGCGTAGGCCCGCCCGCCCGGCGCATCCAGCGGATCGATGATGGTGACGCCATAGCCGCGGGCCGCCAGCAGGGCACCAGTGGACAGCCCGCCGACCCCCGCGCCGATCACAACAGCCTGTGGCTGGGACGGATCGGGTGTCTGGGTGTCGATCCCTGGGCGGGGGCGGATCATGTTCATGCGGCATCCACCGTTTCGGACAGGCGGGTGGCGACAGCGTTGGCCACCAAGGTACTGACCAGATCGGGCCGGCATTCATGCAGCAGGTGGCCGCCGCGATCCACCAGGGTCAGGCGCGCCCCCTCGGCATGTTCCGCCGCGTGACGGGAATCCCGACAGGGCACCATCGGGTCATCCTTCGCGGCGATCAGGGTTGGCGGAACCGGCAAAGCGGCCAGCAGCCGGTCGAACCGGTTCAGGTTCCACGCCGCCATCATACCAAGCGCACCTTGTACATGCCCCGATGATGTCAGCAGCCTGCGATAAAGATCGGCGCCCCGATCATCGATGATGGACCCGGTGGCGGACAACAGATTATCCCCGAACCATCCACCCCGTGCGGCCAGGGAAAACATCGTCGCCGTGAAAGGGGCCGCGAACAGCGCCTTTGCCAGGGGGGAGAACAGCCTGTTGCCCTTGATGGGAAGGAAGGCCCCATTGATGGCGACGACCAGCGGCCCGGTCCGCCGCCGGCTTGCCGCGGCCAGGCTGATGGCGATGGCTGCCCCTGCTGAATGGCCGACAAGGGCGATCGGCGTCAGATCCATGGCCGATATCAGCGCCTGCACCAACCGGGTCATGCCGGTCAGCGACAGGTCCAGGTTTCGGCGCGGGCGGCTGAATCCATGGCAGGGCAGGTCAATGGCGACGACCCGGTGCGCCCCGGCGAGTGCAGGCATCAGATATCGCCAGGAATGGCAGGCAGCTCCCGTTCCATGCAACAGCAGCAGCAGCGGCCCCCCTTCCGGTCCCATTTCTTGAATATGCCAGCGCAGGTCCGCGGTATCGACAAAGCGGCTGGCCGACCGGTGGGGCCAGTCCTGTCCATCACGATCCCAGTCCAGCCAAGCCCCGCCCTGCGTCATGGCAGCCCCTTATGCATCGTGGTTCGCACGATCTGCGACATGCGTGCGGCATCGGCCTGACGCAGCAGATGCAGTTCGGCCCCCAGCATGCCGGCCAAGCTCGTCACGCTGTCGCGTGGTCGCCGCGCGATGTCGATACAGATGCAGGTCAGACCATGTTCACGGTAAAGGCTTGCGATCCTCTCAGTCTGGCGTCCGGCCAAGGCCCGGTCAGCGGTGCCATCCAAGGCGATATTGCCGCTGCCATCGGTCATCACCACCACAATGGGAGTACTGCCCCGTCGGCGCGCGGACAGGGCCATCTCCAACCCGCGCTCCAGCCCGGAGGCAAGCGGTGTCGGGCCGCCGCCGGGCATGGCCGACAGACGTCGCTTGGCCGACACCAGCGAGCGCGTGGGGGGCATCAGGATTTCCGCTGCCTTACCGCGAAAGGCGATGAGCGAGACCTCGTCACGCCGGACATAGCAGTCGGCCAGCAGCTGTTCGATGGCACCTTTGGTTTCGCCAAGCCGTTCCAAGGCGGTGGACCCAGAGGCATCCACGACAAAGATGGCGGTGGATGGTTGTTCATGTCGCCGCCGCCGGTAGCGGAAGTCCTCCTTGCGGATAAGCAGCCCGCCCGCATCGCCCGAACCGGGGCGCAACTGTGCCCGGAACATTTGCCAGGGAATGGCGGCCCTTAATGTCTCCACCAGATCGGGCCGCGCGTCGGGGAACGGGGGGCTGCTGCTGGCGGAATAGGGTCTACCCCGCCTCGTATTGCGTGCCGATGCACCACCTTTGCCGGCCCTGCGGCCCTGGCGGGCTGCCCGTTCCCCGCTGGTCAGTGTCAGGCCATCAATACGGCCCTGTTCCACAGCGGCCAGCAGTTCGGTCAGGCTGTCCAGTTCCTGAGGCATCCCATCAGCACCGTCCTGCGGGCCTGGGCCGCTTGCGGCATTTTCCGGGGCGGGGGGCGGTGCGCTCTGCTGTTCCGGTTTCGGCTGTACCTGTGGTGGTTCTACGCCAATACATAGTCGAAGTGCCGCCACAGCGTCTTCTGCACCTGCGGCCTCGCGTCCCGCAAGGGCGGCGTGGATGCGTGCCACCCGCGACAGGTGATGGAATGTACGCTGCGACCGATGGCCGGTCGCCGTCGCGATGCCACACAGAGCTTCAAGTATCCCGTCCGCGATCCCCACGGATTGCCAGTTATCGGGGGCCTGTGGCGATGCATCCGGCGTCATGCTGCTGGAAAGGGCCACACCGTCGAGGTTGATATGGAGACCCAGCCGATCGGCCAGGGCGGCGGGCAGCGCTTCTTCAGGATTGGCGGCCTCGTCCAGGGCGATGACGGTGAAACGGCAGGGAGGGCGTGGACATGCATCCATTCCTGGTCCTGGGCGCAGGCTGGGGCAGACCTGTGTGTCCATAGCCTCGGCAATCACCGCAGCGGCTCCCGGTTCCAGCCGTTCAGCCATCGGGATGGTCAGCAAGCCACCATCGGCGGCGGACAGGATACCACTGTCCCAGACCAGCCTGCTATCGGCCAGCGACCGCGCAATATCCAGACGACCGCTCAACGTCGCCGCCGTGACACCCGGTGGCAGCCGCATGTTGGGGCCGGAGGACATCAATGACCGAAGATGCGCCAGAAAGCGGTCGCGGACACCTGACGCGCGGGCGGTGACCCACAGGCCACCAATCGCCGTTCCGCCCGTTGCCAGGATCTGGGCTGCTGTCAGCGCCAAGCGCCATCGCTCCTCGCTCTGGCGCTGCATGTCGCTGCATGTTCCGTCGCCGTCTTCTGCCTCATGCATGGCCATGTCCGGTGTCCAGTGCCGCCAGCGCCCGTTCAATGCGCGGCGTCGTTCCCGCCTCGTCCATCGGGTCGCGGCGTAACCGGTGGCACAGCACCATGGGCGCGATCTCTTCAATGTCGGTCCAGGTCACCGTCATGCGTCCGGCCAGTGCGGCAGCCGCGCGCCCAGCCCGCAGCAAAGTCAATTCGCCGCGCATGCCGTCAATCCCCAACCGCATGCAAAGCTGGGACATACGGAACAGGATGGCGTCCGGCACCTCCACCTTTTTCACAATCTTGCGTGCGGCAACAACGCTGTTGCGGATGGCGGCCTCTCCCTTGGCCCGCGCCGCAACGAAACCGTCGGGATCGGATTCATAGGCATCACGGCGGCGGATCACCTCGATCCGCATTTTCAGGTCCATGATCGTTCGCACCTCGACCGATAGACCGAACCGATCCAGCAATTGCGGGCGCAGGTCGCCTTCCTCGGGATTGCCGCTGCCGACCAGCACGAACCGGGCGGCGTGTCGCACACTCAAGCCTTCACGCTCGACGACATTCACCCCGGATGCCGCCGCGTCCAAAAGCAGATCGACCAGATGGTCCTCCAGCAGGTTGACCTCGTCGATATAAAGGAAGCCGCGATTGGCCGTGGCCAGCAACCCCGGTTCAAACGCCTTTTCTCCGGCCACCAGCGCCTTTTCAATGTCAAGCGACCCGCAAACCCGATCCTCGGTCACGCCCAGGGGCAGGTCCACCATTGGCGTGCGGATCTTGACCATCGCCGGCTTGTTTTCACCAATGGCGCTGCAATGAGTGCATGCAGGCTGGGGGTCATTGGGCAGGCAATTATAGCGACAGCCAGCGCGTGTCTCGATCTTCGGCAAAAGCTCCGCCAACGCACGGACAGCGGTCGATTTGCCTGTGCCACGGTCACCCATGACCAGCACTCCGCCCAGCAACGGCTCTACCGCAGCCATCAGCAGTGCCTTCTTCATATCCTCCTGGCCGACGATGGCGGAGAATGGAAATGGGTTGGGCATGGGCGCGTTCCCTGCTGGGGAGTGTCAACATATATTGACACTATTTTGCGACTGTAAGAAGGGAAAATTGACACACAGGTGGCGCTGGTGACGCCGGGGTTGTTTTCTTGTGCCGCCGCGATACTTCCCTCACACGGTACTCACGGAGCTGGCCCCCCAGCGCAGAATGAGGGCGTTGGATATTGTAGTAATCGATCCAGCGTCCGATCCCGGCCCTGGCCTAGCTGCCAGTCTCGAAAGCGTGGTGATAGACGCATCCGTATGTCAGTGATCGCCAGAGCCATTCGATGAACATATTGTCCATCCAGCGGCCCCTTCCATGCATCATGGCGATCAGGTGCAGGAACCCCGCCGCAGGGGAATGTAGGTGATGTCCGTACAGCAGACATGGTCCGGCCGGCGCAAGCCGGGAACCAAGCGTGGCACCCTATCCGGTCACCGGGGACTAGCTCTGACCCATCCGGACCTGCCATTCCGGACTGTAGAGCTCATCTATCGCACCAAGGGGAACTGTTCTGTCTCTATCGACATCAACGACTGTCATATCTGCCAACAGCAGTGCCCGTTCGGAGCCGCCGATATGGGATAGACGCCCGTCTGGATCTCGCGATTCCCGGAATTGCGACGGCAGTGCCCGTCTTTCTTCAATGGCAAGATTGCCAGCCAATTCCCGGCGGACGAAGAAGGCATTGTGACCCGCCCGATTGCTGCCGACCAGCGTGTAACCCTTGCGTGCCGCCACCCTTTCCAGCGCCCGGATCGAGGCGCCGAAATACAGCCAGGAATAATGCGCTTTACTGCGCTGGAAGTCCGGGTCATAGGGAACGGTCAGGGCGTGCAGGTCGCCCAGGACCGCGTTGTATTCACAGATCACAATGTCCGGCCGCACTACATTGATGGCATCAAATACCCAGTAATCATTGCCATCAATGTCAATGCTCAGCAGGCCGATCTCTCCGGCATGGCCACAGTTGACGATGATCTCATTGATATTGTCCTTTGTAATGAAGGCCTGTTGAGCCGTCAGGTCGTGACGCCAATAGAGTTCATCGTTTCGAATGGTCTCGATATCGGCGGGGCTGGAATCCAAGACCAGACCTCGCCAATTGCGGTTCCGCATGAGATAGCGGCTATTGCTTTCCGTGAAGTCGCCCACACCAAATTCGATGAAGCGTTCGGTCCGGATATCCAAATTCTGGACCAGCCATTCAATAATGCCATCCTCACCCATCTGCGAGGAAACCTGGAACTCCACATCCGAAAGATGACGGATCTGCCGGCGGCTGCGCATCGCTTCCCCCAGCGCGCGTGCTGTCAGCATGAGCTGCCGGTCGGCCGCGCGCATCAGCTGATCATATTGCCTCCAGGGTAGTGCCTCTTCAGGGCGCGGGGACATGGGTGTTACCTTTCACGCGGCGGGAGGGGCGGAGATTATGCCCGAAGATAATCACAGTGGCGGCACAGGGGATTATCAACCTTGTTATCCAGGAACTCACGGCGCAGGTCGCGCATGGGCTGACCGTTCCATATTTCTTTCAGCGACTGCCGCCCCACATTTCCCAGCACCAGCCGCTTGTCGTAATCATAACAGCAAGGCACGACGTCCCCGTCCCAGGTGACCGTCATCCGTGTCCAGGGAAAGGTGCAGGTGACGTGGTCTCGGCGCGCCGTCGGACGCTCCCCATCCAGTCGGCTGACATCCGGGGCGTTGCCGTCCCAGGTGACGAAAGACTTGTCATAGAAGAAATCCACCCCTTCCAGCCCAGACCAGAAATCGCGGGTGCGGGCAATGCTTTCCTTGTTCTCCCCAAACAGGATCATCGACACACAGATTACGACCTTGGACCCCATGGCTTTCTTTAATTTCAGAAAATCCAGCAGATGACGAACTGACGGTTCATAGGCATCCTTAAGCCCGCGTATCCGCTCGAAAGTGGCATCGTCATGGCCATCGATGGAGAGATAAAGCTTGCGGGGTTCCGCCCGCAGCAGGGCTTGCGCTATGGCGGGCTTCAGCAGCAGCGGGTTCAACGACAGGGCCGTGAACACACCCCGCCCTGAGGCATAGGAGATGAAACGGTCGAACTCCGGATGCACCAGACTTTCCCCGAAATGGTGCAGCCAGCATTCCGACCCCATGGCCTGCTGGGGATTGTCCTCCACATATTCGTCAATCACCTTGCGGAACAGGTCGAATTCCATCAGTCCCTGTGCCCGCGTCATATTGTGCGTCCGCGCGCACATGATGCATTTGAAGGGGCAGCGGTTGGTCAGTTCGATGTTGAAAATTGAATAGGGTGCGTCGATCCATGTCGGATCCCCGACGGCCTTGACCGCCTCCGCGTGCTCTTGCACCATGTAATCTATCCCCCAAAGCCGGCTGCGCTCAAATGCGGCATCAGCGCTTCACCCGATGGTCCCAACAAACGCAGTGTTACGCCGATCCATTGGCTTTCCTCCCGCACCGCATCGGCTATCAACCGCTTTGCCTCCTCCACCTGTTTCAGGTCCAAGAGGGCGCGCGCGCGGCCAAGACGCGGTAGCGCGTGGCAAGCAAAATCCCCGCATTCCCCGTTGAAATCAGCCAGGGCCTCGGACGGTCGGAGACGCGCCAGCCAAATCAGGCCCTGGAATACGCGCGCCCGAAAAGTCTCGGGATCATCACGCCGGCCCTCATTGATGGCATGTTCCGCCGCATTCAGATCACCCGCCCGCAGATGCACCAGCCCCCGGATGATCAGCGCCCATTTCATCCAGGGATGTTCTGCCCTGACAAGGTCACAGATTTCCAGCGCCTCTGACAGACGGTCATGCAGCAGATGGGTGTAGCCGATCATGAGACCGGCCCAGACACGCAGCGGGTCGGTGCTGTTGCGGACCCGCCAGTAACATTCCAGGGCCTGTGTATCTTCGAAGCGGAGCCGATGAAACTGACCCAGGACATACCAGGATGACATCCGTTCCGGTGCCAGGTCGATCGAAGCCAGCAGATCCCGTTGGGCCTCCATCTGGCGATTGAGCAGCAGGTAGGAAAAGCCTTTTTGATGCAGAACATCGAACATGTCGTCAGTATGGGGGGCGGCCAGATCGCACCAACGCAGGGCCTCCTCGCTGTTACGGCGCAACCTCCCAGCGACCATGATCACTGTTCGGGGGCGGTAGCTGACGGCACCTGGAGCCAGCGAAAGTGCGCTTCGGGTCAAGGCAACAGCTTCGTCCCCCTCTCCATGGCTATGTGCTGCCTCTGCCTCGTCAAGGAGAACCATGGCCTGATATTCTGCTCCACCGGCGAAAATCTCATCCACCGCAGTGCGGGCCCATTCCCTTGCCGCTGCTCCCTCAAACTGTCGGATTAGGCGCATGGCGAACCCGTACCGGCCTGGATCGGCTTCAACCATTGTCTTAAGAGCCGCGACGGTCGCGTACTCTGTGGCCGCACGCGCGTGGTCGCGGACACTCCGCAGCTTCAAACGGTCCAGAAGCGCTGCGGCGAAGCCGTATTGGCGGGGGTCCAAGGTAACCAGCCGCTGTAACTCCGCCATCAGCGCGGCGTGGTCTTGCGCCTCCAGGAAGGCAGATGCCATGTGATGGTGATAGTTCAGAACCGTGTCGAGGCGGACTGTGTCCCGCCAATTCTCTATACATCCTTCCGTACTGCCTGCCCGGTTGTCGGCGGTGCCGCAGGAAACCATTGGGGTGTTCTGCATCATCCGAATGTTCTCAATCAACCGCCGGGACAGGGTGCTATCAGCGATGTATTATATTCTTATCATTGCATGTTTTGTTCAAAAAGAGATAGCATTCACTATGCGTAGTGGCGGAGGCTCGTTATTTAACCTGTGGGGCGCTAACCAAATCCAAGGCTAGTGGTTCGGGGTGGATGGATGCCGACTGTCCTAATCTCTTCAGTCGGCATTCGCACTTTTATCCGGGATTTTTGCGATTGCTGTCTGTTGAGAAAGGGTGACGTTCTCATGTCGATGCAATGCCGTGAGGACGGTCGGCCTGACGCGTACATGGTTTTGTTTGCCATTGCCGGCTCATATCCATGACGATGCGGCCTTCTTCCGCCGCCTTGCGTGTGGCTTTCTTCAATCCGTTCGAAACTGATGCTCCGTTTGCAGAGCGTGAATTGGCACTGCGCATGTTGGCCGCAGCCAACGCGATGGGGTGGCAAGCTATTGTTGCACACCGCGCGGCGGAGATTGAGGCCTTCGATCCTGACATGGTCATATCACTGCACCCGCAAGTCACGCCCAAGCTGACACGTCATTTTACGGTGGCGTGCCATTGGAATCCGCCCAAGCTACATGAAGCCTATCCCGTTTTCATGAGGAATGAGCGTTCCTATGATGGGTTCCTGATCGCAGCTGACGACCTGCGTCAACGGCTTGCAGATCTGTTCTGGCCTACCGCGCGCGCCCTGCTGACCGCGCCGATGTATCCGAGTTCTCCGGCGTGGGCGCTGGAACCAACACTCAGTCCCGACAGCCGGTTATTCTATATAGGTTCCAACTGGGACGGCAAAAGATATCCCCATCTGCTGAAACGGCTGGCGGCAGACGGCGTCCTGGCGCTCCATGGGCGCCGCGACCGGTGGGAACATATGGCGGATGCCTTTACGGGCGAGGTGCCATTCGATGGACGATCGGTTATTGAACAGGCCAATGCGTGCGGGCTTGGGTTGGCGTTGCATCTTCCGGTGCATGCCCAGGCTGCGATTCCCAACATGCGTATTTTTGAGCTGGCGGCGGCCGGTGCGCTGGCCATCGCGGATCATCATCCCTTCATCGCAGAGGCCTTCGGTGACAGTGTGCTCTATGTCGACCTGAAAGCGGGCGAGATGGAGGTCGCCGACCAGATACTGGCCCATGTCGCCTGGGCGCGGGCCAACCCCTTGCGCGGTCGGGAAATGGCGCGGGCGGCACAGGCCATCTTCCTGGAACGGTTCAGCCTGGAGAAGCTGTTCGCACCCTTGCCGGATCTGCTGGCGCAGGGTCGCAGGATGCTCGGCTTTGATCGGCCTTTGGACCCGCCCTCGCGGGTGCCGGTTGATCTGGTTCTGCCGGTGGAACCGGGTGGCTGGGACGACGCAATTGCGCGGGTTGAGGCCGTTGGCATGCAGACGGCAGGGCGTATCGGGGTGATCCTGGCGCATTCCAGTAATGATGAGGTCACTATTCCGGAAGGGCTGCTGCGTCCCCTGGCTGATCTGCGAATGGTCCGCGCCCCTGACGGGGCGGCGGCCGGGACGGTGTTATGGGCCGGATTGCGGGCGGCCAGGGCTGATTGGGTCGGCATCGTTCCACCAGGAGCCAGGCTCTTTCCCAACCATGTGGCCACGCTGCTTGCCGCGGCGGCGGAATTGGATGTGGATGCCGTGCATGGCGGCGCGGTTCAGCCCATGGTGCCGGAAGAATGCTATGAGTTGTTCCAGGCTGAAGCCCGCCCGGTTCCGGTGGGTTTTGGCCCCGTGGAAACCGCCACAGTCGAAGCCACGGCGGCCACCTTGCATCCAGCCAGTCTGCTGATGCGGCGCGCACGCCTGAAACCCGTTCTTCGCCGCGACCCTGAACTGGGCGAGGCGGCAGCCGGGTTCCTGGCGCACCGGGTGGTGGCGGGCGGTTTGACGGGTAGCAGCGGCCTGCTTACCGTCAGCGTCGACCGGCGGGCCGATGCGCCGGTTATCGCGGAGCGGGAACGCGTGCGCCGCTTGTCCCTTTTGCGCCCGGCAGCGGCCGTGAACAGCGGCAGTCCGCGGCAGGAAGGCGAGATGGCCATTACCGGCTTCACCGACCCTGACCCGGAACTGGCAGCGCGACTGCCGCGCCTATGGGGCCATGCCGACTTTGCCACCCTGCCACGGGATCGCCCTATCTACCTGTATGGTGCCTCACGCGGGGGCTGTATCGTGAAACAGGAGCTTGATCGGTGGAGTGGCTTGGCACCAACGGGTTTTGTTGACGGTCTATGGGCCGGCGAGGCCTGGGGCCTGTCTGTTTCATATCCGGAAAGCATTGCTGATGCGTTGCGGGGTGCCACTGTGATCATCTCCAGCCAGCATGTCTCAGAAATCGCCCGGCGTCTTGCTGCCATTGGCATCGCCGAACCCTACAACGCCTATCCCTTCATTGCCTGGCAGGTTCATATTGATAATCTGGCAGAGCAAGGGCGGAGATAACAGTCGCTACTGCACCCTTTTCCGTTCGCGGTGCCGGGCAACGACCGTCGGAAAGTGACCCCATTGGAGGGGATTTGACAATGCGGGTTGGGGTTTTCAGAGGCCTGTCCGTTTCTGCTGGCGGTGGCTATCAGTATGAAATGGCGCTGCTGGATGCGCTGTCCGATCTCGCGCCCTTGCTGCCATATGAACTGCCGTGCGTCAGCAACGATCCGGATGGTCTGCGCGGAAATCTGCATGCCCGACGGCTTCGCTATGGCAATATGCCGATTGTTCCGCTGCATGATCTTCACATTCAGCAGCACCCCCCAGAAGCATATCTGGCGCAGCCGCGCGCGGCACTGGCCATCACGCCGTCCGATGTGACGGGGCCGGATATCAATCTTGGTCGGGCATTGAGAGAGGAGGGGGTGGACCTGCTGCTCTCCCTCTACACCCCGCTATTTGGGCCGAAACCGCCGATCCCCTTCATCGTGCCGATCCATGACCTGCAGCATCGCATCCAGCCGGAATTTCCGGAGGTGGGCGACAAGGCGGAGGTGGAAATCCGCGACCATAGTTTCCGAACGCTTTGCCAGTACGCGACCCTGGTCCTGGTGGATTCCGAGGCTGGACGACAGGATGTGCTGCGCTTTTACGGGGATGTCATTGACGATGACCGCATCCGCGTTCTGCCTTACTTTCCACCGGCGCGGCGCGTCCAGCTTCCCGATGACAAGGACAGGGCGCGTGTCCGCCGGCGCTACAGCCTGCCCGACCGTTTCTTTTTCTATCCGGCACAGTTCTGGCCGCACAAGAATCACCGGTTGATCGTGGAGGCGCTGGCACGACTGCGTCATGAACAGGGAGAATGCCCGACGGTTGTCTTTGCCGGTGGCTATGCCGACCCGCTTCGTGCCCGGACCTTCATTGATGTCATGGAAATGGCCGGGCGATTGGGCGTGGGCGGCCATGTCCATTACCTGGGTTTTGTGCCGGACCGCGACATGCCCGCCCTTTATAGCTTATCGGCGGGTCTGGTGATGCCGACATTCTTCGGCCCGACCAACCTGCCACCGCTGGAGGCCTGGGCCTTCGGGCGTCCCGTCATCACAACTGACCTGCCCAGCATTCGTGACCACCTTGGCGATGGTGCCCTCTATGTCGATCCGCGCGATCCGGAAAGCCTGGCCAATGCCATGCGCAGCCTATGGCGCGACCAGGGTCTGGTTGCCGAATTGATGAAGAATGCAGCCCGGCGTCTTGCCAGTTTTCGCTATGAGGATTTCCTCAACGCGCTGCGGCATATCCTTGATGAAGGGGTTGAGCGTGTGCGGGCGGGACGGACACCCGTCATGCCGGACGGTTGGCATATCGAAGATGCGGGAAGTATCTGATGGGCATTTTCAGCGGCCTTTATCCAGACCACCTGACGGCCCGCCCCCTGGCCCAGTCCTATGATGATGCCCGCGTCGTGGACCGGTTGGCGGAAATCCAGGCAAGGGCGGCATGGGACGGCAGCCTGTATCCGCTGGCCCAGCAAATGGCCGCCGCTTTCATGGCGGCCATCGTGCGTGCCGGGTGCTCTGATCAGCGTATCCGTGTCTGCGATGTCGGGGGCGGGTTGGGCGGCAGCCGCCTTGTGATCTCAGGCCTGCTGGGCCGAACAATCCACCTTGACTGGGACGTTGTGGAAACGCCGGCCCTGGCGAGGGTCGGCAATGAACGCTTCGCCGGCCCGGATATCCGTTTCCACGACAGTCTTGATGCGCTGGAAGATCGGGAACATGACATCATCATCGCGTCCGGTGTTCTGCAATATCTACCAAACCCGGCAACAGCGTTCGCCCGGCTGGCCCGCCATCCCCATCATCATCTGGTACTGAACCGCTTTCCCATTCGTCACAGCCCGGATGGCGCACAGGACGATATCTGTACCATTCAGGATTTGGCGGCGCTGCTGCCCGGCGTCAGCGTGCCCCATTGGTGCTTTTCGCAGCCATTCTGGCAGGGCCTGATCGAGCGCAGCCACACATGTGTGGCGCACTGGACCGACGATTTCGATGGCCGTCACCCCCTGCCGGATGGCAGCGAGGTGTCATTCGTCGGTATGCTGCTGTCCCGAGGGATCGGGTGATGATCGAAACTGTCTGCCATGAGGGTAGGACGCTGGCCATCATCATCCGGGCTGAATTTCGGGAGCCCGGTATCCATTTCTTCACGCCACACGGCTTTTCCCAGCAGCTCGGTTTCATGCGCCACCCGGCTGGCAAGGTCATCGAACCGCATATGCACAACCCGGTCCCCCGAGCCGTCGATCTGACGCAGGAGGTTCTGATGATCCGGCGCGGTGTGCTGCGCGTCGATTTCTACGCCGGGGACCGCACCTATCTGCATAGTCGCGAATTGCGGGCCGGTGACGTGGTCCTTCTGGCGTCCGGCGGGCATGGTTTTCAGGTGATCGAAGAGGTGGAGATGGTAGAGGTCAAGCAGGGACCCTATACGGGGGATACCGACAAGACCCGCTTCGATGGTGTGTCCATCTCTCCTGAAGGATCGGCACCATGATCCCGGTCAGCGCGCCATTGCTGAACGGGCGGGAGATGGACTATGTCCGTGAGGCCGTGGAATCCGGTTGGATTTCCTCGGAAGGGCGGTTCATCGCGGCGTTCGAACAGCGCTGGGCGGAATATTGCGGCGTGCCGCATGGCATCGCGGTCAGCAATGGTACTGTCGCCCTGCAACTGGCCCTGCGCGCGCTGGATTTGCCAGCGGGTTCGGAAGTCATTCTGCCCAGTTGCACCATCATTTCCTGTGTGCTGGCGGTGCTGGAGGCGGATTGCGTGCCGGTACTGGTGGACAGCGACCCGCAGACATGGTGCATGAGTGCAGATCAAGTGGCGGCAAGGATCACGCCGCGCACGCGGGTGCTGATGCCTGTGCACCTGCTTGGCCATCCCTGCGACATGGCCCCGCTCTGGGAACTGGCTGACCGGCACGGGCTGCTGATCGTGGAGGATGCGGCGGAAGCGCATGGCGCGGAATATGACGGGCGACGCTGCGGCGGTTTGGGGACGCTGGCCTGTTTCAGCTTCTACGCCAACAAGATCATCACCACCGGTGAAGGGGGGATGGTAACCACCGCTGATCCCGTTCTAGCGGAGCGGCTGCGCGCAATGCGTAACCTGTGCTTTCGCCGCGACCGGCGGTTCCTGCATACGGAACTGGGGTTCAATTACCGCCTCACCAACATGCAGGCCGCCGTCGGTCTGGCACAGGTGGAACGGATCGGGGAGCATATCGCCATAAAACGCCGGATCGCGGCCCGCTATCTGGAGGGTCTTCAGGGTTTGCCGCTGACACTACCGGTGGAGCGCCCGTGGGCACGCAATGTCTATTGGATGTTTGGTCTGGTTCTGGATGATGGCATCCCGTTCGATGCGGAGGAACTGGCCGTCCGTCTGCGCAATGAAGGGGTGGATAGCCGCCCGTTCTTTTTGGGCATGCATGAACAGCCCATCCTGAAGGCACGCGGCCTGTTTGAGGGGGAACGATATCCGGTGGCGGAACGGCTGGCGCGCCGGGGACTTTATCTTCCCTCCGGCCTTGGCCTTGGGTCGGAGCAGCAGGAGAAGGTGATCGATGCCATGCGGCGGGTGTTGGCATGAACCCGGTCTTCGGCCCTGGCTATGCCTCGGTCTATGACGTGCTGTACCGGGACAAGGATTATGCGGGGGAGTGCGATCTGCTGACCCGGTTGTTCGCCGATTTTGGCGTCCGCCCCATCGGTTCCGTGCTTGACCTTGGCTGTGGTACAGGGGGACACGCGATGCCACTGGCCCGGCGCGGATTTCGCGTTACGGGGGTGGATGCCGCCCCGGCGATGCTGGATATTGCACGCAGCAAGGCCGCTATGGGGGCCCGTCCGGCAGGGGCCATTGATTTCGTGCCAGCAGACATACGCACATTCCAGCTCGGGACGCTGTTCGATGCCGCGATCATGATGTTCGCGGTGCTGGGCTACCAGAGGGAAGATGTTGACGTGCTTTCCACCCTGTCGGCTGTCCGGGGGCATCTGGTGCCGGGGGGGCTTTTCCTGTTCGATTGCTGGTATGGACCCGCTGTTCTGGCCCTGCGGCCGGAAGATCGGGTCCGCACGATCCGGCAAACCGATGGGCAGATTGTCCGCACGGCCCGCACCGATCTTGATGTCGATGCCCGGCTATGCCGGGTGTATTTTACTGTCACGCGGACCATCGGTGAACAGCGCCTGGGGGACGTACAGGAAACCCATGCCATGCGGTTTTTCTTTGCCGATGAACTTCGGACCTTCCTTGCCGCAACCGGGTTCCGCCTGGAGGCGCTGCGGGCCTTCCCCGACACTGCGCGCCTGCCGGATGAGACAAGCTGGAGCGTTATCGCCATCACCCGGACGATAGACTGAACAGCTTCAGCATCGGTTTTGTCGTGTGGTTCACGCTTTGGAAGGCTCCATTTCAATCGTTTAGACTTTATATGCGGCAGGACAAGGCAGGCAGTTCGGCAGCGAAGACCCGGTCGGCCAGTGTCCGCTCTTCATCTGTCAGGACGGTATGATAGCAGTCGCGATGGCCTTTATTAATGAAACGGCGACCGTGATTATAACCCTGTGCCAGTTCTGGACGGTAGAAAACGCCTGTTCGCCGATGGCGGGCTTCTTCTTCCTCCAGGGCTGCCATGGCTGGCATCGTGCTGCGGGCGATGGCCTGTTCCATTCGGGTGAGAGGGACCGGCAGTTCCAGAAAAGCCAGTATCCCTGCTAAGGTTTCTACAGGCTGATCAACAAGATCAGCATAGGTCACCAGATGGACCGGCACCATTCCCTGGTCCAGCCAAGAGCGGACATGGTGTCGCCATGTACCTGAGACATCGAACCCGCCCCCCCCGGATGACAACCAGTCTTGCACGAAGCCCTTTAACGCCGCCGCGTCCGTTGGCGCACTGCAAGGGTCCAGATACTGCCGGTAATCCCAGGCCGACATCATGACGTCGATCGGATGACGGATCAGATAGACCGCCTTTGCCGTGCGTCCGATGCCAGGCCTGTCGCTCGCAAAAGGGAAATGCGATTTGATGACATGGGGTTTGTCAGGCTCCCCAAAAGCCAGATCAGGCCAAGCATGGATATCGATCACATACCGGCGCTCCAGATCGCGAATATCCACCGCGTCATCGAAAAGACAGTGGAACAGCAGGAAGGACAGATATGTGACCCCCGACTTTGGAAAAGCCGACAGACAGAGCAGATCCCGCATCAACCACCCCGTGTGACCTTCGCCATTGGCCAGTATTTCCATCCTATCATCACCAACTGTGAGGTCAGCTTCCAACATTCAGCGCGGGACAAATTTTCTCCGCTCCAGGGTTCTCCAATGTGTTCCGGCCCTTCGCTTTGCTCAATCATGCCAGTCGGCATCGCGGAAGTGGGCTTTCACGTCGCCTGTTTAAGTCCGCATTAGAAAATCCATAAAGGCATTTTTTGGATGCAAAAAATCCTGTTGGAGATAGGATGAGCCTTTCTCTGACCATGAAGAGCACCGCCCCATGTCGTTCGTCCCTCATAAGATCGTCGTTACCCAGCGTTTCTTTGACGACAAGTCCCACGCCTTTTTGCGCGCCCATGGCTGTGAGGTGGAACTGGCCCCGCTGCCGCCGGGCAAGGGTGATGGCGATCTGGATTTCGAGACGCTGTGCCGGTTGCTGGACGGGGCAGCGGGGTGGATCGTCGGGCATGCGCGGGTGACACGGGCGTTGCTGGAGGCGCTGCCCGGCCTGCGGGTCATTGCGCGGCGTGGGGTGGGTTATGACCGGGTCGATGTGGCGGCAGCCCGCGCGTTGGGCCGGGTGGTCACCATCGCGGCGGGCGGCAATGATGATGCCGTGGCCGATCACACAATCGGCCTGATGATCGCCGTGGCACGGCGGTTCCGCGAAAGCCAGCTGGCCATGCTGGCCGGCGACTGGTCCATCCTGAACGGTCATGATCTGTGCGAGCGGACGGTGGGTCTGGTCGGGCTGGGCCGCATCGGCAAAAGCGTGGTGCGCCGCCTGTCCGGCTTTGACGCCAAGGTCCTGGTCCATACGCGCAACCCCGATCCCGATTACGCCGCCGCCACCGGCGTGGAGTATGTGGACCTGCCGGAACTGCTGCGCCGCAGTGACTTTGTCAGCCTGCACGCGCCGCTGACGCCCGCCACGCGTTTCATGATCGACGCGCCGGCACTGGCCGCCATGAAGAAGGGGGCCTTCCTGATCAATACGGCGCGCGGTGGGCTGGTTGATGATGCGGCGCTGCTGACGGCGCTGCGGTCGGGCCATCTGGGTGGGGTGGGGCTGGACGTGTTTGTCAGCGAGGGGGATGCCAGCTTCGCCCCTGTGTCCGATGCACTGTTGGCGCTGCCGCAGGTGGTGGCCACTCCCCATGCCGGGGCATCGTCGCATGAAGGGCTGGCGCGCACCAATCTGGTGGCGGCCCGATCTGTCATTGCCATCCTGAACGGCCTGACCCCGCCGCCCGGTACGGTGGTGGCGGACGGGCGCTGATCGCCAATATTCGGGCAGCCACTCTTTCAGGGGTTGCAAGGCTGCCCGGGGATCGGTGTAAGAGGAAGGGCACGGGACGCCACAGGCGGGCGCGCGGGGGATCAAGCTCATGGAACAGGCGATGGAAGCGGCGGGCATTGACGAGGCGGAAGCAGGCGAACTGGCCGAGCCGCAGCAGACCGAGCCGGCCACGCATTCCGTGCTGATGCAACTGCGCGAAATGATCGTGACGGGCAAGATCGCCCCGGACAGCAAGTTGCGAGCCGAAGCGCTGGCCAGTCTTCTGAACGTGTCGCGCACGCCCATCCGCAGTGCGCTGGCCGTGCTGTCGGCGGAAGGGCTGGTGAATTACAGCGTCAATCGCGGCTATACCGTCCGCGCCGTCACCATCGGCGACGTGTTCGACAGTCTTGAAGTGCGTGCAACGCTGGAAGGTATCGCCGCACGGTCGGCGGTCAATCTGGGCTGGGAACCGGACGCGCTGCGCCAGTCGATCAGTCTGGTCGAACAGGGGCGGGCCATACTGGACAAGGGGCAATGGTCCGAACAGATCGAATATGAATGGTATGAGCTGAACCGGCAGTTCCACCGCTCCATCCTGGTGGCGTCGCGTAATGAGGTGCTGCGCAACGCCGTGCGCATGACTTTGATCTACCCGATCCTGGGTGACGCCGCCCGGCTGTGCCCCAGCATCGCGGCCAGCGTGCCACTGCGCTATCGCCAGCTTTCATCCACCCCGCCCGACCATGTCATGGAAAGCCAGGCCGAGCATGAGGCGGCGCTGGACGCCTTTCGCCGCGAGGATGCGGACGAGGCACAGCGCCTGATGTCCAGCCATGTGCTGGCCACCAGGCACCGGCTCAAGACTATTGTGATCCCGCGCTAGAAGCGATAGCCGATGGCAAGGGCACCGGAGAGCTGGCTGGTACTGCCTTCCAGATCGACGATGGGGCTGTCCTTGAAATCGCCCGTCAGTTGCTTGTAGCTGCCCAGAAGCTGGATGCTCCAGTTCTCGTCCAGGGCGTATCCGACCTTGGCGCTGAGGCCGATATCGCGGATGCCGCCGCCGGCATTGTATGCGGGAAGGCCGCTGGCTGTCGCCCCGGCGGCATCGATGCCGAAATAGGCCTGGGCATATTTGTCATCGACATAGGTCAGGCGGATGCCGGCCCCGACCGACCAGCGGTCGCCCAGCCTGCGACCATAGTTCAGGCCCAGCGAACCGATGGTGCCGTCATGGTCGTTGGAAAGGTCGGCCAGGAAGGTCGTGTCCAGGGTCAGGCTGTCGCGCCGGTCGAACAGGCCCTGCCAGGAATAGCGGGCGAACCCCCCGGCCTCGAACGCGTCACCGATCTTCGGCAGGCGGCCGACCCGGTCGCTTTTCACACCTTTGTCACGGCCATTGCCGATATTCATCATCGGCCCCAGTGCTAGGCCGTTTGCGGGTTCGAAGCCCAGCCGGACCTCCTGTCCCTGTGCCTCCAGGAAATAGGGGCCGTAGGACAGGTCGCCGGCGATATAGGGCGTCAGTTCGAAATCGTCCGAACCCAGATAATCGGGCCGGGTGCCGATGCCAGCGGCAATGCTACCGGACCATTCATGAGCATGTGCCGTGAACGTAGCGGCCGACAGGGCGGCCAGCAGGATATGGAGGCGGAAGCCCCGCATAATCAATCTCCTCGTCAGATGACGGGCGTCGTCCCTCCCACAGGGATTTCGCGGCGGTGGCGACCATCCTGTCCCCTTCCCGCCGGCTTTGATTGTCTGCGAGGCTCCGTTCTATTTTGTTCCGTCAAGCGCTGGCCTGCACCGGCAAGAGCATGAGCGCTCACGCCGGTGCTTTCGGGCCTTACAGCGCCTGGGCTATCCCAACTCGACATCCAGCAACCGCACGAATTGCTGGCCGCAATGCATGTCGCGCTCCACCACGCCGCCCTGGGGGCTGATGCGGGCATGGGAGATCTTGACCATGTTCAGGCTGGGCACCGGATAGTGGCGCACCAGGGCGGGGTCGGCACCGTAAAGGCGGTGGAACGTGTCCGGGCCGAGCGCCGGGTGGGCGTGATAGTCGCGGAACTTCTCCGGTCCATCGAAGAAAAGGTCGAAGGTGACCCAGAAGGGTCCAGCATTCTTGGACCGGACATGGCGGCAGACATCCTTGAGCTTGACCATTATGCCGCCCCCCCTTGGGCAAGATCGATCCAGACTGTGCGTACCAGTTCCATCGGGTCGTCCAGTTCCACCACATGGTTCAGCAGGAACTCATAGACGGGACCACGGTCGATGTCGGCCGGGCTGAAGGCGAAGCCGTAGCTGGGTAGTTCCTCATCCATCACCACGGGGAAATGGAAGAAATAGGGGTTGCAGGCCTTGGCGATCTGCGACGCCATTTCCTGGCTGTCGGCGGTGGCCACGAACAGTACCCCGATTTCCCTTGGGGCCGGTGTGCCGGGCGGCGGCCGGTCGCCGGATACGGCGTTCCAGCCATACATGCGCAGCGAGATATGGAAATCCCCTGCCGCCGCACCGATGGTCTTGTGCACCCGGTCATAGAGCGCGGCCAGCATGCGGTCGTGGAAACTGTCCACATCGGTCAGGACATGCGGGTCCTGGATGCCGATCAGCATCACCGTCTGAAACCGGCGGCTGCCGGCCCCTTCCAGCTTCATCGTGTAGGGCTGCGGCCGCCAGACGGAGCCGGTAACGGCGACGGTACGGTCATCGCGCTGGGTATAGACCGCGTCGGTCACGTCCAGCACGCCGCCGGGTTCGGTCAGCAGGAATGGGTTGCTGTTCTCATACAGCATATGGGCCGACACGCTGTCTGGATTGCAGCGGTTGGCCGGCGACAGCGGCTCCACCTCGAACCCGTCATTGCCGATGGAGATCAGGATACCGGCGCTGGCGGCGGGGGAGACGGTGCATTGCCCACCGCATTCCGCGATCTTGGCCGCATGCCAGGAGGCACCGACATGCGCGCCCTTCAGCAGGGCGAAGCTGGCCAGCACCGCCGTATCCGTGGTGCGCCCACCCAGAATGATGTCGGCCCCCGAGGCCAGGGCGGCCATATAGGGTTCCGGCCCCATGACGGCGACGATATGGTCGCATTCGTCGATGGTCTCATTCGCAAGATTGCCCAGCGGCGGCAGCGGTCGGATCTTGCCGGCTTCGTTATATTTCTTCAGCGTTTCTTTTTCCTGCTCGCAATAGAGCAGGGCGATCTTAGGGGCCAGACCCAGTTCGGCGGCCACTTCCAGCACGATGTCGCGGGTCCAGTCCAGGTTGCGGTCGCCACCGGCCTGACCGCTGGTGCCCACGATCAGCGGGATGCCGGCATCAGCGCCGGCCCGCATCAGGATGGTCAGGTCCCGCTTCACGGAGCCGCGATTATTCTTGGAAATGCCCAGCGCCAGATAGGCGGCACCGCTGTCGGTGGAGCCGGCATCGGTGGCGATGGCGTGCGCGCCACGGGCGATGCCGTAACGCACCTCGTCCTCCCGCGCGCCGGCGCCCAGGGACCCGGTGGGGACCAGGATTTTGATCGGACCGTCCAACATGATTGCTCAATCCAGATGATTGCGGAGGCCTGCCGTGAGGCCAGTGGGGAGAGACTGAATTATTGAATTCATTCTGTCAAGATTTTGGATGCAAAAACTCGACACTCAACGCGCCAGGGCCGAAAGCCCTTCAAGATCCAGGATGTCGATGCCGCCCTGACGGTTGCGGATCAGGCCGGCGCGTTCGGTTTCCAGGAGCAATTGTCCCAATCCCTGACGCGACAGGCCCATGCGTCCGGCCAGATCATCACGCGCGATGCGCACGCGGCCACCATCCGCCCCGCCCGCCATGGCCAGCAGCAGATCCGCCAGCCGGGCCGGCGGGCTGCGCCGCAGCAGCAGCCCAACATGGTCGATGGCGGCCCGCTGCTGCTGACAGGCCAGCAGGGCAAGATGGCGCAACAGGTCGGGAGATACGGCGCTGATCGCGTCGATGTCGGGCTTGGGGATATGCAGCAGGATGGTGCGGCCCATGGCGATGGCATCATAAGGCTGCGCCCCGCCATCCAGCGTGGACAGGACCCCGAACCAGCGGCCGGCGGTCACCACCAGATTGACCAGGGGACGTCCCGTGGCAGGATATGAGACCAGCCGCACCCCACCCGACAGGACGCGGAACAGCCCGCCCGCCGGATCGCCCACGCGATAAGCCAGATCAGCCTCTGCCAGCCGGGTGCGCCGCGCGGCGGCGGCCAGCCAGCCACGGCAGGCCGGTGGCAACTCGGCAAACCAGGGGTCCGTTTCCAGCAGAGGCAGGATGCCCGACAGCGACACCGGCATGGGACGGGCCGCGATCAGCACCGGAAACCGGGATCGACCCGGTCCAGCCGGCGCAGCAGGGCGGGCCAGGCCAGCCGTTCCGCCGCCATGTCGGCCATGGGGCCGGTCGATTGCTGGCGCACCTTGTCGATGGCGGCGGCGGCGGGCTGATGCAGCGCGTCCCGGCCCGCCGTCAGCATATGGACCTGTGCCTCGCAGGCGCGTTCCAGGAAGTAGATGCGCAGGAAGGCGGTGGCGATGGAGGAACCGACGGCCAGCGTGCCATGGTTACGCAGCATCAGGATGTTCTTCGCCCCTATATCGGCGACCAGCCTGTCGCGTTCCTCCAGATCGGTGGCGATGCCTTCATATTCATGGAAGGCGATGTCGTGATGCACGATCATCGCCGTCTGGGTCAGGGGCAGCAGCCCGTCTTGCATGGCCGACACGGCCTGACCGTGCGGCGTGTGCAGATGGATGACGGCCTGCGCATCGTGGCGGGCCATATGCAGGGCGGAATGGATGGTGAAGCCGGCGGGATTGACCATATGCGGCGTCGGTTCCACCGCCTTGCCTTCCACATCGATCTTCACCAGCGAGGAGGCCGTGATCTCCTCGAACATCAGATTGTAGGGATTGATCAGGAAATGATGGTCCGGCCCCGGAATGCGCACCGACATGTGGGTGAAGATCAGATCGTCCCAGCCATAAAGGGCGGCCAGCCGGAAGGCGGCGGCGAGGTCGGCGCGCAGTTTCCATTCCGCCGGCGACACCTGTTCCGGGATGCTTGCAGCGTTGGTCATCGGAATTCTCCGGTTTGAGAAATCGGGAAAGCCCGTCAGGTCAGGCGGCGGGCCACATAGGTCGCCAGGGCCGGTCCCAGCAGCAGGACCAGCAGCACGCGCACCACCTGCGCCGACAGGATGAAGGGAAGGTCAACAGGTACCGTGGCACCGATGATCAGGATGGCGTCGATGCCGCCGGGCGTCGTCGCCAGATAGCCGGTCAGCAGATCGACCTCGCACAGAGCGGAGACCGCCAGTCCCAGCAAGGCGCACAGCACGATCAGCGCGACGGTGGCGGTCATGATGCGGGGCAGGGCGCGGATGCAGCCGGCCAGGGTTTCGCGGGTGAAGGACAGGCCGATATTCCAGCCGATGATGGCATAGGCGGCGGCGGCCAGAAGCGGCGGCACCGACGGGCGCGCCAGACCCGCCGCCATCAGGCCCGCCCCCAGCAGCCCCGGCACCAGGAAAGCGCCGGAGGGAAAGCGCAGGAACCGAGCCACGACGGCACCGGCCAGGGCCAGGGCCGCCGTTTCCCCCAGGCCCCAGCTGTCGAGTGGCGGGAACCAGCCGGCGCCATGCAGCGGCACCGTCTGCCCCGACAGGAAATGGGCCAGCGCGATGGATGATCCGGTGACGGTCAGGATGCGCAGATACTGCATCACCGCCACCATGCGACCGTCACCGCCATGTTCCTGCGCCAGCGCCACCATGCCGGCGGCCCCGCCTGGGGCCAGGCCCCAGACAGCGGTGGAACCGCTGAACCAGCCGCCGCGCGCCAGCAGCCAGCCCAAAGCAGTGCCGGTCAGCAGCGTGGCCATCGCCGCTGTCAGCAACAGGGGCAGGCGCATCAGCATCTGCGGCCCCATGGCCCGGCCCAGCGCCACCGCCACCAGACAGCCGACAATGGTATAGGCGACCAGGAGTGCTGATTTCGGCACCCGTGCCCCGGCCCCGGACAGGGCGAAGCCGATGCCGGCCAGCAGCGGCCCCAGCAGCAGGGCGGCAGGCACATCCTGTGCCTTCAGCCCCCAGACCAGCAGGCCGGTTACCGTGGCCAGCAGCAGCCAGATGATGGCGCGGCGTGGCATGGCTTAACCTGCCCGCAGCGGAATGGCCCCGGTGGCGATGGCGGCGACCAGCACCACCAGCGATATCAGCACCGCCCATTTCAGGGCGAAGCGCTGCGCATCCGCCACATCCACGCCCAACAGCCCGCAGGCCAGATAGATGGGGGCCAGCAGGGGGCTGAGCGTGTGGACCGGCTGTCCGATCAGGGAGGCGCGGGCAATCACCTCCGGGCTGATGCCATAGCTGGCGGCGGCATTGGCGATGATCGGGACCACCCCGAAATAATAAGCGTCGTTCGACATGACGAAGGTCAGCGGCATGCTGGCGAGCGCCGTGATGGGTGCCATATAGGGGCCGATATCGGGCGGGATGACGTCCAGCGCCGCCTTGGCCATGGCGTCGGCCATGCCCGTGCCGTTCAGGATGCCGGTAAAGGCCCCCGCCGCGAACAGCAGCATGACGATATTCACGACATTGTCGGCATGCGCGCTGATCCGCGCCGTCTGATCGCGCAGGCGCGGATAGTTGATGGTGATGGCGAGCGCAAAGGCCCCCATCATCATCACAGGCAAGGGCGCGAATCCCAGAACCATGCCCAGCACCAGCAGCAGGGTCAGCCCCAGATTGACCCAGAACAAGCCGGGACGTCGCGCCTCCATATCGATCCCCAGCTTGGCGGACAGCTTGACCGCCGGGCCTTCATCGGCCCTTGGCGCGGTGCCGGCCAGCCGGCGGCGTTCGGAGCGGCCGAACATCCAGGCCAGCGTGAAGATCGCCAGGAAGCCCGCCAGCATGGCCGGGATCAGCGGCGCGAACACCTGTCCTAAGTCCGCGCCAACAGCGGCGGCGGCCCGCGCCGACGGCCCGCCCCAGGGCACATAATTCATCAGCGAATTGCACAGGCCCAGCAACGTCGCCAGGATCAGCGGGTTCATACCTACGCGCCGGTAGACCGGCAGGAAGGCCGTGATGATGATCAGCGCCGTCGTGGTGCCATCGCCGTCCAGCGACACCAGCGTGGTCAGCGCCGCCGTGCCCAGCGCGATGCGCACGGGATCGTCGCCCACCATGGCCAGCACGCGCCGCACCAGCGGATCGAACAGGCCCGCATCCATCATGACGGCGAAATACAGCACGGCGAAGGTCAGCATCAGCGCCGTGGGTGCCACCTGCAGCACGCCGTCGATGATCATCTTTCCCAGACCGGGGCCGGCCCCGGCCAGCAGGCCGAACAGGATGGGGATCAGCAGCAGGGCGGCCACAGCCGACATGCGCTTGGTCATGATCAACACCATGAAGGTGGTGACCATCGCCGTTCCCAGCAGGGCAGGCGAAAGCAAAGTTTCAAACAAGGCACCGTCTCCCGCAGCCCGGATCGCCACCGTTTTCCCACCATTGATCTGGGCAGGAAAGCGCGCGCCAGGGGCCGCCGCATGGAATGAAGGAGGCATCGCTACCGGTGCCATCATCCTGCGTGGGTGGTCCGGTTTCGTCAAGAACAACATCCATAATGAATAATTTTTGCATCCAATATGTTGACCAACGACATCCAGTCTGTCTACTCTGCCTTCACAACCGGCCCAGACCGGAGAAAAAGCCCAGAGGGAGGATCGAATGAGAAGGTTCAGCCGCAACGCGATGGCCGGTGGCGCATCGGCCCTGATGCTGCTGTCGGGCGCTGTCGCCCAGGCCCAGAACGCGGCCCCATCGGATACGCTGGAAGAAATCATCGTCACCGCGCAGCGCCGCAGCGAGCGTCTGCAGGACGTGCCGGTCACCGTGACCGCCTTCAGCGCCGAAGAGATCGCACAGGCGCGGCTGCGCCAGTTGGATGATATTTCCAGCCGCACGCCCGGCCTGAATTTCGATGCCTTTCCCACGTCGCAGCCGCGCGTTGCCATCCGTGGCATCGGGTCCAGCGACCGGGGTGCCGCCGGGGATCCCAGCTCTGCCGTCTTCCTGGACGAGATCTATCTGGGCCGTCCGGCCGCCGTGGCCTTTGATGCGTTCGACGTGTCGCGGATTGAGGTTCTGAAAGGTCCGCAGGGCACGCTTTATGGCCGCAATGTCGTGGGGGGTGCCATCAATGTGGTGAGCAACCGTCCCGACCTGTCCGGTACGGACGCGGCCATTGAGGCGACGGTCGGCAATTATGAGCGGCTGGAAGGGGCCGGTTTCGTCAATCTGCCGATGGGCGAGAAATGGGCCGCGCGCGCCAGCGGCGCCTGGCGCACCCATGATGGCTATGTGAAGAACAGCTTTACCGGTGGCCGGGTCGAGGATCAGGACACGCGCAGCGGCCGGTTCCAGATCTATGGCGAGCCGTCGGAAACGGTACGCGTCCTGCTGGGCGTGGACGGCACGCGCGACCGGGCCGATGGCCCGGCCCAGCATGTGCTGGACCTGGACATGACGGACCCGCGCCGCGCGCTGTGGACCGTCAACCGCGACCGCAAGGTCACCGCCGGGTCTGATGAGGGGTATCAGGACCGCGATACCTGGGGCCTGCGAGGGCAGATCGACTGGGACCTGTCCTTCGCGACCGTCACCTATCTGGCCTCATATCGCGACCTTGACTATCACGTCGCCTATGATTTCGATGGCGGGCACCCGCCGGCCAACCGCCTGAACATTGCCGGCGGCAATGACGAGGACAGCAACTTCTCCAGCCATGAGCTGCGGTTGAATTCGCTGCCCGACAGCCCCATCCAGTGGGTGGCGGGGCTTTACAATTTCAACAATGAGACCGACCGTCTGGACACGCTGGTCATCGATCAGGGACGGCCCGCCACCGAGATCTACACCCAGGCGGCCAAGCTGAATTCCTATGCCGCGTTTGGCGATGTCACCGTGCCTTTGAACGAGCAGTTCTCCGTCATCGGCGGCCTGCGCTATTCCAAGGATGAGAAGGATTACCGCGTTTCCAACACAGCCGGCACGGCGGTGCTGCGCGGGACCGGGCGGTTCGATGTCAGCACGTCTGACAACTATGACGCCTGGACCTGGCGTGGTGGCGCGCAATACAAGCTGGACCGCGATCATCAGCTCTATGCCATGGTGTCCAGGGGCTTCAAGAGCGGTGGTTTCCAGGATACGCCATCCTCTGCCGCCGACGCCGCCGACGGGTTCGAGCCGGAATTCGCCACCCAGTATGAGGTGGGCCAGAAGAGCAGTTTCCTGAACGGGCGGTTGATCTGGAACAACACCCTGTTCGTGATGAAATACACGGACCTGCAGACCAAGCGGACCCTGCCCAACCTGTCCATCGTTACCGAAAATGCCGGCAAGGCGACCATCAAGGGCTATGAAACGCAGCTGAACTGGAGCCTGTTCGCCGGCGCGCGGCTGTCTGCCAGCTATGGCTATACCGACGCCACCTTTGACGAGTTCGCGCCGGAGCCGGGCGTGGATTATGCCGGCAACCGCATCTCCCGCACGCCCAAGCACAAGATCGTGCTGTCGCCTTCCTACGAGGCGGCGCTGGGCGACGGGTCGAGCCTGCTGTTCGCGACCGATTACCGGTACGAAAGCATGATCTTCGACGATAATTCCAATGACGGGCCGGAGCGGCGGGACCCCACCCATTTCGTTGATGCCCGCATCGTCTTCACCCCCGCCGCCGGGCAATGGACTCTGTCCCTGTGGGGCAAGAACCTGACCCAGGAGGTGACCCGCACCCATCAGACCGTGTTCCTGGGGGCCAATTTCGGGTCCTACAACCCGCCGCGCACCTTTGGTGCCACGGTCAGCTGGCGCATGTGAGGGCAGGGGTCCGGCGGCAGTCGGGGGCGGTCAGGTTTAGATTGGATCGCCCCTTGTTTGTCATCCCCGCGAAAGCGGGGACCCAGCGAGAGCAGCGGTAGCTGCGACATGACTCATATCGGCGCTAACCGCGCCTTACGCTGGGTCCCCGCTTTCGCGGGGATGACGGTGGGGGCGGTGAGAAACCAGCTCAACCTCGACTAGACAGGCTTTAGCGGCAGGGTCCGGCCTGCAATGACCGCGCAAGCAGGGGGAAAAACTGGACATGAATATCGCAGAGCAGATTGCGGATTACGCGCACGGTCTGGATGGCGGGCGGCTGCCGCCGCTGGTCGTGCATCGTGTGAAGCAGCGTATGGTCGACAGTCTGGCCTGTGCGCTGGGTGCCTACGGGTCGGTGCCGGCACGGGCGGCGACGGCCATGGCCGCTATGGTGCCGGTGCCGGCCGCCAGCGTTCTGGGCACAAGGCTGCGTACCACGCCCGACCTTGCCGCCTTCGCCAATGGCACGCTGGTCCGTTACCTGGATTATAATGACGGTTATATGAGCCGGGACCCCGGCCATCCCAGCGACAATATCCCGGCCTGCCTTGCCGTGGCGGAGGCAGAGGGGGTGCCGGGCCATGAACTGATCGCCGCGATTGTCTTGGCCTATGAGGTGCAGATGCGCCTGCAGGACGCGGCGGGGCTGAACCGGCGCGGCTGGGACCATGTGAACTATATCCTGGTGTCGATGGCCGCCGCCGCATCCCGTCTGATGAAGCTGGACCGGCGGCAGACGGTACAGGCCATCAACATGGCCCTGAATGGCCATATCGCCATGCGTCAGGTGCGGTCGGGCGAATTGTCGGCCTGGAAAGGCTGCTCCGCCGCCAATGCCGCCCGCAACGCCATCTTCTGTGCCGGGCTGGCCCGCCATGGTCTGGACGGCCCGTCGCCGATCTTCGAGGGCAAGATGGGGTTCATCCGTCAGGTCTGCGGCGAGATGGATTTTGATATTTCCCGCTTCGGCACGGCGGAAAGCGGGGATTTCCGTATCCTGAAGTCGCTCACCAAGAGCTTCCCCACCAATGGGGAACTGCACACGGCGGTCTTTGCGGCCATCGACCTGCGCCCCCAACTGGGCAATATCGAAGAGGTGGAGGCGATCCATATCGACACCACCGATATCGGCTTTCGCATCCTGGCCAGCGATCCGCAGAAATGGCGGCCGGCCACGCGGGAAACCGCCGATCACAGCCTGCCCTATAATGTGGCGCGGGCCTTGCTGGACGGCGACATCACGCTGGCCTCCTATGATCCCGGCATGATCGCCGACCCGCGCGCCGCCGCCCTGATGGACCGGACGACAGTCGCGGAGGACCCGGCCCTGACGGCCCTTTTCCCAGCCCATCTGCCCAACCGGGTGACGGTGACGATGCGGTCGGGACAGGTATTTCGCCGCGAAGTAGTCTCCGGGCCGGGAAGCGTCGAAAACCCGATGACGGATGCCGATTTCGAGGTCAAATTCCGCCGCATGGCGGATGGCCGGATCGACGGGCAGCAGCAGGATCGCACGCTGGACTTCGTGATGGGGCTGGAACGCCAAGGCAGCTATGCCGCCCTGTTCGAAGCTATGCGCGGGCCGTGACCATGACCGTTCCCCAACTGACGCCAGCCCCCGAAACGGTGCTGCGCGCGCTGTTCCAGGCAGCCATCAACGCCGCCTCTCCTGATCTGTGTCTGCCGCCGCACCTGCCGCCCCCGCCCAGGGGACGGACGCTGGTGGTGGGGGCAGGCAAGGCGGCGGCGGCCATGGCCGCCGCCGTGGAACGGCACTGGTCGGGGCCGCTGTCGGGTCTGGTCATCACGCGCTATGGCCATGGCGCCCCGTGCCAGCGGGTTGAGGTGGTGGAGGCGGCCCACCCCGTGACGGACGAGGCAGGCATCCGTGCCACGGCCCGGATGCTGGACCTCCTGTCCGGGTTGACGGCGGATGATCTGGTCCTGTGCCTGATCTCCGGCGGAGGATCGGCCCTGCTGGCGGCACCGGCACCGGGCCTGACCCTGGCTGATAAGCAGCAGGTTGCCCGCGCCCTGCTGAAAAGCGGGGCGACCATCGCCGAGATGAATTGCGTGCGCAAGCATCTGTCGGCGGTAAAGGGCGGGCGTCTGGCGCGCATGGCGGCACCGGCCTCCGTCGTCACCCTGATGATCTCCGACGTGCCGGGCGACGATCCCGCCACCATCGCATCAGGCCCCACCCTGCCTGATGCCAGCACGCGCCAGGAGGCGCTGGCGGTGCTGGCCAAGTATGGCATCAAGGTCCCGGATGCCGTCACGGCCTGGCTGTCCGATCCCGCCAGCGAGACGCCGAAATCGCTGGCCGACCTGCCGCCCGGCACGGCGACAATCATCGCCACACCGGCCGGTGCCATCGCGGCGGCGGCCGAACAGGCGCGTGGCATGGGCATCGCGCCCTTGTTCCTGGGCAGCGCCATCGAGGGGGAGGCGCGCGAGGTCGCGGTCTGGCATGCGGATTTCGTGCGCGCCGTCACCAGCGGAGCCATACCGGCGAAGCGTCCCTGTCTTCTGCTGTCGGGCGGGGAGACCAGCGTTACGGTGCGCGGCAAGGGAAGGGGCGGGCGCAATGCCGAATTCCTGCTGGCGCTGGCTGTCGAACTGAACGGTCATCCGGGCGTGCATGCCCTGGCCGCTGATACCGACGGCATCGACGGGTCGGAGGATAATGCCGGTGCCTGGATCGGCCCCGATATCCTGTCCCGCGCTGCGCAGGTCGGGATCATTCCCCGCCGGCTTCTGGATGACAATGACGGCTACGGCTTCTTCCAGGCCATGGGAACCCTGCTGTTCACCGGCCCCACCCGCACCAATGTCAATGATTTCAGGGCCATCCTGATCGAGTGAGGATTAGCGTCATGAGCAATCAACCCATCCATCGCATCGCCGTGATCCCTGGCGACGGCATCGGCAAGGAAGTGGTGCCCGAGGGGCTGCGCGTGCTGGATGCCGTCACGCAGCGTTTTGGCGTGCGTTTCCAGTTCGACCATTTCGACTTCGCCAGCTGTGACTATTATCTCCAGCACGGCAAGATGATGCCCGATGACTGGAAGGGACAGATCGGCGGGCATGACGCCATCTTCTTCGGCGCTGTCGGCTGGCCCGCCACGGTGCCGGACCATGTCTCGCTGTGGGGATCGCTGATCCAGTTCAGGCGGGAATTCGATCAGTATGTCAATCTGCGCCCCGTCCGCCTGATGCCCGGCGTGCCCAGCCCGCTGGCGGGCCGTAAGCCCGGCGATATCGATTTCTACGTGGTACGGGAGAACACCGAGGGCGAGTATTCATCCATCGGCGGCCGCATCTTCCCCGGCACGGAGCGGGAAGTGGTGATGCAGGAAACCGTGATGACCCGCATCGGCACCGACCGCATCCTGAAATACGCCTTCGATCTGGCGCGGCGGCGGGACAAGAAGCACCTGACATCCGCCACCAAGTCCAACGGCATCGCCATCACTATGCCGTACTGGGACGAGCGGGTGGAGGCGATGGCGGCGCATTATCCCGACGTGCGCTGGGACAAGTACCATATCGACATTCTGGCCGCGCATTTCGTGCAGCATCCGGACTGGTTCGACGTGGTGGTGGCGTCCAACCTGTTCGGCGACATCCTGTCGGACCTGGGGCCGGCCTGCACCGGCACCATTGGCATCGCGCCGGCCGGCAATATCAATCCCGACCGCAAATTCCCTTCGCTGTTCGAACCGGTGCATGGATCCGCCCCCGACATTGCCGGCAAGGGCATCGCCAATCCGGTGGGGCAGATCTGGTCGGCGGCCCTGATGCTGGATCATCTGGGGGAGTATCAAGCCGCCGCCGCCATTGTTCTGGCCATTGAAACCGTGCTGGCCCAGTCGGAACTGCGCACTCGCGACCTGGGCGGGCCTGCCGACACTGTTACCTGTGGCAGTGCCATCGCCGAGGCGGTGCGGCAGGGTTGAGCCGCAGATTTGGCATTGCAGGGTTCGCGGCAAAGCAGAGAGGTCGCGGCCAGTTAATCGTGTCGCCCATTGACATGCCTTGCGTCGTCAGTGGGCGGCATCACGCTGGGGACCCGCCGAAATGCCCCTCAGCCCAATGGTAAAGTGGCATCATCAGACAGCCCAGTTCCTTACCCTCTGCTGTTAAAGAGTAGCCGTCTTCCGCCGTGATCAAGCGGGCCTCGCGCAGTTCGGTCAGGCGGGTGTTGAGGACGGACGGGGAGATATCGGCGCAGCGTTCGCGCAAGCTGCGGAAGGTCTGGCCCGGCTGCTGATGCAGTTCCCAAAGAATGCGCAGGGTCCAGCGGCGGCCCATCAGGTCCAGCAGGAGCATGATGGGGCGGGTGGATTTGGGGTTCCGGGCGGGCATGGACGTCATTCTCCGGCGCTACGATTTTCGTAGCGAACATTCGTCAGTTGCGCTACGAATTCTGTAGCACGAATGATGGAAGCGGAGGAATGATCATGTCGGCGCGTCTTTCACCCGTTCAGGCTCCCTTTGATCCGCTGGTGGCGGCGCAGATTGAGCGGTTGCGGCCGCCGGGTGCCCCGCCGCTGACCCTGTTCACAACCCTGGCGCATAATCCGCGCGTGCTGTCGCGGCTGTTTGCGGGCGGGCTGCTGGATGCAGGGTCGGTGACGGTGCGGCAACGGGAGCTGATGATCCTGCGCACCTGTTCGCAAGGCTCGGCCGATTATGAATGGGGGGTGCATGCGGCGCTGTTCGCGGGCGCGGCGGGCCTGAGTGAAGATCAAGTGGCGGCGACGCGGCGGGATAATCCGCTGGGGCCGGACTGGTCCGAGGATGACCTGTTGATCCTGGATACGGCGGATGCGCTTTATGCCCAGGGCGATCTGACGGACGGGCAATGGGCGGCGCTGTCGGCGCGGTTTTCGGCGGAACAGGTGGTGGAGCTGATCGCGCTGGCGGGATATTACCGGACCATCGCCCTGTTCTGCCGCACCCTGCGGCTGCCGATGGAGGGGTTTGCGGGCGGGGTCGAAGAAGAAGCGGCGTAGGGGTTATTGCTCGGCATCAACGCTGGCATAGGCCTCGGCGGGGCGTTGGGGGGTGTAGTAATAGCCGGACTGCATCTTTTCCCGCTCGGCATTGGCGGCGATGCGGTCGATGATGGGCAGCGACCAAGCGGCGGCCAGGAGGCCCGTCCACAGGGCCACGACCATGACGCGATCCGCCACTTTTTTGCCGCTGACGATAGTTTTTGGGTGGCTGGCTGTGACGCCGGACATTTTTGCCTCCATTAGTCCCTGGTAGTTCCAGGGTGTGCATCAACTATGCCAGTCAATCTTTGCCGGTATCTTAACGGGCGGGTGCCCGACCGGCGGCAAGCCTGTGACATTGTCAAGGCAGTGAAGAGTGGGGGTTTTGGACGTGCGTATTGTAATGATGGCCTTAGGCTCACGCGGCGATGTGCAGCCGTTCGCGGCACTGGCGGTGGCGCTGGCGGCGCGGGGGCATGAGGTGCGGCTGCTGACCTATGGCAGCTTTGCCGATCTGGTGGCGGGCAGGGGCGTGACGCTGGTGCCCGTGGAAGGCGATATCCAGGCCGACCTGAAGGGACCGGAGGCCACCGCCATGTTCGCGGAAGGGGCCAAGCCCGGCGTCGTGATGGCGGCCATGCGCGCCTTTGCCGAGAAGAATGGCGAGAGCTGGGCCAGAAGCCTTTTGCATGAGGCGCGGACGGCCGATCTGCTGATCCCCGCAGGGGCCAGTGTGTTTATCGGCGCGTCGGTGGCAGAGGCGCTGAACATCCCCTATGTTCATGCCTATCCGCAGCCGACATTGCCGACCCGCGCCTTTCCCAGCGCCATGGTGCCGCCGCAGGGCAAGCGTCCGGGGCTGGGCAACCTGTTGCAGAGCTGGACCATCTCCATCGTCTTCTGGCAGATTTTCCGCAAATCGGTGAACCGGGTGCGGCAGGAACTGCTGGGTCTGAAGCCCTATCCGCTGCTGGGACCTTACTGGCGCTGGCACCGTCAGGGCTTGCCCATGCTGATGGAATACAGCCCGATCCTGGTGCCCCGGCCCGAGGATTGGCCGCCGGCGGCCAAGGTTTCCGGTTTCTGGTTCCTGGACCACCCGGAATGGGTGATGCCGGACGATCTGTCGGCCTTTCTGGCTGACGGGCCGCCTCCGGTCTATATCGGCTTCGGCAGCATGATGCCGGGCGACCCGGTCCGCACCACCCGCATCATCGTGGAGGCGGTGCGCAAGGTGGGGTGCCGCGCCGTTCTGGCCGGCGGTTGGGGCGGGTTGAAGCCCGATAGGCCGACGCCGGATATCTTTCCGCTGGAAGCCGCACCGCATGACCGGCTGCTGCCGCATATGGCCGCCGTGGTGCATCATGGCGGGGCCGGGACGACAGCGGCAGGGGTGCGCGCTGGCGTGCCCGCTGTCATCGTGCCGTTCCTGGCGGATCAGTTCTTCTGGGCCTGGCGGCTGGACGAGCTGGGGGTGTGTGGCGGCATGTTGCGCCATCGTGACCTTGATGCCGATCAGCTGGCCAAGGCCATCCGCCGCTGTCTGGAGGATCAGGGCATGCGCGACCGAGCGGCGGCCCTGGGTGCCAAGGTGCGGGCCGAGGATGGGCTTGGCGCGGCCGTTCGGGAGATCGAAGCGCTGGTTGCCGCCCGCTGAATGAAAAATGGGCCGCCCGGTTGAGGGGCGGCCCGAAGTGGGGTGACAAGAAGAGAGAGAACCGTCGCAATCCCCACCCGTGCCGGCGGAGACGAAACGGGTCCGCCGGCGATCACTTCGCCGGGCAGACGGCGTTGCCCGGATCGGCGTCCAGCTTCAGATCGGTGACCGTCAGGCCCATCCGACCCTCGGTGCTGATCACCACAGGTGCTTCGATACTCGCCATCTGCGCACCGGCAGCGGCGAAACATTTCAGGGAAATCTTGGTGGTCTGGAACGTGCCCGGCTTGGCGTCGGCCAGGATCTTGGTCAGGTCCAGATCGGCGCGGCAGTTGGGGCCGCAGACCATGGAGACATGGGCCTTGCCCGTCGGTGCCTGATCCACGCGGTAGCGCAGGGACAGGGTGACGTCGCCGTTCGACTGCCGCGACAGATCGACAGCGCGGCCGGAGATGATGAAGGCGCCCCGGCCCGTGCCGTTCCAGGTCAGCTGCTTGGCATCTTCCTGGGCGGCCACGTCCACCGACTTCAGGTCCACGACCTTGCCCGGGCTGGTGCCCGTGGTGGTGGTGACGCGCAGGTCGCCCACCTGATCGGCAATGGCCAGCGACCAGGGGGCGGGGGCACCACCGCGGCGGAAGAACACACCGGTGGAGGAGCCGGACCCGGCGGGAACGCCGCTATTCTCCGACAGGGGGGCCAGATCGCCCTTGTCCTTGTAGGTCAGGCCATAGCCATAAGCGAATTGCGGATCGTAATTGGCATCGCCCCGGTTCAGCGGCGTCTGCACGGCAGTCTTCGGCCAGGAGAAGGAAAGCTTGCCGGTGAAGTCATACTTCACCTTGCCGTCAGCACCCTTGAACAGCACGTCGGCGACGCCATTGCCCTCGGTCCCCGGCAGCCAAGCGGCCACGAAAGCGTCGGACGCATTGATCTCCGGGTTCACCCACAGGGGGCGGCCCGACAGAAACACGGCGACGGTGGGGATACCCTGGGCCTTCAGCTTCTTCAGCAGGGCCAAGTCGGACTTATCGCCCGGCTGATATTCCAAGGTCTCCACATCGCCCTGGAATTCGGCATAGGGTTCCTCTCCGAATACCACGATGGCGACGTCGGGCTTGTCCTTGAAGGCACCGGCCTTGTCATAGGCGACGGAACCGCCGGCGGCACCCACCGCCTGCTTGATGCCGTCCAGGATGCTGGTGGCACCGGGGAATTCATCATTGCGGTTGCCGGTCCCCTGCCAGGAGATGGTCCAGCCGCCCGCCTGCTTGCCGATATTGTCAGCCCCGTCGCCGGCGACCAGCACTTTGGCCTTGGGCGACAGCGGCAGGACGCCGCCCTGGTTCTTCAGCAGCACCAGCGATTTGCGCACGGCTTCGCGGCCCACGGCGCGGTTTTCAGCGCTGCCCAGGGTGGAAATGGCGGGGACATCCTTGCGGTCCTTGGGTGCCGGCTTGTCAAACAGGCCGGCATGGAACTTCACGCGCAGGATGCGGCGCACAGCATCATCCAGGCGGGCCATGGGGATGGTCCCGTCCTTCACCTGCGCCAGCGTGTTCTTGTAGAGCAGTTCCCAACTGTCGGACGCCATGTACATGTCCAGACCCGCGATCAGCGAGGTCGGGCAATTATACTTGGTGCAGCCCGGCACCTGATCATGGGCGTTCCAGTCGCCCACGATGAAGCCGTTGAAGCCCATGCGGCCCTTCAGCACATCGGTCATCAGCTGCTTGTTGCCGTGATGCTTGATGCCCTGCCAGGAGCTGAACGAGGTCATGATGGTCAGCACGCCGGCATCAATGGCCGGCGGGTAGCCGGCATTGTGCAGCCGCACCAGTTCTTCCTCGCTGACCTTGGCGTCGCCCTGGTCACGACCGCCATCGGTGCCGCCATCGGCCAGGAAATGCTTGGCGGTTGCCACCGTGCGGCCCGGCTTCATGAATTCCTTGGAGCCGATGACGCCCTGGATACCCTCCACTACCGCACCGGCATAGGAGGCCACCACTTCCGGGTCTTCGGAGAAGCCTTCATAGGAGCGGCCCCAGCGGTCATCACGCACAACGGAAAGGGCAGGGGCGAAGGTCCAGTCGATGCCGGTGGCGGCCATTTCGCGGGCCGTCACCTCGCCCGTCCGGCGCAGCAGGTCACGGTCCCGAGTCGCGCCCAGCGCGATATTGTGCGGGAAGATGGTGGCGGCACCGATATTGCCATGGCCATGCACAGCATCGACGCCGAAGATCACGGGAATCTGGACGCGACCGGGCTTCTTTTCCATGGAAACCCGGTAGAATTCATCCGCCAGGTCCAGCCAAGCCTGCGCCGGGGCGCGGTCATCGCCACCCGGGCCGGAATTACCGCCTGCCAGGATCGATCCCAGCGGGTATTTGCGCAGATCAGCAGGCTTGATCGTGGAAATATCGCCTTGGATGGTCTGACCGACCTTCTCCTCAACGCTCATCTGCGCCATCAGCGCATCGATCTTTTTCTCGACGGCGGGATCAATCAGGCGCTGCGTCTTGGCGGCAGGCCACTTCTCCGGGTGCAGGGTTTGGGCAGGGGACGCCGTGCCGTCGGCGGAAAAGGCCACATTGGCCGACAGGCCGCCCACCAGGGCCAGCGCGCTGACAAGGCCAAGGGCGCGGACCAGCCGCGTGGTTTGCTTCGACGTCACTTGCATCCTCCCAATCTGCTTTCATTCATTGTCGCCTCCGGTCTTTGAGCCTTTGGCGAAGTCTGTCCTGACATCGTTGTCAGATGGAATGACATCAACGCGGCGGGCTGTCAACGCCCAACTCTCGGAATTTATCCGAACTTTCCCGCAGAAAGCCGGGTGGGAGGGCGAGTGTCTCCGCCTGTCGCTATGTCAACGCTGTCAGAAGTAATGTCCATATGTCAGCCGGCCGGGTGAAACAGCCAGCCGCGTGGTTACCGCTACCATCAATCTACCATCCTTTGCAAAGCTTTGCGCGGTGTAGGGGGTGTGGGGCGGTGAAATTTTTGTATCGGCAATTGGCAGCGATGTCAATTGCAGGATTGGTCATTTTCGGGCGCTACCGTTTTGCTGCGATTGCGAACAAAACCCATAATTTCCGCCAATAGTATGTAGATTTTCCGGATGGCGGTTTCCTTGTTTGAATCATGACAGCGTTATCAAGACCTATTGACTGCGCTGTCAATATTGTCCAAGGTGTGGCCCGGGCGATGAAGCACATCAAGACGGCTGAGCAAGGCCGAGGCGCCCAATGACGGAGGGGAGGCCGTTGAAGTGGGCCTGAGCATGGCGCACGTCAGGGGCTCCCATTAAATAAAGCAAAATGCCTTATTTGGGCTAAATCCTTACGGGAGGTAAAAAATGTCAGTGAAGTTAAAGCCCGGATTCTATCTGGGTTCCGTCGCCGCCATCGCGCTGGCGGCCTCCATGCCGGCCCTGGCGCAGCAGGCCCCGGCCCCGTCGGCCCCCGCCGCCGAGGGGACGCTGGACGAGATCATCGTGACCGGCTTCCGCGCCTCGTTGGCCAACGCGCTGCAGACCAAGCGCAATTCCAACGAGATCATCGAATCCATCACCGCCGAGGACATGGGCAAATTCCCGGACCAGAATATCGCGGAAAGCCTGCAGCGCCTGTCGGGCGTGCAGATCGACCGTGACAATGGTCAGGGCACCAAGGTCCGCATCCGTGGTCTGGACCAGAATGTCACGCTGTTGAATGACGAAATTTTCCTGACCGGTCTGGAGATTTTCACCCTGGGTGAAGGCCAGACCCGCAACAATGACAGCCTGGAAGGCGTGCCGTCGGAACTGCTGGGTGGGGTGGATGTCTATAAGTCGCCCAACGCCAAGCTGCTGGAAGGTGGTCTGGGCGGTACGGTCAACCTGAAGACCCGCAACCCGCTGGTTCTGGACCCTGGCTACACAATCGCCGGTAACGTGCGTGCTGCCAAGTCTTCGGGTGCCGATGGCGGCTGGAAGCCGCTGGGCGCGCTTGCGCTGGGTTACAACTGGGACGACAAGGCGGCCTTTATCGCTACCCTGTCCTATGACAAGCAGAACAGCCAGACGGATGTTCTGGGTGGTCAGAACCGTGGTAACTGGCGCTTTGCCGACCGTGGCGACAAGGCCACCGTCACCAAGAACTATTACGCCCCGGAATATCGCTACGTCACCGACCGCGAACAGACCCGCGAGCGTATCGGCGGCTCGCTGGCCGGCGCGGTGCAGCTGTCGGACAGTGTCGAAGTCTCGGGCGAATGGTTCCATTCCGAATTGGATATCCTGACGTCAGAAGCCTCGCTGAAGTTCCCGTTCGCCATTGAAAGCCCCGGCCTGGACGCCACCAAGCCCTATACGATTGACAATAATGGTGTGCTGATCAACGGCACCATCATTGCCAATTCGGCCGAGGCCATTTCCTATGTCCAGAACTCCAAGATCGACAGCGACAATTTCGGCCTGAAGCTGAAATATGATGATGGCGGCAATTTCCGTGGTTCTGTGCGCGGTGCCTATGCCAAGGCCGATCTATTCTCTGACAGCGCTAACAATGACGTTCGCTATACGCAGTACAGCGTGCCGACGGCAGACGCCACAAGCCCGACCGGGTTCAGCCACAGGCCGGCCAACCCGTCGGCCCCGGCCAATTACCGGTTCAATTACGCCAACAATAACGGCACCTTGCCGTCCTTCAGTCTGGCGACCACGCCCGACCTTTATACCAATCCGGCCTATGGCTATTTCAAGTCGCATTGGGTGTTTGGCGACCGCGCTGATCTGGAAAACTACTCGCTGCGGGCAGATGGCGAATATGATCCGGAATTCATCGCCGCCGGCAATGTGACCCTGTCCACGGGTTACCGTTACGCGTCCCGCGATGTTGACTATCAGCGTGGCCGGTACCTTGCCAACCTGTCGGGTCGTGGCGAGTTGGACGGCACCAAGTTCGGTCAGAAATGGACGCCCTATGGCTACTTCATGGATGGTGCCATCGGCTTCAAGTCGTGCGAACTGCCCGCCGGCACGCCGGGTATCCCGAACCGTTGTAACAACCGTTTCGGCAACTCGGCCCCGGTCCTGACCCCGTTCCAGACCTTCACGGGTTCGTCGGGCCGGGTGGAAACCATCAACAACTTCTTCTCCTCCGGCGATATGGTCGGTGGCAAGGTCCTCGTCCAGGATCGCAGCCAGATGAAGAATGGGGCGGAATGGATCCAGTCGCTGTACCCGACCCTGCCGTTCGCCTTCTATGAAGAACCGCTGGAAAGCTTCCGGGTGAAGGAAAGCACCCATTCGGGTTACCTGATGGCCGATATCGGCGATCCGGGTGAGGGCTATCACATCAATGTCGGTGCCCGCCTGATCCACACCAACCTGACCGTCTATCAGAACCGCGCCACCGACCCGGACCCGGTCTATTTGGGTACCGACAGCTGGAACGGCGTTCTGCGTGACAGCGAGACCATCGCCAATGAGCGGTCCTATACGGACATCCTGCCCAGCCTGAACATGGTCTTTGACCTGGATGAAGGCCAGAAGGTGCGCTTCGCCGCCTCGCGCGTCGTGGCCCGTCAGAACCTGTTCGATCTGGGCCGTGGTTTCCGCGTGGATTTCACCCGTAACCCCACCACCAACCTGTTCGAGGCCGTCAACGGTTCCGCCGGCAACCCCGATCTGGACCCGTTCCGCGCCTCGCAGTTCGACCTGGGCTACGAATATTATTTCGGCAGCCAGGGTCTGGTGTCCGCGGTCGGCTTCTGGAAGGAAGTGGACAGCTTCATCGGCAGCGAGACCAAGCCTGAATTCGTTCTGGATCAGGCAGGTGGGCGTAACACCCCCATCGCGCGTCCTGTCAATGGCGAGGGGGGGCGCATCAAGGGCTTCGAATTGGGTGCCCAGTATGCCTTTGATTTCGGTGCCGGTTTCAACGTCAACTACACGTTCTCCGACAGCAAGTCGCCCATCCGCAACGATTTTGACAAAGGTCTGCCCATTCCGGGCGTGGCGAAGCACGCCTTCAACGGCCAGATCTATTACGAGTATGAGGGTTTGGAGACGCGCGTTTCCTACACTTGGCGTAACAAGTCGTTCGCGGGCAATTTCGGCTTTGCAGATGGTGCGGCCACCCGCACGCTGGGTATCTGGAACCGGTCCTACGGCCAGCTGGACGCGCAGATCGGCTATCAGGTCACCGAGCAGATCGGCCTGACCCTGGAAGCGGTCAACCTGACCAAGGAAGACCAGAGCCAGTATTTGCAGTTCGACAACCTGCCCTTCACCTATAGCTCCGGCTCGCAGCGCATCATGGCGGGCGTCCGGTTCAAGCTGGGGGCGGAGTAAGCGTGTCGGGACGTAGCGCGGATTAGGCGAAGCCGTAATCCGCGGAGCGACGGTTGCGTTGTTCCGCGGATTACGCTGCGTTAATCCGCGCTACGATCAAATCAAGGCCCGATATAACGGGCCGCTTTTGGGGGGAGGAAACGACCATGGCGGGCAATCTTCCGGGCAGCATCCTGATTGTGGGGGGTGGTACAGCCGGTTGGATGGCGGCGGCCGCGCTTGCCCGTGCCGTCGGGCGGCACACCAAAATCCAACTGGTTGAAAGCAGCGCCATTGGCACCGTCGGGGTGGGGGAGGCGACGATCCCCGCCATTCGTGGCTTCAACCATATGCTGGGCCTGGACGAGGCGGATTTCCTACGTTTCACCCAGGGGACCTATAAGCTGGGGATTGAATTCCGCGACTGGACCCGCCTGAACCATTCCTACTTCCACCCGTTCGGGGTGCATGGGGCCAGCCTGGACGCCAATTACACCCACCAATACTGGCTGCGCCTGAACGCCATGGGTGAGGGCGGGCGGCTGGAGGATTACTCGCTCTGCACCATCATGGCAGAGCAGGGGCGTTACATGGCCCCGGTCACCGACCCGCGAAACATCATGTCGGTGGTTGGGTCCGCCTATCATTTCGATGCCAGCCTCTATGCTGACTATCTGCGCCGCTATGCGGAACGGCTGGGTGTTGTCCGGCTGGACCGCAAGGTGGTGGATGTGGCGCTGCGCGGGGAGGATGGATTTGTCGAGGCGGTCATCTGTGATGGCGGTGAGCGGCTGGCGGCGGATTTCTTCATCGACTGCACCGGCTTCACCGGCCTGCTGATCGAAAAGGCGCTGAAGGCCGGGTATGAGGACTGGACGCACTGGCTGCCCTGCGACCGGGCCTGGGCGGTGCCCTCATCGGGCGACGGGCGCATCACGCCCTTCACTCGCTCCACCGCGCGCGAAGCCGGGTGGCAATGGCGTATCCCGCTGCGCCACCGGGTCGGCAACGGCCATGTCTTCTGCAGCGCCCATGTCAGCGAGGAACGGGCGCGTGAGGTGCTGCTGGCCAATATTGACGGGCAGGCACTGGCCGAACCGAAGCTGCTGCGCTTTGTCACCGGGCGGCGCAAACAGGCCTGGGTGAAGAACTGCCTGTCGCTGGGTCTGGCGTCCGGGTTCCTGGAACCACTGGAAAGCACGTCGATCCACCTGATCCAGACGGGCATCACCAAGCTGCTGGATTTCTTTCCCGGACGGCAGATCGACGGGGCGGAAGTGCGGGAATATAATGCCCTGGCGCAGGGCGAGTTCGAGGCAGTGCGCGACTTCCTGATCCTGCACTATCATTTGACGGAACGGTCGGACAGCGCCTTCTGGAACCATTGCCGGACCATGGACATTCCCGACAGTCTGAAAAGCCGGATCGAGCTTTTCCGCCGGCGGGGGCGGGTATCGACGCGGGCCCGCGCCCTGTTCACCGATACAAGCTGGATCGCCGTGATGATCGGGCAGGGGATCATGCCGGAAACCTATGACCCGCTGGTCGATCTGCACCCGCTGCCGGCGGTGCGAGAGCGGATGGCGAGCATGCGGGCCCGCATCCGGCAGGCGGCGGACAGCATGCCGACGCATGAAGCGTTCCTGGGCAAGCAGGCGGCGGCGTAGCTAATTGTTTTAGCTTGATTGTGCTGGTTTAAATGATCTGGCTCCTACGCCGTTTTGGTGAAGGACTAGATCACGTTCCCTGGGGTGGTGCAGGAGCGGTTTCCCGCCCTTTGGGCGGTTATCGAGTTTCTTCGTTAAAGTCTGGTCACCACAACAAAACCCCAACCGAGGGTGACCACGATGACCGACGAGATGATGTCGCCGCTTCCCACACCGCCTCAGGGAACATGATCCCGGTGATGATCTCCAGACCTGTCATGACATTCTCCTGTGGGAAAGTGATCGCCGGATCATCACGAACACCGTGCCCAGTCCCAACAGCAGGCCGACCAAACTCCAGGGGCGACGGGAAGCTTTCAGTAAAGGCTCGACAGCGCCCTCTTTGGCATTGGGTGAAGGTACATCATTGGTCTTTTCCGCAGGGGCTTGGTCGGTAGCAAGCCCCTGCGAATAGGTTGCGGGAAATGGGGAGAGGGACCCCGTGCCGTCGTCGGTCGGGCGCGATGCAGGGGATTGCGACTGCCCACCCTCCCAGTTTGCATCGACGGGATCGCGCCTTCCCTGATGCGCGGCCGATTTCCCCATCGGGTGGGAGGGCGTGTGGCTTCCGCCAGCCTCTTCATCCGTGCCCAATGGTGCCGCCGCAGGATCAGGGAAAGCGACCTTGTCGCGCGTCACGCCCCGGTCGATATCTATCCTATGTCTATCTGTCGTGGTCATCATGACCTCCAGGTGCAGGGTGAGTTCAAGCGCGCCATGCCGCTTTCCAGGTGACCGACTTGGAACAGCTCGTCAGCAGTGGATCTGGCCCGGCGTTTGACGTCGAAGCCCCAATTGACCTGGCCTGCGTGCTTCGGCTCGGGTACTTATAACAGGAGGATGGCTTGCGGGTTCCCTTCGAAAATCGGATGGAACTGGACAATAGGAGGTCTGGGCAATGTAAAATGGATTGTTAAGTAAGAAAATTAGAAATAATATCGTAATTATTTTTATTTATTATTTGTAAATATCCTGCATATTTAAGCTGTTGGTGGTGCGACTGTCGATAGTCGTGTGCGATTTTCAGCAAATAAACTTTTCTCACCGTATTTTGGCCCACTTTCGGGGGAACGTTCACATTCCGATTACGCTTCCATATGCCGACGTTCGGGATCGGTATCGTTTCCATAAAGGACACCGCCATGTTCATGCACAACAAGCGCCTGATGTACACGGTGCGCGTGGATGCGCCCGGCCCCAATCGGATGATGACCGCGGTTATTCCTCGCGCGGTGGCCGCTACGAGGATGACGATGACCGCCGCTACAGCGGCCGTAGCCGGGACGATGATGATGATCGCCAGGGCCATGGCGGCTGGTTCGGTGATCCGCGCGGCCATGCCGAGGCGTCCCGCCGTGGTTGGGAAGGCCGTCGTCGCTGACGCCTTGGGCTGATAGCTGGAGAGCCGCCATATCGGCGGCTCTCCTTGTTACCAAGCGCGTCTGAGGACCTGTGAAAAAATCCGCAAGATCAAAATCTTGTTGGGGTTTTATTTCTGGATAGTATCAATCACAATCAATGGATTGGAGACGCAGATTCGAATTTCACACAGCCTGCGACAGGCCGGTTCCGGCGCTTTGCATGGATCGCAGGACGTCGGTGAATTTGCTGATGCCGGGGGTGGGCAGGCGTGACGGGTTGGTCAGGATGCAGGTTTCATAGGCCATGGATGGTTCCAACCGCACGAAACGCACGTCTGGGCCGGTGCGCAACATGACAGGGAACGGGTTGACGATGGCCAGCCCGATCCCCTGTTCCACATGCTCCACGGCTGAGAGCGCGTCGGAGGTTTCGACCACGATGTTGGGCAGGCCGCCCTCACGCCATAACAGCCGATCCAGCATGGTGCGGAACGGGTTGCGTTTGATCAGGACGATCAGCGGCTGATCGCCGATCTCGTCTGCCCGCAAGAATCGGCGATTGGCCCAAGGATGGTCCTTGGGCACGGCCACGGCCAGGTGGGAGCGACGGAAGGGCTGTTTGCGCACGCCCCAATCCCCTTCCGGTACTTCCGCGATACCCAGCTGTGCCTGATCGCTGGCGATACGGCTGATCACCTCCACCGAGGTCTGGATTTCCAGAGTGACGGTGATGTTGGGATTTTCGCGGGTGAAACGGGCAATGACCTGGGGCAGCAGGCAATGGGCCAGCGTCGGTGCGGCGACGAGGGACAGACGCTCCTGCTCCGGCTCCAGCCAACGGAATTCCTCAATGCCCCGCAGTGCCTCGAATACCATGCCAGAGGCGGAAAAGAGCTGCATCGCCTCCGCCGTCGGCAGCAGTTGGGTGCCCTGGCGTGTGAAGAAGGTGCGGCCCGACCGTTCCTCCAGCAACGACAGGGTGCGGCTGACGGCGGGTTGCGAAATGCCCAGATGCCGGGCGGCAGACGTTACGCCCCCCTGTTCGATGACGGCGCGCAAGACCTCCAGATCGCGGATGCTGGCCCAGCTTCCAGACCAGCCGCCGCGTGGCGTGCGATCGATGGCGGTCTTGCTGTCACCTGTGGCTTTGTCGTTCATCTTTCCCATTCGCCTGGAATTGGCTACTGGTCATATAGATGCCTGACCGCCCCGCGCAGGTCGAGACCCTATCCCAGCCCTGCGATCCGATCGACGATGGCGTCCACTTCTCCCAGATAGCGGGTCGGGTCCAGAAGCGCATCAAGATCAATCGCGTCCTGATGCATAACCAGTCCAGGATGGCTTCGCACGGCGTCGGCGAAGGTCTGTCCCAATGCATGGGCCTGTGCCGTCGCCTCATGAAGGAAATGGTGGGCTTCCCCTCGGCCCAGGGCACGGCCCAGACGCATCATCACCGCTTCGGCACAGATCATGCCGCCGGTGATATCCAGATTGGCACGCATGCGGGCGGGATCGGGATGGGCGTTGTCAAGAAGCCGGGCCAGGGCCGCGATGGCGGACGCAGCCAGAACACAGAAATCTGGCATCAACACATCGGTGACATTGGTGGAAGCGGCGTCGCCTTCATCCTGTCGCACCATGGCCTCCAGTACCATGGGCACCCGGCCACGCGTCAGTCGTGCCAGGGCGATAACGCGCTGCGCCTCCGATGGGTTGCGCTTCTGGGCCATGGTGGAGCTGCCGACCCGGTCAGGATAATGGTCTTCCGATACCTCAGCAATTTCAGTGCGTTGCAGGAAGGACAGATCGGCGGCGATGCGCTCGGCTCCGGCGGCGCAGGCGGCCAGCGCCGTCATGATCTCTGCCTGCCGGTCGAAGTCAGCGCGCCCGGCCAGGTCGGGTACGGCAAGGCCCAGGGAGACGGCCAGCGCCTCCTCCACTTCCCGCCCGCGTCCCTCCAGGGCGGCATAGGTGCCGACAGCACCGCTGATCCGGGCGACGCAGCCGCATTCGGCGGCGATGGCCAGACGTTCGGCGTGGCGGCGCAGTTCCGCCAGCCAGCCAGTCAGTTTGAAGCCATAGGTGATGGGCAGGGCATGCTGCCCATGGGTGCGCCCTGCCTGCGGCGTCGCGCGGTGCTGGCGTGCTTCCCGGGCCAGCCGGTCACAGGCATGATCCAGATGACGGCGTACCAGCTTGACCGTGGCGGCCAGTTGCATTGCCTGGGCGGTGTCGAAGATGTTCTGGGTGGTCGCACCCCAGTGCAGCCAGCCGCCGCCTTCGTCCCCCGCGAACTGTTCGATCTGTTTCAGCACGGGCACCAGCGGATGCTGGGCGATGGCGATGGCGTCGGCAAGCAGGGTCAGATCGAACCGGTCGGGCTGCGCCGCCTGTTCGATACCGGCGGCGGCGGCGGCGGGGATGATCCCAAGGTCCGCCTGCACGCGGGCCAGGGCCCGTTCGACCTCCAGCCAGCGGGAAAGGGTTGCGCGGTCATCCCAGAGGGACAGCGCCTCTTTGTCGAACCAGTAAGCGTTGTAGAAGCTAATGCCGATCATGGCGGAGTTCTCATCCTTTGACGGCGCCGGACGACAATCCGGCGACGATGTAGCGCTGGCAGGCGAGGAAGAAGGCGATGCTGGGCAGCAGCGTCAGGGCGACGAAGGCGAGAACCAGGTTCCATTCCTGAATATTCTCGCCCTGGAAGGCCATGATGCCCAGCGGCCAGGTGTACCGGTCCTCCGATGCCAGCAGGACCAGGGGAATGATGTAGTTGTTCCAACTCTGCACGAACTGGATGGTTGCCACGGTCGCCAGGATCGGCGTTGCCAACGGCAGCACGATGGTCAGGAAAAAGCGCCAGGGGCCGCAGCCATCCAGCATCGCCGCCTGATGCAGTTCGGCGGGGATCTCCTTGAAGAATTGCACCAGCAGGATGGTGGCCATCGCCAGACCGAAGGAGACCTGCGGAAGGATCAGGCCCAGCGGCGTATCCAATAGACCCAGGTCGCGCACCTGCAGGAAGATGGGCATGATGGCGATGGCCGGCGGCACCATCAGCCCCAGCGCGAACAGCTTCATCAGCCGCTCTCCCCAGGGTCCCAGGACGAAGACGGCGCCGAAGGCCGCCATGGCCGAGATGGTGGTGGTGATGGCCACCGCGCTGAGTGTAACCAGGGCGGAATTGCCCAGATAGGACCAGAAGCGCGGGTCGCCCAGCACGCGGGCATAGGCGTCCATGTGCCATATGGCGGGCAGGCCGGCGGGGTTGGTCGCCAGTTCGTCCAGCGATTTGAACCCGCCCAGCATCACCACGACCAAGGGCAGCAGGATCAGGCTGGCCAACACCAGAAGGGCGGCGTGACGCAGGATCGGGGTGCGGTCAGCCATGGTGACGCCTCCGCATCTTGAAGGCCAGGGTCGTCGCCAGACAGGTGGCGAACAGCAGCACGCCGACGGCGCTGCCATAGCCGATGCGCAGGCGCGACAGGCCGTTGCTGTAGAGATAGGTGACAAGGGTCTGGGTGGCGTCGTTGGGGCCGCCCATGGTCAGAGACATGACCAGATCGAAAAGCTGCAGCGCCGTCAGTACCCCGAAGAAGGCTACCAGCGCCATCACGGGTCGCAGATGCGGCAGGGTGATATAGCGCAGCACCTGCCAACGGTTCGCCCCGTCGATTTTGGCCGCTTCCACCAGACTGGGGTCCAGCGATTGCAGCCCGGCCACGAACAGCATCATGCCGAAGCCGAAATATTTCCAGATCATCACCGCTACCACGGCAGGCAGCGCCGTATCCGGATTACCCAGCAGGAAGACGGGGTCGATCTCCAGCCAGCGCGTCACCTGGGCCGCCAGTCCATAGCGGCCATCATAGAGAAAGGTGAAGACCAGACCGGTCGCGGTTTGGGCCAGCACATAGGGCAGGAACAGCACCAGCCGGTAGAGCGTCACCCCCCGAAACCGGTCACCCACCAGCAGCGCGCAGGCCAGACCCAGCGGCAGCTGGATCAGCAGGGCCGCCAGGATCAGTATTCCGACATCGAACAGGGCGCGGCGGAAGGCGGGGGCTTGCAACGCCTCCAGATAATTGGCCAGCCCGACGAAATCCGTCGGACTGCCAAAGCCGTTCCAGTTGTAGAGCGAGAAGCGGAAGGCCTGACACATCGGTAGGACCACGAAGAAACCGAACAGCAGCAGGGCGGGGGCCATGAAGACGGCGCCCGTGCGCATGTCGCGCCGGCTCAAAGGCTGGTTCATGGCGTCCCCCTTCCGGCAAGATCGGCGATGGCGCCCGCATATGGGCCGTCCAGGCCGTCGGCCCGGCGTTCGATTTGCCAGCCACGGCGAATGGCCTTCATTGCTTCCGCCGGCCCCATCCGGCCCGTGGCCAATCGCACCGCGACATCGTTTGCGGTCGGGCCGCCATTGCTGCCCAGCAGTTGATCCCAGGAAAGCAGGATGTTCTCCGCGCCATCCAACCGACGGGCGGCGGCGGCCAGTTCGGGATGGGTCAGGGCGCTTCGGGCCGCCAGATTGGCGGGAATGATGTGTCCGCCAGCGGCCAGGGCCGCCTGTGTCTCATGGCCCGTCAGTTGCTCCAGTAAGGCGATGGCGGCGGGCGGGGCGCAGTTGCTGACCAGCCAGCCATTCAGCTGACCCTGACGCACCGTGGCCGCAGAACTGTTCAGGGATGGAAAGCCGATGAAGGGGAAATCCACTGCCAATGCCGCAGGGTCGCGCCCCGTCAGCGCGCCAGCCTGTCGGTAGAACCAAGTGCCATGCATTATCAATGCGGCCCCACCCTTCACGAAAAGCTGCATCGCGCCCTGAGCCTTGGTGCCGAGATAGCCGGGCTGGAATGGGTCCAGGGCGGCCAGAGATGCGAAGCGGTCGGCGGCGGTTAGCAGGGCAGGGGCTTCGAACCCGCCGTCCCGATCCTCCAGCACCGCCGCGATGCCGTCCGCCCCCGCGCCGGCCAGGGCCAGCTGTCCCAGAACCAGGGTCAGGGGCCATTGATCCATGCCGCCCATGGCCAGTGCCGGGATGCCCGCCTGCTTCAACTGCGCCAGCGCCGATATGAAACCGTGCCAGTCGACCAGCATCGCGGGTGTCACACCTGCCCTTTCCAGCAGGGCGCGATTGGCGATCAGCCCGATCTCCGTCGCCAGATAGGGCAGGCCGTAAAGCCGCCCCTGCCGCCGATAGGCACCCAGCGCCTTGGGCATCAGGCCGGCGGTGGTGCCGGGCGACAGGTGGTCGGTGATATCCGCCAGCAATCCCGCCGCCCGTAGCGCATCCAGCGACGCCCCGCCCCAGCTGTAGAACAGGTGCGGGCGACCGTCGCTTTGCAGCAGGGTGGACATGCGTGACTGAAACGATTTCGGCTCCATCACGCGGAATTCGACGGTGATACCGGGATGGCGGGCCGTGAAACGATGGGCTGCCGCCTGCCAGATCGACAGGACTTCCCGATTGGTTTCGATATGCAGCACGCGCACACTGTTGGCATCGCGGATCCGGCCGCACCCGGCCAGCGCGGTCAGGGACATCCCCGACAGAATTTCGCGGCGCGTGAGGGGAACGGATAAGGTCATGCTGGCACCGCCCTGAGAGTGCGCAGCCTCTCCTCCGTTCCGGCATCAAAGAAAAGGCAATGGGCCGGGTCCAGCCTGATCGCGGTTTCCACACCAGGCCTTGTGGTGGCTGGGGGGCGGGCGACCAGCGTTATGGTCCCGTTACCACAGAAGCCGCGGATATGCACTTCAGCCCCCGTATTCTCCACGGTTCGGACCGTCAGCGGCAATGTGCCCGGCCCGTCGGACAGCATGACATGTTCGGGCCGGATTCCCAGCAGGACCGGGCGTCCTTCATCCCCCGGCGAGATGCCGGACAGCGGCAGCGAGTGCCCCGTTTCCGCCCGCCAGACGGCACCGGTAATCTGACCGGCCAGGAAATTCATGGAGGGCGAGCCGATGAATTCCGCCACGAAGCGATTGTCGGGATCATCATAGAGCGTCTGCGGTGGTCCCGACTGGGCAATACGGCCCTGATTCAGGACCAGAATGACGTCGGCCATGGTCATGGCTTCGATCTGGTCATGGGTGACGTAAAGGCAGGTGCTGCCCAGGCTTTGCTGCAGGGCCCGGATTTCGGAGCGCATCTGCACCCGCAGCTTGGCGTCGAGGTTCGACAGGGGCTCATCGAACAGAAAGACTTTGGGATCGCGCACGATGGCGCGGCCCATGGCCACCCGCTGCCGCTGGCCGCCCGACAGCTGCCGGGGCAGCCGGTCCAGCAGATGGTCCAGTGACAGGCGCGCCGCCGCTGCCTTCACCCGCCGGTCGATCTCCGCCTGTGGCGTGCCGCGCAGGGTCAGCGCGAAACCCATGTTCCGAGCCACATCCATATGCGGGTAGAGCGCGTAGCTCTGGAATACCATGGCGATGTCGCGCTGCTGAGGTGCTGTGCGGCTGACATCTTGTCCGTCGATCATAATGGTCCCGTCGGTCGGCACCTCCAGCCCAGCCAGCAGGCGCAGCAGCGTGGATTTCCCGCATCCGGACGGGCCGACCAGCACGGCGAAGCTGCCATCGGCGATCATCGTATTGATGCCACGCAGGATATGCGTTCCCCCGAAACTCTTGGTGACGCCGCGAAACTGCACTGATGCCACGTCTCACTCCCCCTCTTCGAACATTCTTCGTCGTTGAGGGTAGAATAAAACATAATCGTTATGTTATGCAATCCATAATCTAATTTGACATCCATCCGGTTTGGGGTTATCCCCGAAAACAAGCAGCCAAAGAGGGCTGCGCCGGCACCGTCGACAAAGACCGGCATCATCCGCAAAAAGGAGGGGGAGGAACCCATGAAGCTTCGTTTCGCCAACCGGCAGAGCGGCCTGATCCGCTCATGCGTCAGTATTGTCGCCCTGGCGGCTGTCATTCCGTCGCTGGCCCTGGCGCAGGACGCCCAGCCGCCGGCCAATACCGGCGATGCGCTGGAGACGCTGGAAGAGATCATTGTTACCGGCAGCCGCCTGAACATGGGCTTTGCCGCGCCGACGCCGCTGACCGTGGTGACGACCGACGATCTAAGCTTGGCGGCACCCGCCAATCTGGCCGATGGTCTGGCCAGCCTGCCGCAGTTCGTGAACAATAATAAAACGAATGTCGGCGTGCCGTCGGTGGCCATCGGCACCACGGGCCAGAACCTGTTGAACCTGCGCGGTCTGGGCTTCAACCGCAATCTGGTGCTGCTGGACGGGCAGCGGATCGTGGCGACCAATCAGGTCGGGTCCGTGGACGTCAACATGTTGCCCCAGGCCATCGTGAAGCAGGTGGATACGGTGACCGGCGGTGCCTCGGCCGCCTATGGCTCCGATGCCATCTCCGGCGTCGTCAATTTTGTGCTGGACCGGCAGTTCACGGGCCTGAAGGCCGAATTGCAGGGCGGGATTTCCACGCGTGGCGATGTGCCCAACGGGCTGGGCCAGCTCAGCTGGGGCGATAGTTTCGCCGGCGGGCGCGGGCACGTCGTGCTCAGCGGTGAATATTTCAAGATGAACGGCATCGACGTGAACGAGGACAGCCATCGTTCATGGTATGAGAAGGCGGCGGGCCGCATCGCCAACCCGGTGGCCGGTGCCACGCCCTCCTTCATCCTGGTCGATGATATCCGCAGTTCGGTGGGTTTCCCCGGCGGCTTCATTACTTACGCCGCCGGTAACGGCGCGTTGCGCGGCACTACCTTCCTGCCGGGTGGGCAACTGGGCACCTTCGACCGTGGCACGGTGACGGGCAGCGCCTTTCAGAATGGCGGCAGCGGCGCGCGGGTCAATGTCTCCCTGGTGCCCAACCAGGAACGCTACAACGCGTTCGGCAGCGTGGAATATGCGCTCACCGACGATCTGAACCTGACCATCAATGGTCTTCATGCCCGCTCCCACACACTTCAGCGCGCGTTCATGGAGCCGGAGACGGGGACGGCCAGCCAGTTCACCATCTTCAGCGGCAACGCCTTCATGCCGGCGGCGTTGCAGACCCTGATGACGGCCAACAACCTGGCTTCCGTCGCGGTGGGCCGGTATGAGGCAGATTTCCCGCCCGTGGAGCTTGAATATACCACCAAGCTCTACCGGGGCAGCATTGGGCTGGACGGGAAGCTGGGCGATGGCTGGAGCTGGGATGCAGGCTATGCCTACAGCCAGACCGATCAGCGCGCCGTGGAAGGCAACAATGTCATCAGCCGCAACCTCTATGCCGCCGCCGATGCCGTGCTGAACCCCGCCAATGGCCAGATCGTCTGCCGGTCCACCCTGTCGGGCCTGGACCCCGGCTGCGTGCCGCTGAATATTTTCGGCCTGGGCGCGCCCAGTGCGGCTGCCATCGATTATGTGCTGGGCGACAGCTACAAGGACCTGCGCCTGACCCAGCATAACGCCTCCCTGAATGTGCGCGGCGAGGTCGGTGACGGGTTCCTGGCCAGCACCAAGTCGGTGTCGCTGGCCGCCGGTATCGAATATCGTGATGACGGCGCGGAGCAGACCTCCGACGCGCTGTCGAAGCAGGTCAACAGCTTCACCGGTTTGCGCGGCGCGCCATCGGCGCAGAATGGCCGCCAGGGCGCCTTCCGCTTCTTCAATCCGCAGCCCTTCAGCGGCGGCATCAAGGTCAAGGAAGCCTATAGCGAGGTGGGCGTGCCGCTGGCCGACAACCGGCCTTTCTTCCAGCAACTGGATTTGAACGCCGCCCTGCGCCATGCAAAGTACAAGGCGGATGGCCGGGTCTACAGCTTCGCGGGCGGGGTTTCATCCTCCACCCCGTCTTCCAGTTCCTTCAATGCCACGACCTGGAAGGTGGGCGGTAACTGGGCGCCGGCGGAGGATATGCGGTTCCGTGCCACCCGGTCGCGCGATATCCGGGCACCGGGCATTATCGACCTTTACAATGGCAGCCAGTTCTCCAGCAGCACCGTCACCTATAATGGCACGACGGTGCCGCTGTTCCAGCTGACGCGTGGCAATCCCAACCTTCGCCCGGAAAAGGCGGACACGCTGACCTTCGGTGCGGTGCTGGAACCTGCCTTCATCCCGGATTTCCAGCTGTCGGTCGATTACTATAAGATCAACCTCAAGAACGCGATCAGCACGCTGCTGGCGCCGCAGCAGGTCAATCTCTGCGCCGCCGGGGACCAGACTTTCTGCGCCCTGCAAAGCTTCGCCAACGGAGCCCTGACAGTGATCACTCCGCCCTTCAACCTGAATACCCAGATCGTGCGAGGCTGGGATATTGAGGGGCGTTACAGCACCGATGTCGGCGATGGTCGCCTGACGCTGCGCGGTTTCCTTAACATCAACACCAAGGACATGATCCGCCCGGCGGTGGGATCGGTGATCCAGCAGCGCGGCGCCTCCACCAACCCGAAATGGCGGGCCAGCCTGCAGGCGACCTACGATCTCGATCCGTTCAGCTTCTTCGTGCAGGAACGGATCATCGCCAAATCGCTGATCGATCCGACCCTGGTGGAAGGGGTGGGCATTTCGGAGAATGACATTCCCCGCGTCGCCTACACCGATGTAACGGTGACGGCGAAGTTCGCCGAACATTACGAGACGTATCTGTCCGTCTCCAACCTGTTCGACCGCGATCCGCCGCCATCGCCGTTGCCGACAACCACCTTCTCTATTCCCTATTCCGGGGCCTATGACACGATTGGCCGCGCCTTCACGCTGGGTGTACGGGCGAAGTTCTGATCCGCCTTTACCAGGCCATGCTAGACCGGTTTTCCTTTGACTGGAAAACCGGTCCGACGGCGACTGCCGCGGCCCGTGCCGCATGACGCCAAGCCGCGGATGCGACGCCGGCGCTTGAGGAGCTGAAAGATTGGAGCGTGTTTCCTGTTGACGGAAATACGCTTTAAGCAGCCCTGGTCCGGCTTAAGACGGAACAGGGTTACATGTGCCGATACCGGTAATGAGGCCAGAGCCACGGCACGACGGGCGTCCCATGGCCGAGAGTTACAGTCTGGCTTGCGCTTCAGACCAGCTTGCTATGACTGCCCATGCGGTGCTGTCAGGCATAGGCCAAGGATTGGTTTTCACGCGGCAGGATCCAGGCGGCGGCATGCCGGATATGATCGCGGATATCTGTGAAGTTCGGCGTCCAGCCCAACGTCGCTCGTGCAGCGTTGGCGTCGGCAATCAGGATCGCCGGATCGCCGGGCCGCCGCTCCTGATCGATAGTGGTGACAGGAAACCCGGTGACGGCGGCGGCGGTTCGCACGATCTCACGCACAGAAAAGCCGCGGCCGCAGCCCAGGTTCAAGGCCACGCTCTGCCCACCGGCAAGCAGGCGTTGCAGGGCCAGCAAGTGGGCCGAAGCCAGGTCTGTGACATGCACATAGTCGCGGATGCAGGTGCCGTCCGGGGTGGGGTAGTCGGTGCCATAGATGCTGATATGGGGCCGCTGGCCGAACGCGGCTTGCAGGACCAGGGGGATCAGATGGGTTTCCGGGTCGTGCGTCTCTCCCACTTCGCCTTCTGGATCAGCCCCCGACGCATTGAAATAGCGTAGCGCCGTGAAATGAAGGCCGGTTGCAGGGCCTAGATCAGCCAGTATCGTCTCCGCCATCAACTTGCTTTGCCCATAGGGGTTGACGGGTCGTAAAGGATGCGTTTCCGGTATCGGACCCTCGCCGGCATTGCCATAGACGGCGGCGGTGGAGGAGAAGATCAGCACGTTCACGCCTGCCCGTGCCATCGCCTCCGTCAGGGCCAGCGTACCGACGACATTGTTGCGATAGAACCGACCTGGCGCACGTACAGACTCCCCGGCCTCGATCAAGGCTGCGAAATGCAGGACGCCGACGGGGCGGTGCCGCTGGAAAACGCTGTCCATGAAGGACGCGTCCTCCAGATCGCCCTTTTCGAACGGCCCCCAGCGCACGGCATCGGCGGAGCCATTGGAGAGATTGTCAACGGCAACAGGCAGGAAACCGGCCCGTGACAGGGCCTTGCAGGTATGGCTGCCGATGAAGCCGGCGCCGCCGGTTACAATCACCCTGGGTGTGGTCATGGATAAGCACTCCATTCGTCGGAATTCAGGGGTGGTTCCCTCTGGGAAACAACGCGATGCCGTGCGAGGGTATGTTGCGTAGCAGCAAGATCACAGGGGCGGGTGCAGGCGTCAACCCACGTCGGGACCAAGAAGGGACGCTGTGCAGGGAATGAAATGATCTATATTTAGTTATGATATTTAACTGAACCATCAATATATTGTTGAGTTACATCTGGACTACTACGCCAGCTCCGCTGGTAAGCCGTGCCTACCGCAGTGCGGCCACATATTGATCACAACCGGTCAGACCGGTGCCGTGGTTCAGATGGTCGTCATGAGCGACGCCATCCTTCATCACGGCAGTATCTTGGGCCGACGCGACAATCCCGCTCCTTTCACGGGGGCAGGCAATATTGACATGCCCGGTTTCGTCGCCCTGTTCGCCTTTTGCGGGCTTCTCTATCTGTCCATTTATACGCTGGAGGCGCCGACACGTTATGGCCTGTATCTGGCGGGTCAGGACAGCCTGATCCTGCTGCGTGACGGGTTGATCGTCCTGCCGCTGCTCCTGCTGGCCGCAGCGCAGGGTGCTCAACTGCGGCTGCATCCGGCCTTCATCGCGTCGGGGGTGGTGCTGGCTTTTCATGCCCTTGTGCTGATGGGCACGGTCGGTAGCCCGCTGGGGGCGGTCTATGGCGTGAAGGTCCTGATGAACATGCTGTTCGGCTTCTTCGCCGGCTGCATGTTCATCGCTCCGGGCGGAAGGGTGCTACGGATTTTCGCTCTGCTCTGGGTGCTGATCATGATCGGCATCTGCCTGGACAAGTTCGTTCTGACTTTCCCCTGGACGGGCATGCGGACCATGGTCGGTGACCTGAATGTCGATGTGTCCAAGGATTGGCAGATCAGCGATCCCTTTGCCCGCCGCGTTGCCGGTTTCACACGCAGTTCTATCGCGGTCGCAGCGGTGTTGCCATGCCTGACCATTGTGCTGATGTGCCGGCTTCGCGGCCTGAAGGCGCGGGCGGGCCTGGCCGTGCCGGCCTTGGTCGGTGTGTTCTTGACCACCCAGAAGGGATCACTGATCGCCTTCGCGCCCGTGGCCTTGCTCTTATGCCTCCCCTTAGCGGGTCGTCTGACGAAGCTGCGCCTCTGTTTCCTCTGTTTCCTTCTGCTGGCGGCGGGGTTGCCGCTGTTCACCCATGGCCTGCATCTGGATCACGGGGATGGTGTGTTCAGCATGGAATCCCTATTCCTGCGGATCGCCTATACCTGGCCCGATGCCTGGGACTGGATCGCCCGGAACCAGATGCTGTGGTTCGGGGTCGGTCTGGGCGGGATTGGCGGGCCGCAGCGCCTCTACGCCGCCGACAGCTTCAACCCCGCCGACAACATCGCCGTCCTGCTCTACGCCTATTTCGGTCTGTTCGCCGTGCTGTATGTCGCGCTGGTCGTTCGTATGACGTGCCGCCCTATCACGGGTGATGAGAGCAGGGTGGAACCAGCCGTCGCCATCCTGGCCTTTGCCGCCGGATACGGCGTGGTGCTGTCGGTGATCGAGGATCAGTCCGCCTCCCTGTTTCTGGGGGCGGCCATTGGAACGCTCTGGCGGGAAACCGCCCCGACCGCTTCCGCCGTCCGGCTTGTTCCGGAACCCTTCGCCCCCAACCCGATGGAGACATCCGATGCAGGATATTTCAAGCACCGCCCGGCAATCCGGGGTCGTCACCCTGGATCGCGCCGGCTTTGATGATGCCTGTGCCGCATTGATGCGGCAGGTGTTGCAGGAAGGGCGGCCCGACGCCCTGATCGCCATCCCGACAGGTGGGCTGCATGTGGCCGAGGCCATGGCTCGCACCCTGGGGACAGGCATTCCCATCCTGTCGCTGACCTGCCGTCGGGCCACTACCCAGTACAAGCAGGGTATGGCGGCCTTCAAAAGCCTGATGGCCAGCCTGCCGCGCCCCATCGTTGACCGGTTGCGGGTATGGGAACATGCGCTTCTCACGCAACGGTCCCGTCCAACCGCGCCCTGCGGTTATCAGTTCGACAAGGATGAACTGACTCGCCTGTCGACCTGGCTTTCCGCTGCCGGCAAGGCGCCATCGGTGGTGGTGGTGGATGATGCCGTCGATAGCGGGGCCACCCTGTCGCAGGTGCTGGACGTTGTGCATCGCCATGCGCCGCCGGGCGCGCGCATCCGGTCCGCCGCCATCACAGTGACCACAGGTCAGCCATGGGTGACCCCGCATCATGCGCGTTACCACGGGCAATTGTGCCGCTTCCCCTGGTCGTTCGATGCATAGCGTCGTCATCCTCGATCTGGACGGCACCGTCCTCAGCGTCAACAGCTTCCGGCTCTGGGTCGCGCACATGCTGCGTGCCCGGTTTCCGCATCTGCCGCCGATCAAGCGCCTGGGCATCGCCCTGGCCGCCGGCCGGTTGCTGGCGGCCCGAAAGACCGGGCTTATGGGTCATGAGGCGCTGAAATGGCGGTTGCAGCAGCTTTGGTGCCGGGCCGTTGAAGGCGGGGAGACGGGGCCGGAGGCGGCTTTGGTCGAGCGGCTGAAATCCTTTGTCCGGCCTGAGCTGTATCCGGTGCTGGCCGCTGTCGCAGACGGGCGGATGGATGGCGTGCTGGCGACAGCGGCGGTGGCCGACTACGCCCATGGTCTGGCCAGCGCCCTCTCCCTGCCGCATGTCCTGGCCACGGCGCGGGAGCGAACGGCCGACAGCCCCAGTAACGTCGGCCCGCACAAGCGCGACGCCGTGCTGGGCTTTCTGGCGGACCGGGGCTGGGCGGAACGGCCGTTGATCCTGTTCACGGACCATCGGGAGGATCTGCCGCTGATCCGGGTCTGCGGCACGGTCTACTGGTTCGGGGATGAGGCCGACGGCACCGCCCTGTCCACTCTTCTGCCCGGCACCGTGCTGCGCCCCGGCCACCTGGGGGCGGAGATCGTGGCCAGCCGTTCCAATTGATATCGATCAAGGGAGAAAGCCATGCTGATCAACATGTTCGACACCGCCATCGACAGCGACAATCTGGGGGACCAATTCATCATGGATGCGGTATGGGAGGCGGTGACGCCGCTGTTCCCGGGTGCCGACTACCTGCGCACGCCCACCCACCGCCGCGCCAGCCGGACGGAGATGCGGGCGGGGCGAAGCGCCGACCTGTCCATTGTCGGCGGCACCAACATCCTGAAATCGCATATGCTGGTGCGCGGCAACTGGCGTATCACGCCGCTGGATTATCTGAACTGGCGCAATGTCGTGCTGCTGGGTGTGGGCTGGCAGCAATATGGACAGACAGGGGCCGATGCCGCCACGCGCCTGTTCTTCCGCTCCGTCCTGTCGAAGCACTGGCTGCATTCGGTGCGCGACATGCACACCTACGAATTGCTGCGTCCGCATGTGCAGAACATTGTCTATACGGCTTGCCCAACCATGTGGATGCTGGACCCGGCCTTCTGCCAGTCCATTCCCGTGCGCATGGCACGCGATGTCGTCTTCGCCGTCACCTATTACCGCCCGGCGCCGGAACTGGACCGGCAGGTCTTCGACCTTCTGAAGCAGCATTACCGCACGATCTATTTCTGGCCGCAGCAGGAACAGGATCTGTCCTACATGCGGGAAATCGGGGCGTCGGGTTACGTGCCGCTGCCGTCGGATGTGGCCGCCTATAACCGCCTGCTGGAGACGCAGGATGTGGATTTCGTGGGCGCCCGCCTGCATGGCGGTATCCGCGCCCTGCAATATCGCCGCCGCGCCCTGATCATACCCGTCGATAACCGCGCGGCGGAGATCAGCATCTCCACCGGCCTGCCGGTGGCTTCCCGGACGGAGCCAGAAGCCATTGAGCGCTGGATCACCTGTCCGCGTCCCACCGTGCTGACTTTGCCCACGGAGGGGATCGCGCGCTGGCAGGGGCAGTTCGGACAGGCCGGTCAGGCCACCACCCCCCGCGCCACCGCCGTGCGATAGATGGCCAGCAGATCCGCGACATGCCGGTCCCCGGACCGGCTGTCGGCCCAGAAGGACCAATAGGCGGCCAGTCCCGCCGCCCGCACCCGTCCGTCGTCAGCGATCAGCGACAGGCAGCGGGCCAGATCGGCAGCCTCCCCGCTGCGGAAGCGCCAGCCGGTGACCCCATCCTCCACCCGTTCCGCCGCTGCCGTGATATCGCTGACGATGGCGGGCACGCCGCGCGCCGCCGCCTCCGCGACCGTCAGGCCGAAGGTCTCGTACCAGAGGCTGGGGAAGACCAGACAGCGCGCCCGCGACAGATGCGCCTGGATAGCCTTGCCATCGACCCAGCCTGTCACAGCCATGCCGGGCACCGCTTCAATCACCAAACGCAGCGGCCCATCGCCGACGAAGGTGACGGGCAGGCCCAGGCTTGCGGCAACATGCGCCAGCAGACGCACGCCCTTTTCCTCATCCAGGCGCCCCAGATAGATGATCGTGTTATTCTGCGCGACCGGGACGGGGGCGTCCTTGGGGGCGTCTACCGGGTTGGGCAGGCGATGGACCTTTGCCGCTGCCGGCAGGTACGGCGACAGGATGGCGGCGGAGCGTTCCGACAGCGCGATGTAATGGCCGACGGCCGCCGGGAAGCGGCCGGCACTGCGCTGGATCAGGCCGCGCGCCACCCGGAACAGCTTATGTATATGCCGGCGCTTGTCGCATCGCGTGGCGATGCAGCCCCGTGACAGGGCCTGGCGCGTGCAGGGTTTGGCGGAGCGGTAGTTGAAGAAGGCGCCGTTGGGGCATGCCGGAAAGAAATCATGCAGGGTGCAGATGATGGGCACGCCCAGCTTCTCCGCCGCGCGCACCGGGCTGGTGGTCAGGGCCTTGGTGTAACCGTGCAGATGCACGATGGTGCCGTCCGGCGGCAGGGGGCGCAGGATCTCCGCCACAATCCGCGCCGCCTTGCCGTTCCACAGCCCTTGCAATGCCGCACCGGGATGGCGCGCGGCATCCAGCAATTCATGCTGGCCCAGGCAATGGACGGTTAGCGGCGCATCGCGGAGCTGGTCGCAGATGGGGCCGACGGCACCGACGAAGATCACTTTCACGCCCGACTGCGCCAGCCGTACCGCCTCATCGATGGCGACCTTGCTGGCCCCGCCCTGCACATGACAGAAATCGTTCAACATGACGATTGTCAGTTCTTGCGACGTCGCATCGGCAGGGGCGGGGGGCTTGCGCGACAGCCTGCGGATCAGCCGCCGGCCTATGGCGATCCCTGGCATCTCCACCACCCGTTCGGCCAGCAAGGCCAGGGTAATGACAATGGCCAGGATCATGGCAAGCCCATCCAGCCCTGACTGGTAAAACCCGAACAGCAGGAACAGCTGAATGGTCGGTGCGTGCAGCAGATAGACGCCATAGGAGATGTCGGTTTTCATGCGCAGGCGCGGGGTCAGCAGGGCCAGGGTCATGACCAGGGCGGCAACCACCAGAGGATAGAGAATGGGTGGGCGCGGGACCATCAACATCGTCGCTGCCAGTGCCAGCACCGCCCCCAGGGCCAGACCGATCCAGCGGTTCTCCAGCCAAAGAAGCTGACGATAGCGGTAGGCGGCAATGCCCAGTACGAAGAACTGCAACTGTCCCGGCAATTGCTTGGCCAGCGTTTCGTGCCCGGCCCCGCGCATGGCCTCTCCATACAGCGCCGACAGCAGGAATATGGCGACCAAGGTCAGTGGACCCCTCCGGTCCAGCAGCCGCCAGATGAAGGGCAGCAGAAGATAGAAGGCGAATTCGATCTTCAGCGTCCACAGGCTGGCATTCAGGCTGGGGTCGACCAGTCCCGTCAGGACGCCGGTGCCGACATCATATTGCAGGAAATTGGCAAAGACGGCGTTGGCCGCCAGATATGTTGCCATCGATCCCAGATTGGCCAGGAACCCGCGTTCCTCCAGGCTACCCAAGATCAGCGTCTGGGCCAGCACGACCGTGATATAGAGCGGATAAATGCGGAACAGCCGTTTGATGAAAAAGCGCCGCAGGTCGGGATCGCGGTCAAAACTGTTGGCGACCAGATAGCCGCTGACCACGAAGAAACATTCAACGGCCACGGCGGCGTAATTGAAGGGCCAGTCGGGCGAATGGATGCCGATGAAGGCCTGGAAGTGGCCCAGCACCACCAGCAGGGCCAGCATCAGCCGCAGGGGCGTAAAGTTATTGTCGTCGAACTTCTCCTCAGCGCGTATCGCGCCCTTCCGCGACGGGCGGCGCACTGCGGATGATGTGGGTGCATGGGTGATGCGATCCACAATTCTCATGCTCATGACCGCTCACCATTTTTGGATTTTAAGGAAGCGTGGAAGATCGTCCATGAATTATGAACAATCACTATCGGTACGAATGCGCACTCAATTCACTGAATGTGCCAATTCCACGCTTAGTATTTAATCTCTGATGGCATGATCCGGTTGTGACTTCGCTGTGACCCGGACTTTTCGGCGATGCGTCCAAGAATTCGCAATGTTATGGCATCGTCGCAAGCAGCGGAGACGATGATGCATCAGGGCACCGCACAAGGGATTGCACCCGCCCAACAGCGACGCCGCTGGATGGCCTTGCCCGGCGAAAAAGTCCGCCGCCTGCGCCAGGCTCTGGCCAGCCGGCCCTTCCTGCGCAACGTCTTCGTGCTGCTGACCGGGTCGGCTGGCGGGCAGGCCGTCAGTATCCTGCTGTCACCGGTCCTGACCCGGCTTTACACGCCGGAGCAGTTTGGCGTGCTGTCCGTCTATTCGGCGACGCTGACCATATTGGTGGTCATCGCCTCCCTTCGCTATGAGCTGGCTCTACCGCTGGTACGGCGGGAACGCGATGCCTTGAACCTGATGGCGGTCTGCTTGTGCATACTGATGCTCACCACGGCGGCGATGGGTTGGGCGGCTTTTGCCTTGACGGCGGAACTGGTGCAGGCCGTTTGGCCCGCACCGCTGGCTGATGGCCCGCTGTCCGTTTATCGGGGCCTGCTGGTCATGGGCTATATCTGTCTGGGCGGTTACTATATCGCCTTGCAACTGGCGACACGTGTCGGTGCTTTTCCTGCCATCGCCAGGACGCGGCTGGCGCAGGGTGCGGTGGGGCCGGTCAGTCAGATCGGGTTGGCTTTTGCCGCAGCGGGGACGCCGGGTTTGCTAATCGGGTCGATCCTGGGACAATCGGCGGGCACTTGGGGCCTGTTCGGCAGCGTACTGTCGCAGGCACGCGGCTGGATGCGTGTCCTTTCCTGGCGGCGAATGCTGCTTCTGGCGCGCCGCTACGCCCGCTTTCCGCTGATTAGCAGCTGGGCCGCCCTGATTGATGCCGCCGGCAGCAGCCAGTTGCTCTATCTGCTGGTGACGCTGACATACTCCCCGCATATCGCGGGTTTCATCTTCCTGGTGGAACGGGTGGTGTCGCGGCCGCTGGCCATCGTCGGCACGTCCATTCTGCAGGTCTATATGGGGGAGGCGGGGAAGATCGCCGTCAGCGACCCCGCCCGCCTGTACCGGCGTTTCATGCAGGTTGTTTCCCACCAGTTCCTGCTTGCCCTGACCTGGGTGCTGCTGGCCAACGTTGCCGGCACCCTGACCTTCGCCATCATCTTCGGACCGGAATGGCAGGAGGGGGTGTTGTATCTGCGGGCCATGAGTATCGGCTATCTGGCCCAGGCGGCCGTGCAGCCGGTTTTCCATACGCTCCAGATCCTGGAAAAGCAGGGGCTGGCGGCGGGGTGGCAGATCGGGCGGCTGCTGCTGACTGTCGCCGTCTTCATGGCCGGGGTCGGCCTGGGGCTTGAACCATGGTGGGTGATCACGGGCTACAACGCCGCGCAAGGTCTGTGCTGCGTGATCCTGCTGCTGCTGATCGCGCGCGCCATCGACCGGGTGCGCCGGAAGGAGATGCGATGAAAAGGTCACATGGAACTGTCTTGGGTGCGCTGACCCTGCTACTGGTGCCACTCCCGGCCATGGCCGCCCCCTTCTGCGTGAAGGTCACGGGCGTGCCGGCACAGTGTCTGTATGTCGATCCCGCCCAATGCCAGCGGGAGGCGCAGCGCGCCGGCGGTCGTTGCGACACCAACCCCCGCGAATACACGGCACCGGTGTCCGCCCTGGGATACTGTCTGGCGCAGGCCGGGAACGCCCTGTCCTGTGTCTATCCGGCCTATGCCGATTGCGAGAATGACGCCCGGCGTCTGGGCGGCAGCTGCGTGGCGGCCGCTAAGCCCAAGGGTCCGCGCCCGGCGGCGGAACCGGGCAAGGACCCGTTTGAACTGACGCGCCCCTGAACGGGATTGCTCATGGCATCGGCGCGTCCTCCAGGGCCGGCACGAAGCGGCCATACCCGCGCGCAGGGAAGGCCGTCACCGGCACGGGCCCACGCGGATCGGCGGGATCGCGGGCGATATAGACCTGATACCGGCTGCCCGCGCGCAGGGATTCTTCCACAAAGCTGGCCGACAGGAAGGAACCAATATTGGTAAAGGTTGGAACGGATGGCGCGGCACCGTCACGCACGACATAGACCAGCCCGCCGAAAATGTCGCTGTGCGCGCCATCGCGGTTTTCCAACACGGTGCAGACCCCCTCCGTCTTCAACCCCAGAATGGATAGAGGGCTGCCCCGGTTGATGATGCGGGTGGTTGTCCCCTCGCTGTCGAACTGCCGGGCGAAGACGGGTTGCGGTCCCATCAGGCGCAACAGGCCGCAGCACATATTCTCCAGAAAGGCGCGCCCGCCACCGGCCTTGCGGTCCAGCATGGTGGTCCCGGCGGACACGATGTCGCGCAGGATGATGTCGCGGGGGCCGGACAGTTCGACGCCAACCTGCTCACCCAGATTGGTATTGTCGAAGGCCAGCCGTTCAATGAACAGCGGCGGCCCCGCCGTGGCCGCGCGGAACATGCCGCTGCTGCGGGCAAAGGTCGGCTGACGTGGGCTGAAAACGCGGATGGTGGCGTTCATGCCGACGATCCGCTGCACACTGGCCGGGATGTCCACACTATCCCGCACGGCATAGGTGCCGTTGGGCAGGTAGATGATGGCGGCACCAGAGGCGAAGGCCTGACGCAGGGCGTTGGTCGCATCCTGGCCGGCATTGCCGGTGGCACCGAACTGGGCCACGCTGACCCATTGGTCAGCCGGTGCCGTTGGGGTTGGTGGCGCATCCTGCAAAGGCATGTGCCAGCCGGGGCGGTTCGCCGGCTGCCACCAATCGCGGCCTTGCAGGATGCCATCCAGTGCGCTCCCGCCCAGGAAAAGGCCCCGGACGGTCACAAAGCCGTCATTGCGAAACAGCGCCGGGACGCTGCCCGCCGTCGCTGATCCGCCATCGATGACGATGAAGCCCTTGTCGCCGCTATTGATGATGACCGGGTTGTCTCCCGTGATCCGCATGTCATGGATGGTCAGGGCGTTCTGGCTGTTGGCGATGGCGGCCTGCGTCTGGTCGCGCAACACGATGTGATCGAAGGTCAGTCCATATTCCGTCTGGGCCGTGGCGATGCCCGTCGCAAAACCATCGATGGTCAGCCGCTGGATCAGCGTGGGGCCGGGCCATTTGCGGACCATCGACAGGCCCACGGCCCCACTGCCGGGGGCGGCGCGCAGGGTGACGTCGCGGATGGCCCCGCTATTATTGCCCAGATAATCGATGGCGATGGCGCCGGGATTGCCGTTGCCGACATCGATGGTCAGGTTCTCCACGAAATTCATATAGGCGTCATTGCCTTCGCCCCGACCCAGATAATCCTTGCCGCCGTCATTTGCATTGCCACGCAGAAGCTTGGATGTCGTGAAGATGACGGCGCGGGGCTGCTGCGGATCGCCATAGCCGGGAGCCTGATCGGGTAGCCGCAAGACCGTGCCCGACTGCGACTGCCCGATCAGGATGAAGCCGGAGCCGAAATTGCCATTGGCGTACCGTTTCACCAGCGGGGCCGTGATGCGGTAGGTGCCGTCAGGCACGAAGACGATGCGGTCCTGCCAGAAGGTGGTGCCGGTATCGCCGCCGCTGGCGGCCAGGGCTGCCAGGAAGGCGGCGGTGTCGTCGCTCTGCCCGTCACCGCGCGCGCCGAAATCACGGACATTCAGGACCGCGTCCTCGGGAAACGTCTCGGCCCGGACCGCCAGGGCGGGCAGGACCAGAACCAGCCCCAGCAAGGCCAGAACCAGCAGGGTCAGGGAGGCCGCACGCCGCGTGTCACGCGGCCGGGGCCATGGCGCGCTGGCCGGCCAGCGTCCGATAATGCTCCTCATAGGCATTGATCATCTGCTCCATCGTGAAACGTTGCGCCAAGGCGGCCGAAGCCTCCGGCAAGGCCGGCAGCGCACCGGGGTCGCGGGCCAGACGTGTCATGATGGCGGCCAGCGCCCCGGCGTCGCCGGGTGGGAACAGGAACCCGCTGCGGCCGGGCTCAATAAATTCCGGGATGCCGCCAATGTCGCTGGCCACAAGGCCCAGACCATAGGCGGCGGCTTCCACGATGGTCACCGGCGCGTTCTCGTACCAGAGGGAGGGCAGCAGCAGGTGGCCGTGCCGGGCCAGCGCCCGGGCCTTTGCCTCCCCATCCAGGAAGCCCAGATAGCGGATACGCGGGTCACGGGCCGCCGCCGCCCGCACCTTGTCCTCCAGCGGGCCTTTGCCGGCAACGGACAGTTCGACGGGCAGATCGGCTGGTAGCCGCGCCATGGCATCCAGCGCCGTCTCCACCCCCTTTTCCACCGTCAGCCGTGTCAGCATCAGGAAGCGCTGCCTGCTGTCGGGCGCACGGGTGCGGCGGATCAGGTCGGCATCGGCGGGCAGGGGGATGCCATTGTGAACCACGCGGGCATCCGCTGCCTTCAAACCGGCCCGTTGATGCAGGTCCAGAAGGAAGCGTGACGGGCTGGCGAACAGATCGACATGCCGCGTCGTGTCGATATGCCAGCGCCGGTACAGCCGGCAATGCGCCCGTGGCATGGTGCACAGACGCCAATCCGCAGTCAGCAGGAAGGCGCGGGGGCACAGCAGATGATAATCATGGGCCGTGTGCAGCACGGACACGCCCGCCCGCCGGGCCCGCGCCCAGATGGCGGCTGAAAACCCGTCGATCAGATGGCTGTGCAGGATGTCGGGCCGGTCCCGTTCCATGATGGCTTGCAGCCGGTCAGCGGCGGCACCGTTCCAGGCGTCACGAGCATGCCAGAGCCATTTGCGCGGGCCGGGGGTCAGCGACCGCTGGAACGACCAGTAGAGGTTCGGAGGGAAGAAGCGGATCACCTCCACCCCGTTCTGCCGTTCGATGGGATAGGGCTCCATCTCCGGTCCGCAGGTGGACACGACCGTCACGCGGTGCCCCCGGCGGGCCAGCCCTTCGCACAGCCAGACGACGATGCGTTCGGCACCGCCGGCCATCAGGGGGGGATAGAGGTTGTTCACCACCATCACGTGCAGGGGCGAAGGCATCCTCATATCAGCTGGGCCATCCAGCCGGGTACATGGTTCTGCCGGTCATGCAGGATGGCGCCCAGGATCGGGCGACGGCAGCGGGCCAGCAATTCGCGCAGGCGGATGGCAGATGACCGGCGCGTCTGCTCTGCTTCGATCACCACGATATTGCCATCGACCAGCCCGGCCAGAACCGCGCCCAGCGGGTCGCTGTCAGCGGGCGGCGCCACCAGCACCACCATGTCGAAGTGACGTCGGAATTCCTGAATATGGTGGCTGATCCCCTCCGTCCCGGCGGGGGGCAGGCCCCGGCCCGGTCCGGTCAACAGGTCCAGCATGTACATCTCGTATCCGGGCATCTTCAGCAGTTCGGTTTGCCGGGCCAGGGCGCGGACCATGCTGTCCCCGGTGCCGGATAGCGATGCGGGTGGCCAGGGCGTCCAGGCCTGACGGGTACAGTTCAACACCAGCATCTTCTTGCCCAGCAGGCTGGTCGCCGCCCAGGCCATGTCCAGCGCGACCTCCGAACTGCCTGGCCCGGCGGAGGCGGCCAGAAGCTGGATAACCATGCCGTCTTCATCAGACAGTGCCGCGTCGATTTCCAGATAGAGTTCGATGAGATCGACCATGGCGAGGTCCTCCGGTATCGGCCAGTCGACCTCCCGGATATCGAACTCACGCCGTGGGCCGATTTCGGGGTAGGCCTCCGCAGCGATGTTCAGCTTCGTCATTCTCCGTCTCCGAGCGCCAGCAATTGCAGGGGCGGTCGATGCGGCTGCCGTTCGAAGCTGGCCAGGACGGGCAGGTCCAGCATGTAGACAACCTGCTCCGCCGTGGTGAAACGATCATCGCGCGCCTCACGCAGAAGGACGGCAACGGTGGCCAGGATGGCCCCGCCGATCAGACAGGCGAGCAAGGTGGCCAGGGTGCGCGGCCGCACGGTCCGATAAGGCTGCGTCGGCTCGCTCAGCACGGCGGCGGGGGAGATCCGCTCATCGTTCAGGCTGCCTTTCACCTTGGCGTCGGCATGCTGCATCGACAGTGACCGGTACGTTTCCTCCGCGATCTGGTATTCGCGCACCAGATCATTGAATGTGCCGCGGTTGCGGCGCAGGTCGGTCAGCCGCTGGTCCAGCGCCTCAATCTGGCCTGTCAGAATCTCCACGGGCCGGATATTGCTTTCGGCATCGGCGCTGGCTCGCAGATAATCGGTCTGCAAGGTCTGGTAGACGCTGTTGGGCGCGGTGACGGACCGGCGCTCAAGCTCGATCCTACGCCTCGCCACTTCCCGTTCCGCCGTTGTGATCCCGGCTTTCAACGCTGCCATGGCCCGACTTTCCGGCGCGTATGTCGCCAGCATCTGGCTCTGCTTCATCTTCAGTTCGGTCAGCCGCGACTGTGCATCGTCAAGCGCGCGGTATTTCTCACTGCTGGCGGTTTCAGGCACCTTTTCCGGCACTTTGCGCATCAATTGCTCCAACCCCCTCCGGCGTTCCTGGGCCAGGGCGAGATTGGCGCGGGCGGTATGCAGGCTGGTGTCCAGTTCGCTGCGCTGGGCCAGCAGATCCTCCACCTCCTTGTCGAAGCTGGTGATGCGCCATTGGTCCTTGAACTTTTCCAGGGCCTGCTGCGCGCTGGAAAGATTGCCGCCGGCTTCTCCGACCTCGCCGGCCAGGAACCCTTCATGGGGGTTGTGATAGATCTGGGTCTGCCGGGCGACATAGAGGTCGATCATCTTGCGCACCAGCTTCGCCACCAGTTCCTTGTCTGGATGGCGCAGTGACAGGGTGATGATGTTGTCCTGCATCCCGACCTCGGCGGCCAGATTGTCCCGGAAGCGGGTGATGGCGGCGTCCATGGGGGTGCCGTCGGATGGCTCTTCCTCCGCCAGATCGGGATAGACGGCGGCCAGCCCGAAGCTTTCGATGGTCTGCCGCGCCAGATCATGGCTGCGCAGGATGGCGGCATGGGCCTGCACGATCTCGTGCCGGTCGGACGGGGTCAGTTCCGTGGCGGGCATGCGCTCCACCTCCGGCGCCGACCAGCGGCCGAAGGTCACCACCAGCTCGGCCACCGATTCATATTTACGTGTGGCGACAAGTAGATAGGCTGTGCCGATCAGCATCACGCCCAGGAACACCGTCATGAACAGCCGCCACCGCTTGCAAATGGCGATAGCGACGCCATAGGGGATTGCGCTTGCGTGCATGTCTGCCCCCTCAGTCGTTCGACGGGTTGATGTTGTAGGTGAAGCCCCAGTTGAACGGCACGAATTGCTGCGCAAACTGGTTCCAGAAGGTGTAGGCCTCGTAGACGCCGGTACGCGGCACATAGACCACGTCATACTGGGCCAGCCGCACATCGGCGGCGGGGTCATTGCCAGAAATGACGGCCATGTAATCCACGGCCAGGGCCTGCGGCTTGTCGTCCGCGCCCCGGCGCAGGATGAAGATATTGGCGCGCGCCGCGCTCAGCTTCACGCCACCGGCCCGTGCCACGGCCTGGCTGACGGTCAGGTTGGGCCCGACGGTGATGAACTCGCCCGGGCTGTTGACCTCACCCGCCACATAGACCCGGTTAGGGGCGAAGGAATGCACGATGACCGTGATCTTCGGGTCAATGAGCAGTGCCCGGTATTGCTCGCGCAGGGTCTGGGAAATCTCTGCCGGTGAGCGGTTATAGGCCATGACATCTTCCGCGACGGCGGTGGAAATCTTGCCGTCCGGCCGCACCACCACTTCCTCGTTCAGTTCCGGATTGAGGTAGAGGCGCACATGGAGCATGTCGCCGACCTGCACCATGTAGGGCGGCAGGTCCGCCGGTGTGCCGGCCAGGGGCGTTGCCACCTGCGGGGCCGGCGGCAGTTCCGCCTGCCGTTGGGCGCAGCCGCCCAGCAACCCGATCAGCAGGAGAAGCAGGGTGACGTGCGATAAGACAGGTTCGTGGCGGGCCATGGCTGCGTCCGCTTTCAATAGGCACCGCTGCGGCCCAGCACGACCAGGGGCGTGCGCAGCAGCAGACGGAGATCGTTCAGAAAGCTCCAGTTCCGGGCATAGTCGCGGTCCAGCCGGACGCGTTCCCCGTAGCCGACATCGTTTCGGCCGCTGATCTGCCAGACCCCGGTGATGCCGGGGCGGCAACGACTATAGTCATGGAAAGCCGCGCCATAGCGCTTGACCTCGTCGCGGACGATGGGGCGGGGGCCAACCAGGCTCATTTCCCCGGCCAGCACATTGATGAGCTGGGGAAGTTCATCCAGGCTGGTCGTGCGCAGGAAACCGCCGATGGGCGTGATGCGCGGATCATTGCGCAGTTTGAAGTCCCGTTCCCATTCCGCCCTTGCTTCGGGATCGTTCGCCAGCAGCCGGGCCAATACCGCCTCGGCGTCGGGCACCATGGTGCGGAATTTCCAGCATTTGAAGGTACGACCCTGCGCGCCGATGCGGCGATGGCCGAAAAGAATGGGCCCGCCATCCTGTTTTGCCCGAATGGCGATGATCAGGAACAGCGGAGACAGCAAGGCCAATAGCAGCGATGCTCCCACGATGTCGAACAGCCGCTTGCTGATCCGCGTGGCCGGCTCCCGCATCCGGGGACGCCGCTCCCGGTCCAGATGGCTGTCGATGGCGACCGCATGCAGTCGGTGCCAGTCATACCCGCGATCAACCGCCGCTGATGATGCCGACAGGCCGGAGCGGGAAAGAGTGCCGGTAAAATATTGAGGTGCCATGATGCGCTCCACTATCGGGTTAAGTGCAGTGATTGTTTGTGGATTACTCTCCACAGACATTCATTGGTGCCGAATGGGGCCGTGTTTCTCTCTGCAGACCTTAACAACCGGGATGGCGATCCGGTTGTGGTCATTCTGTGGTCGGTTGATGCTGCGCTGCATCAAAGCGTGACGTCGGGTCGTCCATCTGCTGCGGGGCTTTCATGCGGGTCAGGGCGATGCCGGCCACCCGACCGCGCGCCTTGCGCAACCGCGTCATCGCCGCCATGGCCGGACCGTGGCCGACATGGTTCCAGCGGATGACGAACAGGATACGATCCACCAGACGCGCCAGCAGCAGGACATCGCGGGCGGCCTGCACGGGCGGCAGGTCCAGGATCACCAGTTCATAGCAGCGGGTGCAGGCCGCCAGGGTCTGCCGCATGTGATCGGACAGCAGCATGCGGGCGCCCAATCGCCCGCCGCGTCCGGTGGTGATGAAATCCAGTCCGGACAGCGGGTCTGTATGGATCGCGTCATCCAGGAGATGCGGCCGTTGTTCCAGCAGCCGCGTCAGGCCCCCGTCATGCGGAACCTTGAACAAATTGTGCTGGTCGGGATGATGCCAGTCGCAGTCGATCAGCAGCACGCGCCGGCCTTCGCGGGCCAGAAGCCGCCCCAGGCTGGCGGCCAGGATTGAACGGCCTTCCCCTGTGGTGGTTGATGTGATCGCCACTGTCAGTGGGGTGCCAGGCTGGCTTGTTGCCACCAAACGCATGTGCAAGGTCCTCAGTGCCTGCGCATAGGGACCTGACGGTTCCCGAAGTGCGTGGTTAAGGGTGGCATCGCCGTCGGCCAGTTCAGGCAGGCTGGTCAGGACGGTCAGATCTGTCGCGGCCTCAATCTGCTCCGGGTGCTGGAACCGACGCCTCGCGCGACGGTGAAGGATGCAGGCAACGGCGATACACCCCAGAAGGCCGGCAGCCAGGATCAGCAGATCGGTCGGCGGGTCCGTGACGGCGTCGGCGATGGTCTCCATCAACCCCGATCCTTTGGACATAAGGCTGGGCGACAGCAGGGTGAGGATGACCAGACCGACGAAGGGGGGGAACAGCAGCACGCCCGCCAGGATCAGCATGCTCCTCCGCCAGAACGGTTTGGGTGACCGCGTTGGCGATATGGTGGTGCGGGACGGCGTTTCGCCGCCGCGCAGGGGAAGGGCGATTCTGCTCATGCGGGTCGAGCGGGGAGGTTGAGAAGGCACCTCTTCGACGGGCGCACGTGGCAATGACGGACCTCCCTTGTCACATCATTGCAATGAACCTTGCGTTGCCGGGGTCCTGGATGCCAGTGACCATGCGGTGACGCCGGGCCTACCAGTCGATGCGCGGGAACCTGACATGAATGCGCAGGCCACCTTCCGCACGGTTGCAGGCCGTCACCCGACCCCCCAATGCTTCCACATGGTGGCGGACGATCCACAGGCCCAGGCCAGCATGGGCAGGTTCGCCCTTCTTGCCGTGGGCACCATTCGGGCGGAATGAATAATGCCGGTCGAAAACCTGATCGATGCGGCTGGGATCGATACCCGGTCCTTCATCATCGATGGTCAGGTCGATCCCCTGGGCGGACCCGGTCAGGCGGGTGCTGATCGTCCCGCCGGGCCGGCAAAAGCCGATGCCATTGTCCAGGATGTTTTCGACGATGATGTCCAGGATGCCGTCCGGTGCCTGAACCTGGACATCCTCATCCAGATGCCGGACGAAGCGGATTTGCTTCTCCATCGAGATGTCGCGGGCATTGTTCAGAACATCGGCCACGACATGGGTCAGGTTGATGCGCAGCTTCGGCGCCTCTATGAAATCCGCCGTATCATTGCCAAGGCTCTGAGCGGCGGAAATCAGCGCGGAAAGGCGACCCAGCGCCGTTTCGATCAGTTGCGTGGCACGGCGAGATCGCTGATCCTCTGCCGGCACGGCCGCCTTCAGCGGCTGCAACGCCGAGCGGATGACCGCCAGCGGTGTCTTGACGGCATGGGCATTCTCCTGCGCGGTACGCCGGATATTGGCGGCGGCCCGATGCAGGTCTTCCACCAGCCGGTCGAAATCCGCCGCCACGCTGGCCAGTTCCGGTAGGGTGTTGCGATCTGCGAAGGTGGCGGCACCGGCGCCGCCGCTGCGGATTTCCCGTGCCACCTTGCGGAAATGGCGCAGAGCACCCCTGATCCGCCAGGCCACCAGCAGCGCCAGGGCGGCGAAGGCCAGATAGATCAGCGCCGCCATCCGTACATTTCCGGTCTGCCAGTAAGGGCGGCCAAAGGCGGAGTTCAACAGCGCGGAGCTGTCATCGGCTGATACCAGCACCCAGCATCCCTGCCGTCCTTGAATGGGAATGATGGAGGTGATGATCTCCTCCGCCCCATCCATCTGGCGATGGCGGATTTCCACGGGCTTGTCCCAGGTACAGGTTTGCGACAGCGATTGCAGGATGCCGCGCTGGGCCAGCATATCCAGGTCGTGGCTTGTCTGATCCGTCGGCACGCGTGGAGAGGCCGCGATGAAGTAGAAGCCGCCAGCCGCGGCACCGGCCTTGGGCTGGAACATCAGCTTCAGGATGGTGCCGTCGCGGGCAAAGAGATCCAGTGCGGCGTTCAACTCGGCCGCCGACATGGTCTCCCGATCCTCCAGCTTCGCCGCCAGCGCCTGGCTCACCAGCCATCCGTTACGGCGCAGGCTTTCCGCCACCAGATTGCGGCTTTGTCCGTCGGCGCGTTCGAATTGCCCGTACAGGATGATCGGTAAGGCCGTGAAAATGCCGATTAGCAACAGCAGCTTGATGGTCAGCGACGATGCGAACCGGATGACCAGCCATCTGATCCGGTCAAATCGCAGCCGGCGGCTTGCGCCAGCAATATCCAAAAGCGGCGAAATTTTCGATTTCCTGGAAATCGGCGTCGATGGCGCGGAACTTGTTGCGTATGCGCTTGACCGAGGATCGGACATTTGTTCGATACCCATCTTCCCCGCTCCCCGCGATAAAGCCGCAATGATGCACGCAGTCGTAAATGGCGCGGTAGGTGACGTGGTCCCCCGCATTTTCAACCAGCTTCTTGACGATGTTGAACTCCGTCACCGTCAGATCCACATCGGCACCACGCCAATAGGCGCGGCTGAGGCGCTGGCGCAGCGTCAGGGGACCAAGTTCGATCTGCTCCTCCTTCGGGGTGCCGGGGGGCTGCCTGGCGGCTTCAGCGATCAGTTGCGCGCGCCGGGCTAGCACGGGGACGCCGCGCGATTTGTCGATGAAATCCAGGGCGCCGCGGTCAAGGGCGGCCATTTCGAAGCTGGTGCCGGAGAGGGCCGTCAGAATGATGACGGGGATGGCAACCCCTTGCCGACGTAGTTGCGGCAACACATCGATGCCGTTCGTGGTGGGCAGGTTCCAGTCCAGAATGATGACATCCACCTCATTTCCCGCCGCGAAATAGGTCAGCAGCGGCGGCCCGTCGGTGAAGGTGGTGACGGAGAAGCCATGGTCCTCCAGTTCGGCGCTCACCACCTCCCGGAAATCATCATCATCATCCACCAGGGCCAACCGCAGCGGCCCGTCGCTGGTCCGGTTGCTTGTCTGCGGCATTGACTGGATCGCCGTCGGGGACAAGGCCGAACCGGGCGTGGCAGAGTGCTGTTGACTGGACGTCGTGATCATCGCTGGTCACCTCGTAGGACAGGGTTCGGAAGACCCGGGTTTCAACGTCTGGATAAAGGGTAAGGTTCAGCACGCACGCGCTGCGGCGGAAGGAAAGCAGCCTTCCCGGCGCTTCGTCCCGGCTGGTGCTGGGTGCACCCAGCAAGGCCCGCAGCCGTCCCTCATCCATACCAATGGGTTGAAGGGGGGGCGGTTGCGGCGGGGCTTCCCTGGCCTGGGGGGCCGGTGGTGCTGGCGGTTTCTGCCGTTTTTTGGATGCCGGTTGTGGTGCGGGTGCTGGACGGGCGGGGGCCTGGACCGTTGGCGGGGCGGGGGCGGGGTCCTTGCGATGTGCCTCGGCCACGGGCGGCGTCACGCTTGCGCATCCCGATAATAACAACAAGACCAGCATTCCCACCCACAAATCGGCACGGGACATATCCGCTTCCTTCATCGTGGCACGCCGCCGGAACGGGCTTGCTGCACGGTGTATGGTGGGGGCCGGGAAAGGCGATACTGGCCTGACAACCAGGAAGTGCCACCCCCATCCGTCAGTGCGACTATCCCTGGATCATTTGCATCGAAATGGTAAACGCGCACGGGCGAATAAGGATTATCCGCCGTAATGGTGTCGGGCCGGACCATTCCCTTCAATGCGTTAATCAGCATGAGCTACCACGCTGACCGATTGCCGGATTGGCTTCACGGAACTCTGTTTTCTGGGCCAGAGTGGCCATGAACCTTCACCATGTTTGTGCATATCCGTCGTCCTGGGCCGGTAACGGCAGGAACGGCGGGGGGTTCCGGGCCAGGAAACCCAGAACCCGGAGGGAACGCGGGGCATGTTGCCCGCGTTGACCTTGTACGACCCCCGCAAGCCTTCGGTTTGCGGGGGCGTTTCTCCAGAGAGTGGTTGGTGTGTGGAGGGGGCACAGGTCTTGCCCCGGTCCAGAAGATCGATGGAGGTCGATATGAAAGTCAGCGAGGCGATGTCACGGGACGTTCGGATCGCAAACCCTACTGAAACTATCGAAGATGCCGCCAGAATGATGGTGGATCAGGATCTGGGGTCGCTTCCGGTCGGTGAGGGGGATCGACTGGTGGGAATGGTAACGGATCGCGACATTGTGGTCCGGGCCGTTGCGAGCGGTCGGGGGCCCGGTACCAAAGTCCGGGACGTGATGAGCACCCGGGTCAAATATTGCTATGAGGATGAGGAGATCGACATCGTCTCCCGCAATATGGGTAATATCCAGGTGCGCCGCCTGCCGGTTCTGAGCCGCGAAAAGCGGTTGGTTGGCATCCTGTCGCTGGGCGACATGGCCGTGAACGATCCCCATGCCGCCGGTCGTGCGCTGGGTGGTGTCTCCAGGCCCGCTGGCGGCCATAATCAGCGCTGATCCGAAGCCACGGCAGGGAAGGAGCAGGCCATGGCCAAACAGTCGGGAGAACAGAAAGAAATAATTCGGGAGATAATGCACGAATACAAGCATGGAGAACTGAAAAGCTCCAGCGGTGCCCACGTGAAGAACCGAAAGCAGGCTGTCGCCATTGCTCTGCATGAAGCAGGTGCTTCTCAAGAGGAAAGCCCAGCTAAGAACCGTGAGAACATGCGTCGGACCAGCCAGCGCAAACGGGGAAAGTCGGATGAGGCCGGTCTTACACGCCACGAGCTTTATAATGAAGCGCAGCGGAAAGGCGTCAAAGGCCGGTCGCGCATGTCAAAGGCGGAACTTTGCCAGGCACTCGGCCATTGAGCCGCCGATATTGTTCTTCCCCTCGGGTACCGAAACTGGGCGGTGGCCATTCGTAGGTCACCGGCTTTTTGCTTCACAGTGTCGGACGTAGAGACGGGTGCCATGCCTCGTTGCTCCTTTGCCCCACAATTGACTGCGTCAAGGCGCCAAAACCTCGCGCAGCACCGACCGGTCGATCAGTTTTTCCAGCTGTGCAGCGTCGCGGGGTGGGCGGTTGGCCTGGGCTGCCAGCCAGGTTTCCTCTGCGACCATCACCCCCAGAAGATCGTCGGGCAGGCCGGCGGGGAACCGATGGTGATGCCAGGAGGCACCCACCAGATCCGCCGGATAGCCGCTGGAACGGGCCACCAGGGGCCATATTTGGGCCGGGTCGTCCGTCGCGACCTTGGCCGCCGCGATCAGACGGCGCACGAAATCCACGATCTGCGCCCGGCGTGCGGGATCGGCCAGGGCCTGCGCCGTGGTGTTCAGGTTGTAGAGTTCGCGATAGACAGACGGGTCAGACAGGCTGACCGCGTCATCGCCCAGCGCCATCAGGCTGCGCTGACTTTCCGGTTCCCAGATGGCCACGGCATCGACGGTGCGCGCCGTCAGGGCCGGTTCCATTTCCCGCGGGCGCAGGGGCACCAGCACCACCTCCTGCGGGGTGATGCCGGCCTTTGCCAGCAGCCGGTCCAGGAAATAGGCGGCGGAGGTGCGTTCGAAAACCCCGATGCGCTTTCCCCGCAAATCCGACGCTTGGGTGATCCCGGCTGACCGGCGGGCGACGACGCGGTACAGCCCCTCCGTCACGGTCAGGATGATGCGCAGGTCGGGATTGGCGACGGAGGCGCGCAGGGCCTGGGTTTCCGCCTGGGCCGCCAGATCGGCCCGGCCCGGCGCATGGTCGAAGCCGCCCGTGGGGGCCGCCCCCTCTACCTTGAACAGATTATCCACACCGCCACTGGTGAATTGGGCGATGCCCGGCCCGGCCTGCTGGATCGCGAACAGCACCGGCCCCACCTCCATCACATCATGGCGGCCCACGACGCGCAGGGGTTCATCAGCCCGCACGGTGCCGGATGCGGCCAAGATGGCGGCCAGGATCAGGCCCTTGATCACCCGCATGAGTTCCCCTGTTTCCAACGATCAACATTAGTCAATGTATAATGTCATTTGCTATCATGCCGCAAGAGTATCGGTTCGGTCCAATTAAACGATTGGACGCCCCCCATACCCTTCATGGGAAGGTGCTGCAAAAGCAAGGTCCGGCAAACGGTTCGCGACCAGAACGGGAGGGCAGAAATGCATTTCAATAAAAACACCCTGATTGCGTCTGTCGCCGGTCGCCGGCGGTTGGGAATGACGGTCGCGCTGTCGGCCGGCCTGCTGGTCCCGACCGGCGTTTTCGCACAGGAAACTCCGGCGGAAGAACCGGAACTGCTGGAAATCATCGTCACCGGCACGCGCGTCAGCGGGTTCATGGCGCCGACGCCGGTGACGTCCATCGGGCAGGCGGACCTGGAATCCCGCGCCATCCGCAATCTGGCCGATATCATGTTCGACACGCCGACCCTGAAGCCGGCGCAGAATACCGGGCAGTCGAGCCAGCCCATCGGCGCCAGCAATTTCGACCTGCGCGGCCTGGGGCCGAACCGCACGCTGGTGCTGGTCGACGGGCGGCGTTTTGCGGCCACCGATCCGACGGGCGGCATCGACGTCAATGTCATCCCGGCAGCGCTGATCAAGCGGCTGGAGATTGTGACGGGCGGCGCGTCCGCCGCCTATGGTTCCGACGCGGTGTCGGGCGTGGTCAATATCTTCCTGGATGACCGGTTCGAGGGCGTGAAGGGCTCCGCCCAGTACAGCCAGTCCAAATATGATGACCACCATAAGCCGGCGGCATCAGTGGCCGTGGGCAAGGCGTTCGGTCAGTTCCACCTTGTCGTCTCCGGCGATTATTTCAAGGATGACGGGCAACTGGCGCAATCGTCCCGCCCCTGGGCGCGCGGCAATTATGCCGTGATGACCAACCCGGCCTATCCGGCGACGGCGGGGCAAACGCGTCTGGTCGTCGCGCCGGACGCGCGCTTTTCCCAGATGACGCTGGGCGGTGTGACGGCATCCAACAGCATCGCGGCGCTGCGCAACCTGCAGTTCGGGCCGGGTGGCACGGTCCTGCCCTTTACCCGTGGCACCTATGTCGGCAGCACCTTCATGTCGGGTGGCGACGGGGCCAGCCTGTCGGAAACCTCTAACATCTCGCCGGAGATCGAGCGCGGCACGGGCTTCGCCAAGCTCAGCTTCGATGCGACGGAGGATATCAGCTTCTATGCCGACGCCCTTTATTCGCGCGCCGACATTTTCTCCGACGGTACGACATCGACGGATAATGGCAATATCACCATCCAGCGCGACAATGCCTTCCTGCCCAACCAGATCCGCAGCATCCTGGTCGCCAATAACCTGACCCGCTTCTCCATCGGCCGTGTCGGCGCGGAGGAGGGGGCGTTCTTCAATACCGTGGAGAACGAGGTGCAGCGCTACGGGCTGGGCGTCAGCGGCCGGTTCGGCGAGGGTTGGCGCTGGGACGCGTCGGGGCAGTTCAGCCGCGTGCGTTATTACCGTGAGGATGGCAATAACCGCAATAATGCCCGTTTCAGCCTGGGCGTGGACAGCGTCATCAACCCGGCCACGGGGCAGCCCATCTGCCGCGCGCTGCTGACCAATCCCAACCCGACGGCGGCACAGGACCCCTATGGCGATATCCGCGCCTGTGTGCCCATCAACCTGTTCGGCGCGGGCTCCGTCTCGCAGGCAGCACTGGATTATATCGGCGGCACCGCCTTCCTGGACAGCCGGCAGGAGCAGGATGTCTATGCCGTGAATATCGAAGGCTCGCCCTTTGCCACCTGGGCCGGCGATGTCTCCATCGCGGCGGGTGCGGAATATCGCCGGGAGAAGGTGCGCGCCACAAATGACGATGTCTCCAAACGGTCGGGGTGGAAGACCGTGAACCCGCAGGCGCTGCGCGGGTCGCTGAATGTCAAGGAAGCCTATGCCGAACTGGTGGTGCCGCTGCTTATCGATCAGCCCCTGGCGCAGTCGCTGGACCTGAACCTCGCCGGTCGTGTCACCGATTATTCCACCAGCGGGCGGGTGGAGACCTGGAAGGCCGGGGCCAACTACCAGCCCATCGAGGATATCCGCCTGCGCGCCACCCTGTCGCGCGACATCCGGGCGGCAAATATCAACGAACTGTTCTCCGGCCAGAACCAGCTTTTCAACACCATCACCAACCCGGTGAGCAATGTTGCCCTGACCACGCTGCAATTGACGGGCGGCAATCCCAACCTGCGGCCGGAACGCAGCAAGAGCTTCACCGGCGGTGTGGTGTTCCAGCCGGAATGGTTGCCGGGTTTCCGCGCTTCGGTCGATCATTTCTCCTTCAAGATCAAGGATGCGATCACCTCGCTGACCGGTCAGCAGATCGTTGATGGCTGTCTGGTCCTGAAACAGGATAATCTCTGTTCCGCCATCACCTTTGACGCCAGTAATGTGATCACGCGGGTGCAGGCGACGCTGGTGAATGCCGCGCGGTCCACGGCCAAGGGCCTGGATTTCGAGGCGATGTACAGCTTCGATCTGGACGAGGGCAAGCTCTCCATCCGGGGGCTGGCCACCTATATTGATGAACTGACGATCACCAGCAACGGCGTCACCACCAATTTCGCCGGCACGGTGGGCAGCACGGGCACGCTGGGCCCCGCCGGCGGCATCCCGAAATGGCGCGGCACCCTGTCCGCCGACTATGCGGCCGGGTCCTATGCGCTGGGGGCCGTGCTGCGCTATGTCGATGGCGGCAAGCTGAACGTTACCTATGTCGAGGGCGTGGATGTCCCCGACAACAGCGTGCCGTCACGCACCTATGTCGATATCAATGGCAAGATCAGCGTCACCGATGCAGTGGAAATCTATGGTGCCATCGACAATCTGTTCAACAAGACACCGCCCCTGACCCCCAACGCCATCACGGCACCCAGCTATGCCTCCTCGGTCTTTTATGACCGGATCGGGCGCACCTACGCGCTGGGCGCGCGGTTCAAGTTCTGAACCGTCAGGTCATGAGAAAGCCCGCCAACTGCTTGAGGTTGGCGGGCATTTTATTGTCTACCCCCGGCCCAGGAAGGGCTGGCCGATGGGCAGGATCACGCTTTCCAGCACATTCACCTCCGGCGGCATCGCGGCGATACAATGGACCAGGTCGGCCACCTGTTCGGGGCGCATCGATTGTTCAGCGCTCATCCGGTCCAGGCCCGGCACGAAATTGGTGATGGTGGAGCCGGGATGGATAATCCCCGCCGTGATGCCATGGTCGCGCCCGTCCAGGGCGATGGAGCGGGTCAGGCCGTCCAGCGCGAATTTGGTGGTCGTGTAGGCTGCCGTATGTTCGCGCGGTACCAGGGCAGAGATGCTGCCCACCAGCAGGATACGCCCCCGGCGGCGGGGCTTCATCAGGCGCACCGCCGCGCGGCAGCACAGGAAGGCGGCGGTCAGGTTGACATCCAGCACCTGCTGCCAGCGCGTCAGGCTTAGATCCTCCAGCGGGGTCTTGTCGGCGATGCCGGCATTGCTGACCAGAAGGTCGGGCGGACCGAATTCACGGGCCACCGCGGCGAACAGGCCGTCCACCTGTTCCTCGCGCGTCACGTCGGCGGCATGGACGCTGGCCGTGCCGCCGGCATTGCGGATGTCCGCCGCGATGGAAGCCAGCGTGTCCCGGCTGCGCGCGACCAGGGCCAGCTTCATGCCCGATGCGGCCAGCCGGCGGGCGACGGCCTCGCCAATGCCGGAACTGGCGCCGGTCACGATGGCCACCTGTTGGGAGAGGTCCTGCATCGTTATTCCTCGTTGCTGATGGTGATGGTCACTCTCGATCTGCCGACTAGAATGTGACATGATCGAATTATATACAGCATGGACAAACGATTTGGGGGCCGCATGCCGGTGGATCAGAACGCCATCCCGTGTGATGGCTGCATTCAATGCTGCAAGAATGATCAGGTGATCCTGCATCCCGAGGCGGGGGACGATCTGTCCTTCTACCGCTGGGAAGCCATCGCCTCGGCCCTTTATCCCGGCCGGACCATGGCCGCGCTGAAGCGCGATCCCATTACCGGCCATTGCACCTATCTGACGGCGTCAGGCTGTTCGATCCATGAGCGGCGGCCATCGGTCTGCCGCCGCTTCCATTGCGCCCGCACGGCCCTGGCGCTGGAAAAACTGTCCCACCGGACCCGCAAGATATTGCGCCGGCGGGGTGATGTGTTTGACGCGGAACTGCTGGAACGCGGTCAGGACCGGCTGCGGCGGGCCCGCGAACTGGGACTGGAACAGGTACTGGACACCGACCAGCAGGTCGCGGCGTTTGAGCGGATCGCCGCGATGCCGGGGCCGAAGGGCGGTTAACCCCCCGCCCCATGCGTGACCCTGATTTCGGTGTAGGAGCGCAGGCCGGCCAGCCCCATGCCGCGCCCGATCCCGGATTCCTTGAAGCCGCCGAAGGGCAGGTCGGGGGCGGCACCGCCATGGCCGTTGATCCAGACGGTGCCGGCCTCCAGCCGCTTTGCCAGCGCCTCCGCCCGCGTGCGATCACCGCTCCACACCGACGCACCCAGGCCGAAGCGGGTTGCGTTGGCGCGGGTTACCGCTTCCTCATCGCTGTCGAAGGACAGGATGGGCAGGACGGGGCCGAACTGTTCCTCATCCACCAGCCTAGAGCCTTCGCGCAGGCCGGTGATGATGGTGGGGGCGATGAAATAGCCGGGGCGGTTCAGGGCATGGCCGCCGGCCAGGATGGTGCCGCCCTGGGCGCGGGCATCGTCGATGATGGCCAGCACTTTCTCGAACTGGGGGCGGTTCTGTATGGGGCCGTAATCGACATCCGGTTCGAAGCCGCCGCCGACACGGGCCTTCCGCGCCTCCGCCGCCAGCGCGTCGGCCAGGGCGCCGGCGATGGGGGCCTGGACCAGGACGCGCTTCACCGCCATGCAGATCTGGCCGCTATTGACGAAGGCGCTGGCGAACAGGCGTGGGGCGATTTCCGTCACATCGACATCGTCCAGCACGATGGCGGCGTCGTTGCCGCCCAGTTCCAGGGAAACACGCTTCAGGCTGGCCGCCGCCGACGCCATCACCTTCTTGCCGGTGGCGGTGGAGCCGACAAAGGCGATCTTGTCGATGCCGGGATGGCTGGTCATCCACTGGCCCAGGTCGTTGCCACCTGAGAGCGTATTGACCAGACCGGGGGGCAGGGTGCGGGCCGCCAACTCGCCCAGGCGCAGGGTGGCCAGGGGCGTGAAGGGGGAGGGTTTGACCACCACGGCGTTGCCGGCGGCCAGCGCCTGCGCCACCATCTGCATGGCCAGGATCAGGGGCGCGTTCCAGGGCGCGATCACGCCCACCACGCCCATGGGCACATAGTCTAGCCGTACCGGTCCCAGCGGTCCGTCGCGCATATAGCCGCCGCCGATGTTGAGTGCGGCCACACCCGCGATCCGGTCAGCGGCGAAGGCCACCTCCCGCCGGGCGACGGAGAGCGGCTTGCCCTGTTCGCGGGTCAGCAGTTCGGCCAGCGGTTCGGCGTCATCGCGGATGGCATCGGCGAAAGCGCCCATGGCGGTGGCACGGATGGCGGGGGTCAGGTGCCGCCAGCTGGCGAAGGCCTTTCGCGCGGCGGCGACGGCACGGTCCAGATGGGCCTCATCGGCATCGGGGGCCAGGGCGAAGGCTTCGCCCGTCGCAGGGTCGATGACGGGGAAATGCGCGGCAGCGGGCACGGCCTCGCCGCCGATGGACAGCAGGAAGTTCGTCATGGTGGCGCACCCGTGTGTGGGATGTTGGGAACCACATATTTCGTCATCCCGGCGAAAGCCGGGACCCAGGGGCCAAGCGCCCGACCTTTCAGCTGCTCCGATTAAGGCGGCGGACAGGATTGAGCCTGTGGCCCCTGGGTCCCGGCTTTCGCCGGGATGACGAGAAGAGAAGGGGATTTTACTCCCCCTTCGCCCTCGCCTCCCGCTCCTCCACCACCTCCAGGAACTTGCGGCTGGCGGAGATGGCGGATGGCCAGGAGGCGTAGAAGGCGAGGTGGGCGATGGCTTCGCCGATCTCTTCCTTGGTCAGGCCGTTATCCAGCGCCAGGCCCAGATGCGCCGGCAGTTGTTCGGGCCGGTACATGGCGATCAAGGCGGCGATGGTGACAAGGCTGCGGTCGCGCTTGGACAGGCCCGGCCGCTCCCACACATCCTCGTACAGCACGCGGTCGGTCAGTTCCACCAGGGTCGGGACCACGGCTTTCAGCTCGTTGCCCTTCTTGGCGCTTGGGCGCTTCATCGACTGTCTCCACCTTATTCAGGACGATTGTAGGCACCCATGCCGGGGCGGAAAGTCTTTTCGTCCAGGAACTGCTTCAGGCCCTGTTCCTTGCCCTTTTCCGGATCCACGAAATTGGTCTGATCAACCTTGGCCGTCAGATATTCCGAGGCCTGTTCCCAGTTCATGTCGCGTGCGTATTTATAGGCCAGCTTGGCCTGACGCAGCACAGTCGGGTTCTTGCCCAGCAGCGTGCGGGCGATTTCCGTGGTGCGGGCGCGCAGCCGGTCCTTGGGCACCGCCTCGTTCACCAGACCCATGGACAGGGCCTTGGCACCGTCAAACTGTTCCCCCGTCATCACGTAATAGAGTGCCTGACGGTCGCCCATGACGGTGGCGATGGCCTTGGACACGGCCCCGCCGGGGATGACGCCCCAATTGATCTCCGACAGGCCGAAGACGGCCTTTTCATCGGTGATGGCCAGATCGCAGGCGATCAGGGGCGTGAAGGCACCGCCGAAGCACCAGCCATTGACCATGGCGATGGTCGGCTTGGCATAATGCATCAGGTTGCGCCACTGCCAGGCGCGGGTGGAGCGATAGGCGCGGTGGCGTTCGATATCGCCCAAGCCATCGGTGGCGCGGAAAAAATCCTTCAGGTCCATGCCGGCGGAAAAGGCCTCGCCCACGCCGGTCAGGACCAGGACGCCACAGCGCGGATCGGTTTCCAGCGCGTCCAGCACCTCGTTCATTTCCTTGGCCAGACCGACGCTCATGGCGTTGCGCTTGGCGGGGCGGTTCAGCTGTACCCAGGCGATGCCGTCTTCGAATTCGACCAGCACGTCGTTGCCGCCGGGGATGGGCCGCTCATTGGCTTCGGTTGTCGTCACGTCCGATGTCCTTTTCATTCGGTGATGAATAATGCGTCGAGCGCCATGACCCCTTCGCCCCTGGCGAAAACCGTCATTGGATTGACGTCGACTTCCCTGATTTCAGGATGGGCGCGCAGGATGGCACCGAGCGCCAGAATGGCGTCGGCCACCGCCTCCACATCGCGGGCCGGCTGACCCCGGAAGGGTCCCAGCAGCTTGGCCCCGCGCATGTGGTGCAGCCGGTCCAGGATTTGCGCACGGCCGGCATGGGCCGGCAGCATCTCCACCGCGTCCAAGGCCTCCACCCACACGCCGCCCAGGCCGAAGACCACGAACGATCCCCATTCCGGGTCGTTGCGACCCCCCAGGACCAGTTCCAGGCCGGGGGGGGCCATTTTCTCGATCAAGATGCCGTCTAGGCCGCCTTCGGGGATATGAAGCTGTGCGGCATCCATCAGCCGCTGCCAGCCGGCGCGCAGCGCCGCCTCATCCTTGATGCCCAGGATGACACCGCCAACATCGCTTTTATGTGTCAGGCTGGCGGCCTGCAGCTTCATGGCCACGGGGTAGCCGAAACTGGCCGCCAGCTGTGCGGCGGAATCCACGTCGCGGAAGACCAGCACGCCCTTGGGCACGCGGATGCCATATTCCGACAGCAGGGCCTTGCCCTCATATTCCGGCAGCGGACCACGGCGAGGCAGTTTCGGGCCGGGCAGGGGCGGGCTGGTGCGGGTGCCGACACGGGCCAGGGCGTCGGCATAGTGGCGCACCGCCCGGAAGGCGCGCAGCGCGCGGTCGGGGGACCTGAATAACGGCGTATCGGTGTCGCGCAGCGGCTTCACGCAGCCGGGGTCCAGCGGCGCCTCATCCCCGATGATGGCGACAGCCACGGGTTTCGGGGCGGTGCGGGCCAGGGGGGCGATCACCTCTGACTTGGCCCGCTGCTGCCAGGGGCCGCCACCTGCCAGCGAAAGCAGCACGGCCCCCACGGAGGGGTCGGCCATCATGGCGTTGGTGGTGTTGGCGAAGACCGACGCGTCGGAGAAGCCGGCAATGCCGACATCCAGCGGGTTCGACGCCTCGCATTGCGGGGGCAGCATGCCCCGAAAGGCGTCCAGTGTCTCGTCACTCAAGGACGCCACCGGCAGCCCCACCTTCTCGCAGAAATCCAGACTGAGTCCGCGCACAGCACCTGAATTGGTGACGATGCCCATGGAACCCTGGCTGGGGGCCGGGAAGCGGTAGAGGATGGAAGCGGTGTCGAACAGTTCGTCCATGGTTTCCACCAGGACCACGCCTTCATCCTCCACCGCCGTCCGCATGGTGGCGTAATCGCCAAGCATGGCCCCGGTATGGGACTGGGCGGCGGCACGGCCAGAGGCGCTGGAACCTGGATGAACCATCACGATGGGCCGCCCGGCCTCCCGCGCCATGCGGGCGGCGTCCAGAAAGGCAGCGGGATCGCGGATCTGTTCGACATAGACGGCGATCAGGTTCGCCCCTTCCTCCACCAGATGGCGGATGACATGGTCGATACGGACTACGGCCTCGTTGCCGGTGGAAACCACATGCGAGATGCGGATGCCGCGCGCCAGCAGGGCGGAACGGATGTTCGACGCCATGGCCCCGCTCTGCGCGATCACGCCCATATGCGGGCCGCTGGCCGCCGGCTGAAAGGTCAGCGATTCAAAGCTGAGGGCCGCGCCGCTGAGGTAATTGGCGAAACCCATGCAGTTGGGGCCCAGCAGGGCGAGGCCGCCCGCGTGGCAGAGGCGGGCGATTTCTTCCTGTTCCGCTGCCCCTTCCTCACCCGCTTCCCGGAAGCCGGCGGCGAAGACCACAGCCCCGCCGACGCCGCGTTCGATACAGGCCTCGATGGCTTCCTTCACCGCCTTGCGCGGCACATTCAGGACGGCGACATCGACGCCATGCGGCAGGGCCTGGATGGTGGGCAGGCAGGGGATGCCATTGATCTCTGCCCGTGTCGGGCTGACCAGATGCAAAGGCCCGGTGAAGCCGGAGCCGGCAATATTCTTCAGGATGACGCCGCCCACCGAGGCCGGGTCCGGCGAGGCACCGGCGACCGCGATGGAGCGGGGACGCAGCAGGCGTGCGAGATCGATACGGGAAGCGGATGCCCCCGTTTGCACATCGGATGTCGGCACTTCAGACCTCTTGTCTGTTGGCGCGGAAGGGGGCGAACCGATCCGCCGCGTTTTTCAGCGCGTTCTTGTACATGACCATATCGGACTGCCAGGCGATGTAGCGGGATCCCCGTTCCACCGCCTGTTTCAGGGCGTCGGGATTGCTGGCCACCATGCCGAAATGCTTGCCGGCGCGTTTGCAGGCGTCGATCACCCGGTCCACGACCTTCTGCACCTCCGGGTGCTCCGCCTCTCCCGGATAGCCCAGCGACTGGCTGAGATCGCCGGTGCCGATGAAGGCCACGTCCAGATGGTCCACCTGGCACAGGGCCTCGATATCGGCGGCCATGCGGGCATTTTCGACATGGACGGCGATGGTCGTGTCGCGGTTGGCGCGTTCGATATAGGTCTTGGGCGGGGTGAAGGCATAGTCACCGGCCCGGCAGCCGGGTGCCCAGCCGCGTTCACCGATGGGATGATATTTGGCACGGCGCACGACGGCGCGCGCCTCCTCCGCAGATGACAGCGAGGGGACCTGGATGCCGCTGGCACCGCTGTCCAGCGCGTGCAGGATATTGGCCTCGCCGGCATCGGCGGTGCGGACGATGGCGGCCATGCCCACCAGCTGCGCGGCGCGGATCAGTTCCTCGATCTCGCCATGCGTCAGGTTGGCATGTTCGCTGTCGATGATGATGAAGTCGAAACCGGACATCCCGATCATCTCGACAAGATTTGGCGAGGCGAATTTGACGAAGGTGCCGAACACCGGTTCGTCATTCTCCAGGCGCCGCTTGATTAGACTGTTGATCACAAGGCACCTCCCGATGGCGGCGTCGCTTTTGTTCCGGGACGCCTGCCGCCTGTCCATCCAATGCAATCGCCCGGTGGGAATCAAATGCTGATTACGGCCTTGTCCGATAACAATGCGGTATCGGAGCGGTTGGCCGGAAAACCAATGCCGTGGCGGCATCAGTTGCCGGACCAAAAAGAATTAGACGCAAGCCTTCATTGCCTTCCTACTGTTCCAATCGGCAAGTGCCGGAATATAAAGAATTTGTTTCCGGGAGGCTGCGTGTACGGAAAGAATGACTTGCGGGCTGCATTGGCGCCAGTGGCGACGAAGCCTGCGACAACCCCCTTCAAACCCGCTTCTTATGGGCGCTTCTATGCCGAAGCACCGGCAGAAGAAGGGCCGCTGGCCCGTACCTGGCTGGCGCGGGGCCAGAATTTGATCGTTGCCTACAGCCGTGTGTCTCCTGGTGCTGTATTGTCGCGGACCGATCAGATCGATGAATATGCCGTCGTGCTGCCCGATGCGGGCCTGTCGGTGGAGATCACGGCGGGTGAGCAGACGGAGATGGCCCATGGCCCCTGCGTCGCCTTCGTGCCGCCGGGCGGCAGCGTTGTGAAGGCGCTGGGGGAAGGGGACCTGTACCGGTTGATCACCGTGCGGTCCACCGATCTGGCGGGACGCTGTGCCAATGCCGGCGATTATGCCACGCCGGACCCCAATGTCCCGGAATTCCAGGCCTGGCCCGACCCCGTCGGCGGGTTCCGTATCCGCGTCTATTCCGGTGATGTGCCGGCACAGCAGGGGCGGTTCGGCCGGCTGTACCGCTGTTCGACCATCATGGTGAACCTGACCAGCGGCCGGCCCGGTCCCCGTGACCCAGCCGACCTGTCGCCGCATCACCATGATGATTTCGAGCAGTACTCCATCGCCACCGCGGGTGAGTTCATCCACCATCTGCGCTGGCCCTGGACGGGCAACAGTGCGCACTGGCTGGACGACCAGCATGAATTCTGCGCCAGCCCGTCGGTCGCGGTGATCCCGCCGCCGGCCACGCATACCTCGCAAGGGGTGGCGAACGGGTTGAACCGCCTGCTGGACGTGTTCTGCCCGCCGCGCAGGGACTTCTCGGCGCGCGAAGGCTGGGTGCTGAACGCAGCCGATTACCCGGCCCCCGAACTCTGACCAAAGCCGAAGAACCGCCCCCAGGCGGCACCATATCAGTATGGAGGAAAAGATGACGGACCCCAGGATCGATGCCCTGCTGATCGGCGCGATTGACCTGCATTGCCATAGCGGCCCCTCGGTCATGCCCCGCAGCCTGAACCATGTGCAGGCCATCCATGAGGCGGAGGCCGCCGGCCTGCGCGCCATCCTGTTCAAGGATCACTATTACTCCGTCACGCCGGTGGCCGAGCTTCTGAAGGAGACGATGAAGCCGAAGATCGAGCTGCTGACGGGCGTACCGCTGAACAATACCTCGGGTGGGCTGAACCCCTATGCGGTGGAGCATGGATTCAAGCTGGGCGCGCGGCTGGTCTGGATGCCCACATTTTCGGCGGCCAACCATATCCGCCATTCGCATCGCCGCCAGTTCCTGCCCACCAAGGAAAAGATGCTGCCGCCGACGGCGCTGAGCGTGGTGGATGCCAAGGGTGCCTTGCTGGATGAGGTAAAGATCATCCTGGACCAGATCGCGGATTACGACGCCATCCTGTCGGCGGGCCATCTGCATATCAGCGAAATCTGGCCCCTGTTCACCGAGGCGAAGAAGCGCGGCGTGAAGCGGCTGATGGTCAATCACCCGACCTTCCTGATCGACTGCAACGCCGCCGACATGAAGGAACTGGCCGCCATGGGTGCCTTCCTGGAGCATTCCTGCTGTATGTGGGCCGGCGTCCAGGGCAAGCATTACACGCTGGAAAGCCTGGATGTGGTGATCAAGGCCGGCGGCGTGGACAGCACCATCATCGGGTCCGACTTGGGCCAAGTGGGTAATCCCAGCCCCGTCGAAGGCTTCCGCCATGTCATCGGCATGTGCATCGAACTGGGTTATTCCGACGATGACATCCGCAAGATGATCAGCACCAACGCCGCCCGCCTGGTCGGGCTGGACGAGCCCAGGCAGGCACGATCCGCCGCAGCCGAGTGATCAGCCCACCATAACGACGAAAAGTCGGAATTCAGGGAGAAACGAGCATGCCGGCCAGTCCCTTGGACGTCCTTGCCAAGATGCCGATGCGCACGCGGCAATATGTGATCATCGCGCTGTGCTGCCTGATCAACATCACCGAAGGCTATGACATGATGTCGGCGGCCTATACGGCCCCGCTATTTTCCGCCGAATGGGGCGTGCCGCGCACGGCGCTGGGCATCCTGTTCTCCATGGGGTCGCTGGGGCTGGCCATCGGTGCCTTCGCGGCGGCACCCATTGCAGAGCGGATGGGACGGCGCGGTGTGACCTTCGTGGCGCTGGCCGGCATCACCGTCTCCCACGTCTTTTCAGCCTTTGCCAATTCCATGGAGATGCTGACGGTCCTGAAGTTCCTGATGGGTGTCGGTCTGGGCATGCTGGTGGTCAGCCTGAATGTGCTGGTCTCCGAATATGCCAATGACGACCGCCGCAATCTGATGCTGTCGATCCTGCATACGGGCTTCAGCATTGGCATGACCTTGAGCGGTGCCATCGCCGGCTTTCTGCTGGAACCGTATGGCTGGCGGTCGGTCTTTGTCGTGGGGGCCGGCATCAACATCACGCTGCTGGCGCTGCTAGCCGTGTTCATGTGGGAATCCCCGACATATCTGGTTACCGCCCAACCCCGGAATGCCCTGCCGCGCCTGAACAAGATCCTGACCGGCCTGGGCCACCAGCCGCTGGACGCGCTGCCGCCCCGGCCGGAACGGCAGGTCAAGCAGAACAAGGCCGCCGCCCTGCTGTCCGCCGACGTGCGGCGCCTGTCGATCATCATGTGGGTCGCGTCCTTCGTCTACGCCGTCGTGGGGTATTTCCTGCTGAACTGGAAACCGACCGTGCTGGTGGAGGCCGGGCTGACCCCAACCCAGGCCAGCTATGCCGGGGTTTTGCAGGGTATCGCGGGCTCCTGCGGTCATCTGGTCTTCGGCCTGTTCGCGCGCCGGATCGGGGAGGAGCGGATGACCGCTGTCTTCTTCCTGGTCATGGGCGTGGTGCTGGTGGTGTTCGGCGCCGGCCATGCCAGCCCGGTGGTGATGATCGCCCTGGCCTGCACGCTGACCTTCTTCACGGTCGGGTCCTATACCGGCGTGTTCCTGACCACCATCGCCCATTACCCGCCGCACCTGCGCAGCTTCGGTGTCGGCTTCGTGGTGGGCTTCGGCCGGGCCGGGGCCGTACTGGGGCCGCTTATCGGCGGGATGCTGCTGGATGCTGATATCGGACGGGCCATGGCCTTCGTCTTCTTCGCCGCCATGTGCATCATACCCGCCGTCGCCATGTTCGTGCTGGGCCGCAGGGCCGAGCCGGGCACGGCCGCGCCGGCCTCGACCTGAGGGGTGCGGCAATGGGTCAGGCAACCAGCCGGGAACCGTTGTACGATTCCCACGCACATGTCTTCACCACCGACGAGGCGCGCTATCCCATGGATACGCGCAACGCCAGGGAGGGGGAGGAGAACCTTCGCCGGCGCATCGAAGCTGACCCGATGACGGGGGAGCGGCTGCTGCAACGGTGGGAGGCCACCGGCATCATCGGCGGCACCGCCGTGCAATACAACACGGTCTATAAGAAGGATAACCGCTATCTGCTGGATATGGCGGATGCCTATCCCGGCCATTTCTCCGCCGTTGTCATGCTGGACGCCCAGGACCCGGAAAGCCCGGCCAAGATCGACCGGATGGTGGCCGATCACGCCATCGTCGGCCTGCGCCTGTTCGGATATCCGGACGCGGAGGGCAACTATCCCTGGCTGGACAGCGACGCCGCCCTGAAAAGCTGGGCGGCGGCTGACCGGCATGGGCTGACCATGGTGGTCATGTATGCGCCGGGCGTGCCGTCGGCGGCGGCGCTGGAACGTATTGCAGGTCTGGCCTGCCGGTTCCCGCGGCTGCGCATCGCGCTGGATCATTTCGGCTGGCCCGGCGGGGGGGAGCCCGGTTCGATGGGGCTGGTGCCGGAGCTGCTGGCCATGCGCCGGTTCCGCAATGTCTATTTCAAGCTGACGACCATCAATTTCCAGATGTTCGACAAGGCAGGCGTTGATCACGCGGCCTTTGTGCGGCGGGCGGCGGACCTTATGGGGGCCGACCATATCATGTGGGGGTCGGATGTGGGCAACACGCCCGACAGTTATGAAAGCATGGCGGCGCAGGCGCGGGCATCGGCCTTCCAGCTGACCCCGGAAGAGCGCCGTCTCTATCTGCGCGCCACGGCCCGCAGCCTTTTCCAGCGGGGAGTGCGGTAGGAATGCTGGCCGATCCGCCCATTGTCGATGCCCACGCCCATATCATGACACGGCGCATGCCGTTCCGGGAGGATGCCTGGACCCGGCCGGATTATGAATATACGGCCGAGGATTTCGTGGCCGATCTGGACCGGCACGGCATTGCCTTCGGCATCGTCACTGCCGCCAGCCTGTATGGCGATTATAATGACTATACGCTGGCGGCACTGGCCCGGTACAAGCGCCTGCGCGCGACCGTGATGTTGGAGCCGGAGACGGACGCGGCATCGATCCGGGCGCTGGCCGACCAGGGCGTGGTGGGCGTGCGCATGCAGTGGAAGCTGGATGCCGCCCCGCCGGACCTGACCAGCTTCCGATACCGGAAATTCCTGAACCGTCTGGCCGATTGCGGCATGCATGTCGAGTTGAACGCCAGCGCCGATCAGCAGGCGGTCGTGCTGCCGGTCCTGATGGCGCACGGCATCAATGTCGTCGTCGATCATTTCGGCCTGCTGCGCGCCCCCGATGGCATGGAGGGGGACGGGTTCAAGGCGATCCTGCGCGCGGTCGCCACGGGACGCGCCTGGGTGAAAATCTCCGCCGGGTTCCGCCTTGATCCCGCGCTGCGGCAGGCGGCGACGGCGAGGCTCCTGTCGGAAGCGGGCGGCGAAAGGCTGCTCTGGGGCAGCGATGCGCCCTTTGTTGGCAAGGAAGGGGCGGTGTCCTATGCCGACACCATCGCCCTGTTCCACGAACTGGTGCCTCATGCCGCGACGCGCCGCCGCATCTCCGACGCGGCCCTACGGCTCTGCTTCTTTTGACGTGCGCCGAACCATGCGGGTTGGCCAAGGTTTGATGCCGGAACGGTATTGATCGCGCCAAGAGTAGCATTGGATTTTCGTTATCAACGAATTCAGTATGAAAATAACAAACAATACAGTGCCGGATCGAAGCCGTCCGGTCAGGGAGGAACAGATGGTTCAAGAGCTGCGTCGCGGTTCCCACATGCCTGTATCGAAATTCGGTCCGGTTAGCCTGATCGCCCTGGGCGTCGGCTTGCTGGCCCCCCAGATGGTAGAAGCACAGGAACTGGAGCTGGAAGAGATCGTCGTCACCGGCACGCGCATTTCCGGCTTCACTGCCCCCACGCCCCTGACATCGGTCGGGGCGGCGGAGCTGCAGGACAAGGCGATCAGCACGGTTTCCGACCTGCTGCAGGAGGTGCCGCAGCTGAAGGTCAACCAGAATATCGGCAAGTCGAGCGAGCCCATCGGGGCGTCCAACGCCGACCTGCGCGGCCTGGGCACCCAGCGCACCCTGGTACTGATGAATGGTAACCGGGTGGGCGTGACCGATCCCGCCGGCACCATCGATACCAACATCATCCCCATCGCCCTGATTAAGAGCGTGGAGATCGTTACCGGCGGCGCGTCCGCCGCCTATGGCTCCGACGCGGTGGCGGGTGTCGTCAATTTCGTGCTGGACAAGGAGTTCGAGGGGGCTAAGGCCGACGTGTCCTATGGCGTCTCCGATTATGGCGACTTCCAGCGGCCATCGGTGAATTTCGCCGTGGGCCACGGGTTCCTGGACGGCAAGCTGCACGCCTCGGTCGCCGGCGATTACATGCATAATAACGGGCAGACCAGCCAGGCCAGCCGTCCCTGGGGCGATGATCGCTGGGTACAGCTGACCAACCCTGCCTATACGGCGACCAACGGCCAGCCGCGCCTGCTGATCGTCAATAATGGCGTCTTTTCGCAGATGACGCCGGGCGGCGTGGTGGGGCTGCAGGGCGGCAACAATACGCTGGCCCGCAATCTCGCGGCCCGCCTGGGCTTTGCCGCCGGGACCGGCGTGCAGTTCGGGCCCAACGGCGTGCCCATGCCGTTCGAATATGGCACCAATATCGGCACCACCTACATGCAGGGCGGCGGCAACGGCGATCAGGCGGTGGATGGCGGCAATCTGCTGCCCAAGATCGAACGCAAGAGCGCCTATGGACGCGTCGATTTCGAGCTGACAGAGGATGTCAGCCTGTTCGCCGACATGCTGTATTCGGAAGTGCATGCCAAGTCGGATCTGGTGCCGAACCCGGACACGGGCACGCTGACCATCCGCAATGACAATGCCTTCCTGCACAGTTCCGTGAAGGCGGCCATGGCGTCCCTGGGCCTGACCAGCATTCCGTTCGGCCGGTACAATGTGGAAGATGGCAATTCCATTTTCGAGACGACGACCAAGGCCCGGCGCGCCAGTTTCGGCGCGGAGGGCAGCCTGGGCGGCACCTGGGCCTGGAGCGTGACGGGACAGCTGGGCCGAAACACCTATGATCAGGCGGCCTATAATAACCGCATTTCGCAGCGCTGGACCTATGGCATCGACAGTGTCATCAACCCGGCCACGGGTCAGGCCATCTGCCGCGTGCTGCTGAACAATCCCAACCCGACGGCGGCGCAGGACCCCTATGGGGATATCCGCAACTGTGTGCCGATCAACCCGTTCGGCGCCGGGTCCATCACGTCGCAGGCGCTGTCCTATTACCACGGCACCTCCACCACCTTCGCGGAGATGGAACAGCAGGTTTACGCGGCCAATATCTCCGGTTCCCCCTTCTCCACCTGGGCGGGGCCTGTCTCCATCGCGGCGGGTGCGGAATACAGGACGGAGAAGACCACCCAGACGGCGGATGCGGATTCAGCCGCCAGCCGCTGGCGCTCCATCAATTCGCAGCCCTTTGCCGGCAAGTATAATGTGAAGGAAGCCTATACCGAGGTGGCGGTGCCGCTGGCCGATGGTGCCGCCTTCGCCAACAAGCTGGAACTGAACGCGGCGGCCCGGTACACGGATTATTCGACCAGCGGCGGCGTCTGGAGCTGGAAGGTTGGCGGCAATTACGAGCCGATCCCCGACCTGCGGTTCCGGGGCACCCTGTCCCGCGATATCCGCGCGCCCAACAATTTCGAGCTGTTCTCCAAGGGTAATCAGGTGATCAATTCGATCATCGACCCCAACGACAATATCGCCCGGCAGACGACGCTGATCACCGGCGGCAATCCCAATCTGCTGCCGGAAAAGGCCGATACCTATTCGGTCGGCGTCGTGGTGCAGCCGGAATGGCTGAGCGGGTTCCGCGCCTCCTTCGACTATTACAATATCAAGGTGAAGGACGCGATTTCGGTGGTGGCGGGGCAGGATATTGCCAATTTCTGCTTCCGTGGACAGGCGCAGTTCTGCCCCAGCATCATCCGCACCAACGGCATCATCACCCGCATCAACATTGTGCCCTTCAATGCCAATGCCCAGGAAGTGGCGGGGCAGGATTTCGAGGCGGTCTATTCCTTCCCGCTTGATCTGGCCGATGCCGGCGGCACCATGCAACTGCGCCTGCTGGCCAGCCATGCCGACAAGCTGAGCACCACGGCCAATGGCCGCACGGATGATTATGTCGGTCTGGCCGGCATTTCGCCCCCGCCGCAGGGCGTGCCGGAATGGCGCGTCAATCTCAGCGCCAATTACAGCATCGATGACTGGAAATTCGGCCTGGCTTACCGCTATGTCTCCGGCGGCAAGATCGATACGCGGTTCAACCAGACGCGACTGGACATCGCCGACAACAGCATCGACGGCATCAACTATTTCGATGCCAATATCGCCTATGACATCACGGAAAACCTGACCATCTATAGTTCGGTTGAAAACCTGACCAACGAAGCGCCGCCGATCACGCCGAACGGCATCGTGCAGCCAACCATCGCCAATTCGCCCTTCTTCGACAATCGCGGGCGCTACTGGGTGTTTGGCCTGCGCGCCCGGATTTGATTTTCCCCCAGCAACTGACACCGGAGCGGGCGACCGTTCCGGTGTTTTTTTGTTTGGGGGATGGACGGATGACGCATGCAAAAGGGGCGCATGCGTCATCACATTTCAGGCTCGGATCAAATCCGCCGCCTTTTCCGCGACCATGATCACGGGCGCATTGGTGTTGCCACCGGGAACGGTGGGCATGATGGAGGCATCGACGACGCGGAGATTTTCGACCCCGATGACACGCAGGTGCGGATCAACCACCGCGTCATCGCCGCTGCCCATGCGGCAGGTGCCGACCGGGTGCTGGGTGATGCGCAGATTGGTGCGGATGAAGGCGTCAAGCTCGGCGTCGGTCTGGCGATCAGCCCCCGGCTTTGTCTCCCACCCCGCGATTTCGGCCAACGGGCCGGCGGCGAACAGGGCGCGCAAGGCCCGGATGCCCCGGCGCAGTTCGGCATAGTCGCGTTCATGCGACAGCAGGTTCAGCTGCACCCGCACCTTGTCTGCCGGATCGGCCGAACGCAGACTGACGCGCCCCCGGCTTTCGGGATGCAGCTGGATCACCATGACGGAGAACATGTCGGCCAGCCGCTTGCCCAGGCCCGGCGTCCAGATTTTCGCATCCAGGCGCACCGGCATCACCATCAGCTGAATGTCGGGCCGGCTGAGTTCCGGCAGTGTGCGGATCAGGGCGGCGCAGCTGGTCACCTGCGACGCGAACGGCCCGCTGCCCAAAACGGCCCAGCGCAGCACCGAAAGGGCGGCGCGGTCCAGGCGCAGTTGCCGCAGGAACGTGTCACCCGTCACTGCGAATTCGCCATAGACCAGGGGATGTTCGGACAGGTTACCGCCCACGCCGGGGCTGTCCACCCGCACATCGATCCCGTGTTCGCGCAGATGGGCGGCGGGTCCGATGCCGGACAGCATCAGCAAGTGCGGGGAATTGTAGGACCCGCCCGACAGGATGATTTCCCGCCGCGCCCGCACCTGATGCGGGACGCCGTCGCTGCGATATTCCACGCCCACGGCGCGGTTGCCGTCGAACAGGATGCGCGTCACCTGCGCATGGGTGACCAGATGCAGGTTGGGCCGTTTCAGGGCGGGGCGCAGATAGGCGCGGGCCGCACTGGCGCGCCGTCCGCGCAGGTCCACCGTCACCTCGCTGAGCGCGAAACCTTCCTGCCGCTCGCCGCTGAGATCATCGCTCATCGGGAAGCCGGCGGCGGCGGCCGATTCCATGATCTGGTCGATACGCAGCCACGGATGGCTGACCGGGTTGACCGACAGCGGGCCGTCGTCGCCATGATAGGGGCCGGCCCCGCGCCAGCTTGTCTCCATCTTGCGGAAATAGGGCAGGACATCCTCATAGCCCCAGCCAGGACAGCCCAGATCGCGCCATTCATCATAATCGCCGGAATGGCCGCGCATATAGATCATGCCGTTGGTGGTTGAACAGCCGCCCAGCACCCGACCGCGCGGCAGGGGCACGCGACGGCCGTTCAGATGCGGTTCCGGTTCCGTGGCATAGCCCCAGTCCTTGGCCGGGTCGGCCATGGCGGCCATGAAGCCCAGCGGCATGGCGTGGAACGGGCTGGCATCGGAGCCGCCCGCCTCAATCAGCAGCACGCGGCGTGTGCCGTCCTCGGTCAGCCGATTGGCCAGCACGCATCCGGCCGATCCGGCACCGACGACGATATGGTCGAATTCCTGCGACAAGGTCCCTCGCACAATCTTGAAAGGAGCTGTTGCACAATAACGGAAGATGTTCAACAATAGCAAACGAAGAGACGCCCCCGATGCGGCGTCTCTGTGGCATTGCGCCGAAACCATCCCATCCATCATAGCCAGACGGTGACACATGCCGGATATCGCAAAGGATAAACTCGCCCTGGACGGCGCATTGCAATTCGCGGGCAGGGAGCATGGCCTGTTCATCGACGGGGAGTGGCGCGAACCACGGTCGGGTTCCAGCTTTGAAACCTTCAATCCCGGCGACGGATCGCGCATCGGCCGCGCGGCGGCGGGCGGGGAGGCGGATGTCGATCTGGCCGTCCGTGCGGCGCGGGCGGCCCTGGACGGACCCTGGGCCACGATGAAGCCGTCGGAACGCGCCCGCCTGCTGTGGCGGCTGGCCGACGCGATTGAGGCGCATGCGGATGAGTTCGCGATGCTGGAAACGCTGAACAATGGCAAGCCGTTGCGCGATGCCCGCATGTTCGACGTGCCGCATGCGGTCGAGGTGCTGCGCTACAATGCCGGCTGGCCCACCAAGCTGAATGGGGAGAGTGTGAACCTGTCCGGCCCCGGCACCTGGCACGCCTATACGGTGCGGGAACCGGTGGGCGTGGTGGCGGCCATCGTGCCCTGGAATGCGCCGCTGGCCATGGCGGTGGCCAAGACGGCACCGGCACTGGCCGCCGGTTGCACCATCATCCTGAAGCCCGCTGAACAGACGCCGCTGACGGCGCTGCGCCTGGCCCATCTGATGGCAGAGGTCGGGTTCCCCAAGGGCGTGTTCAATCTGGTGACCGGGTTGGGCGAAGCGGCGGGGGCCGCCCTTGTGGCACATCCGGGCGTGGACAAGGTGACCTTCACCGGCTCCACCGAGGTGGGGCGCCTTATCGTCAAGGGCGCCACCGTCAATATGAAGCGCGTGACCCTGGAACTGGGCGGCAAGACGCCGGTCATCGTCATGCCCGATGCCGATATCAACCGCGCCATTGAGGGAGCGGCCCGGTCGATCTTCACCAATGCCGGCCAGATCTGCAACGCCGGCTCCCGCCTGTTCGCACATGAAAGCGTGTTCGATGCGCTGGTCGAAGGGGTGGCAGACTTTGCCGGAAAGCTGCGTGTCGGACCCGGTCTGGACCCCGATACGCAGATGGGGCCGGTGGTGTCAGCGGAACAGAAGGCGCGGGTTCTGTCCTATATCGAGGCGGGGTTGCGCGACGGGGCGACGATCAGCGGCCAGGGCAGTGCAGCCTCCGGCCCCGGCTATTTCGTGCCGCCCACGGTGCTGACCGGCACCAATCCGCAGATGTCGGTAGTGCGGGAGGAGATTTTCGGCCCCGTCCTGTGCGCCATGTCCTTTAGCGACGCTGATCTGGACCGGATCGCGGCTCAGGCCAATGACACCGATTACGGGCTGGGCGCCATCGTCTGGACCCAGAACCTGAGTGCCGCGCACAAGCTGGCCCGCAAGATCAAGGCCGGCACGGTGCGCGTGAATGGCGGCGGCCTGGACCCGGCGCTGCCGTTCGGCGGGTTCAAGCAATCCGGCTGGGGCCGGGAGAACGGGCGGGAAGGGATCGAGGCCTATACGGAGGTGAAGTCGATCGCGATTGCCCTTTAAGCCCGTAACCGCCCCCCCATCTTCACCGTCACGCGCCCTGCGGCGGCCAGGACCTGATCGATGCTGGACTGTGTACGCGCACCGGTCAGGTATTTGTCGGGTCCCAGCAGGGTGAGCGCTGCGGCCAGACCGTCGCTGTAATCGAAGATGGGGGCGGAGATGGCGGCGAAATTGGCGTTGATCAGGCCGCTGGTGGTGGCATAGCCCCTGTCGCGCACCTCGGCCATCAGCGATGCCGCCGGCATTTCTGCGTCGCGGTCGGCAGCCAGGGTGGTCTGGGCCTGCGGCAGGAAGGCCAGGAAAACCAGGCCGGTGGCGGAACTGGCCATGGGCAGGACATGGCCCAAGCGGACCGTAAAGGCACCCTGGCGGTTGCCATCCACCTTGGACACGATGGCCGGGCCATATTCGGTGAAGACGGACAGATAGGTGGCGCAGCCGGTCTGCGCCGTCAGTTCCGCCATCTCCCCGTTCGCGGCCTCCACGACCGACAGCTGCCGGATGGCCGACAGGCCCAGTTCGGTGGCGTAGGGGCCAAGGGAGTAGCGCGCGGTCTGCGGGTTCTGCGCCACCAGCCCTTCGCGCATGAAACTGGTCAGGTAGAGATGCGCCTTGCTGGCCGGCATGTCGGCGTCCCTGGCGATGTCGCGCAGCGCCATGGGTTCATGGGCCTGTTGCAGGACGCGGATGACGCGGAACCCGACCTCAATCGACTGGACGCGTCGCTTCTGGTTCAGGGCGTCATCGGGCGGCATCGGCGGTTTTCTCTCTCTGGTTTGTCTCATGCGTAACAGAGGAGCGGGGGTGCCGTCACCTGTGCATTGCGCTGTGGTCAGGATTTGAGTCTTGTGTTATTGACGAACACTATTCAGAAATAGCAAACAACATGAAGCGCAGCGAGGATCAGATGCGGATAGCGATTGTCGGGGCGGGCATGGGCGGATTGACGGCGGCCCTGGCGCTTTTGCAGCGCGGGTTCGACGTCACCGTCTATGAACAGGCGGACGAATTGCGGGAGGTGGGGGCCGGGCTGCAGATCAGCGCCAATGGCACCCGCGTCTTCGCGGCACTGGGCATCCTGGATCAGGTCCTGGCCCAGTCCTTCTGCCCGGTGGGCAAGGAAATAAGGCTGTGGAGCACGGGGCAGACCTGGAAGCTGTTCGACCTGGGTCCGCAATCGGTCGAACGCTATGGCGCGCCGTATATCACCATCCACCGCAACGACCTGCATACGGTGCTGGCCCAGGCAGTACGTGCCTTGAAGCCCGACGTGATCCAGCTGGGTGCACGCTGTGTGGATGTGGAACAATGGTCGGGCGGGGTGGTGCTGTCCTTCGCGGCCAAGCCGGCGCAGCGCCACGATCTGGTGATCGGGGCCGACGGGGTGCATTCCATCATCCGGCAGAAGCTGTTCGGGGAGATGCAGGCAAGCTTTACCGGCATTGTCGCCTGGCGCGGCGTCATTCCCATGGACAAGCTGCCGCCCCATCTGGTGCGCGATGTCGGCGTCAACTGGATCGGGCCGGGCGGGCATATCGTCAATTACCCGATCCGGCGCGGCGAACTGATGAATTTCTCCAGCGTCGTGGAAAACCAAGACTGGAAGACCGAAAGCTGGTCCAGCCCGTCAACGGTGGAGGCCTGTCTGGCCGATTATCCCGGTTGGCATGAGGATGTGCAGGATTACATCCGCGCCATCCCGCAACCCTTCCGCTGGGCGTTGCTGTCGCGCCAGCCGCTGGAGAGCTGGACGGCGGGCCGTGTCACGCTGCTGGGTGATGCAGCGCACCCGATGCTGCCCTTCATGGCATCGGGTGCGGCCATGGCCATCGAAGACGGGTTCGTCCTGGCCCGCGCGCTGGAAGCCTATGGCGATGATCATGCCCAGGCGCTGAGCGCCTATCAGGGTGCCCGGATCGAGCGGACGACGCGGGTGGTGCAGGGGGCGGCATCCAATGCCGGTCGCTTCCACAATCCCGCCCTGGCCAGTGCGGAGGGCGCGCAAGCCTATATCGACCGGGAATGGGACCCGCAGAAGGTCGCGGAACGCTACGAATGGCTGTTCCGCCACGATGTCACGACGGTGCCGCTGTAACGCCTTCGGGTGCTGGGCACCATTACTAAGTAGAACATATAGAGAGGGATCAGATGTCGGAACGGACGTCTTGGGTCAGGCAGCCGCAGGTGGTGAGCTTTCCCGATAACAAGGGGTTCAGCGAGACCTATGGCTTCGCGGGCAACTCGGGAAAGGTCAATCTGGAGGGGCAATTGCTGTGCCCCGCCGGGGAGCGGGCGCGGACGGTCTATGTGTTCATGCACCCGACCTCCACGCTTCAGTTGCTGCCCATGCCCCTGGCGCTGGCGGATCGGGGCCTGCATGTGCTGTGCGCGGCCAGCCGCTATCCACGCAATGACAGTGCCCTGATCATGGAGAAGGTGGCCATCGATCTTGGCCGCTGGATCGCGCATGCGCGGGACGTGCTGGGCTATGAACGGGTGGTGCTGGTCGGCTGGTCGGGCGGCGGGTCGCTGTCGCTGTTCTACCAGGCGCAGGCGGAGAAGCCGACCATCACCCATACGCCGGCGGGGGATACGGTGGATTTGACCACCGCCGACCTGTCGCCCGCCGATGGGGTGATCTTCATCGCGGCGCACCTGTCGCGGGCGGAAACGCTGACCGAATGGCTGGACCCCTCGGTGATTGATGAGCTGGACCCCGACCGGCGCGACATCGAATTCGACATCTATGCCGAGGAATGCCCCAACAAGGCGCCGTTCAGCGCCGATTTCATCGCGGCATTCCGCGCCCGGCAGGTGGCCCGCAATCGCCGCATTACCGCTTGGTGCCAGGAACAGCTGGAACGCTTACGCGCCAGGGGTGGGGCAGAGCAGGAAAGAGCCTTCGTCGTCCACCGCACCATGTGTGACGTGCGCTGGCTGGACCCGACCATCGAGCCCAGCGAACGGCGGCCGGGCTGGTCCTATATGGGCGATCCGCGTACCGTCAATGTCGGTCCGGTGGGGCTGGCCCGGTTCTGCACCCTGCGTTCATGGCTGAGCCAGTGGAGCTATGACCTGTCCAACGCCAAGGGGCCGATGAATGCCGCCAAGATCAACCGCACGCCGGTGCTGCAGATCGAGAATACGGCCGATGACGCCGTGCCGGCGGCGCATAATCCGATGATCCATGCGGCCCTGGCGACGCCGGACAAGGAATATCACCGCATCGTGGGGGCCACGCATTACTATATCGGCCAGCCCGAGCACCTGGAGACCTGCATGGGTCTGATCCTGGACTGGAGCCGGAAGAAGGGGTTTCTGGCGTAGGTCAGGTCGAGCCGCAGGCGAGCCCTGACAGGCGATGGTACCATGTCAGGGCTCGGGCTTCGCCCTCGACCTGACCTACGCAATATCTCAACCCGCCCGTGCCGCCAGCCGCGTCGCCTTGTCAGCCGTCCATTTATCCAGGTCGGCGCGGGCGTTGCGGGCGGCCTCGGCGACATAGCCGGGCGGCTCGGTGCGGGTGGTGACTTCCAGGCGCAGGCCGTTGGGGTCGAAGAAATAGATGGATTTCACGAATTCGTGATCGACCAGCCCTAAGACTTCCACCCCATGCGCCTTCAAGCGGTCGCGCATGGCAAGCACGTCCTCCACCGACCCGGTCTCCATGGCGAAATGCTGGACCCAGGCGGGGGTGTTGGGGGAGGGTTCCGGCATCTGGTTTTCGCCCAGGTCGAAGAAGGCGATGTAGGACCCGTCCTGCATGGCAAAGAACATATGGGCATAGGGCTTTTCCTCGCCCGTGCTGGGCACGCGGTCGGCGGTCATGCAATTGACCAGCGGCAGGCCCAGGATGTCCTCGTAGAAATGGCGTGTTTCCTCCGCGTCGCGGCAGGGATAGGCGTAATGGTACAGGCCCTTGATCGGCGGCGGCGTGGACATGGCGGGTCTCCCTTGGTTTGGTTGATGGCATCATAGGGCGGGGGAAGGGCGGTTTCGTCCCCCCGGCGGGAGGACAGGATGGTGATGCGCAACGATATCGGCATGCTGGCCGGCATGGTGGCCACGGTCGGGTCCCCGGAATTTCCGGCCCGGTTCCTTGCGACGCTGGAAACGCTGTGCGGGGCGCGGCTGTTTTCCGCCTTCTGCTTCCAGGGGGCAGACGCCCTACGGACCCTGTTCGCGGAAGGGGAATGCCGGGGCGCGCCCGACTTCGCCCGTACCGCCTCCACCGCCTATTCAAGGCGCTATTGGCGGCAGGACAGCGACGTGCGGCGCGCGGGGGCAGGGGTTCGCGTTGTGAGGACCTGTGCCGGCGATATCGCCGACGCCGATTATCGCCGCACCTGTTACGAGAATGGCGGCATCGGGGAACGGCTGAGCATCCAGGCCGCAGGGCGGCAGCCGCTGATCGCCAATGGCTATCGCGCGGCCAGCGATGGCGGCTTCCGGCCGGGTGATATCGCACGGCTGGAGGAACTGGCGCCGCTGCTGATGGCCGCCCTGTCGCGCCATGTCGAACTGTCGGCCAGCCGTCCCGGCGACGAGACACCGGCGGCAGTGCGGCAAACCCTGCTGTCTGCCGATGCGGGTCTGAGCGCGCGGGAAGCGGAAGTGGCGGCGGGTTTCATCCTGGGCCGGACCCAGGGGGAGATCGGGATAGAGACCGGCCTGACCCTGTCCAGCGTCATCACCTACCGCCGCCGCGCCTATTGCAAGCTGGGCGTCATGGACAAGCAGGAACTGCTGGCGGCTTATCGACAGTTGCGGTTGGGTGGACCTACCGCATCGCGTTGACGAAGCGCAGGACGGCGGGTGAGGGGTCGGATTTGCGCCAGGCAAGATGCAGGCGGAAGGACACTTCCAGGTCCTCTACCTCACGCAGCACCACGCCCTGACGCGGGGTGCCGCCGGTTTTCTGGGTGAAGCCGATGCCCATGCCGACGGCGACAAGGGACAGCAGGATGCTGTCGGTTGCCGTTTCCTGCACGATGTTGGGGGAGAAACCGTGCGACAGGCAGGCCTGCATCAGCCGGTCGAAATAGCGCGGCTGCGGCTTGCGGGCCGGGAACAGGAAACGTTCGTCGGCCAGATCCTTCATATGGATCGGGCGCTGTGCCAGGGGATGATCCTCATACAAGGCCAGCACGATCTCACTGCTGCCCAGTTCGCAGCTGTCCAGCAGGCCCAAATTCTCGTCCGACAAGTGAATGTCATAGACGATGGCCAGATCGACGGTACCGTTGCGCAAGCCATCGATCTGGTTCATCGAACTCATCGGCAGCAGGTTAAGTTCCACCAGCGGTTCGTCCAGGCGAAACTGCAACAGCTTGGCCGGGATTTCAGGGTGGCGGGACGCCAGCTCGCTGAACCCGATCTGGACGGAGCCGACCTGACCCGTGGCGTAGCTTTTGGCCCGCGCCACGGAGCGCTGCAGCTTCTCCAGGATGGCGTTCGTATCCTCCAGGAAGGCGCGTCCAGCCGGTGACAGGCGCACGCCGCGCGGCAGCCGTTCGAACAGCTGTACGCCCAGTTCATCCTCCAGATCACGCACCTGCCGTGTCAGGGCCGGCTGGGCAATATGGATGGCCTGCGCGGCGCGACCGAAGTGCTCCTCGCGTGCAACTGCTTGAAAATAACGGAGATGCCGAAGTTCCATGGGCAATTGATACCGCGCCGGCATCGGTTCTGCAAGACAAAGAATTGGACGGTTAAGCCTTGCCCCGGCCAGTAATTGGGCATCGTCAATCATGCGCAAAAGCGTTCAAGAAAGGTCATGGCGGATGAACAGTGAAGTGGCGGATGCCCTTTCCCCTTCCGGAACGCGGTTCCTGCATGTGGGCGGTGTGCGCCTGGAAATGCTGGTGAAAGGCGAGGGCCGGCCCCTGCTGCTGCTGCACGGCATGGATGGGGTCGAGGGTCTGCCCCCCCTGATCGACCTTCTTTCCGCCCGCTACAAGGTCCATGCCCCCTCGCATCCGGGTTTCGGGGGGTCCGATCTGCCCCGGTCTTTCTCCACGGTCGATGATCTGGGCTATTTCTATCTCGACCTGCTAGAGCAACTGGACCTGCGCGATGTTGTACTTGCCGGCTTTTCCTTTGGCGGCTGGATCGCGGCGGAGATGCTGGTCAAGAATAATGGGCGTATCGCCCTGTCGGTGCTGGGCGCGCCATTCGGGATCGAGACGGCGGACCGCAAGACGCGCCGGGTGCTGGATATCTTCACCCAGGATAGCCGCACCGTGGAGGCCAAGTCGCAGGTGACCCCGGCCCCGAAACTGGACCTTGCCGCCCTACCGGACGAGGTGCTGGAGCGGCGCGTGCGCAATGCCGAGGCGACGATGCTGTTCGGCTGGTCGCCCTATATGTGCAATCCCAAACTGCGACACCGCCTGCACCGCGTCACCACGCCGACGCTGGTCCTGTGGGGGCAGGAGGATGCCATCGCGTCGCTGGATTATGGCCGCGACTATGCCGCCCTGATCCCCGGCGCGGGGTTTGAGACCATCCCGGATTGCGGCCACCGCATCTATGTCGACCGGCCGGACGTGGCGGCAGCGAGCATTGAAGCCTTTGTTCAACGCGCCGTTTCCGTGGCCGCTTGAAGGAACAACATCATGAAAGTCTGGCAATTCAGCGAACAGGCCTATCATCCCGCCTTCGAGGTGCCGGGGCCGATGCGCATCACCCTACCGCAGCATCATTGCGATCCTGTCGAGGCGGGAAGGCTGATCAACCGCTATCTGGATGAATATGTCCTGGCCGATGAGCTGGGCTTCAACATCATGATCAATGAGCATCATGCGGCGGCGACCTGCATGTCGACGTCCTGCATGACGACGCTCGCCATCCTGGCGCGGCAGACGCGCAATGCCCGCCTGCTGGCGCTGGGCATTCCCATCGGCAACCGGGCCAACCCGGTGCGCGTGGCAGAAGAGATTGCCATGGCCGACGTCATCTCCAACGGGCGTCTGGAGGTGGGGCTGGTCAAGGGGGCCGCCTATGAGGTGTTCATGTCCAACCGCCAGCCTGTCCGCTTCATGGACCGGTTCTGGGAGGCGCATGACCTGATCAAGGAGGCGCTGAGCAACCAGGGTGAGAATTTCTCCTGGGATGGCGAGTTCTTCAATTACCGGGCCGTCAGCCTGTGGCCGCGTCCCATCCAGCAGCCCACGCCCCCCATCTGGATGACGGCGTCCAGCGGCAGCAGTGCGGCACAGCAGGCCAGACTGGGCTATGTCTGCGCGACCTTCCTGTCGGGTGCCGTGGCGCGGTCGGTGTTCGACGCCTATCGCAAGGCCTATCAGGAGGCACATGGCAAGCCGGCGTCCGAAGACCGGTTGGGCTATCTGGGGCTGGTCTCCGTCGCCAATGACCGCAAGACGGCGTTCGAGCGGGCGGAGCAGATGAAGGCCTATTTCACCACCGCCGCCCGTCTGGACCCGCAATTCCGTAATCCAGCGGGCTTTACCTCCGTCAAGGATAATGTCCGCCTTCTGAAGGCCGGGCCCAACGCCATCCGCCCGCGCCTGCGCGATGGCAGCCCGCTGCCATCCGATGCGACCATCGAGCAATATATCGATGCCGGCCTGATGTTTGTGGGCACGCCCGATGACGTGTTCGGGCAGATCAGCCGCTTTTATGCCGATGTCGGTGGGTTCGGCAACCTGCTGATGATGGGGCAGGCGGGCACGCTGGGCCATGCGGAGACGGTGGAAAACCTGTCGCTGTTCGCCAAGGAAGTGATGCCCCGGCTGGCCGAACTGTCGGTCGCGGCACCCGACATAAGGTACGAGGCCTTTGCCTGAAACGGGGGACGCCATGGTGGATGCTCCCGTTTCGTTGGCGGAGGGGATGGAAGCCTATCTGGCCGCGTTCCGTGCGGCGCAGTCGCCGCCGGGCGGAACGCTGGCCGCTGCACGTCTGTCATCCGACTTAGGCGCCGATGCCTTTGCCCGGCCAGCAGCGCCGGCCCTGCGCCGCCATGTCAGCTTTATCGTGCTGCCGGGGCGGGAGGTCGCGGTGACGATCCTGCATCCGGGCCGCGCCGTGGTGCGGCCGGGCATCTGTTACTTCCATGGCGGCGGTTTCGCGTTTGGCAGTGTCGAGAGCTTCGACATCGTGGCCCAGGCGCTGGCGGAGGAGACGGGGGCCGTCGTGGTCAGCGTGCAGTACCGCCGCCTGCCGGAGAACAGCTACCGTGCCGCGCAGGAGGATTGCTTCGCGGCGTTCCAGTGGTTCTTGGCACATGCGCCCCTGCTGGGCGTCGATGCGCGGCGCATCGCGGTGGCGGGTGACAGTGTCGGGGCCTTGTTCGCCACCGTCACAGCCATGATGGCGCGGGATGCCGGATTGCCGGTGCGGCCCGTGTGCCAGTTGTTGATGTACGGGGCCTACGCGCTGGTGCCCGGTCGTTCCTCCTATCTGCGCGGGCGCGATCCGTTATTGAGCGCGCAGCGGGTGGAGGATTTCGTCCGGCTTTACCGGCAGTCGCAGGAGGCGGAACCTTGCCACCCACCGCCCTTATCCACGCCCGACCTGTCCGGCCTGCCGCCGGCGGTGCTGATCGGGGCGGAATATGATCCGTTGCGGGCGGAGGGTGATGAATATGCCGACCTTCTGCGCGCCGCCGGCGTGCAGGCGGAGGTAATGACGGCACCGGGCATGATCCACGGGTTCCTGCGCGCGGTCGCAATGTCGCCCGCCGCCGCCCGGGTCATGAAATCCGCCGCAAAGGCAATAGGGCCGCATCTGTGGCCCGACAATCAGGAGGAAACAGCATGAGTTCATCCCATGATACCGAGGCCGCCGAACGCGGCCGGGCCTTGCGGGAGCAGATTTTCGGCGCGGAAGGCATGAAAAGCCACATTGAGGCCGATGATTTCACCATGCCCCTGCAGGATGCCGTGACCCGTATCTGCTTTGGCGAAGTTTGGAGCCGACCGGCCCTGTCGCTGAAGATCCGGTCCATGCTGACCATTGCCATCCTGGTGGGCCAGACGCGGCCAGCGCAGCTGCGCAACCATGTGAAGGGTGCCATCGCCAATGGCGTTACCAAGGAGGAAATCCGCGAAATTCTGCTGCATGCCACGCTTTATGCCGGGCTGCCGGCGGGGGCGGACAGCTGGCGGGAGGCGGCGGCGGCGCTGAGGGAAATCGATGCCTACTGATATCGCTACGGCCACCGATCCCTTCCTGGTGGCGGCGGCCCTGCGCAGGGGGCTGCGCAGTCTGGCCAAGGCCGTCGTCGTCATCACGTGTCAGCAGGGCGGGCAGCGCCACGCCATGACGGCCACTGCGGTCAGCGAGCTGAGCATGGATCCGCCCTCCATGCTAATCTGTGTGAACAGGACGGCCAGCCTGTTCGCGCCGCTGTCGCAGGGGGCAGATTTCTGTATCAACATCCTGGCAGCCCATCAGGCCGATATTTCCAGCATGTGCGCCGGCAAGGAGAAGGGGGAGGCACGGTTCACGATTGGCGATTGGCGGCAATCACCGCTGGGTCATGCCTATCTGGCCGACGCGCAGGCCAGCTTTTTCTGCCGCAACGTGGCGAAGACGGAATATGGCACCCATGGCGTCTTCATCGGCGCGGTGCTGGAGGTTATTGATCTGACCCCGATCAATCCCCTGGTCTATATGGATGGACGGTATGGACGCTTTCAGGCGGGGGGTGCCTGAAGTCAATTTTCCGACTGCGGACAGCTGACTTGTGCTGGGGGGCAATTACTGACCACACTTCATCCGACAGCCAGAAATTGGCCTATAGTCAATCCTCCCATACATTTCCTGTCAGCGATGATCCCATCATCGTGCTGCCCGCCGTGGACGCACGACACCACCAATAGGGACGGGATCTCATTGTTGGAGCCAGAGTCTATCAAGCGCGCATAGTCGCGCCTGATAGACTTCGGGATTTTCTCCTATTGTTCACGCTTCAAATAAAGTCGCTTGAAGTGATAAAGCTCCGTGCAAGACCGTATTCGATCCGACATTTACAATGTGATCGACTGAACCAGCCCGCTTGCCATCGCCGCCGGGTCATTCAGTGCCTTGTTCAGCAGGTGCTGTGCTGCCACGAGGTCCTGTGCCACGATACCCACCGACTTGTAGAGGGTGATGTCCTCTGGGCTGGCGCGGCCCGGCGCCAGCCCTTCCAGCACGTCGCCCGTGCCGCCGATAATGTGGCTTTCTTCAATCAGGCCTTGGGCAAGGGCATCCTGATAGTCCCCGGCCAGTGCCAGGGTCGAGGGCTTGTAATCGACATAGAAGCGGCTGCGCACGACGGCTTCGGCATCGATCTCCCGGTTCTGCGGGAAGCTGGAGCCGACGACGTTCAGGTGGCAGCCCGCCGGCAGCCACGCCCCCCGCAGGATGGGATCGCGTGAGGCTGTGGTGGTGCAGATGATGTCAGCGGTGGCCACGGCTTCCTGCACGCTGCTGGCCGGCTCCACGGTGATCCCGTGCTTCTCCGACATACGTTGGCTGAAGGCGGCGGCCTTTTCGGCGGAGCGACCCCACACCGCGACATGGGTGATGGGGCGGACGACCTTCATCGCGGCGACATGCTGTTCTGCCTGCTCGCCATAGCCCAGAACGGCAAGACGGCTCGATTCCGGTCGGGACAGCAGGCGGGTGGCGAGCGCGCTGGCGGCCGCCGTGCGAATGCCGGTAATGGCCCCACCATCAAAGATGCCGACCAGGGCACCATGAACCGCTTCGAACAGCATCACCAGACCGCGATGGGAGGGGAGGCCGACATCGAAATTACCGGGGAAGACACTGACCACCTTGATGCCGAACGCTTCGGGTTCGTCGATCCAGCCCGGCATCATTGACAACAGATTGCCCGGAACGGGCAGGTCCAGGCGGCTGCGCGGCGGCTGGCGCGTGCCGCCACGGGCCGTGCGGGCCATGCCATGGGCCACGGCCTCGATACATTCGGACATGGGCAACAGGGCTTCAACCGCGTGGCGATCCAGAACGACGATGGACATCTTGTCTTTCTCCGTATTTTCAGTGACAGGGGGAGCGGTGGCATGCCTGAACCGGCATTTTCCAACCGACATTGGAATCAAATTCATTTATCCTGACGCGCGATACCCTGGGGGCCATCGCGGCAGCAGGCGGAAGGAAGAGGGAAGCGTGACGACGAGGCGCAGACGCAACGCCGTGCAACGGGACCCGGGTCTGCCCCGGACCCGCAAGGGCCTGGAGACGCGGGACCGGCTGATCGATGCGGCGACCAGCATGGTCAACCGCATCGGCTATCAGGATCTGCGGCTGGCCGACATCGCGGCAGAGGCAGAGGTGCCCTCCAGCCTCATCTATCGCTATTTCAAGGGGAAGGCGCAGATCGTGCTGGCGGCGCTGACGCGTTTGCGCGACGAGGTGCAGGACCTGCTGGCCGCCGATAGCACCGGCAGCGCCTTCGACCGCATCCTGGACAAGAACCGCCGGATTATCAGCCTTTATGCCGGCAATCCCGGCCTCCTGCGCTGCATCATCTCTTTCAGTGCGGATGAGCCTGAATTCCAGCAGTTGTTCCGCGACATGTCGCAGCGCTGGAACCAGGCCGTGGCGCGGTCCATCGCCCGGCAATTCCCGGACGCCCGCGTGACGGAGGGGGAGCAGCTGATGCTGGCCCATGCGCTGTGCAGCATGGTCGATAACTTCGTTTATGAATGCCTGGTCCTGCGCAGCCCAATCCTGGCACCCGTCTTTGCGGAAGACAGGGAGGATATGGCGCTGTTCGTGTCGCTGCTCTGGCATCGGGCACTCTATCTCCGCGATCCGCCCGCCGATCGCATGGGCCGCTTCGCTGGCCTGACCGGCTTCCATCTCTGATCGCGGCGGCGTCCTTGGGGACGGTCGGGATCACATCATGAATTGATATTGAAAACAACTTCATTTTACACCTCATTCAATCCAATGTCCAGGCCTGAACAGGTATGGCCGGGCCAACTAGGCAGGGGAAAGGTTGGGTGCTAGGCTGTCTTCCGCAATGTTCAGGGTACGGACGGTCAATGTCGCAGGGTGAAAATGGCGCTGTCGCCACCAGCCGGGGTGCGCGCAGCCGGCAGCGCATAAAGGACGCCTGCAAGCAGGTGCTGGAGCGTGACGGCTACCGTGCGCTGCGTCTTGTCGATGTCGCACAGGAGGCGGATGTCCCCATCTCGCTGCTGTACCATTACTATCCCGACCTTGAGAGCCTGGCCATGGAGGTGCTGCAGGAAGCGGTGACCGACATGATGGAACAACTGCGCCAATCCATGACGCAGGAAGGGCGGCAGCGCAGCGCGGACGGTTTTGATCCGCTGATGCGCGCCACCGCCGTGCTGGCCCGGCAATATGCCGAACGTCCCGGCATCATGCGCAGCCTGTTGCAGTTGGAGGATTCCGAACCGCGTTTTGCCGCCTTCTATCAGGAGGTCAGCGCCGCCTGGAGCCGGCGCGTGGCGGCCAACACCCAGCGACGCTTTGCCGATGCCGGCGTCGATCCGGCGATCCATGCGGCCCTGGCCCATACGCTGGGCGGCATGGTGGATCGCGCCCTGTTCGATCTTTATGTCCAGCCATTGCCGGAACTGGCCGAGGGCGGGCTGGACCCGGATCGCATCGCCCGCTTCCTGTCCATCCTCTGGTACCGTACCGTCTTCCTGGCCAACCCGCCTGCCGACCTGATGGGGGAGTTCGCGGGCATGGCCGATCTGAAGGCCCAGGGCTGAAATCAGGGCGACGGTGTGTAACTGGTCATGAATTTCAGGATGCGGGCCAGGGAAGGCGCGTCTTCCGCCGTAAAACCGACGGTGACCGCGTCCAGCCGGTGGAAGCAGGGCAGATAGGCCAGCAGTTCCGCGTTCCAGTGGTTCTTGAACTGCACTTCCACCGTCAGTGGCGTATCCACCAGCAGCGGCCTTGACGTGGCCCCGGCGCGGACCGCATCGGCGGCGGCAGCCCTGATACGCCGCCGCGCCTCTGCCGGCATTAGGGTGCGCGCCGACAGGCGGCCGTGCGCAAACTTCGTGGTGGCCGTCCGGACCGCCGGCCCCAGGACATCCGTGGCATGGGCGCAGGTGGCGTCGTCGCCTGTCACCAGGGTGACGGGCACCCCGAAATGGCCGGCGATGATACTGTTCACAACAATTTCCGACGCCGCCTGTCCATTCACCCGTAATCCGGCAATGGTCAGGCCCGCGAAAGTATGGGCCAGAACCCCTTCTGCCTGATGCACGCCCGTATGCTGGCCGATCATCAGGCAGGCGGCGAACGGGCCCGTCTCGATCCCCTGCATCATGCCCAGCGGGCGCGGCCAGGATCGCACGACCTGCACATGGTCGGGCAGGGCATCCAGCAGCAGGTTCTGCGCCTCGCCATGGCTGTCGGCGATGACGATCTCTGTGGCCCCGGCCTCCATGGCGCCCTCGCAGGCGGCGATGACCTCACCCGTCATCCATCCGCGCGCCTGTTGATATTCGAAGCCGCTGATGGCCGTCTGCTGGCGCGTCACGACGCCGGCCACCCCCTCGATATCGGCACAGATGAAGACGCGCATGGCTTTCGCTCCGGGTTGGTTGACAATAAGTGAAATAATATTCAAATTCATCTTTTGCAAGATATTGGATTGTACCCGCTGTGGCGGGCACGGGAAGGCATGATCATGAACGGGACGGGGAACAGCGGGCCAGCGCGGGCAACGGTCTTGGCCTATGCGGCGGGTTCGCTGGGGACGGGCGTGCTGTCGACCGTGCCGGCTGTGCTGCTGCTTTACTATTGCACGCAGACGCTGGGTCTGGCCCCGGGACTGATCGGTCTGGCGCTCTTGCTGGCCAAGGGCTGGGCCATTGTCTGGGACCCGCTGGTGGGGCTTTGGGTGGACCGCACGGGACGGCGACGCTTCTTCCTGTTGACCGGCGCCATCGGCACCTCCTTGTGTTTCGCCGGCCTGTTCCAGCCACCGATCACGGGTGCCTTTGTCTGGGTGGCCGGCTTCTATCTGGCGCTGACTTGCTGCAACGGGTTGTTCGCCGTGCCCTATGTGGGTTTGCCGGCGATGATGGAGGCGGATGCCGACCGGCGGTCGCGGCTGGTTGCGGCGCGTATGATTTTTTCCCTGACGGGGGTACTGGCCGGGGCCGCCCTGGCACCCGTGCTGGTGGCCAGTTTTGATGGCGGCCCGAAAGGGTATGCCGCCATGGCGCTGATGATGGGCGGCTTCTGTCTGGTCACCATGCTCCTGCCCTTGCTGGGTTTGAAGGGTGTTGCATCGGTCGCGGGCGGGTCCGGCCTGTCCCTGGCCGGCTCCCTGGGGCGTGCCTGGGCCAGCCGGCGGTTCCGCGCGCTTGCGTCTTCCTATCTGCTGCAAATGGCGGCGGCCAGCGGCGCTACGGCGGCGCTGCCCTATCTCGCGGCCCGGCTGTCCGGGCAGGGGGAAGCGGCGATTGGCGCGGCGATGGGCGTCATGCTGGGAGCCACGGTCCTGGCGACGCCCGCCTGGGCGCTGCTGGGGCGGCGCTGGGGGGAGGGGCCGTCTGCTGCGCTTGGAGCGGGGCTTTATGCTCTGCTTCTCTGCCTTCTGGGCATCGCGGGCCTGTCGGGCCTGGGCTGGAACCTGTTGCTGGGGCTGCTGGCCCTGTGCGGTGTGGCTTTCGCGGCCCTGCAGGTGCTGCCCTTCACCCTGCTGGCGGGCCTGACGCGGGAAGAAGGTGGCGACAATGTCGGCGTCTTCACCGGTGTCTGGACGGCCCTGGAGAAACTGGGACTGGCCAGCGGCCCCATGCTCCTGGGCCTCGCCCTGCAAGCAGCGGGAGAGGCCCAGGTCACAGGCGCTTGCCTGTTCATGGCCATCGCATCGCCGGCCTTGCTGGCCGGATCGATGGTTCTGATCCGGCGCTGCTAGAGTGAATACACGCTGATCGGAATCGCTTCTTCGTTCGTCATCCCGGCTTTCGCCGGGATGACGAACGAAGAAGCGATTCCAGTCTCAAACAAACCGGTCTAGTCCCGCCAGGGGCGAAGATCGACCTCGACCCGGCTGGGTGTGCCCGGCCCGGTCTGGATGGTGAAAACCTCGTCCTTGCCCCCGGAATGGCGGCGGAAGACCTTGGCATCTCCACCCGTGATGGCCAGACGCAGCCTGTGTCCGCGTTTCAGCAGGGCCGCCACGGGGAACAGGGCGAAGCGTACCTCCATCACCTGCCCAGGGACCACGGGCATGGCATCGGCCCGCCGGAAGGAATGGGGGGCGGGTCCCTGGTCATAGGGCAGGGTCGTGGGGTCCGCCGGCCGGCGATGGATGGCGCGCAGCATGCCTTCCGTCAGATAGGTGACGCGGCCATCGGGGGCCACATCTTCAAGATAGGCGAAGAAGGCCGGGTCTTCGGTGGCGCTGCTGGTGTGCAGCGTGACGGTCGGCGTGCCGGCCAGTTCCATGTCCGTCTCGAATGCCGGACTGTCGAAAACCCGCAGTTTCGCATCCTCCGCCCGCCGGTCAGGATAGGCGGGCGGGGTGCCGAACTGCGTCGACCAGCGGGTGGCATCGCCCGTGGTGGCCGTGAAATCCACCTTATGGGCGACGCTGCCCGTTGCTGCCGGTCCTGCGGACAATATCCCGTCGGGCGACAGGTGAAAGGAATGCACCTTTGTGCCCGCCGGCGGCCAGACATTGCTGTCACGGAACCGGCGCGCGCCCATCACGTAATAATGGATGATGCGCGGCGGCGCGGACCCGGTTCGGACCTTCTCCGTAAAGGCCAGATTGTGGGCAAACTGCGCCTCGACAGTGGGCATGGGGTCCCGCTGATCGGGAAAGAGAGGATCGGCACCGACATCATGTTGATGGCTGTTGGCGGTGATCCAGACCTCCATCGGTACTTCCGGGGCAGAGCGGAAACGGGCCAGTGCCGCCTCCGCCGTGCCGCCATCGACCCAGGACCCCCAATATTGCACGGGCTTGCGCTGCGCCCGGATGGAGGACAGGGCCGAGGCGGGGGAGGAATTGAACAGACTGTGGCCGTTCAATCCCGGATCGTCCCTGAACGACGCGTCCATATAGTCACCGGGTGCCCAGCGCTCCCGCCCGGTCACCGCCTGCCGCATCAACTGGTAATCATCATCCCCATCGACGGGTTGCAGGGCGGGGAACAGTTTTGGGCAATCGGCAGGCCGCACCACACAGTCGAAATCCTCCCGCCCAGCGCGACCCATATCGATACGCTGCGTGAAGCCGCCCCATTCGGTCAGGAACCAGTCGTTGGACACGCCACCTGGCATGAACAGATGCAGATAGGCGTCGAAATCCGTCTGGCGGGGCAGCGCGCCCGTCAGGGCCGGGGCGGGGCTGGCCGTCGACCAGTCCGACGTGTCAGCCATGTAGGAGACGCCATGGGTGAAGACCTCGCCGCTGGACCAGGGCTGGCTGGCCAGATGGGCGATGATCGCCGCCATATCGGCCTGTTCATCCGGCCCGATATCCACCTTACGCGTCCCGAAGGAGGCGGTGGACCCGCGCGTGTCGATGATGGCGACGACATAGCCTGACTTTCGCCAGCGGGCATAGTCGGGGTTGGAGAGATAGACGCCGGCCCGTCCATAGCGGGTCTGAACCAGCAGGACCGGCGATTTCTCCGCTGGCGGCCTGCCATCGGGGAAATACAGGCTGAGCGCCAACCGAACCCCATCCTGCATGGGCAGGTAATAGGATTGATCGCTCCAGCCGTCGGGTCTTTGCCCGGCGGCCAGAGAGGGGGCGGCGGCGCCCAGAAGGGCGATGCCGCTGGTCGCACCGGCGATGACCGCGTTGCGCAACGGCCCGCTCATCAGAAATCCACCCGCAGTTCGATGCCATAGGTCCGGGGATCGCCCAGCATCACCAGCTTCTGCCCGACCTCGTCCGTATTGTAGAGGTCGAACAGGCGGGTGTGATAGTCGGTATCTGTCAGGTTCTTGCCCCACAGGGCCAGTCGCCAGTCACTATCTGCTGCCAGGGTGATCCGGGCGTTGACCAGCCGGTGCGCGCCCACGCGGCCGTCGGCCTGATTATCCAAGGTCAGATAAGAGGTGCCGCGGGCCACCACCTCGCCCAGGAAGGACAGATCGCCCAGGCCCGTCAGGGGCATGGTATATTCGGCGAACAGGCTGGCCGTATAGCGTGGCGTCTGCGGAACCTTGTTCAGGCGGATCGGCTGGGCCGGGGGCCGGGCCGGGATCGTGCCTTCATCAAATTCCGCCTGTTGAAGGGAGGCGTTGAAGCCGATCCATAGCGGCTGCACCGGCCGTGCATTCACCTCCAGCTCAATCCCCTTGGAATGGGCGGCACCGGCATTGCTGATCACCGGATCGTAAAGCGGGGTGCGGGGGTCGTCCTGTGTGATCTGGATATCCTTCCAGTCCATGTAGAACAGGGCGATGTTGGCCGTGACGCGGCGGTCGAACAGGTCGGATTTCAGACCCAGTTCGTAGTTCCACAGCGTTTCCGGCCCAAACGCGATGCCATCAGCGTCGCCCAGCGCGTCGTTATAGCCGCCGCTCTTGAAGCCGGAACTGACGGTGGCATAACCCATGACATCGTCATTAAACCGGTAACGGGCGTTGAGGGTGGGCGTCAGGCGGGTCCAGTTGTCCGAACCCTGCAGGGACGAGGTGCCGCCCAGCAGGTCGATCGGATCATTCTGGGCATAGTTGATGGTCTTCTTGTCCCGCGTCAGACGGGCGCCGCCCGTAACATCGAATGCCGTGCTGGCTTTCCAGGTCAGGCTGGCGAAGCCGGCCAGGCTGGTGGTCTTCATTTTCGCATCCGACCCCGTGACCAGTCCGGCCAATTCCGGCGCTTCCAGCAGGGTGGCCAGATCAGACCCGACCTCGACAAAGCTCTGGTTGCGGGCGACCTGCCGATAATAATAGAGGCCCGTCATCCAATCGAACGTTTCCCCCTGGCGACCCAGGCGCAATTCCTCGGAGAAGCGGTCCACCTTTTCGGGATCGCCATCATAAAGGAACTGCACGGGCGACCGGTCGGTATCGGCCCGGCTGTAATAATCATGCCAGCGGTAGGAGGTGATGCTGGTCAGGTCCAGATCGTCGAAGCTGGTCTCCAGCCGCGCCGACAGGCCATAGGCGTCCAGCGTCTCCTTGTTGGCGTCATCCAGGAAGACGTGGCGGTCGTCCGGGTCGGTGTTTCGCGGATGGCCGAACAGGTCGATGACATTGGGCAGCGTGGTGGCGTTATTGTACCGCAACGTCTCATAGGCCAGGGGCCGCTGATCGACATTGCGATATTCACCGGTCAGCAGCAGGTCGGTCTCCGGCCCCAGTGCGGCCGCCACCTGTCCGCGCAGGCTGAGCGAGCCTTGGGTGTTGGCGTCGCGATCCAGGAAATCGTTCCGCATGGTGCCGTCGCGCCGTTCGCGGATCACCGACAGTTTGGCGGCTACGGTCTCGGCTACGCCACCGGAAACGGATGTAGCGAGGCGCAGGAAATCATAATTGCCATATTGCGCCTGGAATGATGCTTCCGGGTACTGTGTCGGCCGTTTCGTGGTCAGGCTGATGACGCCGCCGATGGTATTGCGTCCGAACAGGGTGCCCTGGGGACCACGCAGCACTTCCACCCGTTCGATGTCATACAGGTCCAGGTTGGCACCGGCCCCCTGACCCACAAACACCTCATCCACGTAATAGCCGACGGCAGGATCGGAGCCGGCGGAACCCGCACCGCCGATCACCCCGCGCAGCGTGGTGGGGGAGAGTTTGATATCGCCGAAATCGCCATATTGCAGGCCCGGCGTGCGCTTGGCCACGTCGGCGATATCCTCGATCCCCAACCGTTCCATGGACGCCGCGGTGAAGGCGGTGACGGAGACCGGGGTGTCCTGGATATTCTCCATCCGCTTGCGGGCCGTGACGATGATCTCCTCCAGAATGATCTCGCCACCCGCATCCTGGGCGTGGGCGGCCCCGGCAATGCCCTGCAACAATCCCAGAAGGCTGACCAGGGCTGTACGACGACCCGGGGACCTGAACCACATGAAGACCTCCATTGTTTTTATGAAATTGAAAGCAACTTCACTATTGAAACATTGACCGCGTTGGTGTGTCAATAAGGGCTGTCGACCGGACCTGTGTCATGAAGGCGAAGCGGTCCCGGCGAAACGGAGGGCGGAGGGGAAAATGCGCGTTGTGACTTTGGCGATGCTGGCGGCTCTGGGCCTGGTGGCTCCTGCGGCGGCGGGGGCGGAGGCCCTGAAACTTGGCAATGGGCCCGATATCTCGACGCTGGATTGGCAGAAGGCCTCCACTGTGTTCGAAATGCGGATCGCCAACGATATCTGCGAGGGGTTGTTGGCCTATGGCGCTCGGGGGGAGTCCATTCCCGGTGTCGCGACAGGCTGGACCCTGTCCAATGACGGCCTGACCTATACGTTTAAGCTGCGGCCGGATGCGCGCTGGTCGGATGGAAGCCCCGTGACCGCTGACGATTTTGTGGCCGCGTGGCGTCGGCTGGTGACGCCCGCCACGGCGGCACCGCAGGCGGACAAGCTGTTCAATCTGGCGAATGCGCAGGCCATTATCACGGGCAAGGCCGATCCGGCGACCCTGGGTGTCAAGGCGGTGGACGCCAATACCCTGGTCGTGCAGATGGCCCACCGCCAGGCGGATTTCACGGCCTATCTGCCCCAGGCCATGCTGTGCCCCGTTCATCGCTCCACCCTGAACAAGGGGGCGGATGACCGGGCGATGCCCGTTTCCAATGGTGCCTATATGGCGGCGGCGCGGGAACCGCAATCGCTGGTGCGGCTGCGCAAGAACCCTTATTTCTGGGATGCCGCTTCCGTCCCCACGGAGATCGTGGAATATCACGTCACGGAGGATCAGCAGACGGAACTGAAGCGGTTCCGTACCGGCGACCTGCATATGACAGTGTCAGTTCCGCCGGGGCAGCTGGATGCCATCAAGGCGGAATGGGGTGACGCGCTGATGGTCTATCCCAGCGCCGGTGTCCTTTATCTCAGCCCCAACCTGTCGCGGGAGCCCTGGGCGACGCAGGTGAAGCTGCGTCAGGCGATCAGTCTGGCCATCGACCGGGAGATGATTTCGCAGAAGGTGCTGCGGAGCGGTGAGACGCCGCTTTTCGCCTTCGTGCCGACCGGCATCCCCGGCTATGCGCCGCGTCCCTTGCCCTGGGCCAGCCTGTCCCAGGCCGACCGCGACGCCAAGGCGCGGCAATTGCTGGCAGAAGCGGGGTATGGTGCAGACAAGCCCCTGTCGATTGAGATCCTGCATCCCACGGGCGACCGGTTCCGGCAGATCAATATCGCCGTCGCGGCCATGCTGAAACAGAAGCTGGGCCTTACCGTTACCCTGCATAATGAGGAGACGAAGTCGGTCGTGGCGCATCTGCGGGCGCGCGATTACACCGATCTGGCCCTGAATGGCTGGAACTCCGACCAGCCGGTGACCTATCTGGACCTGCTGGATGGCGACCGTAGCGGTTTCGGGCCGGGTTACCGCAATCCCACCTTTAGCAAGCTGCTGGAGGTTGCGCGTGAACAGCCCGACCTTTCCCGCATGTATGACAAGCTGGCGGAAGCAGAAAGCCTGGCGATGGCGGACGCCCCAGTGATCCCGCTTTTGCAGGTGTCCCGCAAGCTCCTGGTCTCCACCCGTGTGCAGGGGATGCAGCCGGCACCAGGAACGGTCACCCCCGCTCGGTTCCTGCGGCTTGCGCCCGCGAAGCCCTGACGCCTCGAAGTAGAAGCCGCCCGGCGTATCCAGTACGCCGGGCGGATTTTTATTTGCCAGAATGAAGGGGAGGGAACGGCGGTGCCGCCCTCAATCCTCCCGCACCAGGACGCCCAGCCATTCCGCGACAATGGCGGGCTGATCGCTACCCTCGATCTCGATGGTGCAGTTATTGGTGATCAGCAGGCCCAGATTATGGTCACGCACCTCCGCCAGCGCCATGCGCAGCCGGACGCGTGATCCGACATGCACCGGGGAGACAAAGCGCACCCGGTTCAATCCGTAATTCAACTGATATTTCGATCCACGTGGCAGGCCGATATCATTGGCCAGATGGGTCAGCATGCCCAATGTCAGAAACCCGAAGATAATGGTGCCCCCGAACGGACCTTCGCGTCGTGCCCAATCGGGATCGATATGCAGTGGGTCTGGATCGCGGGTGGCGCGGGCGAACAGGTCGTTATCCTCCTGACCCAGCGTGATCCAGCGGGACACACCCAGCTCTGCGCCAATCAGGGTCGATAATTCGTCCATATTGGGACGCGTGGTGGTGGTCATTCCCTTATCCTTATTGTTCAGTGCCAGCCATTGACGCGCCGCCAGATGTCCGGCGCGGGGCTGTCGGAGCGGATGTGGTAGAAATCATGCGCGGCTGCCGTCATGCAGGCATGGTTGGGCAGAATCTCCACCCGCGTACCCACGGGCAGCAGCCGGGCAAGATCCAGCCCGTGCGGGCCACGGAGATAGCCTTGTTCCTGCGCCACCTTGGCGATGAACAGGCCGGGTGGAGCAACGGCGTTGCCGATGCGGGCGATAACCCCGTAATGGCCGGCGGCACCTGTGTCCTTTGACAGGGCCAGCGCGCCGGCATCGACAAGGGCATGGCCGCCGGGATGGTGGCTCAACACCTCCGCCACCACGCGCAAGGCAATGTCGCCGGGACCGCAGACGCCGATGGCGGCCTGGGTCAGATCCAGGAATTGATAATTGCCGGGGCGGATTTCGGTAACGCCGGTGAGGTCCTCCGCCACCAGGGCTGTGGGCGTCGATCCGATGCTGACGGTGGGCACGGGCAGGCCCATCTCACGCAGCAGGGCGGCGGCGGCCACCGTGGCCGCCACCTCCTGCCGTGCGACACGGCGGACGGCGTCGGCATCGCGGCAACCATAGGCTTGGCCGGCATGGGTCATGACCCCGGCCAGGGTCAGGCCTGGATTATCATGGAGCAGACGGCCCAGCACCGGCAGCTGTGGGTCGTCCGGGCGAATGCCCGATCGGCCATAGCCGCAATCAATATCGATCAGAACCGGCAGCCGCAGCCCGTGAGCCTGCGCCGCCGCCCCCACCGCCGCCGCCACGGTGGCGTCCTCGGCCAGGATGGTGACCTGCGCCCCCGTGGCCGCGCGCAGCGCCGCGATTTCCGCCACGCGCGCCGGGGTGGCGGTGATGGCGTAAAGAATGTCGCTGAACCCGGCATCGGCAAAATACCGGGCCTCACGCAGCGTGGAAACGGTGATGGGGCCGGCCTGCCCGCCATGGGCGGCAAGCGCGATCTCCACCGACTTCGTGGTCTTCATGTGCGGGCGCAACTGCACGCCATGCCGGGCGGCGATGGACCGCATCCTTTCCAGATTGCGATCCAGCACCGGACGGTCAACGACCAGATACGGGGTGGGCGGGCCGACCGTCTTCATCAGAAGCGCGCCTTGAATTCGACGCCCAGCAGACGCGGGTCGCCCAGGGTCACGCCCTTGGTGTCGGAGAACGGAATGCCCGTGCCACCGCCATTGATGTAGTGGCGGTTGAACAGGTTCTGCGCATAGACCGACAGTTCATAGGCACCGTCGTTGAAGCGCAGCCCCGCCTTGCCACCGACCAGGCCATAACCCGACTGCGACAGGTCCGGGTCCTGTTCCAGGGTGAAGAACTGCCCGGATTTATACGTGTAGTCGGCCCGGAAATAGCCGGTGATGCCCGCCGTCACCTCCCGCTCATAATCGGCAGTCAGGGTGGTGGTCCATTCCGGTGCGCGCAGCATGCGCTTGCCCGAAAGGTCGCAGGTGCGTGCCGCACTGCCGGCGGGGCAGGGGGCGTTGGCGAAATCATCGTAGCTGGCATCCAAATAGCCGGCGGATGCCTGCAACAGCAGTTCCTCCGTCGCCTTGAATTCCAGCTCCAGTTCCACGCCCTTGCTGGTGGCGCTGGCGGCGTTGGAGACGATGAAGCGGTTGGTGACGAAGGTGGAGACCTGCAGGTCGCTGTAATCGAGATAGAAGCCCGTCAGCGTGGCGTTCAGGCGGCGCGGGATCAGTGTGGATTTCAGGCCCAGCTCGTAATTCGTGGCTTTTTCCGACTTGAACTCGGTATCGGCGGCGTTGTTGATCAGGCCCGTACTGAACCCGCCGCCCTTGAAGCCCCGGCTGACCGTGGCATAGGCCATCGTGTCGTCATTGAACTTGTATTGCGCCGTCAGCTTGGGTGAGAGGTTGTTCTCCGTCAGCCCGGCGGTGAAGACCGGGATGGGCGGCGGGAAGCCCAGCGGCACGAACAGCGGGTTCACCTTCGACTGGTCGTGGCGGACATCCTTGGTTTCATGGCTGTAGCGCAGACCCGCCGTCAGGCTGAACTGCGCCGACACGTCATAGGTGCCCTCCGCATAGGCGGCATAGCTGTCAGTTTCGGTCCGCACAAAGGCAGGGGCCACAGACCCCGCCGGCACCACCAGCGCCCCACCCGTCAGCACGCCGGTCAATGTTGAGAAATGCGGGCCGACGGTGGCGACCTGATTGCCCTTCAGGATCTGATGGAAATAGTAGAGCCCAGCCGTGTAACGGAAATTGTCCCGCTGTGCCGCGACGTAGCGCAGTTCCTGGCTGACCTGATGCTGCTTCTCCCGCAGGCCCGACTGAACCAGCGACAGGGGCGTGAAATCATTGTCGCTCTGATTGTCGAAGGTGAAGCCGCGCAGGGCGGTGATAGAGGTGACCGTATCCTCGCCCGTGTCCCAATCGATGGTGGCGGCGGTGCCCCAGACGCGGCGGTTCTCATTGTTGGGGGCATCAAAGGCGGTGGTGCGGTCGAACAAAGGCGGCACCGTCAGGGGCACGCCCACGGCCTGCGCGAAGCCGCCGACCGTGCCGCCCAGCGTCAGGACCGACTTGCTGTCACCCGTGCCGTCATCACGGCTGCCATCGGCGGACAGGCGGATGGTCACCGTTTCCGACGGACGGGCCTCCAACGTCAGGCGCGCGGTTTCATTGTCGATGTCGTTGACCTTGCGACCCTGGAAGCTGTTGGTCAGCAACCCGTCGCGGCGTGTGACGGCGGCAGACGCACGGAACGCGAACGCCTCTCCCAACGGTGCTGAAACGGTGGCGCGGTAGCGTTGGGCGTCGTGATTGCCGAAGCGGATATCGGCCACGGCCTCCGGCTCCTTCGCGGGGCGCTTGGTGATGATATTGATGGCGCCGCCGGTTGTGTTTTTGCCGTAGAGCGTGCCCTGCGGCCCGCGCAGCACCTCGACCCGTTCCAGGTCGATCAGGTCGCTGTTCAGGGTGGTTGCCCGGCCCTGGTAAACGCCGTCGACAGAGACGGAGACGCTGCCCTCGGTGCCCAGATTATTCACATCCGAGGTGATGCCACGGATGGAGATGCGGCCCGAGCGCAGAGAATTATTGTTGTCCAGCGAGACGTTGGGGATCAGGCGCATGGCCTGATCCACGGTGCCCACACCGGCCCGTTCCAGCGCGTCGCCGGAAATGGCCGTGATGGACAAGGGCACATCCATCGGATTCTCGATGCGCCGCTGTGCCGTGACAATGATCTCCTCCAGCACGATCTCTTCCTGCGCCTGCACGGCGGTCGCCGCCGTCAGGACCAGGATAGAGGCGCATGCCAGCCGTACCCGTTTGCTTCCCCGTACCATTGAAACCCCCTTGTTCTGACTGGTGATGCCGGTGGTCCCGGCCCTTTCTGCGGTATTTTAGAAATCGAACACAATTTCACTTTTAAGGCAAGAGCTGTTGCGGCCGATGCGACGAGGAGGGGGGTTATCCCCCCGTCGGTCCTGTCGCCATGGTCGCCGCCTGTGCCTTCAACGCCTGCTTGTCCAGCTTACCGATGGGCAGCAGGGGCAGGGACTCGGTGAGGATGAAACGCTTGGGCACCTTGTAATTGGCAAGGTTGGCCCGGCAATGGGCGGCCAGTTCCGCTGTGTCCAGAAACGGGTGCCCGGCGCGCGGCTGAATGAAGGCATATCCCACTTCGCGGTAAAGCGGGTCGGGCACGCCGACCACGGCGGCCAGTTCCACGGCGGGGTGGGTTTCGATCACCTGTTCCACCTCACGCGGGTAAACATTATAGCCGCCGGATTTGAACATCTCCTTCAACCGGCCGACGATGCGCCAGCCCAGGTCCGGCACGATCTCTGCCAGATCGCCGGTTCGCATCCAGCCATCTGGGGTGAAACTTTCGGCGGTGGCCTCTGGCCGGTTGAAATAGCCTTGCATGATCCAGCCGCCCCGCACCTGGATTTCGCCCGCTGATCCGTCGGACACGGGATTGCCGTCAGCATCCGCCAGCCGGATGTCATAGCGCGGGTCGGGCCAACCGATGCTGCCGGCCAGGGCCGTGATGTCTGCGTCGGGACGGGTGAAGGTGATATTGCCCGTCGTTTCCGTCATCCCGAAGCCAGTGATCAGCCGCTTGCCCAGCGTCGCCAGCCGGCGCACCAGCGCCTCTGGTGCCGCCGCCCCTGACCAGACGATGTCGCGCAGATGCGACAGGTCAGCAGTGGCGAAGGTCGGGTCATCGATTACCAGCTGGAACATGGTGGGGATCTGGCCCCACACACTGACCCGTTCGGCGGCCAGCACGCGGACGGTGCCGGCGGGGTCGAAACTTTCCATGAAGATGATGGCCCCACCCTGCACCAGGGTGGCGCATGACACATCGCCGACGCTGCCAATATGGTTGATGGGCAGGTTGTTCAGCATGCGCATGCCGGGCCCACCGAAATGGTCGCCCTGGATCAGGGAACAATCGACCAGCCCGCGCTGACGCAGCACCGCCCCCTTCGGCTTGCCCGTCGAACCGGATGTATAGACGATTAGGGCCGGGCTGTCGGCGGTGACCAATTCACGCGCGGCGGCCAGCAGGGCAGGGGACAGGCTCTCACCCATGGCCAGATGCTGGGGGTGCAGATTGTCGCCCTGTACCTCCAGAACTGCGCGGATTGACGGCACCTCCTGTGCCAGTTCCGACAGTTCCGCCGGATAATCGCGTCCGCCGAAGCCGGGGACCGTGATGACCAGCGACGGTTGCGCATCGGTCAGCACATGGCGGAATTCCGCCGTGCGGTATTTGGGGTTCAGACCCGTCCAGATGCCACCAATGCCGCAGGTCGCCAGGAACAGGGTCCAGAAGGCGGGGCAGGGCGGGGCCAGCATCGCCACCCGGTCCCCCGGCCTCACCCCCAGCGCCAGCAATGCCCGCTGCGCCGCCGTCACTTCCGCATGCAGGGTGGCATAGGACAGGCGATGGCCGTTCAGAACGGCGGCATCGCTGTCGGGCGTGTGATGGGCGTAGTGTCCCAGATAGTCGCCCAGCCGGGGCAGAACAGGAATGTCGGGCGGCAGCAGGCTCATTGCGATCACTCCACCATATCCAGGCCGGCATGCAGGGCCAGCGATGCCACCGACTGGATCAGCATCATTGTGGCCGTCAGGTCGGCGGCCCCGGTTTCCGCAAGATTGGTCAGCAGCACCACCACGATGCCGCTTTCTGGCTCGATAAAGCCCGCCGACAGATAGCCCAACACCCGCCCGCCATGGCCCCAACAGGGTACACCCCCGAACATTCGGCATTCCAGGCCCAGCGCATAGGCTGTGCGCATGCCTTGGTTGGGATCGGCAACTCGTGTCGTCAGACAGTCGGCAAGGCCGATGCCGCCGGCGCTTCCGTCCCGCAGGCTTTGATACCAGCGCAGCAGGTCACTCAGGTCAGACACCATTGCCCCTGAGGCGCCGGCCCAATAGAGGTCGCCGCCATCGGCCATGTCAGCGAAATCCAGGGTGGGGTCGGGCCGGTACCAGCCCGACGCTATCGGTGTCGCCGGGCTGCCCGCCGGGCGACGGCCCAGCCGCGTGCGGTTCAGGCCCAGGGGGCCGAGGACTCGATCCCGCAGCAAATCGCCATAGGCCGTTCCCGTGGCGCGCGCCATGACATGGGCGGCCAGGGCGTAGCCGTAGTTGTTATATTCGAACCGCTCGCCCACCGGGAAATGCCGGCCATCGGCCAGGGACAGGGTTTCAAGCTCATCGAACCCGACCTCCCGATCCGGCAGCCGTTTGGGCGGGGTCAGCAGGGCATGACCATTGCCAAGGCCCGACCGATGGGTCAGCAATTGCCGCATCGTCACCTCGCCCCCGTGGCGAAGCTCGGCGGCGTAGTCTGCGATGGGCCGGTCCAGGTCCAGCAATCCGGCCTTGACCAGCGACAGGGCCGTGACGGCGGTGAAGCTCTTGCTCTGGCTGCCGATGCAGAACTGGTGGCCGGTCGTGACGGCCTGCGTCCGGGCGATATCGGCATAGCCCGCTGCCATCAACAGCGGCGCGCGGCCCGGCACGGCGAGTCCCAGCGCTGCCCCGATGGTACCCTGCCGATACAGGTCGGCCAGCGCCAGCGACAGCCGGTGCGGAATATCGCGAAGGGGATGGTCTGCACGCATCACAGAGTCTTTCATTCGGCGAAGGGGCGGGGCCAGGCATAGGGGGCGGCATCAATATCGGTGACATGCCCGTCCATGATATCGGCCAGCAGCCGGCCCGACCCGCACGCCATGGTCCAGCCCAGGGTGCCGTGGCCGGTGTTAAGGTAAAGGCCTTTTACGCCGCTTTCCCCGACCATCGGCACACCATTGGGCGTCATGGGGCGCAGGCCCGTCCAGAACTGGATCGCCGCCATATCGGCAGCACCGGGGAACAGGTCGGCAATCACATGACGCACCGTGTTGCAGCGTGCCGGGGTCAGCCGGTGATCCGGCCCCGCCAGTTCCGCAATGCCGGCGGCCCGGATACGGTCACCCAGGCGGGTGACGGCGATCTTATGATGATCATCCAGCAAGGTAGAAACCGGCGCACGGTCGGCTTCCACGATGGGCACAGTGGCCGAATAACCCTTTACGGGCAGCACCGGCAGATCCAGCCCCAACGGTCGCAGCAGCCGGACCGTTTCGTGGCCGGCGGCGATCACCACGGCATCGGCGGCATGAAAGCGCCCGCCCGCCATCGCGCCGGTGACCCGATCTCCCTCGCGCACGATCTGCGTCACGCTGGTATTCAGATGCTGGGCGACGCCATCCTGCCGCAACCGGTCGCTCAGCCCCTGGGTGAACAGGCGGCAATCCCCCGTCTCATCCCCCGGCATCAGCAGGCCGCCGGCCAGCCGGTCCACCATGTGCGCCAGTCCCGGTTCCCGTTCCACACATTCATGCGGCGTCAACAGGGCATGCGGGACGTTCAGTGCGGTCAGCACATGGCTGTCGGCGGCCGAGGCGTCCATGGCCTTCTGCGCGCGGAACAATTGCAGCGTACCGCGCTGCCCGTCATCATAGCGCAGGCCCGTTTCCGCGCGCAGGGCGGCGAGGGCCTGCTGGCTGTAACGCGCCAGCGACAGCATCCAAGTCTTGTTGCGGCGATAGCGGCCGGCGGTGCAGTTGCGCAGCATCCAGCCCAGCCAGCGCCATTGCCGCCAGTCGGTGGAGCCATGGATCAGCAACGGCGGATGCGCGCTGAACATCCAGCGCAGCGCCTTCAAGGGGATGCCGGGTGCCGCCCAGGGGCTGGCATAACCCCAACTGATCTGCCCGGCATTGGCGTGGCTGGCCCCTTCGGCAACGGCGGGTGCTGCATCAAGGATGCCGACCTCATGCCCTGCCTTATGCAGATAATGGGCACTGGTGACGCCAATGACGCCCGCCCCGATGATCAGGATGCGCATGGATGCAGCTCCGTCTATCACTTTCACTGACAATGCCAAAAACTGAACTTGAAAACAATATCATTTTATGGTGCCATCGGTGTATGAAATGAAGTGTGGGGAGGGGTCATGGCTTTGCTGCGTTCGATCACGGGGGCCGTCCTGCTGCTGACGGGTATGTCATGGTCACCGGCATTGGCCGACATGCCCGATCATCCGGCTGCCTTTGCGGCATTCGCTGAAAAGGCTTTGTTTGCTAAGCTGGCGGACCGCCCCGTGGCGGGTGCGGTGCTGATCGCGGTGAAGGATGGGCAGGTTTTCCATGCCCGTGCCCATGGTATGGCGGATCTGGAGGCAAAGGTGCCTGTGGATCTGGATCATACCATGTTCCCGCTGGCCTCCATCACCAAGACGTTTACGGCCACAGCGGTTGCGCAGTTGGTGGCGGAGGGGCGTCTGGGGTTGGATGACCCTGTGCAACAGCATTTGTCCTTTCCCCTGCGCCAGGGACAGGGTCGGGCGATAACGCTGCGCGATCTGCTGACCCATGCGTCAGGCATGCCTGACCGGATGATCGGCAGTTCCGCCTGGGATACTGACAGCCTTCTGCCGTTGAAGACCTATCTGTCCGACCGGCAACCGGCTCCGCTGTTGCCGCCGGGGCAGGTTCATTCCTACAGCAATTTCGGCACGGCCCTTGCGTCCGGCGTTCTGGAGCAGGTGACGGGGCGCAACCATGCCGCCCTGCTGCGTGACCGCATCCTGTCGCCCCTGGGCATGGACAATAGCCGCTTCAACCTTCCGGGGGCGGCAGCCGCCCCCGATCCCGCCGCCATTTCGGCGCGCACCTATGAACCGGGTTCGGACGGAAAACTGATACCTGTGCGGACCGAATATATGCTGAATATCGGCGCGGCGGGGATGCAGGCCAGTGCTGCCGACATGGCCCGCTATATGGCTGCCTATCTGGAGGGAGCGGCGGGGCGGGATACAGCACTGATACCTGCCGCCGGCTTTACGGAGTTGCTGCGGCGGCAGGGTGGCAATCCCGATATCGGCACCTCGCTGGGCTTGATCTGGCAACGGCAGATGGCGGGCGGCACCTTGGTTGTCGGCCATTCCGGCGGGCAGCGCGGCCTGTCCGCCGACCTGCGCCTGTTCCCGGAAAAGGGCTTTGGCTATTTCCTGGCCATCACCGGCGATGCGGGCTTCCTGACCGGCGACTTCCTTTCTGCCTTCCTGGATACTTATCTGCCCGATCCAGCACCTGTTCCGGTCCCGCTGCCGGATGCGGCGCGGCACGCGGCTGCCATTGCCGGCATCTATCAGGATTTCCGCTTCACCAATCCTGATCCGTTGCTGATGCTGTCGATGTTGAGCGAGTTCCGGTTGACGGCGGCAGCGGATGGGGTTCTGACCGTCGCGATGCCGGGTCTCTATGGCGGCACTGCCCCCCGTTTCATTGAAACCGCCCCCGACCGCTACAGCCTGTTGCCGGGGGATGAGGGGCGGCGCGTTGGCCCCACCTTGTCGGTGATCCGCGATGCAGCGGGTGCAGTGTCATCCATCCATCTGGACATTGCCGGTTACAACCTGTCGGCCCTGCCACAGCCCTGGTACCGGCAGGCGGGCGTGAAGCTGCCGCTGCTGCTGGTGGGATTGGGCGCGGCCCTTGCGACGCTTGTGCTGGCGCTGGCTTTGCTTTTCCGCCGCGCCGTGTTGCGGCCTGGTATCGCGGCGTTGGGGCTATCGGCCCTGGGCATCCTTGCCTTCCCGCTCTGGATAGGGCTGGTTCTGGCTGGTGCTTCGCAATGGGACCTGCTTTACGGCTTCGGCTATCTGGGCCTGCGGCCCGCCTTCCTGCTGCCCTGGCTGTCGGCGCTGCTGCTGACCCTGTCCGTTCCGGCCCTGTGGCGCGGGCGGGCGCATGTCAGTCCGGTGATACGGACTTTGCTGGCTGGCGGTGTCGTGCTGATGGCCCTTTATCTGGCCCTGCTGGCCGCCAACGGACAGTTCGTCCTGTCCGTTCCCTGATCCGGCCCCGCCCAGGAGATTGTGCTTATGCGTATTTTCATCGCCGGCGTCGGGTGCGAGGTGAACAGTTTCGTCACCGCCCGCGCCACCCTGGACGATTTCGCCGGCCATTGCCTCTACCGCGAGGGTTTAGATCCCCGCATGGCAACGCCGACCAACGGCCATAGCGATATGGTCGCCCTGGCGCTGGCCGACGGGCATCGGGTGCTGGGTGGCACGGTTGCCTTTGCCCCGCCGACGGGGCCATTGCGGCTGGATTGCTGGCATCATCTGCGCAACCGTATCCTGGATGATCTGCGCGCGGCGGGACCGCTGGATATTGTGCTGATGAACCTGCACGGTGCCACCCTGGCGGAGGATGGCAGCCATTGCGAGGCGGTGCTGATGGCCGATATCCGGGCGTTGCTGGGTCAGGATGTGGTTATCGGCGCTTTGCTGGATCTGCATTGCCACCTGTCGCGAGGGCTTCTGGAAAGCTGCGACCTGCTGGTTGCCTACAAGCATTATCCCCACACCGATATTGCCGCCCGTGCGGGGGAGCTTTACCGCCTCGCCCTGGCGACGGCGCAGGGGCAGATCAGGCCCCGCATGGCCATGGTGCCGGTGCCGGCCATCGGTGCCTTTCCCACAGTACGCCCGGCCATGGCCGCCTTTGTCGATTGGATGTCGGCGATGGAGGAACCCGATGGCGTCCTGTCCGTGTCATTGATCCATGGCTTCCCCTGGGGCGACCATGCCGACGCCGGTGTGCGGGCGCTAGCCATCGGAAATGGCAATCCTGCCCTGGCCCAGGCCGCCGCCGATGCCATCGCCCGGCGGTTCTGGCGGGGCAGGGAGGAACTGGCTCTACGGCCTCTGCCGCTGGATCAGGCGCTGGCCAGCGTGGCGGCAGCCCCACCCGGCCCCCCCTTCGTCCTGGCCGATGGCAGTGATAATCCCGGCGGGGGTGCGCCGGGCGACGCCACCCATATCCTGCACGGCCTGATCGCGGCCGGGGTGGGGGGAGCGGTGGTTGGTCTGCTGCATGACCCTGAAACCGTTGCAGAAGCCCGTGCCGCCGGGATCGGTGGGACTTTTCCGGCCCGGATCGGCGGCAAGCGGGAGTCCTGTTCGGGCGAACCGGTTACCGGCATGGCGACGGTCCTGTGCCTGCGTGACGATGCGATGCAGCGCCACTGTGCCCCGGAAACCCCGCTGCTGCCCATTGGGGGTGCTGCCGCTATCCGCATTGGCGGCGTCGATGTCGTGGTGACGGAGGGGCGGGGACAAACCTTCAGTCCCGATGTCTATTCCGAAATGGGCATTGATCCACTATCGAAACGAATTCTGGTGCCGAAATCGACGGTGCATTTCTTCAGCAATTTCATTTCGATAACGGATCGAATCCTTTATGTCGATACACCCGGCGCTATTGACCTGAGTTTCCGTGAGGTGCAGTTCCGGCATCTGGCCCGCCCCGTCTGGCCCCTGGACCCGTTATGAGCCGCTACTGCGACATGGTTGTGCTGGACGCGGCGGGGGTGGAGGCGTTGCTGTCCATGCGGGATGCGATCAGTGCCGTTGCCGGTGCCATGGCACGTATGGCACTCGGCGATGTGCGGCAACCGCCGCGCAGCCGCCTGGACCTGCCGGTTCCGGGCCGGCTGCTGGGCATGATGCCGGGCTTCATTGATGAACCTGCCTGTTTCGGGATTAAGGTTGCGACGGCCTTTCCCGGCAATGCTGCCGCCGGTCTGCCGTCCCATCGCGGGGCCGTGCTGCTGTTTGATGCCGATGATGGGGCGCCGGTGGCCCTGTTCGATGCCGGCGCCATCACGGCCATCCGCACGGCAGCGGCCAGCGCCGTCGCCACGGACATCCTGGCCCGACCCGATGCCACCCATCTGGCGGTGCTGGGCAGCGGCGAACAGGCACGGCGGCATGTGGAGGCCATGTGCCTGATCCGGCCCGTGTCGCGCCTGTCGGTCTGGGGCCGGTCACCGGCCAAGGTCACCGACTTCTGCGCAGAGATGGCGGAACGGCACGGGGTCGCGGTCACGCCCTGTCCGACGGTGGCGGATGCGGTCGAACAGGCCGACATCATCTGCACCACCACATCCGCCAAGGACCCGATCCTGCCGGGCGGGCTGCTGCCGGCGGGGGCGCATGTGAACATTGTCGGCGCGTCGTTCCCGCAGCAGCGGGAGGTGGATGGCGCGGTTCTGGCGCGTGGACGCCTTTATGTCGATCATCTTCCTTCGGCCCTGGCCCTGGGTGGCGACATTCAGGCGGCACTGCGCGACGGTTTGATTATGGAAAACCATATCCGCGCAGAAATCGGCGCCGTCCTGGCCGGAAAGGCCGAAGGCCGCACCGCTGCCGATCAGATCACGCTGTACAAATCGGTGGGCGTGGTGGCCCAGGATCTGGCCGTTGCCGCCCATCTGCTGACACGTTCTGCCGCCGCACCGCTCACAATCGTGCAAAAAATAAGAATGTAGAGAAGGGGAGAGAGCATCATGACGATGCCCGAAAACATGCAGATCGATGACCGCTACAAGGGTATCCCGGCGGGGACGCCGCCCTTCACGCTGGACAGGATCGCGGATAAGGGGTGGAACCTGCTGGCCGGTGACCTGCCCCTGCCTGCGGCGGTGCTTCGCCGGTCGGCGCTGGAGGCCAACAGCGCCTGGATGCGGGCGTTCCTGTCCCATACCGGCCTGTCCCTGGCCCCGCATGGCAAGACCAGCATGAGCCCGCAACTGTTCCATCGTCAGTTGGCGGATGGGGCCTGGGGCATCACCGCGGCCAGTGTCGGCCATGCCGCGATATATCGCCGCTTCGGCATCAACCGTATCCTGATGGCCAATCAGCTGCTGTCCCGCCCTGACATTGCCTGGGTGGCGGGTGAGTTGTCGCGTGACCCGGATTTCGATTTCTACTGTCTGGTCGACAGTCTGGACGGGGTCACCTTGCTGGTGCAGGGCTTGCGCGCGGCGGAGCCAACCCGTCCCGTGAACGTGCTGCTGGAGGTCGGACAGGCGGGCGGACGCACGGGCGCGCGCACTCTGGCGGATGCGATGGCCGTCGCTGCCGCCATCGCGCAGGCGTCGGACGTGCTGGCCCTGGCTGGGATCGAATGTTACGAGGGCATTCTGCCCGGCCCCAACGATGCCGCCATTGAGGCGCGGATCGCCGACCTGTTCGCCCTGATGACCGAAACCGCGCGGGCGGTGGAGGCCAAGGGCTGGTTCCGGCCCGGCCCCGTGCTGCTGTCGGCCGGTGGGTCGATCTATTACGACATGGCAGCGGCTTCCATGCGGGCCATCGGGTTGACGTCACCGGTACAGATCGTGCTGCGCTCCGGCTGCTACCTGACCCATGATCATGGCTGGGCGCAGCGGGCCTGGCACCGGCTGGTGGAACGCAGCCCACATCTGGCGGGGCTGGCGGCACCGCCGCGACCGGCCATCGAAGTCTGGGCCTATGTGCAGTCACGGCCTGATCCGGGCCGGGCCATCGTCACCCTGGGCAAGCGCGATGCCGGGAATGATATTGATCTGCCTGTGCCCGTGGCCTGGCACCGGATTGGCGGGCAGGGGACCCAGGCGTTGGGGTCCGATTACCGGCTGACAGGAATGAACGATCAGCATGGTTACCTGTCGCTGCCGGCGGACAGCCCGTTGCGGGTAGGCGACATGGTCTGCTTCGGCATCTCCCATCCCTGCACCACGCTGGATAAATGGCGGCTGCTGTCGGTGGTGGAGGATGATTACCGCGTCAGTGGCGGCATCCTGACCTTCTTCTGACCGGCGGGGAACCCCATGCTTTCCTACATCATCCGGCGCTTGCTGGAAGCGATCCCGACATTGCTGGTGATCGTGGCTTTGTCGTTCTTCCTGATGCATTCGGCGCCGGGCGGCCCGTTCGACAGCGAGCGCGTGCTGCCGCCCGAGATCGAAGCGAACCTGAAGGCCGCCTATAATCTGGACAAGCCGGTCTGGCAGCAGTTCCTGATCTATCTGGGCAATGCCGTACAGGGCAATTTCGGCCCCTCCTTCACCTATAAGGATTTCTCGGTCTCCGAACTGATCGGGACGGGTTTCCCGGTGTCGCTGAAGCTGGGCCTGTCGGCCATCACGCTGGCGGTGGTGATCGGCTGCACCTTGGGCATCCTGGCCGCCATGCGCCAGAACACGCGCACCGACTATTCCATCATGGGTGTGGCCATGGTGGGCATCACCATCCCGAACTTCGTGATGGCCCCGCTGCTAACCCTGGTGTTCGGCATTTATCTGGGCTGGCTGCCGGTGGCGGGTCTGGGTGACGGGTCGTTGCGCAATCTGGTGCTGCCGGTCATCGCCCTGTCCTTGCCGCAGATCGCCATCATCAGCCGCCTGACGCGCGGCGGCATGGTCGAGGTGCTGCGCTCCAACTTCGTGCGCACGGCCCATGCCAAGGGCCTGCCCGAACATCTGATCATCACGCGCCACACGCTGCGCGCGGCATTGCTGCCCGTCATCTCCTATCTGGGGCCGGCTATCGCCGGGCTGGTGACGGGGTCGGTGGTGATTGAACAGATTTTCGGCCTGCCCGGCATTGGTCGCTACTTCGTGCAGGGTGCCATCAACCGCGATTACACGCTGGTGATGGGCACCGTCATTACCTATGGCAGCCTCATCGTGCTGATGAACCTTCTGGTCGATCTGGTCTATGGTTTGCTGGATCCACGGGTGCGCTATGAATAGCGACATGGACATCCAGGGCCGTTCCCTGTGGCAGGACGCGCGCCGTCGGTTGTTTGCCAATAAGATGGCGGTGGCCAGCATGATTGTGCTGGGGATCATCACCTTCATGGCGGTGTTTGCCGACTTCCTCAGCCCGCATGCCTATGACGAGGTCTATTGGGACTATATCGGTGTGGGTCCGCAGTTGGAGGGCAGCCACTGGTTCGGGACCGATGCCAATGGCCGCGACCTGTTCATCCGCACGCTGTACGGTGCCAAGGTGTCGCTGGCCGTCGGTGTCGTGACCACACTGGTGGCCCTGATGATCGGAGTGGTCTATGGCGCCATGGCGGGATATTTCGGCGGGCGGATCGACAGCATCATGATGCGCATCGTCGATGTGCTCTATTCCATGCCGCTGATGTTCTTCGTCATCATCCTGGTGGTGGTGTTTGGCCGGCACATCCTGCTGGTCTTTGCGGCCATCGGCTGTGTCGAATGGCTGACCATGGCGCGCATCGTGCGCGGCCAGACCCTGTCGGTGAAGCGCAAGGAATATATCGAGGCGGCGCGTGCCGCCGGCGTGTCGACGCCCAACATCATCCTGCGCCATATCATCCCCAACGTTATCGGCCCCGTCATCGTGTTCGTCACCCTGCTGGTGCCCGTCGTGATCCTGGTGGAAAGCTTCCTGTCCTTCCTGGGCCTGGGCGTACAGGAGCCGATGACCAGCTGGGGCGTGCTGATCTCCGAGGGTGCCGCCCAGATGGAAAACGCCCCGCACATGCTGATCTTCCCGGCTGTCTTCCTGGCCGTGACACTGTTCTGCTTCAATTTCATCGGTGACGGTCTGCGCGACGCGCTGGACCCCAAGGACCGCTAAGGGAACGGACAAGATGACCGCAGTTCTGGAAGTCCGCGACCTCTCGGTCCGTTTCGCCACGCCCGATGGCGAGGTCAGCGCCGTCAATGGCGTTTCTTTCGACGTGAATGAGGGCGAATGCGTCGGCATCGTCGGCGAGAGCGGTTCGGGCAAGAGCCAGCTGTTCATGTCGGTGATGGGCCTGCTGGCCCGCAATGGTCGGGCGCTGGGGTCGGCAAAATACCGGGGCACCGAACTGGTCGGCATGCCGATCAAGGAGCTGAACAAGATCCGGGGCGACAAGATCGCCATGATCTTTCAGGACAGCATGACCGGCCTGACCCCGCATCTGCGCATCGGCCGGCAGATGACCGAGGTTCTGGTGCAGCATAAGGGCATGAGCGAGGCCCAGGCCGTCAAGCGCGCGCTCGACATGCTGAACCTTGTGCGCATCCCGGAGGCAGGCCGCCGTCTGGCCCAGTATCCGCATGAGCTGTCGGGCGGCATGCGTCAGCGCATCATGATCGCCATGGCGCTGCTGTGTGAGCCGGAACTGCTGATCGCGGATGAGCCGACCACGGCGCTGGACGTGACGGTGCAGGCCCAGATCCTGGACCTGATGTCCGACCTGAAGCGGGTGACCAGGGCCGCCATCGTCCTGATCACCCATGATCTGGGCACCGTCGCCGGCCTGTGTGACAAGGTGCAGGTCATGTATGGCGGGCGGTTCATGGAGACGGGCACGGTGCGGGATATTTTCTATGAGCCCGCCCACCCCTATGCCGCCGGCCTGCTCTCCTCCATGCCGCGCCTGACGGAGGACCGGCAGGAGAAGCTCTACGCCATTCCCGGCCAGCCGCCGAACCTGCAGCGCCTGCCCAAGGCCTGCCCGTTCCAGGAACGCTGCGACTTCGTGCATGAGCGCTGCCGGTCAGAGCTGCCGTTGCTGCGCGAGGTTGGACCCGGCCATGCCAAGGCCTGCCATCTGGTCAGCCTTCAGAACCCTGTTACCGACCCGGCGGCACCGTCGCTGGTTGTCGCCTGATCGTGCGGAGTTGATGCCATGTCCAAGGAACTGCTCCGTGTTTCGGACCTGAAGGTCCATTTCCCCATCCGCACCGGCGGGTTGCTGATCGGCCAGTACACGCCGCTGAAGGCCGTGGACGGTGTCTCCTTCACCCTGAATGAGGGCGAGACGCTGGGGATTGTGGGGGAAAGCGGCTGTGGCAAATCCACGCTGGGCCGCGCCATCCTGCAACTGATCAAGCCCACCGATGGCCAGGTAGTGTTCATGGGGTCCGACCTGACGGGTGTCGGGGCGGAAGTGGTGCGGCAGAAGCGGGAGGAGATGCAGATCGTCTTCCAGGACCCGCTGGCGTCCTTGAACCCCCGCATGACCGTGGGCGACATCATCGCCGAGCCCTTGACCGTCTATCGCCCCAAACTGTCGAAGGATGAGCGCAAGGCGCTGGTGCGCGACATGATGGCCAAGGTCGGCCTGCTGCCGCAGATGATCAACCGCTACCCGCACGAATTCTCTGGCGGCCAGTGCCAGCGCATCGGCATCGCGCGCGCCATGATCCTGAAGCCCAAGATGGTGGTCTGCGACGAGCCTGTCTCGGCCCTCGACGTGTCGATCCAGGCCCAGATCGTCAATCTGCTGATGGACCTGCAACAGGAAATGGGCCTGTCGCTGCTGTTCATCAGCCACGACCTGTCCGTGGTCCGCCATGTCAGCCACCGGGTGATGGTGCTGTATCTGGGCCGGGTCATGGAAATCGCCACCCGCGACGCCATCTATGCCGCCCCCCTGCACCCCTACACCCAGGCCCTGATCTCCGCCGTGCCAGTGCCCGACCCGGATGTGGAGAAGAACAAGGAACGCATCGTGCTGGGCGGCGACCTGCCCAGCCCGATGAAGCCCCCCTCCGGCTGCGTCTTTCGCACAAGATGCCCCAAGGCCACCGACATCTGCGCCAGCGACGTCCCCGTCCTGGAGGAAAAGGCACCCGGCCACAAGGTCGCCTGCCACCATTGGGGGCCGCCGGAGAAAAAACTGGTGTGAGGCACCAATGCCTCGGCGGTTGAAATGACGGCATCACCCGAAGGTGAAGCCAGGCTTACGCTTGTCGCGGAAGGCGTTGCGACCTTCGATGAAATCCTCACCCTCGACAGCGTCCAGGAACTCCGCCACCGTCTCATCGCTATCGACAGTCTGTCCCGCCAGGACACGGGCGATCATCCGCTTGGTGGCGCGGGCGGAATATTGGCTGGCCGCCGTGATCTGTGCGGCATGATCCAGGACAGCAGCCTCCACCGCGTCGGGGGCCGTCACACGGTTGACCAGTCCCATGGACAGGGCTTCGTCGGCGTTCAGCAGGCGGCCCGTGTAAAGCAGGTCCTTGGCATGGCTGGGCCCGACAAGCTGCACCAACCGTTTCGTGTCGCCCAGCGGATAGACCAATCCCAATTTGCCCGGTGTGATCCCCATGCGGGCATCAGACGCGGCGAAGCGCAGGTCGCAGGCTAGCGCCAAGCCCAACCCACCTCCCACGCAGGCCCCTTGGATCAGGGCGACGGTCGGCTTGATGAAATCGGCCAGCCCGTCCATGGCCCGCGCGATATCGCCAGCATAGATGGCCGTACTCTCCCGCGTCGCATAGGCTGCTTCGAATTCGGAAATGTCGGCCCCGGCGGCAAATGTGCCGCCCGCGCCCTGTACCACCAGCACGCGGATGGCCGGATCGGCGGCGGCCTCCGCAAGCCGCGTGGGCACCAGCTGCCACATTTCCTGGGACAGGGCGTTGCGTCTGGCCGGTTGGTTCAAGATCAGGCGGCCGACACCGTTTCCGTCACAGCGCAGAATGACTTTATCGGGCATCATTTCCTTTTCCGCCGGACGGGGTCTGAACAGGTTGGCAACCGTTACGGCTTTATCAGCATCTTCGCTGTCATGTACAAGATCGCCTTTGACCCAATCCACAGTGATTGGCTCAAAAAAATCTTCCGGCGCGTATGGGAAAAATCACGGCAATTCGTCCTGACAGGAAAGCCCCGCCGCAAAGGCGTGGGAGAAAAGAGCCGGGGAGGTGCTTTTTGTTGTGAACAGGAACGCGGTGGACGAATGGTTTGTCGAAAAAATCCTGCCGCTGGAGGCGGAACTGACCCACTATCTGCGGCGCAGATGGCGGGAGCAGGCGGAAATCCCCGACCTGCGGCAGGAGGTCTATGCCCGCGTTTACGAGGCGGCGACCGTGACCATTCCCGATCTGGCGCGGCCCTTCCTGTTCACCTCAGCCCGCAACCTGCTGATCGACCGCGCACGGCGGGCGCAGGTCGTGTCCATCGAAACCGTGATGGATATGGATGGTCTGGATATTGCCCACGATCAGCCCGACCCGGAACGCAATGCCGCCGGCCGTCAGGCCCTGCGTCTGGTACAGGCCGCCATCAACCATTTGCCGCCGCGTTGCCGGGAAGTCATCCTTCTGCGCAAGGTGCATGGCATGGCGCAACGCGACGTCGCCCGCCGCATGGGCATCAGTGAGGGCACCGTGGAAAATCAGGTCGCCAAGGGGGTCCGGCTGATCGTCGATATGATGGCCGACATCACCGGAACAAGCCATTCGGGTGGAACGACAACCGGGCCGTTGCGGCGCCAGGGACGGAGCGCTGGCCGGCCATGATCCACAATGATCTGCGACAGGACCCGATAGAGGCTGAAGCCGCCGCCTGGCTGGCGCGGCAGGATGCAGGCCCGCTTGATGCCTCGCAGCAGCAGGCGTTCGACATCTGGATCAACGCATCCACGCTGCACCGGGTGGCCTTTCTGCGGCTGGAGGCTGCGTGGCGGCAGGCCGATCAGCTTCGTTTCCAGATGCCGTTGCCAACGGTCAACCGCGAGCCGGTTACGCCATCCGTCTGGCGTCGCTGGGTGCCCATGGCGGCTGCGGCGGCCATCGTCCTGGCTGTGCTGGTGCCGCCGCCGGGCCGGTGGGACTGGCCCCTGGCCCGTGGCCAGGCCTTCAGCACCGGCATCGGCGACCGCTATTCCGTCAGCCTGCAGGACGGTTCCAAGGTTGAATTGAACACCGATACCCGCCTGCACGCCTCGGTCGATGACAGCAGCCGGGAGGTTCGCCTGGAAAAGGGCGAGGCCTATTTCGAGGTGGTACACGACGAAAAACGGCCCTTCGTGGTGGTCAGCGGCGATCTGCGCATCGTGGATGTGGGAACCAAGTTCCTGGTTCGTCGCGACAAGGGAAAACTGGAAGTCATCGTCACCGAGGGGGCCGTGCTGGTGGAAAACATGGCCGACCCCACCGGCATGCCGCCGGTCCTGGTGCATCAGATGAACGGCATCGTGGCGCGGGATGCCAAGATCGAAATGACAGGCCGCAGCGAAGGTCAGGTGATGGACGCGCTCGGCTGGCGGCGCGGCATGCTGATCTTCGCCGAACGCCCCCTGCGGGAGGTGGTGGCGGAGTTCAACCGCTATAACCGCAAGCAGCTGGTGGTGCCCGATGACGGTCCGCTGGGCGATATCCGCATCGGCGGCAGCTTCGAGGCCACCAATGTCGATGCCTTCGCCCGGCTGTTACGCACCGGCTTCGGGCTTTCCGTGATCGATGATGGGAAAAAAATAAAAATATCAAATAAACAATAGGGGATTTTATTAGATTGTTCGTCCTGGTCGATACAACAACACAATAAAACGGGGGTATCGTGCCAAATCCCACTATCAAGAAGACCGTTTCCGCCGTGCTTTTGTCCAGCGTATGCTGGCCTGCCATGGCTGTTGCTGCTGATGTCACGCCTGCCAGCTATTACATGCAAGCCGCAGCGCAGACGAAGCCCGGCAATGCCGTCATCGATATTCCGGCGGGCGACCTGCGTGCAGCACTGGATACCTACATCCGTGAAACGGGGTCACAGCTGATCTACCGCGCCGACGATGTCAGCGGCATCAGCACCAAGGGCGCACAGGGACAGTTGTCGGCACAGGAGGCGCTGGACAGCATCCTTGCCAATACCGGTCTGACGGTACATCGCGACCCGTCGGGCGCCATGGTTGTGACGCGCAAGACCGACCGCCGCGCCGGCGTGGTGCCCGCCCTGCATAATGCTGTGGCCGACGGCACCGCGACGCCGTCCGGCATCAGCCCGTCTGCGCCTGTAGGGCCGGCGGCAGCGGCGGCCAATACGGTCTCCGACGGTCTGGATTTGCAGGAAATCGTCGTCACGGGCTTCACCTCGCGCAATCGTCCGCTGATCACCTCTTCCGTTGATGCCACCTATGCCGATGAGGCCGATCTGGCCCGCAAGGCACCGCGATCCCTGGCGGAAACGCTGGAACTGATCCCCGGCATCTTTGTCGAAGGGACGGCGGGCAATGTCTCCAACAACTACTCCGTCCGTGGTCTGGCCGGCGGTGGTCAGCGCTTCATCACGCTGGAAGAAGACGGTATGCCCGTCATTTATGGCGGTGGCGGCGCTGACGAGTTTCTGGCCCAAAACCTGACGATTGACCGGATGGAGGCCGTGCGCGGCGGTACGTCGGGCATTCTGTCGGTCAATGGTGCGGCGGCGACCGTCAATTTCATCTCCCGCCGGCCCAATTTCATTGGATCGGAAGGGATCGCACGGGTCACCGGCTCGTCCTATGGCAACCGGCGTGTCGATCTTTATTATTCCGCCCCCATCGAGAAGGATCTGGCCTTCAATATCGGTGGCCATATGGAGAGCAATCCGGGTATCCGCAAGTCCTCCTTCCGCTACGACACCTATCACATTAAGGGTGCTGTGGAGAAACAGTGGGACGATGGTACCTGGCTGCGTGTGACGGCAAAATATGGCGATCAGCACGACGCCTATTATGCCGGCATGCCGCACCGTGTCGGTGCCAATGGCAAGCCGACCAGCGTGCCCGGCATGGACATTCTGGAAGACAATATCGGCGGTCAGGCCTTCGGCCATATTGAGGTGCCGGTCAGTTGCGCCACGGGTCAATGCCTGCGTCCGTTCCGTCTTTCCAAGGGGATTGAGGCGAAGACGGCCCAGGTCCGCGCGGACTTTGAAACCCCGATCAATGATGATTTCCGCCTGTTCGCCAAGGCGCGTTATCTCGACCTGAAATGGGACTTTAACGGCCTGTTTCCGGGCAGTGGCTCCGGCAATGCCGGTCTGGCTCCGGCGACCGCCTATCTGAATGGCGGTGCTGCCTCGCCCATCGCCGGTCTGCTTACGGCAGGACGGGCGGCATTCCCCAATGCCGCACGCTTCGGTTTCATGGATGTGACGACGGGTCAGGTCATCGCCTCTAACAACACCGCCGCCCTGAATGCCCTGAACGGCAACGGTCTGATGCAGCAGACATGGCTGAACCATGATCAGGTGGCTGGCCATGATTTCGGCAGCAATTTCGGCGGCACCTATGACGCCAGTTGGGGCGAGATTGACAATTCGCTGACGGTCGGCGGCATGTATTATCATGTCGAACGCCGCAAGAATCAGTCGGCGGTGACCCATGTCATCAATGATGTGCGTAACAATTCCCACATCTATGACGTGGTCGCGTTGGATGCCACCAACAATGTTGTCGGCCTTTTGACCAACAATGGCATGATGTCCTATGGCGATTGGGGCACCGGCATCTGGAACGATTATATCCGATCCTTCTCAATCTACGGCAATGATGAGATGAAGATCGGCGACAGCCTGCGTGTCGATTTCGGTCTGCGCACCGAATTCTTCCATGATAAGGTTGATATCGGCAATACAGCCTCCGCGAACCAGCCGGTTCCCGCCGGGACCGTTGGTCTGGCCCGTGACGTCGGCAGCACGTTCGACGGCACCTATACCACGAAGAAGGGCAGCTACACCTCCACCTCCTCCACGGTGGGTGCCAACTACCTGTTCACGGATAACCTGTCGGTCTATGCCCGCTATGCACACGGGTTCCAGACCAATGGCGGTGATCCGGGTGGCACGCATAAGCCGGTGACGCTGGACCTGTATGAAGCCGGCGTGCGGTTCCAGAACAAGTATATCGTGGCGTCTGTCACGGGCTTCCGCACCGACTTCGCCAATCAGTATTACAACTTCATCGATCCCGATAATCAGGCGGTCCAAGGCTCTTTCCTGGCGGATATGAGCACGGATGGCCTGGAGATCGATCTGAACCTGAAGCCCGTCGATTTCCTGACCATCGACGCCATGGGCGTGTTCCAGAGCCCGAACCTGTCCAAGGTCCGGCTGAATGGCGTGGCGACCCCGGCCTATAATGGCAAGGTGCCGGAACGCACGCCACAGACGCTTTATACCATCACCCCGTCGTTCCATCTGCCCAATGACCTGGGTGAGGTCTATTTCCGCTATAAATATATCGGCAAAATCTATGCCGATGCCGGTAACGGTCTGGCCTTGCCCAGCTACACGGTGTTGAGTGCGGGTTTCAGCGTCAATGTGACGCCGGAACTGAACATCAATGTCAGCGCTGACAACCTGACCAATGAGGTCGGGTTGACGGAGGGCAACCCCCGCCAGGGCCAGACCCAGTCGGTCGTGGGCGGTTACTTCTACGGTCGCGGCATTGCCGGTCGCAATGTGGTGGCCAGCGCCACCTTGCGGTTCTGACCTTGTCTGATACCGGGATGGCACCTTGCCATCCCGGCCTTTCCTCCTCACTCTCTCTCCCTGGGCGGCGGTCCCTCTCATCCCGCCGCCCGTTTTTTTGGAGCAGGCAACCTTGTCCGACCGCAGGATCAGGAAGATCGTTATTCTGGGTGGTGGCACCGCCGGCTGGATGACGGCCGCAGCCCTGGCCAAGGTCAACAGCCCGCCGCAGTTTCAGGTGACATTGGTGGAGTCCGACGAGATCGGCATTATCGGTGTTGGCGAGGCGACGATCCCCACCATCCACTGGTTCAATCGCCTGATTGGTCTGGACGAGGCGGAGTTTCTGCGGGAAACCCGTGCGACCTATAAGCTGGGCATCGAATTTGTCGGCTGGAACGGGGCAGGGGCGCGCTATTTCCATCCGTTTGGTCAATATGGCGGGCCGGGCGATGCACAGATGTTTTTTCATCGCTGGATACGCGCCCAGTTGCAAGGGGCCATCAGCGACCATCAGGATTTCTCGCTGACCACGCGTGCGGCGATGACGGGCCGGTTCGCCCCGCCGGCGCCCGATCCGAAATCCCTGTTCTCTACCCTGGGCTATGCCTTCCATTTTGATGCCGGTCTCTATGCCGCCTTTCTGCGCCGCCGGTCGGAGGCGCAGGGCGTGGCGCGCGTGGAGGGGCGGATTGAGCGGGTGGAACGCCACCCGGAAACCGGCTTCGTCACGCGGTTGACCACGCATCGCGGCGATGTTCTGGAAGGCGACCTTTTCATCGATTGTTCGGGCCTGCGCGCCCTGCTGATTGACGGCGCCATGGAAAGCGGTTTTGAGGATTGGGGCCATTGGCTGCCCTGCAACCGCGCCCTGGCCGTCCCCTGCGAACGGGTGGCCGATCCCACCCCCTACACCCGCGCCACCGCCCACGGCTTTGGCTGGCAATGGCGGATCCCGTTACAGCACCGCACCGGCAACGGCATGGTCTATTCCAGTGACTTTGCGACGGAGGATGAGGCGGCGCATCTGCTGCTGTCCAATCTGGATGGCAAGCCGTTGGCCGACCCGAAGCCCATCCGCTTCCGCACCGGCCGCCGCCGCCGCGCCTGGGTCGGCAATGTTGTGGCCATCGGGCTTTCCAGCGGCTTTCTTGAACCACTGGAAAGCACCTCCATTCATCTGATCCAGAGCGGGATCGCTAAGCTTTTGTCGTTGTTTCCCAGCCTGGATTTTCCCGCGGAAACAGCCGAACAGTTCAACCGCATTTTTGCCGCCGATGTGGAGGCGGTGCGGGATTTCCTGATCCTGCATTACCGTCACACCCAAGGCCGGACGGAGCCCCTATGGCGCCATTGTCAGGCCATGGATGTGCCGGACGAATTGATCACCAAGGAAAACCACTTCACCCGCACCGGCCGCATCGTCCTTTCCACGGATGAGCTGTTCCGGGAGGCCAGCTGGTTCGCCGTCATGATGGGGCAGGGGCTCCGCGCCTGCGACTACAACCCCCTCACGGACACAATCCCAGCGGCAGAGAACCAGGCCTATTTGCAGCATCTGCGTGCCCAGATTGCGCAGGCGGCGGGCAACCTGCCCAGCCATCAGGATTATATCGCGCGGATGCTGGCCCGGCATTGAACGTCGCCTCGTCCGTCCGCCCCAACCCGATCACAGGAAACCCGCCCATGACGCGCCTGCGTTCCCTGCTTTCCGTCTCCGCCCTGGCCCTGACCCTGGCATGCGGCCTGTCGCCGGCCCAGGCCGACAGCCCGGCCTTGTCCTATTCCCTGGTGGAGGGGCGCAATCTCAACGCCTTTGTGCGTGAGGGACAGGTGGCTGCCCATCTTCTGCTGCGGTCAGGAACGGACCCGCGTATCCTGGTGGCCTTTCCCGCCGGCAATAGCGGCGTCGGCCTGTGGCTGGACAGCCCCGACAACGCCACCTGGACCCTGGACGCACAACCAACACCGGTCAGCCAGCCCGACGCCAAGGGCCGCATGCTGCACGGCGTCCGTTTTGACGCTACCTTGAAGGCGAACAGCGTCACCCTGCGGCAGGGCGTGCTGTCCAATGTCCGTGTGCTGCGTGACTATGAAATCCTGCGCACCATGCCCGACGCGGTACGGGCCGCACCCATGCGGACCAAGGATGGGCTGAATTGGGTCCGCGATCGCATCGATGGCAAGCCGGGATATCGCCTCTCCGTCACGGTTACACGCGGTCGCCTGACGGAAACGGGGTTCCAGGCGGGACCGGACGGCACCATCGGTCTGCGTGTCCTGGCGTTGACGGGGGAAACGCCGTTGACCCCGCTGGCGGGCAGCCAATTGCTGAACGACACGGCTGCCCCCGACGTCACCGCCCGCAACGCCCTTACCTTCCTCAGCTATAAGGAAAAGATGCTGGCCGGGTCCTGGCGCTTCAACACCTATTTCGGGCGCGACACCCTGATGTCGGTGATGCTGCTGATGCCGGCCCTGGCCCCCGATGCTGTGGAGGCGGGCCTGGGCTCCGTTCTGGAGCGTCTGTCCCCCACCGGCGATGTCGCGCATGAAGAGGATATCGGGGAGTTCGCGGTCCTTTCCCACCTGAAGGAAGGCAAGGGCACGCTCGACACGCCCATCCACGATTACAAGATGGTGGATGATGATTTCATGCTGGCGCCCGTGCTGCGTGCCTGGCTGCTGGATGACCCGCGCGGCAAGGCGCAGGCAGCGACGTTCCTGAACAGCAAGCACGGTGATGGCGCTGCGGGTGCCGCCCTGGCCCGCAATCTCCGCCATGTCCTGACCCGCGCCGGCGCCTTCGCGGCGAACCCCACCGTCGGCAATCTTGTCCGCATTCAGCAAGGCCTCAAGGTCGGCCAATGGCGTGACAGCAATGAAGGGCTGGGCGGTGGCACCTACGCCTATGACGTCAATGCGGTTCTGGTGCCGGCGGCGCTGGAGGCGGCGGATGCCCTCCTGTCCAGCGGTTTGCTGGATCGCTGGCTGGACGCCGCAACGCGTGCGGAGCTGTCCAAAGCCGGGGCCATGGCCAGGGTGTGGCGCGACAATGCACCTGACCTGTTTCAGGTGACGCTTGATGCCACCCAGGCCCGCCGGGATGTGGAGGCCTATGCCGCCAAGGCCGGTGTCCCCGCCGGTGCGGCGCTCGCCGCCATGTCCGCCGGCCCAACCATGTTCCACGCCATCGCACTGAACGATGATGGAACACCGGTTCGGGTGCTGCATTCGGATGAGGGGTTTGAACTGATGTTCGGACATCCGTCTCCCGCCGCACTGGATGCCATGCTTGCGGCGCTGATGCGGCCATTCCCTGCCGGCCTGATGACCGATGTCGGCCTGCTGGTCGCCAATCCCGCCCATGCCCCGGCCTCGGTACAGGACCTGTTTCCGCGCAGCGCCTATCACGGCACCGTCGTCTGGTCATGGCAGCAGGCGCTGTTCGCGGCAGGCCTGAAACGGCAATTGTCCCGCCCCGACCTCCCGTCTGCCACGCGACAGACCCTGCTGTCGGCGCAGCGCCGCCTCTGGTCGGTCATCGCCGCCATGAAGGGGGTGCAGAGTTCGGAACTCTGGTCCTGGTCGTTCCAGGACGGACGCTACACCATGGTCCCGTTCGGTGCTGGCGGTGCTGATGCCGATGAATCCAACGCCGCACAATTGTGGAGTACTGTATATCTGGCCGTTCAGCCAGCCGGTGGCGTCCAACCCTGACGCCCCGAGATCACGTCCCTGGAATGGATCGACTGGTTCAACAACCGACGCCTGCTCCAGCTTATCGAAAACATTCCGCTCGCGGAAGCCGAGGCCAACTTCTACGCAGCTCTGGAAACTAAAGCCGTGGCCGCGTAACTATTGAATTCAAGCCTCTGGCAAACTCGGTGCGGTTCAGGGGGCTTTTTGTTGCGGCAACAAAACGGCTGGTGTGACGGGCGGCATAGCGATGGCTGGCTTCCCTGGTCTATGACAGCCTGGGTGATCATATCCAGGCGGTGGGGACCATGGACAAGCTGCTGGCCATGCAGGTTTTCGTGCAGGTGGTGGAACTGAACGGCTTTGCGCGCGCGGCTGACAAGCTGGGCCTGCCGCGCGCGTCTGTCACCACCATCATCCAGAACCTGGAGGCGCATCTCGGCACCAGCTTGCTGCAACGGACGACGCGGCGGTTAAGCCTGACCGCCGATGGTGAGCTGTTCCACGAACGCGCCCTGCGCATCCTGGCCGAGGTGGAGGAGGTGGAAACCAGCTTCATCGAGGGCCGCCGCCATCCCAAGGGGCGGCTGCATGTCGATATGCCCACTTCCATTGGGCGGCTGGTGGTGATCCCCCATCTGCATGAATTCCACGCCCGCTATCCTGATATCGAACTGAAACTGGGCATGAACGACCGTCAGATCGACATTGTGCAGGAAGGGGTGGATTGCGTGCTGCGCGTCGGGGACCTTGCCGACAGCTCCATGATTGCACGCCGTCTGGGCCTTGTCTCCCGCATCACCTGCGCCAGCCCGGCTTACCTGGAAAAACATGGCGTGCCGCAAACCCTGGAAGATTTGGCGCATCACCAGGGTGTGCGCTATTTCTCCCCCAACCTGGGCAACCGCTCCTATCCGTTCGAGTTTGTGAAGGATGGGGCGGAGATCGACATCCCCCTGAAAGGCGTCGTCGCTGTTAATGACAGCGAAGCCTATATCGCCTGCGGGGTTCTGGGCTATGGGCTGGTGCAGCCGGGGCTATTCATGGTGCTGGATCAGTTGCAGCGTGGAGAGCTGGTGGAGGTTTTGCCGGAATTCCGACCGCCCTCCATGCCCATTTCCGCTGTCTATCCGCCCAACCGGCAACCGTCACAGAAGGTCCGGCTTTTCATTGATTGGGTAATCAGCCTGTTTGATCAATGCCCCATCCTGCAGGGTGCGGACAAGCCGTTCTCCTGCTATCAGCATGTGGCAGCCTGATTGTTCGGATTTTCCGAATTCTGTTGTCGGAAAATCGGTATTTATTCATTGCGGCGGATGGGTGATGCTGCGACTGCTCACTGACCTGCGGACGCCCGTTCGCGGGCCGCTTTGTATTAAAGTCGTGAAAGGTATTGCTTTCCAAGCCCTTGCGAAATTTGCATGGGTGGCAGATGAAAAAAATTTAATCCCTGCGACGGCCATCACAGCGGCGATGCAGCAAATCCGATAAACCTGACAATTGAGGGGACTTCATCCGATCGGATGCGGTTCCAAACCCGAAACAAAGGTGTTGGACAAGGGGCCCGGATCGCCGGGCATCCAAGGGCGGCGCTGTCACTGAACAGGCCCCTTTGCGTGATCCCCCGTCGATGGGCGGCGGCGGGAAACCCTTTTCTGCACCCTTCTGGCAAGGAGTGGTACCCATGTCGATGACGCGATCCAAGCTGGCCTGGATGATGGCGGCGGGTGTGTCGCTGCTGGTGATCTCGCTGGCGACGTTGCAGGGGCAGGCGGAAGAAAAGCCGGTGGCCGTGGCCGCCATGCCCGCCGTGGAGGTGGATGTGGCCCCCGTGGTGGCGCGCAAGGTCGTGGATTGGCAGAGCTATTCCGGTCGCCTGGAAGCCGTGGAGCGGGTGGATATCCGCCCCCGCGTCTCCGGCACCATCACTGAGGTCCACTTCAAGAATGGAACCCAGGTGAAGAAGGGCGATGTCCTGTTCACCATCGATCCCGCCCCCTACCGGGCCGAGGTGGCGCGGGCGGAGGCACAGCTGGCGGCGGCCCAGGCCCGCGTTCGCTTCACCAGTGCTGAACTGGACCGCGCCGCCAAGCTGGTGGCTGACAGCACCATCCCCCGCCGTACCCTGGATGAACGGGAGCATAATGCCCGCGACGCCCAGGCCAGCCTGCGGGCAGCGCAAGCGGAACTGGACGTGGCGAAGCTGAACCTATCTTACACGGCGGTAACGGCGCCGATCTCCGGTCGCGTTTCCCGTGCGGAAATCACCGTGGGCAATGTCGTGGCCGCCGGTGCTGTCGGCACGCCGTTGACCACGCTGGTTTCCGTCTCGCCCATCTATGCGTCGTTCGACGTGGATGAGCAGACCTATCTGCGCCATATTGCGTCGGTGAAGGATCAGACCGGTGTTCCCGTGCAGCTGGGCCTGGCGAACGAGGCCGAGTATTCCCGCGCCGGCACCATCGATGATGTCGATAACCGGCTGGACCCCGTGTCGGGCACCATCCGCGTCCGCGCCCGCTTCGACAATGCCGATGGCTTGCTGGTTCCCGGCCTTTATGCTCGTGTGAAGGTGGGCGGGTCCTATCCGCAGGCCGCCGTGATGGTCGATGAACGGGCCATCGGTACCGACCAGGACAAGAAATTCGTGCTGGTCGTCGGCGATGACAACAAGGTTTCCTACCGTCCCGTCCTGCTGGGCAGCCGTCAGGAAGGCTTGCGCATTGTCACCGGCGGTTTGCAGCCCGGCGAACGCATCATCGTCAACGGCATGCAGCGCGCCCGTCCTGGCGACGTCGTGAAGCCCAAGGCGGTGGCCATGGAGCGGTCGGTCACGCAGGTGGCGACGCGGTAAGCTTCTCTCTTTCTCTTCCGTCACCCCGGCGAAAGCCGGGGCCCAGCGTGAGGCGCGGTCAGCGCCGATATTACTCTTATCGCGGCAGACACCGCTCTGCGCTGGGTCCCGGCTTTCGCCGGGATGACGGGAGAGTGCTGTTCTTCGGTCCAAGCCCAACACATTCCGCACCCGCATGCGGAGCCCGAGGCTATCATGAACATCTCGCGTTTCTTCATCGACCGCCCGATCTTTGCGGGTGTGTTGTCGGTGATCGTCTTCCTGGCGGGGTTCATCTCCCTGTTCCAGCTCCCGATCTCTGAATATCCGGAGGTCGTGCCGCCTTCCGTCGTCGTGCGTGCCCAGTATCCGGGCGCCAACCCCAAGGTCATTGCCGAAACTGTCGCCTCCCCGCTGGAGGAACAGATCAATGGCGTTGAGGATATGCTCTATATGCAGTCCCAGGCCAACAGCGACGGCAACATGGCGCTCACCGTGACCTTCAAGCTGGGCACTGACCCGGACAAGGCCACGCAACTGGTGCAGAACCGTGTGGCCCAGGCGCTGCCGCGCCTGCCGCAGGATGTGCAGCGGCTGGGCGTGACCACGGTCAAATCGTCGCCTACCCTGACCATGGTGGTGCATCTGCGTTCGCCCGACGACCGCTATGACATGACCTACCTGCGCAACTACGCCGTCCTGAATGTGCGCGACCGGTTGGCGCGCATTTCCGGGGTGGGCGAGGTGCTGCTCTGGGGTTCGGGTGACTATGCCATGCGCGTCTGGCTGGACCCGCACAAGGTGGCCGAACGCGGCATGACGGCCAATGATGTGGTCAACGCCATCCGCGACCAGAATGTGCAGGTGGCCGCTGGCGTCATCGGTGCCAGCCCGTCCGTGCCCGACGCGCCCCTGCAGCTGTCGGTCAATGCCCAGGGCCGTCTGAAGTCGGTGGAGGAATTCCAGGACATCGTCCTGAAGACCGATGGCGGTGCCGTCACCTATCTGCGCGATGTGGCGCGGGTGGAACTCGCCGCCTCGCAATATGGTCTGCGGTCCCTGCTGGATAACCAGCCGGCGGTGGCCATCGCCATCAATCAGGCGCCGGGTGCCAATGCGCTCGCCATTTCCGAAACCGTGCGGGAAACGATGGCCGAGCTGCAGGCCGACATGCCCGATGGTGTGGAATATTCCATCGTCTATGACCCGACCCGCTTCGTGCAGGCCAGCATCGATGCCGTGATCCATACCCTGCTGGAAGCCATCGCGCTGGTTGTGCTGGTGGTGATCGTCTTCCTGCAGACATGGCGCGCTTCCATCATCCCGCTGCTGGCCGTGCCCGTCTCCATCGTCGGCACCTTCTCCCTGATGCTGCTGTTCGGCTTCTCCATTAACGCCCTGTCGCTGTTCGGCATGGTGCTGGCCATCGGCATCGTGGTCGATGATGCCATCGTGGTGGTGGAGAATGTGGAGCGTAACATTGCCGAGGGCTTGTCACCCAAGCAGGCCACCTACAAGGCCATGCAGGAGGTGAGCGGCCCCATCATCGCCATCGCCCTGACCCTGGTGGCCGTGTTCGTACCGCTGGCCGCCATGTCGGGCCTGTCGGGTGAATTCTACAAGCAGTTCGCGATGACCATCGCGATCTCCACCGTCATCTCCGCCTTCAACTCGCTGACCCTGTCGCCGGCTTTGTCGGCCCTGCTGTTGAAGGGCCATCACGACAAGCAGGATTGGCTTTCCCGGGCCATGAACAAGCTGCTGGGCGGCTTCTTCCGGGGCTTCAACCGCGTGTTCCAGCGCGGGTCCGAAGGCTATGGCAAGGGCGTCAGCGGCGTGGTGCGGCACAAGGGCGCCATGATGCTGCTTTATGTGCTGCTGCTGGGCCTGACCGTGGTTCTGGGCCGTGCGGTGCCGGGCGGTTTCGTGCCGGCGCAGGATAAGGAATATCTGATCGCCTTCGCCCAGCTTCCCACCGGTGCCTCATTGGACCGGACGGAAGACGTGATCCGCGCCATGACCGATGTCGCCCTGAAGCAGCCCGGCGTTGACCATGCCGTCGCTTTCCCCGGCCTGTCGGTCAACGGTTTCACCAATTCGTCTTCCGCCGGCATCGTCTTCGCCACCTTGAAGCCGTATGAGGAGCGGCAGAAGGATGGCCTGTCGGCCAATGTCATCGCCATGTCCCTGCAGCAGCAGTTCAATGGTGTGAAGGAAGCCTTCGTCGCCGTCTTCCCGCCGCCGCCCGTCATGGGCCTGGGTACGCTGGGCGGGTTCAAGATGCAGTTGGAGGATCGCGGCTCGCTGGGTTACGAGGCGTTGGCCAAGGCCGCCAATGATTTCGTGATGAAGGCCCGCCAGACCCCGGAACTGGGGCCGACCTTCAGTTCCTACGAAATCAACGTGCCGCAGCTGGATGTGAACCTGGACCGCGTGAAGGCCAAGCAGTTGGGCGTGCCCGTCACCGACGTGTTCGAGACGATGCAGGTCTATCTCGGCTCCCTCTATGTCAACGACTTCAACACCTTTGGCCGTGTCTATCAGGTGCGGGTGCAGGCGGACGCCCCGTTCCGCGCCCATGCCGATGATATCGGCCTGCTGAAGACCCGCAACGACCAGGGCGTGATGGTGCCGCTGTCCTCGCTGGTGCAGGTGACGCAGAGTTACGGGCCCGAAATGGTGGTGCGTTACAACGGCTACACTGCCGCCGATATCAATGGCGGCCCGGCCCCCGGCTATTCCTCCGGCCAGGCCGAGGCAGCGGCGGAGCGGATCGCGGCGGAGGTGCTGCCGCGCGGGATCAAGTTCGAATGGACGGACCTGACCTATCAGCAGATCCTGGCGGGCAACGCCGCCCTGTGGGTGTTCCCGATCTCCGTCCTGCTGGTCTTCCTGGTGCTGGCGGCCCAGTATGAAAGTCTGACCCTGCCGCTGGCCATCCTGATGATCGTACCGATGAGCCTGATGTCCGCCCTGGCTGGCGTCTGGATCACAGGCGGAGATAACAATATTTTCACTCAGATCGGCTTCATGGTGCTTGTCGGATTGTCGGCGAAGAACGCGATCCTGATCGTGGAATTCGCCCGCGAGCTGGAAATGCATGGCCGCACCGTGGTCCAGGCTGCGATTGAGGCCAGCCGCCTGCGTCTGCGTCCCATCCTGATGACCTCCATCGCCTTCATCATGGGCGTGGTACCGCTGATCACCTCCACAGGTGCGGGGGCGGAAATGCGTCAGGCCATGGGTGTCGCCGTGTTCGCCGGTATGCTGGGTGTGACTTTGTTCGGACTGCTACTGACCCCGGTCTTCTACGTGCTGCTGCGCTTCATGGTCGGGGCACACCGCAAGCAGCCGGAATCGGCCCTTCCGCACGGCATGGTGGCGGCGGGGGATTAACTGCCCCCAAAAGCAAAACCCCCGCCGGCGCGATCCGGCGGGGGTTTTTGTTTCAGGCATTCCGTTTATGCAGCTTGTGCCACAGGAACAACCCGCCCAGCCCCAGGATGGCCAGGATGATCAATGCATCGAACCGGTGCAGCCAGGTGCTCAGCGTCGGGTTGGAATGCCATTCATTGCCCAGCGCCGTACCGACATAGGCCAGGGCGAAGCACCAGGGCCAGGAGCCCAGGAAGGTGTAGATATGGAACGGCACCTTCTTCATGCCCACGATCCCGGCGGGGAGCGCAATGAAGGTGCGGATGACGGGCAGCAACCGGGCGATGAACACGGCGGCATTGCCGAACCGGGCAAAGAACCGGTCGGCCATATCCAGGTCCGCCGCGTCCAGCAGCACATAACGGCCCCAGCGCAGGATGGCCGTGCGTCCCCCGTGCCGCCCCACCAGATAGGCCACTTCCGATCCCAGGTTGCAGCCGATGGCCCCCGCCGTCGCCACCAGCATCAGGTTCATCGACCCGGTGGACACCAGATATCCCGCGAACGGCATGATGATTTCTGACGGCAGCGGGATGCAGGCGGACTCGATCCCCATCAGCAGGGCCACGCCGGCATAGCCCATGGCGTCGATGACCGTGATGATGCCTACGGCCAGGAATTCAATGATATCGCTCAACATTTATGCGTCCGTTTGCAAGGGCCACGCCCACCCTCGCGATGGACTGGCCGCGCTTATATACCTTGCGCCGTGGCGCTGCCAGGGCGCGCGCAGCACAGGGGAAGGAGGCGGTTGCAGGACGCCGGCATATTTCTGCCGCGTGCAGTGTGGTCTGCGACCTGTACGAATGGATAGAATGTCCGCAAATGAAATTGATAAAAAGCAAGCGCAAAGCATAAATTAACTACTTTGATCCCAAAAATTATAACCTTCTGGTCGGATGATTATTTAAAATTTTCGACGTATGTTCGCTACAGATCGATGTGTCCACCGTATCATGTCTGGAGGATGGCGATGTTGTTCGGAAATAATTCCGATGCGGAAGCAGTCATGGCCGCGCTGAGCAAGGCCCAGGGCATGATTGAATTCTCCCCAAAGGGAGAAATCCTGAATGCCAATGACAATTTCCTGAAGCTCATGGGCTATCGGCTGGATGAAATAAAGGGCCGGCACCATTCGATCTTCGTGGATGACGCAACGCGCGGCAGCCGCGACTATGCCGATTTCTGGCAAAGCCTGCGCGACGGCAAGGCGGGGCAGGTGCAGATGATCCGCCGGCTGGCCAAGGGCGGGCGTGAGGTCTGGATACACGGATCCTACAACCCCGTCTTCGACCGGCGCGGCAATGTCTGCAAGGTGGTGAAGCTGGCCAGCGACGTGACGGCGGAACATCAGCGGGCGCTGGATGTGCAGGGTCAGCTGGAGGCCCTGAACCGTGCGCAGGCGGTGATCAGTTTTGCACTGGACGGCACCATCCTGGATGCCAACGACAATTTCCTGAAGGCCATGGGTTACCGGCTGGACCAGATCCAGGGCCGCCATCACAGCATGTTTGTCGATCCGCAGGAGGTGGCGAGCGATGCCTACCGCGCCCTGTGGGCGGGCCTGCGCGCCGGTCGCTTCAGTCAGGCCGAGTATAAGCGTCTGGCCGCTGGTGGCCGTGTCATCTACATCCAGGCCACCTACAACCCGATCCTGGACGAGAATGGCAAGCCCGTGAAGGTGGTGAAGTTTGCCACCGACGTCACCGCCGCTGTCGAGGCGCGGCAGCGCAATGAGCAGACCCTGTCGGCTGTTCAATCCTACCTGGGCGATATTGTTTCGGCGGTGGAACAGTCAAACAGTCAGGCGGAAAACGCCACACAGGCATCGGAACGCACATCGGCCAGCGTCGCCGCAATCGCCAGCGGGTCGGAGCAGCTGGACGCTTCCATCCAGGAAATCGCCCGCTCCATGAGCAATTCCAAATCCGCCACGGAAAAGGCCTTTGAAGAGGCGACGGTGGTCGATGCCGCCACCCAGCGCCTGCTGAACAGCACACAGTCCATGGATGGCATCGTGAAGCTGATCCAGGATATCGCCGGACAGATCAACATGCTGGCGCTCAACGCCACCATCGAAAGCGCGCGGGCCGGTGAGGCTGGACGTGGTTTCGCGGTGGTGGCGGGCGAGGTGAAAAGCCTGGCACGGCAGGCCGCCAACGCCACCGCCAGCATCTCACAGGAAATCATCAGCCTGCAGGGTGCGGCCGGCGACGTGGCGGAGAAGATGGACGCCATTCGGGGCGCTATCGACGCCGTGCGCGGCTATGTCGTCGGCACCTGCTCCGCCGTGGAGGAACAGAGCGCGGTGGCCCGTCTGATGAATAGCACCATGCGCGGTGCCTCGGGCGATGTGGAGAAGATCCACCATTCCATGGACGAAATCGCCCACTCCACCCGCGCCGCCAATCAGCGCATCGGCAATGTCCGCGAGGCCCTGCGCCTGATCGCGTAGGTTACGAAACCGGCTCACACCGTATGGTGTGGCCCCCGCTTCAGGGCGAGGCCCGTCACGGTGCCGACAATGCCGAACAGCAGGACATAAAGCGCCGGGGCCAGCGGGCTTGCCTGCAGCATCATGGTGACGGCAACGGGTGTCAGACCGCCGAAGACGGCATAGGCCAGATTATAGGATGTGGAAAGGCCGCTGAACCGCACGGAGCCGGGGAAGACATGCACCATGGCGTGCGGTACCGCCCCGATCACCCCCACGCACAGCCCCACCAGGGCCGATGCGGGAAACAGCCAGGACGGATCGGCCCGCAGCAGGCCGAACATCAGCAGGGCTGACAGGCCCAGCAGCGGGCTGAACCACGTAAAGAACCGCGCCGACCCGATCCGATCCACGATCAGGCCCGCACTGATACACCCCAGCGACAGAAACAGCGTCGCCACGGAATTGGCGCGCAGCGATTCCGCCGCCCCGAACCCATAGAATTTCTGCAGCACCGACGGCATCATCAGGATCAGCACGATGATCCCCGCCGACAGCAGGCCCGTCAGCGCCATGGAAATGGCGACCCCGCGCCCATGATCACGTGCCACCACCCGCAGCGGCAGTTCCTGCGACAGTTCTTTGCGCTCCTGCATGGCACGGAAGACCGGCGTTTCGGCCAGCCAGCGCCGCAGATAGACGGAAATCAGCCCGAACACCCCGCCCAGCAGGAACGGCCCGCGCCAGACATCGTCCAAAACCTGCTCCGGCGTGAACAGCGTATTCACGCCCGTCGCCGCCAGCGAACCCAGCAGGATGCCCAGCGTCAGGCCACAGGTAACGGTGCCACAGGCAAGGCCGATGCGGTGGGCCGGCACATGTTCGGCCACGAAGACCCAGGCGCCCGGCACCTCACCCCCGATGGCCGCCCCCTGAAACACACGCAGCAGCAGCAGCAGAACCGGTGCCGCCAGCCCGATATCGGCATAGGTGGGTAACAGGCCCATGCCCAGCGTCGATACCGCCATCATCAGGATGGAGAAGGTGAACATGCGCTTGCGGCCCATCCGGTCGCCGAAATGCGCCATGATGATGCCGCCCAGGGGCCGGGCGAGATAACCCGCCGCGAACACGCCGAAGGTCTGAAGCTGCTTCATCCAGTCCGGCAGTTCGGGCGGAAAGAACAGCTGCCCGATGACCGTCGCAAAATAGACGAAGATGATGAAATCATAGAATTCCAGCGCCCCACCCAGGGAAGCCAGGGCCAGGGTGCGCACATCCTGGCGGGACATTGCATGGGGTGACTGCATTCCGGTCGCATCCTCCGACAGCCCCGCCAGTACCGGCGATCGGTCGGCAAGGGCTTGTTTTCATATGCTATCCGGCGATGCCGCCGCTTCTGTCAAGTCCGCGATCAGGCGGCGATATATTGCATGCCCAGTTGCAGGCTGCGCGCGATGCGCCCGGCGGTGGCCCGCACGGCGGCCGCGTCCGCTGCCGACAATGTCGCTTCCGCTGTTTCCTGCCACAGCGACAGCCAGCGGTCGAACCTTTCTTCCGTCATGGCGGCGCGGTGGCGCAGATGGGCTGCCATCGGGTTGCCCTTGTACCGCCCGCTGCCCGTCATCACCGACGACCAGAAATCGGACAGCAGCGCCTCGTGATGCCCCCAATCGCTGATGGCGTTGTTGAACCAGGGGCCCAGTTCCGGGTCCTGCCGGACCTTCGCATAAAAGGCGCGCACCAGTTGGCTCAAAGCGTGATCGTCCATAATCGGTCCCTATACAGCAAGACGGGGGCAGGATGGCGATCAGACACAAAAGACGCAAATCAAATATAGCTTTATGGACGCTATGTCGCGGGTCGGTATCCCTACGGCACGAACAGCGCCTTAGGGATATGGGTAATGCGGCAGGCCAGATCATTCTCCCCGGACGCCACGATATAATGATCACCCGCCTCCACGATCCCCGTCGTGAACACGACATCGCGCACATAAAGTTGATGTTCGATGGGCGTGGTCAGCGCGGGATCGGGTTCCAGCAACGGCTCGACCGGGCTGTGCAGGATGCGGCTGGGGTCCTGCCGGTCCAGCAGTGACCAGTAGGTGCGGTAGATACCCACAATCTCTTTCGGCTCCACCCCGTGCCACAGGGTCAGCCAGCCATGGTCAGTCAGGATGGGCGGCGCGCCCCCGCCCATGCGCGCCGTCGCCACTGTCCCTGACCGTGGCCGGATGCCGGGCCGGCGGCAGGGTTTCCAGTGCCGCCCGTCGGGGGAGGTGGCAAGGTTGATCGATGGCCCCGCCCGCCAGGGGCTTCCCGGTGGATAGGCAAAATAAAGGTCGCCCAGCGGTCGCGTCTGCGCCCAATAGCGTCCTTCGATCAGCCCTTCAAAAATCAGCATGTCCTTGTTCTGATGATCCAGGACGATATCATCGAAATCCCAGTTCACGCCGTCATTGGAACAATAGAGCGTGGTTGAGTGCCGTTCCGGACTGACCGAACAGCTGGTCATCATGTAAAGCTCGCCGACCTTGGAGATACGCGCATCCTCCACCCCGTAACATTGGAAGGGCGCGCGTGGCGTGATGGCGCGGTCATAATGGATGGCGACGAGGTTCAGCCCCTCGGCATCCAGCTCCACCGGCAAAAGCCAGGACAGGGAGGTCAAGGCCATGATGCGCCAGCCGCCGCCATGAACCAGGAACTTGCGTGGATCGGCGGTATCCACCAGTTCCAGGGGCCAGGCATCCAGCACGAAACGCCCGCTGTCATCATCCCAGCGGATCGTGTGGGCGTGGCCGTCACGGATCGGTTCACGCAAGGCCTCCGCCACCCGCACCATCATCAGCAGGTTGCCATTGGGCAGCCGCGTCAGGCCTGGATTGAAGGCACCAAGGATATAGGTTTCCGCCTCCACCTGCCCGGCAAGCGGGGACAGTGACAGATCGATATCGTCAGGCGTCAGCACCAGCCGGTCGATGGCAAAACCCATGATCTCAGTCCTTCAGTCGGGGAACGATGGTCAATTGCTGGATCACCACCCGGTCGGGCTGGGTCAGCAGATACCGCACGCCGACGGCAATATCTTCGGAACGCAGCATCTTGTGCTCCTGGATCAGGTCACGCTGCTTGTCGGCGGGCAGGTCGGGATAATGCAGGTCGGCCTGGGTAAAACCCGGTTCCAGTAGCGACACCTTGATGCCCTTCGGCCCCAGTTCCTTGGTCAAGGCCTCCGCGAAGCCGGCGATGCCGGCCTTCATCCCGGCATAGACCGTGGATCTCGGCGACAGGGAATGCGCGCTGGTCGATCCGATCAGGATGATATGCCCCTTGTCGCCCATCAGGTTGCGAGCGGCATGCGCGCTGGTGATATAGGCAGTGAAATCGGTGGCGATGGCATAGCGCAATTCATCCGCCGACATCTGCGACAGGCCCGACGCCGATATGGCGGCATTGATGACGGCAATATCCAGTCCACCCAGATAGGAAGCGGCGGCGGAAAGGAATTTCGCGGGATTCCCATCCTCCGCCAGATCGATGGCGATGCCGTCGCCTTCTCCCACTTCCCGGATGCGGTTCAGGGCATCATGCAGATGCTCCGGTGTGCGGCCGCAGATGAAGACCTTCACGCCATAGCTGGCCAGCAGCACGGCTACGGCCCGGCCGATACCCGTGGTGCCACCCGTGATAGCGGCCCGCTGGCCCGCCAGATCAGGTTCGCTGGTATGGGCGTCGTTCAGATCGGTCATGGGACAGGCTCCTGTATTGCTGCGGGTCAGGCGGGGCGGGATGCCACGGGGCCGCCATCGTCGTCGGTCTCCGTCGTCTCCCGGCGCAGGTTACGCAGGTGACGGATCATGTCTTCTTTGGCGCGCACTACATCCTGCGTCCGGGTCCAGGCCTGGACCGTCAGTTCCACATCCACCGCCCCCAGCGCCGTGACAGTGACGCTGGGGGGCGGGTTGGGCAGCAGCAGCCGGTCGCGTGCCATCTCCCCGCGCAGAAGGGCGGCCGTCGCCTCCGGGTCATCATTCATGGGGATGGCGATGGTCAGGCTGATGCGGCGGGTAGGATAGGCGGACAGATTGGTGATGGCGGCGGTGCCCCAGACCTGACCGTTGGGCACCAGCACCTTCACATTCTCCCCGGCGGCGATTTCCGTCATGAAGACGTTCAGGCTGACGACGATGCCGCTCTTGCCTGCCACCTCAATCATGTCGCCGATGCGAAAGGGCCGGAAGATCAGCAGCATGACGCCGGCGGCCAGATTGGACAGCGTTCCCTGCAGGGCCAGACCGATGGCCAGCGACGCTGTCCCCAGCACGGCCACCAGACTGGTCGCCTGCAACCCCGCCACCTGCAGGATCAGAACGATGGTCACGGCCAGGATGCCGTAATAGACCAGACTGGCCAGAAAGGCTGTGACGGTGGCGTCCACCTGGGTCGCGGCCTCCAGACCCCGGCGCACCATGGCGGCGGCGATCATGGCGATCCACCGCCCGATCAGCAGGATCACCACAGCGGCAATCATGCGCAGACCATAGACGATCAGGATATTCTCCAGATGCGCCAGCTCCGGGATGCCGCTGTACATGGCCGTCACCGTCCCTGATAGCCACCCGTAAGCATGAAGGCGAGGATCATCGCCGCAATCGCCAGCGCGATGCCCACACCCAGGACATAACGCATGGGCTTCACATCAACCGATTGCCGCTCTGGCGGCACCGATGTCATGATCGGCCCCGTCTCCTTCATCTCCAGATGCTGTTCAGACACCTGCGGTTCCTGCTGGTCGGGATCGCGGTCCGGGTCGGGGGGCGATGGCATGGCCTTTTCCTCCATGGTCTTCACAAGGGAACAACGGCCTGATCGGACTGGTGTTCCAAACGGAAACCGGTCATGGCGGTGGTGGCATCGGGTGTACCGCCGATGCCATTTCGCCGGTTTCTATATTGGCAATGTATAAAGTTCGCGTATCAGCAGTAAAATAATATGTGCCGTTCGGGGGAAACATGTCCATCACCAGGCACGATATGGAGCCGCATCTGGCCCGCCTTCGCCACCACGCCCGGGCCATGACCGGTAGTCAGTCGTCCGGCGATGCCTATGTGACGGCCATGTTGGATATCCTGCATGACGATGCCACGATCCTGCCCGCCGTCTCCTGCCTGCGCGTCGCCCTGTTCAGGCTTTACAGCCTGTTGGCCACCACCAGCTGGGGCGACGGCACTGAGGCTGGCCCTGCCGATCTCTGGCGACCGCCAGCCCCCGATATGTTGCCGCAGCGCATACGTCAGGCGCTGCTGCTGATCTCAGTAGAACGCTTTTCCGTGGGCGAGGTCGCGGAGATCATGGGGATTACGACGCAGGGCGTATCCGCCCTGATCGACGCCGCCGGCGACAGCCTGACCCGTCTGGGCGGGGCGGAGGTGATGATCATTGAAAGCGAGCCCCTGATCGCCATGAACATCGTGCGGATCGTGGAGGATCTGGGTTTGCGCGTGAGCAGTATGCCGCAGACGCACGCCAAGGCCATGCTGATCCTGCCGCGCGACCGGCCCGACCTGATCATCGCCGACGGTGGCAGCCATGTCGGCATCACCGACGGCCTCTACACCCATATCAAGCCGCCTGTGGTCTTTATTACCGCCTTCTCCGAAATGCTGCTGACCGGCAACCGCCCGGAACCCGTCTTTATTGTCCGAAAGCCGTTTGAGCATGCGGAAATGAAGGCTTTGATTTTCCAGGCGCTGTTTTTTGCTCAAGCGGATAAGGGGTATGGGTCGGTTCTTTTGGGAGGGCCGGGAACCCCGGCTCACTGGAGCCGTTTCTCAATGAGAGACGATGGGCGCTTCATTGCACGCCCTCTCTCTCGACAGCCAACCCGACAGGAGAGCCGCCATGGGCCTGTTCACCCGTGACATCCAGACCCTGGATGATCTGTTCGTGCATACGCTGCGCGACATCTACTATGCCGAAAACCAGATCATGAAGGCCTTGCCCAAGATGATCAGCAAGGCCAGTGCCTCGGCCCTGAAGCAAGGGTTCGAGACCCATCTGCTGGAAACGCGCGGCCAGATCCAGCGTCTGGAGCAGGTGTTCAAGCTGCATGGCGTTGATATCAAGGGCGTGGATTGCCCCGCCATCGACGGCATCATCAAGGAAAGTAACGAAATCGCCGGCGAGATCGACGATCAGGATGTGCTGGATGCCGCTCTGGCCGCCGCCGCCCAAGCGGTGGAACATTATGAGATCACCCGCTACGGTACCCTGGTGGCCTGGGCTAAAAAGCTGGGTCGGGCCGATTGTGCGGAACTGCTGCAACAGAATTTGCAGGAAGAGGAGGATACCGATCGTAAGCTGACAATGCTGGCGGACAATATCCTCAACCCACGGGCTGCCAGCGTGTAACTGAAGGCCGGGACAGGCCACCCACCGGTGGGTGGCCTGTCCAGTTGTCGTTTCTCAACACTCCATGGCCGCGACAAGATCATCGATATTCAGGGTCGCGAAACCCGTGATCGTGTCGGCAATGCCATAGGGAATGACCAGCAGCTTCTGGTGCAGCAGCGCCCCGCACGTATAGACGACATTGGGCACATAGCCCGACCGTTCCGCCTGTTCAGGCCGCAGCAGCGGCTCGGTCAGCCGACCGATCACCTGCGACGGGTCATCCTTGTTCAGCAGTACCGCACTGATGGAATAGCGCCGGACCGCGCCAACGCCATGGGTCAGCAACAGCCAGCCATGGTCCGTTTCAATGGGCGGGCCGCAATTGCCGATCTGCACGAATTCCCAGGGCTGGGTGGGGCGCAGGATGGGCTGTCCGTCATCCCAGGTATAAAGGTCGTCGGAATAGATCAGATACAGGTTCTCATTATCCTGCCGCCCGATCATGGCATACCGGCCATTGATGCGTCGGGGGAACAGGGCCATGCCCTTGTTGCGCACGGCGACGCCGCGCAGCGGGCACATACGGAAATTGTCGAAATTCCGGGTTTCCATCAGTTCGGTTCGGATGGAATGGCCGCTATAGGCGGTATAGGTGGCATAGAAGGTCTTGTGCCCGCCATCCACGAATTCCACGAAACGCGCATCCTCGATGCCATTGGCCTGCGAGCTGGTGACGGGGAAGATGACGCATTCGCTGATGTCATCTTCCGGTCGGAACGCGATCTCCACCTCTTCCCCGTCGGGACCGGGGCGGCGGTTGGTGATGCGGGGGATGGAGGCCAGATGCGATTTGGGGTCCATCAGGATGCGCCCGTCCGGGCTGATCATGCCCGTCAGGAAGGTGAGGGAGGAGATATGCCCCTCACCAACGGCCCGCAGGCTGAGGATGAAGCGCAAGCCCCCCTCAATCACCCCCGTCTGATCGGGATGGCGGACGATGGACGGGTTGAACAGGGCCGACGCCTCGAACGAATATTCGTGCAGGAAATAGGCGCCGACCAGTTGCCGCTGTGTCGGCGTGAAGGGGTCGTGGCTGTCCAGCGCCTCTTCCATCTCATCGGCACGGGCTTCGAATATCTCCAGCAATTGCCGGTGCCGGCCCCGGAAATTCTCCAGGATATCGGTCAGCTGGCTGGCCGTGCTGTCCGGATCCAGCGACAGCACCCGGTCAACGATCCGGTTGGCGCGGGTTTTGTCGGTGGATTTCAGGTCGCGCGGCTCGGTTGCCGGCTTGAAAGGACGCACGACGACGCGCGACGGGTCTGGCCGCAGGTGCAGGGCCAAGCGGGTCAGGCTCGGGATGGGGGGCACGTTTCACTCCTTTCCAACTTTATGCCGTCAGGCGCGGATGGCCTGGATCTGAACGGGGGCGCGGCGGGCGGCTTCGGCCGCCACCATGCGCCGCAGGTCGATCAGGGCCAGAAGATAGGACAGGACGGATTCTCCCCCCGATTCTGGTTCAACCCATCGGGACGCAACCCGTCACGGCTCGCCCCATCTTCGTCCAGCAGCGGCTGGCCCTGGTCGTTATGCCCCTCGAACCAGCGATAGGCGCGGTTCGCCTCGCGCAGCCAGAACGGATCATCATCGACCGTGGAGGCCACCTCGCAGGCCGCGACCATGGCGGCGGCTTCCAGCGGTTGCTGATCAAAGATGCGGGGCCTTGCGCGGGTATCGCCGAAGCTTTCCGACCCCACGGGCCGGAAATGCCCCTGCGGCGATGTCTGCATCCGCGCCAGCCAGCGCAGCGAGCGCAAACCGGCATCCAGCATGCAACTGCTGCCCATGGCCCGCCCGGCCAGGATCAGGGCCTGGCACAGGCGCGGATTGTCATAGGACAACCCATCCTCGAACCAGCACCAGTCCATTGTCGCATGGCTTTTGAACAGGCCCAGAAGGTGGGTGGCCATCCGCTCGCGCAGGTCCAGTGCCGCACCGTCGGTTGGATTGGCCGCGCACCAGGGGTCCAGACCCAGCAGGGTGAAGACCTGCGCCCGCGTTGCCGGAAATTCCGCCGCTGTCGGCAAGGCCATGCGGAACAGATTGCGCGCCCATTCCCGCCGGGCCGGGTGCGGGTCGCTGCCGGCGGCCACGCCCAGGGCCCAGAGCGTGCGACCGTGACTGTCCTGCGATCCGCGCGGTTCCAGCCATTGCCGGCTGAAGCCCATGAAATTGCGGAAATGCTGAGTGTCCGGGTTCCAGGCATGCTGGATGAAGGCGGCATAGCGCGACACCATCAGGTCCGGCAGACGCTGCCCCGCATGCTGCGACAGGTGGCAGGCCAGCAGCAGGGCGCGGGCATTATCATCCACGCAATAACCATGCGCCCGATCCGGGATGCACCCGACCGCATGCTGATACAGGCCCGTATCATCGCTCATCTGTTCCAGATAGGTCAGGTTGGGTTCCGGCAGGTCCCGCACGCGACGCGGCACCATCACGGCCGGCAGCGGCCGGGGCCGCCACGCCCGGACCACATCCTCAAACATGTCCAGATACCGTTCCGCCACCCGGTTCCAAACCATGTCGCGGCTATAATCATAGGCGTCACGGCGCAGCCGGTCGCGTGCCTCATCATCGCTCAGCAAGGTCCCGATGGCCTCGCCCATGGCGTCCGGTTCATTGAACGGCACCAGCACGCCGCGCCCATCGGCCAGCAGCTCCGCCGCATGCCAATAGGGGGTGGAGACGACGGCCCGGCCCAGACCGAAACTCTGCGCCAGGGTGCCCGACGTCATCTGCGCCTCGTTCAGGTACGGCGTGACATAGACATCCGACATGGCGATATGGTCCAGCAGGGTGGACCGGTCCACGAACTGGTTGGCGAAGATGACGGCATCTTCCACGCCCAGAAGGCGGGCCCGTTCCAGCAGCTGTTCGCGATATTCCTCGCCCTGGCTGCGCAACAGTTGCGGGTGCGTGGCGCCCAGGATCACATAGGCGGCATCGGGCCGGCGCGCCAGGATGGCGGGCAGGGCGTCGATCACCGTCTCCAACCCCTTGTTGGGCGACAGCAGGCCGAAAGTCAGGATCACCGACCGATCCTGCAAACCCAGCTTGCGCTTGAACGCGTCCGGCTCCTCAAAGCTGACGCGGTGGATGCCGTGTGGGATGACGGCGATCTTGTCAGCCGGTGCACTATAGATGCTGCGCAGGAACTGACGGCCCTTTTCCGCCATGACAACGATCTTGGCCGAGGCATCGATGATGGCCGACATCACACGCCGCTGATCCGGGTTCGGGTCGGCCAATACGGTGTGCAGGGTGGTCACCACCGGCACCCGCAGCGTTTTTAACAGCCACAGCAGATGTCCCCCCGCGTCGCCGCCGAAAATCCCGAATTCATGCTGGATGCAGACAAGGTCGAAACCACCTTCGTTCAGGGCTTCCGCCGCATGGATATAATCGTCAATGACATCATCCCGGATTTCCAGGCGCACAATCTCCGGATAGGGATAGCTCTGGTCCTTGTCCGTGATGGCGACGATCTCGGCGGCCAATTGCCGATCCACCGCCCTTATCGCGGCATGCAGGTCGGTCGTGAATGTCGCGATTCCGCAGCGGCGGGGAAGGGCGGTACCGATCAGGGCAATGCGGCGCAGCATCTTCATATCCATTCCTGGGGGGGGAGGGGTTCCCAATGGAAACGCCAGCCCGGCGGAATGGTTCCACGCCCTTATACGTTCTGCTGCCGTTCAGGCCCAAAGCCCCCGGACCAGCGCCATCATCCGCTGTGCCTCCTGCCATCGGTCGGTCAACTCACGCCCATCCGTATCGACCACGGCATAGGGTGGCGGCCCCAGTTCCACCATGAAGCTCAGACTGTCATCGGGCGCCGCCTGTTCCCGCCAATGATCAAAACCCTGCCGCCACCAGCCCAGGAAAAGGTCCAGCCAGGGCTGGTGATGGCCGCCAATCGGGGCCTGTACCTGATGCGCAGTGGCGACGCGGCCATGAAAGGCGCGGGCCTGACGCAGGACGCGGATAATCGCGGCATGCTTGGCCGCGTCCACAGGCAGGTCCCATTCCCCGGCCACGACATAATGGCAAAGGTCGGCGGTCAACGGGATGTCCGGCAGGGCGTCCAGCATACGCAGGAAGAAGGGCAAATCCTGGGTCAGCCGCGCGCGATGCGTCTCGTAGAAGATGGGAACGCCCGCCCGTTCCCGTACCCGCTCCATGCTTTCCACCAGCCGCACGGCGTCCGCCACCCGGTCCATCGGCCCCGCGATCTGCACATTCAGATGGTGGGCCGACAGGGATGCCGCCTCATCCGCGAACCGGTCCAGCTCGTCCGCGGTCCGGGCCAGTACCTGCGCCTCCCAGGCCAGCCCGCGTTCATTCATGAAGCGCGACGTGATAGCGGTACGTTCCTTGCGCACCAGATTGGTGCCCGCCCCGTCGAACCCGGCATCGACCACGGCCTGCAATGCCGTTTCCAGATCGTTCCAGACATCAAAGCCGGGACATTGATCCATCCCCCAGACGGATTGCAGGATCAGAAGACGGGGCATGGAACCCTCCCGGTGGCCGATGCTCCTGCTTCGTCCCTTCCGGCTTTGGCGTCCAATCACAATCGCTCAACAGCTCATGCGTGGATGCTATGACCCGGCCAGACAGGAAGCCGCCTCCTGCCGCACCGCATCGGACAGCCACGCGACGGGCGGCGGTGTGGGGCCGATGTCGGGTTCCAATAGGGTGAAGTCAAAACCGATGGCGGGTTGCACGGGCCGTATCTCAACACCTAACCGGCGGAACAGCCGGGCCGAAAATGGCTCAACAATCGCCAGACCCAGCCCCGCCTCGACATAGGCATAGATGGGCAGCGACTGCTGGCACTCCAGCAGCCGTTCCACCACCACCCCATGTGCCGCCAGGGCGGCGTCGATCCCGTTCCACAGGGCATCGGCCTCATGCATCGGGCCGATGAAGCTTTCCCCGGCCAGATCACCTATCTGCAAACTGTCCTTCGCCGCCAGCCGGTGACCGGGCGGCAGGGCACAGACATAATCGGCGCGGATCAGGGGCGTGACGCGGATGCCCTCGCGCGGGGCCGATGCCACGCCGATGCCCAGGTCGGCCTGACCCAGGAACACCCGATCCTCGATGGCCCGCTGGCCCAGCGCCTCCACCGTCACCTTCACGTCCCCATGCTGTTCCCGGAACCGGCGCAGCACGGGCGGCAGAACAGAGGTGGCAATGGCCGACAGACAGGCGACACGGACTGTTCCGACGGGATGCGCCCGGATGCGCCGCGCCGCCTGGGTCAGCAGGTCCAGGCCCGTGAAGGACCGCTGCACCGCCTCGAACAGCGTCTCCGCCTGCGCCGTGGGATGCACCCGCCCGCCCCGCCGTTCGAACAGGGGGAAGCCAACGGAATATTCCAGATCGGCGATCAATCGGCTGACCGACGGCTGGGAGATGTTCAGCATGGATGAGGCGGCGGTCACCCCGCCGCTCATCATCACCGCCCTGAACGCCTCTATCTGTCGCATCCGCATGGGGACATAGTATTCACGAATGAAGTCGTGATGCAATTCGATTGGATGCGATGGCTGATCCGGCGGCAGAATGGTTTCAACAACAGCCCATAGCCGGAGGAAACCATGAAGTACGAACAGCAGCGCGAACAGTTCCAGCGTGAAGGCTACGCGGTTTTCGAACGCGTGCTGGAAGGAGAATTGCTGGACATCCTGCGCGCCCAATGCGGCCGCATGGTGGAGCGGGAGGATGCGCGGCTGGACGCGCTGGGCGTGGATGTCGACGGCATCACCCATCGCGGCAACCGCTATTTCGCGGGCGAATGCCAGCGGGTGCAGCCGGAACTGCGCGAAATGTTGTTCTCCGAGGTCATGGCCGACATCTGCCGCGCTACCATCGGCGACGATGCCTATTTCTTCTATGATCAGTATGTGGTGAAGGGGGCCGGCGGCGGCATGTCCTTCAGCTGGCATCAGGATAGCGGCTATGTCGTGGGCAATGGCGGCCCGCCGGATCACAAGCCGTACCTGACCTGCTGGTGCACCCTGGACGATACGACCATCGAAAACGGCACCGTCCGCGTGCTGCCTTTCAGCCAGGTTCCCGCCACGCGTGAAGGCATCGTCCCCCATGTGCGCCAGCCCGGCACCAACGATCTGGTCGGCTGGACGGGGGACGAGGAAGGCGTGGTGGTGGAGGTGCCGGCGGGCAGCATCGTCGCCTTCTCCTCCCTGCTGCTGCACGCCACGGGTGCCAACCGCACCGACCGTATGCGCCGCGTCTATCTGGCCCAGTACAGCCCCGAAGTGATCCTGAACCCCGGCACGAAGCAGCTGCGCCGCAACGCCATCCCGGTGCTGCGCAACGGCAAGCAGGTGACGTTCGCCTGAGGGGAAAGACGGCAGGATTGCTGACTTCCCGCCCCGTCTTTGTTATGCTGCTATCATCAAAGCCATCTTCGCGTCTTCCCCCATTCGTAGCCTCGGGCTGTCGAGGCCGGTAAGGCATGAACCGTGAAACACACCCTTGCTTTGTGTTTCACTTGGTTGCACAGGCTCCATTCAGAAGGGATCCATTCATGTCCAGCCCCGCCTTCCGTTTCCATTATGGTCCGCGTGTATTGAGCGGGCCCGGCGTGGTGGAACAGGTTGCCAATCTGCTGCCGCCCGGTCCGTGCCTGCTGGTCACCGACCGGGGGGTGCGGGGCCTGGGATTGCTGGATACGGTCCTGGCCGCACTGGACAGGGCCGGTGTGCCGATCGCCATTTTCGATGGTGTGGAGCCCGACCCGTCGCGGGAAACGGTGCTGGCCGCCGTCGCGGCGGGGCTCAAGGCGGGGGCCGTTTCCGTCCTGGGTTTCGGTGGCGGTAGCCCGATGGATGTGGCCAAGCTGGCAGCCTATCTGCTGGAAGCCGATGATGAGCTGGATGCCATCTGGGGTGTCGATAATGCGCGCGGTCGCCGGCTGCCGCTGCTGCTGGTGCCGACCACGGCGGGCACCGGGTCGGAGGCCACACCCGTCACCGTCATTTCCGTCGGCAATGGCGAAAAGCGCGGGGTGAGCAGTGCCGTGCTGCTGCCCGACGTGGCGATCCTTGATCCGCTGCTGACCCTGGGCCTGCCCCGGCCCGTGACGGCGGCCACCGGCATCGACGCCATGGTCCACGCCATTGAGGCTTTTACAAGCAAGCGCCTGAAGAATCCGATGTCGGATATGCTGGCGCGCGAGGCCCTGCGGCTTCTGTCCGCTAACCTGCTGCGCGCCTGTACCGTGCCCGGCGATGCCGATGCGCGCGGGGCCATGCTGCTGGGCGCGCATCTGGCGGGCGTGGCCTTTGCCAATGCGCCGGTGGCGGGCGTGCATGCGTTGGCCTATCCGCTGGGCGGGCTGTTCCATGTGCCGCATGGCCTGTCCAATGCCCTGGTGCTGCCGCATGTCCTGGCCTTCAACATGCCGGCGGCGGCCCCCCTTTATGCTGAACTGGGCCCCATCCTGAACCCGTCCCTGACCGGTCAGGGGGAGGGGGCGCGGGCCGAAGGTCTGGTGCAGGCCATGGTGGAACTGTCGCAGGCCAGCGGTCTGCCGCAACGTCTGCGCGATGTCGGCGTGGGGGAGGGTGACCTGCCCCGTATGGCGTCGGACGCGATGTTGCAGCAACGCCTGCTGATCAACAATCCCCGCCCGATCACAGAAGCCGACGCCCTCTCCATCTACCGGGCCGCTTGGTAAGTTACACCACCAGAAGCGACTGCGCTGTCTCCCGCAGGGCCTTCACAAAGGCGGTGACGGCGGCACTCTGGCTGCGGTTGCGCAGCAGGTGGATGCCGTCATTGGTCTGTTCGCCCGCCGCCATGGCGTAACAGGTCAGCGCCCCGTCGGCGCTGGCGGCCAGGGCCAGCGACCGGGGTACGACGGTAATGGCCGGCCCCTGCCGCACCACCTCCAGACAGGCCAAGGTGCTGTCCAGCTCATAATCGGGAAAGCTGCGCTGGGCGATGCGGGTGCGGATGGCGGGGGCGAAGCGGTGCTCGCTGCCCGGTGCCGGGCGCGGCAGGGCCCAGGGCCGCTGTTCCACCGCCTCCCGCCGTCCCCGCCCCTCCGGCAGGGGGTGGGATGCGGCGGTAACGATCATCAGCGGCTCACGCGGCAGGGCCGTCACCACCACCTCATCGGCATAGGCGGACCCGTCGAACTTGCTGATATCACAGACGACAAGGTCCAGCGACCGGTCAACCAGCCCGTGCAGCAGCACATCCGCCGTTCCGCCCGTCACGGTGACCCGTACCCCGTCATGCGCCGCCCCGAACCGACCGATGGCGCGGGTCAGCAGCGGGTTCATGGGATAGGGACCGGCCCCGACCCGGACCGTGCCCGACCCGGGCCGTGTCAACTGGTTGGCGGCACTGTCCAGGTTGCCAGCGGCGGCCAGCACATCCTGTACGGGCCGGATCAACCGGTCGCCGGCATCGGTGGGCCGGACATAATGGGTGGTGCGGTCGAACAGGACGGTGCCCAGCTCCTCCTCCAGCTTCTGGAGGCTGCGGCTCAACGCCGACTGGGTGATGGCCAGTTCGTCTGCGGCCCGCGCAAAGCTTTGCAGACGGTACAAGGCCTCGAAATGTTGAAGTCGGCGGAGGTTCATGACGCCCCTCCGATGAACAATCTGGTGATCCAGCCTGTCAGCCTCCCATAGGGGGCGGCGACAAGATGGGATTGGTTGAAGCGGCCCATACGCAGCACGGCACGGGCATGTGACAGGCGCAGAAAGCCTTCACGCCCGTGATAGGCACCGGTCCCGCTCTCACCCACGCCGCCAAAGGGCAGATCCTCCTGCCCGACATGCAGCATGGTGGCATTCACCGTCACCCCGCCTGATCGCGTGCCATCCAGCACCTCCGTCATCAGGCGGGCATCATCGGAATAGCAGTAAAGGGCCAGCGGCTTGGGCCGCGCATTAATGAAGGCCAGTGCCTCCTCCACCCGGTCATAGGGCAGGATGGGCAGGACCGGCCCGAAAATCTCCTCCCGCATCGCCATGCTGTCGACGGGCGGGTCGATCAGCAGGGTTGGCGGGAACAGGCGCTGGGCCGCGTCGCCGGCGTCGCGGTGGCGCAGTACCTGCCCACCGGCCTCCGTTACCATGGAAGACAGGCGGGCATAATGGCGGTCGGTGATGATGCTGGTATAGTCGGGATTGCCGGTAATAGTGGGGTACATCGCCTCTACCCGCTGCATCAGGACTTGCGCGAAGGCCTCCATCCGATCGCGCGGCACCAGTACATAATCGGGCGCCACGCAGGTCTGGCCGGCATTGAAGAACTTGCCCATGGCGATGGTCCGGGCCGCCTTGTCCAGTGGGTAGTCTGGCAGGACCAGGACCGGCGATTTGCCACCCAGTTCCAGGGTGACGGGCGTCAGATTGCCCGCCGCCGCCTGCATCACTGCCCGCCCCACGCGGGTGGACCCGGTAAAGACCAGATGATCGAAGGGCAGGCGGGAGAATTCTGCTGCCACCTCTGCCCCGCCCGTCACCACTGCCACCCGCTCCTCCGGGAACAGGGTACCCAGCAGGGTGCGCAGTAGTTCTGCCGTCCGGGGTGCCAGTTCCGACGGCTTGATCATCACCCGGTTACCCGCCGCCAGCGCATCGACCAGCGGCCCCAGCGTCAAGAAAATCGGATAGTTCCAGGGCGACAGGATGCCGACCACGCCAAGCGGCTGATACTCCACCCGCGCCGTGGCCGGCTGGAATGCCAGCCCCGCCACCCGCCGCTGGGGCCGCATCCAGCCCTTAAGGTGGCGGCGGACATGCCGGATGCCGTTCAGCAGCGGCATCAACTCGCCCAACTCCGTCTCCTGCCGGGCGCGGTTACCGAAATCGGCACTGACGGCGGCGACCAGTTCGCCTTGATGCCGCCGGACGAGGCTGGCAAGGCCGTCAAGGGCGGCCAGACGTGCCTTCAGGTCCGGCGCGCCGTGACGCCTTGCCACCTCTTGCTGGCGCGCCAACAGGCCCTGCAGGTACGGTACCCCGTCCATCACATTCCCTCAGACGTCGTTCAATTGCTTATCCCCAACATACATGACCAAGTGCATTTTCATGCATCTCTGGAAGTCATCAGGTGATGATTTTTTGGCAAGATCGCCATCATGCGGCCCCGAATATCATCACCCCGTTTGCAAGGGCGGAACCCGATGACACTTCCATATCTGATTGTGGGCAGCGCGCTGTTCATCCTGTTCATCATTCTGTTGCACCATCTGCTGGGCCAGACCGCGCGGGAGCGCATGCCGGACCGGGACGCGGCCTTGAACCGTTTCCGCGACCTCCTGCCGGATGTGCCTGCCGCCGGTGCCGCCCTGTCCCGTGACGGGCTATCGGCCCTGATCGATCTGGGAACGACCGGCCGCTTCGGCCTGCTTCTGACCATGGGCCGTTACGCCACGGCGCGGGTGGTGGGGGCGGAGAACGTGACCGGCTGGCACCTGCAAGACAGTGTCCTGACCTTGTCGCTTGCCGATTTCACGGCCCCGTCTTTCCGGCTTTCCTTCGCCGATGGGGCGGAGGCGGCCCACTGGCAGGCGCTTCTCGAAGCGCTGCCCAATAGATAACGACAATATCTGGGAAGAAACGATGCCGGACACTCTGAGTTATCCCGATGTCGCCACCCTGGCCAGCCCGCTCTATCTGCTGCTGCTCGTCCTTGAACTGCTGCTGATGCGCCTGAACCTGCTGCGCGCGCATTACGAGACGCGGGACAGTGCTGCCAGCCTGTCCATGGGTGTCGGCTACGTCATTACCGGCCTGTTCTCCGGCCTCCTGATCGGCGGCGGCATATCGGCCATCATGTTCTGGGTCTATGACCACCGGCTGTTCGATATCGGCACGTCCGTCTGGGCCATCGTCGCCTGCTTCCTGATTGATGACATGCGCTATTACTGGGCGCACCGTTTCATGCACCGCATCCGCTGGCTGTGGGCCAGCCATGTCGTTCATCATTCCAGTCAGCATTTCAACTTCGCCACGGCCCTGCGCCAGCCCTGGACAGGGGCCATCATGGGCTTGTTCGTGCTGAAGCTTCCCTTGGCCTTCCTGGGCTTCCATCCGGCCATCCTGATCTTCGCCTCCTCTCTCAACTTGCTTTACCAGTTTTGGATCCACACGGAATCCATCCGCCGCATGCCGGGATGGTTCGAGGCGGTGATGAACACCCCATCCCATCACCGTGTCCATCACGGCTCCAACCCGCGTTATCTGGACAGCAATTATGCCGGCACCCTGATCATCTGGGACAAGCTGTTCGGGACCTTCGTGCCGGAACAGGACCATGATCCGGTGCGGTTCGGTCTGGTCCGCGACCTGGGTACCTTCAATCCCCTGCGCATCGCCTTTCATGAATTCGTGGGCATCGCCAAGGATCAGGCGCAGCGCGGGCTCTCCCTGCGCGATCGCTTCCTCTATCTGTTCGGCCCGCCGGGGTGGAGCCATGATGGCAGCCGCGACGACACTGACAAGATCAAGGCTGCCTTTCTGCGCCGGAACCCGGAACAGGCCGGCACGCCCGGTCTTCCCCCGACTGGCACCCATGAAATGCCCATGATGGCGCGGGAGGTGGCCGATGCTGCTGGCGGCAAGTGATGCGATCCTGGCGCTGGCCTGCCTCTGGGCCGGTTGGACCCTGTTGACTGAACAGGCGACGGGTCCGGTACGGCTGCTGGCTGCTGCGGTCCTTGCCCTCGCCATACCGTCCGCCCTCGGTACCCTGCACTTTGCCGGGTGGGAACCCGAATGGCTGACAATCCTGCATCAGGATTCGTCGGAGATTTTCGCCCTTCTGGGCTTCACGATCATCGCCGTCGCCCTGTTCCTGCTGCCCAGCACACGGCGCGCGCCCTGGGTGGTGGGGGGCGCGGTCCTGTTGGCCGGCGGTCTCACTCTGGCAGGGCAGAAGGCCCTGGTTGGGCCGCTATCCAGCCTATTCATCCTGGCCGGCACCCTGCGCCTGCTGACACGGGCAACACGGCTTTGGCTAGGCCTGTCGATGCTGGGCTTAATTCTGGCGGCGGTCACGCGGGTGCCGGGATTGATGGGGCCGGATGCCCGTATCATCGGGCTGCATGTGGGGCTGGCGCTCTGGGTCGCGACGCTGGCGATGGGGGTGCGGGGCTATTCTCCCTCGGCCGATAGGATGGTCTCAATGTCCCGTGCAGAGTGAAGGATATGGATGATGATCACATCGGCGCCATCAAAACGGTAAAGAATGGCGTAGTCGCGGTGGATACGACGTCGGATGCCTTGGTGTTCGTATCGTTGCAGCACCGGAAAGGCACGGGGGGATTGGCCAATGCCGACGGCCTTTATGCGAAGCTCTTTCACGAACGAGAGCGCCCGCGCAGGATTCTCTCTTGCGATGAAGTCCGCGATGTTCTCCAGGTCCTGTTCGGCTTGGGCGACGAAACGGACAATCAAGGTTTCGCACCGTTGGCGGTTATCGCCGCATATTTTGCTTCCAGACGGTCAAAAACTTCCTCGGCAGGACGCATTCGTCCGGCAGCAAGGTCCGCTAGGCCAGCTTCGATAGCCGTATCCATCCTGGTCAAAGCTGCCGCATGATCTTGCTGCGTCTGATCCCGCCGGATCAGGTCGCGGATATAGTCGCTGGCGCTGGCATATTGGCCGCTGTCGATGCGGGATTGGACCCAGTCGCGCATGCGGTCGGGCACAGAGACATTCATGGTCGCCATCACGGCCTCCCTCTCAAACCTTCTGGCATCATGCCATTTTTTGCCAAAGCCTGCCAAGACGGAGACCCAGCCCCATGTCCCATGCCGCCCTGTCATTACGTCTGTTCGCCCTGTATCTGGGGGCGAACGGGCTGATCCTGCTGCTGGTCCCCAACCTGCTGTTGACCCTGCTGGGGTTGGCCCCGACGGAGGAACCGTGGATACGGGTCCTGGGGATCATCGTCTTCAATCTGGCGCTCTACTATCACGCCGGTGCCGATGGGGTGGCGTTCCAGCGGGTCACCGTGGTCACGCGTGTCATCGTGCTGGCGGGCTTTTCGGGTCTGGTCCTGGCGGGTCTGGCGCCTGGCCTGCTGATCCTGTTCGGGCTTGTGGATTTCACGGGTGCTGTCTGGACGGCGCTGGCCATGCGGCGGGACCGGGCTGTTTCCCAGAACGCATCACCACAGGCGTCGCAATTCCCCTAACGTCTGACAAACACAGACCAGGGACGGAGGGAAAGCGATGGGGAAGGGGGCCAGCCTGAATGCGGGTGAACGCGCCGCCAGCTTTACCCGGCTGGCGGCGGAAACGTTCGATCTGGCCATCATCGGTGGCGGCATCACCGGGGCGGGCATCGCCCGCGACGCTGCTCTGCGCGGCCTGTCGGTGGCCCTGCTGGAGGCGCAGGATTACGCATCCGGCACCAGCAGCCGGTCATCCAAGATGATCCATGGCGGCCTGCGTTACCTGGCACAGGGCGATGTGGCCCTGGTAAGGGAAAGTGCGTCGGAGCGGCAGGTGCTGCGCCGCATCGCCCCGCATCTGGCCCGGATCACCCCCTTTGTCATCCCCACCACCTCGCTGGCGACCCAGGCCAAGCTGCGCGCGGCTCTGTGGAGCTTTGAGAAACTGGGCGGGGTGCCGGCGACAGAACAGCATGAAGTCTGGAGCCTGGATGAACTGGCGCGGCGGGAACCGCATCTGCGCCGTGACCGGCTGAACGGGGCCGTCGCCTATCCGGAGTTCCTGACCGACGATGCGCGCCTGACGCTGGCCAATGTCCGTTCCGCCGCCGCCGCCGGGGCCGTGGTCCTGAACCATGCGCGGGTGGAAAGCCTGCTGGAGGAGGGGGGTAGAGCCGTCGGCCTGATCGCCCGCTCCACCCTGTCGGGCGAAGAGGGCGCAGCCCGCGTCAAGGCGCGGGTCATCGTGAATGCTGCCGGTCCCTGGGTGGACAGGGTCCGGGCGCTGACGGTGGGAGATGGCGACCGGCGGCTGGCCATCTCCAAGGGCATTCATCTGGTGCTGCCATGTGGCATATTGCCGGTATCATCCACGCTGATCCTGCGCGCGCCGGACAAGCGTAACATCTTCGCGGTGCCGCGCGGCGGCTTCACCTATCTGGGCACCACCGACCAGTTTCAGGAAGGTGCCGATTACTGGCCGGAGATCGGCCGCGCCGACATCGACTACCTGCTGAACGCGGCCCAGGCCGCCATGGATGTGCCCGCGATCGGGGACCAGGATATCGTGGCCCTGTGGGCTGGCATTCGGCCCTTGATCGGGGAAGCCGGCAAGAAGGCGACGGAAGTATCGCGCAAGGATGAGATGTGGGTGGGGCCCAGCGGCGTCATTGCCATCGCGGGCGGCAAGCTGTCGGCCTACCGCGCCATGGCGTCCCGTATCGTGGACGCGGTGGAAGGGCGTCTGGACCGTCGCCCGTCACCTTGCCGCACGGCCGATCTTCCCTTGCCGGGCGGTGAGCAGACGTTGGATGGCGATGACCGCCTTGATCGGCTTTACGGCACGGAGGCCACGCTGATCCGCGCCGGCGGCGGCGATGTCGCGGCGGAGGCCCGGCACGCCGTCCTGCATGAAGGGGCCGCCACGCTGGAGGATTACTGGGTCCGGCGCAGTGCGCGGGCCTGGTTCGACAGACAAGCGGGCCGCACGTCCCTGGCCCCGGCGGCAGAGGCCATGGGCCGCCTGCTGGGCTGGGATGACCGCCGTGGGGCCGCCGAAATCCATCATTGCCTGCAACTGGACCGGAACAGCCGGCGGGCCCTGACGCCCGGACCGGGAGGAGAATGAAGATGAATATCGCCACCCGACTGGCCGAACGGATCGGCCGCGACAAGGTGCTGGGCGACGCCGACACGCTGCGCGCCCGCCGCTATGACCAATGGTGTGTGAAGCATCTGCGCGACTGGCGGGGCGAGCATGTGCCCGCCCCCGGCATCGTGGTGCGGCCTGAAAGTGTGGCCGATGTCCGCCAGGTCGTACTGTTCGCCAATGAGCACCATGTCCCCCTGATCCCCTTCGGTCTGGGCAGTGGCGTCTGCGGCGGGGTGGAGCCGACGCCGGAAGCCATCCTGCTGGATATGGGCGGTATGGCATCGGTGCGTTTCATTGACGAGACCAACCTGCTGGCCGGCTTCGATGCCGGCATGAACGGGCTGCTGGCGGAAGAGACGGTGGCGTCCCACGGCCTGACCATCGGCCACTGGCCGCAATCTATCGGGATCAGCAGCGTCGGTGGCTGGGTCTCCACCCGCGCCTCGGGCCAGTTCTCCACCGCCTATGGCAATATCGAGGACATGATCTATGCGGTAGAAGCGGTGACGCCCAATGGCGACATCGTCACCCTGGGCAAGGCACCGCGCGCGGCGGCGGGGCCGGACTTGCGCCACCTGCTGATGGGGGCGGAGGGGACGATGGGCGTGGTCACCGGCGTCACCCTGTCGCTACGCCGGGCGGCCCCCTTCCGCCAATGCTCCATCTTCTTCGCCAAGGACATGGAGGCGGGGTTCGAGGCACAGCGTCGCATCATCCAGGCCGACTGGAAGCCGCCGGTGATGCGCCTGTATGACGGGCGGGAAGTGCGCCGCCTGTTCAAGGATTTCCAGCGCGACGGCAAGTCAATGCTGCTGATGGTGCATGAAGGTCCGCGCGAACGGGTGGAGGCGGAGATGCCCGCCATCGCCGCCATCGCGGCGGCGGCGGGGCTGGAGCCGGGTGACCCGGCGGCGGCCGAACAATGGCTGCTGCGCCGTAACCATGTGCCCACCTGGAAGGACATGTTCGAGCGTGGCTATGTCGCCGACACCGCTGAAATCTCCGGCACCTGGACGCAGATTGGCGATATCTACAATGACGTTATCCGGGACTTGAACGAGGTCGAAGGCGTCATCAACGCCTCGGCGCACAGTTCCCATGTCTACCGTTCCGGGATTAACCTGTATTTCTCCTTCGCCGCGACGTTCGAGGATACGGCCTGCATGGAACCCGCTTACTTCGAATGCTGGCGTCGCATCATGGAGGCAACGGCCCGCCATGGCGGCGGGGTGGCGCACCATCATGGCGCGGGCAGGTTGCGCAAGCCCTATCTGGCCCATGATCTGGGGTCTGGCGGCGTGGCCCTGCTGCGCCGGTTGAAGGGGGCGATGGACCCGAACGGCATCCTGAACCCCGGAAATCTGATCCCCGATGCCTGAACTGCTGCTGGCCCTTGATTGTGGCACCACGGGTGCCCGCGCCCTGCTGATTGATGCGGGCGGCACGGTGCTGGCGGGGGCCAAGCAGCCTATCCCCTCATCCTTTCCAGTTCCCGGAAGGGTTGAACAGGATGGCGAACAGGTCTGGTCCATCTGCCGGTCGGTCATCGCGCGGGCATTGGATCAGGCCGGGCGATCCATGCAGGACGTCGCCGCCATCGGCGTGACGACGCAGCGGTCCAGCACGGTCCTGTGGGACCGCGCCACGGGGCATCCCGTGGCACCGATCCTGGTCTGGAGCGACCTTCGCGGCATGGACCGTTACAAGCAGCTGCGCGCTGCCGGCTTCACGCTCTGGCCACAGGTGCCGGCGGCGAAGCTGGAAGCCGCACTGGATCTGGTCCCCGATGGCCGTGCCCGCATGGCGCGGGGGGAGCTGTGCTGGGGTACGCTGGACAGCTACCTGATCTTCCGCCTCACGGGCGGGGGCGCGCATGTCACGGATATCGGCTCGGCCTGGCTGTCGGGCTATATCGGCTATCCCGATCATCCCGGCTGGAACCCGGCCCTGATCAAACATCAGGGGCTGGAACCCGGCCTGTTTCCCGCCATCGCCGACAGCTGGGGGCCCATCGGGCAGACCAACCCATCATTGTTCGGCGTATCGGTGCCCGTTACAGCGGTGATCGCGGATCAACAGGCGGGCATGCTGGCCCATGGGCGGCTGTCGGCGGGGGCCTGGAAGGCCACCTATGGCACCTCTGGCGTCTTGATGGCCTCCACCGGTGCCATCCCCATCAGTCCCCATCGCACCATCCCCATCCAGGCCATGACCAAGGCGGGGGAGGATATTTCCTGGTGCGTGGAGGGTATGGTGATCAGCTGCGGTGCCTTCCTGACCTGGCTGTGCCAGGACATGGGGATGTTCGCCGATGCCGCCGCCTTGTCGGATGCCGCCGCCAGCGTGCCGGACACGCGCGGTGTTATTGTCCGTCCGTCCCTGCAGGGGCTGGGCGCGCCGCATGGACGGTTTCATGAACGCGCCCTGATTTCCGGGCTGGATGCGGGTGCCGGACGGGCGCATGTGGCCCGCGCGGCCCTGCAGGGGCTTGCCCTGCGCATGATGGAGATTGCGCGCGCCGTGGCCGCCACACCGGGCCTCTTCACCCCCGACCACCTGCCTGTGGATGGCGGCGTCAGCGCCAGTGAACCGTTGTTGCAGATGCAGGCGGATGCGTTGGACCTTCCCGTCCGCCGCCATCACGTGAAGGAGGCGACGGCCTATGGTGCCGCTATCGCCGCCGGCCTGGGTGTCGGCGTCATCGCCGTGGCCGATCTACCCCGCTTCGCCCGCTATGACGCGGAATTTACGCCGCGCATAGGCCGGGACGAAGCGGAAGCCGCCTATCAGGCCTGGGCGAAGGTGGCCCTGGCCTGATCCATCACGCCGCCTCCGCCGGCTTCAGCACCGGCTGCAACAGATGCAGCCATCCCAGCGCCAATAGGTAGGACACCGACACCAGCGCGAACATGGGGGAATAGGACCCGCCGGTTGCCAGCACCCAGCCGGCGGCTTGCAGGATTGCCATGCCCGCCAGATTGCCGCACAGCGCGCCGATGGAGATGACGGTGGCGATCCGCCCCTGCGGGATGATGTCGGTGGCGGTGGCGAACAGGTTGACGGAGAAACCCTGATGGGCCGCCAAGGTCAGTCCCAGCAGCGCCACGGCCAGCCAGTAATTTTGCACCAGCAGCACCAGCGGCACCGGCAGCACCAGAAGTGCGCAGATCAACAGGGTCAGCTTGCGTGCGCGGTTGATGCTCATCCCCGCCGCCAGCATGCGGCCAGAGACGTAGCCGCCGGCGAGAGACCCGAACGCCGCGACGGCATAGATGGTGGCCAGCGGCACGCCGAAGCTGCGCATGTCCAGCCCGAAGACGCGGGTGAACAGATCCGGCATCCACATCAGAAGGAACCACCAGACCTGATCGGAAAACACCTTGGCCCCAGCAAAGGCCCAAGTGCGCCGGTCGGTCAAAACAGTGCCCCAGGGCACCTTCGCCCCACCCGTTGCGGCGGCGAGGGTGGGGGGCGTCTGGAAATAGGGCAGGCGGGTCAGCGCCCACCAGGCGACAACCCAGACCAGCCCCAATCCGCCCATGATGTAAAAAGCCCAACGCCAGCCATAAGACAAGGCGATGACGGGCACCAGCAGGGGCGCGATGATGGCCCCGATATTGCCCGCCGCATTGACGAAGCCCAGGGCCAGGGAGCGCTCATTGGCCTGGAACCAGACGGAAACGGTCTTGATGGCCGCCGGCGTGCCCAACGCTTCCGTCGCGCCCAGGGCCACACGCACCAGCTTGAACTCCGTCAGGGTCGTGGCCATGCCATGAACAATAGCGGACAGGCTCCATGACCCGACGGCGACGGGATTGCCAACCCGCCAGCCCATGCGGTCGATCATCCAGCCGGCAAAGACGAAGGCAAAGGCCGCCGCCCCCTGGAACATGGCGACCAGCGTGCCGTAATCGGCGTCGCTCCAGCCCAGTTCCTTTTCCAGCATGGGTTTCAGCACGGCGATGATCTGCCGGTCTGTGTAATTCAGGATACCCGCCATCATGACGAGCGCCAGCAGCAGGGTACGGTGAATGCCGAAACGCATGGGGGTGTCCTTGTCGCAAATACGTAGGTCAGGTCGAGCGCGCCGCGCGAGCCCTGACGGAGAAGGCTCTCAATCCAATGCTGTCAGGGCTCGCCTCCGGCTCGACCTGACCTACGAACACTTCAGCTTACCGCCGCAATGCCCGCGAACAGCCCCGCCCACGCACTGCCCTGGCGATAGAAGAGCGGCGGCTTGCCCAGCGGCGCATCCACCGTTACCGTCTGCCCGCCCGCATGCATGCCACCCGTCCAGACCTCCACCCAATCGGTCCCGGCGGGAAGATAGGTGCTCCACCGCTCCACGCCCGACTGAATGACGGGGGCGACCAGCAGTTCGGTGCCGTAGAGATAGCTTTCCTGCAGGGCATAGGTGGCGGGATCGTCAGGGAAATGCAGGAACAGCGGGCGCTGCACCGGCAGGCCCGTCGCCACCGCCTCGTCCGACAGTGCCCGCAGATAGGGTGCCATATGGGCGTAGATGCGGGTCATACGGGCGAAATGCGCCAGGACCTGTTCATCCTCATCGATCTGCACATTCTCCCGCGGGCGGTTGCCCTCGTGCCCGCGCATCACGGCGGTGAAGGCTGCCATTTCCGACCAGCGCATGACCAGTTCCGGCGTGCGGACATTGCCGAACAGGCTGGTGTAGCCGCCAATATCGCTGTGGTGATAGGCATTGCCCAGCAGACCCGATGACAGGGCCGCCGTGATGACGGTGCCGATGCCGTCATGCCGGCTGAAATCCACGGACTGGTCGCCCGCCCACAACAGGGGGCAATGTTTCTGCACCCCGCTATAGCCGGCGCGCATGAAGAACAACGCCTCGCCCGTCTTGCCCCGGCTAGCCACGGCGCGGGCATTCACCTCCGCCCACAGGACCGGCCAGGCATTATGGGCCAGCATGCCGGGTGTGCCATCATGCAGCCGAACGTCGGTCGGCAGATATTCCCCGAAATCTGCCATCCAGCCGGACAGCCCGAAATCCAGCATATTCTGCCCGATCACCCGTTCCGCAAACCATTCGGCGGCGGCGGGGTTGGTGAAATCCACCACACCGCAATCGAACTCCCCGAAATCGACCGTATAGGTCTCGTCGCTATCCAGTTTCTTTGCCAGATATCCGGCGGCCTCCGCTTCCGGGAAGAAGCTGCCATCAACGCAGAGATAGGGGTTCACATAGCCGAGGAACCGGATGCCGCGTTCATGCAACTCCCTGATCTTCCTATCCAGACCCGGATAGCGCGCAGCATTCCATTTCCAGTCCCAGAACAGGCGGTTGCCGAAGCTGGTGATACGAAGTCCCACCCAATCCTCACACCACAGGCCGGATAGCGCGGCCCCGGACGCAGCATATTTCTCCAGCCGGTCAAAGCTGTTCGCCCCATCCTTCAACCCGACGATGGCGCCCTTCAGCACCCAGTCGGGCAAGGGTGGCTGCCGCCCGAACCGGTCGGACAGGGCTGTGACCAGATCGGTGAAGGCATCGCGCGCCCACAGCTCAATGGTCGCCGGTGCCGCCCAGATCTCCAGCTCGTGCCAGTCCCCCTTGCGGAAATCAAAGGCGCTGTAGGCTGTGGTGTCGATATGCAGGGCATAGCGGCGTGACGACATGTATGTCGGCTGCGGATAATTGGTCTTGTAATAATCGCCACCGGCCTTGCCCTTCTGATCGGACTGGAAGGTCAGCAAGGTGGACTTATCCCGCCCCACGCCAGGTTCCGATGTCCAGAGCGGGAAACGGCGACCGCGCATGTCGAAATAGGAAAGCTGTTCGCCTCCACCCCAGACATGTTCCCCCTTTTCCGCCACTACGCGCAGCCACAGACGGTTCAGGCTGTCATCCATGGCGTCGATACGGATACGCGCATCCTGCGCCCCGCCCGACAGGGTCAGGGTGACCAGGGGCGGCAGGGAGGGGGCGATGGACAGGGCGATGCGTGCACTACCGTCGCTGTCACGGGTCATGGCCGCATGGCGCAGGCCGACCCGTTCCTCGACATTATCCTCGATATCGAAATGGCCGTGATACATCTCTACGCGCGGGTCGCCCCGGCCGACATAGAGGCACGGCGCATCGGACCGGTGGCGCAGGATGCTCCGACCTGCCAGGATCAGGTCGAAGCCGCCATCCGTCTCAACCAATTGCATGTCGTTCCCTTCCCTCAATAGACCATGCACGGCGGGATGGACCCGGCGGCCGGCTTTCTATTTCTCCATACTCTTATGTCTAATATAAGACTTAAGAAGCCGCCCTGTCCAGCCATCGGGTTGGGAATGAGGAAATGAGGGCGCAAAGCATAGGGAGAAACGCATGTTCGGGCTGATGCAGGACTGGCCGCTGACGGTAAACCGGATCATCGACCATGCCGCGCGCTGGGATGGAACGCGGCAGATCGTGTCACGGCGGGTGGAGGCTTCGGCAGACGGGGCGCTGTCCGTCACCGATTACGCCACCCTGCGCGACCGTGCCCGACGCCTGACCACGGCCCTGCGCGGGCTGGGTGTGGGGCTGGGCGACCGGGTGGCGACGCTGGCCTGGAACGGCGACCGGCATCTGGAGGCGTGGTTCGCCATCATGGGCATGGGGGCCGTCTGCCATACGCTGAACCCACGCCTGTTCAAGGATCAGCTGCGTTTCATCATCAATCATGCCGGCGACCGGGTAATCCTGGTCGATCCGGTCTTCGCCGGCCTGGTTGCAGACCTGCTGCCCGATTGTCCGACCGTGATCCAGGTCGTTCTGCTATGCGGGGAAGGGGATGTGGACCGCGCCCTGCTGCCAAACGCCATCGCCTATGAGGATTGGATTGCGGCGCACGGTGATGACGGGCACCCCTGGGGGGACTTTGACGAACGTCAGGCCGCCGCCCTTTGCTACACCTCCGGCACCACGGGCAATCCCAAGGGTGTGCTTTACTCCCACCGTTCCACCATGATCCATATGTGGATGACGTTGCAGCCCGATGTCATGGGCCTGTCGGTGCGCGACGTCGCCCTGCCCATCGTGCCCATGTACCACGCCAATGCCTGGGGCATTCCGCTATCCACGGCGGCGGTGGGGTGCAAGCTGGTGCTGCCGGGATCGCGGCTGGACCCGGCCTCGCTTCTGGACCTGATCCAGGGGCAGGGGGTGACCTTCGCCGCCGCCGTGCCCACCATCTGGCAGGCGATCATCCAGCATCTGGAACGCTATGGCGGGGATTTCGGACCACTGCGCCGGGTCATCATCGGCGGGGCCGCCTGCCCGGAAGGGGTGCTGCGCCGGCTGCACGATTATGGGGTGGAAGCGCGCCATGCCTGGGGCATGACCGAAACCTCCCCCATCGGCACGCATTTCAAGCTGGTGCCCGAACTGGCGGGGACGGGATTCGAAGAACAGATGCAATATCGCATCCGTCAGGGCCGCCCGCCGTTGGGCATCGATCTGGCCTTGCGTGGTCAGGACGGTGCCTGTCTGCCCCATGATGGGCAGCAGATGGGGCGGCTGCAGGTTCGTGGCCCCGTGGTGGCCCGTGGCTATCTGCATGGCGACGGCGGACAGGTGCTGGACGCCGATGGCTGGTTCGATACGGGCGACATCGCCGATATCGACGGTTACGGCTTCATGCGCATCGCTGACCGGGCCAAGGATGTGATCAAGTCCGGCGGCGAATGGATCAGTTCGCTGGAGATCGAGAATATCGCTTCCAGCCATCCCAAGGCCGCCCTGTGCGCCGCCATCGCCATTCCCGATCCCAAATGGGATGAACGCCCGCTGCTGGTGGTGCAGCTGAAGCCGGAAACGGACGCCACGGCGGCGGAATTCTTGGCCCATTTCCACGGACGCCTGTCGAAATGGCAGATCCCCGACGATGTCTTGTTCGTGCCCGCCATGCCGCTGGGTGCGACAGGCAAGATCGACAAGAAGGTGCTGCGCGCCATGCTCGCAAATCGTTGATAAAAAATCCCCCGGTGCCAGGGACGGCACCGGGGGTGGAGAAGGCAGGTAGTTGGGACAGCCCCGGATCAGAAATTGACCCGGGCGGAGGCGCCGAAATAACGCTCGGCGTCGCGCGGGGTGATCTGGCGCATGAAGGCGGTGCCGTTCGGAATACGCAGGATCACATACTGCTTGTCGGTGATGTTCTTGGCGATCAGCGACACACGATACATGTCATCGTCCGACGTCCAGGCCAGCACGGCATCCCAGGTGGAATAGCCGCTCTGGACAGCGTTGGGGTTCTGGTTGATGTCGAAGCCCAGCTTGGACGTGAACTGCACCGTGTTGGACAGGTTCAGATCGCCATTGGGCAACTCGACGGGCAGACGCCAATCGGCGGTGACCGATCCCTTCCACTTGGCGGAGAAGGGCAGCTGCTTGCCATTGATGGCGTCGGCGCAGGTGGGGTTGGTGGTTGGGCATTTGAACTTGTCGATGCGCGCCTTGGTGTAGGAAACGCCGCCATTGAACTCCAGGTCGCGGCTGGCGGCCCAGGTAAAGTCGGCTTCCAGACCGCGGGTCGACACCGAACCGGCATTGGTCAGGCGGGTCACCACCTGTCCGGCCACCAGCTCCAGGTTGTTGGCCTGATATCCGTCATAGATGGTCTTGAAGGCCGCCAGGTTCAGCATCAGACCCGCCTCGGGGAAGCGGGTCTTCAGGCCGGCCTCATAGGCGTTGGACGTTTCCTCGGAGATGGGCAGCGTGTCGGTGGCCACCATGTTGAAGAAGACGTTGAGCGCCGGACCCTTATAGCCACGGGTATAAGTGGCATATCCGATGATGTCGTCGGCGAAATCATACTGGATGCCGGCATTGCCGGAGATGCCGTCCTGCTTGGTGGAACCGGTGGCCGCGAAAAAGGGGCGGACGCCCGGGAAGGCGGCGGTGGAGGTGGAGCGGCGTTCGAAATCAAAGGACACCTTGTCCTCCGTATAGCGTCCGCCCAGGATGGCCCGGAAATCATCCGTGAAATTCACGGTCGCCTGACCGAAGGCGGCGTAGTTCTTCAGCTTGGTCGTGAAATCGGCATTGCCTTCATTGGTGGTGAAGGTCGATGCGCCGGCCCGGCAGGGCAGCAGCCCGTTCACCGCCGCCAGCGTGGTGGCGGTACAGGCCGTGACGGTACGGTTGAAGAAATCCACTTCCTTGGTGGTGTAGTAGTACAGGCCTGCGACGTAATCGATGAAGTTCTGCCCCGTGGAGGCGACGCGCAGTTCCTGCGTAAACTGGTCAAAGCTCAGATCACCCCGGTCATGCGAACGGACATCGCTGGCCGCCGCACCGGTCGCCACATAAAGCGGCGAGTCAGAGCGGAAGTCGCCGTCACGCTGCTGGTAATTGTACCAGTGGCGATAGGCGGTGATGGAGGTGATGGACGCACTGCCCAGATCGATATCGGCCTGCAAGGAGACGCCGGAATTCTTATCCCGCGTCTTGGGGTCCAGATCGTTATCGATATCCTTGTTCTTCGCCCCCGGCGTCAGCGGGGCCAGCGACGGCTTAAAGATCTGGTCCTGATAGGCACCGGGGAAAACCGTACCGATACTGTCGGCATAGCCATTGTCGTTGCCCTTGGCATAATCGGCGATGGCCGTGAAGGTCACATTCTCCGTGGCGTCCAGCACCAGCTTCATGCGGGCGCCATAGCGTTCATAGCCATTGACGTCATGGCCATTGAACACGTTCTTGCCGTTTCCATCGAAATGGCTAAAGAAACCCGTGACCAGACCGGACAGCTTGTCCGATATGGGGCCGGAGACGCCGGCCTTCAGACGGTATTCGTTGCCCTCATAATATGACGCCTCGGCAAAGCCCTTGGGCGTGGAGGCAGGGGAGCGGGTGGTGATGTTCACCACGCCGGCTGATGCGTTCTTGCCGAAAATCGATCCCTGCGGACCGCGCAGCACCTCAACCCGTTCCAGGTCCAGGAAGTCGGCCGTCTGCTGCCCGGCACGGGCATAGACGACGCCATCGATGACGGTCGATACCGACGGCTCCACGCCAGACGCGAAGGAGATGGTGCCGACGCCACGGATGGAGATGGCACTGTCCTTGTTCGTGTTGCCCTTGCGGAACGTGATGGTCGGCACGCGCTGGAACAGCTGTTCAGCCGAATTGATATTGGCCTGTTCCAGCTGCTCACCCGTCACGACGCTGATGGCGACGGGCACGTCCTGCAGGTTCTGGACGCGCTTCTGGGCGGTAACAATGATTTCTTCCAGAAGAATGCCGCCGCTGTCCTGGGCCATCGCGGCGCCGGACAGGCCCAAAACCGCCATGGCCGTGCCGGCCGCGAGCCGTGTCAGATGCTTTGCATGCTGCATGTCATTTCCTCCCTGTTCAATTGTCGGCTCCCCTTGTTGGCGGGGTTGCATCATTCCTACCGCATGGTCTTGGGTAAGACAAGAGTTGTATCTTATATAAGAGTTAGAATAGATACTCGTCCAGCCCGAAAATGGGGCGCTGTGACGCCCACAACACGGAAGAAGGAACCCCGGAAATGCCGATTTCCCACCCGCTGCTGCGTCAGCAATGCCTCATCGACGGTGCATGGCAGGATGCCATGGACAGCGCCAGTATCGCTGTTTCCAATCCATCAACAGGTGATGTGCTGGGCTCAATACCGCGCGGCGGGCGGGCGGAGACAAAGGCCGCGATCAATGCGGCCCACCGCGCATTTCAGGATTGGCGCACCTGGACGGCGGCCGACCGCGCCAATCTGATGATGAAGCTGCATGACGCTATCATGGCCAACAAGGCGGAACTGGGCCGTTTGCTGACCCTGGAAATGGGCAAGCCGCTGGCCGAGGCGGTCGGGGAGGTGACCTTGGGTGCCGCCTATATCCGCTGGTTCGCGGAGGAGGCGCGGCGCGTCTATGGCGATGTCATCCCGTCCCCCTGGAAGAACCGCCGCCTGCTGGCCGTGCGGGAACCGGTGGGCGTGGTGGGTGCCATCACGCCCTGGAACTTCCCCAACAGCATGATTGCACGCAAGCTGGGGGCGGCGCTGGCCGCCGGTTGCACCATGGTGGTGAAGCCTGCGACCCAGACGCCCTATTCGGCCTTGGCCATCGGGGTGCTGGCCGAACAGGTGGGGTTCCCGCCCGGCGTGCTGAACATCGTCACCGGTTCGGCGACAGAGATCGCGGCGGAGATGTGTGAGAATCCGCTGCTGCGGAAGATCACCTTCACCGGTTCCACTACCGTGGGCAAGGCGCTGGCGTCCAGGGCCATGGCGCATATGAAGCGGGTTTCCATGGAACTGGGCGGCAATGCGCCCTTCATCGTGTTCGACGATGCTGATCTGGAGGCGGCTGTTGCCGGCGCCATGCTGGCCAAGTTCCGCAATACCGGCCAGACCTGCGTCTGCGCCAACCGCATCCTGGTGCAGGCCGGCATCCATGACGCTTTCGTGGAGCGTATGGCGGCAGCGGTATCAGCCATGAAGGTCGGTGACGGGCTGGAGGACGGGGTGGTCCAGGGTCCCCTGATCGATATGGGCGGTGTACGGAAAATCGAGGAACATATCGCCGACGCCCTGGCCAAGGGCGGGCGCGTGGTGACCGGCGGGGCGCGGCATGCGCGCGGCGGCAGCTTCTTCCAGCCGACCCTGATCGCGGGGGCAACCGCCGATATGCTGGTGGCGCGCGATGAAACCTTCGCCCCCCTGGCCCCCATCTTCCGGTTTGAGACGGAGGCCGATGCCCTGCGCATGGCCAACGACACCGAGTACGGCCTCGCGTCCTACGTCTATACACGGGACCTGGGCCGCGCCTTCCGGATGATGGAAGGGCTGGATTACGGTCTGGTCGGCGTCAATGAAGGGTTGATCACCACAGAGGTGGCACCCTTTGGCGGGCATAAGGAATCCGGTGTTGGCGTGGAGGGTTCCCGTCACGGCATTGATGATTACACGACGTTGAAATATGCCTGCATCGGAGGGTTGGGTTAAAATCGCGGTGGCGGGGCAGGCCATGGAGCTCTCTGCCCCGCCAACGGTCCCAAAACCCTTGATGAAATCCTTCAGAACTGTTTTATCTTATATAAGTCTCACCGATGCAGCACAGGATGCCTCCACCGCATGGAAGCCCCCGGTTACCGCCCCCTTTATCGACAAGTGTACGACATCATTGTCAACAAGGTGGCAGAGGGTGTCTGGCGGCCGGGCGAAGCCATCCCCAGCGAACACGCGCTGGCCCGTGAACTGGGCGTCAGCCAGGGCACCATGCGCAAGGTGCTGGACGCGCTGACGGCGGAAAAGCTGCTGGTCCGGCATCAGGGCAAGGGGACCTTCATCGCGGAAAATACCCAGGAACGGTCGCTGTTCCGCTTCTTCCGCATGGTGCGCCCCGGCGGGGAGCGTGTCACCCCGACCATGGGCGAACAGAGCGTGCGGGTCCGCGTGGCGCGCGTGGCCGATCAGCAGAAGCTGGATCTTGCCAAGGGTGCCAAGGTGGTGGAGATCAACCGCGTCCGCCTGGTCGATGGCAAGCCGACCATCCGCGAAACCATCATCCTGCCCTCGGCCTTGTTCCCGAAGATCGAGGACCGGATGCCGCTGCCAAACACGCTCTATTCACTTTATCAGACCGATTTTGGCATCAATATTGTCTCTGCGAACGAGGAACTGCGGGCCGACCTGTCGACACCGGACGACCAGCGCCTGCTGAATGCACCCGCCGGTGCATCGATCCTGTGTATCGACCGTGTGGCCCTGTCCCTCCAGGACCGCCGCGTCGAATGGCGCCTCAGCCGCGTCTACGCCCGCGACCTCACCTATTCGGTCACGTTGAGCTGACCTGTACCCTGTAAACCCCCGCCAGGGCCGTGAACTCGGCCACCTGCTTGTCGATCCATTCGGCGTCCCGGCCCAGCTCCGCGGCCAGGACCGCTGCCACCGCCGGTGCGGCGGCTACGGCGGCATCGGCATTGAGCAGCAGGGCGCGGGTGCGGCGGGACAGGACATCCTCCACCGTGCGGGCCATCAGGTGGCGGGCGGCATAGGCGGCCTCGCCCAACGCGTAGGGCAGGTCGGGATGCATGGGTGCTTCCCAGCCCTTCTGTTCAGCCAGAACCGCGCGCACCTTGGGTGCGTCGGCGCCATAGGCGGCCAGCGGGTCGTTGGCGTCGATGCGCTCGCGCGGGGTCCAGCCATGCAGGCGCAGGTCCTTCGTGGAGCATGGCGCGGTGGTAAGGCTGCCGGCCTTGGCAGCGGCATCGACCGTCTGTTCGGCCATCTCGCGATAGGTGGTCCATTTACCGCCGGTGATGGTCACCAGCCCGCTGTCCGACACCATCAGCACATGGTCGCGCGGCACGGCGGACGTGCCTGATGTGCCCTTCACCTTCACCAGCGGGCGGATGCCGGTAAAGACCGACAGTACGTCCGACCGGGCCGGCGCGCGGGTCAGGTAGTGGGCAGCATGGTCCAGCAGGAACTGGATTTCTTCCTCCAGCGCGCGCGGCTCCATGCTGGCGGTTTCGATGGGCGTGTCGGTGGTGCCGATCACGGTCCGGCCCAGCCAGGGCAGCACGAACAGCACGCGGCCATCATCGGTCTTGGGGATCAGGATAGCGTCATCGCTGGAAAGGAACCCCGGGTCCAGCACCAGATGGATACCCTGGCTGAGCGACAATCCCTCGGCCAGATCGGGCCGGTCCATGTGCCGGATCTCATCCATGAAAATCCCGGCGGCATTAACCACGGCCCTGGCCTGGATGCGGTAATCCGTGCCCGTTTCCATGTCCTTGGCGGTCACGCCCGCGATGCGGCCTTCCGCCTTCAGCAGGCCCGTGACGCGGACATAGTTCAGCAGGGTGGCGCCATGATCGGCGGCGCTGGCCGCGATGGTGAGGGCCAGTCGGCTGTCATCAAACTGCCCGTCATAATAATGGATGCCGCCCACCAGACCGTCGGTCTTGACCGTCGGCAGCCGCCGCATCACCTCGCCCCGCGACAACAGCCGCGACCGGCCAAGGCCCAGTTTCCCGGCCAGCAGATCATAGGCGAACAGGCCCGCGCCATAGAACGCCATGTCCCACCAGCGATAGCAAGGCACGACGAACCCCTGCCGCCGCGTCACCTGCGGCGCATTGGCCAGCAGCCGACCGCGTTCATGCAGGGCGTGGCGGACCAGGGGAATGTTCCCCTGCGCCAGATAGCGCACGCCGCCATGCACCAGCTTGGTGGCGCGCGAGGAGGTGCCCTTGGCGAAATCATGCCCCTCCAGGAGAAGCGTGCGATACCCGCGCGCGGCGGCGTCCAGCGCCGTGCCCAGGCCCGTGGCCCCACCGCCGATGATCACCAGATCCCAGGGCGTACCATCCGCCAGGGCCGCGATGCCGCCCGCCCGGTCCAATCCGTTCGTCATGCCGCCCATCCGCGGGATTTCTCCACGGCCCTTGTCCATTGTGTGTAAAGCCGCTCGCGCTCGGCGGCGCTCATGCCCGGTTCAAACCGGCGGGCCAGTTTCCAGGTGGCGCGAATCTCATCCCGGTCCTGCCACATGCCGGTGGCCAGCCCCGCCAGATAGGCCGCCCCCAGGGCCGTCGTCTCCGACACGCGCGGCACCTCCACGGGCACGCCCAGAAGGTCGGCCTGGAACTGCATCAGGAAACTGTTGCCCACGGCCCCGCCATCGGCGCGCAGCTCGGTCAGCGCGATGCCCGTCTGCGCCTCGATGGCGCGGGTGACGTCGCGGGTCTGATAGGCCATGGCCTCCAATGCCGCCCGCGCCAGATGCGCCCGGCCCGTGCCACGTGTCAGCCCGGCGATCAGGCCTCTAGCATAGGGGTCCCAATGTGGGGCGCCCAGCCCGGTGAGGGCGGGCACGAAATAGACCCCGTCATTCTGCGGGATGGAGCGGGCCAGTTCCTCCGTCTCCGCCGCCGCCGCGATCAGGCCCAACCCGTCGCGCAGCCATTGCACGGCAGCACCCGTCACAAAAATTGCGCCTTCCAGCGCATATTCCAGTGGTTGATCCCCGATGCGCCAGGCCACCGTGGACAGAAGCGGGCCGGGATCGCGCAGCGTACTGCGACCGGTATGCATCAACAGGAAGGACCCGGTGCCATAGGTATTCTTGGCCAGACCCGGCCCGTGGCAGGCCTGCCCGAACAGGGCCGCCTGCTGATCCCCCGCCACACCGGCGATGGGAATGCCGCCGGCACCTAAGAACCCGTCCGCCGTGGTATGGCCCAGCACGGCGGAGGATGATCGCACCTCTGGCAATCCCCGCGCCGGCACATCCATCAGGGACAGCAGCTCATCATCCCAGACACCGGCATGAATATCGTAAAGCTGTGTGCGGGCCGCATTCGACGGGTCGGTGACATGGGCGGCCCCGCCCGTCAGGTTCCAGATCAGCCAGGTATCGATGGTGCCGAACAGGATGTCGCCCGCCTCCGCCCCCGCCCGCAGGCCCGGTACATTCTCCAGCAGCCAGCGCAGCTTGGTGCCCGAAAAATAGGGATCGATGACCAGACCGGTCCTGGCGCGCACCATCTCCGTCACGCCCGTGCGCGACCGCAGATCATCACAGAAACCGGCGGTGCGCCGGTCCTGCCAGACGATAGCGCGGTGCGCCGGCTCCCCCGTATGCCGGTTCCAGGCCAGTACCGTCTCGCGCTGGTTGGTGATGCCGATGGCCCGCAAATCCCGGGCCGACAACCCGGCCGACGCCAGCGCACGACCCGCCGTCTCCAGCGTCACCCGCCAGATCTCCGCCGCGTCATGCTCAACCCAGCCCGCACGCGGATAAAACTGCGTAAACTCCGCATAGGCGCGGCCAACAATATGTGTTTCGCGGTCAAAGATAAGGACGGTCGTTCCCGTCGTCCCCTGGTCAATCGCCAGAATGTGGTCGGTCATGGTTGATCCTCCCCTGTCGCCGGTCCCTTATACGCTTAACTTACCGTTTCTTCCCGCAGGGTCTTGCGCGCCATCCAGAACAGGGTGGAGGCCAGGAACCCGAACAGGGTAAAGATCACCAGCGACCAGCGCACCCCCTCCGCCTTGCCCAGGCCCATCGGCCCGCTCAATAGGTCGGAGATGGCCCCAACCCCCAGCGGTCCCAGACCCAGCCCGACCAGATTGATGATCAGCAGCAGCATGGCCGTGGCGGTGGCCCGCGTCTGCGGCCGCACCAGCCCCTGCACCGCCGCATAGCCCGGCCCGTACCACAGCGTGTTCAGCACGGGCGGAAAGGCCAGCATGATCAGGGCGAGAGTCGTATCATCCACCGTCAGTCCGACCATGTAGAAAGGGATGCCCAGCGCTGTTGAGACGGCAGGGATGGACATGTAGGCGCGCAAATCCTTGGCCCCATGTTTGTCCGCCAGGAAGCCGCCCAGCCAGGTGCCGACCGCCCCCGTCAGTCCCAGGATCAAACCCAGGGCCACGCCCAGAAAACCTGCCACACCCAGCCCGAAGGCTTCCGCCATCTCTGCCAATGGGGCGGCATGGTTGCGGAAGAAGAAGGGACCCAGGAAGGAGGCAGCACCATAGCCGATAAAGGCCTTGATGGCGGCCCCGAAGGCGATCAGCCAGAAAGCACGCTTGCCCTTCAGCTCTACCAGTGCCTCGCGCAGGCTGGGTGCCGATGCGCGCCGGGCGGCAAGGTCGGCAGCCAGCATCTGCCGGCGCGGTTCGCGCAGGGTCAGGGCGGCGATAATGGCCATCATGATGCCGGGTGCCCCCGCCACCAGAAAAGCTGTGCGCCAGCCCCAGGCATCACCGATCAGACCGCCCAGCACCATCCCGAACAGCCCGCCCAACGGCGTACCCAGCGAATAAAAGGCCAGGGCAGAGGCGCGGCGTTCGCGCGGCGTGTAATCGCTGATCAGGGAATGGGCGGGCGGGGTGCATCCGGCCTCTCCCACGCCAACGCCGACACGGCACAGCACCAGTTGTACGAAGCTCTGTGCCATGCCGCACAGCATGGTGAAGCCGCTCCACGTCCCCACCGCCGCCGCGATGATCAGGGGCCGGTTGCCGCGTTCGGCGACCCGCGCGATGGGAATGCCCAGGAACGTATAGAACAGGGCAAAGGCCAGCCCCGTCATCACGCCCAGCTGCCAATCCGCCAGATGCAGTTCCTGGCGGATGGGTTCAGCCAGGATGGCGACGATCTGCCGGTCCAGGAAGTTCAGGATATAGATGATCAGCAGCACCCAAAGCGCGTAGCGCCGATACCCGTCGCTGACGGGCGGGGGCCCGGCCTGTTGGCTCTGCTGCACGTTCCTGCCTCCCGATGATTTTTATTTGTATCGTTATGTCAAAGTTCAGCCGACCAGCTCGATCCAGCCCAGCACGAACAAAGCGATGAAGGCGGTTTCCGCGACCACCATGGCGATGGCGGCGCGGCCGACCTCCATGATGTCCTTGGCCGATGTCTTCATGCCCAGTGCCGCGACGGAGATCAGCAGCAGCCAGCGCGACAGCTCCGTCAGGACCGACGTGACAGGCCCCGGCACCCAGCCCATGCCGTTCAGGAAGGCCAGCACGACAAACCCGATCAGAAAGCCGGGCAGGGGCGTCACCTTGGCCTCTCCATCATCGGCGGTGCGCCGGCGGGCGGCCAGCAGGGTGATGGCGACGACGACGGGCAGCAGCATGGCGACCCGCATCAGCTTCACTACCGTCGCCGTATCGCCGGCCTGCGGCGATTGGCTGTATCCCGCCCCCACCACCTGCGCCACATCATGGATGGAGCCGCCGAAGAAACGCCCCGCCTGTACCGCATCCAGGCCCAGCCAGCCACCGATGGCCGGATAGGCCAGCATCGCCATGGTCGACAGGCTGGTGATGCAGGCGATGATGACGACGGTATCGCGCTCTCCCTCCTTGCGCGGCCAGGCGGCAGCGATGGCCATGGCGGCAGATGCACCGCAGATACCCACGGCCCCGCCCGACAGCACCCCGAACCGCCCGCCGACCCCTGTCAGTTTTGACAAAGCCCAGCCGAAACCGATGGTCAGCGGCACCGCGCAGACCACCATGGCCGCCGTGGACCAGCCCAAGTCCCCCACCTGCGCGAAGGTGATGCGCAGTCCCAGCAGCGCCACCGACAGGCGCAGCAGGGTGCGGGCAGACAAGGCGATACCGGGCGCATAGCGCGGCTCCCCCGGCAACGTGTTCAGCGCCATGCCCAGCAGCAGGGCGAAGACCATCGACGGCGCGTTGTAATGGTCGGACAGGTAGGTGGCCGCCAGTGCCACGACGATGGTGGCGATCAGGCCCGGCAGGACGCCCCGCGCCCATTCCAGCCGGTTACCGGGGGCCGGGGCGGCGGCAAGGCTCATACCCCCAACTCCTCCAGCACCGCACGCGCTGTCACTTCACTGACGCGCGCATTGCTTTCGTCGGTGACGCCGGCAATATGGGGGGTGAGGATCAGGTTGGGCACATCCTTGAACAGGGCACCCGATGCCGACGTGACCGGCTCGGTCGCGAACACGTCCAATGCCGCCCCGCCCAGCTTTCCGGCTTTCAGTGCGGCGCACAGGGCTGCTTCATCCACCACACCGCCGCGCGCGGCATTGATCAGGATCGCATCCTTCTTCATGCGCGCCAGGGCGGCTTCGTTGATGATGTTGGTGGTGGACGGGGTGAGGGGAACATGCAGGCTGACCACATCGGACGTGGCCAGCAGGGTTTCCAGCGACTGCCGCTCCACCTGCACCCAGGCCGGATGCTTTTCCGGCAGATGCGGATCATAGGCGGCGACCGAGAAACCCAGGCCACGCGCCTTCTGCGCCGTCAGCCGGGCGATGGCGCCATAGCCGACCAGACCCAGCCGCTTGCCCGCCGCTTCCCGTCCCATCAGGTCGGTACGCGGCCACTCGCCCGCCGCCACGCGGGCAGAGGCGAACCAGGACCGGCGCAGCAGCATCAGCGCCGCCGTGATGACATATTCCGCGACCGCCAGATCATTGGCACCCGTGGCCGGGCGTACCGTGATGTTGCGGGCGGCACAGGCGGCCATGTCGATATTGTCCAACCCCACACCCAGCCGCCCCACGACCTTCAGCTTCGGTGCCTGATCCAACAGGGCCTGACGCACCTGCGTGCGGTTGCGCACCACCAGCGCGCGGGCATCGGTCAGGGCGGCGGCCAGTTTTTCAGGCTGATCCACCAGCTTGGGATCATAGAGGACGTCATGGCCGGCCAGCACATTGGCGATGGCATCCTCGTCCATGAATTCCGTGATGACGATGTCAGGCATCTTCGCCTCGTGTTCGGGTAATCCCCGTGTCAATCCAATTGCGTAGTGCGGATTAGGCAAAGCCGTAATCCGCGGAAACCCAAGTGCCGCTGCTCCGCGGATTACGCTTCGCTAATCCGCGCTACACCAGCCCCAAAATCTCCGCATGCAGCACCGCCGGAATGGTCACCCCATCCGCCGCCGCCTTCTGCCGCAGCGCCAGCCGCCGGTCACCCGGCAAGCGGGCCGGGGCCTCGCCAGCCACTGTCAGCAGCAGATGCGCCATATGTGCGGCATAGCCATCGCCACCGAACCGCGCCGGGTCCAGCACGATCAGCAACTGCCCCAGGTCGGGCGGGCCACCATCGCCATCGAAGAAGCCGCTGGCATTCCAACCGAAATTGCCGCCGACCAGGGCCGCACAGATCACTTCGATCATCAGGGCCAGCGCCGCACCCTTCGCCCCGCCGATAGGCAGCAGCGAGCCGCCCAACGCCGCCTTGGCGTCCGTGGTCGGGTTGCCATCGGCATCCAGTGCCCAGCCCTCGGGGATGGGCTTACCCGCCTTCGATGCCGCCATGATCTTGCCGCGTGCTGCCACCGACAGGGCCATGTCAATGACCAGCGGTGCCCGGCCCGGCACCGGGGCGGCAAAGGCGATGGGGTTGGTGCCCATCAGCGACCGCCGCCCGCCCAGCAGGGCCATGGCGGCGGGCGTATTGGCGAAGGCAAAGGCTACCAGCCCCTGTTCCGCCAGCCGTTCGACATGCCGCCCGGCCTGTCCGAAATGGTGGGAACGGTGGATGGCCGCCGCCGCGACGCCGGTCCTCGCCACCAGCGGCAACAGCCGTTCAATGGCCAGATCGACGGCGGGATAGGCGAAACCGTGGCCCGCATCAATGCGGACCCCGGCCTCTCCCGCCGCGACGGCCACAGGCACGGCATTGCCATCCACCTTTCCGACCCGCGCATGCAGCGTGTAGGAGGGGACGCGGGACATTCCGTGCCCGGCCTGCCCATCCACTTCCGCCGCCACCAGCGCGGATGCCGTTGCCGCCGCACTGGCCGGGGCGACGCCGGCCTTGACCAACGCCCCCATGGCCAGACTGTGGGCTTCTTCCAGGCTGAGCGTGACCGTGCTCATGCCGACCGGTACAGCTTGGTCATCACGAACTCCTTGTGCCCCAGCGCTTCCGCCGCTGTCAGGCGACCGTTGGAGGTCCGGGCAATCATGTCGATCAGGGCGTCGCCCGCCTGATCGATGGTCATATCACGGCGCACGATGCCGGACACGTCCACGTCCACATGCTCGCTCATCAACCGGACCGTGCGCGGGTTGCCGGTGATCTTGATGACGGGCATGATCGGGTTGCCGATGACATTGCCCTGGCCCGTGGGGAAGCAATGGACGACATAGCCGGCGGCGGCCTGCAAGGTGCAGCATTCGGCGGCAGCGGAAGACGTGTCCATGAAGTACAGACCCGGCCCCTTGGCTGGTGCCTCCGCCGGTTCCAGCACGTCGATAAAGCTGGTCTTCTTGCCGATCTTCTCCAGGTTGCCCAGGGCCTTTTCCTCGATCGTCGTCAGGCCGCCGGCAATGTTGCCCTTGGTCGGCTGGCTGTCGGACAGGTCGGAGGTCTTGTGCGCCTCGATCACGTCATCCTGGTAGGATTGCCAGGTCTTCATGAACTTGGCGGCGACTTCCGGGTTGGCGGCACGGGCGGCGGCCAGATGCTCGGCCCCCGTCAGTTCCGACGTTTCGCCAAAGCAGCCATAAAGGCCCAGCTCCACCATCTTGTCATACATATTGCCGACGGTGGGACAGGAGGCCAGACCCGTGGTCGTGTCGCTTTCCCCGCACTTGGCGGCGACCCACACCTCCGACAGGGGACATTCGGTGCGTACCCGTTCAGAGGCCCATTGGGAGAATTCCTTGGCCTTGCGCGATGCGGCGGCGACGGTGGCGATGTCGCCATTGCCTTCAATCCAGAAACCGGCAACCGGCTTGCCCGTAGCAGCGATGCCGTCCACCACCTTCTGGGTCCAGCCTTCCTCAATCCCGATCACGACACAGGCCGCGACATTGGGATTGGCGCCGGTACCGATGATGGTGCGGAAATGCAGGTCCAGGTCGGCGCCGAACTGCAAACGGCCATAGGAGTGGGGCAGGGCGATGGTGCCCTGGATATGGGCGGCCACGGCCTCGCACGCCGCGTTGGAGATATCGTCCAGCGGCAGGATGGCGACATGGTTGCGCACACCGACGCGGCCATTTTCGCGGCGATAGCCCCAGATCTTGAGATCAGCGTAATTCATGATCCGGGTTCCCTTACCAGCGCTTGGTTTTCAGATTGTGGGTATGGACATGGGCGCCCTTGGCGATGGGCTGCACCACCTTGCCGATATCCTCGCCATATTTGGTGACGGTATCGCCGACCGCGAAGTCGCGCAGCGCCACCTTGTGTCCGATCTGCACGTCCTGGTTCACGACCGTGCGGAACTCGCTGTTATCCTCGGTCACGACGCACAGCATATCGGTGCCGGCTTTCAACCCCTCCACAACGACGACGCCGACATTGTCGCGCCGGTCATGGACCAGAAGATGTGGTGCGCCCACTTGGAGCCTCCCTTTGTTTGTTGGAAGTCTGAAGTCTTATATAAGACACATAAGCTCACAACGTTCGGCTCTTGGCAAGATGGGTTTTTAATGAATTTCAGGAATGGCGGTATTCCGCCGATTTTCGCATTGACTTTGCCCTGGAAAGCGTCCCTTCTGTCAGCGGTCTTATATAAGAGCTGGTGACATGACCAACCCGCCATCCGACCCGAAACGCCCCCTGCGCAGCGCCCGCTGGTTCGCGTCCCCCGATATGCGCGGCTTCGCGCACCGGCAGCGGACGCAGCAGATGGGATTGCGACGGGAGGAGTTCATGGACCGCCCGGTGATCGCCATCGTGAACACCTGGAGCGAGATGAGCCCCTGTCACATCCATCTGCGCGATGTGGCGGAGGCGGTGAAGCGCGGGGTGCTGCGGGCCGGTGGCTATCCGGTGGAACTGCCGGCCTTGAGCGTGGGGGAGGTGATGGTGAAGCCCACCACCATGCTCTACCGCAACTTCCTGGCCATGGAGGTGGAGGAACTTCTGCGCTCCCACCCCATTGACGGGGCGGTTCTGCTGGGCGGGTGCGACAAGTCCACGCCAGGGCTGCTGATGGGCGCGATCAGTGCCGGGCTGCCCGCGATCTATTGCCCCGCTGGCCCCATGGCCAATGGGCAATGGCGCGGAACCAAGACGGGGGCGGGCACCCATACCAAGAAATATTGGGATGAGCTGCGGGCGGGAAACATCACGCCGGCCGACTGGCTGGACCTGGAATCGCGGATGACGCGGTCCATCGGCACCTGCAACACTATGGGCACGGCATCGACCATGACGGGGATCGCCGATGCCATGGGCATGACCCTGCCCGGTGCCTCCTCCATCCCCGCCGTGGATAGCGGCCATCGCCGCATGGCGTCGCTGTGCGGGGAACGGATCGTGGCGATGGTGGCCGACGATCTGACGCCGCAGAAGATCCTGACCCGCGATGCCTTCCTGAATGGGGTCACCGCCTATATGGCGCTGGGTGGGTCCACCAATGCCGCCGTGCATATGATGGCCATGGCCGGTCGTGCCGGTGTGGCGCTGTCGCTGGATGATCTGGCCGCCGCCGCGCGGTGCATCCCCGTCTGCGCCAACCTGTTCCCGTCGGGCAATGCCCTGATGGAGGATTTTTTCTTCGCGGGCGGCATGCGGGCGCTCTTGTGGAAGCTGCGGGACCACCTGTCGCTAGATTGCCTGACGGTGACGGGCCGAACCCTGGGGCAGGAGATTGCGGACGCCGAATGTTACGATGATAATGTCATCCGCGATGCGCCCAACCCCGTCGTGCCGCTGGAACGGGGGGCCACGCTGGCGCTGCTGCGCGGCAATCTCTGCCCTGATGGCGCGGTAATGAAATCCAGCGCCGCCGATCCCCGCCTGCTGCGCCATACGGGCCGGGCCATTGTCTTCGACAGCAATGAACAGATGCTGGCCGTCATCGATGACCCTGACCTGGATGTCGATGCCGACAGCGTCATCATCCTGCGCAATGGTGGCCCGGTGGGCGCACCCGGCATGCCGGAATGGGGCAACCTGCCCATCCCGAAAAAGCTGCTGGCCCAGGGGGTGCGCGACATGGTGCGCATTTCCGATGCGCGCATGTCGGGCACCCATTACGGTGCCTGCATCGTGCATGCGGCACCGGAGGCGGCGGTGGGCGGCCCCCTGGCCCTGGTGCGGACGGGTGACCTGATCCGGCTGGACGCCGTCGCCGGCACGCTGGACATGCTGGTGGATGATGACGAACTGGCTCGCCGCCGTGCCGCCTGGATCCCGCCCGCCAATCTCTATGAACGCTCCTACGCGGCCCTGTACAAGGCGCATGTGACCCAGGCGCCGCTGGGCTGCGACTTCGATTTCCTGGCCGGCACCGCCAAGGTGCCGGAACCGCCGATCTATTGAGGGACCTGATGCACGAACCCCTGAACCCGCTGAAGCGGCAATTGGCCGACACCTCCCGTCTGCTGACGGGCACCTGGCTGATGTCGGGCGCGCCCAGCACGGCGGAAGCGATGGGCCATTGCGGCTTCGACTTCCTGGTCGTGGATATGGAGCATGTGCCCATCGAAATGCCGGATCTGGCCAACCTGCTGCGCGCCATAGAATGCACGCCGGCGCAGGCCATTGTGCGGCTGGCCTGGAATGATCAGGTGCTGGTGAAGCGCGTGATGGATGCCGGTGCCCGCACCGTGATGCTGCCCTTTGTGGAGACTGCGGAGGAAGCGCGGGCCGCCGTGTCCTACACCCGCTATCCGCCCGATGGGGTGCGCGGCGTGGCGGCGGTGCATCGCGGCTCGCGCTATGGCCGGGTGCCGGACTATCTGAAGCGCGCCAATGACGAGGTTGCGGTCATCGTGCAGCTGGAAACGCCGGGGGCCGTGTCGCGGGTGGCGGAAATCGCGGCCGTTCCCGGTGTCGATGCCCTGTTCCTGGGGCCGGGCGACCTCTCGGCCTCCATGGGTCTAATCGGACAGGTCGGGCATGAAGCGGTGCAGACTAAGATCGCGGAGGCGGCGACCCTGGCCAAACAGGCGGGCAAGCCCATCGGCATTGTCGGTCCCAACCCGGAGATGGTGGGCCGTTTCATCGGCTACGGCTACAGCTTCGCCGCCGTGGCGTCGGATATCGCCATGATGACGGGCCGGGCCGTGGAATGGCAGGCGGCCCTGCGCGGTCAGGCACCGGTGGTCCCGGTCGTGACGGGGCCATACTGAGCATGGCAGCGGTCGTTACCCTGGCGGCAGGCCCCATGCGGGCGGCGGTGGCGCCCGGCACCGGCGGTGCGCTGCTGTCCCTGTCCTGTGGCGGGATCGACATCATGCGGCCCACGCCCGCCGATGCCGTCGCGGAAGGGCAGGTGCGCCGTACCGCCTGCTACCCCATGCTGCCCTATGCCAACCGCATCGCCGATGGCCGTTTCCTGTTCGCGGGGCAATGGCATCAGATTCAGCGCAACACGCCCGACATCGCCCACCCGCTGCATGGGCTGGGCTGGCTGCGCGGCTGGGACGTGGAGGAACAGGGCGACACCCATGTCCGTCTGCGCCTGTCGCATCAGCCGGTGGCGGATGGGCAGGGTGACTGGCCCTATGCCTTTACGGCGCGCATGGAATATCGGCTGGACAACACCGGCCTGGAAATCACACTGAACCTGACCAATGACAGTGCCGGCATGGCCCCTGCCGGCATGGGCCTGCACCCGTTCTTCCGGCGCGGAGCCGGGACGATGCTGCGCTTTTCGGCCCTGTCCTATTGGCGTAGCGGGGCCGATGGATTGCCGGAAAAGGTCATCATGCCGCCCGACCCGGATTTCCGCCATGGCAGGCATCTGGATGACAGCGTCGTGGACGGCGATTTCCCCGGCTGGGCAGGCATTGCCCATATGACAGGATCGGCACCGGGCCTGCTGGTCAGCCTGCGCGCCGACCGGATTTTCGGAACCCTGCGTGTCTATACGCCAGCTGACCGCGACTATTTCGCGGTGGAGCCAGTGACCCATGGCGCCAACGCCCTGAACCAGCCGGAATTGCCGCCCATGGCCATCCTGGCCCCCGGCGACAGCCTGTCCGGCCTTGTTCGTATCAATGCGGAGCCTTTGGCATGAGCGATTTCACCCCCGTGCTTCCCCTGCGTACCCGACTGGGCGAATGCCCGGTCTGGGACGGGGGGGCGGGCATCCTGTCATTCGTGGATATCCAGGGCCGGCAGCTTCACCGCTACCACCCTGCCGACGGGACCCTGTCCAGTCTGGACCTGCCTGAACATCCCGGCTGTGTGGTGCCGCTGGCCGGCGGCGGCTATGTCGCGGGAATGCGCACGGGCATCTACCGGCTGGATGCGGATGGGCAGGTAGGGCCGATGCTGGCCGCCAACCCGACCGACCCCGCCGACACCCGGTTCAATGATGGTCGGGTCGATCCGGCGGGTCATCTGATCATCGGCACGATTGATGAGCCGAAATCCGGTTCGCGCGGCGGTCTCTACCGGCTGGAAAAGGGGGGATTGCGACTGCTGTTTAGCGGGTTGCTGACCTCCAACGGTCTGGCCTTCTCCCCCGATGGTCGCACGCTGTACCATTCGGACACCCCGCGCTTCGCCATCCATGCCTATGATTATGATCCGGCCAGCGGTCAGGTCGCCAATAGGCGGCTATTCGCGCAACTGGACCCCGACGCCCCCGACCGGGGTCGCCCCGATGGGGCGGCGGTGGACGACGACGGCTGTTACTGGACCGCCCTTTATGCCGGCGGGCGGGTACAGCGCTATGACCCCGACGGGCGGCTGATGGCGGAATACCGCACCCCCGCCCGCTGCCCCACCATGCCCTGCTTCGGTGGCCCTGACCGCAAGACGCTGTATGTCACCAGCGTCGCCGCCGGCTTTGACGGGCCGATGGATGGCGCGCTGTTCGCCATGCCGGTCGATGTGCCCGGCCTCCCCAATATTCCTTGCAGCCCGGAGAGCCTGCCATGAATGTGCGCTATCACAGCCTGGAGGGCCGGTCCGTCCTGATCACCGGCGGCGCATCCGGCATCGGCGGGGCGATGGTGGAGGCGTTCGCGGCGCAGGGGGCACGGGTCAGCTTCATCGATATCGACGCCAATGCCGGGGCTTCCATGGCGGACCGCACCGGCGCCCGTTTCGTGCCCTGCGACATTACCGATATTGCCGCCCTGCGCGCCGCCATCGCCGAAATTGAACAGGTCAGCGGCGGCATCGACACCCTGATCAACAATGCCGGCAAGGATGACCGGCAGGTGGTGGGGGAGGTGGAGCCCGAAAGCTGGCGGCGCATGCTGGCGCTTAACCTGGATCACCAGTTCTTTGCCAGTCAGGCCGCCGCCCCCGCAATGATGGCGCGTGGGCAGGGTTCCATCATCATGCTGGGCAGCATCTCCTGGATGCGGGGCCGTCCGGGCATGGTCAGCTACACCACGTCAAAGGCCGCCATCAACGGCCTGACCCGGACCCTGGCCCGTGAATATGGACCGGGCGGCGTCCGGGTGAATTGCATCGTGCCGGGTGCCATCCTGACCGACCGGCAGGCGGCCCTCTGGCTGACGCCTGAACTGAACCAGCAATTCATCGACCTGCAGGCCCTGAAATTCCGCCTGACGGCAGACCACGTGGCCCGCATGGCTCTGTTCCTGGCCTCGGACGAAAGTGCCGGCTGCACCGGCGCCAATTTCATGGTCGATGCGGGCCTGACCCAGAACTGAACAGGGCGCTTCACGGATGACGCGCGCAAAACGGCCGGGGATATCCCCGGCCGTTTTGCGTTTATGCGACCACCAAAAGCCCATTGTCCTCACCTGACATGTATACTACCATACCAGTTGAGTGGGCGCCTTTTCGGTCAAAAATGATAGCGCTACTATATCGTAGAGACGCCGCCCGGCAGAACCAGACGACCGATGCCCAATATCGGCGCGAAAAATCGAGGATACGCCTTGTTTCCCAAAGCCAACACCGCCCCGTCCCGCCTGCCTGCCTTTATCGGTCGGCATGCGGCAACCGCCCTGACCATTGCCCTGCTGTCCACTACCGTGGCGCCGGCGGCCTGGGCCTGCGATACACCGATCAGTGCCTGTGACAAGCCGACATCGGGTGGCTTGGCCCTGATCCGGTCGGGGCAGCCGGTGCCGGTGCTGGTCGATCCCGGTGCCGACCCGGCGGTTCGCCACGCCGTGGCCAGCCTGCGTACCGATATGGGCCGCGTGGCCGGCCAGGAACCGGCTTTGTTGTCCGCCCTGACGGATGCCAAGGGACCCGTGGTGATCGTCGGTGTCCTGGGCGCCAGCCCGACCATCGACGCCCTGATCAAGGCCGGAAAACTCAAACTCGATGGTCTGGCGGGAGAGTGGGAGGGATACCGGCAGGTGATGGTGGACCGTCCCGCGCCCGGCATTCCCAAGGCGCTGGTCATTGTCGGGGCCGACCGCCGGGGGGCCGTCTATGGTGCCTACGACCTGTCGGAACGGATCGGCGTTTCCCCCTGGGTCTGGTGGGCCGACGTGCCGGTGGTGCGCAAGCGTGACCTGTATATTGCTCCCGGATCGCGTGCCGACCGTCCACGCGTGAAATATCGCGGCTTTTTCATCAATGATGAGGACCCGGCCTTCAGCGGCTGGGCCAAGGCGAAATTCGGCGGCATCAATGCCGATCTCTACGGGCATGTCTTTGAACTGTTGCTGCGTCTGAAGGGCAATTACCTGTGGCCCGCCATGTGGGCGCCCAAGGCCTTCAACGATGATGATCCGCGCAACATGGTGCTGGCGGACGAGATGGGCATCGTCATGGGCACCTCCCATCATGAACCGCTGACGCGGGCACAGCATGAATGGCACCGCAACAAGGATAAGGGCGTCACCGGTGGCCGCTGGGATTATGCCACCAATGCCGACAATCTGCGCGCCTTCTGGCGCGGCGGCATCGAACGCATGATGTCGAAGGGTGACGGCAAGGGCTATGAATCCCTGCTGACTGTCGGCATGCGCGGCGACGGGGATGAGCCGATGTCGGAGGAAACGGCCACCCAGATGCTGGAAACCATCGTGGCCGATCAGCGCAAGATCATTGCCGACGTCACGGGCAAGCCCCCGGAACAGACGCCGCAACTCTGGGCGCTGTATAAGGAAGTGCAGGATTATTACGACCATGGCATGCGGGTGCCCGACGATGTGACCCTGCTGTTCGCCGACGATAATTGGGGCCAGATCCGCCGCCTGCCCGTGGCGGGGCGCGACCCGCTGAACCGGGCCGGCGGCTATGGCGTCTATTACCATTTTGACTATGTCGGCGCCCCCCGGAACTACAAGTGGCTGAACACCAATCAGATTTCCAAGACCTGGCAGCAGATGGACCTAGCCTATGAAAGCGGGGCGCGGAACATCTGGATCGTCAATGTCGGCGATATCAAGCCGGTGGAATATCCCCTTGATTTCTTCCTGGACATGGCCTGGAACCCGGAGGCGATGACCCTGGACGCCCTTTCCAAATGGCCCACGCGCTGGTCCGCACAGATGTTCGGGAAAGAATTGGGGGCGGAGATCGCGCAGGTGATGGAAACCTACGCCGCCTATGCCTCGCGCCGGAAGCCGGAACTGATCGACCAGGATACGTTCCCCCTGGGCGAAGGCATGGGGCCGGTCCTGGATGGCGGTCCGTTTGGTCAGATGGTGGAGGATTGGCGCGTCCTGGTGGCGAAGATGGAGGGAATCAAGGCCCGCCTGCGCCCCGACCAACTGGACGCCTATTTTCAGCTGGTCGAACACCCGGTCCTGGCCCTGTCGAACTTGTATGAAATGTATTACGCGGCGGCGTGGAACAAGCGGCTGATGATGCGCAACGACCCGCGCGCCGACTTTTTCGCGAACGAGGTGGAACGCACTTTCAAGCGCGATGCCGACCTGACGGCGCAATATCACAGTATTAATGGCGGCAAATGGGCCGGCATGATGAATCAAGTCCATATGAGCTATGTGATCTGGCAGACGCCCACCAAGCAATCCATGCCCAGCATCAGCCGCGTTTCCGCCGACACCCCGCCCGACCGTCTGGCAGCCCAAATCAAGTTCACGACGGAGCGGAAAGCCGATCCGGCGGTTATCACCCTGCCAGCGTCGAAGTTCGATCGCAGCGTGGCGGGCAAGGGCCTGTCCTGGCAGGTGGTGCCGCATCTGGGGCGCGGCGACGCCGTTGTCGCCCTGCCGCAGGGGCGGGCCTCGACCTCGCCTACGGACGGTGTACGCCTGGACTATGGCGTCACGCTGCCCGCCGATGGCCCGGCCACTGTCTCGCTGCGGCTGGCCCCGACCCTGGACACCAAGGGCGGGCAGGGCATCCGTATCGGCGTGTCCCTTGATGACGGCCCAGTGCAGACCGTCACCTCCCACCTGATCCCCACGCCGGGCGCCGTCAGCAGCCCCGAACAGGCCGCCTGGGTGGAGGCGGTGAAGAACCATGCCCACCATGTGCAGGCCCGGTTCGACGGTATCAAGGCGGGCCGCCATACCGTGAAACTCTGGCGTATCGACGACAATGCCGTGATTGAAGCGCTGACGATCAGCCAGCGCTGACCGCGAACCGGGGAAAAGATCGATGGCTTCGCGGACAATCAAGGCGCTGCGCTGGTGGATGATCGGGCTGATCATGCTGGGCGCGGTCATCAATTACCTGACACGGGCGACGCTGGGGGTGGCCGCGCCCACGGTTCTGACCGACCTGAACATCACGTCAGAGGAATATGGCTGGATCACCGCCGCCTTTCAACTGGGCGTGATGATGCAGCCGCTCTGCGGCTATGTGCTGGATGTGATCGGTCTGAAGATGGGTTTCGCCATCTTCGCCACGGCTTGGTCGCTGCTGACCATGGCGCATGGGCTGGCCCATAACTGGCCCATGCTGATGGGGCTGCGCGGGCTGCTGGGTCTGGCCGAAGGGTCGGCCAATCCCGCCGGCATGAAGGCTGTGGCCGAATGGTTCCCGGCGCGGGAGCGTGGGCATGCCGGTGGCGTCTATAATATCGGTGCCTCGGTCGGGTCCATGCTGGCCCCGCCGCTGGTGGCCTGGGCCATCCTGTTCTGGAACTGGCAGATGGCCTTTGTCATGGCCGGGGCTTTGGGGCTGGTCTGGGTGGCGGCCTGGCTGAAATTCTATCAGTCGCCGGCCACGCACCCGGCTTTGTCGGATGAAGAACGCGCCCATATCGCCGCCGGTCAGGAAAGCCATTTGACGGGCGATGGTGCCCGGCCCGATTTCCGGCAGTTGTTGAAGCAGCGTAATTTCTGGGGCATCGCCCTGCCGCGTTTCCTGGCCGACCCGACCTGGGGCACGCTGGCCTTCTGGGTGCCGCTATACCTCACCACGGTGCGCGGTTTCGACCTGACGGCCATCGCCATGTTCGCCTGGCTGCCCTTTGTCGCCGCCGACCTGGGCTGCATGTTCGGGCCGACCGTGGCCGCCTTCCTGCACCGGCGCGGCCTCAGCCTGCTGAACGCGCGGCGCGGGGCCTTCACGGTGGGGGCCGTTCTGATGGTGGGGATGGCGTTTGTGGGGCGGGTGGAAAGCGCCTATCTGGCCATCGCGCTCCTGTGCCTGGGCGGCTTCGCGCATCAGACGCTGTCCGTCACCGTCATCACCATGGCATCCGACCTGTTCCGCCGGAATGAGGTGGCGACCGTGGCCGGCATGGCGGGCACCATGGGCAATCTCGGTGTGCTGATTTTCTCGTTGCTGATCGGCGGGCTGGTGGCCACGGTCGGCTATGATCCGTTCTTCCTGGCGCTGGGCGTGCTGGACCTGCTGGGTGCCGTCCTGCTCTGGACCCTGGTACGGGAAAGGTAAGCCATGATCCGCAACCCGATCCTGCCGGGCTTCAACCCCGACCCGTCCATCGTCCGTGTTGGGGGCGATTACTATATCGCCACTTCCACCTTCGAATGGTTTCCGGGGGTGCAAATCCATCACTCCCGCGACCTTGTGCATTGGCGGTTGCTATCCCGGCCCCTGAACCGTCCTGCGCAGCTGAACATGCTGGGCGCGCCGGACAGCTGCGGTGTCTGGGCACCCTGTCTCACATATGCCGACGGCCTGTTCTATCTGATTTACACCGATGTGAAGCGTTATGGCCGCACCACCGTTGGCGGGGCGTCGGGCGCATCGCTGCGCGATTTCCACAATTATCTGGTCACCTGCGACCGGATCGACGGCGAATGGTCCGATCCCGTCTATCTGAACAGCAGCGGCTTCGACCCCTCGCTGTTCCATGATGATGACGGGCGCAAATATCTGCTGAACATGCTGTGGGACCACCGGCCCGGTCGCAACCGCTTTGCCGGCATCGTGGCCCAGGAATATTGCCCGAACACCCGCACCCTGATCGGAGAGCGGCAGTTGATCTTCAAGGGCACGGCCCTTGGCCTGACCGAAGCGCCCCATCTCTATAAACGCGACGGCTGGTACTATCTGCTGACGGCGGAGGGGGGGACCGGCTGGAACCATGCCGTCACCATGGCTCGGTCGCGCTACCTGACCGGCCCCTATGAACTGCACCCCGACACCTACATCCTCAGTTCCCGCACCCGTCCCGACGCGCCGTTGCAGCGGGCGGGCCATGCCGATCTGGTGGAGACGGCGGATGGCGATACCTATGCCGTCTATCTCTGTGGCCGGCCCTTGCCCAATCGGGGCCGGTGCATAATGGGCCGGGAAACGGCGATCCAGCGCATGGTGTGGGGTGATGATGGCTGGTTGCGGACCGTGGGCGGGCAGGGCCTGCCCAGCCTGACCACGCCGTCACCCGGTCTGCCATCGCATCCGTTCCCCGCCACACCGGCCCGCACGGACTTCGACGGACCATCATTGCCCGTTGATTTCCAATGGCTGCGCAGCCCCTATCCCGACGACCTGTTCAGCGTGACCGCCCGCCCAGGCTGGTTACGTCTTTTCGGTCGGGAAACGATTGGCAGCCTTTATCGTCAGGCTCTGGTCGCCCGCCGGCTGCAATCCTTCTGCACCAGCATCAACACCCATATGGATTTCGAACCCGGCCATTTCCAGCAGGCGGCGGGCCTCGTCTGTTACTATGGCGGAACGAAATTCCACTATCTCCATATCAGCCATGAAGATGGGGTGGGCAAACATCTGCGCGTCATGTCCGCCCTGCCGGACAGCACTCAGGCCGACGCCTTCACCGATCCCATCCCCTTGCCCCCCGGTCCCGTCACCTTGCGGGCAGAAATTGACTATGAACGGCTGCGCTTCGCCTACCGGCTGGAGGGGGGGGACTGGGTCTGGCTGCCACAGATTTTTGACGCCAGCATCCTGTCGGATGAGGCGACAAGCCCTGGTGCGCCGAACTTTACCGGCGCTTTTGTGGGCATGGCCTGTCAGGACATGGCGGGCACGGCGCATCCGGCGGATTTCAAATGGTTTGAATATCGCGAACGGGACTATCTGCCCGCCCCTTCCTGATGCGGGCCCGTGGTGACCCCTGGGTCACCACGGATACCGCGGGAAGGCTCAGCCGGCCTGGGCCAACAGACTGCGCCGCCTTCCATAGGCCAGATAGACGGCCACGCCGATCAGGTTCCAGATGGCGAAGCGCACCAGCGTGCCCGTGGGCAGGCTGATCATGAAATAAAGACAGCCGATCACCGCCAACGGTGCCACGACCCACACGGCCGGGCAGCGGAACAGGCGGGGCAGGTCTGGCCGCGTGCGGCGTAGGACCATGACGCAGACCGACACGGCGATAAAGGCCGTCAGGGTGCCGGCATTCGACAGTTCGGCGATCTGGTCCAGCCGGAAGAAACCGGCCACCAGCGCCACGAACCCGCCGACCAGGAATGTCAGCCGCAACGGCCCCCGCCGCTGCGCGTCCAACTGGCTGAGCGAACGCGGCAGCAGCCCGTCACGCGCCATCACAAAGAACACCCGCGTCTGCCCGAACATCATCACCAGGATGACCGAGGGCAGGGCGATGATAGCCGCCGCCCCGATGCCAAAGGCCGCCCCCGGATGCTCCAGCCCGCGCAGGATGAAGGCCAGCGGCTCACCACTGGCCGCGAACTCCGCAAAAGGCCAGGCACCCACGGCGCAGGCGGCGACCAGCATATAGATCAAGGTACAGACCACCATGGACCCGATAATGCCGATGGTCAGGTCCCGCTCCGGGTTCTTCACCTCCTCCGCCGAGGTGGAGACCGCGTCGAAACCAAAAAAGGCGAAGAACACGATGGCGGCGGCTGCCATCACCCCGCGTACATGCCCGTCAACGCTGTGCGAGGCGAAGCCATAGGGCATGAAGGGCGTGAAATTCTCCGGCATGATGGCGGGCGCGGTCAGGCCCACGAACACGGCCAAAGCCAGGATCTTGATGGCCACCAGCACGATGTTCAGCGTTGCACTTTCCTTGGCCCCACGCGCCAGCAGCGCCGTCACGGCCAGCGTAATCAGAACGGCGGGCAGGTTGATGATGCCGCCGCCATGCGGACCCGACACCATCCAGGCTGGCAGATGCACGCCCAGGCTTTCCAGCAAGCCCACCATATAGCCGGACCAGCCAACCGCCACAGCGGAACAGGTGACGGCATATTCCAGGATCAGGCTCCACCCCACCAGCCAGGCCAACCCCTCGCCCAGCACCGAATAGGTGTAGGTATAGGCGCTGCCCGCCGCCGGCATCAGGGTCGCCATCTCCGTATAGGTCAGGGCCGCGAAAACGCATAGGATGCCGCAGGCCGCGAAGGCCAGGATCACCGCCGGGCCTGCGCGTTCCGCGCCGATACCGGTCAAGGTATAGATGCCGGTGCCGATAATGGCGCCGATGCCCAGCGCCACCAGATGCGGCCAGCTCAGCGTTCGTTTCAGTTGCCGTGACTCGTCAACATGCCTCAGCGCGTCCAGCGCCTTGCGCCGCCCCCAGAAACTCATTCCCCTGTTCTCCTGTTGCGGTATGGCCGGCTTGGGCCAGCCTTTGTATGGATTTGCAGGTTTCCTTTACCATGAGGGACCGGGCAGTTCGTAGCGTTTCCATGAAGGATGATGGGCGGTTGCTTCGCGTGATGCCGGTGGTCTGTTGACGGCGGCGGGCTCCTTCCCGTACCAACAGGGACCTGTTTGCGGGTGGTCGAAACCCGGCGCTAATTCGGACTCCGATTATGAAGCCTGAAGACCTGGCCCTGGTACACAGTCTTCCCATGTTCCGGCAGGTCGATGCGGGGCAGCTGGCGTCCCTGGCCGCACGCGGTTCCCTGCAGCGCTACCCTCGCGGCACCCTGCTGTTTCAGGAGGGGGACCGTGCCGATTTTCTGATGGTACTGCTGGAAGGCGGGGTGGAACTGTTTGCCCGCGATCAGGCCGGCGGTGAGGCCGTGGTGGAAACGCTTTTCCCTGTGGACAGCTTCATCCTGGCCGCCGCCCTGACCGGCGCCCCCTATTTGATGTCGGCGCGTACCTTGTTGCCGTCGCGGGTGCTGCTGCTGGATGCGGAGATTTTCCGCCACGCCGTTGCCGCCGATCCGGTCCTGTCGGCCCCCGTATTGGCGGAACTGGCACAGCATTTCCGCCGGCTGGTCCGGCAGATCAAGGATCTGAAGCTGCGCACCGGGGTGCAGCGCCTGGGCTGCTACGTTCTGGGTCTGGCGGGGGAAGGGCAGGAGGTCGTGCTGCCCGTCGACAAACGCATCCTGGCCTCGCGCCTTGGCATGACGGCGGAAAACCTGTCGCGCGCCTTCTCTACCCTGCGCGACCATGGTCTGTCGGTCCAGGGCAACCGGCTGCTGATCCAGGATCGGGAAAAGCTCATGGCCTTTTCGAAACCCGACCCGCTGATCGACGCCACGGACGGACACTTGTCCCTGACGGAATAGGATCACCCCGCCGATATCTCCCGCGCCACATCGGCCACTAGGCCCCGCAGCCAGCGATGGGCCGGGTCGTGGCGATAACGGACGTGCCATGCCATCTCCACTGGAAAAGTCCCCAGATCGACTGGGGCCGGCACCACCTTCAACCGCGTGTCGCGTACCAGCTGCCGGCAGATCAGGCGGGGCAGGGTGGAGCAGTAATCGGTGACGGCCACCAGTTCCGGTACCGCCAGGAAATGGGTGACTGAAACCGCCACCTCCCGCTTCAACGCCTGCTTCTGCAACGCCTGGAACAGACCGGCGCGCAACCGGCCGGGTGGCAGCATGTTCACATGTTTCAACGCCTCATATTGTTCGCGCGACAGGCTGTCCCCGACAATCGGGTGGTCGGCACGGACAACACAGGCCAGACCGTCATCCATGATGTGCTGGACCACCAGATTGTCGGGCGGGTCGGTGATGCGGCCGATCACCATGGCGGTATTGCCCGACACCACGCCTGTTTCCGCCAGATCGGTGCCGAACGGGGTCAGGCGCAGCTTGATCCCCGGCGCCTGTTCGCGCAGCCGCGTCACCACCGCCGGCATCAGCACATATTCCACGTAACTGTTGGGTGCGATGGTGAACAGTCGGTCCGCCTGTGTCGGGTCGAATTCCTGCTGCCCCAGGACGATATCGTCCAGCGTGGCTAGGGCGGCGGCAATCACCGGGGCCAGTTCCTGCGCCTTCTCCGTCGGCTGCATGCCATAGCGTTCGCGGATGAATAGCGGATCGCGCAGCATCACGCGCAACCGGTTCAAGGCGTTGGACAGCGCCGGCTGCGTCATGCCCAGCCGTTCGGCGGCACGGGTCACGTTACGCTCTTCCATCAGCGCGATGAAGGTGGGCAGAAGGTTCAGATCGTAACGCATGAGTTATAATGTCATGTGAATATCTGAAATAGGAAGGATAAATTTCCGGAATATATCTGGGCAAGGCATGATCTGGACATCCCAAGCCACGGAGCTGACCCAATGTCCAAGATCCTCTTCATCCTGACCAGCCATGGCCGCATGCTGAATGGCGAGCCGACGGGCATCTGGCTGGAAGAACACGCTGTTCCCTATCTTGCCTTCACCCGCGCCGGCCATCAGGTCACCGTAACCTCCATGGCCGGTGGAAAGGTTCCCGTCGATCCGAAAAGCGCGCCGACCGTGGAACAGGCCAATGGCTGGGAACCGGCGATTGCCACGCTGTCCGACACGCCTTCCTTTGATGCGCTGGATAGCGATGGTTTCGACGCCGTCTATATGCCGGGCGGCCATGGCACCGTCTTCGACATGCCCTATAACAAGAAGCTGCACGACCTGCTGTTCCGCTTCGACGCCACGGGCCGGGTCATCGCCGCCCTGTGCCATGCCCCCGCCGTCTTTGCCGGTATGCGCCGCCCCGACGGTACGCCCTTCATCGCGGGCCGCACCGTCGCCGCCTTCACGGATGCGGAGGAACGGGCTGTTGATGGGGTGGAAAAGGTACCGTTCCTGCTGGAAACCCGCCTGAAGGAACTGGGCGCCATCCATCACGGGGCCGCCGACTGGACCTCCAACGTCATTCTGGATGGTAATCTGGTCACCGGCCAGAACCCGCAATCCTCCGCCGCTGCCGCCACCTTGCTTCTGGGCCTGCTGTAAGCGCCCTGACCTCGGACCTGAAAGGCATTGATCATGAGCCTCAAGAATATCCTGACCAGCCGCCTTGGCTTCGGTGCCGCCCCTCTGGGCAACATGTTCCGCGCTATCCCGGAGGAGGAGGCATTGGCCACCGTGGAGGCCGCCTGGAATGACGGCATCCGCTTCTTCGATAACGCCCCCTTCTATGGCGCCGGCCTGGCGGAAATCCGCATGGGCCAGGCCCTGGCCGGCAAGCCGCGTGACGAATATGTCATCGCCACCAAGGTTGGCCGCCTGATCCTGGACGAGGTAGAGGATGTCTCCGCCCGTGACCTGGGCGAAAAGGGCGACGTGTTCAAGCACGGCCTGCCCAACCGCATCATCAATGACTATTCCGCCGACGCCACCCTGCGTTCCATCGAGGACAGTCTGGAGCGGCTGCAGACTGACCGCATCGATATTGTCTGGGTGCATGACGTGGCCCAGGATTTCTATGGCGATGAATGGCTGGGTGTCTTCGAAACGGCCCGCAAGGGCGCGTTCAAGGCGCTGGACCGGCTGCGGGACGAGGGCGTGATCAAGGCCTGGGGCCTGGGCGTCAACCGGGTGGAGCCGATTGAGCTGCTGCTGGGTCTGGAGGGCAACCGTCCTGATGGCTTCCTGCTGGCCGGTCGCTACACGCTGCTGGACCATGACAAGGCGTTGCAGCGGGTGATGCCGGCGGTGGCTGAACGCGGCCTGGGCATCGTTGTCGGTGGTCCCTACAGCTCAGGCGCGCTGGTCGGCGGCCCGAATTTCGAATATGCCCCGGCCACCCCCGCCATCCTGGACAAGGTGGCGCGCATCAAGGCCTTGGCCGACCGCCATGGCATCAGCATGAAAGCAGCAGGGCTTCAGTTCGCGCTGGCTAATCCGGCCGTCGCCGCCGTCATTCCGGGTGCCAGCCGCCCCGACCGCATCGCTGAAGACAGCGCCGCCCTGGCGGAGGTTATTCCCGCCAATTTCTGGCGCGATCTGCGCGCCGCCGGTCTGGTGAACCCGGCTGCCCCGCTGCCCGCTGCTGTTTAGGCGCGGGTCACACCTTCTCCGACTTTTTCAGGCTGACGGTGGGTTCATTCACCATCAATGCCCGGGCCAGCGCCGGTTCCGGGCTGGAACAGACGGAAAGGGTGCGGCACGGCCCGTCGGATGCTGCCAGATAGGCATGGCCCATGGTACTGTCCAGATAGATGCTTTCCCCGGCCTTCACGATGGTAGGTGCATAGAATTCGGTATGCACCTCAATCGCGCCCTCCATCACATAGATGAATTCCTCCCCCGGATGGCGGACCAGGGAACCGAATTCCTCCATGGTGCGGGCGCAATGTTCCACCAGGATGGGGATCATCTTCTTGTGCGTGATGTCGGTGTTCAGATAGCGGTGGCGGTAATTCTTGGTGGGAACCTCCGCATCCTCCCCGCCGCCCCGGTCCACGCTGCGCCGTGTCATCATGGCGACAGGGGCAGACGAATGGGCGACCGGTTCGCTTGCCGGGGCCGGATCGCCCGTGAACAGCGTGCCGATATCGACGCCCAGCCCCTCGCACAGGCTGACGATCTTGTCGAAGGTCAGCGACATACGGTCATTCTCGACCTTTGACAGGGTGGACACGGCCAAGCCCGTCCGTTCCGCTACATCGGCCAGGGTCCAGTCGTTCTGAAGACGCAGCCGGCGCAGGGCCTTGCCGATCGGTGCTCTCCGCGTCATCTATTCACAACCCCCGGTTCACCCCGCATTTTCCGTTCCTGCGGGTTTGGTTAGCGCTTCGGAAAATAAAAAATGCCACAGGGGCGGGGGAGAATGAAACCCCTTTCCCTGTGGCAAGTCACAGCAGTCAAAAACGGAAGCGACAACAGCCTGTAAATCAGTAGGTGAAATCGAGGCTGAGACCGATGGTGCGCGGCTGCAGGACCGTCCGGTCGATCTGCACCGGGCTGCCAAGCGCACTAGTAATCAGGTCGGCGGTGGTCGTCGCATGGGAATTGGCGGCGTTGCGGATATAGAACCGGACGGCCACATTGTCATTCCGGACGCCCGCATTGATATCCAACACGCCATAAGCCTTGGTCCGCACGAATTCGGGCGAGCTTTCGGGATCGCTGTGAACCGCCCCCGTCCAGCGATAGCCGGCACCGGCATTGGCATTCCAGTCGCCGGACAGGCTCCATTCATAATCGGCGGTCAGGGCGAAGGAATATTTGGGGATCAGCGGCAGACGGTCCCCATCCTGCGCGCCGACCTCCGGGATGTCGCCCTTGAAGCTAGCGTCGGTGTAGGCACCGTTGGCGCCCAGACGCCAGCCTTCGACCGGCACGAACACGGTCTCGAACTCCAGCCCCTTGCTCTGCGCCTTGCCACCATTTTGCAGAAAGGAAACCCCGCCATTGGAACCGGCGATCTGGATATCCTTCCAGTCGATATAGAAAACCGACGCATTGGCTTGCAGCCGCCCGTCCAGCAGCGTGGATTTCACGCCCGCCTCATAGCTGACCAATGTATCGGCATCCACACTGGGCGGGACATTGGGCAGGGCCACGTTGGGTCCGCCGGGGCGGTAGGAACTGGCGACCCGGCCATAAAGTGTTACATCCTCATCCAGGCGCAGGCGCGGGCTGGCCATGAAGGTCAGTACATTCTCCGAGGACTTGCCCGGCACCCGCTGCGCCCCGCCCAACAGAGCACCGTCGGAAATCTGGGCGAAGTCCTGGTTGTTGTGGGCCCAGCGCAGGCCGGCGGTGATGTCGAACCGGTCGGTCAGGGCGACGGTGCCATTGCCGAACACCGCCACTTCCTCATAGGTCGTGGGCAGGCTGGCGATGGCCAGCGGGTCCAGGCCGGGGATGGAGCTGCCGCTCATGGTCTGTGCGCTGGCCGCCTGAAGGTTGGTGCTGTCCTCCCAGGTATAGAACCCGCCCAGCATCCATTCGAACCCGCCGCCGCTGGGCGATGCCAGCCGCACCTCCTGCGTGAATTTCTCATGATCCAGCAGCAGATCGAACCGCGACAGGCCCGCCGGGACAGCCCCGCCGGTCAGCGCCGGAAAGGCGACGCCATAGACAGCGCTGGCGTCCTGCACCGTATCGACCTTGGCCGTGGAATAGGAGGAGGCCGACGTCAGGCTGGCGAAATCAAGGTCCCAGTCGATGGTGGCGGTATAGAGGTCCAGGTCCTTGCTGAAGGGCTGGTCCATGTAATATTGGCTGTCCAGCTTGCCGGCGATGGGCTGGTCGGTGATCGTGTCATAGGCGACGACGGCATTATTGCGGCTGTCGACCTTCTGGAACAGGGCCTGCAGGCGAACCGTCACCGGTTCCGCCGGACGCCACAGCAGGGCGACGCGGGCACCCTTCTGCGTGTTGTCGTTGATGTCAGTGGCGCCGCTGCGCGAATTGTCGATATAGCCCTGGTTCTTCTGCTTATAGACACTGGCCTGCACCGCCAGCCGATCCTCGATCAGCGGCAGGTTCACCTGTCCGCGTATCCCCCAATTGGCCCCCCCGGCACCGCTGGTGCCCGACATGTCGCCACCCACCCGCATTTCGGTATCGTTCAGGTCGGGCTTGCGCGTCACATATTTCAACAGGCCGCCCATGGTGCTGGCACCATAGAGCGTGCCCTGCGGCCCGCGCAGCACTTCCACCTGCTGGATGTCATAGGGGAACAGGTCCAGCGCATAGATGGCGGCACGGGCGTAATTGGCGCTGGAACCCAGCGGCGTATCGTCGATATAGGTGCCGACCGTGGCACCCGGTCCCACCGGTGCCACACCGCGCAGGGCCAGCGACACCTGTCCGGGCGTACCGCCGCTGCTGATGGCCAGGCCCGGCATATAGGCGGCATAATCGGCAACGCCGGTCGGACTTGACCGGGCAATGCGTTCTCCGCTCAACACGGAAACCGAGGCCGGCACGGTCTGGAGATTTTCCAGACGCTTCTGCGCCGTCACGATGATCTCTTCCAGCAGCAGCGGTTCCGTGCTGGCCGCTTGTCCCGCCGCCGGCAACAGCGGCAGCGCCGAAAGGGCGATGCCGGCCAAAAGTCCCTTGCGCGCCTGCCGACGCGGCGTCTCACACCTGAAAACCATGGAAATTGCCTTTCCTGTCCGAGGCTGGGGCCGTTGGCCGACCCCTTGCGTTGGGACGCACGAACCGGTTCCGGCCCTGCCCAGGGGGCGGCCGGTCGCGGAGGCACGTTTCATTGATTACCAGAAAATTAAAACAGGGTTCCCGACGGGGGTCAACAAGGATTATTCCTATGCGAAAAATTTATGATGATGCCAAGCAAATGCATTCGTCAGTCATCTGTGCGTCATCGTTACAAGTCTGGATGTGCCATGGTTTCTGCCCCAGGGGTGGATGAGCATTGCTTAGTGACATTTACTATACGAAAAATATTTGACATATCCGCCAAGAATGCCGACCATGGCGGGCAAGGGAGGTTCCAGATGCAGGAATTCGACATCGCGATCATCGGTGCCGGTATTGGTGGCGCTTCGCTGGCTTCCATGCTGGCGGATGCGGTTCCGGGCCGGCGCGTTCTGCTGGCGGAACGGGAAAGTTTCCCCGGCTATCACACCACGGGCCGGTCGGCGGCGCTCTATTCTGTCCTTTATGGAAATGGTACCGTCTGTGTCCTGACGGCGGCCAGCCGTGCCTTCTTCGACGATCCGCCGCCGGGCTTCGCCGAACATCCGCTGCTGACCCCGCGCGGCGTGCTGTATATCAGCGATCAGCCGGACAGCGACGCCGTGCGGGAGGTGCGGGAATCCGCCGCCCGCACCGGCACCCGCGCCCTGCCGCTGACCCCGGGCCAAGCGCGCGACATGGTGCCCATCCTGCAGCCCGGCCCCCTGTGCGAGGCGCTGCTGGAACCCGATGCCATGGACATGGATGTCCATGCCATCCATCAGGGTTTCCTGCGTCGGGCCAGGGCCGGCGGGGTGGAATTGCGCAGTGACGCCGCCCTGCAGGCGGCATCCTGGGATGGTTCCGCCTGGACTTTGACCTTCCCGGATGGGCCCGTGCGTGCCCGAAAGCTGGTGAATGCCGCTGGTGCCTGGGCGGATGAGGTGGCGCGCATGGCGGGCGTGCCCACCATCAGCCTGATGCCGTTGCGGCGCACGGCCATGATGCTGGACCCGCCACCCGGCTTTGACATCCATCGCTGGCCTGCCGTGATCGATGCGGGCGGTTCCTTCTATTTCAAGCCGGATGCCGGGATGATCCTGGCCTCTCCCGCCGATGAAACCCCGTCGCCGCCCTGTGACGCGCAGGCTGATGAATGGGACATCGCCGTTTGCATCGACCGTGTGCAGAACGCCGCCGACCTGCCGGTGCGCCGCGTGTCGCGCAGCTGGGCCGGCCTGCGCAGCTTTGTCGCGGACCGCAGCCCTGTGGTGGGATCACCCGCCGGTCATCCCGCCTTCTTCTGGTTTGCCGCGCAGGGCGGCTACGGTATCCAGATGGCACCGGCGTTGGCGCGGGTGGGTGCCAGCCTGCTGGATCATGGCGTGCTGCCGCCCGATATTGCCGATGCCGGCGTCACCATCGCCGACCTGTCGCCCGACCGCTGCCAGGGGAATTGATCCATGCGCCTGTTCATGGCCGTTGTGGCCACCGAAACCAACAGCTTCGCGCCTATGCCAACCGGTCTGGGCAGTTTCCAGGAATATGGCATCTATCATGGCGACGCCTCGCGCCAGCCGGATACGGAGGGCGGGGCCTTCCTGCGCCACTGGTACCGCCGGGCCGAAGCGGCGGGAATTGAGGTGGTGGAGGGTCTCTGCGCCTATGCCCAACCGGCGGGCCGCACCCTGGCCCCCGTCTGGGACGGGTTCAAAGCGGAGATATTGGACGGCATAGCCACGGCCGGGCCCGTCGATATGGTCCTGCTGCTGCTGCACGGCGCCATGATGGCCGTGGGTCAGGATGATTGCGAAGGTGACCTGCTGGCCGCGATCCGGGCACAGGTGGGGCCGGATGTGGTGATCGGGGCGGAACTGGACCCACATTGCCACCTGTCGCCCGCCATGCTGGACAGTGCCGATATCCTGATCGCCATGAAGGAATATCCGCATACTGACGGGGTGGAACGCGCGGATGAGCTGTTCGACCTGTGTCTGCGGACGGCGCGCCGTGAAATCCGCCCCGTGATGCGCGATTTCGACTGCCGCATGATCACCCTCTACCCCACCACTGTGGAGCCGATGAAAAGCTTCGTCGCCGATATGAAGGCGGCGGAGGGGCAGGACGGTATCCTGTCCGCCTCCCTGGCCCATGGTTTCCCCTGGGGCGACACGCCCTGGACTGGCACGCGCATGTGGGTCGTGGCCGATGGTGACGCGGCAAAGGCCGCCGCCACGGCCCGTTCCTTCGGCGAACGGCTTTACCGGCAGCGGGAAAGCCTGCGCCCCAATGTCACCGGTATCGACGCCGCCCTGGACAAGGTTCTGGCCGCGCCCAGGGTGCCGGGCCGCCCGGCGGTGCTGGCCGATGTCGCCGATAATCCTGGTGGCGGGGCCTCGGGCGACAGCACCTTCATCCTGCGCCGCCTGCTGGACCGGGGCGTCGGCAATGCCGCCATCGGCTGTTTCTGGGATCTGGGTGCCATCAATATCTGCGTGAATGCTGGCATCGGCTCGCATTTCGATCTGCGGCTGGGCGGCAAATGCGGCCCGGCCTCGGGCGATCCCGTCGATCTGCCGGTCACCGTGCGCAACATCGTGCACAATCATGTCCAGACGGGCCTCGACAAGGAACCGACCTCGCTCGGCCTGTCGGTCTGGCTGGAGGGGCCGGGCGGCCTGCATATCGTGCTGGCCAGCCAGCGCGGCCAGGTGTTTCAGCCCGATGCCTTCACGGGTCTGGGCATCGACCTTTCGGGCCTGGACCTGATTGTGGTGAAATCGACCCAGCATTTCTATGCCGGCTTCGGCCCCATGGCATCGATGGTTCTGTATGTCTCCACACCCGGTGCCATCGCCCCGGAATTCACCAGCATTCCCTATCGCACGCGCACGCTGGATTTCTGGCCGCGCGTGGCCGATCCGTTGGGCCTGGACACCTGACGGTAGTTCGCTCCAGTTGAGGGACTTGACCCCGGACGGTTCGCCGTCCGGGGTTTTTCTTTATGGGGCGCGTATTGGTTGGAGGGGGCGATTGCTGACTTCCCCCTCGATCCTTGCTATGATCCGTTCCATCAACGCCGCACCTGCGCCCACATTACCCGACGCCTCTGGGTTTTCGGAATGGGAGGGCGCGAACGGTGAAACATCCCTGAATTTTATGTTTCACTTGGTTACACGAGATCGATTTTCGGTCGGTTCGGATGCAGGAGCACCTCCGAATTCCGATTTTTCAGCGCACTTGTATTTTGATGCGGCGCAGGCAGTTCACCGCCGCTTGGCCACCGCCTCGATCTCCACCCTTGCACCGGGCAGCATCAGGTCGGCCCGCACCGTGGACCGGGCCGGGCGGTGGCTGCCGAAGCTGGCGGCATAGGCGGCGTTGAAGACCGGGAAGTCGGCAGTGTCGGTCAGCCAGATTGTGGTCTTCACAACATCCGACAGGTCCAGCCCGAAGCTGGTCAGCACGCGGTTCAGGTTGGCCAGCACCTGTTCGGTCTGCCGGGCCACATCGTCGGGGGCAACGATGGCGCCATCGGCACCAAAGGCCAACTGGCCCGACAGGAAAATCAGGTCCCCGGCACTCACGGCGGGGGAAAGGGCAGGGGCGACGGACATGGGCTCAGAACTCCGAAAGGGCCAAAGAAAACCCCCGGACGGCAGGGGCCATCCGGGAGCAGGGCACTTGAAACGGCTCAGTAATCCAGCGCGAAGCTGATCAGGTGGAACTTTTCAACCAGATAGAGGAAATAAGCGAAGACCAGGATCATCAGGCTGGCCCGGATACGCGCCCACCATCCGGCTGCCGGATCGGTCCACAGCTTCCAGGCGCGCCATCCCGCCGGCAGCAGGCCCAGCACACCCAGCAGCCCCGCCAGTTGCAGCAGCCGCAGGATCAGATCGATCTCCCCGAACATCAGCGGGTCGATGGCCAGCGTCATGACCAGGGCAAAGCCGGTCAGGCAGGTGACCATCATCACCGCCGACCCGCGCACCAGCCGGTCGGCCAGCAGATGCTGACCCGACAGCGGATGCGGACGGCCATAACGGCGGCGGACCAGAGCCGCCACCGGCCACCAGATCACGGCCAACAGGGCGATGGCCATGGCGATGCCCAGGGCCGGCAGGTTCCAGTCCTTGGAAATGCCCGTCGGCACGGGCTGGGCGATGAAGATGGCGGGGTAATCATCCGTGGTGATGCCGGTAACGCGGCCATTCTCATCGGTCTTGGTATGCATCAGGCTGTCGGTGCCCACCTCCTGCCAGCGGTCGGGCGCCACCTCACGCCAGCGCTTGGGGATGCCGGCATAGTCGCGGAACAGGGTGAAGGTGGCGGTGCCATCCTCGTTGGTGATCAGGTCGCCCTGGCCGAACAGGTTGATCAGGCTGACCAGCGTGCCCTCAACCCGGCGCGACATGTAGAAAGTACCCGACACAGGCACCTTGCGCGTCACCGGTTCGGCCTTGGCCGGTTCCGCTGCCGCCTTGGCTGGGAAGTAACGGTCGGCAAACATCCGGTGCAGTTCGTTACGGATTGGCCCGCGCGACATGTCATCGCCCGTGCTGTTGAAGGAGATGTAAAGGCCGACCCCTTCGTCCAGCCACATGGCAAGGTCGCTGTGGAACAGGGTCGTGTCGCCGCCATGGCCCATGATGCGGTAGCCATTGCGGTTCTGCTCATAGAAGCCCAGGCCCATGGCCAGTTCCTGGCCGGGCAGGGGCCGGTATTGCGGTTTCCACATCTGCGCCAGGCTTTCCGGCTTCAGGATGCGGCCACCCGGCCCCTCGCCCTGGTTGAGCAGGGCGATCATGAACCGGCCCATATCGGTGCCGCTGGCTGACAGCGATCCCGCCGGGGCATGGTTCACCACCTCAAACGCCTGCGCCGGCTCGCGCGAGGAGACATAGCCCTTGGACATCAGCGGGACTAGATGCGCGGGCAGGGGCTGCGCCATGCTGGAATGCTTCATGTTGGCCGGGGCCAGGATATGCTTGTCGATGTAATCCTCGAACTTCTCCCCGCTGACCCGCTGCACGATCAGACCGGCGAGCGCCGTGGCATAGTTGGAGTAGGCGGGCACGGTGCCCGGCTTGTAGGCCCGTTCCGGGACCCAGCGTGACAGCAGCTTTTCAAGTTCCAGCGGATGATCCTGACCACGCACGATCAGGTCGCGCACCGTCTCGGCAAAGCCCGCCGTATGCGTCATGACATGGCGCATGGTGATGGGTTCGGGCCAGGTATTGGGGATCTTGAAGTCCAGATACTGGTTGATATCGGCATCCAGATCAATGCGCCCCGCCTCCACCTGCTGCATCACCGCAATCCAGGTGAACAGTTTGGAGATGGAACCCGGCCTGAACAGGTGCTTGTCAGGGTCCACCGGCTCATTCGTTTCTCGGTCGGCAACGCCGTAGCCCTTGGCAAACAGGATCTGCCCGTCCTTGACCACCGTCACCACGGCCCCTGCGATGTCTCCGCGCTTCAGCGCGTAGGGCAGGAAGCCATCGACCATCAGTTCCACATCATCTTTGGTCAGGGGATGGGCGGCGGGGGCGACCGTCTGTGCGGTGGCCGCGGCACTGGCGGCGGGGGCCGGATCCTGTGCCATCACCGCCGGTACAGCGGATAGCCAGGTTGCGGCCAGAAGCGGAACTATTAGGCTTTTGCGCAGTGTCATGGATCTGATCCCTGTTCGTTGGTTTCTGTTTTTATTCAAGTATTTACGGCGTTGGCCAACCTCTGGCGAACGCAGCGGTAATGGGGCAGCGACCGCCACATGGCGAATGCGGAGAGGGCCAGCAGCGGAATGCCCGTCACACTGATCGAAAGGCCGACCGCCAGCGGATCGGCAAAGACATGGTCGGTGGTGACCGCCACCAGGGTCGGTCCCATACCAAGGCCAAAGGCCGTATAGGCAAAGGCCTGCACCGCCGTCGTCATGCCGCGCAGTTCTGACGGCACCAGATCCAGGATGGCGGCAATGCCGACACCCGCCCCGATGGCCAGCAGGAAGGCATAGGCCGTGAACAGGACCAGCGTCAGCCCTACTCCCGGCATGACCCCGAACAGCAGGCACGGCACGCCCAGGCTGACGGCGGCGGCGGCGACCATGGGTTTGGCCGTGGAATATCCGCGCGCCTCCAGGAAGTCGGCCACCATGCCACCGACAATGGTGCCCAGCCCGGCCACGCCGATCAGGATGGAGCCCAGGGCCGTCCCCGTCTCCGACGGCGTGAAGCCATGGACCCGCATCAACAGCGACGGTGTCCAGCTATTGGCCCCATAATCCACGATCTGGGTCAAGGTCAGCCCGCCCAGCAACAGGCCGAACGCCCCGCGATTATCAACCAGATAGCGGCGCAGTGTATCCAGCCCAGGCTTCACATCACCGCCCAGGCTTTCCTGCCGCGTCGGCTCCGGGATGGTGGCAACCAGCAACGCCAGAACGACACCCGCCAGCCCCAGGGTCAGCAGAACCGCCCGCCAGGGGGCCACGCCGGCAGCTTGCGCCAGACCGGACAGGGCACCCAGGCTGAACACATCAATCAGGATGCCGCCGACCAGCGTCGCCATGCCTGCCCCCATCACCATGCCGCCAATGAAGATGGCAACCGCCGTGCCGCGCCGGTGCGGCGGGAACAGGTCGGGCACCATGGACAGCACGGCGGGTGCCAGGGCCGCTTCACCGATCCCCACCAGGATACGCGCGCCGAACAGCTGTCCATAGGACTGGGCCAGACCGCAGAGCGCGGTCGCCAGGCTCCACAGGCCGATACCGGCCAGGATCAGGTTACGCCGCCCATGCCGGTCGGCATGCCGGCCCATCGGTAGGCCGGCGAAAGCATAGATGATGGCAAAGGCAGCGCCTTGCAGGAAACTCACCTGCGTATCGGTGATCGCCATCTCCGACCGGATCGGGGCAACCAGCAGGTTCAGGATAAGGCGGTCGGTATAGGAAAGAACGGCGGCCAGCGCGAAGATCACGATGGCGTACCAGGCGCGGGCATCGACTTCCCGCTTGGGTCCCGGATCGGGTGGTGATGAAAGGGTCATCCCAGCTCTCCCTGTTATTCTTTTCTTATATGAAAAAAATTTCCGAAAAGATAGTGCCAGTTTGCCTACTTGAAAGCTGGTGCCAATCGCACCCAAAGCCTATCGCGCCTTCTGCTATGACCGACCGGCTGGCAAACCGGCGACGCTGGCGGCCCTGGGGATGCAGAAATAATATTGATGATAAGAAAAATGGAGCGATTTGCCCCTAACCGGACCAGCCGACACTGAATCCGATGCTCCGGGGCCGGGGCGGGGTACTTTGCGGGCCGGCGGACAGGGTGAAGGGGTTGCCATAGGCAAACATATTGGCGCGGCTGTTCAGCGCATTGTCCAGCGTCAGCCCCGCCGACCATCCACCCGGCAGCATGAACCGCACCCGGCCATTCACCAGATCGACTGGTCCCTGCCGGATACCATCGGTGAAGGTCAGGTGGGTGCGGCCGGTATGGGTATAGTCCATAGCCGCCAGCGCGCCGATACCGTCGGCAACCGCCCCCTGCCAGGACAGGCTGACGCTGCCGCTGACATGGGCGGCACCAGGCAGGCTGCCGTCGGGTGCCGCGCTGAAACCCGGGTCGATACGGCTCAGTTCGGGGTCGTTCAGGGTCAGTGTGGCATCCAGATGCCATGAGCCCAGACGAAGCCGCGACCCGACCTCCACCCCCGTATTGTTTCCGTCCCCGGCATTGGTGGTGAAGGTCAGGCCGTCAGGCCGCAACTGATCGGTCTGAATATTACGCCAGCGCGCATGAAAAATGGCGGCATCCAGGGCAAGCCGGCCCTGCCACAGAGACAGCTTGGTACCCAGTTCATAATTCCACAGCTCATCCGTATCGAACCGGGCAGCGCGGTAATCGTCGCCAGTGACTGTCCCGGCCTCTTCAATATTGATCCCGCCGGGCCTGTACCCCTCCGTCATCTGGGCATAAAGGCTGGTATCGTCCCTGGGCTGCCAGGTCAGGGCCAGTTTCGGGGTATAGTCGGTTTCGTTTGCATATCCTTCCGCCTCGGCGGCGTCGCGAACGGGTGCAGTCGCCACCGCCTCCACCTCCTGCGCCACATGGAACAGGCGCCCGCCGGCGGTCAGCGTCCATTCGGGGGCGAAATGCCAGGAAACCTCGCCGAAAAGCGCGGCTTCCTTCACGGTATCATCCCGCTCGCGCTGCCAGAGCGTGGCCGACGCATCACCATAGGGCGCCAAGGTCCTGTCCGACCGCGCCACCTGCCGCGACAGATAAAGGCCCGACAGCCAGTTGATTCCGTCATTGCCATCGGCATCCTGTGGCCCCATCCCGCCGCTCAACCGCGTTTCATGGGTCCAAAGCCGTGACAGCTGCCCCTCCCGGAACCGGGCCGGTTGCACCGGCAGACCGGCCAGATCGGGCAACGCGCGGCTGGCATCGTAGAACGTGTCCAGTTCGTGTCGAACAAAGGCGGTGGTGCTGTGCAGGTCGGCAAAGGGAAGGGTGCCCGACAGGGTCAGGTGCGCCTCGTCGAAATCATTGTCATGCGGCTCCGGCAACTGCGCGACACGGGCGCAGCAGCCCCGCCGGCCCTGGATATAATGGCTGTCATCCGTGTCGATCAGTTGATAAGTGCCGCCCAGTTCCAGACGCCAGCCTTCAGCGGGAATGAAGGCCAACAGCACCCGCCCGCCCTGAATATCGGTACCGTCAATATTTTCGCGGCCATCGGTGCTGTCGATGACGCCACCCTGCCGATCGGCGTACAGGGCCAACCGCACCCCCAAACGGTCGGCCAGCAATGGCTGGTTCAAAACCGCCTCTACCCCGCCGCCCATCGCGCCCCCGCGCGTCAGGGTGCCTGATATGCCCCCTTCTGCCGTCTGCTGGGACAGGTCGGGGGCCACGGGAACGATACGCAGAATGCCGCCGATGGAGCCGCCGCCATACAGCGTACCCTGCGGCCCGCGCAGCACCTCCACCCGCTCTACATCGATCAGGCGAAGATGCGGGTCGGGTGCATTGTAATTGACCTTGGCATTGTCGAGATAGAGGCCGACCGTCGCCTGTGTCTGCCCGGTGAAGGCGCTGTCGGACAGGCCCCTTATCGACAGTTTGTTCCGGCCCGGCCCCAGATGTGTGCTACTGACCCCGCCCAGCAGCGGCACCGCCGCGTCGGTGTCCTGCACGCCCATGCGGACAAGATCGGCCGCCGTCAGAACGCCCACCGACACTGGCAGGTCCGCCGGATTGGCCCCCCGCTTGGTTGCCGTCACGATGATCGGGTCCAGCATATCGACCGTCGCCCGCTCGGGCGTCGCCCACGCACGGATCGGCGGCAGGGGTACCAACCGATAGGTGCCGGTGCCAACCTGGCGGAACCCCAGACCTGTACCGGCCAGTATCCGTGTCAGCGCCTGTTCGGGGCTTAGCGGGCCATCGGCTCCAGGACTGTGCAGGCCCGTCAGCAACTGATCCCCGCCGATGGAAATGCCGGCCTGCCGCGACAGTTCCGACAAGGCATTGGTCAATGGCCCCGCAGCAACCGAAATGGCCTGTTCCGCCGCCAGAACGGGCGGGGCCGACAGGATCAGGGCCAGGGCGGACGCAGGGAGAAGACGCAAGATGCAGGACCGTCAGGGGCGCTTTGTCAGCACGAAGCTATCACCCTGACGCGTCACCGCAACGGGAAGCAACCCTTCCAGCACGTTCAGAACCGCCGCCTGATCCGGCCCCAGGCGCAGCACGCCGGAGAAATGCAGGTCCATCGCCGCCCCCTGCGCCCGCATGGGCACCGGGTAATGGCGGGACAGTTCGGCCAATACCTGCGGCAGCGGCGCGTTGTCGAAAGGCAGGCGGCCATCTGTCCAGGCGGTGGCGGCCTGGGCATCGACCTGACGGACAGGGCCGGCGGCCTGACCATGAATGGCGGTGATCTGCTGACCCGGCGTCAGGCGGACCTTGGCCGCCCCCTGATCATTGCCGACATCGACCAGACCGCGCGTTACGGTGACTGTCACGGCTTGGTCCAGATGGCGTATATTAAAGGCGGTGCCGACAACGGTCACCAGACTGTCACCCGCCGCCGCCGTGAAGGGCCGGGCTGGGTCCTTGGCGACATCGAACAGCGCCTCTCCCTTTTCCAGCACCACAGCACGGCGGTCGTCCGCCATGGCAACCGTCAGGCGCGTGCCGCTGTTCAGGATGATGCTGGACCCATCGGCCAGTTTCGCCGTCTGGCGCTGACCCGGGGCGGTTTCGAAAATCTGCGGTGCCGGCACATTCGTATATTGACCCGTCAGCGTAATCGCCAGGGCGGCAGCCGCAGCCGCGGCCCCCCCGAGGAACCAACGGCGGGACAAATTGGCCGGGGCAGGTAGCGGCACCGGTTTGCGCCGGCTGGCCAGATCAATGATCGCCGCCTTCTCTTCCGTCTGCACCCTGTCGAGCTGACGCCAAAGCTGCTCCACATGGTCATAGGCGGCGCGGTGGCTGGGGTCGGCTTCCAGCCATTCGGTGAAGGCCAGCCAGACAGCCTGACCGCCATCACCCAGCAGGCGCGCATGCCACTCGGCCGCCTGTTCCAGGCGGGGATCAAGGGGCGTTTCGGGCGGGCGGTTCACCATGTTGGCTGCTTCTGGTTCGGGCTTTGTCCTGTTGACGTCACGGAAGGGGCGGCACCCCACCCGTCTTTATGAATTATTTTTCATTCGAGCCGGCGGCCCAGCCTTTTCAACAGGTTCTTCATGGCGGCGGCCATGTGCTTTTCCACGGCACTGCGCGAAATGCTCAGGCTGGCCGCGATTTCCGCATGCGGGCGGCCTTGCAGCTTATGCATTTCGAAGACGCGCTTGCCCTGCGGGGGCAGGGCGTCGATGGCGTCGCGCAGCAGGCGCAGTTCCTGCCGCCCACCGACCACATCCTCTGCCGTCGGCGTCTCCGCAATCGGCTCCGGCCCTTCAACCAGGGCGTTGGCCGATAACCATTCGCCATCGCGCGTGGCTGCCCGTGAGCCGCTGCGTTGCCGGTCAAAGGCCAGGTTCATGGCCATGCGGTTCAGGAAGGCAGGCACATTCTCCACCCCCGCCCCCCCGTCGGGCAGGGTGGCCAACCGCTCATACATCTCTTGCACGATATCCTCCGCCTCCGCCGCACTGCCCGTGCGCGCCGTCAGCAGCCGCAGCAGAAAGGCGCGGTGTTCCAGATAGGCGGCGATCAAGGGCGGGGGCGGGGCGATGGCGGGACCCTGGGGAACTGCGGAGACTGTCATCCGATATAGACCCGGACCCGAAGCCGATCAATGCATCAGGTCACATTCGCCACAGGGCAAAAAAATTTTGCATTCGCACCTGCGGTTCACTGTGGGTGGTGTCGTCATGCAGTTGAAGGCCGCTGAAACCGGCCGATCCAACCGGCGGAGTGACGCCTGTGATTGAAATGCTGATGCGTGATGAGGAAGGGGTACGGGGCAGCCTGCGGTTCGATGCCGAACGGCTGGGAACCCTGACACGCTGCCGCCCGGCTGTTGTGGCCATCACCCACCATTTCGCCCCCGAACGGCGGCGGGTGGAGGCGATGATCCGCAACACCTATGCGCAGACCTATGGCGGTGACATCACCGTCACCCATCCGATGCTGATGAGTCTGCGCGATGCCGACGACCGTATTCTGGCGGGCGTGGGCTTCCGTCCGGCTGGTACCGGCCCTCTTTTCCTCGAAACCTATCTGGACCAGCCGGTAGAAACCCTGATCCCTGACCTGCCGCGGCGCGGTCAGGTGGTGGAGATCGGTAATCTGGCCGCCGCAGAGGCGGGTGCCTCCTACCTGCTGTTCATGGCGCTTGCCGCCTATCTGCATGGGCAGGGGTATGAAAAGGCCGTGGTGACCGCCACCCGTCCCCTGCGCCGCCTGTTCCGGCAGATCGGTTTCGATCCCGTCGAACTGGGTCGCGCGACACCAGACCGGGTCGGTCCCGCTGCCGCCGCCTGGGGCAGCTATTACGCCAACGACCCCCGCGTCGTCTGCGGCAATGTCGCCTTCGGCGCTGCAAGCCTGGATCGTTTCCTGGCCGGCGATGCGCGGCAGGCGCTGCCCTCATTCCCTACCTTTCCCCGTCTTCACGCCGCCCTTCCGGTGGCCGAGGTGGTTGCATGAGCCGTATTCTTTCTGCAATCCGCATGCAGGACCCGGCAAAGCCCGCCATCAATGACTGGACCTATGGCAGCCTTTCCGGCGCTATTGACCGGCTGGCCGCCGACCTGTGCGAGATCATCGGTCTTGACCGCCGGCCCGTGGCGGTGGACGCCACCAACTCCGCCGCCTGGGCCATTTTGGATTTGGCCCTGCTGGAACTGGGTCTGGTCAGCCTGCCCTTGCCCGGCTTCTTCACGGCTGATCAGCGCCAGTATGCTCTGGCCGACGCCGGGACCGGATGGGTGGTGACCGACAACGCGCAAGCCGGGGCGCAGACCCTGCTGGTGGGCACCGAGACCCTGTATATTCAGCGCCTGGATCATGCCCCCGTGCTGCTGCCGTTGGGAACCGCCAAGATCACCTATACTTCCGGCACGACAGGGGCGCCCAAAGGCGTGTGCCTGTCGGCCGCCGGCCTTGAAAAGGTGGCGACATCCCTGGTGCAGGTGATCGGCACCGACTATGCGGGCCGGCATGTCGCCATCCTGCCCCTGCCGGTCCTTCTGGAAAATGTGGCGGGCCTTTACAGCACATTGCTGGCCGGCGGCCATTATCTGGCGGCGTCGCCGGCAGAACTGGGGCTGGAGCAACCGTTCCAACCGGATTTCGCCCGTCTCTTCGTTGCCTTGTCGGCCTTGCGCGCCAACAGCGTCATCCTGGTGCCGGAACTGCTGCGCGGCCTGATGGCAGCCATGATGCAGGTCGGGCGCATCCTGCCCGATCTGCGGCTGGTGGCGGTGGGCGGGGCGCGGGTGGCGCCGGCCTTGCTTGCCCAGGCCGGAATGCTGGGCCTGCCCGTCTATCAGGGATATGGCCTGTCGGAATGCGGATCGGTGGTCGCGCTAAATACGCCCGATGCGAACAGGGTGGGGACGGTGGGACGCGTATTGCCGCACCTGACGGCCACTCTCGACCCTGAAACGGGGGAGGTCAGCGTCAATAATCATGCCTTCGTGGGCTATGTCGGCGGCGGTCCGGCCCCCGCCCGTATCGCCACCGCCGATCTGGGCAGTCTGGATTCGGACGGGTTCCTCTCCATCCAGGGCCGGTCGCGCAACGTCATCATCAACGCCTTTGGTCGCAACATCGCCCCGGAATGGGTGGAAGCCGACCTGACGGCGCAGCCGGAAATTCTCCAGGCCGTGCTGTTTGGTGATGGTCAGGCCGATCTGACCGCCCTGATCGTGCCCAGCCGGTTCGGCCAGGACCCGTCCGCCCTGTCGCTGGCGGTTGCGCGGGCCAACGGCGCTCTGCCGCCCTATGCCCGCGTTGCCCGCTGGCATGCGGTACCGGCCTTCACGCCGCTGAACGGACAACTCACCCCCAATGGCCGCCCCCGTCGCGAGGCCATCGCCGCCGCCCATGTCCCCCTTTTGTCCCGGAACGAGGATGAAATCCCCATGTCCCAACCCTTCTTCGACCGTCTGGTGACGGAGACGGAGCCGTCGCGCCTGTCGCTGCTGTCCGTACCGCAGATCCAGGATGGTCTGACCGGCCGTATCAGCCTGGAAACCTATATCGCCTATCTGACGGAGGCCTATCACCATGTGAAGCACACGGTACCCCTGATGCAGGCGGCACGTGCGGCCTTGCGCCCCGACCAGGAATGGCTGATCCCCGCCCTTGATGAATATATCGAGGAAGAGGAGGGGCACGAGGAATGGATCCTGAACGATATCCGCCATGCCGGCGGCAATGCCGAGGCCGTGCGTCACGGCACCCCGCGCGCTGCCACCCAGGCCATGGTGGATGAGGCCTATCGCTTCATCCGCCAGGAAAATGCCGCCGGCTTTTTCGGCATGGTCTATGTGCTGGAAGGCACCAGCACGGCCATTGCCACCCATGGGGCCGAGGCGGTGCGCAAATCGCTGAACCTGCCGAAAAGCTGCTTCACCTATCTGACCAGCCACGGATCGCTGGATATCCAGCATATGGAATTTTTCCGCACCCTGATTAACCGGGTGACCGATCCGGTGGATCAGCAGGCTATCATCACCATGGCGAATTGCATCTTCGGCCTGTTCGCCGGCCTGTTCCGCGCCATCCCCCACAGCCGCCACACGGATGAGGTGCGCCATGTTGCTTGAGGAAAGCCTGGAAGGCCGCACCATCCTGGTCACCGGCGGGGCCGGTGGTATCGGTTCGCCCCTGGTCAGCCTGCTGCGCAATCGCGGGGCCCAGGTCACCACCCTGGGACGGGGCGAGATGCCGGGCCGCCATATCCGCGCCGACCTGTCGACCCAGGCCGGGATTATGGCCGCCGCCGAACAGGCGCGGCTGCTGGCCCCGCAGATGCTGTTCAACATCGCGGGAAGGCAATATTTCGGCCCCGTGGAGGGGCAGCGTCCGTCCGACCTGCTGGGTGATTATCTGGTCAATCTGGTGGCCCCTGTGACCTTGACCCAGGCGGTTCTGCCCATGATGAAGCAGCGGGGGCGGGGCCATATCGTCAATGTCGGTTCCGTCTTTGGTTCCATCAACTTCGCACATTTCGCCGGTTACTCCAGTGCCAAGGCGGGCCTGAAGGGGTTCAGTCAGGCGCTGCGCCGGGAAGTGCGGGGGACGGGCATCACGGTCTGTCATGTGGCCCCGCGTGCGGTGCGTACCGGCTTCAACGGGCCGCTGGTGCAGCGTTTCGCTGAACTGACCGGCATGGCGCAGGATGAACCCATCCAGGTTGCCCGCCGCATCCTGGCCGCAGCGCAGGCGGGCAAGGCCGAAACGGTAATCGGCTGGCCCGAAGCCTTCTTCACCCGTCTGAACGCCCTGTTCCCCGGTCTGGTCGACCGGGCACTGGCCGGCAACGACGCCAAGGCCGCCAGCCTTTTCTTGCCTGCTTCTGCCCCCACGGGCGGTGCCACCATCACGTCACTCGGAGAGAAAAACCATGCGCGCTGACAAGAAACTGATCCTGGCCACCCTGTCCTTGCTGCTGGCCGGTTCGGCCTTGGCCTCCACAGACCCCGCCATGGATGCCAAGGTTGCGGAGCTTCAGGCCGGTTGGGCCCATGTGAAATACGAAGTGAAGGGTGAGGATGCGCAGCTGGCCGGCATGGAAGGTCTGGTCAACCAGGCCAAGGCCGTCACCGCCGCTTATCCGGGCAAGGCCGAACCCCTGATCTGGGAAGCCATCATCCTGTCGTCGGAAGCCGGGATCAAGGGCGGCATGGGCGCGCTGTCGCTGGTCAAGGAGGCGAGGGCCAAGCTGGAGACCGCCGAACAGATCGACCCCACAGCTCTGGACGGTTCCGTCAATACCTCGCTGGGCAGTCTTTACTATCAGGTGCCCGGCTTCCCCATCGGTTTTGGCAGCGACAAGAAGGCCAAGGCCTATCTGGAAAAGGCGCTGGCCCAGAACCCGGACAGCATCGATCCCAATTACTTCTACGGCGATTTCCTGTTCCGGCAGGGGGAATATGCCAAGGCCCGTGACGTGCTGAACCATGCCCTGGCCGCCGCTCCACGTCCGGGCCGGGAGGTTGCAGATGCGGGCCGTCGGGAGGAGATCAACGCCGTTCTGGCGCAGATCGAAACCAAGGTGGCTCGGCGGTAGCGCTAACGGTTGTCGTTTAGATGCAAAAAACGCCGCCCCGGTTGCCCGGTGGCGGCGTTTTGATCAGCGATGCGGTCGCAAAAGCTCAGGCGGCTTCGGCGTCTGCGGCAACGCTCATCTTCACGATCAGGTCGGGATCGCGGACCTCGCCACCACGGCCGGCACCGCGCTTGATCTTGTCCACATGCTCCATGCCGTCCACGACCTTGCCCCAGACGGTGTACTGACCGTCCAGGAAGCGGCTGTCGGCGAAGCAGATGAAGAACTGGCTGTCGGCGCTGTTCGGGTTCGACGCGCGGGCCATGGAGCAGGTGCCGCGCAGATGCGGCTCGCGGGAGAATTCCTGCGGCAGGTTCTGACCGGAACCGCCCATGCCATTGCCATCGGGGCAGCCGCCCTGGGCCATGAAGCCCTCGATCACGCGATGGAAGGTCAGGCCGTCATAGAAGCCTTCGCGCGCCAGTTCCTTGATCCGCGCCACATGCTTGGGCGCCAGATCGGGGCGCAGCTGAATGGTGACGCGGCCCGAGGCTAGGTCGAGATAGAGGGTGTTTTCCAGATCCATGTCAGTCATCCTTGCCAACCGGTTGCCCCGGTTCTCGGTTGCATGTCGGCCCGCACCATAACGGCATGTGGCGCGGTTGGGAACAGGGCCCGGCGGGATAGCCCACCCGCTATTTCGGCGGGGCCGCGGGCTTGGCCTGTGGGGCCGGCTGGGGCGGACGCGGCGGGTCGGATTGGACGCGCATGCTGATGATCCGGTCGGGATCCTTCACCCATCCTTCCTTTTTTTTGTCCCCGGCTTTCAGCTTGTCGATCAGGTCCAGCCCTTTGATCACATGGCCCCAGAGCGTGTAATTGCCATCCAGCGAGGGGTCCTGGCTGTGGGTCAGGATGAAGAACTGGCTGTCGCCGCTGTTCCGGTTCATGCCCCGCGCCATGGACACCACGCCGCGCACATGCGGTTCCTTGCTGGGTTCCAGTTCCAGCCAGCGGCCCGTGCCACCACGACCGGTCCCGCTGCGGTCCCCGGTCTGTGCCAGTGATCCGGCCACGACGCGGTGGAACGGAACGCCGTCATAGAATCCGCGCCGCACCAGCTGCTTGATGCGGGCTACATGGATGGGGGCCAGATCGGGCCGCATCTGGATGATGACCGTTCCGGTCTTCAACTCCATGATCAGCGTATCATCAGGATTGGCCGGCGGGCGTGCTGCTTGGGACAGCGGCACGGCCAGCAGCAGGCACAGCAGGACAAGAAGGCGGGACAGCATGGGCGTCATCATCTCTCAACCATTGCGCCCGCTACGATAGCGGTCGCATCCTTGCATGGAAAGATGCCGGAAGCCGCATGGGCGGCTGAATTTGCCGGACGGGGGAGCGTGGAGTGCGGGCACTGGGGTTGAAGGGGAGGTTTCTGCTGGCCGGCGGCTTGTTGGCGCTGGGGCTTGTGGCGCTGTGGCTGTCTTTGCCCGGCCTGCTGGCCGCGCGCTGGACCTCGCAGTTGCGGGCTCTTGGCTTTCCGCAGGCCGAGCTGGCTATTGATGATCTGGGCCTGACCCGCGCTACTGGTGCCTTCTCCCTGGGTCAGGAGGATGGGGCCGACCTTTTCATCCTGCGCTACACCCCCGCCGGCCTGTGGTCCGGCACGTTCACGGGGCTGGAGGTGCGGGGCCTGCGCTTGTCGCGCCCCCTCTCGGCCACCATGCCGGACCTGCCCGGCCTGACCTTCCCGGTGCAGATCAATCAGGCCCATCTTACCCTAGCCCTGCCGGGCGGTATTGGTACTGTTCCGCTGGTCATGGATGCGGCCATCAACCCGGTAGTTGGGGGATGGCATGCGGAGGGGCAGGGGACCCTGACATTGGGCCCAACCGGCATTCCCGCTCGTCTCGCCGCTGATTGGCGGCGCGATGGGCTTTCAGCCGCCAGCTTTACCCTGACGCCCGCAGCGGGCGGGCCGCGTCTTTCGGGGCAGGGTAGTATCCGACGCCTGTCCACCGGCGGCTGGACCGGCGACCTGGATGTCACCGCCAAGGCCCTGCCGCAGGGTTTGCCCGACATGCTGGTCCGCTGGAAGGCGGGGCAGGGCCAAGCCCTGCTGGAATGGCCCGGCATCGCTCGGCTGGACGCCCTGTTGGACCCCGACGAAACAGGCGGAAAGCGGCTGGCGGCCAGCCTGCGGGTCGATGATCCGTCCGGCTTCGCCACCCGTCTGGGCCAACCCGACCCCGGCCTGACCGGCGGCCCCGTGACCGTGACCCTGTCCGCCCGCAATGTGGCCCCGGACCTTCCGCCCAGCAACTGGCCCGATGTCACCCTGCGGATGGAGGCCAATGGTCTGGGCATCGGCAAGGGGCCGCGCGACAATACACTGACCCTTTCCGGCACGGCCCGGCGGATCGATGGCGAATGGTGGTTGTCGCCTGCCGGCGACCTGCCGCCCGGTACCCTGTCCATTCCCACGCTGGGACTGTCGGCAAAGGGACTGCTGCTGACGGGCCGGCTGGCATGGCCGCTGGACCTGGATGTTCGCGCCGCTGCTCTGCGGCTGCCCTGGCTGGCCCCATCAACCCTGGCGGCAAGGCTGCGCGGCGACCCGGAGCAGGATTTGCGCCTGGAATGGTCCATGGCAACCGGGGGTGGCGGGGCCAGCCTGACCGGGTCTGTGGAGTTGAACGCTGCCGGTGGCCGGGCGCTGGCGCGGCTGGCACCGCTGCGCCTGCAACCCGGTGATGCCCCGCGTCTGTTCCCTGGCACTCCGCTTCCCGACGCCTTGACTGGCACCATCGCCGCCCGCCTGACGGCGGCCTGGAACGGCGACGGTGCCGACGGCACCGCCGATATCCTACTGGAAGATGCGGGCCTGCGGCTGCGCGGCCTGCGTCTGGCGGGGGTCAGTGGCGTGCTGCGCTTTGATCGGCTGTCGCCGCTGTCCATGCCACCGCAAAACCTTGCCATCGGCCTGTTCGACCCTGGTATCGCGCTCACCGGCGGTGGGCTTGGCCTGTCGCTGCCGGCGGATGGTGTGCTGCGTCTGGCCCCGGAACCGTTTCGGTGGGCAGGGCAACCTGTGACCTTGCCGCAAGCCATGTTTCGGCTTGGCAATGATCATCTGGGTTTACGCCTGGATGTCCCGCCCACCCCCTTGCCCGATGCCCTGGCCGCGCTGGGCATCACAGAGGTGGAGGCCGATGGAACCTTGATCGGTTCGATACCGGTTCGGATTGATGGCAGTGGCGCGCATGCAGGTCCGGGCGGTCTGCAGGCCACCGGACCTGGCCGCATCGCCGCACCCGGCGGGGTGCTGCCGCCCTGGCTGGACCCGGCCCGCAATGACAATCTGGCGCTGGTGGCCCGCGCGCTTGCCGACTACCGGTTCAACGCTCTGGGTCTGGTCTTCACAGAGCAAGGGCCGCGCCTGACCCTGGACGGCACCAACCCATCTCTTTACGGCGGCTATGCCATGCCCATGAACCTTATCCTGTCGCGTCCGCCGGACCCCGTTCTTGCGGGCATGCAATCCGCCACAGTCGCCGCCGATATCGCGGCGTTCAAGGCGCGCAAGGATTAGGCTACAAGAGGAGGACGCCGACCGGAGCCTGCCCCTGTGATCGAACTGGCCATTGATTTTGAAACCGCAAACGCCAGCCGGGACAGCGCCTGTGCCGTCGGCGTGGCGGAAGTGTTCCGGCCGGACGCTCCCATCTTCCGCCGCCTGATCCGCCCGGAACCGGCGGAGTTTTCGCCCTTCTGTGTGGCGGTGCATGGCATCCGCGCCGCCGATGTCGCCAATGCGCCGACTTTTGCCGGTATCTGGCCCGACCTGTCGCGCCGGTTGGAGGGGGCAACATTGCTGGCCCATAATGCCAGCTTCGATTCTGGCGTACTGTCGGCCTGTTTGCTGGCGGCGGGTCTGCCGGTTCCCAATATCCGCTTCATCTGTACCGTGGAACTGGCCCGCGCCGCCTTTCCCGACCTGCGCAGCCATAAGCTGAATGTCGTGGCCCACCACCTGGGTATTGCGCTGGACCATCATGAGGCCGGCAGCGACGCCGCCGCCTGTGCGGCCATCGGCCAGCATGTGGCCATGATGGTCGGGGCCGGCAGCGTCGCGGAAGCTGCGGAGAAGCTGGGAATTGGACCGGGCAGGCGGCGTGCAGCCCGCCCCCCGGTGGCATTGGCCCGTGAACATCTGCCGACACCGACCCGCCGGGTGGACGGACAGGGTTTTGTCGTGACCGGCACCCTGTCCGCCTGTTCGCGCACCGATGCCGCCCGCGCCATCACGCGGGCCGGCGGGCGGTTTCAGACCTATGTCACCAAGGATACAGACTGGCTGGTCGTTGGCCTGTCACCGGGCCAGACCAAACTGAACGCCGCCCGCGCCCGTCAGGAACGCTATGGTCGCCTGCGTCTGGTCACAGAGGCGGAGTTCGTGGCGATGCTGGGGATCGGTGCCGCCTGATCACGGCAGCCGGTCCACCATCAGCGCCTCAATCCGCGCCTCGTTCACCGGCCCGGTTATGCCGCCGGGCCCGCCATAGCTGGCATTGGTGGATAGCGCACTCATGTTGAAGAAATCCTCCAGGCCGGCCCGATAGCGGCCAGCCGGCAGGTCGAAGATGGCGCGGGTGGAACTGCGCATGGAATAGCGGTCGCCGGCGGGATCGATATGCGGCATCTGCAAAATGGCGCTGTACCTCTTGCCCGCCTCATCCACCAGCACCAACCGCTTCACGGCATTGGTGACGCCGGTATTCACCGCAAATGTATGGTTCTCATAGGCTGTGGCCAGGGCGTGACGACCGGCGGTGCTCACCACCACCTGACCCAAGTCCAATGTCTGCCCCAGCCGTGCCATCTTACCCACCGCGATGGTCTGCGCCGCTTCCCCGCGCAGGCAGACAGGGGCCGACGGCTGCGAGGCGATGCGGGTGGAGACATGTACCGCGACGATGGAATAGCAGGCCGTGGCGGCAGCCGGTGGCGGGGCCGTGTCGGTCCAGCCGGACCCCGTCAGATCATCAGCCACCAGCACACCATCGCGCAGCACGCGATAACGTAGCGGGGTCTTGTCCTTGGTCGGCCCGAAATCCAGCGAAACGGCATCCGTGCTGCGCCGAGCAGCGGCGATGCCCGGTGTCCAGGGCATGAAGGCGCGCGGTTCGGCATGGCTGACCGGGTCGATGGCGGGCACCATGGTGACGATACCATCCGATGCCTGGGCCGGGCCGAACCGCACCTCGATCCGGTTGGCATTGGCCGTCAGTTGCTCTTCCCTGACCGGCCCGGTCACGGGCGCGCCATTCAGCGTGACGCTGGCCACGGGATAAACACCACCTGCTGCCGCCTTCCCGGGCAGGATCAGGGCGATTTCCACCGGCTTGCCCGCAAATGACAGGCGCGACAGCACGGCTTCCGGCTTCGTGAAGCGCGCGCGCGTGGCCGTCGTCAGATAGGGAGCAATACGGACGCCATCAGCCCCCGGCTGCCATCCGAACACATCCTGGACAATGGCCCCATAATAGGCGCCGACGGACCAGAGCTGACGGCGGGAATTGATCTCTGGCCCGTCATCAAACTGGGACCGGCCCGTCAGCCATTCCAGATTTTCCATGTTGGAGAGATGCAGGGCTGCCGCACGTTCCAGCGCTGCCAATCCCTGATCGACGGCGGCGACATGTCCTGCGGCCACTGCGGCGCGCACGGCATAGGCCGTGACGAACGGCCATTGTGCGCGGTTGTGATAGACGAATTCCCCCGGTGCCTGCGGCCAGACAACGGACGGCCCGAACGGGGCATAGGGATAGCGGCTGAAGATCGACTTGGCCCGTTCCGTCGGCACAATGCCCGACAAAACCGCCAGCGCATTGCCCAGCAGGTCGTATTTCTCAATCCGGGCCGGCGTCAGGTCCGCCATGGTAAAGGTGGCGTACATCCCGGCCTTCTCGTCCCAGAAAGTGGCGTTGATCGCCCGTGCCAGGGCGTCGGCCCAGCCATCATATTTTGCCGCCAGTGGCGCGTCGCCGGCTTCGCGCGCCAGACGGGCGGCCAGCCGCTGTGCGCGGTATTGCAGGACATTGGTGGACAGGGCCTTCGACTGGGCCATCGCGGGCAGATATTCACGGACCCAGCGCGCATAGGTCTGTTCGCGCCAATCCAGGAAACTATGCTCCCCGCCATAAAGCCCGCTGGCCGCATCAAAGGCGGCTACACGGTCAGCCTCCAGCGTACCGCGCAGCGCATCATAGGCCTTGCGCGCGAAATCGGTCCGGGCCGGTCCCTGCAGGTTCGCCAGCGCCGCCTCCGCCCCCAGCGCCCAGGCGGTGCGATCCGTGCTGATGGGCCAGGAGCCGCCGGAGCCGGTATCCTGCACAATCTGTGTGGACCCGACCGGCAACTCGGCGGGCACAACGACACCGGGGCGGAAACTGCCCGTCTTGAACAGCAGACTGTCCACGGCGCGCTTCGGGTCCAGCCCGGCCAGCCCCAGTTCCAGCGCGTAGGAAAGGTCACGGGTCCAGACATAGTTCCATTTTTCGCCCGTCTCGAAACAATTGCAGGCAATGGGCTGGCCGCCGTTATAGGACCCGTCCTTGATGGAACTGACGCTGGCCAGCGCCGCATCATCCACCGATTGCGCGAATAGCGCGTCGAAAAGCAGGTCGCCGGTCACGGTATAGGGGCCCTTTTCCGTGAAATCGCGCGTGCCGGGTGCATTCTCTCGCTGTGGGGCGCTGCTGGTCAGGTGGAAGGAGCGGGCACCGGGCTGACCCTTCGCCTCCACCGTTATGCGCGCCGGCTTGGCCCCGGGCTCCAGCGCATAGGCGGGAAACGTGTGGGTTTCAGCCGCCATGGCCATCGTTCCGGCCTCCAGGGCCAGAACCGACAGGGCGGCAGTGGCCAGCAGCAGCGCGCGCGGGGACATGTTTCCTCCAACTGTTCCGATGTTTCTTGGATGCTTGATGGGCAGCTAAAGTGACGATGACTGCAATTGCAACAAATAATCCGCAAACTCAGCCGCCGCAGGAATCCCTGACGATCAGGTCGGTATTCAGCCGTTCGGAAGAGGCTTGATCGCCGGCCAGCAGGCGTAACAGCTTGGCCACCAGCAGCCGGCCCGCCTTGGCCGTATCCTGACGGATGGTGGTCAGGGCGGGGTGGGTGTGGGCTGCGATTTCAATATCGTCATAGCCGACAACCGCCACATCGTCCGGCACCGAAAGACCGCGACGGTTCAAGGCGCGGATGGCCCCGATGGCCACCAGATCGCTGACCGCCACAATGGCGTCGAGCGCCACACCCTGATCGACCAGATCGTCAACGGCTTCTGCGGCCGCGTCGGGCACCAGCCGGCAACGGCGATGCAGGCGTGGGTCAGGCTCCAGCCCCATTTCAGCCAAGGCGGCCACATAGCCCTGATGGCGTTGCGACAGTTCGATCGTATGTACATCGCCCAGAAAGGCGATACGGCGGCGGCCTAGCCGGGCCAGATGGATGGCGGCACGATGGCCGCCCTTGAAATTGTCGCTACCGATGGAGCAATAGGCCTGATTCGCTCCCACCGCCCCCCAGACGACGAAGCGCCGCCCCTCCCGCGCGAAGCGGTTCAGCGCCTCGTGCAACTGGCTCTGGCCCAGGAAGATCAGACCGTCTGCCCGGTTTTCATCCAGATAATCGGCCAGAGCCCGTCCATCCGCTGGTGCGGCGTGGCTGATGGCCATATCCAGACCGCGTTCGCGCATGGCCAGACTGATCCCGCCGATAAGGCCCAGGCTGAACGGATCCACGCTCTGGCTGCCCTCATGGACCGGGGGCATCACAACGGTCACCGGGGCCATGCTGTCCCGCGACGGCAGCCGCGCCCGCCGGGGTGGCGCGTCATATTGGGCGGCATGGGCCAATTCCTGGATACGCCGTCTGGTCTTGGCATTGACGACGCCGCTGCCGCTCAACGCCCGCGACACGGTGGAGACAGACACGCCGGCCTGCCGGGCCAGATCCTCCAGGCGCAGGCTGCGTTCCTTGATTGCGTCCATGCGGCCCGTTCCGACAACAAGAATGGAGATGGCCCCCATTCTTGCTCAGATCACAATTTGCCGCAATTGCAATGGTGGTTGCCTCAGCCCCGATAGCCGGTATCGATCACGGCGTGCCCCCCCGCGATACGAGAGACGCAGGCGCAAAGCCGCTTTCCATTGGCCTTCTCCGCGTCCGACAGAAAGACATCGCGATGATCGATTTCCCCGTCATGTGACAGAATTTCCACCGTGCACAGGCCGCATTCGCCGCGACGGCAATCATGGATCATCGGGATACCCGCATCGTTTAGCGCATCAAGAAGCGACTGGTCGGGCGCCACGGCCACCTGTCCTGGGTAACCAGTCACGCTGACAGTGAAGGGGGCCTCGGTAAGGCGGCCCGTGTCGCCAAATACCTCATACCGGAAACGGCTGATCGGTCGGCCAGCCTTGGTCCAGGCGCGCTTGGCCGCCTCCAGCATGGGCAGGGGGCCGCAGATATACAGCTCACCCTCGGCGGACAGGCTGGCGATAGCCCCGTCCAGATCGATCATGGCACCCTGATCCTGCGGGTACAGCGCCAGTTGGTCACCCAGCAGGTCACGCAGCCGCGCAATGAAAGGCATCGCCGCCAAACTCTGCCCGCCATATTCCATGCGCACCTTGGCCCCGCGTGCCGTCAGCGCCTGCGCCATGCCGAAGATCGGCGTGACGCCAATGCCGCCGGCCAGCAGCAGATAATCCGGCGCCCGCCAGGACAGCTCAAACCTGTTCTCCGGCGTCGTTATCCGCACCTTGTCACCGGGCCGCAGGCCGAACATGAACCGCGATCCGCCCCGGCTGTTGGGATGTAGCTTCACGCCCACGGCCACATGGCCCGGCAAGGCATCGGGCAGGCAAGAATAGGTCCGAATGGCGTGACCAGTCGCTATGCTGGTACGGATCGCGATGTGGGAGCCGGGATCGAAGGCCGGCAGCGGCTGGGCAGCGGCGAATTCAATCCGGCGTACACCGTCTGCAATATCTTGGGCCGTGGTGACAACCGCGTCCAGCCAGATGGCATCATTTTTCATGGATGTTCTCCGAACTCTTCAGCCGGCGACCAGCGCCAGGGCGGGGAACCGGCGGCGTGCGTCACCATCGCCGTCCATCACCTGTTCCAGATTGCGCCGCGCCAGCCGCGCATGTTCACGCGCCACCGCCTCGGCCCGTGATCCTTCGCGCAGGCTGATGGCCTCCACCATGGCGCGGTGCTGCGCCTGGGCGAGGGCCAGCGAATGCGGCACGACCACCGAGCCCGGCTTGTCCAGAAAGGCGCTGGGCGAGGCGAAGGGCAGGCTGGTGATGCGGTCGATCTCCCGTTCGATAGTCTCACTGCCCGACAGGCCGGACAGCAGGGTATGGAACTCCGCATTCAGCGCCATATAGCGTTCCAGCGGCGGGTCGGACGGGTTGGGGGCCAAGGCCGCGTCAATGGCGTCCAGTACCCGGTTGATGGCCAGCATCCGGCGCGGTTCCACACCCCGTTCAGCGGCCAGCCTGGCTGCTGTGCCCTCAAGCACACCGCGCAGTTCAATAGCGTCGATGGCCTCCGCCAGGGTGAAGCGGCGGGGAATATGCCCACCTGCCGGTACGCGCTCCAGAAGCCCTTCCTGTTCAAGCCGGGCCAGTGCCGCACGGATCGGTGTCCGGGAAATACCCAGCCGTTCCGCCAGCCCCGGCTCTGACAACCGCTCTCCCGGCACCACATCGCCCCGTAGGATCAGGTCACGGATGCCGGCCAGTGCGCGCACCGTCTGCGCCGCCTCCTTGTTATAGCTCATGACAATCCCTCACTCCGCGGCCAGGGCGGGGCGGTTCTCCCGCTCAATCATCTGGTCAATCAGGCGGCGTGCCCACATCGACCCGGCATCAATATTGAGGTTGTAGAAGACATGGCCGGGATTGGCGTCGATGGCCTTTTGTTGGGCCTCCAGGATCTGTTCATCCTCGCGGAAGATGCCGGCCACGCCCTCGCGGATTTTATGGGTGCGGGCCTGATTGTGGATGTCGAAATTCCGCGCGAAGGCCCAGAAATAATGGCAGGTGGTCTCCGTTTCCGGCGTCAGGCAGTTGATGACCCGGCCATCCACCCCTTTGGACCTGTCGCCTTCGGGCGCGCCCGTACCGGTGGGAGCCACACCGACCTCGATAATGATGGTAGACGGAGCGGTGAAATTGATGATCTGCCAGCGATCCACATGGTCCTTGCGGCCCAGATTGTCGGCCCAGAAGGGCGGAGCCTCTATATCCACCATCCATCGGGTGATGGTGGCCGTGCTATCGGAATGGGTGGCGGTGAACGGTGCCTCTGCGACCGCATGATTGCCGATGGAACTGCCATGCACGAAGGTTTCGTGCGTCAGGTCCATCAGATTATCGACCACCAACCGGTAATCGCACTTGGCATGGATGACCTTGCCGTCGGCGGCCCAGGTCGGATCATTGTTCCAGTGGATGTCAGGGATCAGGGCGGGATCGGCCAGCGCCGGATCGCCCGGCCATATCCACAAGAAGCGGTAACGTTCAACCAGCGGATAGCTTTTCACGCATGCCGACGGGTTGATGGTGTGTTGCGACGGCATGTATACACATCGCCCCGTATCATCATAGGCAAGGCCGTGATAGCCGCAGACCACCCGGTCTTCCTCCAGCCGGCCCAGCGACAAAGGCAGTAGACGGTGCCAGCATGCATCGGCCAGCGCCGCCGCCGTCCCATCCAGTTTTCTATATAAAACAACCTGTTTTCCGCAGATGGTGCGGGGCAGGAGCTTTCGCCCAACCTCCACGTCGTAGGCAGCGACATACCAAGCGTTCAGGGGGAAACTCGCGCCCATCGACCGCCCTCCCAATGTTATGTTTCATAATTCAATTATCTGTATACAGCTCATTCGGATGTGAGTCGATGGGCAAATGATGGGGGAGGTACATGAAAAATGGAGCAGGATCCCTCCGCTGAAACTCTCAGTCCAGCAGCCGGCGCAGGGCCGTCAAATCCATCAGGATTTCAGACAGAATTTCCCTGATCTCGGGCGACAGGGTCTGCTTCACCCGCCGCTTGTGTGTGGCCTTTTTTTCCGGAGCCGGAGTTTCATCCTGCTCCGCCTGCGCGACCATCAGGGCCAGTTCATCGGCCATGCCGTCGTCGCCCGCCTCATCCTCGTCGAACAGGCTGGGCATGCGGGTACCGGGCGGGGGGAGACCGGCCAGCCCCCGCGACTCGCGCAGAAGTTTCTGAACGCCTTTGATTGTATAGCCGTCCTGGTACAGCAGCGACTGAATCCGGCGCAGCAGCTCCACATCGTCGGGGCGGTAATAGCGACGGCCGCCACCACGTTTCAGCGGCTTGATCTGTGGAAACTTGGTCTCCCAGAAGCGCAGAACATGCTGCGGCACCTCAAGATCGACGGAAACCTCGCTGATGGTGCGGAAGGCCGAAGCGGATTTCGACGCCACGGACCTGGATCGCGCACCTTCGCCGGCTTCCTCGATCATTGACAGGCTCAGCCTTTCGCGCCGACTTCAAACCGCTCATTAATGCGGCTTTTCAGGACGTGGGAGGCGCGGAAAACCAGGACCCTGCGCGGCAGGATCGGCACTTCCTCACCCGTCTTGGGGTTGCGACCGATGCGTTGCCCCTTGGATCGGACAGCAAAACTGCCGAAGGAAGAGATTTTGACCATGTCGCCATTGGCCAACGCGTCGGAAATCTCGTTCAGGACGCTTTCCACCAGATCAGCGGATTCGTTCCTGGACAGCCCGACTTCCTGATAGACGGCCTCGCTCAACTGCGCGCGGGTGACAGTTTCGGTCATGTTCGTCCTCCCCGGTTATCAGGGAATGACGGTACCGGGACCGGAGAAATCCGTCAATTCAGATGGTTGGCGGTAAATGCTGATCCCACACCGCAGAAATGCGGGGCAGGGGGGATCAGAAGCGCACCAGCGCCCCACCCCAAGTGAAACCGCCGCCCATGGCTTCAAGCAGCATCAGGTCGCCGCGCTTGATGCGGCCATCGGCCACGGCCTCGGCCAGGGCAAGCGGAATGCTGGCGGCCGAGGTATTGCCATGATGATCGACCGTCACCACAACACGCTCTGCGGGCAGTTTCAGCTTGCGGCCCGTACCCTCAATGATGCGCCGGTTGGCCTGATGTGGCACCAGCCAGTCAATGGCATCGGCCGTCAGGCCATTGGCGGCCAGCGCTTCCTTGACCACATCAGCCAAGTTCACGACGGCATGCTTGAACACTTCCTGCCCGCGCATACGGACATGACCCACGGTCTGCGTGCTGGATGGGCCGCCATCGACATACAGCAGATCATGGTGATTGCCGTCGGAATGCAGATGGGTGGACAGAATGCCCTGATCCTCTGCCGTGCCCGCCCCGTCGGTGGCCCGTAGCACCACCGCCCCGGCCCCGTCACCAAACAGCACACAGGTGGTACGGTCGTTCCAGTCCAGGATACGGGAGAAGGTTTCAGCCCCGATGACCAGCACGGTCTTCGCCTGACCGGCCTTGATGAAATTATCAGCCACTGACAAGGCATAGATGAAGCCAGAACAGACGGCCTGGACGTCAAACGCCGCACCGCGCGTCATGCCCAGGCGCGCCTGCACCTTCACGGCGGTGGCGGGAAAAGTGTTGTCAGGCGTCGCGGTGGCCAGAACGATCAGGTCCAGTTCATCCGCCGTTACGCCGGCATGGGACATGGCGGCGACAGCGGCATTATAGGCGAGATCGGAGGTCAGTTCGCCATCTGCCGCGATGTGGCGCGACTTGATGCCTGTCCGTTCCGTAATCCATTCGTCGGAGGTATCGACGACCTGCGCAATGTCGGCGTTCGTCATCACCTTTGCGGGCAAATAGGACCCGCAGCCCAGGATCACAGACCGGATGGCCATTACTGCACCGCCGTTTCGCTGCCCGTTGCGCATTCGTCCTTGGCCCGATCGGCAGCGGCGGCGGCATTGAGGGCCGCCTGGAGCACCGCCAATTGGTCGCGGATCTTTTCGTTGAAACCGTGATTGGCCATGTTGGCGGCCACGGCAATGGCGTTGGAGAAGCCGACGGCATCGGTGCCGCCATGGCTTTTCACGCAAATGCCGCGCAGACCCAGGAACATGGCGCCATTATACCGGCGCGGATCCATGCGCTGACGCAGCTTGTTGAAGGCACCCGATGCCAGCACATAGCCCAGCTTGGCCAGAAGTGAGGACCGGAAGGTCCGCTTCAGGAACTCGGCATAAAGCTTTGCCGTTCCTTCTGCCGTTTTCAGGGCGACATTGCCCGTGAAACCGTCGGTCACCACGACATCGACGGTGCCCAGCGCCAGATCATTGCCTTCGATGAAACCGTGGAAGTAGGGGGCAAGCGGCGTGGCGCGCAGGGCGGCTGCCGCCTCGCGAATCTGCTCATGCCCCTTCTGTTCTTCCGACCCGACATTCAACAGACCGATGGTCGGGTTCAGCAGGCCCAGAACGGTACGGCTGAACACCGTACCCATCACGGCGAACTGCACCAGATTGTCGGCGTCGCATTCCAGGTTCGCACCCAGGTCCAGCATCACCAGCTCCCCCCGCTGTGTCGGCAGGATGGAGGCTATGGCTGGCCGGTCGATGCCCGGCAGGGTCTTCAGCACGAATTTCGCGATGGCCATCAGGGCGCCGGTATTCCCGGCAGAGACCACGCAGGCGGCATCGCCCGCAGCGACGGCATCAATGGCCAGCCGCATGCTGGAATTGCGCCCAGCACGAAGCGCCACCGACGGCTTGGCGTCCATTGCCACGAAGTCAGGCGTATGCTTGACCGTGGAAATGGGCTTCAAGGCCGGATGGCGCTCTAGCAGGGCGTTGATGCGCGCTTCGTCACCGACGAAGAGGAAATCGACGTTAGGGCAGCGCTCACGGGCAAGGTCGGCGCCGGCGACGACCATGTCAGGAGCATGGTCGCCACCCATGGCGTCCAAGGCGATGCGCAGGCGCGTTGTCACTTCCGTTCGACGTCCCTATAACCCGCGAAAACCTGGACCAGTCCGGCTATCAGGCAGCAGCCGGGGCGGTCGCGGTCACTTCGCGGCTGTCATAGTGGCCGCAGGAGCCGCAGACATGGTGCGGGCGCTTCAGCTCACCGCAATTGCCGCACTCGTTGTAGGCGGCGGCGGTCAAGCCATCGTGCGAACGGCGCATGTTGCGCTTCGACTTGGAGGTCTTCTTCTTAGGAACGGCCATGATCGTAACTCACAATGTTTTAAGGCGACCGCTAGGGCCGCCCGGACAGAGGCGCTTGAATACTGGATATGGTGTGCGAGGGCAAGTACGAAACCGGATCAAGAGGGCTTCTTTAAGCGGGACAGGGCCGCAAAAGGGTTCTGGCGGGGCGGTTCCGGGGGGGTGTCCTCGGTCAGGGACAGAGTATCGGGGCCCACATCCTCCAGAATCGGGGTGAATTCGACCCCTTCCTTGCGGGGATAAGGCTCCAGTGCCAGCGACAGGTTCTGTGCTACCAACTCACCGATATCGATCCTGCCACCCGGCATCGCTTCGGGGAAGTCTTCGTCACCGCCCAGATACTGGAAATGGTCGCTCTCGCCGTCCTCTTCCTCCTTGGGGATCAGATGGTCAGGCGCGTAGAGGGCGGAGAATTCCTCCTTAACGTGTGCGGGAACCGGCTCCAGCGTCACGACGCAGCGCTGGACGACATCGGCCTCCAACTCCCCGGTCACCTTCACAAACTCCGACCGCACCCGGCGCAGGCGCATTTTGGCCGTCAAGCCGGAAAGGGAGACCAGATCGAATCGTTCGGCGAGTGCAGCACATTCCGCGTCCGTTGCCTTCACAACTTCGAACCCGCCGGCTGTCGTCACCTTGTCGGCGATGATGATGCGGGACAGTTCGGGTAGGGGGGCCGTCATGGCGGGAAATCCTTCGGATGAGATACGTATATATAAGGACAGGCGACAGCTCAGGTCGAGGCGAACTCAACCTCGCCGGCCAACAGCCTTTCAATGGGAAAGGCCTCCAGATGCGCCAACTGGCGGCGGGTATAGTCCGCCATGGCCTTTACGTGCGTCGGATCGGGCAGGGTGGAGCCATAAAGATTTCGGTCCAGCGCCGATTCCAGAACCGACGGGTCATCCTTGGCCGCGATCCCGGCATCATAGGCGCCGACGCGGCCATAATAGTGGCTGGCCAGGTCCTTCACCTTGTCGCCCACCTTCATGTCGCCCGCACCCATTTCACGCAGGTTGAAATCCAGGTCAGCGAACATGAAATCGAACAGTCCCTGATTGAACTCGGCCGTGGCCTTGCCCCCCATGGCTAGCCGGCGCATGACCAGCCAGGCATGCAGCGACACGGATTCGAACCGTCCTTCCAGCGTATCGGGCACACCCCGTTCGCTGAAAAACACGGGCAGGCGCGATTGGGCCACAATGGCGCCATAGAGGGCGGCAATGGTGCGTTCACGCCGGGGGCGTTGGAACAGACGGCTGAACAAGGCGTGCCTTCTCCCATGGCTGGCAGGCTGCGGACATTGACATTGCGCCAAGGCCGGTGCCAATGTCACCGGCCAGATAGGGGGCGGCGGCCCCGTCGTCAAGCCATGGTGCATGCCCAACCGGGTCTGGACCAGGGCCGACGACAAATCGCCGCTGGTAATGGGGTATTTGCCCCGTGAATTGTCCGGCACCACGCCGTTGGTCACATCCAAGGTTCGAGAGACGTCACGTTGATGCGCAAGACCCATGCTACCGCCCTGTTGACCTTCGGCCTTCTGGGCCTTGCTCTGACCGGTTGCAGCCCCATCGTCGCCCAGCGTGGCAATCTGGTGGAAGATACCCGTCTGGCCCAGATTCAGACCGGTCAGACGACGCGCGAACAGGTCCAGTATGTGCTGGGCACACCGACCTCAACCGGCGTTGTTGACGGCTCCACCTGGTACTACATCGGTCGCCGCACCGAACAGACCGCCTTCCTGGACCCGGAGGTCACGGCCCAGCGCATCATCCGCGTCCGCTTCGATGAAGGCGGAACGGTCCAGGAAATTAAGGAACTGGACGGTGCCGCTGAGGCCGCCTATGTCGAACCCGTCGCCCGCGTCACGCCGACCGTGGGCCATGACCTGAATTTCTTCGAACAGCTGCTGGGCAACCTGTCCAAGCCGTCGCGCAAGAAGAAGGACGACAAGAAAAAGAAGAAGTGAGCGGTTAGAGCCGCTTCAAAATGTAAACGCCGCGTGAGGTTTACCCCACGCGGCGTTTTTCATTTTCATGCCTCACACGTTCAACAACAGGTTCTCACGCTCCCAGCTGCTGATCACACGCTGATAGGCGTCATATTCCGCCTGCTTCACATAGCTGACAGCGGAGATGAAGCGTTCGCCCAGGACTTCCTTCAACGGTTTGCATCCGTTGAACTTGTTCAGTGCGTCGGCTTGATGCCGGGGCAGGGAGAAGGCCAGACGGTGTGCCGAGCCCTTCACCGGGTCCGACGGCTCCAGTTCCTGCGTCATGCCGATATAGCCGCAGGCCAGGGAAGCGGCGAGCGCCAGATACGGGTTGGCGTCGGCACCGGCCACACGGTTCTCGACGCGCCGCGCCTCCGGCGGGCTGACCGGTACGCGGAAGCCCGTGGTGCGGTTGTCGCGGCCCCAATGCACATTGATGGGCGCGTCTGACCCCTGCACCAGCCGGCGGTAGGAATTCACATTGGGCGCCAGCAGAGGCATCGCATAGGGCAGGTACTTCTGCAGACCGGCGATGAAGCTCAGGAACAGCGGCGTGTCGGTGCCGTCCGCATTGGCAAACAGGTTCACGCCCGTTTTGGCATCCACCAGCGACTGATGGACATGCATGGCGCTGCCCGGCTCGTTCTGCATGGGCTTGGCCATGAAGGTGGCATAGACCTGATGCCGGATCGCCGCCTCACGCACCGTGCGCTTGAACAGGAAGACCTGATCGGCCAGTTCCAGCGCTTCGCCATGGTTGAAATTGATCTCGATCTGGGCTGCACCGGCCTCGTGGCTCATCGTATCCACGTCGATTTCCTGCTTCTCGCAGAAATCGTAGACATCCTCAAAGATCGGATCGAATTCGTTGACGGCGTCGATGCCATAGGCCTGACGCCCGCTCTCCTGTCGCCCAGAACGGCCTGTGGGCGGGACCAGCGGATAATCGGGGTCCTTGTTGACGGCGACCAGGAAGAATTCCAGTTCCGGTGCCACGATGGGCTTCCACCCGCGCGCCTCATACAGGGCCAGCACGCGCTTCAGCACCGAACGGGGGGATATATCGACGGTCGATCCGTCAGCGTAAAAACAGTCGCAAATGACCTGGGCGGTAGGTTCATTGTACCAGGGCACGACACGGACGGTGGCCGGATCGGGCGTCATATAGACGTCCCAGTTCTCCACGCTCGTCACATCCTCATCTTCCGGGTATTCGCCCGTAACGGTCTGGATGAAAATGGATTCGGGCAGACGCAGGCCCCGATCCCGCAGGATGCGCAGGAATTTTTCGGCGGGCACGATCTTACCACGGGCAATGCCGGCCATATCCGGCACCAGACATTCAACTTCGGTAATCCGCCGGGAGCGGATGAATTCTTCCAATGTACTCATGATAACGCCACGGGTTGGCGGCCCAGATGCACCCGTCGCAGCCGGAACCTTGTCCGGCATTCGGGGCTGGGAAATGGTGCTACGCCCGCAGCCCTCCACGTTGTTTCGGATATGCTGAGTATAGGCAGAGGTCAGGGGGGGCAGGCAAGCCGGGATCGGCAGCTTTCAATAGAAACTGATATCCCGGCCCAAACCGGCGAAGCGCAGTCCGGCGTCGATATAAAGCGTCTGCCCCGTAACGACCGGACTTTCCAGCAGATAAACACAGGCCTTGGCGATATCATCCGCCCCTGGCCCGACACCCAACGGGTTCTGCGCATGCAGCCGCTCAAATTCGGCCTGCGCCTGACCTGGGGCCGGCAGGATAAGTCCTGGTGCAATGGCATTCACCCGAAGGCGGGGCGCGCCGGCCCGCGCCAGCATCTCCCCCAACCCCATCAGCGCGTATTTGGAGAGCGTATAGCTCATATGGTCGCCATGTGGGCTGGCCAGCTTCTGGTCCAGGATATTGACGATGGCACCCTGTAACCCCTCCGGCAGCTGCGCCAGCAAGGCCTGCGAAAGCAGGGCTGGGGCGACCGTGTTGGGCAGGTAATGGGCCAGCATCCGTTCCGCCGTCAGCGTCGTGATGTCATCCCATTCGAAGATGGACGCGCTGTTCACAAGCGCCGTCAGGGGGCGACCCAGGGCCTTTGCCGCCTCTGCCACCACGCCTGCCACCTGTGCCGGGTCGGCCAGATCGGCGGCGACAGCGGCGGCCTGGACGCCCTTCGCACGGATATCGGCCAGCATCGAAGCCACTTCCGGCCCATCGGTGCGGTAATGCAGGACGACGTCCATGCCGGCATCGGCACAGGCCAGCGCCATGGCCGCCCCCAAGCGCCGCGCGCCCCCGGTGATCAGAACGGCATGCGGCGGGGTCATCAGGAGCGCTCCAGGTCGATCTGACAGGCAAAGCCGATATCGGCAGGAGAGGCCACGCTGATCTTCTGCGACAGGATGCGGCCATCGAAAGCGAAGATGAAGCGGCCCAGCGCCCTGGCAACCCCCTCGGCATCCGCAAACGGCCCGTTATCCCGGAACGGGCCAAGGATATGCCGCACGATCTGTGAATAATCGACGGTCATCGAAATATCATCCGGATCGCCCGTGAACGGTCCCGTGACATTGGTGCCCAGGCGGAGGTTGATGCGGCAATCCAGATCGTCCGCATGCCCCGCCACCGGCAGCATCACCGCCACCTCGCGTACCAATATCTGGAAATGGGGGGAGGGGATCATGGCAACGGCCCTGCGGCTCGACAAAACAACATGCCGGGCTAATATCAGCCCGGCAGCGAAAGAGGAACAGGCTGATGCATCGCCTTTGGCAAAAGATCGGAAACGGCTAAGTGACGGGTGATCTGTTCCGCCTGACCGGCCTGTCACTCACTTATCCCAACGGCACCCGCGCCCTTGATGGCGTCGATCTGTGGGTCGCGGCGGGGGAGTTCGTATCGCTGCTGGGCCCGAGCGGTTGCGGCAAAAGCACCATTCTGCGGCTGGTTGCGGGACTGATGAAGCCCACGGGCGGGCGGCTGGACTGGCTGCAGCCGGTGGCGCGGGGGGATGTCGGCTTTGTGTTCCAGGAACCGACGCTGATGCCCTGGGCCCGCATCATCGACAATGTCCGCCTACCACTTGATCTGGCTGGTGTACCAAAGGCAGAGGGCAATGCGCGTGCGGCGGAGGGTCTGGCCCACGTCGGCCTGGGTGATTTCGTGAAGGCCTTCCCGGCGGAACTGTCGGGCGGCATGAAGATGCGGGCGTCGCTGGCCCGCGCCCTGGTCACCAACCCGCGCCTGCTGCTGCTGGACGAACCGTTTGCGGCGCTGGATGAGATCACCCGGCTGAAGCTGAACGACGATCTGCTGTCGCTGTGGCAGGCGCAGCGCTTCACGGCCCTGTTCGTGACGCATTCAGTGTTTGAAAGCGTCTATCTCTCAGGCCGCATCGCCATCATGGGGCCCCGCCCGGGCCGGGTGGTGGCGGAGATGCCGGTTGACCTGCCCTTTCCACGCGATCTGTCGGTACGAACCGGTCCGGATTACGGGGCAATCTGCCGCGCCGTGTCTGATCGGTTGCACGCCGCGATGGAGGTGGCGGCATGAACGAGCTGTGGACAAGGCGTCTTTTACCGCCGCTGGTCGGTCTGCTGTTCGTGCTGGGCTGGGAGGGGGCCGTGACGGCGTGGGATATCCCACCCTTCGTCCTGCCCCCGCCCAGCGCCATTGCGAAGGCCTTGTGGAACGACGCACCGCTGTTGCTGGAATCCAGTTGGATCACCCTGATCATCACGCTACAGGCTTTCCTGCTGGCCCTGACCAGCGGCGTGGCGCTGGCGGTGCTGTTTAAACAGTCTCGGGCGTTGGAAGCGGCCCTTTACCCCTACGCGGTGATTCTTCAGGTTACCCCGATCGTTGCTATCGCCCCTCTGGTCGTCATCTGGGTGGGCTATGAACGGGTCAACCTGTCGCTGCTGATCCTGGCCTGGATCGTGGCGTTCTTCCCCGTCCTGTCGAACAGCACGGCGGGGCTAGCTGCCGTCGATCCCAACCTGCGCGACCTGTTCCGGCTGTATGGTGCCAGCCGCTGGCAGGTGTTGTGGCGGCTGCAATTGCCCTCGGCGCTGCCCTACATCCTGGCGGGGGCGAAAATCTCCGGCGGTCTGGCCCTGATCGGGGCGGTGGTGGCGGAATTCGTGGCCGGGTCGGGGACCGCGACGGGGCTGGCCTGGCGGGTGATCGAGGCGGGCAACCGCCTGAACATGCCGCGCCTGTTCGCGGCCCTCGCGCTGCTCTCCGTTCTGGGTATTCTGATTTTCGCCCTGCTGAGCTGGGTACAGCGCCTGCTGCTGCGTCGCTGGCACCCTGGCGCTACGGGGTAGGTGCTGCACCTCTCCGTCGGTACAGCGGCGCGGGTAACGCCATTGCCCTCGGCCCCCATCATCTCCGTCCGGCGTTAACGCCATGTGCCGCACCCCACAGGGCCTGCGGCCTAACAGAAACGACGGAGACAGGAAATGACGACCTACAGCCAGTTCAACCATGTCAGTGGTACGGCAGGCGCCGACAATCTGACGGGCGGCGTCGCGTTCGACCTGCTGGTCGGCGGAACAGGGGATGACGCGCTGGATGGCGCCGGTGGCCTGAATGCGGCCATCTTCACTGGCGTTTCGGGCGATTATGATATCGACGTCGAAAACGGCGTCGTCACGATCAGTGGCGCTGATGGCACCGACACCCTTCGCAATGTGCAGTTCGCGGTCTTTGCGGACGGTGTGAAACCCCTGTTCGAGGCAACCCCATTCCAGAACGGCTTTGACGAGGATTTCTACCTGCAGAGCAATCCCGACGTCCTGGCCGCCGTACAGGCAGGCCAGTTCGAAGACGGGGAAGCGCATTTCAACCTGTATGGCCAGTTCGAAAACCGCACCTATCAGGCGACGAATGGATTCGACGTGGCTTACTACGCTCATATCTATGGCGACGTCGCCGGCAGCGGCATGGCGGCGGTTGATCATTTCGCGGCTTATGGTGCGGCAGAGGGCCGGTCAACCCATCTCTATTTCGACGCCAACTACTATCTTGAGGCCAATCCTGATGTTGCGTCCGCCGGCATGGATGCCTGGACGCATTTTGACACTTATGGCTGGCAGGAGGGGCGCGACCCGTCCCCGTTCTTCGATGTTTCAGCCTATCTGGTCAGCAACCCTGACGTCGTCGCCTCCGGCCATAATCCCCTGGTCCATTATGTCAACTGGGGGCAGGAGGAAGGCCGTCAGGCCTATATCGATACGTCGTGGTTTGCCATGGCCTGACATGGTCATTGGTGACACACCGTTCACGGGCTGTTGACCCACCCTGTCCGGTAATGTCAATTGGCATGGTGCGTCGCCGTTCGATGCGGCGCACCATGGGCCAGAAACGTGCAGACCGGAACCTTAAGCGCCAATTGGGAAGAGAATCAGTTCGTGCTGGCAGCATCCGGCCGGTGGGACATTGTGTCCGCCGAACGGCTGGGCCCGATGCTGCGCGACCGTATGCCGGGCCGCAAGGGCGCACCGGTCTGTCTCGACCTCTCGGGCCTGACGGCCCTGGATACGGCCGGCGCGCTTCTGCTGGACCGGTTGATCAAGCGATTGCGCGGGCAGGGCCATGTCGTGGCCGTTGTCGGCGCCCGCCCCGACCTCTGCGCCCTGCTGAAGGACGTGCAGCGGGCGGCATCGGGGGCGGAGGCGAAGAACCCGGCGCCGGCTGAAAGGCGGCCTGCTTTCCCGTTGGCTGACCGGGTGGGCCGCGCAACGATCAACATCTGGCAGGATATCCTGTCGATGCTGAACTTCCTGGGTTTGGTTACCGTCACCGCCGCCCGGCTTCTGCGTACCCCTGGCCGTGTTCGGCTGAAGCCCCTGTTCTTCCATCTGGAACAGGTGGGGCTGAACGCGCTGCCCATCGTGGGCCTTCTCTCCTTCCTGATCGGCATCGTTCTGGCCTATCAGGGTGCGGATCAGCTGCGTCGTTTCGGGGCCGAAATCTATGTCGTGAACCTGTTGGGCATTGGTGTGCTGCGGGAAATCGGCATCCTGATGACCTCCATCATCGTCGCCGGTCGTTCCGGTTCCGCCTTCACGGCCCAGATCGGGACCATGAAGGTGAACCAGGAAGTGGACGCCATGCGCACCCTGGGCCTGGACCCGGTGGAAATGCTGGTACTGCCGCGCATGCTGGCGCTGTTGATCGCCCTTCCGCTGATCGGTTTCTTCGCCAATATGGTGGCATTGGCCGGCGGGGCCGTCATGGCCTATGCCTATCTGGACATCAATTTCGTGCAGTTTGCACGTCAGCTTCAGATCGCGGTCAGCACCACCACCCTGTTCGTGGGCCTGATCAAGGCTCCGGTCTTCGCGGTGGTCATCGCCTTGGTCGGCTGCTACGAAGGGCTGCGGGTCAGCGGGTCGGCGGAAAGCGTGGGCCTGCTCACCACCCGTTCCGTTGTCGTATCGATCTTCCTGGTGATCGTCCTGGACGCCATCTTCTCCATCCTCTTTTCCTATATCGGGATATGACATGACGGCACCCGTCATCCGTGTCCGGGGTCTTAAGACGCGCTTCGGCCAACAGGTCGTGCATGATGGCGTCGACCTGGAAGTGAACAAGGGGGAAGTGATCGGCCTTGTCGGCGGCTCCGGCACTGGCAAGTCTGTGCTGTTGCGGGAGATTGTGGGCCTGATGGTCCCGTCCGCCGGCCGGATCGAGGTGCTGGGTAAGGATACGGAAAATCTGTCGGAGTCCGAACAATTATCCCTGCAGGCCCGCTGGGGCATGCTGTTTCAGGATGGTGCGCTGTTCAGCTCGCTGACCGTTCTGGAAAATATCAAGGTTCCCCTCAAGGAACATACCAGGCTGCCGCCCGACCTGATCGAGGAGATCGCGCGGGTCAAGGTGGCGATGGTCGGCCTGCCCCCCGACGCTGGGGCCAAGTACCCCTCGCAATTGTCGGGTGGCATGCGCAAGCGGGCCGGTTTGGCCCGCGCGCTGGCCATGGACCCGGAGATACTGTTCCTGGACGAACCGACGGCGGGCCTGGACCCGATCGGGGCCTCCGCCTTTGACGATCTGATCGGGTCGTTACAGAAAAGCCTGGGTCTGACGGTTTTCATGGTGACCCATGACTTGGACAGCCTCTATGCCATCTGTGACCGCATCGCTGTCCTGGTGGACAAGAAGCTGGTGATCGGTACGATTGACGAACTGTTGCGCCAGGAACATCCCTGGATACGCGACTATTTTCATGGGCCCCGTGGTCGGGCGGCCAGTGCGGCGAAAGGGAGTTAGGGCATGGAAACACGGGCCAATTACACGGCTGTCGGTGCCTTCGTCCTGGCGCTGGCGGCGGCGGTGTTTGTCTTCGTCATCTGGCTGGCCAAGGTGCAGTTCGACAAGTCCATCCAGCCCTATTACATCATGGTCACCGGCACCGTGACAGGGCTGGTGGAAGGTGGGCCTGTGCGTTATCGCGGCGTCAATGTCGGCACCGTCAGCGATATCCGCATCAATCCAGAGAATGTCGAGGAAGTGCGCCTGACCATTGAGGTGCCGGAGGACACACCCATCAAGACCGATGCCATCGCGTCCCTTGAACCGGTGGGCGTGACAGGCGGCGTCTATGTGGAAATCCAGGGCGGCAGCAAGGATGCCCCCCTGCTGCGGGAGAAGGTCTCCGGCATTCCCGTCATCCCCTCGCGGCCCAGCTCTATCGCGGCCGTCCTGTCCAAGGCACCGGAAGTGCTGGAGAATCTGATGACGATCTCCAATCGTCTGACCCTGCTGCTGAATGACGATAACCAGAAATCCATCGGCACCCTGCTGGCCAATCTGGCGCAGGCCTCGGGCAATGCCAACGACACGATGCGCAACGCCAACCTGCTGATTGTCGATCTGCGCCGTCAGGCGGACACGCTCAGCAAACAGGCAACGGTGCTGATGGCGACGGCCAATGATACGGTCGGCAAGGTCGGGCGCGATACCACCGTCATCACGGCGGAACTGGCCAAGACCAGCAAGGAAATCAACAAGTTGTCTGCTTCGCTGGCCGGTATGATCGAGGAGAATCGGGAGCCGATCCGCGATTTCACGGCCACCGGCCTCTATGACCTGTCACAGTTGCTGATCCATCTGCAGGACCTGACCAATAATCTCAGCCGCGTTTCCCGCCGGCTGGAGCGCGATCCGACCGACCTTCTGTTCGGCGGCAACAGCGGAGTGAAAGCGGAATGACCGACAAGCCCCTGAACCGCCGCCGCCTGCTGGCACTGGCTTCCCTGATGCCGCTGGCCGCCTGTTCGCCGGCCACCCTGCTGACGGGCGGCAAGGTGCAAAAGGTTTATGTGTTGACCCCGGCGCGGGAATTTACGGCCGGTCTGGCCCGCGCGCCGTGGCAGCTGCTTGTGGAAACCCCGCTTGCCAACGCCGCCGTCGATACGCCGCGCATCGTGCTGGGCGAAACTTCCAACCGCATGACCTATTATTCAGGTGCCAGCTGGGCCGATACCGGCCCTGACATGATGCAAACCCTGCTGGTGGAAAGCTTTGAGAACAGCCGGCGTATCGTGTCGGTCGGGGTGGAACGGTCGGGCCTGCGCGCCGATTTTATCCTGAAGACCGACCTGCGCGATTTCCACGCCAACTACAAGGGCCATGACCCCAGCGATACCGCACCGGAGGCAACCGTGCGGATGAATGCCAAACTGGTGCGCATGCCGCGCCGGAATATTGTGGCCGGCGATACGTTCGAAGCCACCGTCCGCGCCGCCAGTCCGGTTTTGGACGACATCATCAAGGCTTTCGATCAGGCCACGGGTGCGGTCCTGCGGCGCATCGTCGAATGGACGCTGCAGCAGGGCATGGCCAATGTCGATGCCTATCCGCTGGCCTGGGTGGCAGAGCCTGCTACTTTCCGCTGATCCGGGACTTAAGCTGTTGATCCGTTTTGCTTCTCTATCCACCATCGCCCTGTCGCTTGCCCTGGTCTCCACGGCCCCGGGCCAGACACCCGCTGCAACCAAGCCGCTGGTCATCGCCAGTGGGGTTGTCACGGGCCTTTACTATCCCGTGGCCGGCGCCATCTGCCGGCAGGTGAACCAGGAGAGGGCCCGCCACGGCCTGCGCTGTCTGGTGGAGGCCACCGAAGGTCCGGTGCAGAACCTGACAGCCCTCAGGGCGGGCGAGGTGGATCTGGCCGTGGTGCAGTCGGACTGGCAGGCCGCGGCGGTGCGGGGGGAAGGGCGTTTCTCTGGTGCCGGCCCCTTCAAGGAACTGCGCGCCGTCGCCAGCCTGCATGCCGAGACGGTAACCCTGCTGGTCCGCCCCGACGCAGAGATCGATAGCTTGGCTAAACTGTCCGGCAAACGGGTCAATCTGGGACCCCGTGGTTCCGCCCTGCGCAACCTGTCGCAGCAGGTGGTGGATGCCGCCGGCCTGCGCATCAATGATGATGCCGGACAGGCCCCTGACACTGCCCTGACCGCACTCTGCGCGGGACAGCTGGACGCTGCCTTCTTCGCGGTCGGCCACCCCAATGCTGCGGTTCAGCAGGCCACATCCACCTGTGGCGCTGTCGCGCTTGCCGTGACCGGTCCCGGTATCGATAAGCTGTTGGCGGGCCGCAAAGACCTGACCCGCACCAACATCCCCGCCAACCTCTATCCCGGTGTGCAGGAGGATGTGGCAACCATCGGCGTCGCCGCGACCCTGGTCACCCGGGCCGAGGTACCCGACGCGGTGATCGCGGAGGTGGTGCGCGTGCTGCTGGAAGAACGGTCCGATCTGGCGGACCAGCATCCGGTTTTCCGCACGGTGCCGGTGGATGGCATGGGCGACCGGGCCCGGACCGCGCCGCTTCATCCGGCTGCGGAGAAGGCATTCGCGGCCAGCGGTCCCGCGAAGCCCTGACCCCAACGATTCGTTGAGAGCTGGCATACGGGCGCGTGCCGGCCAAGGCTACCCACGGTGTTCGGCGTGGACAGACCTATCCTTCCGGATGGTGGAGTTACGCCGCCTTGCGTGGCACGAGTGGATTGTTTCGATCTGTTCTTGATTTTGGCGTTCGCAATTGGCAGCGCCCTGCACTAAATGTTAAAGAAACAGATGCAATGCGACCCTGTTGGCCGTTGGCTGGTGGTTCCGTCGCATGGTCGTCCCAGGGAGGGTTTGTTCAACCCATGTCCGACAAGTTGACCACGCAGGATGTTCAGCGTCTGCTGACTGATCCGTCTCCAACGACCCGTGCTGAAATGGCCGGCAAGGTCGCGCAGCATTTTGCCGCGCCCAACCTGTCGGCCTCTGAACGGGTGCTGGCGGAGGATATCGTGCGCATCATGGCGCGCGATGTCGCCACGCGCGTGCGCTCCGCCCTGGCCGAAAGTCTGAAGGCCAACTCCACCATCCCGCGCGACATTGCCATGTCCATGGCCCGCGATGTGGAAGAGGTGTCGCTGCCTTTCATTGAGGTGTCGACGGTCCTGACTGACGATGATCTTGTGGAGATCATTCGCTCCGGCTCGTCTGAGAAGCAGACGGCGGTCGCCAAGCGCGCCAATGTTACCGAATCCGTGGCCGACGCTCTGGTCGAACGGGGTAGCGAGAAGGCCGTCGCCACCCTGATGGCGAACGATACCGCCGCCATTGCTGAAAGTGCGATGGTTAAGGCCCTGGATCGGTTCCCGGACAGTGAAGCCGTCGCTGGTCCGATGGTCAACCGCGCTAAGTTGCCGGTGACGGTGGCCGAGCGTCTGGTGGCGCTGGTGTCGGAACAGCTGCGCGAACGACTGGTCGCTAAGCATGAGCTGCCGAACGATATCGCCGCTGACATTGTTATCCAGACCCGCGAGAAGGCGACCTACGGTCTGGTCGGTGGTGCCGGCGATGCCGATCTGGAAAAGCTGGTGGTGCAGCTGCGCCGCAGCCATCGCCTGACGCCTTCACTGCTGCTGCGCGCCCTGTGCATGGGCGACGTGCCGTTCTTTGAGATGGCGATGGCGCAGCTGGGTCAGGTGCCGATCAATAATGCCCGCCTGCTGATCCATGATGCGGGCCGTCTCGGCCTGAAATCCCTGTTCGACCGCACCGGCCTGCCGCCGAAGCTGTACCCCGCCCTGCGCATCGCCCTCGACGTGGCCAGCGAGACGGATTTCGACGGTCTGGATCACGATCTGGAACGTCATCGTCGCCGCATGCTGGAACGCATCCTGACCCAGTTCGAGGAACTGGCCAGCGATGATGTCGATTACCTGTTGACGAAGCTGAGCGACCTGACGGCGGCGGCTTGACGCCGCCGCCTCTCGGCGCATTCACCCCCGCAGGTACCATTCCCATTCCAGCGGCGTGACCCGCTGGTTAAACTTGGCACGTTCGGCTCGCTTGGTGATGGCGTAGGTGTCCACGAACGCGTCGCCCAGCCAACGGCGCAGCACCGACGATCCCTGGAACAGGTCCAGCGCCTTGCCCCATTCATCAGGCAGGCGGGGAGCGTCAGCCTCATAGGCATTGCCCTCCAGCGCGGGACCGGGGTCGATCTTGCCCTCCAGCCCGTGCAGAAGTCCGGCCAGCATGCCCGCCAGCACCAGATACGGGTTCGCATCGGCGCCAGCAATCCGGTACTCGACCCGCCGGCTGTCCGGCCCACCTGCCGGAATGCGCAGCGGGGCCGTGCGGTTATTGACGCCCCAGGCGATGACGGTCGGGGCATAAGACCCGGCCTGGAACCGGCGCCAGCTGTTGGCGCCGGGGGCCGCCAGCGCCATGCAGGCGGGCATGGTCTCCGCCATGCCGCCGATGGCCTGGCGCAGCGCCTCTGACCCTTCCGGTGCCTCATCAGCGAAGATGTTGCGGCCATCCTTATCCAGCACGCTCATATGGATATGCATGCCGCTGCTGGCCTGACCGGTATAGGGTTTGGCCATGAAGCTGGCCTCATACCCATGCTTGTGTGCGACGCCGCGCACAGCCCGCTTGAACAGGACGGCGTCATCGGCAGCCCGCAGCGCGTCGGGGCGATGGGCCAGGGTGATCTCATACTGGCCCGGCCCATATTCGGCGATGGCGGTGCCCGCGGGGATACCCTGGGCCTGCGCCGCCGCCGTGATCTCGTCCAGCACCTCCTCGAAATCCTCCAGCTCCGTCAGGCCATAGACCTGAGTCCGGTTCTGAGGCAGGCCGCTGCGCTTTGAGATAGGTGGAACCGGCGGCGCATCGGCTGCACGGTCACGGTCGAACAGATAGAACTCCAGTTCGATAGCCACCATGGGCGTGAGGCCGCGCCGCGACAGCTCCGCCACCAGATTTTCCACCAAGGCACGCGGGGCATAGGGGAAGGGGGAGCCGTCACCATCGCGCATTGACAGCATGACCTGCCCCAGCGGCTTCGCGGCCCAAGGTACCGGCGTCAGGGTGCCGGCGACGGGTCGGCAGATGCGATCTGGCACGCCCTTTTCTGCCGACATGCCTGTCTCTTCCACCGTATCGCCGGTGATATCGACGGCGAAGGTGCAGCCGGGAAAGGCCACCCCGTCCTTCCAGACCTTCGACAATTCATCGATGGGTACACGTTTGCCCCGGAACACCCCGCACAGATCGGGTAGCAGCACATCCACGGCCGTCACGGCCGGGTGTTGCTGCCGGAACATCTCGATCTCACGGTACAGGTCAGGGCTGCTGGTCATTCCGGGGGCGATTCCTTGGCGCTGTTGAAACTGGGGGCATGGCAACAGGGGCGGTCGCCGGTGTCAAGGCGGGCCAGGGCTTGGGTGATCTGAAACAATTGTATCGACGGAATATGCGCTGCCTGCTTGCCGTCTTCAAACCGTTGCGCGCATAAAGGAACGGAAAGATATCGGCATGGGGCCGTCAGGCATGTTCAGGACCATCCGCTTCAAGCTGGCGGCGGCATTCGCGGTCGCGGTCTTGGCCGCCGTCACTATCGGCATCGTCGCGGTGCTGGTGGTGCGGTCCACGGGCGACCTTGTCATCCGCATGTACGACCAGCCTCTACAGGCCATCAATTATGCCCGGCTGGCGCAGACGAATTTCGTGACGCTGGACCTTATGGTGGACCGCGCCCTGAAATCGCCAGACGGTCTGCCCGACACTTTCCGCGAGGATCTGGAGATCAATGATGAGGATTTCCTGGCCAGCCTAGCGGTGGCGGAAGAACGCGGCCTAAACCCCGAAATCCGTAACTATATTGCCCGCATCCGTACTCAGAATCAGGCATGGATGGCGGTCGTCAGAAAACTGACGGATATGGCTGCCAATGCCCCCGATCACCAAGCCTATATGACCCATATGGAAGAGTTGGGTTCCGGCATCATCAACAATCTTGAGATCGTTACCCAGATGGCCGCTGAGGACGGCTACCGTTTCCGTCTTTCGGCGGAAGAAACAATTGAGCAGACCGCCGACCGCACGACTTTTCTGATTTTAGCCCTGTTCACGTTGGTGGTGGGCATCACCATCGCCCTGATCCGCAACATCGTGACCCCGCTGAACCGTCTGACCCGCGCCACAATCCAGCTGGCAGGCGGCGACATGGATGTCAGGGTTCCCCACACCACCCGCCGGGATGAGATTGGCAGCGTGGCTGGCGCGCTTGGCGTGTTCAAAGGTGCCATGGAGGTTGTGCGCGAGGCGCAGGAGAAGGCGGAAGCGGCCACTCGCGCCAAATCCGAATTCTTGGCTATGATGAGCCATGAAATCCGCACGCCCATGAATGGCGTCCTGGGCCTGACGCGCCTGCTGCTGCGGTCGGGCCTGAACGAGGAGCAGGCCAAGCTGGCGACGACCGTCCTGCAATCGGGACAGTCGTTACTGCGCATTCTGAATGACATCCTGGATTTCTCCAAGCTGGAGGCCGGGAAGGCCGATATCGAAATTCTGGATTTCGAACTGGTATCGCTGCTGGCCGGCACCACCATGTTGATGCGCAACCGCGCGGAGGAAAAGGAACTCTGGCTGCGGGAGGAGGTGGATGAAAATCTGCCCTCCTATCTGAAGGGTGACCCCAACCGCCTGCGGCAGGTGATGCTTAATCTGGTGGGCAATGCCATCAAGTTCACTGAAGCCGGCGGCGTTACCCTGCGCGCCCGTGCTCTGGCGGAGCCCGCCCGCCTGCGGGTGGAGGTGGTGGATACCGGTATCGGCATCTCCGATGCGGCGCGCGCCAAGCTGTTCGGCAGCTTTGTACAGGCCGACAGTTCCATCACCCGCCGCTTCGGCGGCACCGGCCTGGGCCTGGCCATCTGCAAGAAGCTGGTGGAGGCCATGGGCGGTGCCATCGGCGTTGACAGCGTCATGGGCCACGGCAGTACCTTCTGGTTCGAAATCCCGCTGGTGGAGGGCAGCCCTGTCACGGGCGATCCGGCGGGTGATTTCGACAGCAACATGGTGCGACCGCTGCGTATCCTTGTGGCAGACGATAATGCCGTCAATCGCAAGGTTATGGCTGGGGCGCTGGCCGAGCACGGCCATATGGTGGTGTTCGCAGAGGATGGTCAGGTGGCGGTGGATGTGGTCAGCGCCGCTGATCCACCATTGGATCTGGTGCTTATGGACGTGCATATGCCGCGCATGGACGGGATGAGTGCGGCCCGTGCCATTCGCGCCTTGCCGGGCCCGGCGTCGGGCGTGATGATCGTCGCGGCCACCGCCAGTGTGGGCACCAATGGCATCCAACGCTGTATGGATGCCGGCATGAATGCCTATGTCTCCAAACCCATTGATCCGGCCAACCTGTTCAAGGTTATCCAACGCCTGTTCCCGGACGGCGAGAGCGGTACTGGTGAATCGGCACGCGCTGCCGTTGACGCCAGCACCCTGCCAGTCCCCGACGACATGGACATGGCGGAAGCCAGGGGCACGGCCAACAGCCTTTTGACGGGAACGACGCCATTTATGGTCGAGATGCTGGACGAGATGGCGGACAGCATGGGTCCGGACATGGCGCTGGATCTGATCGACACCTTCCTATCCATCTTGCCGGAGGTGGAGCCGGACCTGTTCCCAATGGAGGGGGCACCCGATCCGCATCAGGTTGGAGAGGTGGCGCATTCCCTGAAATCCGCCGCCGGCAGTTTGGGGATGGCCCAGGTTTACCGCACAGCGGCTGCCGCTGAGGCGGCGGGACACGAGGGCGACGCCGCGGCGTTGGAGGAGATTCTTCCCGCCCTGAGGCAGGATTTAGATGAGGGTCTGGCGTGGCTTCACGCACAGCGCGAGCGCTTTGCTACGGCTATGGCGGGAGCCGCGTGATGAAGCTATTGCGCGACGCGGCCCGGTTACGAATCCTGCTGGCAGAGGACAATCTCTTCGAAGCGCGTCTTACCCTGGCTGTGTTGCGGCAACTGGGAGTGGGGGTAGTCAGTCATTACCGCGAAGGCAATGCTGCCATCGAGGCTCTGGCACCTGAGACGTCGCCTTTCGATCTGGTTATTTCTGATTGGAACATGCCGAACGGCACAGGCCTCGACCTATTGCGCCATGTCCGCACCGTGTGGCGACACACCCCTTTCCTGATGCTGACGGCCCATGCCAGCATTGAGTTTGTGTCGGCGGCTAAGGCCAATTCGGTTGACGCCTACCTCGTGAAGCCGTTTGCTCCGCGCGCACTGGCTGACCGGATCGCGCAACTTGTTGGTACCTGAAAAGAACCTGCCATGATGAACAAAGACCACATACCCGGATTTGAGAAACTGAACGTGCTGCTGGTGGAGGATAATGCCTTTGCACAGCGGCTGGCACGTCAGGTGCTTGTGCAGCTTGGCGTTCAAAATATTCACATTGTGCCGGACGGGCAGGCAGCGATTGATGCGCTGGAGGAAAGCGAGTTGCGGTATGACCTGATCATATCCGACTGGAACATGCCGAACGTCACAGGGCTTCAGCTATTGCAGCACGTTCGCAAGACGTGGGAGGGCATGCCTTTTCTCATGCTGACCGGCAACCAGACGGTGGATTTTGTACAGGCGGCCCGCGCTAACAAGGTGGATGCCTATGTCATAAAGCCATTCTCGCCTTTGCAGCTGCGCCAGAAAATCTGCGCGATTTTCAACATCAAGGCCTGACGGACTGTGCTAATGGACTAATGACAGCGGGCCGGTTTCACCTACCTTGTTCAATCGCGAAGGTGGCAGAACGCCACCGGTGGTTGGGAGGGGGCGATGAAGAAGACGGTCGCAACGATTGTCATGGGATTGGCGCTGACCGGCATGTCTATGCCGTCACAGGCGCTCGAAATTGCCGGCCTGAACCAGCGGAATGAGCTTTTGCTGTTCTCCGACCAATCACCGGGCACCGTGAAGGTGCTGCCCGTGACGGGCGTGAAGGGCAAGCTGCTGGGCATTGATGTGCGCCCGGCCAATGGCAAGCTGTACGGCGTCGCCACCGATAACAGCCTGTACACCATCGACCTGGAAACCGGTGCCGCGACAGCGGGGCCGAAACTGTCGGTCGCTTTGACCGCGATTGACCATGTGGTTGCGGACTTTAACCCGCAGGCCGACCGGTTGCGTGTTATAGCATCCGATGGTCAGAACCTGCGCGTCAATGTCGATACAGGTGCTGCCGCCGTGGACAAGCCGCTTTCCTATCACCCCAACGACAAGGTGAATGCTGGCAAGAAGCCTGCTGTCTATGCCGGGGCCTATATCAACTCCTTCGCCGGCGCGACCCAGACGCAGCTGTTTGACGTGGATAGCGGCACGGGTGCCTGGCTGTCACAGGACCCGCCCAATGACGGCGTGTTGCGCACCATCGGCCCTCTGGGCGTACCTGCGGGCACCATCGTGGAAGGGGTGGATATCTTCACGGATGCCCAGGATGAATATCATGGTCGCGCGGTGGCCGGCGGCACACTCTACGACCTGAATGTAATGCGTGGTGGTATGAAGAAGATGGGCCGTATCGGCGATGGCAGCGCGGTGATCGATATCGCCATCCTGGACAAGCGATAACGCCGTCGGCACGGAATAGACAGGAAGGAACCTAGGGAAATGACGGCGATGTCGCGCGTGTGGCGGAAATGGGTAATCACACTTGCACCCCTGATGGGCCTGGGCCTGCTGGCAGGGTCCAGTGCCGCGGAGGACCCGATCATCATCGCCCAGCGCGACATCTCCTTCGCCCCCCGTTCGGTAGTGATCAAGGTCGGCGATCAGGTCACGTTCCGCAACGAGGACCCGTTCGGCCACAATGTCTATTCACCCAGCATGAACGGCGTGTTCGATATCGGTTTGCAGGACCCCGGCACGGAAACGCCCGTGACGTTTACCGCACCGGGCGAGTTCATCATCCAGTGCCGTATTCATCCCAAGATGCGGGCGAAGGTTTTGGTGGAACCCTGATCAGGCCGTTACCGCCTGCCGCTTACGCAGCGGCAGGATGGTGATCACAATACCCGTGAACAGCAGCGCCATTCCCAAAAGGCGCAGCGGCCCGAACGTCTCCCCAAAGGCCAGATGGGCCGCGATGGTGCCGGTGACCGGAACCAGCAGGGAGAAGGGGGCCACAACGCCGGCCTTATATTCCCGCAGCAGCATCCCCCAGATGCCGAAGGCTACCAGGGTGGACAGGCAGACGATGTAAAGCAGCGACAGGCCGGCGGTCCAGCTGAAGCCCGTCAGCGCCGCCCAGACCCGGTCCGGTCCCTCGACGATCAGTGACAGGGCAAAGACCGGCAGGGGCGGCACCGTCGACAGCCAGACCATCAGGGGCAATGTCGGCGTGGGCGGCAGGCGGCGCATCAGCACATTGCCCATGGCCCAGCTGGCCGCCGCCAGCAGCGTCAGGATGAAACCGATCCAGGTGACGTCCAGCCCAACCGTGCTGCCGGTCACCGCCAGCCCGACCGCCGCCACCCCAGCCCCGGCCAGTTGCTGTGCCTTTGGCCGTTCACCCAACATGCCGGCAGCGAACAGCATGGTCAGAAAGGCCTGACATTGCAGAACGATGGAGGCCAGCCCCGGTGCCATGCCCCGATCCATGCCCATGAACAGGAAGATATAGTGGCCGGTGAACAGGAAGGTTGAAACCAGCGCCAGTTGCTTAAACCCGATCCCTGCCGGACGCGGGATGAACAGCACCGGCAGACAGGCCAGCGTGAAGCGCAGTGCCGTCAGCAGGATGGGCGGAAAACCGGTCAGCGCCAGCTTGATCACCACGAAATTGGCCCCCCAGATCACGGCGACCAGAAAGGCAAGGGCGATGTGAAGGGGGCGCATAGGGTGGTCATCCAGCTGGATGGTATCGGGATCATGATCGGAACACGTCAACATTACTGACGCAATTACCAAGATGTGGCGGTGACAATTGCCTGTCCGTTGGGGGTTGCCGCCGCCGGTGCCACGGGGCACTCTCTCACCCGACACGCAGTCAAACCTGCCCCAACGGGAGTGAGACCGAGAATGGACGCCATCGCCGCCACCAACTGGCAGGGCCGCGCCGCCCGGCTGCAATTCCGCACCCAGGCTTTCATTGACGGTGCCTATGTGCCCGCCGCCAGCGGCAAAAGCTTCGCCAATATCAGCCCGCGCGACGGCAAGGTCCTGACCCAGGTCGCCGAATGCGACGCGGAGGATGTGAACCGCGCCGTGGCCGCAGCCCGCCGCACCTTCGAATCTGGCGTCTGGCGGGATCAGCATCCGCGTGCCCGCAAGGCCGTGCTGCTGAAACTGGCGCGCCTGATGGAGGAGCATGCGGACGAACTGGCGCTGCTGGAAACGCTGGATATGGGCAAGCCCATCCGCGACAGCCGCTCCATCGACATTCCCCTGTCGATCCGCTGCGTCCAATATTACGCCGAAGCCATCGACAAGCTGTATGATCAGGTCGGGCCCAGCGGGCCGGAGGCCATGTCCCTGATCCTGCGCGAACCACTTGGCGTTATCGGCGTGGTCGTGCCCTGGAACTTCCCGCTGATGATGGCGGTATGGAAGGTGGCACCGGCCCTGGCCACGGGCAATTCGGTGGTCCTGAAACCCGCCGAACAATCGCCCCTGACCGCCATCCGCCTGGGCGAACTGGCGGTGGAAGCAGGCGTGCCGCCCGGCGTGCTGAATGTCGTGCCCGGTTTCGGGGAAACGGCGGGGCAGGCCATCGGTCGGCACATGGACGTGGACATGCTGGCCTTCACCGGCTCGACCGAGGTTGGCAAATATTTCATGCGCTATTCGGGGGAGAGCAACCTGAAGCGCGTGTCGTTGGAATGCGGCGGCAAGACCCCGCATATCATCATGCCCGACGCCGCCGACCTGGATAAGGCCGCCGCCAATGCCGCCGGCGGCATCTTCTTCAATCAGGGGGAGGTCTGCAACGCCGGCTCCCGCCTGCTGGTGCATGAAAGCATCAAGGATGAGTTCCTGGAACGGGTGATCCATCATTCACGGCGCTGGACCCCCGGCGACCCGCTGGACCCCACCACCAATATGGGCGCCATGGTCGATGCCAAGCAGCATGAACGCGTCCTGTCCTATATCGACAAGGGCAAGGCGGAAGGGGCGTCCCTGCGTATCGGGGGTTCCGCCGCGCGTACCGAAAGCGGCGGCTATTACATCGAACCCACCCTGTTTGACGGCGTGGACAGTTCCATGACCATCGCGCGGGAGGAGATTTTTGGCCCCGTCCTGTCCACCCTGACCTTCAAGACCACCGAAGAAGCGTTCAAGATCGCCAATGACACGATCTACGGTCTGGCATCGGCCATCTGGACGCGGGACATTTCCACCGCCATGAAGGCGGCGCGGACCATCAAGGCGGGGTCGGTCTGGATCAACTGCTTTGATGCGGGCGATATCACCACGCCCTTCGGCGGGTTCAAGCAGTCCGGCTTTGGCCGCGACAAGAGCCTGCATGCCCTTGAAAAATACACGGACTTGAAAAGCGTCTGGATCGACCTCTCATAAGTATGGAACTCCATCTAATGATGGGTTGAACCGCAGCCCATTTCCCGCTAGGTCAGTGAATGCAGAATACCAAATTCAGGAGTGCCGCCTTGCTCGTCAATCCGATCCGTCTTGAGGACGAAAAGCCGGAGTCCGATGCCCAGGAGGAGAAGGGCAAGGCCCCGCCCTCCATTGCGCAGAACCTGTTCAAGGCCCGCACCATCCTGCTGTTCGGCGAGATCAACCAGAAGGTGGCACAGGCTGTGACGGCCCAGCTGCTGGGTCTGGCCGCAGAGAATGACGAGCCGATCAAGCTGATCATCAACTCGCCGGGCGGCCATGTCGAATCCGGTGACACGATTCACGACATGATCCGCTTCGTGAAGCCGCGCGTGCTGGTGCTGGGTACCGGCTGGGTCGCCTCTGCTGGTGCGCACATTTTCCTGGGCGCTGCCAAGGAAGACCGGTTCTGCCTGCCCAACACCCGCTTCATGATCCATCAGCCGGCAGGCGGCGTTGGTGGTCCGGCAACCGACATCGCGATCGAGGCGAAGGAAATCATCAAGATGCGCAAGCGCATCAATGAAGAGATCGCCCGCGAAACCGGTCAGCCTTATGAGCGCGTTGCCGTCGATACCGACCGCAATTTCTGGATGTCGGCAGATGAAGCCAAGGAATATGGCATCGTCAGCCACATCATCGAAAACGCTGAGGCCTTCCAGTAAGCTCTGGCAGGTTCGAGTTTGAGAAGGGCCGGTCCATCGTGACCGGCCCTTTCCATATCCGGGGATGGAAATGCGACTGCTTCAGGTGAATATCGGCCAGGTCATCCCCCGAACCAACGCCAAGGGGCGGGAGGAGGGGACGGGCATCGGCAAGCAACCCGTGGCCGGCCCCGTCACCCTCGGTCCAGCCGGCCTGGAGGGGGATGAAAGCGCCTATCGCAGCCGGAAGGAAGGCGACACGGCGCTGCACGGCTTTGCGTCCGAGTCCTATACGGCACTGGAGGCCAGCCTGGGTCGGGCCATACCCCGCCCCAGTTTCGGGGAGAATTTGCTGTTCGAAGCCTACACCGATGCCGAAGCGCGCATCGGCGATCTTCTGTCCATCGGTACCGCCCTGGTGATGGTGAACCAGCCGGTGCCGCGTTGCTCCTGGCCCGGTGTGCTGACGGGCGTGAAGGCGCTGGGGCCGCTGGCCATGAAGGCCGGCACGCCCGGCTGGTACATGCATGTGGTGCAGCCGGGCGTGATCAGGGCCGGTGAAGTCGTGATACTGGCCGAACGTGGGGATGCGACCTGGACGGTGGCGCGGCTGAACGCCCTGCTGCTGGACAAACAACCCGATCCGGCCTTGCTCGCCGATGCGCTGGCGCACCCGGCCCTGGCGGAACGGTTCAAGAAGGAGTTGCGGGGCTAATTCGCCTCAAGGGACGTCGCCCAACTTGGCTTCAAGCTCGTCCAGGCGCTTGGCCATGGTGCGGATATTGTCAATCAACAGCTGCACCAGCTGCCGCAGCAGGGGGTCCGCCCCATAAAGCCCTTCACGCAGCACACTGGCGGGCATGCGCATCAGCACCGATTCCACCTCCGCACTGGCATGGGCCATGCGCGGTTTACGGTCGAAAATCGCCATTTCCCCGAAAATGCCGCTGGTTTCGACCCGACCGATCACCGTCGGATGGTCCGTATCACCCCGCCAGATGCGCACACGGCCACATTCCACCACATAAAGGCTGTCGCCAGGATCACCCTCCTTGAAGATCAGCTCGCCGGGTGCGAAAGTTCGGCGTTCGAAAGCGGCGGACATGGCGGCGGACCCCTTGGCAGCGGCGGTACCCGCGACAGGCGCAGGCCAGCCAAGCTTTACGCTGATTGCTTCCCATTTGCCATGGGCTTGACAATAGTACGACCGTTCGTATTATTTAGTCCTTATGAGCAAGGGCGAACGCACACGCGCCGCAATCCTGGACCAGGCGCTGGCTATGACCAGCACGGACGGATTGACCGGCCTGACCATCGGGACACTGGCCGACCGGCTGGGCATGTCGAAATCCGGGCTTTTCGCCCATTTCGGCAGCAAGGAACAGCTGCAGGCGGCGGTGCTGGAACGGGCGGCGGAACTTTTCGCCGATACCGTGGTGCGTCCCGCCCTGGCACAGCCGCGTGGCCTGCCGCGCGTACTGGCCCTGTTCGAGAACTGGATTGCCTGGACGATGGACCCGGTGCTGCCCGGCGGCTGTCCCATCCAGGCTGCCTCTATCGAGTTTGATGATCGCCCCGGTCCCATCCAGGACCTGATCGTCAAGCAGCAGGAGGATATGCGCCGCGTGGTCATCGGTGCCGCCCGCCGCGCGGTGGATGAGGGGCATCTGCGGGCCGACTTGGATGTGGAGCAATTCGCGTTCGAGGGGATCTCGCTCTGTTATGGTTTCACCCAGTCCTATCGGCTTCTGAAGAATCCGAAGTCTGAGGTCTGGGCCCGCAACGCTGTCCATGGTCTGGTCGACCGGGCACGTTTGCGACAGTAGAGCGTTCGTCCGGTCCCGCGTGCGGCGGGGCCGGACTGGTTTCATCACGGCGCCCGCCCGGATGGACGGACGCCCCCATCGGGGGGAAAGTTCCATGGCTTATTTTTTGTCTGAAAAAAGCACGAACGTTCGTAATAATGACCAGAACAGCCACTCCTGGCTGGAGGGTCTGACGGGGCTGTTCCACCCCTGGTCACGCGAACGCCACCTGCTGGCCGAGGGGCGGCGCATGTATCTGGAGCCGGAGCGCGCGGTGGCACCGCCCGCCCTTCCCGAACCCGCCGGTGCCATGGTGCTGGCCGTACCGGGCTTCACCCCCCACCTCGCCGCCCGGCTCTGGGGGGCGGAGCGGGGGGAGGCGGCACCGCTGGTGCTGCTGGCCCATGGCTGGGAAGGGCAGGTGCAGGACATGCTGGATTTCGTGCAGCCGCTGCTTGATGCCGGTGCCCGCGTCGTCGCCTTTGATGCGCCTGCCCATGGCCGCAGCACGGGCGATGAGACCAACCTGTTGGAAATGGCCCGCGCTATTCGGGCCGTGGCGGCGGCGGCCGGCGGCAAGGTGGCGGCGGTGATCGGCCATGGGCTGGGTGCCACGGCCCTGACCCTGGCCATCCAGGACGGGTTCCAGGCGGGCCGCGCCATCCTTCTGGCCCCACTGGCGGACCTGACCTTGCCGCTGCGCCAGATCGCGCATGTCCTGCGCCTGGACCTGGATAGCGAACATGCGCTGGGACGGGAGATTGACCGGGCACTGGGACAGCCGCTGGCCGCCTTGCATCTGCATGGTGACAAAGGCACACCTGCCCTGCTGATCCATTCCGTCGATGATCGCATCATGCCGGTGGCCGATGCCCTGCAACTGACGGCAACATGGCCGGGTTCTGCAACGCATCTGGTAGAGGGGCTGGGCCATCGCCGGCTGCTGTCCGATGCGGGTGTCATCGCGCGGGCCGTGGGCTTCGCGTTGCGGGGGGAATGATACCCCCGTATGCTGCCAATGACGAAATAACAATCGGGTATGGGGGAAACATGCAGATGGGTATCACCGCGCTTTATGCGGGCTTGCTGGGCGTGCTGCTGCTGGTCTTGAGCTATCGTGTGTCGATGTATCGCCGCCGGCATGGTGTGTCATTGGGCGATGGCGGTCACAAGGACCTGCATGCAGCCATCCGGGTCCAGGGCAATTTCGTAGAATATGTGCCCACGGCCCTGATCCTGCTGGTGCTGGTAGAACTGTCGGGCCGGCAGCCGGCCATCGTGCATGGGCTTGGCGCCGCCCTGTTTCTGGGCCGCGTCCTGCACGCCCAAGGTCTAACCGCCAATCCTGGCGGCAAGAGCCCTGGCCGCCTGATCGGTATCCTGCTGACTTGGTTGATGCTGCTGACCGCGTCGGTGCTGCTGATCCTGGGGGCGGTCGCCGGCCTTTGACGGGCGTAGACCGGGCTAGGACAGGTTCCCGGTCCGGTCTACACGCAAATGCCATTCGGTCGCATCTTTCAGCCATTGACCGCGCGGCGGCTTGGCGTCATTAACCCTTCATGGGCAAGGGCTTTCTCCTCTCCGCAATCGGTGTTGCACGGCGTTTCGCGCCGTGGCTGCTGCTGCTTGCCCTGTTGCTGCGCGGGATGATCCCCGGTGGTTACATGCCGAACATGAACCCGGATAATGGCAAGGGCTGGCTGGTCATCTGTACCGGTGCCGGTTCCGCCAGCATCCAGGTTGATGGCGATGGCGGGGATGACAATCCCCCCGCCGATACCGGCCATCAGGGCCTTTGCCCCTTCATGGCCATGACCCTGTTGGGTCCTGTCCTGCTGCTGCTGGCGCTGCTGCTGCCGGTGGTGGGGGATATTGTTGTTCTGCGTCCCTTCACGGGCACGCTGCGTCGTCGCCTGCTATGCGGGCCGACCTTGGGGGCGCGGGCACCGCCCCTGTCCTGGGCTGCTTGATCCAATCCGTCCCAGGACCATTCCCGTATTTGGCGCCCCCCGCTTGAGCATTGCTGGCTCGCGGGGCCGGTCGCCGGAGGACATTACAGTGCCCCGCACGCCTTTTCGCGCCCGCAGCCTGGCTTCGGTCGCCCTCATCGCCCTTTCCCAGCCGGCCTTCGCCCAGGACACCCAGGTGGCCGACGCCGCCCCGGTGCAGGAAGTGATCGTCATCGGCCAGCGTGACGCCCCCATCACCATCGTGCCGCGTGGCCTCTCCGTCTCGCTGGGGGCGGAACAGTTCGCGGCCATCAACGCCGTCAATGTCGAAGACCTGATGAAGTACGCGCCGAATTTCTTCGTGCGCAAACGCTTCATCGGCGATGCCAATGCCGTTCCCGGCTTCCGCGGCACCCATTCCACGCAGTCGGCCCGCTCGCTGGTGCTGGTGGACGGTTTCACCGTCTCTAACCTGCTGGGCAACAGCTTCTCCTTCCCCCCGAAATGGGGCGTTGTCGGGCCGGGTGAGGTTCAGCAGTTCGACATCGTCTATGGTCCCTATTCGTCCCGCTATCCGGGCAATTCGATGGGCGGCATCATCTCAATCACCACCAAGCCCCCGAAGGACGGGCTGGAGGCCTTCGCCACGGCCCAGTATTTCATCCAGCCCTACAAGCAGTATGGCACCGACCGCGACTTTGACGGCTATACGGGAGAGGCCGGTTTCGGCTGGAAGCAGAAGGACGGCCCGTGGAGCGCGCGCCTGTCCTATCGAAGGCTGGAGAACCAGGGCCACCCGATGCAGTTCTACCAGCTGACGTCCGCCACCGGCACGGCTGCATCGACTTTGGTGACCGGGGCCGTGACCGACCCGAACCTGATCACCAAGACGCCGGTGTCCGGTGCCTATTCGGTGGAGGATACGACGCAGGATCAGCTGCGGGGCCGCATCGGCTATGATTTCGGCGATGGCTGGAATGCCTCGCTGCTGGCCGTGCTGTGGACCAGCGACTATGGCGGTACGACCCCCACCACCTATCTGCGCGACGCCGCCGGCAACCCGGTCTTCACGGGCCGTGTCTCGGTGGAGGGCAAGCAATACACCATGCCCGCCATCAACCTGTCCCTGACCAAACGCCGGGAAATCCTGGGCGGGGCAAAGCTGGAGGGTCCCATCGGCGACTGGCAGGCCAGCCTGAACCTATCGCGTTTCGTGATCGACAAGCAGCGGGCACGCGCCTCCACCGGCTATCTGAACGGTATCAATAGTGGTGCGGGTACTGACACGCGTCAGGGCGATACCGGCTGGTGGACCGGTGACGGGCAGTTGGAGCGCACGCTGGGCGACCATGAACTGGCCATCGGGTTCAACAGCAGCCTCTATGAAACCGATCAGACCATTTATAGCGTCAGCAACTGGCGCACCGGCGCCACGCCAACCTTCACAACACAAACCGGTGGCCGTTCACGGCAATTGGGGGCGTTCATCGATAACGCCTGGCAGGTGACGCCGGGGGTGAAGCTGACCGGCGGTGTACGTCTGGACAATTGGCGGGCGTTCGATGGCCGCATCGGTACCCGCGTATCCGGTTCCCCGAAATATCAGTCTTACGCCGACCGTAAGGAAACCTCTATCAACCCGTCTGCCGGCATTCAGGCCGACCTTCCCGCCGACTGGGTGGGGCAACTGAGCCTAGCCACCGCCACCCGCTTCCCCACGGTGGGTGAGCTGTTCCAGGGCCGCCTGGACGGCAATGGCAATTTCGACATCAACAGCTTCGATCCCAACCTGAAGCCGGAAAAGTCGCGTGACGCCAACCTGATGCTGCGTCGTGGCTTCGACGCTATCCGCGTCACCGGGAGCGTCTTCTATCAGCGCGTAGAGAATGCGATTTTCAGTCAGCAGGGTTTCAACCAGTTCGGAATCGTCACATCCTCGTTCAAGAATATCGACATCGTGCGCCAATGGGGCGTGGAAGGCATTATCGAGGCCTCCGACGTCGGCGGCGTTGATGGCCTGAATGTCGATTTCAATGCCGCCTGGATCGATGCCCAGACGGTGCGCAACCGCTCCGTCCCGGCATCGGAAGGGGTGCAGTTCCCGCGCATTCCGAAATGGCGGCTGAATGGCAATGCCCGGTACAGGTTCGCCGATGACTGGCAAGTCTCCACCGGCTGGCGCTACGCCTCGCGCCCCAACACCAATCTGGAAGGGACGCAGCGCGGCGACACCTATGGCTACACCTCCGAACTGATGATCTTCGACGCCAAACTGTCCTGGGACGTGACCGCAGAAACGCAGCTCAGCGTCGGTGTCGATAATATCGGCAATGACAAGGCCTGGGTGTTCCACCCCTATCCGCAACGCACCTTCACCCTTGAACTGAAATGGAAGGGCTGACGCCATGACGGATCTGTCGATGAACGCGTCTCCGGCCAAGGGCTGGCTGGATTACCGCACCATCTGGCGCTGGCATTTCTATGCCGGCCTGTTCTGCGTGCCCTTCATCGTGGCCCTGGCCCTTTCCGGTTCGCTCTACCTGTTCAAGCCGCAGGTAGAGGCGTTGATCGACAGGCCCTATGACAATCTGGTCCTGACCGGGCCGGCGGCGGATGCCAATGCCCAGGCCCTGGCAGCATTGGCCGCCGTGCCGGGCGGGAACTTGAAGTCCTATATCCTGCCCGAAGAGGCCGACGACGCCGTGCGCGTTCTGGTCCGCGACGGGCAGGGGGCGATGTGGCGTGTCTATGTCCATCCCCAGACCCTGGAAATCCTGCACTCAATTCCCGAAGAAGACCGCTTGATGAACCAGATCAAGACCTTCCACGGCGAATTGCTGATGGGTGACCAGGGTTCCTGGTTTGTGGAACTGGCCGCCTGCTGGGGCATCGTCATGGTGGTCAGCGGTCTGTATCTCTGGTGGCCGCGCGGGGGTCAGGGGCTGGCCGGTGTCGTCTATCCACGGCTGTCGGCGGGCGGGCGCACCTTCTGGCGCGACCTGCATGCTGTCACCGGCCTGTGGATCTCCTTCCTGGCGCTGTTCCTGCTGCTGACCGGCCTGCCCTGGGCCAGTGTCTGGGGCGGTGCCTTCAAGGCGGTGCGGGAGGCGACAGGAACCGCCGCCGTCAAACAGGACTGGACCACCAGCCGCAAGGCTGAACGCGCCGGACACGACGCCCAGGAACATGCCGAAGACCATCCAATGGACCATGGCGGTCTATCCATGGACGATATGATGGTGGGGACCGTCACCCTGGCCGATGTCGTGACACAGGTGGCCCCCCTCAATCTTGCCGCACCCGTCCAGATCAACCTGCCGGCCAAGGCGGGCGGCAGTTGGGCAGTGCGGTCGATGACGGCCAACCGGCCCGATCGCGTCTCCATCGATCTGGATGGGGCCACCGGCACCCCGATCCGGCGGGAGGAATTCGCCGACCGTCACATCATTGATCGCGTCGTCGGCATCGGCATCGCGGCCCATGAGGGGCAGTTGTTCGGCTGGTTCAATCAGGCCCTTGGCGTCATCGCTGCCCTTGGCCTTGTCCTGCTGTCGGTCAGCGGGGCCGTGATGTGGTGGAAACGCCGGCCAAACGGCGCTCTGGGCGCGCCTCCACCCCTGCGCATGCGGGGCAGCCCGGCGGTCATGGGCATGATCCTGCTGTTCTTCGCCCTGTTCCTGCCGCTGCTAGGCCTGTCGGTGATCATCGTGGCCCTGATCGATCTGGCCATCCTGCGCCAACTGCCCACCGCGCGCCGCTGGCTGGGCCTGCGTACCGCCTGACAATGGGGCAGGGGGTGGCTATCCCGCCGCCCCCTGCCGGAACCGTCCTGGCGAGCAACCAACCCGGCCTGTAAAGAAGCGGTTGAAATAGGCCGGATCACTGAACCCCAGTTCAAACGCCACCTCCGCCACGCCCAAATCACTGTACAGCAGACTGCGTTTCGCCTCTGCCAGCAGCCGGTCATGCAGAAGGTCGATGGGCGGACGGCCTGTGACGGCGATGCAGGCCGCACGCAACCGGCCCGGCGTAACGCCCAGCGCGTCGGCGAACCGCGCCACGCCCCATCCGGCCCGATATTGTTCCTCAATCAGGTCGCGGTAGCGCGCCACCAGGGCCGCGCGTGGCCCGCGTGCCGCACCGCCACCGCCCGCCGACAGCCGCGCCGCCCGCCAGGCATGAACCAGCAGCGCCATCAGGGCCGCCTCCACCAGCAGCGACCGCCCGACACCGCCGCCCGCCATCTCCGTCTCCAGCAGCGCCGCCAGCCGCAGGCAATCCGTCCCGTCGTCTGCCAGCGGCACCGCCACCGCCCGCCCGAACAGTTCGCCCAATCCCGGTTCCCGCCGCGCCAGCCCGCGCAGCATCGGTTCGACAAAGGTGACCACAAGGCCCTGGCTGTCGGCGTTCCAGCGGAAACCATGTACCTCCCCGGCGGGGATCAGCAGCAGACACGGTGCCGTGAACGCCTCCCGCTCTCCACCCGCCAGCAGATCGCCGCCGCCACTGGCGATCACGAAGACATGGTTCAGGTCGGCATGGGCATGCGGCTGGATCTGCCAGCCGCTGGGCTGGCTGCGTCGTTCCAGGGTTTCGGCATGGATGAAATGTTCATCCGCCTTGGCCTCCGCCTCCCCGTACAGGAAGAAGCGGGGCACAGGATTGCTGGCTTTCCGGTTCATGCAGTGCAGCATGGCAAAGGGGCGATGAAAAATCCAATTTTTTGATGGATGCGTGTCCTGTGCCAATGGTTCGCTGACGCTATCATCCACCCAACAGCCAATAATTTCCTGGGAGGAAAGTGGTGATGCGCACACAGGTCGCCATCATCGGCGCCGGACCTGCCGGTTTGCTTCTGGCCCACCTTTTGTACAAGGCGGGCGTGGAATGCGTGATCCTGGAACGGCGTGACCGCGCCTATGTGGAAAGCCGCATCCGGGCCGGCATTCTGGAGCAGGTGACGGTTGATCTGCTGCGTCAGGTCGGCGTGCATGACCGCATGGACCGCGAGGGCCTGCCGCATGAAGGGTTTGCGCTGTCCACCGATGGCGACAATACCCGCATCGATATGAAGGCGCTGACCGGCAAATCCGTCATGGTCTACGGCCAGACGGAGGTGACGCGCGACCTGATCGACGCCGCCATCCGCCGCGACATCCCGCTGCTGTTCGAGGCGGAGAATGTGGCTCTGCATGACATTACCAGCGCGCGGCCGCGTGTAAGCTTTCAGCATGATGGCGTCGATCACGTCCTGGAATGCGATTTCATCGCTGGCTGCGACGGGTTCCACGGCGTTGCACGCGCCAGCGTCCCGGTTGATGTCCTGCGCACCTTTGAACGGGTCTATCCGTTCGGCTGGCTGGGTGTGCTGGCCGATGTGCCGCCCTGCGATCATGAACTGATCTATGCCAGCCATGAACGCGGCTTCGCGCTGGCCTCCATGCGCTCCAACACCCGCTCGCGCTATTACGTGCAGGTGGCGAACACGGAGAAGGTGGAGGATTGGTCGGACGAACGGTTCTGGAATGAGCTATGCCTGCGTCTGGGCGGCGATGTCGCCCCGCGGGTGACGCGCGGGCCCTCGATTGAAAAATCCATCGCGCCCCTGCGCAGCTTCGTGGCCGAACCGATGCGCCATGGCAACCTGTTCCTGGCCGGTGACGCCGCCCATATCGTGCCGCCCACGGGGGCAAAGGGCCTCAATCTGGCTGCCACCGACGTCGCCTATCTGGCGGACGGTCTGGCCGATCATTACCGGGGCAACAGTGCCGGGATTGACGCCTATTCTGCCCGCGCCCTGGCCCGTGTCTGGAAAGCCGAACGCTTCTCCTGGTGGTTCACCAGCCTGATGCACCGCTTCCCGGAGACCGACGCCTTCGGCCGCCGCATGCAGATCGCCGAACTGGGCTACCTGCGCGGCTCCCACGCAGCCCAGCAGTCGCTGGCGGAAAACTATGTGGGCCTGCCGCTGCACTGACCTTCTTCCATAGGAACCTACTGATATGGCTGGCAAGATTTATCCCGACGCCAAGTCGGCACTCGACGGTCTGCTGTTCGACGGCATGACCATTATGTCGGGTGGCTTCGGCCTGTCCGGCAACCCGGAACATCTGATCCCCGCCATCAAAGAGGCTGGCGTCAAGGGGCTGACCATCATTTCCAACAATTGCGGGGCCGATGGTTTCGGCCTGTGGCAGTTGCTGAACAATGGTCAGATCAAAAAGATGATCAGTTCTTACGTGGGGGAGAACAAGCTGTTCGAACAGCTTTACATCTCCGGCCAGCTGGAGCTGGAGCTGAACCCCCAGGGCACCCTGGCCGAACGTATCCGCGCTGGCGGGGCCGGCATCCCCGCCTTCTATACTGCCACCGGCGTCGGCACGGTCGTGGCGGAGGGCAAGGTGGTGGAGGAGTTCGAGGGCAAGCGCTATGTGCGTGAGACCTGGCTGCGATCCGACCTGTCCATCGTCAAGGCGTGGAAGGCCGATACCGAAGGCAACCTGATCTATCGCAAGACAGCGCGAAACTTCAATCCGGTGATGGCCACCGCCGGCAAGGTGACGGTGGCAGAGGTGGAGGAGATTGTGCCCGTCGGCAGTTTCGATCCCGACCATGTCCACACCCCCGGCATCTATATCGATCGTGTCATCAAAGGCACGCATTACGCCAAGCTGATTGAAAAGCGCACAACCCGGCCACGTCCGGCCGCCAGCCAGGAGGGCTGAACCATGCCCTGGACCCGTGATGAAATGGCCGCCCGCGCGGCGCGTGAGTTGCGCGACGGTTTCTATGTGAACCTGGGTATCGGAATCCCCACCCTGGTCGCCAACTATATCCCCGACGGCATGCAGGTGATGTTGCAGTCGGAAAACGGCATGCTGGGCATCGGCCCCTTCCCGTTTGAGGGGGAGGAGGATGCCGACCTGATCAATGCCGGCAAGCAGACCATCACTGAACTGCCCACTTCCTCCTATTTCAGCAGTGCGGACAGTTTCGCCATGATCCGGGGCGGCCATATCGATCTGACCGTGCTGGGCGCCATGCAGGTAGCCGGCAATGGTGACCTCGCCAACTGGACCATTCCCGGCAAGATGGTGAAGGGCATGGGCGGCGCCATGGACCTTGTGGCCGGCGTGAAGAAGGTCGTGGTGGTCATGGAACACCAGGACAAGAATGGCGGGTCCAAGCTGCTGACCGAATGCAATCTGCCGCTGACCGGGGCGGGTGTCGTGGACATGGTCATTACCGACCTGGGCGTCTTCACCATCGACAAGGTTGGCGATGGCGGCATGGCCCTGATCGAACTGGCCCCCGGCATCTCTGTGGAGCAAATCACCGCCGCCACCGGTGCCCCCTTCCGGGTGGAGCTTGCAGCATGAGCGCCGCCTATATCTGCGACGGTATCCGCAGCCCCATCGGCCGGTTCGGCGGCGGCCTGTCCCGCCTGCGCCCCGACGACATGGCCGCCCAGGTAATCCAGGCCCTGCTGGCCCGCCATCCCAGCCTGGACCCGGCCACCATTGAGGAGGTCTTCCTGGGTTGCGCCAATCAGGCGGGGGAGGATAACCGCAACGTGGCCCGCATGGCGGCGCTGCTGACGGGTCTACCCGTTTCCGTCCCCGGCACGACCATCAACCGCCTGTGCGCATCGGGTGCCGATGCCGTGGGCACGGCGGCACGCGCCATCAATGCCGGGGCCTTGGACCTTGTCATCGCTGGCGGCGTGGAAAGTATGACCCGCGCCCCGCTGGTCATGGGCAAGGCCGAAAGCGCCTTTCAGCGCAGCGCCCAGATCGAGGACACCACCATCGGCTGGCGCTTCATCAACAAGGCGATGAAGGAACGCTACGGCACCGACAGCATGCCGGAGACGGCGGAGAATGTAGCCGTCGAGCATGGCGTCTGCCGGGAAGATCAGGACGCCTTCGCGCTCACCAGCCAGCAACGCACCGCCAAGGCCCAGGCCGACGGCTATTTCGAAGACGAAATCACCCCCGTCACTGTCCTGGACGCCAAGGGCAAGCCCACCACGGTCAGCGTGGACGAGCATCCCCGTGCCGACACGACAGCCGACGCGCTGGCGAGATTGAAACCAGTGGTCCGCGCCGGTGGCACCGTTACAGCGGGCAATGCCAGCGGCGTCAATGACGGCGCAGTGACTTTGCTGATTGCTTCGGAGTCCGCAGTAAAAACCCATAATCTCACGCCGCGAGGCCGCATCCTGGGCATGGCGACGGCAGGCGTGGAACCGCGCGTCATGGGCATCGGCCCGGTCCCGGCCTCACAAAAACTGATGAACAAGCTGGGCCTGACCATCGGCGATTTCGACCTGATCGAGTTGAACGAGGCCTTTGCCTCGCAGGTGATCGCGTCCTTGCGCGCACTGGGCGTTGATCCGACGTCGGATAATGTGAACCCGCATGGCGGCGCCATCGCCCTGGGCCACCCGCTAGGGGCAAGCGGTGCCCGGCTGGCGCTGACGGCGCTGCGCGGGCTGGAGCGGCGCGGCGGTAAGCGCGCGCTGGTCACCATGTGCATTGGCGTGGGCCAAGGTCTGGCCCTTGCCATTGAGAAAATCTGAGGGAGGAAAACAACATGAGCCTGATCCTGCCCTATAACCGGGAAGAGGAGGGGGCCCATCCGTCCTTCCTGTCACCCGACTACAAAGCCACCATCAAACGCTCGCCGCAGCAGCCTTTGGTCCGCATTCCGCAGACCCTGACGGAACTGACCGGCCCCGCCGGTCGCTGGGAACGGTTGATGGGGCCTGCCGTTGCCGACCTGACCAAAATCGGCAAGGGCGAAGCCATCGGACAACGCATTGTCGTGTCGGGCCGCGTGCTGGACGAGGATGGGCGGCCTGTGCCGAACACCATCGTGGAGGTATGGCAGGCCAACGCCGCCGGTCGTTACATCCACAAGAAGGACCAGTGGAACGCCCCGCTGGACCCGAACTTTACCGGGTCGGGCCGCGTCATCACTGATGATCAGGGCCGTTACCGGTTCTACACGATCTCCCCCGGTGCCTATCCCTGGGGCAATCACTATAACGCCTGGCGTCCGGCCCATATCCATTTCTCGCTGCTGGGACCGGCTTTCGCCACGCGCCTTGTCACGCAGATGTATTTCCCCGGCGACCCGCTGATCCCGCTGGACCCCATCGCGAATGCCGTGCCCGCCCACGCTCTTGGCCGCATGATCAGCCGGTTCGACATCGAAACAACACAGGAAGCCTTTGCGCTGTCCTATATTTTCGACATCGTGCTGCGCGGGCGTGACGCCACGCCGATGGAGGATTGATCCATGACCGGACAGACACCCTGGCAGACCGTCGGCCCCTATTTCCACTATGCCCTGCCCTGGAAGGGTGGCGCCGATCTGGTGGAAGGCAAGGGGGATGCAGGTGCCCGCATGGACCTGCTGCCTGATGGCCATTATACCCTGAACCCCAATGATCAGCCGCGCGGGTCGGCCAAGGGGCAGGTAGTAACCATCACCGGCACAATCTTTGACGGCGATGGCGTGCCCATCCCCGACAGCTTCGTCGAACTTTGGCAGGCCAATGCCGCCGGCCGCTATGACAGCCCGGAAGATGCGCGGGAGGAATTGGCGCTGGACCCGGATTTCATCGGCTTCGGACGTGCATCCACCGATGCCAATGGTGTCTTCGTCATCCGCACCGTGAGGCCCGGTCGCGTCCCTGGCCCCGGCAACAGCCTTCAGGCTCCGCACATCGCCATTTCGGTGATGGCGCGCGGCATCATCAAGCGCATGGTAAGCCGCATCTATTTCGCGGACGAGGCCAGCAACGCCGAAGACCCGATCCTCGACCTCGTCCCACCCGCTCGCCGCGCCACCCTTCTGGCCATGCCTGTGGCGGAGGGGACTTACCGGTTTGATATCCGGTTGCAGGGCGAGGGGGAGACCGTGTTCTTTGATGTGTGACTTATGCGTCGTGCGTAGCGCGGGTTTGGCGTCAGCCGTAGTCCGCGGAAACCCGCGCCCTCCAGGCGTCGCTCCGCGGATTACGCTGACGCTAATCCGCGCTACGAACATCATGCTTTTCGGCTACCATTGCCACTTCCCCCCACCCAACCCGGCTCCCCCATGACCTCCGCCCTGTTCATGCCGCTGTTTCAGACACAAGCCATGGCGGCCCTGCTCGATGATCGGGCCGTGCTGGGTGCCATGCTGCGGGTGGAAGCGGCATTGGCCCGTGCGCAGGCCGGCGTCGGCATGGTGCCGACCGCCGCGCTGGCCGCCATCCAAGCGGCCTGTGACCCCGACCTTTATGACATCGCGGAACTGGGCCGTGCCACGGCACTGGCCGGCAACCCGGCCATTCCTCTTGTCAAGGCGTTAACGGCCAGGGTCGCGGAAAGCGACCCCGCCGCCGCCCGGCATGTGCATCGCGGGGCGACCAGCCAGGACATCATCGACACCGGCTTTGTCCTGCGCGCCCGCGATGCGGTGGCGCTGTTGTCTGCTGACCTTGACCGCGCCATCCATGCATTGGCCGACCTGTCGCGCCGCCACGCCCGCACACCGATGGCGGCCCGTACCCTGTGGCAGCAGGCCTTGCCCACCACCTTCGGGCTGAAGACTGCCGGCTGGTTGTCCCTGCTGCTCCGTAGCCGCGCCCGTCTGACCCAGGCCGGCAAGGCAGCCGAAACCCTGCAATTCGGTGGGGCCGCTGGCACCCTGGCCAGCCAGGGCGGGCAGGGGGTGATGGTGGCCCGCGCCCTGGCCGCCGAACTGTCCTTGACCCTGCCCGACACGCCCTGGCACAGCCAGCGTGACCGCATCGCCGATCTGGGGGCCGCCCTGGGCCTGCTGACCGGCGGTTTGGGCAAGATCGCCCGCGACATTGCCCACCTGATGTCGTCGGAAGTGGCGGAAGCGTTTGAGCCTGCCGCCGCTGGCAAGGGCGGGTCATCGGCCATGCCGCACAAGCGCAACCCCGTGGGCACCACTATCGCCTTATCCGCCGCCGCCCGCGCCCCCGGTCTGGTCGCCACCCTGTTCAGCGCCATGGTGCAGGAACAGGAACGCGGCGTCGGCGGCTGGCATGCCGAATGGCCGACCCTGGCGGAATTGTTCGCGCTCACCTACGGTGCCATGGCCCATATGGCCGATACCTTGTCGGGCCTGGAACTGGACCCCGCCCGCATGCGCGCCAATCTGAACCTGACCGACGGGTTGATGATGGCCGAAGCCGTGACCCAGGCGCTGGCAGAGGCATCGGGCCGCCATGACGCGGGCAAGATCGTGGAGGCCGCGTGCAAACGCGCCGTCGCCGCCGGCCACGGGCTGCTGGAGGAACTGGCCGCCGATGCCGCCATCACCACCCACCTGCCGCGCGAACGGCTGGTGGCCCTGATGCAGCCGGAAAGTTACTTAGGCTCGGCCACGGACTTCGTGTCCGCCGTGTTGAAGACCTATGAGCGGGAGATGAAGTAATGGCCGAGTATGTGACCCTGGCCGATGGATGCCGCCTGCACTGGCGCCTGGACGGGCCACAGGGTGCGCCGGTTCTGCTTCTGTCCAATTCGCTGGGCACGAACATGGACATGTGGGCACCACAGATGCCGGCCCTGACAGAGCATTTCCGCGTCCTGCGTTATGACAGCAGGGGGCACGGCCTGTCCGACGCGCCCACCGGCCCCTACAGCATCGACCTGCTGGGCCGCGATGCCATCGGCCTTCTCGACGCGTTGGGCATGGACAAGGTGCGTTTCGCCGGCCTGTCCAAGGGCGGGATGGTGGGGCAGTGGCTGGGGGCGAACGCGCCCGAACGGTTGTCGCATCTGGTCCTGTGCAATACCGCTGCCGAAATGTCCCCGCCGGAGCCATGGAATGCCCGTATCGCCCTGGTCAAGGCGCAGGGGATGGGTGCCATCGTCAATGGCGTGGTGGAACGCTGGTTCACCGAACCCTTCCGCACCGCCCACCCCGAGGCCATCGCCCCCATCACCGCCATGCTGCACGCGACCTCGGTCGAAGGCTACATTGCCTGCTGTGCCGCCGTGCGCAATATGGATCAACGGGCGTCGCTGCCGGGCATCAAAGTGCCGACCCTGGTGGTCGGCGGCCTTCAAGACCCGGCCACCCCCATCGCGAAAAGCCATGAGTTGGCGCGTCTGATTCCGGGTGCCCGTCTTGTGGAACTGGACGCCGCACACCTGTCGAATATTGAGCAGGCAAAGGCCTTTACCGCCGCCCTGCTGTCCTTCCTGAAGGATTGAGAACATGGATGAAGCCGAACGCAAGGAACGGGGCTTCAAGGCCCGGCGTTCCGTCCTGGGTGATGCGCATGTCGACCGCGCCATCGCCAACACCACAGAATTTACCGCCGAGTTCCAGGACCTGATCACCCGCTATGCCTGGGGGGAGATCTGGACGCGGCCCGGCATCGACCATACGACCCGGCGGCTGATGGTGCTGTCCACCATGATCGCCCTGAACCGGGAGGAGGAATTCATGATGCATGTCCGTGCTGCCGTCACCCATGGCGTGTCGCGCGACCTGATCAAGGAAGTGATCCTGCAGGCCGCCATCTATTGCGGTGTGCCAGCCGCCAACAGCGCCTTTCACGCCGCCTCGCGCGTGTTCAAGGAACTGGACACAGCCGCCGCATCCTGATCCAAAAACCCATGCCTGACCCGCGTGCGGCACCTTTGACTTGGGTGCTGCGATGCGGCATAAAGGTCAGGCATGAAAGAGACTGATTTCGACGCTTTGCATGAAAGCGCCACCGCGTTCCCCCGCATCGGGGCTGGCGCGGACATGGACCGGGCGGACGCCACGGTAATTCCCTTCCACCGCTATACCGATTATGACCGCCGCTGGCCCGTGCCGGGCAAGGGCGAAGTGCTGGTCGTGCCATTGGGCGGTCTTGGCCGTATCGGTATGAACTGGACCCTCTATGGTCATGATGGTGCCTGGGTCCTGGTCGATGCCGGCATCGCCTTCCCGGACCCGGAGACGACAGGCGTTGACTGCATCGTCCCGCACCCGGCCTTCCTGGCTCCCATCCGTGACCGGTTGCTGGCCCTGGTGGTCACCCACGCGCATGAAGACCACATCGGCGGTATCGACCGGCTGTGGCCGCAGGGCATCGACTGCCCCATCTATGCCACCCCGTTCGCGACCAAGCTGATTGCCCGTCGGCTGGATGAAGCCGGCGTGCTGGAGAAGGTGGAACTGAACAGCTACCCCGTGGGTGGGTCGTTCAGCATCGGCCCGTTCGGCTTCCGCTCCATCCGTATGACCCATTCGATCCCGGAGCCGGTGGCCCTGGCCATCGACACGGGTGCTGGCACCATTCTGCACACGGGCGACTGGAAGTTCGACGCGGAGCCGGGCATCGGCCTGCCCACCGATTTCGACGCCCTGCGCAAGCTGGGTGACGAGGGCGTGCTAGCCATGCTGTGCGACAGCACCAACGCCCACAAGGATTTGCCCTCGACATCCGAGGTACAAGTGCGCCGCGCCTTTGACCGGCTGTTCGCCACGCGCAAGGGTCAGATCGCCATCTGCTGCTTCGCGACCAATGTGGCGCGTGTGGCATCTGCTATCTCCGCCGCCGCCGATGCCGGCCGTCAGGTTGCCCTGGCCGGTCGCTCCATGCGCAATTGTGAGGAAGTGGCCCGTGACCTGGGCCTGCTGAACCATGTGCCGGAGCCGCTGACCGAACCCGCCCATCTGAAGGGGCTGGACCGTGACAAGGTTGCCCTGATCTGCACCGGCGGGCAGGGTGAAGAAAAGGCGGCCCTGGCCAAGCTGGCGCGCGGTGAACGCCGCTTCCCGCCCTTTGGCGCCGGTGACACGGTGGTTCTGTCCGCCCGTGTCATCCCCGGCAATGAAGAGTCGGTTGAAAAGGTCGTCTCCAAGCTGCGCGCGCGCGGCGTGGAGGTGCTGATGGGACATGAGCTGATGGGGGGCGAGCCGCTGCACGTCTCCGGTCATCCCGGTGCCAATGAACTGCGCGACCTCTATGCCCTGGTCCGTCCGCGCATCGCGCTGCCGGTGCATGGGACGGAGATGCATCTGGAGGCCCACGCCCGTCTGGCCCGCGCCGCCGGCTGTCAGGCCGCCATCATGGCGGAAGAGGCAGAAGTCATCCGCCTGTCGGACGGCGGCTCGCGCGTCCTTGGCCGGGTCACCGCCCCGCTTCTGGCGATCCAGAGCGAGCCGAACGGCGACCGCGCTACGTATGATCCCGGCAAGGTGCTGATAGCCGGTCAGGTGTGATGGGTTGCGCCAGGGCTTGGGGTCTGCCCAAGCCCTGGCATTCCCTTATCCTCGCCCTTTGGTATTCACCAGCGCCACCCCGCCCAGCGCCATGACACCACCGGCCAGCGTCGTCCAGACGGGTAACTCGCCCGTCAACGGCACCGCGACCGTGGAAGCCACGACCGGCACCATGTAGAGAAAATTCGCCCCCCGCGCGGCCCCGAAATGACCCAGCGCGTAAGTCCAGGCGGCATAGCCGATGGCCGCCGGGAACAGCGCCAGGAACAGCAGGGCCGCCTGCACCTGCCAGGTTGCGGCCAATGCCTGCTGCACCCCCTGACCCAGCCAGGGTGACAGCCACAGCCCGCCCGCCAACAAGGTCAGCGCGGAAGAGGGCAGGGCGCCATACCGCCCCACCAGCGGCCTTTGCAGCACGAAATAGGTGGCGGTCGCCAGCGCACCGCCGATCAGCAGCGTCGCCCCGCTGCCGAACCGCAGGCCACCCGGCTGTCCCGACGCGATCAGGCCGACGCCCGCCATGCTGACGCCCATACCGATCCAGGCCCAGCGCCGGAACCTCTCCTTCAGGAACAGGGTGGCGAAGATCACGGTCAGGACGGGGGCCACATTCACGATGAAACTCGCCGCCCCCGCCGCCACCGTCTTCTGCCCCGTATTCAACAGCAGATTATAAAGCGCGATCCCGATCCCGCCACAGGCCGCAAACCTCAGCGCATCGATCCCGCGCGGCAGCTTTGGCCGTGTTACCAGCAGGAAGATCAGGGCCAGTGTCCCCGCCATGGCGAAGCGCGCCGCCGCCAACGGCAGCGGGTCCATGCCCCCCAGCGCCACGCGGATGGAAGGAAAAGCCGAACCCCAGCTGACCACCGTCACCAGAACGGCAAGGGCGGGCAGAAAGCGGGAGCGGGGTAGGGGACTTGCAAGGGCCGTCATGGGAAGATTTCCGTTCAGGGGTGATATGGCGTCGATCCTGCCTTATCGCGGGTTGTTGACATAGCGTACCAGTGGTGTCACACCTGTACGCATGACGCACAGCTTATCTTTACCGCCACTGGAAAGCCTGACCGCCGTGCTCGCGGCCGGGCGCACCGGTTCCTTCTCCGCCGCCGCCCAGGAACTGGGCGTCACCCATGCTGCGATCAGCCGTCGGGTGCAGGCGGCGGAGAGTTGGCTGGGCGTTGCCCTGTTCGAACGGCACGGACGCGGGGTCCGCACCACGCCCGATGGCGAGCGTTTCATCGCGCGGGTGGGAGAGGCGTTTAATATGATCGCCCGCTCCGGCGACCAATGGCGTCAGCGGCGGGGGACGGAGATCGTGCGCCTGTCCATCCTGCCGGCCTTTGCCAAGCTCTGGCTGTTCCAGATGCTGGACAAGCTACAGGACGCACATTTGCGCTTTGACCTGCTGGTCGAACATCGTCTGGCGGACCTGGACAAGGGTGAGGTGGATATCGCCGTCCGCTGCGGCAACGGGCAATGGACCGGCGTCAACAGCACGCCCCTTTTCCAGGAAATGGTCTATCCCGTAGCCGCACCGTCGCTGGCCGCCCGCCTGGGCCCCAATCCTTCCGTGTCTGCCATCATGGCCGAAACCCTGGTCCATGACAGCACCGTCACCTCCTGGCGGGCCTGGCTGGCGGCCCATGACGTGCCTTACAGCAAGCCACGGCCCCAGGACATACGGTTTGAGGACTACGACACCGTGCTGGCGGCGCTGGAGGCGGGGTTGGGGATCGGCATGCTGCGGTCCCCCTTGGGCGATGCCTGGGTGGCCGATGGCCGGCTAGTGCCGCTCAGCCCGCTCTGGGTCCCTAACCCCTATCTCTACCACCTTGTCACCCGCACCGGCACCCCGCGCCCGGCTGTGGCGGAGGCGCGGGACCGCATGCTGGCGCTGGCGGCGGAATTCAGGCCGACACCCCCGCCATCAGGGCGTTGATCTCCCGATAGGGCATGGGATCGGCGCAAATCGGGTCGGACACGCCATCCTTCAGGAAGGCCCCACCGATGGCCGCCACCCGACCCCACAGATATTCCGGCAGGGCCGACCCTGCCGACAACCGCTTCACGCCCAGCGTGGCCAGTTCCGCCAGCGGCAACAGGCCGGGGCGCGCCATCGCATTAAGTGGTACCTTAATATTGTCAGCTATATATTTGATTTCGCTTGGATCGGTCACGCCTGCTGGGAATAGCCCCGACGCCCCAGCCTCTGTATACAGCTTCCCGCGTCGCACCACTTCTGCCGCACGTTCCCCCTGGGGTGCCAGCCCCTTCAGATAGACGTCAGTGCGGGCATTGATGAACAGGCCCGGCCCCACAGCGGCACGGATGGCCTTGATCTTGGCGGCCAGAAGCTCGGGCGTGCCCGCCCCATCCTCGATATTCACGCCCACGACCCCCGTCTCCACGATCCGACGGGCCAGGTCGGCAACGGCGGCGGGATCGTCGCTATAGCCGGCTTCCATATCGATGCTGACGGGCAGGTCGGGCACAGCCCGCACGATATTGGTGGCGGCATGCAGCAAAAGGTCCGCCGGCAGCTTGTTACCATCAGCCACGCCTAAGGCCCAGGCAAGGCCGGCACTGGTGGTGGCGATGGCTTTTGCGCCCAGATTGCGCATCATGCGCGCACTGCCGCCATCCCAGACATTGCACAGAATCAGGGGGGTATCGCCCCGATGCAGGGCGTCGAAAGTCTCAAACTTCGTCTTGCTCATGATGCCTTTTCCAGGGAAAGCGGGAAGTCGGAAAGGTTCAGGTGGCGGCAGGCATAGGCACCCCAGGGGTGCCATCGTCGTTCACCTTCATAAATCGGAACGGGTCCGTCCCATGGGGCCGGTACGCGCCGTCCGGGCCGGTCCGCCACCAGCGGGGCCAGGGCCGGGTCCTGGGCCAGATGGGCATTGATGGTCGCCATATCCGCCGACAGGTCGAAACGCCGTCGCAGCCGGGCTGCGATGCCTGACAGTGATCGGATATCGCCGGTACGGATCACAGCCTTCAGCGCATCCTGGCCGGGCAGGGCGGTAACGGTGACATCGCCGTCCGGCAGTCGCCGCCTCCATGCCCCATCCGCCACCTGCTCCATCGTATCCCCCTGCGCCGCGATTGCCTCCAGCAGATCAAGCCAATCCAGGGGCGGGCGGTAGCGCAGGCGCAGGATCACCCCATCCTGCGCCACGCTGCCCTCCGCCCTGTCCGACGCGAGCGCCTGCCGGCGCAATTCGCGCGGGGGCCGGCCGTAGAGCGACTGGAATGTCTCATTGAAGCGTCGGATGCTGCCAAAACCGGAGGCCAGCGCCACTTCCGCCATGGGCAGGGCCGTCTCATGCAACAGCTGTTTGGCAAACAGCACGCGCCGCGTCTGCGCCACGGCGATGGGGCTGGCCCCCAGATGCTGTTTGAACAGGCGGCGTAACTGCCGCTCCCCCACGCCCAACCGCCCGGCCAGCATGTCGACACTGGCATCGTCCCCGTCCAGCGCGCCTTCGGCAATCAGGGTCAGCCCACGGGAGACAGTGTTGGAGGTACCGCGCCAGACGGCCAGATCCGGTGCGGCTTCGGGCCGGCAGCGCAGGCAGGGCCGGAACCCTGCCTCCTGTGCAGCGGCCGCCGTCGGATAAAAGCGGCAATTCTCCGCCTTTGGCGTGCGCGCCGGGCAGATGGGACGGCAATAGATGCCGGTGGTCAGCACCGCCGTGAAGAAACGCCCGTCGAAGCGGGCGTCCCTGGTCTCAACAGCGCGGTAGCAGGCGGTGGGGTCGAGCGTTTCCATGTCCCGATCCTGCCACGGGCCGCCCCGCACGGCTCGCGGTTTTCGGACATGAACGGTGGGGCCATTCCGTCGCTTATGGGAAGCGGCAGACCTCGCCCGTCACTTCCACGAACGACCGGGCGCCGGCACCGACCGTCAGGCGCACTTCCTTGTCGCTGGATATGACATTGTGGGTCAGGGGCAGGACGCCATTGACCTCGTCCACCTTGCCATTGGCGTCCGTGAAGCGAATTTTTACGGGCTTGGTCGGGTCGTACCAGGCCTCGGGGCTGCCGCCATCATTACGGGCTGGCACACCCTCGCCCGTCACGATGATGGCGCCATCGGCAAAGGCCACCTGGGTGTTCGAGCCCTTATAGATCGGGGTAGGCAGCACGAATCGCTTCGTGTCCGGCCGTGCGCAGGAACGCGGATTGCTGGTCTGCTCAATGACGAAGGCCATGCGTTCGGGGTTCACCCCCTCCGCCAGCTTGCGCGCCACCAGTTCGGTGATCTTGGCCAGTTCGCCGCCCGGCACCTCGCGCTGCAGGCGGATTTCTAGCTCATTAGCGCGGATTTCCTGGGTCTGGGCGATCTGCTGCAATTGCTGGGCACGGCGTTCGGCCTTGTCCTTGGCCGCCGTCATATTCACCAGCTCCTCCTGGATGGAGCCTTCGCGCGATTTCAGCTGTTCCACGCCCACCAGATAAGAGAAGCCGGCAACCCCGCCCAGCAGGGCCAGGACAAGCGCAGCCTGGCCTACACGGCCCCAGATGCGACGGCGATAACGGCGGCGGTGGTCGTAGAGGCCGTAGCTCATCTCTTCCCAGGCAAATCAACAGGATGGGTCGGGCCCGCCCAAATGGACGGCATGCCCGACCCTAACCCAGCCTGTAAGACAATTACAAGGGGCGGGGAATGATCCTGTCAGCCCTTGGGCAGCGCCTTCTCAATGGCGGCGGTCAGCTCGGCATTGTCCGGTGTCACCTTGGAGCCATAGGCCTCAATCAGGTTGCCATCGGTGCCGATCAGGTACTTGTGGAAATTCCACTTCGGCTCACCCTTTTGTTCGGCCAGCCACTTGTACATCGGGTGGGCATTGGGGCCCTTAACCGGCTCTTTTGTGGTCATGGGGAAGTCGATGGCGAAATTGACTTCGCAGAACTCCTTGATCTCCTTCGTGCTTCCCGGCTCCTGACCGCCGAAATCATTCGACGGCACGCCCAGCACGACCAGACCCTTGTCCTTGTACTTCTCCCACAGCGCCTGGAGACCCTTATACTGGGGCGTGTAACCGCACATGGAGGCGGTATTGACCACCAGCACCGTCTTGCCGCGATAGGCGTCAAACTTCAGCGGACCACCTTCGATGGCGGTGAAGCCAAAATCATAGGCGTTGGCCGCCTGCGCGGTACCGGTCATGCCCATCACCCCCATCATCGTCAGACCACCAGCCAGCGCCAGCATGGCCCGCCGGCCCAGGGTCGTCACCTTGTCACCCATGATGCACCTGTCAAAGGAACGTTCATGGGGACAATGTAGTACGGGCACACCATCCGTCCAGGGTCATCAAAGCCTTGTGGCGACTTGTCGTGAATTGCCGTTACGTTCCAGACAGCGCTCAAGCGCATCGGCGCGCGCCTGTTCCGCACCGTTGGCCGGCATGGAAGCCTGGATATAGGCGGCGCAATTGGCGAAATGCGGATGCTCATCGGCCACGGCCAACGGCGGGCTGACAGCCTGCGGACCGCCACAGGCGGCCAGCATGAGGATCGGGATCAGAACCAGGATCAAGCGGCCCATCGCCGCCTCCTTTGTTGCGGTGCAAAAGCATGCGCAGGATCGGCGATCCATGCTTGCCGGAAAGTGATCCACCGCACATGCTGCGTCGCATGGCTGTCTGCAAAGGACCCTGTGATGACAGACACGGCACCCCCCAACCTACTTCTGTCCACCGACAGCCGGCTGGTGATCATCGATGTGCAGGACCGGCTGCTGGCCGCCATCGACGGTGCCGACGCCGTGGTGAGCAACTGTGTGAAACTGGTGACGGCGGCCAACCGTCTGGGCATCCCCGTGGCCGCGACCGAGCAGAACCCCACTGGGATCGGCCCCACAACGTCGGTCCTGGCCGCGCTGATCGCGCGTACCTTCGGCAAGTCGCATTTCTCCGCCGCACGTCAGGCTGATTTCCTGGCCTGGGCGGCAGCGGGGGGCACGGTGCTGCTGGCCGGAACGGAGACACATGTCTGCGTGCTGCAGACGGCCCTGGGGCTGAAGGCCCTTGGGTTGCGGGTCGCGGTGGCGATAGACGCCGTCGGCTCTCGGCAACCGGCCAGCAAACAGGCCGCCTTCGACCGCTTGCGCTTCCACGGGGTGGAACTGGTCACGGTGGAAATGGTGCTGTTCGAATGGCTGGAACGCTATGACCGACCGGAATTCAAGGAACTGCTGCGGCTGATCAAGTGAGCTGTGCAGGTCAGGGCGAGCCGGAGGCTCGCCCTGACCTAAGGCCGGATCACCCCCGCGCCTTCAGTGCCCGGCGGTGCTTGTGCAGCAGCGGTTCGGTATAGCCGCTGGGCTGTTCCACGCCCTTGAACACAAGATCGCAGGCGGCCTGGAAGGCGATGGAATTGTCGAAATCCGGTGCCATGGGGCGGTAGGCGGGATCCCCCGCATTCTGACCATCGACCACGGCGGCCATGCGCTTCATCACGGCCAGCACCTGCGCCTCGGTGCAGACACCATGCAACAGCCAGTTGGCGATATGCTGGCTGGAAATGCGCAGGGTGGCGCGGTCTTCCATCAGGCCGACATTGTGGATATCGGGCACCTTGGAACAGCCGATCCCCTGATCGACCCAACGCACGACATAACCCAGAATGCCCTGCGCGTTGTTCTCCAACTCCTCGTTAATCTCCGCCTCGGACCAGTTGATGCCGCGCGCCAGCGGGATGGTCAGGATATCGCGCAGGCTGGCGCGGGGCCGTGAGGACAGCTCGGCCTGACGGGCCGCCACATCGACCTGATGGTAATGCAGGGCGTGCAGGGTGGCGGCGGTGGGTGAGGGCACCCAGGCCGTATTGGCGCCCGCCATTGGGTGCCCGATCTTGACCTTCAGCATTTCCGCCATCCGGTCGGGCATCGCCCACATGCCCTTGCCTATCTGCGCGTGGCTCCGGAAGCCGGTGGCCAGACCGTTATCGACGTTCCAGTTCTCATAGGCCCCGATCCAGGCAGACGATTTCATGTCCGCTTTGCGGATCATGGGACCGGCCTGCATGGAGGTGTGCATCTCGTCGCCAGTGCGGTCCAGGAAGCCGGTATTGATGAAGCAGACCCGGTCCTTGGCGGCGCGGATACATTCCTTCAGATTGACGGTGGTGCGCCGCTCCTCATCCATGATGCCGATCTTCAGGGTGTGGCGGGCAAGGCCCAGCACATCCTCGATCCGGTCAAACAGATGGTTGGCGAAGGCCACTTCCTCCGGCCCATGCATCTTCGGCTTCACGATATAAACCGACCCGGCCCGGCTGTTGGACAGGCCGCCCGTGCGGCGCAGGTCGTGCAGGGCGATCAGGCTGGTGACGATGCCGTCCAGAATGCCTTCCGGCACCCAGCTGCCATCCTCAAACGTCACGGCATCGATGGTCATCAGATGTCCGACATTGCGGATGAACAGCAGCGACCGGCCATGCAGCGTCACCGTGCCGGCACCATCCGCAGAAATGTAGGTCCGGTCGGGGTTCAGCGCGCGTTCCATGGTGCGCCCGCCCTTCTCGAACGTCGCCGTCAGGTCGCCCTTCATCAGGCCCAGCCAGTTGCGATAGACGGTGACCTTGTCGGCGGCATCGACGGCGGCGATGCTGTCCTCGCAATCCATGATGGCAGTCAGGGCCGATTCCAAGACGATATCGGCAACACCCGCCGCATCACCCTTGCCGATGGCGTGCGAACGGTCGATGACGACGTCCAGATGCAAACCGTGATGGGTCAGCAGGATATTGGTGGGGGCGGCTGCATCACCATTATAGCCCTTGAACTGCGCCACGTCGGCCAGCCCCGTCACCGACCCGTCGGCCAGCGTCACGGACAGCGCACCATCGGCAACGCGGTAGCCGGTGGCGTCCTTATGGCTGCCGGATGCCAGCGGCGCGGCACGGTCCAACACCTCCCGCCCCTTGGCGATGACGGCAGCCCCGCGCACGGGGTCATAGCCCTTGACCCCCGCCGTGCCGACATCGCCCAGCGCATCAGTGCCATACAGCGCATCATACAGGCTACCCCAGCGGGCGTTGGCGGCGTTCAGGGCGAAGCGGGTGTTCATCACTGGCACCACCAACTGCGGGCCCGCCACCTGGCTCACTTCCGGGTCGGTATTGGCGGTGGTGATGGCAAAGTCCGGCCCCTCCGGCACCAGATAGCCGATATCCCGCAGGAACGCCTCATAGGCTTCCGCGTCGATATCCTGTCCGCGCCGGGCGATGTGCCAGCCATCGATCTTGGCCTGCAACGCATCACGCCGGTCCAGCAGCCGCTTGTTCACTGGGGCCAGATCCTTGAACAGCGCTGCGAAGCCGGACCAGAAGGTACCCGGTTCCACGCCTGAGCCGGGCAGAGCCTCGGTTTCGATGAAGCGGTGCAGTTCGGCATCGACCTTCAGGCCGTTGATATCGACGGTGGCGGACATGGACGCGGACCTTCCCTGGCGGCTGCTGTTGTTTATCCACCCCTATCAGCGCTCTTGCTGCCACGCAACAGAGAATGGAAGTCTTTCCACGATACGGAAAGATTGATAGGGTGGCGGCCCACAGCGACCGGAAGCACCATGCCCAAAACCACCACCGACGGCCCCGAACGCAACGGCAATGTCCAGGTTCTGGGCCGCGCCATCGCCATCCTGAACCATCTGGCCCAGGCGGATGGCGGGGCCAGCCTGACCGAGATCGGCAATGCCGTGGGGCTGGCCGCCTCCACCACGCATCGCCTGCTGACCTCTCTGGAGTCGGAGCGTTATGTGCGCTTCGACGCGGAAACGAAGCTATGGTCGGTGGGGGTGCAGGCCTTCATCATGGGCAATGGCTTCCTGCGCACCCGCGATCTGGTCCGTCTGGCCCGCCCGCATATGCGGGCGCTGATGGAAGCCAGCGGCGAGACGGTGAACCTCGCCATTGAGGATCAGGGGGCCGCCGTCTATCTGTCGCAGGTCGAATGCCGGGAGATGATGCGCACCTTCGCGCGGCTGGGGGCGCGGGTGCCCATGCATTGTTCAGGGGTGGGCAAGGCGTTGCTGTCTGCTTTGGACCGTGCGGCGTTGGCCCGGCATATCGACCGCCACGGCCTGACACGGATGACGGCACGAACCCTGACCGATGTGACCATGTTGGGCGCTGATCTGGCTGCCGCACGGGTACGGGGCTATGCGATTGATGATGAGGAACATGCCGTCGGCCTGCGTTGCGTGGCCGCACCGATCTTCAATGAACATGGCGATCCGGTGGGCGCTGTCTCGCTGTCCGGCCCCATGGCACGCATAACGGATGTGCGCATGCCCATGCTGGGTGATCTCGTTGGCGGGGCGGCCAGCCGTATCATGGCGGAAATCGGCGGCAGGCCAGGGGTTTGAACTGGGGCATAGAATACCTATGTCGTCCCTTATACCATTCGAGATAAGGCGAAACGCTTGGCGTCATTTCTGTGCGGACAGCGTTAAGCTGTCCATGGCTTATCAAGTTCACGATTGCGGGATTCCTTTTCGATGGGGCAACAGAAGCACATCCTGGTTGTGGAGGACGAGTTCCTGATCGCCATCCATGTCGCCGACATCATGGCCGACCTGGGATTCGGCGTGATCGGACCCGTCGGCGACATCCATCAGGCTTTGGCCCTGATCCAGGAGGAGAAACTGGACGGCGCGATCCTGGATGTGAACCTGTCAGGGCAACTGGTTTTCCCGGTAGCAGCGGCGCTGAGCGCGCATGGCGTGCCTTTCATCCTGACCAGCGGTTACGATGTGGCGGGCCTTCCGGTCGAGTGGCGGGACCGGCCCGTCCTTCGCAAACCCGTGGCGGAGCGGGATCTGGCCCGGTTGGCGCAGTCTGTTTTCCACTCTGGTGAATTGATGAGGACGGCGGGTGGCAGCTAGGCCTGAAGCAGAAACATCTCCTGGCGCCCGACGCATCCTGCTGGTGGAGGACAGTCCCACCCAGGCTTTGCGCCTGCAGATGCTGCTGGAGGATGAAGGTTACGCGGTGGAGACTGTTGACAGCGCAGAGGCGGCGCTGCCCGTTCTGAACCGGACCCTGCCGCATCTGCTGATTGTGGATCACCATCTGCCGGGCATGCAGGGGGGCGACCTTTGCCGCCTGATCCGGCTGCATGTGGCTACGCTGTCCATGCCCATCCTGATGCTGACAGCGGACGAGACGCCAGCCCGGCAGCGGGAAGGGCTGGACAGCGGCGCCGATGACTTCCTGCCCAAATCCACCGATTCCACGGTTCTGCTGCTGCGGGTACAGCAATTGCTGCGTCACGCCCGTCGCGACGATGATGTGGACGTACTGCCGCAGACGCAGTTCCGGCAGCCGCGCGCCATGCTGGTCGGGTTCGATCAGGTCCTGGAATATGCGCTGCGCGGCCTGCTGGTGGAGGAGGGGTGCCGTGTAACGTCGGTCAGCACCGCGACCCTGGCCCTGGCGCAACTGGCGCTGGAACCCCAGGATGTGATGCTGGTGGGAGAGCAATTGCCCGACATGGATGGGTTGGAACTTTGCCGGCAATGCCGGCAGAGCGTCGGCACGGCGACCGCCCTGATCCTGTCCCTACGCGGCAACCATGATCAGGATCGGGTGCAGCGGCTTCTGGCGGCGGCCATTGATGACCTGTTCGACCCGGTCGCCCCCCTTCCACCCTTGCGGGCGCGGCTACGCGCCATCCTGCGCCGCCGCTTTCTGGAGGAACAGAACCGCCGGTTGCTTGCTGATTTCCGGGAAAGGGAAGGGCGGGCGCTGCGGCTGGAGGCGGAACGCAACGCCGCCCGCACCCGCGCCATGCTGGCGGATCAACTGGCGGCCGTGAACCGGCGGTTGGCGGATCAGGCGCTGATCACCGCCACCATCACACGTAACGTGCCAGCCGCCCTGATCCTGACCGATCATGCAGGTATGGCGACCTACCTGAACCCGCCCGCCATCAGCCTGCTGGGCGCGGAACTGGAAGGCGCGTCGCTGTTCGAGAAGCTGGAGGTGGTGCTGGGCAAGGGGCCGCAGGCCATCCCGGCCGTCACCGAACGCGCCGCGACCCTGGAACGGCCTGACGGGCAGATGGTGCCCGTTCTTTATTCCATCACCCCCCTGGATGGGGATGAGGGACCATCGGGTGCGGTCGTGCAGATCATTGATGTGACCGAACGCCGTCAAGCGGAAGAACGGCAGGAACTGCTGATGGCGGAACTGTCGCACCGGGTGAAGAATACGCTTGCGACGGTCCTGTCGATCGGCAAGCAAACCCGCCGTCGGCATGCCGATGCGGAGAGTTTCTGGTCCTCTTTCGAGGGCCGGTTGCGGGCCTTGTCGGAAACGCATAATCTGCTGGCCGACCATTTCTGGGAATGGGTGCAGCTGTCAGACGTCATCCGGCATGAGGTGACGCCCTATGCCCAGGAACCCCATGACGTGCGCATAGAGGGTCCTGCCATTGACCTACGACCCAAGGCAGCTCTGGCCCTGGCCCTTGTCTTCCATGAACTGGCCACCAACGCCGCCAAATATGGCGCTTTCTCACAGGCAGGCGGGCATTTGGAAGTCCTGTGGACCCTGACGGATGGCGAACAGCCGCGCATCCGTCTCAGCTGGAAGGAAACCGGCGGCCCCCCGACCAGGGTTCCAACTGCTGCAGGCTTCGGCACAACGCTTATCCAGCGCTCCCTTGCCTATGAGTTGCAGGGCGCAACAGCGCTGCGTTTTGAGCCGAACGGCCTGCGTTGCGACATCGAATTCCCGTTCAGCGAGGTGATACGGCGACGCACAGGGGCGTGATCCGTTGCCACCCCCACCACCCTTATACTCATTAGATTGATAAGTTATCTTATGGAAATTATATCACTACCACCTGCAGCTTGGCGAGGCCGTGGAACTGGCATCGGGATGAAAGACGACTATCCCTCACAAAACGCCACTGCCGGGGGGCCGGTCCGCCGCAGCCCCTTGTACGCTGCCACATCGTCGGGTACGGACCGCAGCACCGCCGCGAACTGCCGCCGCTGCTCAATGCTTAATGCCGACAGCGCCCGTTGGTGGGTGCGGATGGTGAACAAAATCGCCCCGCAATCAGGCAGCTTAGTCAGCGTCTGCCGCTCCACCCGCAGCCAAAGCCGATCTCCGGCATTGCCCGCATGGATGTCGGCATCGGGCGGCACATGCGCCTTCGTCCCCGGCTGGAACAGGGTGGGATCGTCTGACAAGGTCCAGTTAACCCGCCACACCACCCGCCCTTGCGACAGCGTGTCGAAGAACCGGTCCATCGGCGTCGCCAGCACGGCATCATAGCGGGCGACGGGCCGATGGATACCCGGCAATGGCTTGCCCAACTTGTACGGAAGCATCCAGTGCGACGGAAAGCACACAACCCCGCCCGTCAATCGCCACCCACCGGGCGACGGTGTCATCAGGCACAGATCATCGGGCAGCAGATGGCCCAGCAGATGCAGCGGATGCTCAAAATCCGACGGGTCCAAGTGTGTGCCATCCACCCGGCTTTCCACGCCCTGCCCCCGTCTGGCGAACCAGTCCGGAAACTGTCCGGTCAGATGCGTGAACAGCAGGCCCATCGCCTCTTCGCCCGCCGCCCGCGCCTCCGGCATCAGGGCCATCACATCCCATTTACGTTCACGGATCAGGCGGGCCCGTTGGGACAGTTGCACTACCCAGCCCGCATCGGGCATCAGCCAGCGTTCCATCTCCTGCGCCCGCAACCCCAAGGCCATGCGCCAAACATCGCCATCGAAGGGCCAGGGAAAGGGTTCGGGCGGCAGGGTTGTCATTGCTCGGCACGTCACGGCTCGGGATGGCGCATCATGCCCCACCCCGCCCCGGATCGCGCTTAGAAATCGACCGTCGTAGACAGCTTCACGGTACGCGGCGCACCCTGCAACAGCGTGCTGCTAAAGCTGTCATAGGCCGACGCCCAGTAGCGCTTGTTGGCTACATTGTCGATGTTGAAGCGCAGGCTGACCGGCTTGTCATTCATCTCGAACACATAGCGCGCGCCAATGTCGAACCGCGTCCAGGACCCGATTTCCAGGGTATTGGCGGCGTTCACCTTCTGCTCGCCCGTGCGCACGACACGGCCCGTCAGGGTCGCGGCAGGAAGGAAGGGCAGATCCCATTCGACATTGCCGTTCATCGTATAGGACGGAACGCCGGGGGCCCAGTTGCCCTGATTCACACCGCCACCGGTCCGGCGCAGTTCCGCCTTGCCGACCGACAGGCCGCCGATCAGGCGCAGGCCGTCCACCGGCTCCCCATCCAGGCTGAATTCCACGCCCCGATTGCGCTGCTCGCCATCCAGGACATAGATCTGCTGCCCTGCCGGGTTGGCCGGGTCCACAGGCCTTGTGAAGGCGCTGGGCTGCCTGGTCTGGTACAGGGCCAGCGACAGGCCGACGCCCCCGACGGCCAGCTTGCCGCCCATTTCATATTGTGTGGATTTGTAAGGCGCGAAGACCTCACCGGAATTGACCAGCTTGGGATCGATAGGAGCGCTCGTCCCCTGGGCCAGACCCTGGATACGGTTGATATAGAGGGAGACGCCGTCCGCCGGCTTCACGACCAGACCGATGACGGGCGTGTTGGCGCTCTCGTCATACTCGCCCGTCCGCGCCCCGTCGGCATAGGAATAGGACCGAACCCGGATCGCCTGATGCCGTATGCCGACCGTCAGAAGGGCACGGTCATCGAACGCGCCAACGGTGTCGGAGATGAACAGGCTGCCCAGGCGCGACCGGCTGATGGGGAACGGATCATCCAGATCGCCGCCGGTGAACAGGGTCGCCGGCTCCACCGCAACGGGCGTGTTGTACAGGTTGGTGGCATAGCCTGCGCGGAAATCCCAGGCATTGCGGTTGGTCTGCCAGATCATTGATCCGCCGGCATTCACCTCATGGCTGAAATCGCCGGTCTTCAGCTTGGCCCGGATGCCCGCCTGCCCCGCCTCGTTATTGTCGGTGCGCGGCACGAACATGGCGTCGCCATTGGCGGCCCCGTTCACCACATTGGTGACGGTGATGCCGCCATACATGCCGTTCTCCGACCCGTCGCGCGCGCCGAACGCGCCATAGGCCGTGACATCGTCTGTCAGGTCATATTCGCCCTTCACCATGCCGTACAGGTCGCGCAAGGTGGAATAGGTCCAGGGCTGACCGTAATTGGCATCGGCGCCCGGCACGTTGGGAATGGCGGTGGACACCGTCACCTTGGGCCGCAACTGCCGCACATGCATGCGCTGATAGGCCAGATCCAGGCCCAGACGCGCCCGGTCGCCGGTCCAGTCGATGCCGGCACCCAGCACATAGGCGCTGCGGAATTCGCCATCCACCGCCACGTCGCCCCGGCGCGCGGCCCCGTTCACGCGGATGCCGACACTGTCATCGGGTCCGGTACGGCGGGCAATGTCGAAACTGCCGCCAATATGCTCATCCCCGGTATAGTTCAGGGTGGCACGGGTCAGCGGCTTGGCCCCGGCCCGCTTCGGCGTCAGGTTGACGCTGCCGCCGATGCCCGATCCGCCGGGGGCGGCCCCGTTCAGGAAGGCGCTGGCCCCGTTCAGCACCTGCACCTGCTCATACAGTTCCGGCGCGATCAGCTGACGCGGCGTCAGGCCATACAGCCCGTCCAGCGCGATATCGTCGCCATACAGCGGAAAACCGCGCAGGATGAACAGTTCCGCCGCATTGCCAAAGGCATAGCCGGTGCGGATCGACGGATCATTCTCCAGAACTTGGCCAAGTGTCTGCGGCTGCTGGTTCAAGATCAGGGCGGAACCATAGGACTTGATGGCGAACGGCACATCCTCGGCTGCCTTGTCGCCCAGGACGCCGACGGACCCGCCCCGGATCACCTGCGTCTGGTTGCCCCGCTGGGCCGTCACCACAATCTCCGACAGGCTATCCGCCATCTGGGCCAGAACCGGCAATGGCACCAGCGCCGCAGCGCCGGCCAGGATCAAAGCACGAAAACGCATCTGAAACCCCCATGCAGCCATCCAGGGCCGCGCCTCATAACAGGATTGATAATGCAAGCGACAGTCAGTCGCGTTTTGAGATTGAGAAAATCACGACCGCCGGACCTTCATGGCCCAGGCCACGGCCAGAACCGGCACCCCCAGCGCCGCCCAGGACAGGGCATCGCGCCAGCCGTCGCCGGTCAGTGCCGCGACAAGCCCGATGGTGCTGAACAGCGCGATGGCGATTGGGGCCGCGAACACGGTCCAAAGCGATTGCCGTTTCATTCCGCTGCCCCCATGGCCACCGACGCCTCGATCTCCCGCAGGCGCGCGTCCGACGCCATGCCCCGCTTGGCCAGCCAGAGATACAGACCCGATCCCAGAATGATGATGCTGAACAGGTCCAGCACGGCCCACAGCAACTTCAGCGGCAGCCCGCCATAATCCCCGAAATGCAGCGGCTGCGACATCAGTAGCGTCTGCACATACCAGGGCAGCGGTCGCATCGCCGTCAGTTCCCCCGTCTTCGCATCGACCAGCGCCGGCGTCAGCAGCTTCTTGGTCAGGGGCGTATCACCCTGCAGGAAAACGGCATAATGGTGCTGGCTGCTGAACGCCCCGCCGGGAAAGGCCACGAACTGCACCCGGTTGCCGGGGGCTGCCCGCCGCGCCGTCTCCACGGCATCATGCAGGGAACCCAGCCGGTCATGCGGGATCGGCTCCAGCCCCTTGTAGGCGGCGGTCAGTTCCGCCAACTCACCAAACTGCCAGACCTGAACAATGGGGGTGGCAAGCGTATTGATCACGCCCGTCAGGCCGACCACACTGACCCAGGCCAGGGTCACGATACCCAGAAGATTGTGGTAATCCAGCCATTTGACGCGGGTGGACCGGCTGGCCCGTACTGTGCCGAAGGCCAGCTTGCGCATGAAGGGCGCATACAGCACGACCCCAGATACGGTGGCGACAAAGAACAGCACCCCCATGAAACCCAGGAACAGCATGCCAGGCAGGCCCAGGAACATGTCGGTGTGAAGCTGCAATAGGAAATGCATCACCCCGTCATCGGTGATGACACCGACCAGTTCGCCCGTGCGCAGATCATAGGACCGCAGGGTCATCTCCGTTTCCGGCGAATCCGGGCGCGGTGCCGTCGTGACATTCACGACGGGTCGGTCCTCATCAAAGCTCATGAACAGCCCGGCATGGCCCGGCCGGTCCGCCAGGGCGACGGCCATGATCTCGTCCAGGGACCGGTTCGGCGCGTCCGTAACGGTCAGGACCTGCTTATCCCCCGCCATCGCCTCGATCTCGTCATGGAAGATCAGGGGCAGGCCGGTGAGGCACAGCATCAACAGGAAGGCCGTGCAGATCAGGCTGGACCATTTATGGACCCAGAACCAGGCACGGATCGTCCGGGAGGACATGGAAAGGACCACCAAGCTTGATATTGCGATTAATTCGCATTGCTTATAGGTGGCTGACATCGATGTCGCAAGCGTTTCGTCACGCAAGCAGGTAATGGGCGATCAGACGTCCATGACAGGGTAATCTTCCGGCAGGTCCACCACCGTTGGGGCCGGGATCGGCCCGATATCGGTCAGGATCGTGCCCCAGGACCAGCCGACGCCGAACCCGGCCAGCAGCAGCTTCTTACGGCCGCCCTCCAGTTCAGCGCCCAAACGCGAACAGAGCGCCAGCGGCACCGACGCGCTGCTGGTATTACCGTATTTTTCCATATCGATGATGTACTTGGCGGGATCGGCGCCGATCTTCTTGCGGATATGGTCCAGCATCATCTTGTTGGCCTGATGCGGCACGACATAATCCAGATCGCCCACGCCCACACCCGCGTCCGCCATCGCCTCTTTCAGCAGGCTCGGCACCGCGCGCAGGGTGAAGGTGAAGACCTCCGCCCCGTTCAGATGCAGACGGGCGTCGCGGTAAAGCCGCGCCATCTCCGCCTCCGACCGGGGCGGATCGGTGGGGATCAGGCAGTCACGCTTACCCCCGGCCTTCACGAAAATATGCTTCGCCCCGCCGCCGTCGGTGCCCAGGCTTACATGGATGGGGGCGGCATCGGGGTCAATCTCCAACGCGGTTGCCGACCCGGCATCGCCAAACAACGGCAGCGTGGCCTTGTCTTCGGGATGCAGCCAGCGGGTGGAATTATCCCCACAAAGGACCAGGGCGCGCTTTGCCGTACCCGCCAGCAGCCGCGCCGCCATCCAGACGCCATAGACAAAGCCCGAACAACCCAGCGTCACATCGAAACACGCGGCGGAGGTCGGCAGGCCCAGATGGCGCTGCAGCACCGCCGCCGTGACCGGCAGCACATAATCCACATCCTGGCTGACAAAGATCAGCACATCGACCGACGACGGCTCCCATCCCAGCTGCGCCAGCAGCCCTTCGGCGGCGGCCCGGCACATGTCGGACGCGCAATAGGGCCGGGGCAGGATGCGACGTTCATAGACGCCGATGCCCGCGTGCAACTTGCGCGCCTCCTCCTCGGTGAAAATGCCGGGTTCCTCGACAAAGGAATGGCGCTGACGCGGCACCACGGCCCGCACACCGGCGATCCGCACCCCTTCGATGGTGGCCTTCATGGCTTCCCTGTCCTGACCTTCATGTCGTCCATCCAATAGACCACAAACCGGCATGGCGATCCAAGCCGGCGCACGACCCAACCCGCCACTCTTGCACCATGTAACAGCCACATGATACAAATAACTCAATAATTTCGGTCCTTTATGCCCCGTGAAACAGGGTATGTTTTTGTGTTGCATCATGTTGCACGGGGGTTTTCACGCCCATGGCCCTGATCCTGATCCGTGCCGATGCCAGCCCGGCCAAGGGCACCGGCCATATCATGCGCTGCCTGGCATTGGCAGAGGCGCTGCGCGATCAGGGTGACCGAGTGGCCTTCGTCACGGCGGAAATCACGCCGTCGCTGGCAGACCGTCTGCGTGAGGATGGCTGGGACCATTACCCCGTGACCGGTGACGATCCGGCGGCCATCCTGAACCTATCACACCGGCTGAACGCCGACGCGCTGGTGGTTGACAGCTATTGGCTGGATACCGACTGGCGGGCCGCCGTGCGGCCGGGCTTCCGGGTGGTACTGGCCCTGGATGATCTGGCCGACCGGCCCCTGCATGCCGATCTCGTCTGGAACCCCTCACCCCTGGCCCCCACCCTGCCCTATGACCGGTTGGCCCCCGATGCGGCGTGCCTGTTCGGGGATGCCTATCTGTTGCTCCGTCAAGAGATTGCGCGGGCGGCTTCAGGAACACGCCGGCCCCTGGCCGACCGGGACAGCATATTGCTGACTTTCGGCGGCTCCGATCCCGCCGGCCTGACAGTACCCGTGGTCAAGCGCCTGGCCCCCACCCTGCCGGCCGGCACTCATCTGGATGTCGTGGCAGGCGGCAGCAACCCGGCCCTGGACTGCATCCGCGCCGCCTGCGCCCGCTTTCCCGATCAGGTGCGGCTGCATGTGGACAGCCGGCGGATGGGTTCCCTGATGGCGGGCACGGGTCTGGCGGTAACGGCGGGTGGCGGCACCGTCGCCGAACTGGCGGCTCTGGCCGCGCCCACCCTGCTGGTCGTTGTCGCCGACAATCAGGCCCCCGCCGCCGATGACGCTAGGGCCAGAGGCTGGGCCGCCATTGTCGATGCGCGGGAACACCGGATGGCGGCGGACGCCATCACTAACAAGGCACTTTTGCTCTGGTCCGACCTTGCGGCCCGCACCACCCTGTCCCACCGCATCGCCGCCGGCGGCATCGACGGGCACGGGGCGGAACGGGTGGCGGCGGCGCTGCGGGCGCGGCTGACGGCTTAAACCAGCCCCTCCAGCACCGCGCGCAAATCGGCGGACAGGCTGGCGGGTCGGCGGCTGTCGCGGTCGACATAGACATGGATGAAGTGCCCGGCGGCGGCGGCACTGTCGCCCCCCTCCCGGAAAATACCGACCTCGTACCGAACGGAGCTGTTACCCAGATGGGCGACCTTGATCCCGGCCTCCAGCGTATCGGGAAAGGCCACCGATGCGAAGTACCGGCACCCCGTCTCCACCACCAGCCCGATGGTCCCGCCGCCATGGATGTCCAGCACGCCCTTTTCGATCAGATAGGCGTTCACCGCCGTATCGAAGTAGGAATAGTAGGTGACGTTGTTGACATGACCATAGACGTCATTATCCATCCAGCGCGTGTCCAGCCGGCGGAAATGCCGGAAATCAGCGCGGGTCGGGGCGATCGGACGGGACATGGGCCTGTTTGCTCCTGCTGATATTTTGAGTTCCGTCACGATGGCCCGGTCGGGTGCCCGACGGAATGCCAAAACACTCAACTCATCTTGCGGATCACGCCTTCTTGCGCCGTGCTGGCGATCAGGCGGCCCGTGCGGTCATAAATGCGGCCATGGTTCAGGCCGCGCCCGCCACCGGACCAGGGGCTGTGCGTGGAATAAAGCAGCCAGTCATCGGCCCGGAATTCCCGCTCATGCAGCCAAACGGCATGGTCCAGGCTGGCACCCTTTGCCGTGCCCGCCAGCCAGTTCAGCCCATGCGGCAGCAGCGATGATCCCAGCAGCACCATGTCGGAGATATAGGCCAGCACCACCCGGTGCAGGTCGGCATCGTCGGGCAGCGGGGCGATGACCTGGAACCAGACATGCTGCACCGGATCGTGTGGCTGCCCATCCGTCGGGTCCACCCGGTTGACATGGCGCAGTTCCACCGCGCGACGGCGGCGCAGAAAGGCCTGGGCCGGGGGCGGCAGCTTGTCGATGAAGCTTTTCACGATCTCCGCCTCGGGCGGCAAGTCTTCCGGGCGGGGCACGGCAGGCATGCGATAGTCGCTATGAGCCAACCCCTCCTCCGGCCGATGGAAAGAGGCGGTCAAGGTCAGGATCGGTTCTCCGCCCTGGATCGCCTCCACGCGGCGGGTGGCAAAGCTGCGGCCATCGAAATCACGGTGCACGCGCAGGTCGATGGGGAAATTCTCATCCCCACCGCGCATGAAATAGGCATGCAGGGAATGGGCGATGCGGCCCCCCTCCACGGTGCGGATGGCGGCTGCTAGGGCCTGCGCCACCACCTGTCCGCCGAACACGCGGCCCTTGCCGCCGATCTGCCGCGATCCCTGATATAGGTCCGGCCCCTGCTCACTGATCGTCAGCAGGCGGACCAGCCGTTCCACCATCTCTTCCGGGCCGGGGCCCGTCTCTGCCGCTTCCATCGCGGTTACCCCATGTTCAAACATACGTATTACTATCCCGGTCAGGGGGCTTGGCTGGCAAGTCCGGTGGCGGCATGGGTGAATTGCTTGTAGAAAGTCCACCGATCCACATTGCTGCCTGGGACTATCATGGACCGCCTGACCATCGACGCTTCGCCCCGCCCCCTGATTGAGGGCGCGCCCGCTGTTTCCGCGCTGGGCTGGGGCATGTGGCGTTATCATGATGATGATGTGGCCGCCGCGACGGCACGGTCCATGGCAGCGCTGGAGGCCGGGATCACCCTGTTCGATACCGCCGATATCTACGGTTTCGGCCATGAACACGGCTTCGGCGCGGCAGAGGCTTTATTCGGTCGCGTCCTTGCCACCAATCCCGGCCTGCGGGACCGGATCGTGTTGGCCACCAAGGGCGGCATCCTGCCCCCCATTCCCTACTGGTCGCGCGGGTCGCGCCTGATTGAGACCTGCGAGGCGTCGCTGCGCCGGCTGGGCGTGGAGACCATCGACCTTTATCAGATCCACCGGCCCGACCTTCTGGCCCATCCCGCCGAACTGGCCTTAGCATTGGACACGCTGCGCCAGCAGGGGAAGATCAAGGCGGCGGGCGTATCCAACTATACCCCGACGCAGTTCGCGGCCCTGGCCGCGCACATGCCCTTCCCCCTGATCTCCATCCAGCCGGAATTCTCCCCCCTCCACACTGATCCTCTGTTCGATGGCGTGCTGGATCAGGCGCTGGAACGGAATCTGGCCGTGCTGTCCTGGTCGCCGTTGGGCGGGGGGCGTCTGCTGGGTGTGGCGGATGACACCCGCACCCAGGCCGTGACCGCAGCGCTCGACAAGATCGCCACCCGCCAGGGGACAACACGCGCCGCTGTCGCCTATGCCTGGGGCATGGCCCACCCGTCCCGCCCCATCCCCCTGGTCGGCAGCCAGACCCCGGATCGTATCCGGGAGGCCACCGACGCCTTCAAGGTGGAGATGACAGGGGCCGAATGGTATGCGGTCCTGGTCGCCGCCATGGGCAAGCCCCTGCCTTAATTGTCCTCAATCGCCGGCGCTGCATCCGCAGCTCGGGCTTACGCCGCACAGGCGGCACGGCGGCAGTCGCCGCCGGAACTGTTTCCGGTCGTCAACCGGAAACAGTTCTAACGGCCCGCCCGCCACCCGCGCAGCAGCAGGGCATTGCCGACGACGCAGACACTGGAGGCCGCCATGGCCGCCCCCGCCAGCATCGGGTTCAGCAGCCCCGCCATGGCCAGTGGCACGCCGACAATATTATAGATGAAGGCCCAGAACAGGTTCTGCCGGATCTTGGCAACGGTCCGGCGGGACACGGCAATGGCGTCGGCCACCAGGGCCGGATCACCGCGCATCAGGGTGACGCCAGCTGCCCGCATGGCAATGTCCGTCCCCGTACCCATGGCGATGCCGATATCGGCGGCGGCCAGGGCGGGGGCGTCATTGATGCCATCGCCGACCATGGCCACCACCCGCCCGCCGGCCTTCAGCCGGGCCAGCGCCTGTCCCTTGTCCTGCGGCAGCAGTTCGGCCAGCACCTCGTCAACCCCTAGCGCCGCCGCCGTCGCGGCCCCTGCCCCGGCATTGTCACCCGTCAGCATGACCGTCCGGACACCCAGAGCCTTCAGCCGGGCAATCGCCGCCGGCGCTGTTTCCTTCACCTTGTCGCCAAAGGCGATCAAACCCAGCGCCCTTCCATCGGCAGCCAGCCAGGACAGGCTGCGTCCCTGCGCCGTCTGGCCCCGCGCCACCGTCTCCAACGCCGAAACGTCCACGCCCCGTTCCGCCATCAGCCGGGCATTGCCCAGCAGCAGCGCACGCCCATCCAGCGCCCCCTCCACGCCCAGCCCCGGCAGGGTACGGATGATCTCCGCGGCCCCTACGTCGGGCATGGCATCGCGCACAGCCTGCGCCAGCGGATGGCTGCTGCCAGCCTGAAGCGCGGCGGCAAGACGCAGGACCGTGTTCTTGTCCGTGCCGGCCACCGGCTGCACCGCCACAATGGCGGGTCGGCCTTCGGTCAGTGTACCGGTCTTGTCGAATGCCACGATACCGATGTCCCGCGCCCGCTCCAGCGCCTCCGCGTCCCGGATCAGGATGCCCGCCCGCGCGGCAACTCCCGTCCCCACCATCAGGGCCGTCGGCGTCGCCAGACCCAGGGCGCAGGGACAGGCGATGACCAGCACGGAAACAGCATTGACCATCGCCGCCTCCACCCCGGCACCCGCCAGCAGCCAGCCCAGAAGGGTCAGCAGCGCCAGGATCAGGATGACGGGCACGAACACGGCGCTGACCTTGTCCACGACGCGCTGGATCGGCGCCTTGGCGGCCCCCGCCTCCTCCACCATGCGGATGATGCGGGACAGGGTGCTGTCGGCGCCCAGCGCCCTTGCCGTCACCGCGATGAACCCGTCCAGGTTCATCGACCCGCCCGTTACAACCGCACCGATTGACTTGGCGACAGGCAGGCTTTCGCCGGTGATCATGCTTTCGTCCAGATGCGTGGCACCCTCCAGGATGGTGCCATCCACAGGTACCTGTTCGCCGGCCCGGACCAGTGCCACATCACCGCGCCGCAATTCCGCGACGGGCAGCGTCACCTCCGCCCCGTCGCGGCGCACCCGCGCCATCTGCGGGCGCAGCGCCATCAGCGCCTCGATGGCCGCACCCGTCTTGCGCTTGGCCCGCGCTTCCAGCCAGCGGCCCAGCAGCAGCATGGCAACGATGGTGGCCGAGGCCTCGTAATAAAGGTGCGGCGCATGCCCCTCATGGGCATTCAACGCCATCCAGCCCGACAGGCCCCACCCCGCCAGCGTGCCCAGCACCACCAGCACATCCATGTTCGCCGCCCCATGCCGGATAGCGTTCCAGGCTCCGACATAGAAGGGCCAGCCCAGGCCAAACTGCACGACGGAGCCGAGCAACAGCTGGGCCCATGTCGGCAGCACTGGCCCGCCCAGCATGGGCAGCAGCAGCGGTGCCGACAGCAGCAGGGCCAGGGCGGCCCGTGCGCCCTCCGCCATCACTGGCTCACGCACCCCGCCGGTGGCGGGCGGGTCATCCTCCGCTGCTGCCGGTGCCGCCCCGTAACCAGCCGTCATGACGGCGGCGATCAGATCGGCTTCCGCCACATCCGCCGCATCGATCAGAGCGGTGTTGGTCGCCTGGGAAATCTTCACATCAATGACGCCCGGCACCGCCCGCAGCGCCTTTTCAACCCGCCCGACGCAACCGGCACAGCGCAATCCCGTCAGTTTCAGGCGCGTCGGCTCGACCATCGGCGTGAAGCCGGCGGCGCTGATGGCGGCGACCACTGCCGCCGGCATCCGGGCGTCGGCTTCGGCAGAGGGCGTCACCATCACCCGCCCGCTGGCCAGATTGATGCTGACGCCCTCCACGCCGGACAGTTTGCCAACCGCCTTCTCCACCCGGCCGACACAGGAGACGCAGTTCATGCCCTTCACGGGCAGGGACAGGATCGCAGCAGACATTTTACCCCCGAACCAGAGCAGGCCGGATCAGGCAAGCATGGCGGAAAGCGCCAGTCATTGACCAGCCGCAATCCCCGCCCATCCGACAATGTCTCAAGGTTCTGAACCTTCCCACGATGGCAAGGTCAAGGGGCTAATTCAGCCGTAATGAAAATAGCCCATGGCTTGGGTGCCACGGGCCATTTCCTGTTACCTTCTATAATGATTTACCCTGCGTCCACATAGCGGCCACGGATGGTCATGATGGTGGCCGACAGGCCGGCGCTGATCGCCACGGGCACCATGGCCATGGCCACACCCGCCGGTCCCCAACCCTGCCCCAGCAGGTGACCTGCCACGAGCGGCCCGGCGATGGAGCCCAACCGTCCCACTGCGATAGCAGCACCGGTCGCCAGCCCCCGCACCACGCCGGGATAATAAAGCGGTATGATGCCATAGAGCGAATATTGCGCGCCCAGCAGGAAGAACCCGGCCAACCCGGCCAGCACCAGCACCGGCACTAGACTTTCCGCCCCTGCAAGCCCGACCATGGCCAGAGCAAGACACGGGTAGGCAGCGATGATCGGGATGCGGGGGCCCATCCGGTCAACCAGAAAGCCGATTCCCCAGGCCCCGACGATGCTGCCCGCATTGAAGGCGAACGCCGCCCCAGCCCCACCGACCCCGCCAAGCCCCTTGGCCGCGACCAGCGACGGCAGCCAGTTCAGCAGCAGGTACAGGACCAGCAGCGTCATGCCGAAGGTGAACCAAGCCAGCAAGGTGATCAGCAGCCGTCCTTCCCCGAATAGGGCCTGCACCGCCCCCGGTCGTCCAGCCTGTGCGGCGCTGGCGGCGCGGCTGTCGGGCATCAGCACCCACATGGCGGGCAGCAGCAGCAGCGGCAGCACGCCACCGGCCAGGAAGATGGAGTGCCAGCCATATTGTTCCAGCAGCCCCGCCGCGAACAGCGCGGCCAGCGCGCCACCCGCCGGCATGCCGGAGAACATCAGGGTGATGGTGCGGGTCCGGCGGGCGGGCGGCGCGATCTCCAATGCGACCGCCACCAGACTGGGCATGGCGGCCCCCATCCCCGCCCCGGCGAAGAAACGATAGACGCCCAGCGAAACCGGTCCCGCTGCTACCAGTGTAGCCAGCGTGAACAGGCCGAAGATGGCAACACAGATCATCAGCAGGCTTTTCCGGCCCATCCGGTCGGCCAGCCATCCGCCCGTGAAGGCACCCAGGACAAGCCCGGCCATACCCGCCCCGAACACCACGCCCGCCTGCCCGGGCGTCAGGCCCAGTTGCGGGATCAGATAAGGGGCGGCCACGCCGATGGCCTGGATGTCGAAACCTTCCAGCAGCGCGATCAGAAAACACAAAAGCAGGGTGATGCCGCCGCGCGGCGTGGATGGGGCGGGTGCGCCCATGGGTAACCTCCCGTGTCGGCCCCTCGTCCCGGGGGCTTTCCATGAATTTCGCCCACTATACCGAATCTTGTTATTATGCATAATCATTTTATTGGACAAGTTTTGGCGTTAATGTTTCTAATTGCTTCGGGCCTTTCGGGGCACCTTGCCACCCAATGGGATGGCGTGATCGGGTGCGATGACCCCAGACGGCGGCCAGCAAAGACGACAGAACGTTCCCTCTTGTGCCGTCGTCATTATTGTTATATAACATAACTAAATAACGGGCCGATGGCCCATCCGGGAGGAATTGGCGCATGAGCACGCATCTGGATGCCGCCCTGTTGATCGGCGGCAAGACCCGTCCGGCCGTGGAAGGCCGCAGCTTCACCCGTCTCAATCCCCTGACCGGTGAGGTGGCCAGCACAGCCGCCGCCGCCAGCATCGATGATGCGCGCGAGGCGGCCGATGTCGCCGCCGCCGCCTTCCCCGCCTGGTCCGAAACTGGCCCCAATACGCGGCGCGCCCTGCTGCTGAAAGCTGCGGAGGCTTTGACGGCCCGCATGCCGGAGTTTATCGCCGCCATGGCCGCTGAAACCGGTGCCACTGCCGGCTGGGCCGGGTTCAATGTGACGCTTGCCGCCTCCATGCTGCGTGAAGCGGCCTCCATGACCACACAGATCAATGGGGAGGTGATCCCGTCGGACAAGCCGGGCTGCATCGCCATGGCGGTGCGCCAGCCTGTGGGCGTGATCCTGGGTATCGCGCCGTGGAATGCGCCCGTCATCCTGGGTGTGCGCGCTGTGGCAACGGCGCTCGCCTGCGGTAATGCGGTCATCCTGAAAGCATCCGAACTCTGCCCCCGCACCCATGCCCTGATCGGCGCAGCGCTGGCCGATGCCGGCTTCCCGGCGGGCGTGGTCAATGTCATCACCAATGCGCCGGAGGATGCCGGAGCCATCGTCGGTGCCCTGATCGACCACCCGGCGGTCCGGCGCATCAATTTCACCGGTTCCACCCGCGTGGGGCGCATCATCGCCGAACGCGCGGGCCGCAATCTGAAGCCGGTCCTGCTGGAACTGGGCGGCAAGGCCCCGTTCGTGGTGCTGGACGATGCCGATCTGGACGAGGCGGTGAAGGCCGCCGCCTTTGGTGCCTTCTTCAATTCCGGACAGATCTGCATGTCCACCGAACGCATCGTGGTGGACAGCAAGGTGGCCGACGCGTTCGTTGAAAAATTCGCCGCCAAGGCCGCCACCCTGGTGGCCGGCGACCCGCGTGAGGGCAAGACGCCGCTGGGTTCCGTGGTTGATCCGCATGCTGTCACCAGTATCCAGGCCCTGATCGACGATGCCGTGTCCAAGGGGGCAAAACTGTATCAACCGACCCCGACCAAGGGCACACTGATGTCGGCGGCCATCCTGGATCATGTCACGCCCGCCATGCGTATCTATGCCGAGGAAAGCTTCGGTCCCGTCACCACCATCGTGCGGGTGGATGGGGAGGATGCGGCCATCCGCACCGCCAACGATACCGAATATGGCCTGTCCGCCTCCATTTTCACCCGCGATGCGGCGCGCGGCCTGCGTCTGGCGCGGCGTGTTCAGTCCGGCATCTGCCATGTCAATGGCGCCACCGTCCATGACGAGGCGCAGATGCCCTTCGGCGGCGTCAAGGACAGCGGCTATGGCCGGTTCGGTGGCAAGGCCGGCATCGATGCCTTCACCGAATTGCGCTGGATCACGCTGGAAACGCTGCCCGGCCATTTCCCGATCTGATGAATACCCCTTTCAGGATGAATGAGATGAGCACCGCTGACACTGTCGCCTTTGATGTCGTGGACGGCATCGCCTGGGTCCGTTTCAACCGCCCGGAAAAGCGCAATTGCATGAGCCCGACCCTGAACCGTCGTATGCTGGAGGTTCTGGACGAACTGGAATTCCGCGACGATGTGGGCGTCCTGGTCCTGTCGGGTGAAGGTTCAGCCTGGTCCGCCGGCATGGACCTGAAGGAATATTTCCGAGAGACGGAGGAAAAGGGCCTGGGCGCCACCCGTCAGGCGCAGCGGGAAAGCTACGGTTGGTGGCGGCGTCTGCGCTGGTATCAGAAGCCGACCATCGCCATGGTCAATGGCTGGTGCTTTGGCGGCGGCTATGGCCCGCTATATTCCTGTGATCTGGCCATCGCGGCGGAAGAGGCGAAGTTCGGCCTGTCGGAGATCAACTGGGGCATTCTGCCCGGCGGTGGCGCCACCAAGGTGGTGGTCGATCTGATGCCTATGCGCGACGCCATGTATCACGCCATGACGGGTGAGGCGATTGACGGCCGGAAGGCCGCCGAATGGCGTCTGGTGAATGAGGCGGTGCCCCTGGCACAGTTGAAGGACCGCGTGACGCAGATTGCCAAGGTCCTGCTGGAAAAGAACCCGGTGGCGCTGAAGGCTACCAAGGATGCGGTGCGCCGGGTCAAGGAAATGACCTATGACAATGCCGAGGATTATCTGGTCCGCGCGCAGGAGGCAGCCAATTCCTATGACAATGACGGTCGCAAGGAAGGCATCCGTCAGTTCATCGACGATAAGAGCTACAAGCCCGGCCTGGGTGCCTATAAGCGGGGATAATCGTTGATACGCGAAAGGTCGGGCGCGCCGTCGGCGTGGCCTGACCTTGCGGCCTGTTCCGGTTTTGCCATGGGCTGTCCAATGACCTTGCCGTTCCTCCCCGCCCCCGATCCGCTGGCCTTTCAGGCGGCGGCACAGCCGGACAAGATCGCACTGATCGACCTGGCCAGTGGCCAGCGTTTCACCTATGCCGGTCTGGATACCGCCGTAAACCGCTGCTGCGCCTGGCTGTCGGACCAGCTGGGGGGCGTGGCAGGGCAACGCATCGCCGTCATCGGTCGCAATGACGCCGCCATGCCGGTCCTGCATCTGGCGGCGGCGCGGCTGGGCGCCATCTTCGCCCCCCTGAACTGGCGTCTGACGGTGCCGGAATTGGCGTTCCAGGTCGCGGACGCCGCCCCTGCCCTGCTGCTGGCCGACGCGGAGTTCATGGGCACGGCCCGACAGGCGGCAGATGGCTGTACCGGCACAGAAATTCTGGACCTGTCACAGGCCAATGCGGCCTGGAGCAAAATGGAGCCGGTAAGTCCGGCGATACCACCGTCTGTGGATCAGCCCTCCACCCTGCTCTACACCTCCGGCACATCGGGCCGACCGAAAGGGGCCTTGCTGACCGAAAGCAATCTGTTCTTCACAAACATCAATTTCGGTCTGATGAACCGCTTGAACGCCGACAGCGTCGTGCTCTGCGATATGCCGCTGTTTCATGTCGTGGGGCTGGTCACCATGGTGCGCACCCCGCTGGCCCAGGGCGGCACCCTGCTGCTGTCGCGCGGCTTCGATCCGTCGCTGACCCTTTCCCGCCTGTCGGATCCCGATCTGGGCGTCACCCATTATATGTGCGTGCCGCAGATGGCGCAGACCCTGCGCCAGCATCCCGATTATGACCCCGTCCGCCTGCGCCGCCTGGTGGCACTCTGCACCGGCGGTGCCCCCATGCCTGCCGCCCTGATCCAGCGGTTCAGCGAAGACGGCATCACCATCGCTGATGGTTATGGGATGAGTGAGGCTGGAACCGTACTGGGCATGCCGATCAGCGACCGTGCCCGCATCGTCGCCAAGGCCGGTTCCGCTGGTATTCCCGGCCCGACCCTGCGCCTGCGCCTTGTCGATGATGATGGTCAGGATGTGGCGGAGGGTGCTGTCGGCGAAATCTGGATCAACGGCCCCAACCTATCCCCCGGCTACTGGAACCGTCCCGAACTGCTGACCCTGGCGCAGCAGGGCGGCTGGCTGCGCACTGGCGATGCGGCCCGGCGCGATGCCGACGGTTTCTATTATCTGGTGGACCGCAAAAAGGACATGTTCATCTCCGGCGGAGAGAACGTCTATCCGGCAGAGGTGGAAGCCGCCATCCTGGAATTGGACAGCGTAGCAGAGGCAGCCGTGATCGGCGTACCGGATGAACGCTGGGGCGAGGTTGGCTGGGCCTATGTGGTGCCGCGCGCCGGACATGGCGTGACGGCGGAACAGGTCCTGTCGCACCTGGACGGGCGCTGCGCACGCTATAAGCGGCCGCAGCGGGTGTTCATCACAGACAGCCTGCCGCGCACCGGGTCGGGCAAAGTGCAGAAACATCTTCTGCGCCAACAGGCCGCGGACAGCACGAATCCCTCGAAATCCGCCTGACTTGGCGATAGTTTGCACCGGCAAATGCGCAAAGGTGGAGTGAGTGGTATGGATGAACGCGGCGGCATCGATCTTTCGGCCCTGCAGGGATCGGTTGGGTACAGGTTGCGGCGGGCCCAGATCGCGGCATTCACCCTGTTCACGCAGTTCATGTCGGAATTCGACATCCGCCCGACGCAATTCGCCATCCTCACCGTGATCCGCGATAATCCCGGCCTCAGCCAGTCGCAGATCAGCGACGCGCTGGGCCTGAAGCGGGCCAATCTTGTGCCGCTGCTGGATGGGCTGGAAGGGCGCGGCCTGCTGGTCCGCTCCCCCTCACCCGCGGACCGCCGCTCCTACTGCCTGCACCTGACCGACCATGGTCAGGAACGGATGCGGGAGATCCAGGCCCGGCACGACGCCTATGAACAGGAACTGGCCGCCTCACTTGGCCCCGCCGGGCGCAGCGCCCTGCTGGCCCTGCTGGACGGATTCAAGATGGCGGGCGGTGATGGCGGCGACGAGGGCTGACCCTCACGCCCGCCGCCAGACACGCCAGCCCAGCAGGGCCAGGACGATCGCCAGATAGACCAGCGGCTCCACCGGCCAGCTTTTCACCAGCATCACATAATGCACGGCCCCGGCCAGCACGGCGGGGTAAACCAGCTTGTGCAGCCGGTTCCAGTTGCGCCCGCCGACCCAGCGGATGGCGGCATTGAAGCTGGTGGCCGCCAGCGGCAGCAACAGGACGAAGCCCGCCATACCGATGGTGATATAGGGCCGCTTGATGATATCGGCCCAGATGGCGGACCAGTCCAACCCCTGATCCAGCAGCAGATAGACGGTAAGGTGCAGCACGACATACAGGAACGCGATCAGCCCGACCGCGCGCCGGTATTTCAGCAGCCCGATGCCCAATTCCCGGCGCAGCGGCGTGATGACCAGCCCCAGGATCAGGAACCGCAGGGCCCATTCGCCCATGGCATGTTCCAGCGTCTTGGCCGGATCGGCCCCCAGATCGCCGTAGAATATCTGGTAGACATAGAACAACGCCGGGATCAGCCCGGCCAGATAGACCGGCCAGGTCGGAAAACGCGGCTGGATACGCAGATTGGCGATGGCCATCAATAGAATTTCCGCAAATCCATGCCGGTATAAAGGCTCGCCACCTGATCGGCATAGCCATTGAACGGCAGGGTCGGGCGGCGCTTGGCGAACAGGCCGCCGCCATCCCCGATCCGCCGCTCTGTCGCCTGGCTCCAGCGCGGATGATCGACCTCCGGGTTCACATTGGAATAGAAGCCATATTCCTGCGGTGCCTGGATATTCCAGCTGGTGGCCGGCTGCTTGTCGGTCAGGCTGATGCGCACGATGGATTTGATGCCCTTGAACCCATATTTCCACGGCACGACAAGGCGCAGCGGCGCGCCGTTCTGGTTGGGCAGGTTCTCCCCATAAAGGCCTGTGGCCAGCAGGGTCAGAGGATTCATCGCCTCATCCAGCCGCAACCCCTCCACATAGGGCCAGTCAAGAATCTTGAAGAAACCACCCTGCCCGGACATTTCCGACGGGCGCACCAGCGTCTCGAACGCCACAAACTTGGCACCCGACTGCGGCTCCACCCGTTTCAGCAGGCTGGCCAGCGGAAAGCCGTTCCAGGGGATGACCATGGACCAGCCCTCAACACAGCGCATGCGATAGATGCGCTCCTCTATCGTCATGCCCTTCAGCAGATCATCCAGGTCATACTCGCCCGGCTTGCCCACCATACCGTCGATCTTCACCTTCCATGGCTTCACCGTCAGGCGTCCGGCATTGCGGGCGGGATCGGACTTGTCGGTGCCGAATTCGTAGAAGTTATTGTAGCTGGTGATGTCCTTCAGGCTGGTCGGCGTCTCATCCGTGCTGAACGGGCTTTTTTCCGCCGCCTGTGCCGCCCCCGCCAGCATCATGCCACCGAACCCGGCCAGAAGATGGCGGCGGTTCAGATATAGATCACGCGGCGTTACCTCACGCTCACTCAGATCGGGGGCATGGCGCAGCAGCATGGGGCTTTCCTCTGTGGGATGCAGGCACTGACAGACAGATATGCCGATGGGCAATGTCTGAACAGTGCGCCCCGTCACTTCCTGCGTCAATTTAGCTTCCGCGTTTGCGAGTTATTTGCAATATACCCGAAACCGATGGAGGATCGAATGCGGATCAATGCGAAGCTTTGGGTAGGTGTGGGCCTTTGCGTGGCCATGGGCCAGGCGGGCCTTGCGCTGGCGCAGGATCATCATGCCGGCCACGGCGCACCCGCCGCCGCCGAGGGTGGTGAGGGCGGCGAACTGGGTGCCTTTGACAATCTGTCCGAAGATCAGCAGCTGCAAGGCTCCCTGGGCCTGATCCGGGGTCACCTGTCGGTGGGTCGGGAACTTTATCAGGCCGGGCGCGGCGGCGATGCCGTCCCGCATTTCCTGCACCCCGCAGAAGAAATTTATGACGGTGCCCGCCCCGTGCTGGATACCCGCAAGGTCGGGTTCGAGGCTGACCTCGACGCCCTGGTCGCGCTCGCCCGCGCCAAGGCCCCGGCCGCCGATATCGCTAAGGCGCTGGACAAGGTCGAACAGGCCATCAGCAAGGCCGAAGCAACCATTCCGGCCGCCGACCGCACCAAGCCTGCTTTCCTGACCCCGGTCATCGCCACCCTGCTGCGCACGGCAGCGTCCGAATATGCAGCGGCGGTGGAAGATGGGGTGATCACCAGCCCTATCGAATATCAGGATGGGCGCGGCTTCTACGCCATCGCCAAGGTCTATCTGGCCCGTCTCTCCGCCTCGACGGCGGCCAGCGACCCGTCCGGCAACGCCGTGAATGCCCTGGAGAAGCTGGCCCCCGTCTGGGCAACCCTGCAGCCGCCCAAGGGCAAGGCCACCCCGCCGGGTGAGGTGTCGGCCCTTGTCTCCAATGTCGAACTGGCGTTGAGCCGGCTGCGGTAATTCACAACAGAGTGTCATCATGGGTAAGGCGCGGCGTTCCTTGTCGGCATTGGCAGTTGTCGTGTTGGCCTTCACCCTGGGGCTGGCCGGACCACAGGCGCAGGCCGACCGGCCCGGCAACCTTGCCGCCTGGACCCGCCCCGACAGCGCGCCCTACCCTGCCGATAACCCCTTCTCCGACGCCAAGCTGGAACTGGGCCGGCGCCTGTTCAACGACATGCGCCTGTCCGGCGGCAATTCCATGTCCTGCGCCAGTTGCCATGACCCGGCCAAGGGCTTTTCCGATGGTCGTCCCCGCGCGGTGGGTGAAGGCGGACAGGCCGGCCCTATGCACACGCCCACCTTGTGGAACCTAGCCTGGGCGGAACAGCTGTTCTGGGATGGGCGGGCCGGCAGCCTGGAAAAGCAGGCCCTTGGACCCATCGCCAATCCCATCGAAATGCACCAAGACTTGGCCGCCCTGCCGGCGGAACTGAAGGGCGACCGGGACCTGGAGGCCGCCGTTGCTCGCGCCTTCCCGCAGGAGCCGGTGATCAGCCTGGACAATGTTGCCAAGGCCATCGCGATCTTCGAGCGCACGCTGGTATCACCCGTTACCCCCTTCGACCGCTGGGTGGCGGGGGATGAAACGGCCATTCCCGACGCTGCAAAGCGCGGTTTCGCCCTGTTCGATGGCAAGGCGGCGTGCAGCAACTGCCATAAGGGCTGGGCCTTCACGGACAGTGCCTTCCACGATATCGGCCTGCCCGCCACGGGTCCGGGGCGTGGTGGTGTGGTCGGGCATGTCGAGCTGGCGAATAGCTGGAAAACGCCGACCCTGCGGGAGATTGGCCGTACCGCGCCCTATATGCATGATGGCTCCATCGCCGATCTGAAGGATGTACTGCGCCATTACGTGAACGGCGTGGTGCATCGCCCCACCCTGTCACGCGACCTGCCGCCGCATCTGGACCTGACCGACGGGGAACAGGCCGATATCCTGGCCTTCCTCGACGCGCTGAACGCCGATCCCGCCGCCCTGCCGGTGCATGTGAACGCCGTGGCCGCCACCGATCCCGGCCCTGTCAGCACTGGCCCCGCCCCCGCCCGGCTGGAGGTGACACAACGCAACACGGCTTTCAGTGCCGCCGCCGTCCGCCTACGCAAGGGCGGCACGCTGGTCATTCATAATGAGGATACGCGCGTCCACAATATCCGCGTCTTCGCCGCCGACATGGATTATGACAGCGGCGTGCAGGACCCCGGCCAGTCGGTAGAGGTCCTGTTCGACCATGAAGGCCGCTTCCGCGCCGTCTGCAACATCCATCCCAAGATGAAGATGAGTGTTGAGGTGGTGGAGTAGTACCGTCGGCTTGAAAGCCGGTCGCCAGCCCCCCCGAATTCGGAGACGATGACGGCTCCTCTCCGATCTCAATCGCGTTCATGCAACCAAGTGAAACAGAAAACAGGGGGGTGTTGCATGGCCCATGGGCTACGCCACCCCGAAAGCCTGTGGCTCGGACTGGCGGTGGACATGGGCGTGGCGATGATGAAGCCATGATAGCAAAGAGAGGGTCGGAAGTCAGCAATTCCGCCCGGCCCGCGCGATAACGACCTTTTGATTGTGGCCCCCGGTGAACGTGACGGCCTACCTTCGCCAGGGGCTTGTGAGCTTCATCTGATACTCAAAAACGGCGCCTAACCTACAAAGGCCAGCAACGGCTCCCAATCGGCACGCAAATCCGTTGCGCGCTTGGCCTTCTGGTCGAACAGGGTCAGGCCGTCGGCGGCAAGGTCGGTATACATCTGGCTGTCGCGCAGCCGCGCCACCACCTGATGCCCCGCCCCAGCCAGGAACGTATCCAGGCGATCTGCCGCCTTGGTGCGCGCCCGCATGCGGTTGCCGACGATGGCGACCGGCACCTTTGCCTTGGCGATGGCCTTCACCTCTTCCAGCTTATCCAGGAAACGGGCCGTCGCCGCCTCATCAAATGCGCCGGGCAGGACGGGCAGCACCACGATGTCGGACATGCGGATCAGGTCCTCCACATCCTTGGGCCGCATGGCCGCCGGCGCATCAATGACCAGCCGGCCTGTGCCCGATGGCGGCTTGCCGATCTCTTTCACCCAATCCAGCCCCTGGATGGCGGCCGCCGTATCCGGCCGCGTCTTCAGCCAGCCCAGCGAGGATTTCTGCCGGTCCAGATCGGCCAAAGCCGTCTTGTGCCCATGGCCCGCGAAGAAGGCGGCCAGATGCGTGGCAATGGTGGTTTTGCCGACGCCGCCCTTGATGTTGGAAACCAGGATGGTGCGCATGTTATTTCCTCTGCAACGAAGGACGGGGATCAGCGATCCTCCGCCTCTCCTTCCGCATCCTGCCAGAACGGCTTGGCATCCGCGAACCGGTGCCAGTCCGCGACGATATGTTCTTCCAGATCATGCAGGCCGCGCGCGTGCCAGCCCGTGACCAGACCGGCCCCCAGCCGCCAGGCCGGCGGCAATGTCTCGCCGCCTGTCCGCTCCAATTCCGCCACCAGCTTGTCCACCGTGGCGACATCCTGCAAATGGCCCAGATGGTCCTGCAAGGTGGACAGTTCTTCCAGGAACCGGCGCAGGGCCTTGCCCTCATAGAGCGAACGGAAGAAATCCGCCGCATAGCGCAGCTTTTTCAAGGAGATACGCAGCTCATGCCGGGGTGCCGCGGCCAGCTTGGCAAAGCCCCGTCCCCGCTTGCGCGCCTGTTTATGCCGCTTGCCCAGCAAAGCACCCGCCATTTCCGTGACGGGGGACAGCAGCAAGGTCGATTGCTCGCTGACCGGCTGGTTGCGCCATTGCCGGCCATCGACCCAGGCTGCCAAATCCAGCAGCAGGGCGGTATGGGCCGGATCGGCCAGGGTGTTGCGGACCAGCGCGTAACCGCGTTCCCGTGCCGCCCGCGCCGCCATCTCCAGTTCTGCCAGACCCGCATGGCCCGGCAGGGCCGTGGCGACGGGGTGCAACAGGTCACCCAGGAACACATCCCATTCCCGCGCCGACCCCAGGGCGTCGGCCAGCGCCTTCACGCGAGGCCCCAGATCATCCAGTTGATCGGCCGGAATGAAGGGCCGGAATATCTGCAGGGCGGAGCGCAGGCGGCGCAAGGCCACGCGCATCTGATGCACCCCCTCCGGGTCCTGCCCCAGGCGCGTCACCGGCTCATTCGCCATCAGATGGCCCAGGCAGTGGCGAACGATGCCGGACAGCGCCTCTTCCACCGTCGCTTCCGGGTCCAGGGTCAGCTTTGACGCCTTCACACTGACCGGCGTGGCACCCGATGACAGGGCATAACCGCGCGCCGATTTTGTCTGCATCTCCAGCCGTACCGGCACATCGGCATGAATGGCGCGGGCCAGATCATACAGGGCGGCGGTGTCGGTGCCTTCCGACAGTTCCAGTTCCAGTTCATGCACGGGTAGGGCCAGACCGCCGGGGGCAACAATCTCCCCGTAATCCAGCGCCACCTCAATAGTGATGCCGGGGCGGGGCGACAGGTGGCGGATTTGTCGGCGGATACGGGTCTCGAACACCGGCACCAGATCGTCATTGCCCACACCGTCCAGACCATCCAGCACGCTGGCATCGGGCAGCAGCGACAGGTCGGGGCGCGGATGCGCCACCTCCACCTCCCACTCACCGCGCACCAGGGCACCGGCACCCGCCTGGGGTGCGGATTTCAGGGTCTGGATCAGCTTGCGGCCAACACGGCGGACGCGCAGCGACAGGCCATTGGCCAAAAACCGCCGGTCCTCGGTATCAAAGTAAATGCTGTCGAGCGACTTGACCTTCGGCTTGGCGATGGTGTCAGAGAGGCAGCCAAGCCCCCGCAGCCGGTCCATATCGGATGGCGCCACCGCCAGTTTCAGTTCAATCTCCAACCCGGACATGACGCACCACACACATGGCAAAACACGGCCGGCGGGCTGATTCGCCCCGGATTCCGGTCGTTTCAAACCGACGATGACAATTCCGTGAAACGCTGTCTATCGCAGCAGCCGATTTTTTTGCACATGTCCCCGCCTTGCCTGTGTGTTGAAAGGCCGCGCGCAATGGTGTTTCCTGCCGCCCGGTATTTCATGCCCAACGCATCCTGACGGGGACCTTCTACATGCGCTTCCAGACCCTCGACACCATCGATGTCACCGGTAAGACGGTGCTTGTCCGCGCCGACCTGAACGTGCCTGTCGCCGATGGGCAGGTGACCGACACGACCCGCATCGACCGTCTGATCCCCACGCTGAAGGAGATCGCGGCCAAGGGTGCCAAGGTTGTCGTCATGTCGCATTTCGGCCGCCCCAAGAATGGCCCCGACACGAAGAACAGCCTGCGTCAGGTGGTGCCTGCTGTAGAAAAGGCGCTGGGCGCCCCGGTCGCCTTTGCCGAGGATTGCGTGGGTGAGAAGGCGTCGTCCGCCATTGCCGCCCTACCCGCCGGCGGCGTGCTGATCCTGGAAAACACCCGCTTCCATGCGGGTGAGGAAAAGAACGATGCCGATCTGGCCAAGGGTCTGGCGGCCCTGGGCGATATCTATGTAAACGACGCCTTCTCGTCGGCCCACCGTGCGCACGCCTCCACCGAAGGCATCGCCCACCTGCTGCCCAGTGCGGCGGGCCGTCTGATGCAGGCGGAACTGGAAGCGCTGGGCAAGGCTCTGGCAGTACCTGAGCGTCCCGTCGCCGCCGTGGTTGGCGGAGCCAAGATTTCCACCAAGCTGGACCTGCTGCTGAACATGGTGTCGAAGGTCGATATCCTGGTGCTGGGCGGCGGCATGGCCAACACCTTCCTGTTCGCGCAGGGCGTGGCCGTCGGCTCCTCCCTGTGTGAGCGGGACATGGCCGATCAGGCCCGCGCCATCATGGAAAAGGCCGCCGCTGGTGGGTGCGAGATCGTGCTGCCCGTCGATGGCCTGATGTCGCGGGAGTTCAAGGCCAATGCCGATCACCGCGTCACCGCCGTCACCGATATCCGCGATGGCGAAATGATGCTGGATGCCGGCCCCGCCACGGTCGAACTGGTGGGCCGCAAGCTGGAAGGCGCCAAGACCCTGGTCTGGAACGGCCCGTTCGGCGCGTTTGAGCTGGTGCCGTTCGACAGCGCCACCAACGCCGTGGCCGCCATCGCCGCCAACCTGACGGCGCAGGGCAAGCTTCTGTCGGTGGCCGGCGGTGGTGATACCGTCGCTGCATTGGAACATGCCGGTGTCGCGTCCCGCTTCTCCTATGTCTCCACGGCGGGCGGTGCCTTCCTGGAATGGCTGGAAGGCAAGGAACTGCCGGGCGTCGCGGCGCTGGAAAAGCACGCCTGACTGCTTCGCTCTATTGGCAAACAAAAAGGGGGCCGGAAGGCCCCCTTTTTCATTCATGGCTTTTAGGGCTGCGGCCATGCGTCCGATTGGCTCCTGCGGTGTTGGTGACATGTTTGTGTCATCAACCCCAAACGGAGGGCCGATCATGCCGCCCCTGGTCCGTTTCATGCTGCGCCACGCCGCCATGGGCTTTGCCCTGGGGCTGGTTGTTGCCGCCATCATTGTCGCCACCGACGCGCTGCATCTGCGCAGTCTGGCCATGGCCACCCAGATGGGCTGGCTGGGCTTGGGCGTCTTCTGCTTTCTGACGGGACTGACCATCGGTTCCCTGCAAATCGGCTTTGCCGTGATGCTGCAAGGGACCGGCGATTATCGGGATGGTCCCGGCGGCGGGCACGGGGCCCGGCTGGTGCCGATCCCCGTGCGGGTCCACCGCCGGCGGTAGCCGTCAGGCCTTCTGCACGACCCCATCCACCCGGCGATTCAGGCCCAGCGGATTGTCACGCTTCAACGCCGCCGGCAGCAGGGCATCGGGGATGTCCTGATAGCAGACGGGGCGCAGGAAGCGGTCGATGGCCAGCGACCCGACCGAGGTGCTGCGCGGGTCGCTGGTGGCCGGGAACGGGCCGCCATGCACCATGGCGTGGCAGACCTCGACACCCGTGGGCCAGCCATTGGCCAGAATGCGACCCGCCCGACGCTCCAAGGTCGGCAGCAGGGTGGCGGCGACGCCATGGTCGCCCTCGTCCAGATGCACCGTGGCCGTCAACTGGCCCTCCAGATGCTCCAGCACATCCTTCAGCACGCCCAGGTCAGGGCAGCGGATGATGACAGAGGAAGAGCCGAACACTTCCGCCCCCAGCGCGTGGTCGGACAGGAAGTCGGCAGCGGTGACGGCGAACAGGGCACCCGCACCCTTGTTGCCTCCAACCTCGGCCACGCGCGCCACCGTCGTCACCTTCTCATGGCCGGCCAGGGCGGCCACACCGGTGCGGTAGGCCTGACAGATGCCGGGCGTCAGCATGGTGATGGGGGCGACATTCGCCAGGGCGGTGGACGCGGCGGCGATGAACCGCTCCAGGTCTGGCCCGTCCACGGCCAGGATCAGGCCGGGATTGGTGCAGAACTGCCCCGCACCCATGGTCAGCGAGCCGACGAAAGCCGTGCCCAACGCCTCCGCCCGCACCGACAATGCTGCCGGCAGCAGGATGACGGGGTTGATGCTGCTCATCTCCGCATAGACGGGGATGGGTTCGGGGCGAGACTGGGCGATGCGGATCAGGGCCTGACCGCCACCACGCGACCCAGTGAAACCAACAGCCTTGATGCGCCAGTCGGCGACCAGGGCCTGACCGAATTCCCGCTGCGTGCCCGACAGCATGGAGAACACACCTTCAGGGAAGCCCAGTTCTGCCACGGCGGCGGCAATCGCCTCCCCCACCAGCTCCGACGTGCCGGGGTGAGCCGAATGCACCTTCACCACCACGGGGCAGCCGGCGGCCAGGGCCGAGGCCGTGTCGCCACCCGCGACGGAGAAGGCCAGCGGGAAGTTGGACGCACCGAACACCGCGACGGGGCCGACGGGAATGTTGCGCAGGCGCAGGTCGGCGCGCGCCATGGGCTTGCGTTCCGGCAGGGCCGGGTCGATGCGGGCACCCAGCCAGTCACCATTGCGCAGCACGGATGCGAACAGGCGCAACTGGCCGACCGTGCGGCCCCGCTCCCCCTCCAGCCGGGCGCGCGGCAGGCCCGTTTCGGCCCCGGCGCGGTCCAGCAATTCATCGCCAATGGCGATGATATTGTCGGCGATCTTTTCCAGCAGGCGGGCGCGATCCTCCGGTGCTGCCTCCCGGAACCCGTCAAAGGCGGCCCAGGCGAGCGCGCAGGCCTGATCGACATGGGCGGGCGTGGCTTGCGCGAAGGCCGGTTCGATCTGCGCATCAGCAGTCGGATCGACGGCCTTGAACCCGGCCTCGGTGGCGATACGGCTGCGGCCGATCAGCAAATTGCCATGCAAAGACATCGCACACTCCCGCTTTGTCGGTGTTTCCTCCGGAGGTCCCCGGTCAACCGGGGCCAATCGGGCGGTATTGTTACCGCTAACCGCGCCACCCTGGCAAGCGACATGGTGGGGAGGCAGCATAGCGTGATCGGATGACGGATGTGGGGGGCTAAAACACAAAAAGCCGGCAAGCCCGGGGCGGCTTTCCCCTTACCGAAAAGTTTCGGTAAGTTCTTCTGAAGAAGATTTGAAAGTCGCCACCAGCTTCCGGCCTGTCACCGCCAAATTAAATTGGCAGGAGATGGTGCCCCGAGTCGGATTTGAACCAACGGCCTACCGCTTACGAAGCGGTTGCTCTACCGCTGAGCTATCGGGGCGCCGTCGCGGTGAAGTGGGCGGGGTTATAGCCAAGGGATTTGAGGTTGGCAACAGCGAAATTCGCCTGATCAGCCGATTATCATCGTCAAGCGCCGCATGGCACCAATGCTTGTATCGTTCCGGGGGCGAACCGGTTGGCGATGCCGGCACTCAGGCCGGTTGTTGGAGGAATGATGACGGAATGGGTGGTGCCGCTGGTCCTGTGCGCGGCCCTGATGCATGCGGGATGGAACAGTCTGCTGAAGGGTGGGGGCGACCGGCTGGTGGGGATCACTATGCTGAATGTCTGGTGCGCCGTCGCCGGTCTCGCCCTGTTGCCGTTCGTGCCGGCCCTGCCGGTGGCGGCCTGGCCCTATCTGGCGGCGTCGCTGGCCTTTCATACCGGCTATCAGCTGTTTCTGGTCCGCACCTACAGGCTGGGTGACCTGTCACAGGTCTATCCTGTGGCGCGCGGGGCCGCCCCGCCCCTGGTGGCGCTGGTCGGGTTGGTCTTGGGCACCGATCCGTTGAAGCCGGTGGAAGGGCTGGCAATCGTCCTGATCGCAGGCGGCATCGCCACCCTGGCCCTGCGCGGCGGAGCGGCATTGCGTGCCGATCCACGGCCGGTGCTGATGGCGCTGGCGACCGCCTGTTTCATCGCAGGCTATACCACCGTGGATGGCCTGGGGGCGCGTGCCGGCGGCCATGCCGTGGCTTATACGGTTTGGCTGTTCATCCTAAATGCCCCGCCCATGGTGGCGCTGGCTTGGGCACGGCGGGGCGGGGCCGGGCTTTGGCAGGCAACCAAGGCCGGGTGGCGGCGCGATCTGGTGGGCGGGGCACTGGCCATGTCCGGCTATGGCATCGCCATCTGGGCCATGACCCACGCCCCCATCGCGCTGGTCGCGGCACTGCGTGAAACCAGCGTCATCTTCGCGCTGCTGATCGCGCGCCTATGGCTGAAGGAACCGGTGGGCCGCTGGCGCACCGGCGCTGCCCTTCTGGTCCTGGCGGGGATCGCGACGCTGCGATTGGGCTGATATTTTAACGGTAATGTGCCGCCAGTTCGTTAAACAGGCGCGTGTAATAGGCGTCGGTATCCTTCACCCGCACCATTACCTCTACATTCCCGGCCCCGTCTGGCAGCAGAAGGCCGGCGCCGATCCCTGTGCCTTCCGTCACGATATGTGCCTGGGCGCGGACCGTCTCGAACAGATCGGGATGGAACAGGCCCGCCACCGCCGTGGGGTCATGCAGGAACGCCCCCTCCGTATGGAATTTCGGCTTATCCAGGTGATAGGGCGCGTGCAGCATGCGCGCCACCTCCTCCCCGAGCCGGGGCAGGGCACGGGCGGCAGCCAGCCGGGCGGGGGTCGAGATCAGCTGATGCGTGACATCGGCCGGGGCCAGCAGCACCGGCACCCCGCCATTCAGCACCGATTGCGCCGCCGCGGCATCCATCCAGAAATTGAACTCCGCAAATGGCGTGACATTGCCCCGGCGCACGAAATTCGGCGGCAGCGGCCCAAACGACCCACCCATGGCGACAATCCGCCCGATGCGGGTATAGGCATCGGGTGCCCTCGCGCGCAGCAGCGCCAGATTGGTCAGCGGTCCCGTGGCGAGGATGGTGACGGTCCGCACCGGCATGGACCGCAGGGTCTGCGCCATCCAGCCGACCGCATCATGGGAAACAGCAGACCGGGTGGACGGAGCCAATACAAGATCGCCCAGGCCGGATTCGGCAAAGGCGCCGTCGCCCGGCGGCGGCTCATCCTTGCCCAGCGGTGCCTTAGCCCCTGCATGCACAGGAATATCGGGTGCGCCGACATGGTCCAGGAAGGCCAGGGCATTGGCCGTCGTCCGGTCCAGTGTGACATTGCCATTGACGGCGCTGATCCCCAGGACCCGCGCCCGATGCGGCAGGGCCAGCACCCACATCCAGGCCAGAAGATCATCGGTGCCGGGATCGCCGTCCAGGATCAGGGGGATCTGCGCGCTCATTCATTCATCCTTTCAACCACAGGCCACAAGAATACGAAGCCTGCGCCCGGAAAGGAAGCGGGCAGCAATTGACCCGCGCCGCGATCCATGTCCATTCTTGATAAATATCAAGAATGCGCCCTGGGAGGGATCCCTGTTTCAAAGCCGCATCTTCACCGGCTGGTTCGTTGGCATGCTCGGCCTGTGGCTGATCCTGTTTACCACCTTCAATGACCTGGGTTTCCTCGTCGGACACTGGTATTACCCGGCCATCATGGTACTGGGCGCATTCGTGGCAGGGCTGACGCCGGAAGGCGGCGGAGCTGTGGCCTTTCCCGTTCTGAACATCTTCCTGTCCGTCGACCGCACCATGGCGCGCGATTTCAGCTTGATGATCCAGAGCATCGGCATGACCAGCGCCAGCATCTTCATCCTGTCCCATAAAGACAACGTTATCAGGGACTACAGGCCCCTGCTGGCCTTCATCCCGGTCTGTTTTGTGGGCTTTATCGCCGGCATGCTGCTGTTGCAGTCGCTGCCCGTCTATATCATCCAGGCCCTGTTCCTCAGCCTGATCACCACCTTCGCCATCGCCTATGTCTGGAGCGACCATCGCGGTGACCGGCCCCGTCTGGAAGCAGCGGGTTGGCGGGATCATGCGCTGCTGGGTCTGGTGCTGATCGTCGGCGGCCTGTGCGCCAGCCTGTTCGGCACCGGCGCTGATATCGTGATCTACACGCTGCTGGTCACCCGTTTCCGCATGAAGGAAAAGGTGGCGACCCATATGTCCATCATGCTGATGGCCGCCATATCCATCCTTGGCTATGCCTACCGGCATTTCCATGATGCCGGCCTTACGGAATATCAGGTGCGGACCTGGCTGTGCGCCTATCCGGTGGTGTTGTTCATGGCACCGTTCGGGGCCTATATCCTGGCCAAGATCAATGTGGAATGGATGCTGCGCGGCGTTGTTCTGTTGAATATCGGGCAGTTGGCCTATTTCAACCTGAACAACCCGTCGCTGGCCAAGGTCATCTGGTCCGCCATCTTCTGCGCCATCCTGATGACGATCTTCAGCCTGTCCCTATCCCGACTGACCCGCCGCCGAAGCGAAGAGGCGGCGGTGGAGAAGACGGCGGCGCAGGAGGCCTGATCCGAGAGTTTGTTTTGTCGTGTGTTTGACGGTTTGAATGTTTCCATTCAAACCGATCAAACTCTACGCCACCAGCCGGTTATGCCCACCGGCCCGCGCCGCGGCCAGCCGTTCATCGGCCAGCCGCGCCATGTCGGCAGGCCCGTCCATGCCGGGCTGATAACGGGCCAGTCCGGCCGACAGGGTGATGACCCCGTGCGGGCTTTTCTGATGCGGCAAGGCCAGACCCGCCACATCCTCCAGCAGGGCGCGCACCCGCACCTCCAGCGCCACCGGGTCGGTTTCGGTCAGGATGATGGCCGCCCGCGCGCCGCCATGGCGGTAAACACGGTCCCCCTGCCCCACCTGCCGGGCCAGCACCCGGAAAAGGGTGCGCAGGATCTGATCGCCCGCCGCCTCGCCATAGGCACTGTTATAGGCCTGGAAATGGTCGATATCGGCCAGAAGCAGGGCGAAACTAGCCTTGCCCTGGCGCTGGGCCAGATCAAACACGCTGCGCAGATCGGCATCAAAGGCGCGGCGGTTATGGGCACCCGTCAGGGCGTCGTGCAGGCTCCACTCTTCCAGCTGCTTATTGGCAGCGTCCAGTGCCTCTGTGCGCAGCGCCACCTGTTCGGCCAGACTGTCGCTCGCCTCACGCACACGCACCGCCATATCCTGGAAGGATCGGGCTAGCAGGCCGATCTCGTCCTGCGTCGCCGTGGGCAGCGGCGTTTCCCCATCGGCGACGGCCGCATAATCCCCCGCCGCCACCCGTTCAGAAGCGTTCTTCAATTGCAGGATCGGGTCCGCCACCTGCCGGCGCAGCAGAACGAAAACCAGCACCAGCATGGCCAGGAAATAGGCCGTGCCCATGGCCATGATGGCGCTGGCCGCCTGATGCGCCTTGGCCGCCACCAGCGCCTTGGGATAGCGGGCCACAAACCACCAGTCGGGACCGTCCAGGCGCGTCACGGCCAGATAGGCATCGTCCGCCACGTCATCGACGATCCAGACATTCTCGTCGGGGCCGGGATCGCTCTTCCGCCGTTCCACGCTGTCACGGATCAGGGCATGGGTACGCAGCAGGCCCTCATCCCCCAGCTTTTGCAGATTGATGGTCGCCAGTTCCTTGCGCAACCGATCCATCCACAGCGGATGCGCCACCAGATGCCCGTCCGCCGCCATCACGAAATTATATGATCCCGGCAGGTGATCAGTGATCAACCGGTCCATCAGATCATTGACCAGCACATCATGACCGGCATTGATCAGATGCTTGCCCTGATAATCGACCGGCAACTGATAGGTCACCATCCAGGCCTTGGCCGTGTGGTCATGGTAAAGCGGTGTCCAGACGGCGTGACGGTTGGGATTCTCCTTGAACATGGTGGACCGGACGACGGAAAAGGCCGTCATGTCCAGATCGGCCTCCACCTCCCGCCCCCAGGCAAAGGCAGGCCAGAACATGATCATGGCGTTTTCCGGCGTGCTGATCGTCGTATTGATGAAACGATTGTGCCAAGCTGGACCGTATTCAGCCAAAAGGTGATAAGAGAGGACGAGACGGCGTTTCAGTTCATCGGGAATATCGCGCTGATTGGCACCAATGAAACCCGACATGCCGGCCCGGCGGATACCATCGGGGCCGACAATGCCGTCGAAATATTGTTGCCGCAGGCGCGTGGCCCCATCCGCCCCCGGTTCGAAGAACGTCGCGAAACCGGGGTCCGGCAAGATCGTCGGATCGGCATAAAGCGCGAGGAACCGGTCGCGGAACAGCGCCATATTGGCAGCGGCCAGCTGGAAAATGGCACTTTCGGTGCGCCCGCGTTCCAGAAGATGCGCCTTCAGACTGTCCAACGCTTCCCGTTCTTCCCGGTCGTAAATGGTTGAATAGCCGATGGCGGTCAGGGCCAGCACGATCAGCATGGACCAGCCGGCCAGCCGCACGACGAAACGGCCCAGCAAAGTTCCGGACAAGCCTGACAAGACCGCCGGCCATCGCCATCCTGCCATCACCTGTCCCATGCGCCACCCGCTCCGCCGCATCCACCGGGGAGGAGGTTATCTTTGTATGTTTCCTGCGGTCAACACGGGAAAGCGAACTGTGACCAATCGGGACAATTTATTACATAGGATTGTCAGTGCGTGGCAGGAGGCGCCTTGGGTGCCGGCATGTCGCCCTTGATCATGCCCTTGGACCGATAGAATCGTTCGGCACCCGGATGCAGCGGGATAGGCAGCGCCGACAGGGCCGTGGCCAGCTGGATGGACTTTCCGCGCGGATGACCATTATCCAGCATCGACCGCGTCTGTTCGTTCCACAGCGCCGCCGTGATGTCATGCACCAGATCGGATTTCAGGTCGCCCCGCACCACCCAGACGCCACCAACCCCCAAGGTCCGCGTGGTCGGCACCCCTTCATAGGTGTCGGCATCGATGCGGGTTTCCGTGAAATGCGGCATGCGCTTCATCAGTTGCGCTGCGCGGGCATCGTCGAACGGGACCAGGGCAATGGGCACGCGCCGCGCCAGATCGGCAACGGCCGGCAACGGATAACCACCAACAATCAGGAACGCATCCAGTTCCCCGGCCTCCAGCCGGTCACCGCCGGCGGCGGGGCTGAGATAGAAAGGCTTCACCGTCTTTTCAGACAGGCCATATGTCGCCAGCAAGGCGCGCGCCGTTACCAGCGTGCCCGACCCCTGCTCACCCAGGGCCACCCGCTTGCCCTTCAGGTCGGCGGGCGTCTTGATGCCGCTGCCGGCGCGGGTCACCAGATGAATGGTTTCGGTGTAGAGGTTGGCGATGGCGCGCAGGTCGGGATAGGCTGTTTTCTGAAACGGGTCCTGCCCATTCATGGCCAGATGCGCGATATCGGCCTGCACCAGCGCCGATTCCAGGCGCCGCGACCGCATCAGGCCGATATTCTCCACCGCCCCCGACGTCGCCTGCGCCACCACGATCAGGCCCGGCACACCACAGGCCCCGCCCCGGTCACAGGGGCGCGATCCCGGCGGGTTGGACACCGCATTGGCCAGCAATCCGCCGATCAGGAAATAGGTGCCGCCGGTCGTGCCGGTGCCGATCTGGAAAAACCGCACCTGCTCCGACGCGGCGCGGGCTATATCCGGCACGGCGGACAAGGCCAGAAAGGCCACCCCACCGGTCAGCATGTCACGTCGTCGCAGGAAACCAGACTTCCTGTCGGTTTCGGGCGGGACGGTTTGCGGGGGTTCGGCTGGATTGGGCATGGCCTAGGCGCCCTTTCCCTTGTGGCTTACGACCCTGTCATGGTGCGCCTGCCGAACAATGTTCGCAACCGGAACGGGGACGAAATGGTATAGGCCGCGACAAAAGTCGGGGCCGTGTGGCCGATATCCAACGGTTTTTGTCACAGAACATTCAAAAGCATCAAAAGCCCCAACAGGGCGATGCCGCCACCGGCCACGCGCGACGCCTTACCCCCGCCGATCTGGTACAGCGTGGCCGACAGGCCGACCCCCGATGACAGGACCAGAACGCAGCCCATCAGCATGCCGGGCCAGAACAACGCGTTCCCCGTCGCCGGCCCGCCCCATTGCGATAGGCTGATCCCATGCAGGGTGCCCACCGCCGCTGCCATCACCAGCCCAACCACAGCCGGCAGGGTAAAGGTCGCCGCCAGCAACCCGCCCAGCACGATCAGCGACGCTTCCAGTGCCAGACCGGCGAAGGGCAGGTGCAACCCGGCCCGCGTGATCAGCCCCGCAATGATTCCGGCAGCCAGCGCCAGACCGGCCCCCGCCCCCGGCGTCCCCCGCCCCTGCATGTCCAGCCAGAGTCCCAATCCCAGCAGGCCGAACAGATGCACATAGGTCAGAACCGGCCCCGCAATGCCGGCGGACAGGCCGGGCGGAACCGACGCGGCGTGGGACAGACCGGGTAACAAAATCAGAGTCAGGACAAGAGCGGCGGTGACGCGCATTCGGCAAATCCCGGCATCGTTTCCTGCCCTTGATGGCCGCAAGCGGGGGGCCGGGTCAAGGCTTGCAAGCAGGGGATAAACGGCCATGCGCGGGGCATTGCCCCCTACCCCCGCGTAACGCATCGCGCTATGTAGGGAATGGATGGCCGAACGGGCGACCGACCGGAGATTGGGAAGATGAAGCTTTATGGTGTCGTGCTCAGCCCCTATGTCACCCGGGTCCTGCTGGCGATCCGGTACAAGGGCCTGGACATCCCCGTGGTGCCGCCGCCGGGCGGCGGGCTGAAATCGGCCGAATATCTGGCCATCAATCCTTATGGCAAGATGCCGGCCCTGGATGCGGGTGGGGCAACCATCATCGAGTCCGAGGTAATATGCGAATTCCTGGACGAACGCTTCCCGGATAAGCCCATCCTGCCCGGCAGCGACCTGGAGCGCGCCCGTGCGCGCATCATCAGCCGGGCCGCCGATCTTTATATCCTGCCCGCCCTTCTCGGCCTGCTGGGCCAGATGAACCCCGCCACCCGCGATGCGCGTCTGGTGGGGGAAAAGCTGGCGGAGCTGAAGCGGGGACGCGACGGGCTGGAAACCTTCATCGACGGCCCCTGGTGCATGGGCGACCGTTTCACCCTGGCGGATTGCGCCATGGTCCCGGCCTGTTTCTTCCTGGAAAAGTTCCTGCCGGCCTTTGGCGGCATCGACATGTTCGCCGACCATCCGCGCATGGGGGCGGTATGGCGCCATGCACAGAATGACCCGATGGTGGCAGCGCTTCTCAAGGAAATGAACGGCGCTTTGGATGATTTCATGCGCCGCCGCGCAGCCAATGGCTGAGGCCTGGCACCATACTTGATCTGTAAACCGGCCCCATCCGATTATTGACCCGTTCCCGGCCTTGGGCGCATGGTGCCGCCCCTGGTCCGCGCGCGCCTGCGCCCGTGGGCACGGCATCCATAGACACGAACGCGATCAAGCGGAACAAAGGACGGGAACGAACATGGTGAAGACGGTGAAGCTGGCGGTATCGACCGCCGCGACCATCGCCCTGCTGGTTGGGGCCGCACATGCCGATGAAGGCATGTGGACCATCGACAATGTGCCGACGGCGGCCATTGCCAAGGCCACCGGCTTCACGCCGGACGCCAAGTGGTTGAAGAAGGCGCAGCTGTCCTATGTGCGTCTGGCCGGCGGCTGCTCAGGCAGCTTCGTATCGGGTGAAGGTCTGGTGATGACCAATCATCATTGCGTCGCCGACTGCATCGCCGAGCTGTCTTCCGCTGAGAAGGACTATCAGGCTGACGGCTTTCTGGCCAAGACCCGCCCCGAAGAGAAAAGCTGCGCCGGGATCGAGATCAACCAGCTGGTTGAAATCACCGACGTCACGGCGCAGGTCGAAGCCGCCACCGCCGGTAAGACCGGTCAGGACTTCGCCAATGCCCGCCGCACGGTTCTGGCCGATATCGAGAAAAACTGCGCCGGCGGCGACGCCAAGCTGCGCTGCGACGCTGTAACCCTGTATCAGGGCGGCCGCTATAACCTGTACAAGTACAAGCGTTACCAGGATGTGCGCCTGGCCTTCGCCCCCGAAGCCTCCGCAGCTTCCTTCGGCGGCGACCCCGACAATTTCAACTTCCCCCGCTACGCGCTCGATATGTCGCTGCTGCGCGTTTACGAGGATGGCAAGCCGATCAAGAGCCCGAACCATTTCAAATGGTCGACCGAGGGCAGCAAGGAAGGCGATGCCAGCTTCGTTATTGGCAATCCCGGCTCCACCAGCCGTCTGCGCACCATCGCCGAACTGGAATTCGTGCGCGACAATGTCGCCCCCTCGTTCCTGTTCTGGGCGCAGGAGCGTCGCGGTCGCCTAATCGAATTCGGTCGCGAGAATGCCGACCGCAATCGCGAGGCCTTTGATGATCTGAACAGCATCGAGAATTCCATCAAGGTCTGGAAAGGCCGTCAGATGGCGTTGGCCGACAAGGAATTCTTTGGCGGCAAGGTCAAGGCCGAGCAAGAGCTGCGCGCCAAAATCGCTGCCGATCCGAAGCTGGCGGCCCAGGTCGGCGACGCGTTTGAGCAGATCGAGAAGGCCCAGGCCCGGTACGTGCAGCTGTACCAGCGCCTGATCCATCTGGAGCGTATGCGCGCCTTCGACAGCGTGCTGGCTATGAATGCCCGCCTGCTGCTGCGCGCCGGGGATGAGCGTCTGTTGCCGTCCGGCCAGCGTCTGCGCGAATATGGCGACAGCCGCCTGCCCGCCCTGAAGCAGCGCCTGTCCAACCCAGCCCCGGTTCATGCCGATCTGGAAGTCGCCCTGCTGACCTTCTCGCTGACCAAATTCCGCGAGCAGTTCGGCCCGGATGACGCTCTGGTCAAGGCCGTGCTGGGCAAGCAGTCGCCCGATCAGGTCGCCGCTGCTGCCGTGAAGGCCAGCAAGCTGGGCGACCCCGCCGAGCGTCTGCGCCTGTTCGAAGGCGGCAAGGCCGCCATCGACGCGTCGGACGATCCGATGATCAAGCTGATGAAGGTCGTGGACGCCGCTGCGCGCGCAGCCCGCAAGTCAGTGGAAGAGGAAGTGGACGCCGTGGTCGAACAGGCTCAGGCCCGCATCGCCAAGGCCCGCTTCGCACTGTATGGCGACAGCGTCTACCCCGACGCCACCCTGTCGCTGCGCCTGTCCTATGGCAAGATCCAGGGATGGACGGAGCTGGATGGCACCGAGGTCAAGCCCTACACCACCATCGGTGGCCTGTATGAGCGTGACACCGGCGCCTTCCCGTTCGACATGGCCAAGAGCTGGGACGACGCCAAGGGCAAGGTTAACATGGCCACGCCCTACAACGCCGTCTCCACGAACGACATTATCGGCGGCAATTCCGGTTCCGCCGCCATCAATGCCAAGGGCGAAGTGATCGGCCTGGTCTTCGACGGCAATATCCACAGCCTGTCGGGCGACTATGGCTATGAGCCCAAGCGTAACCGCACCGTCATGGTCGATGTACGCGGCATGTCCGAGGCGCTGCGCAATGTCTATGGCGCGCAGCATATCGTGAAGGAACTGGGCCTGAAGTAAGGGCCAGGGTTCCGTCTTAAGCAAAGGCCGTCAGGAGCGATCCTGGCGGCCTTTTTGCCTTTCCGGCCCCGACAGCGGCATCATGGCCGGCGCTTTTTCTTCTGCTTGTCCTTCTGCACCTCATTCACCACGACACCGGCTCCGGCACCGGCCAGCCCGCCCAGGGCGGCGCTGCCGACGCTGCCGCCCAGCACGGCGCCCGTGCCAGCACCGATCAGGGCACCGCTGGCGGCGCGTTCCTGCATGTTGCTGCCACAGGCGGCCAGGGTGAAGGTCAAGGCGAGGCCGGCAATTCCGGCCCTGGCATAGGCGATCGACATGGTCTTCTCCATCGCAAGTGGCGGATGAAGGATGAACATCATCGGCCACCCGCTTGTTCCCGCGCATCCTCCCCATGTCACCGCGTCATGGCACCGGTCTTTTGTCGTAAAGCGCCTTGCGACGAATTGATTTTTCTCAATAAAATCAAAGCGTTTGCATTTGCGGTATTATAATACCGTTTTGCAGCCCCTTGCATCTGCTGCATTTTTTGCTTGCCGCGAAGGGCGATTGGCCGTACATCACCATCCGCTTCGGTGCCAGCCCGGTGGTTGGCGCCTTCATCCGTATAAGCCCGAGTGCTCCGATGAAGACCTTTAACCTGAAGCCGTCCGAGATCGAGAAGAACTGGATTCTGATCGATGCGGAAGGCGTTGTCCTGGGTCGTCTCGCCAGCCAGATCGCCCTGATCCTGCGCGGCAAGACCAAGCCCACCTATACCCCGTTCCTGGATTGCGGTGACAATGTCATCGTCATCAATGCCGAGAAGGTCGTCCTGACCGGCAACAAGCGGAACGACGCCATGTTCTACTGGCACACTGGCTTCCCGGGCGGCATCAAGGGCCGTTCCGCCGGTCAGATCCTGGATGGCCGCTTCCCCGAGCGCGTCATCATCAAGGCCGTTGAGCGCATGATCAAGCGCAGCCCGCTGGGCCGCCGTCAGATGGGCAACCTGCGCGTTTACGCCGGTGCCGAGCATCCGCATGCCGCGCAGTCGCCGGTGGTGTTGGACCTCGCCGCCAAGAACGCCAAGAACAAGCGGAGCGCCTGATAAATGGCCACGATCAACAGCCTCGCTGACCTGAAGGCCGGCGCTGCCGCCGCCTCCGTCGCCGCTGCCCCGGCCGCTCCGGCCGAGCCGAAGCTTGACGCTTTCGGTCGCGCCTACGCCACCGGCAAGCGCAAGAACGCCGTCGCCCGCGTCTGGGTGAAGCCCGGCACCGGCAAGATCACCGTGAACGGTCGCGAACTGGCGGTTTATTTCGCCCGCCCCGTGCTGCGCATGATGATCAACCAGCCGTTCCAGATCACCAGCCGCATCGAGCAGTTCGACATCGTCGCCACCGTTTCCGGTGGTGGTCTGTCGGGCCAGGCCGGTGCGCTGCGTCACGGCATCTCCAAGGCCCTGACCTACTTCGAGCCGGGCCTGCGTCCGCCGCTGAAGGCCGCTGGCCTGCTGACCCGCGACAGCCGCGTGGTCGAGCGTAAGAAGTACGGTAAGGCCAAGGCCCGCCGCAGCTTCCAGTTCTCCAAGCGCTAATCACGCTTGGCCCCGGTTCGCCGGGCTCAGTACGGAGAAGGGGCGTTCCTTGTGTGGGAACGCCCTTTTTCTTTGCCTGATCGTCGGTGCGATGCGGATGATATCAGCTGGCGACGGACAGTTGAGTTAGCGACCGGGTATGATCTTCCGCTGCCTGCCATGCCGCCGGGGCCACCTGACATAATTGTGCGGCCAGAATATTGGCGGTCACTTGATCATCATTGATCAGGTTTGTTTCCAATGCGGCAGCCAGATGCTGCACCTGACGCAGCCCCAGGTTCCCGGCCAGAGAGATCATGGAATGGGCCTCGCGGCGCAATTCGCCCCAAACCTGCTCCTGCCGCAACCGGTCAATCCGGTCCGCCCGTTCGCGGCCCGTTGTGACGAACCGCGCCATGAGGTCCTGGAACTCAGGCCCTTCAGTAAAGGACAACAAGCCCGCCATCACAGTTTTATCGATAATGGGATGGGATGTCATATCCATCAAATTCTCCGGGAACGGCAGCGCAAGAGGGGTACTATTGTCTGCAACGTCACGGCGGGCGCACCAATGTGCGGCCGTGCGCAGAAGAGCCAGGGGTTCGTATGGCTTGGAGACATAATCGTCCATGCCGGCTTCAAGATAACTTTCGCGCATGCCGACCATGGCATTGGCCGTCATGGCGATGATGGGGGTGCGCGGTTTGCCCGTCTGGGCTTCCTGAGTGCGGATCATCCGGGTGGCTTCAATCCCGTCCATGCCGGGCATCTGAACATCCATCAGGATCAGGTCGTAACGGCTGGCCTCTGCCGCCGCGATGGCTTCCATCCCGTCATCCACCAGATCGACACCATAGCTGTCGCGTTCCAGGATCAAGCGCGCAATGTTGCGGTTCACGGGGTTATCATCCACCACCAGCACACGCCGCCCCTTGCCCCGGCCCGCATCCAGGGCATTGTCGGTTCCAGGCATCTCCGCCGTGCGGGGGGCGAACAATCGGCTCAACGTCTCGCGCAGGTTCTGCGGGCGGACGGGCTTGGTGATGGCGGCATCAAAGATATCCGCCGCCGGGTCACCGGTATCCAGACCATCAGCGGACGTCACCAGGATCAGCTTGATCCCCGCGAAGCTGGGATGTCCGCGCAACCAGCCCCCCAATGTGTCCCCCGCCATACCCGGCATATTGCGGTCGATCAGGATCATCTTGGGGCAGTTGCCGTCCCGTAGGGTCTTTTCCAGCTCCGTCAGCGCCGCTGGCCCGCCATTGGCAAGGACCACACCGACACCTAGCCGCTCCAACTGTCGGGAAAGGATGCGGCGGTCCGCCTCCACATCGTCGACGACCAACGCGCGCAAGCCACGAAGCCATTCTTCCACGCGGGTGAGGTCGGGCAACGGCGCGGCGGCGTCGGGCAGCGAGATGGTGAACCAGAAACGGCTACCATCGCCCACGGTACTTTCCGCCTGAATATCGCCGCCCATCAGCCCCACCAGCTGCCGGGTGATGGCCAATCCCAGGCCGGTGCCACCGAAACGGCGGGTGATCGAATTATCGGCCTGGGTGAATTTCTGGAACAGGCGTGACATCTGTTCGGCATTCATGCCGATGCCTGTGTCGCTGACGCTGAAACGCAACCGGGTCATCCCCGTTTGCATATCACCGGACATGGCCCGCACATCAATAGCGACATGTCCTTCGCCGGTGAATTTCACGGCATTACCCGCCAGGTTCAGCAATATCTGGCGAAGACGAGCGGGATCACCGCGATAGGCCCGATTAATGGAAGGTTCGATATTCACAGTCAGCGCGATGCCCTTCTGTTGCGCGCGCGGGCTCAGCAGGGCAACCACGCCATCCACGATCTCTTCCAGTGCGAAATCGATGCTTTCAAGCTCTAGCTTGCCGGCTTCCAGCTTCGACACGTCCAGAATGTCATTGATGACGTAAAGAAGGGCATCGGCACTTTCGCGAATGGTTTCCGCAAAGGCGCGCTGCTCCGTCGTCAGTGATGTATCCAGCAACAGGGCCGTCATCCCGATGATGCCGTTCATCGGTGTCCGCACTTCGTGGCTCATATTGGCCAGGAATTCGGACTTGGCCTGATTGGCACGCTCCGCCTCGCCGCGCGCCGCCTCGGCGGCTTCGGCCGCAGCTTCGGCCACCCGACGGGATCGGTCAAGGTCGGCGGCCAAGGCCTGCAAGCTTTCGGCCTGTTCGCCCAGACGATCACGGGCGGCACGCAGTTCCTGTTCCTGGACCACCCGATCTTCCACATCGCGCGTGGCGGAGATGATGCGTTGCCCGGCCTGCGCGTCCGCCGCCAGGGCAAAGGCTGTCTCTACCCAGATCCAGTGCCCGTCCCCATGCCGGAGACGATAGGTCACGGGCGCACAGGGCATGCCCGCCACCAGCATGGAGAGAACCCGCTCCAAGGTGTCACGGTCATCCGGGTGGGCGCGGTCATCCGGGTGGGCACCTACCAGCTGTTCAGGTGCGTAGCCCAGCATCCAGCTGGCCGTTGGCGACACGTATATGTAAGTGCCGTCCAGCGCATGAAGTGCCACGACATCGCTGCCTTGTTCCGACAACAGCCGGTATTGCGCATCGCGGTGGGCCAATTCTGCTGTCTGGCGTTGCAGGTTGACGGCCATGTCATTAACGGCTGACGCCAACACCCCAATTTCCCCGGGTCCCGCCACTGCGCGCAGCCCCAGTTCACCGCGTCCCAGACGCTGCATCGTGCCGATCAGGTCCCGCAGCGGTTTCAACAGGGTTTGGCTGATCCCCAGATACAGAATCACGAGGGAGAAGACCGCCAGCGCCAGAAGCAGGCTGATATTGCGCTGAAACTGCCCGACCGCCGCCGACAGTACCTCGTCCCTGGGGTATGAGACGATGATCCGCATGCCATTGTTCAGCGAAACGAAGCCCATCAGGCGCGTGACCTCGTCAAACTCCTCTCCCGTCCAGGTTCCGCTCTCCATGGACAAGGCGGCCTTCACGAAGGGGGCATGGGCCATGGACGCGCCGTCAATGCCTGACATGGTCGGATACCGGGCCAGGACGACACCGTCGCGGTCCAGCGCCGTCAGCGTGGCACCCGGTGCCGTCGACAGGGTACGGGCCGCCAGACCGTCCAGCCAGTCCAGAAGAACCCCGGCCAGGGCAATGCCGGTCACTTTGCGATCTTCGGCGATGATGGGCTGGGCATAGACCATGACAGGCCGGCCCGAGGCACGGGCGCGCAGATACCCGCTGGTCACGGGCCGGACTTTCGTCAGCACTTCCTGGAAATAGGCGCGATCCGCCAGATTGATTTCTTCATCGTCCGGTGCGGTTGAACATTGAATGGACCCGTCTGGGCGGGCCACGAAGATATTGGAAACCCAAGGCTGGGTGCCCTTCAACGTTTGCAGCGAACGCGCGCAATCCGCAGGTGTTTCGCGCGAAATCCGGTTGGCGGCTACACTCACCAACCGCTGAAGGCTGATCAGAATGTCTGCCTGTTGCGTGGCGGCGAACCTCGCCATGTCCTGGGCCCGCCTCAAGGCCTGCTGCTCTGCCTCCGCCGTCCGCGACTGATACTCCAGAAGCATCAGGGCAGAAGCGGCCATGATTACCGCCACCAGCAACAGAACCAATCGACCGCGCAAGGACAATAGCCGTGACCACATCGCTTGTTCGTTCCGCCAAACCATCGGCACCTGCCGCCAGATGTGATCGGCAGAATACCCTTCTCATCCCGGAAACAGAACGTGTCGCAGCGCCAAATTGCCAGTGCATAGGGATAGTTCGGGATGGCTACACCCGTTAACAGGACCGGCACCTGTTCGTAAGTACATGCTCCAATGATAGGTTGCAGGCACAACCAATTATTCGTTCATGCTTTTAACCTTTCCGATCCCGCATAAATATGGATACTCGGGTGGACGGCTTGTTACCCGGGGGTGTCGGTTGCGCGTTGAGATTTTAGGCCTGTGTTTCACCAGCGCCGAGGGGGCGGCCACGGGCCACAACCTTTGGCTGGTCGCGCTCTCATACATCACCGCTGCCTTTGCCTCCTATGTCGCGCTGGATATGGCTGAACGCCTGCGTCACGCTGATGATAACTGGCGTTGGGCGTGGCATGGCGCGGCGTCCGCCGCCCTGGGCGGCGGCATCTGGTCCATGCATTTCCTGGGTATGCTGGCCTTCGACACCGAGGCGTCCATCGGTTTCCATACTGGATTGACGGCCCTGTCCCTGGCTGTGCCCATCATCGTGGTGGCTTTGGGTCTGTGGCTGGTCAGTGGTGGAATCGGGCCGGCGCGCCTGTTGACCGCCGGCGCCATTGTCGGCATGGGTGTCGTCGTCATGCATTATACAGGCATGGCCGCGCTGCTGCTGCCCGGTAGCATCGGATATAAACCGGGCCTGTTCGCGCTGTCGGTGGTGATCGCGCTGGTGGCCGCCACGGTCGCCCTGTGGTTGGCATTGACGCCGCAGCGTTTCAGCCTGCGTGTGGCCGCTGCCCTGGTGATGGGTATCGCCATCTGCGGCATGCATTATACCGGCATGGGCGCCCTGGTTGTCACCATTGATCCGACTTTGCCGCCCGTGGAGGAAGGCATTTCGCGCACCGTCCTGGCCGCCGCCATCGCGGCGGCCACCTATGGGCTGCTGGTGCTGGGTCTGGTGGCCGGCATCGCCGATCGTCGCATCTCCGCCGCCGCCGCGCGGGAGGCCGAACAACTGCGCCGCTCGTTTCAGGCCCTGGGCGAGGAGATGCAGGTCCGCCGCCGTATCGAGGCGGAGCTGGAGCAATCCAAGGTGGCCCTGGAACAGCGGGTTGCCGAACGTACCCTGGATTTGGAAGAAGCGCGCGCCCGGGCCGAGGCCGCCAGCCAAGCCAAGTCAGAGTTTCTGGCCAGTATGAGTCATGAGCTGCGCACGCCGCTGAATTCCATCATGGGGTTTGCGCAGTTGCTGCTCTATAATCGTGCCCGTGAGCCGCTGACCACCAAGCAGGAACGCGCCGCCGTTCAGATTGAGAAGGCCGGCACCCATCTGCTGCGGCTGATTGATGAGGTTCTGGACCTCGCCAAGGTGGAGGCCGGGCGGCTGTCCATGTCTCTGGAGCCCGTGGATGCCGCTGCGGTCGCCCGCGATGTGGCCAGCAATATGCAGCCCGTGGCCGACGGTGCCGGTGTTACGCTTTCCCTGGATATCAAGGTGGAAAACGCCACCGTCTTCGCCGACCGGACGCGGCTGGTGCAGGTGTTGAGCAATCTCGCCTCCAACGCTATCAAGTATAACCGTGCCAACGGCCGGGTCGTCCTGTCGGTGGTGGCCGGCACTGATGGCCGCATCTCACTGTCTGTGACCGATACGGGCCTGGGCATCCCGGCCGACCGCCTGGATCAGCTGTTCCAGCCCTTCAACCGGCTGGGCCGGGAACATGGAACGGTGGAAGGGACGGGCATCGGCCTTACCATCTGTCAGCGTCTGGTGCAGGCGATGGGCGGCCTCATCCTGGTTGACAGCACAGAGGGCCAGGGCAGCCGTTTCCATTTCGACCTGCCCGCCGCGGCCCCCGTCACCGCCCTGGAAAGCGTCCGTCCCGCAACCTTGGCCACGACCGGTTCCGATACAGAGCGCACCATGCTGTATGTGGAGGATAATCCAGCTAATATTCAGCTGATGCGCGACCTGATTGACAGCCTGGGCGGTTTCCGTCTGCTGGTCGCCGCCGATCCGGGGTCGGGGCTGCAACTGGCACGCTCGCATCTGCCCGACATCATCATCCTGGACATCAACCTGCCCGGTATGGACGGGTTCGAGGTGTTGGCCCGCCTGCGCGCCGATCCGGCTACATCTAGTATTCCCGCACTGGCCCTGTCGGCCAATGCCCTGCCGCGCGAGGTGGAGCGTGGGGTTGCCGCCGGCTTCCATCGCTATCTGACGAAACCGCTGCGCGTGCCGGAGTTCCTGTCGGCCGTTGACGAAGCCTTGGCCCGGAGGGCTGCCTGAGTATGAGCGTTGCTGCCGTCGCGGCCCCTTCCACAATGGAAGATGAACAGCGGCTTGCCCACATCCTGGTGGTGGACGACATGCCCGCGAATGTGGAGCTGCTGGAAGGCATGCTCGACATGGCGGGGTTTGAGAATGTCAGCTCCACGACCGATCCGTTTGAAGGTCTGGCCATTGCGGAGCGCAAGCTGCCCGATCTGGTGCTGCTGGACTACCGTATGCCGGGCCTGGATGGGCCGAGCTTTATCGGTCGGCTGAAAGCCATCTTAGGCGGGGAAACCCCGCCGGTACTGATGGTTACTGCCCAGAATGACGAGGCATCGCGCCGTCGTGCGCTGGATGCCGGTGCCCGTGACTATGTCACCAAACCCTACGCTTTCTGGGAGCTGGAGGCGCGGTCGCGCAACCTCCTGGAACTGCATCTCCTCAACAAGGCGCAGCGCCGACAGACGGAAGTGCTGGAACGGTTGGTGCGTGAACGCACGGCGGAACTGGAACGCACGCGGGCGGAGATCATCACCCGCCTCTGCTCCGCCGGGGAGTTCCGGGACGAGGATACGGGCCAGCATGTCACCCGCATCGGCCGCATGTCGGGCGTCATGGCGGAACTGGCGGGCCTGCCAGCACCGCTGTGCGCCAAGATCGCGGCGGCAGCGCCCCTGCATGATATCGGCAAGATCGGCATCCCCGACCGTGTCCTGCTGAAGCCCGGCCGGTTGGACGAGGCTGAATGGGCCATCATGAAAACTCATTCCCGCATCGGGGAGCAGTTGCTGGCCGGCAGCGGCTTGGCGCTGCTGGACCTCGCCTCGGAGATTGCTGGCACCCACCATGAAAAATGGGACGGCAGCGGCTATCCGCAGGGTCTGACGGGCGAGAATATCCCCATAAGTGGCCGGATCGTCGCCATCTGTGACGTGTTCGACGCGCTGCTGTCGACGCGTCCCTACAAGCAGCCCTGGAAACTGGAGGATGTGCTGAACTATCTGCAACAGATCGCAGGCAGCCACCTGGACCCCGGCCTGACCCGGCTGTTTGTCGACAATGTCGACCGCATGCTGGCCATCCGTGCCGAACTGATGGACTGACGGGCATCCAGGGGGGGCTTACGCCCCCAGATGCTGCACCAGGATTTTGGTGCCCAGCAGTACCAGCCCCGCCCCACCAATCCCGACCGCCCAGCGGCCCAGCAGCGGCCCCACCGCCCGGCCAAGCATCACACCAAGCGTCGACAGGCCGAACGTCACCAGCCCGATGACCAGGGCCGACGCCAGGATCGGTTCGTCGAAGAAGGCCAGCGGCACACCGATGGCCAGTGCATCAACGGAGGTCGCAAAGCCGGCCATGAACAGGGCAGACAGGGTCAGGGTCATGCCGCCGGGCCCCTCACCCTCCTTCCCACCGCCCTTCCAGGCCTCCCACACCATGCGTCCGCCGACAACCGACAGCAGGACAAAGGCGATCCAGTGATCGACGGCGGCGACAATATCGGCGAACGCCATGCCCAGCGCGAAACCGATCAGCGGCATGATCATCTGAAAACCGCCGAACACAGCACCAACCGTGAGGGCATGGCCCATATTGGGTCGGCGCAAAGCCGCCCCCTTGCCCAGGGCGGCGGCGAACGCATCCATGGCCAGACTGAGGGCGAGCGCGAAGGTCGTGGTGGCGATCACGGCAATGACTCCGGGGACGGCTGAGCAACGATGAACGCAATCCACCCCCGGTCCCGGGAGGGGCGACTGCGTCATCGGTCTCGTCGAACGGGCCGTTACGGCCTGTCGTCCGCGCCATGGGGCGAACCCCAAGTCTGTTGACACGGACACCGCAGGACGTTTGGACCCGGCGGCGGACTACTCCCCAATTGACGGGGGCGGTATAGGGTGGGGGGTGCCAATCCGTCAAGCGGTCAGAACCGCACACCCGGTGCACAGCATGTCAGGATCAGGATTATGTCCTCCGCACACTCGACTTTTTCTGCCCATGACACACTGATTCCACGCCGGGCTGGATGTTGGCGCGGGCATCCAGACCGGCGACCACCGCATCCCCGGCGATGGCGCGGCCAACCTCACGGCCAGACACCGCCCTATAAAAAAGTCGGAATTCTGCGCCCATCCTTTTGATATTCCTGACGTTATCAGGCTAACTCCACGCCAGATTCCCGCCCCTGTCCCGCGCGATGGCGGGGACACAGACCCGCGCCTTGGGCAAGGCAGACCGGAAAACGCATTTTTCCTGATACAACCGTTGCATCCCCCTAATGTGGTGGCTATAGTCCGCGCCCGAACGACGGACGGCCCAAACCGACCGGCGTTCATCGAGAGGTCGGAGCGTGGCGCAGCCTGGTAGCGCACTAGACTGGGGGTCTAGGGGTCGCAGGTTCGAATCCTGTCGCTCCGACCATTCTCTCGAAGCCCGATCAAGGGCTTACGCGAAAAGCCGCCGTCAGAAATGACGGCGGCTTTCGTGTTTTCCGGCTAATCCCCAGCGACCGATATACGCAAAATCTGCGGCAATTCTGTCCGCTGTCTCTTCGCTATATCCTCTTCCCGGTCCGGGCCATGCTTGGACCTAACGGCGACGCCTGATCGCCGCTTGAACAGGGACTGGAAACATGGCCAAGACACGCGCGTTGAATGCCGCCTATATGGCGGGGCTTCTGACCGGCATCGCCGTCCTGCCCGTGGGCGCGCAGGACGCGGCACCGGCTGACGGTTTCGTGCTGGAAGAGATCGTGGTGACGGCGCGGCGTCAGGCGGAGCGGCTGCAGGATGCGCCGGTCGCCGTCACGGCCCTGTCAGCGGATGCGCTGGACCGGCTGGGCGCCTCCGATCTGGGCGACTTGCAGGCCGCCGTGCCCAACCTGACCCTGCATGAGGGCGACGCATCGAACGCCGTCGTCTATATCCGCGGCGTGGGGCAGATCGACAGTCTGGCCTTCGCCGATCCTGGCGTTGGCATCTATCTGGATGATGTCTATCTGGGTCGTGCCCAGGGTGCCTTCCTGGATGTGTTCGATACGGAGCGGGTGGAGGTGCTGCGCGGTCCCCAGGGCACGCTTTATGGCCGCAATACCATTGGCGGCGCCGTTAAATTCGTCTCCAAACAGCCCGATGACCGCACCGCCGCCAGTGTTGAAGCCACGATCGGCGACTATGACCGCCGCGACGTGAAGGCCTCCGTCCGGGGCCCCTTGATCCCTGAAAAGCTGGCCGGCAGTGCCGCCATCGCCTACCTGTCGCGCGATGGCTATGCCAAGAATTCAGTGGGTGGCAAGGATGATGGCGATCAGGAGGCCTTCGCCTGGCGTCTGGGCCTGAAGGCCACGCCCCATGACCGGCTGACCATCAGCCTGTCCGCCGATGGCTCCGATGACCGGCCCGACACCTCGCGGACCCCGGCCCGCGCCACCGCCGTGTTCGGCACCCCGCCCAATGCCGATCCAGTCAAGGTCGATGCCGATTTCAACGGCCTGAACAAGCTGTCGGTGCGCGGCGTTGCCGCCCATATCGGCTGGGACGCCAGCGATGCTGTCACCTTGAAATCCATCACCGCCTACCGGACCATGGATTACGAGACGCATCTGGACCTGGATGCCACGGGTGCCGCCATTTTCGGCGTTTTCGTGGACGAAGCGCAGAAGCAGTTCAGCCAGGAATTCCAGGCCAATCTGCGGACCGACCGGTTCGACGGCGTCTTCGGCCTCTATTATTTCCGCGAACATGACGAGACGGAAAGCGGCATTGCCGGCCCTGTCATCAGCCTCGTCACCAACTCCCTGAACGATCAGACCAACCGTTCCTACGCCGCCTATGGTCAGGGCAGCTATCACGTCTCCGACGCCCTGTCCCTGACCGCCGGCCTTCGCTATACGTATGAGAAGAAGGATTTCGACCGTATCCAGGAATTCTTCGCGGCCAGTGCCCCCATCCCCCCGGCGCTGGGCACCGGCCTGCGGATCACGGATGTGAAGACGGGCGACAACTGGTCGTCGCTGTCGCCCAAGCTGGGTCTGGATTACAAGATCAATGACGATGTCATGGCCTATGCCAGTGCGGCGCGCGGGTTCAAGAGCGGCGGCTTCGACGGCCGCTCCAACAACCCGGCCCAGGCGGTCTCCTATGATCCGGAGACCATGTGGTCTTATGAGGTCGGCCTGAAATCCAGCCTGCTGGATCGGCGCATGACCTTGAATCTGGCCGGCTTCTATAACGACTACAAAGATTTGCAGCTCTCCTCCTTCGTGGCTGACAGCACGGGCGGCTTCGCGGCCCTGTTCACCAATGCCGGTGCCGCCACCACCAAGGGGCTGGAGCTGGAATTGACGGCGCGGGCCACCCAGGACCTGACCCTGTCGGCCACTGCCGCCTGGCTGGATGCGCAGTATGATGAATATAAGGGGCCGGGCGGTGCTGACATTTCCCACCTGCGCACGCCCGTCAATTCTCCGGAATGGAGCTTCCGTCTGGGTGCCAACTGGCAGCGGGAAGTGGGCGATGCCGGTCGGGTGATCGTCGATGGCGATCTGTCCTACCGTTCCAAGACCTATCCCACCGTCAGCAGCAGCGAAGTGCTGGCCCAGTCCGGCTACGCCCTGCTGAATGCCCAGGTCGCCTTTCAGACCATGGACGAACATTGGACCGCCACGTTCGGCGTCCGCAATATTACCGACAAGCACTATATCAGCCATGGTTTCGATCTGTCGGACAGCCTGGGTTACCAGCTCGCCTATTACGGCGCGCCCCGGACCTGGTCGCTGGGCCTGAAATACCGCTACTGATGGGGAGAGGCAGATCGTGACGCTGGACCCCCAGTCCCTCGCCCTTCTTGAAAGCTTCCGGCAGGCGGGCGGCACCGCCATCGATGATATCGACATGGCCAGCGCCCGGCGCGATTACGACCTGCTGTTCACACAGCTTGGCGGGGCTGTGGCGGACAATGTCTCCATCCGCATGGAAATGGTGCCGCTGGCCGACAATCCCCTGCCGCTGCGGCTTTACCGGCCCCAATCGGTCAAGGGGCCGGCACCGGTGCTGCTGTTCTTCCATGGCGGCGGCTGGTCGATGGGCGGCCTGCCCTGCTATGACGCCCCGCTGTCGCATCTGGCGGCGCGAAGCGGGTTCATCATCGCCAGTGTCGGCTATCGTCTGGCACCGGAAAACCCCTTTCCGGCCCCACTGGAAGATGCCCTGAACAGCACCCGCTGGGCCCTGTCCCGGATTGGCGATCATGGTGGCGATCCGGCCCGGCTGCTGATCGGCGGCGACAGCGCCGGCGGCACCCTGGCCGCCGCCGTCTGTCAGCTTCTCTGCCCGACGGAGCGGCGGCCCAGGGGGCAGGTGCTGTTCTATCCCGTGCTGACCCTGGCGGACGGCGATCCCCGTCTGACCTCACGCCAGACCAAGGGCAATGGCGAATATTTCCTGTCACGCGATGGCATCGCCTGGGCAAGGGGCAATTACCTGACCGATCCGGGCCTTGCCTACCTGCCCGCCGTGTCGCCCCTGCTGTCGCCCGACCTGCGCGGATTGCCCCCGGCCCTGCTGCTGACGGGCGGCTACGACCCTCTGCATGATGAGGCGGCCTTATACGCCTCCCGCCTGCGTGATGCGGGCGGTCAGGCCGAGCACCTCTCCTATCCCGGCACCTTCCACGGCTTCCTGTCCTTCGGCGGCATGCTGGATGTCGCGGGCCAGGCCATCGGCGACGCGGCCGACAGGATGCGCAGGCTGGTATAGATGTTCTCCCACCGCCAGCCTTTGTGCCTGGCGGTCCTCCCCCTCCCGTCTTCGGACGGGAGGGTTCTTTTACATGCCCATCAGACCAATGAAGCCCAGGGCGAAGACGGCCAGCAGGGCGGTCTGCCCCACCAAGGCCGCCACGGGGCGCGGTCCCAGCGCCGCCATGTCGCGCAGGCTAGTCTTCATGCCCAGCGCCGCCACGGCCACAACCAGACAGCCCCTGGACAATTCCCCCATCATGCCCAGCGCCGCCGCCGGCAGCAGGCCGGCACTGTTGACCACCACCAAGGCGATGAAGCCCAGCAGGAAAAGCGGGATAGTCGGCAGGCTGGTTTTCTTGCCCATCTCCTCCTCCCGATCACGGAAGATCCAGGCCACGGCCATGACCACCGGCACCAGACAGGCCACCCTCATCAGCTTGACGATGGCAGCCACCTCCGCCGCATGGTCGGAAATCAGGTATCCCGCCCCCACCACCTGTGCCACGTCGTGGATGCTAGCCCCGAAGAACAGGCCCGCCTGCTCCTCCCCCAAGCCCAGCAGCCGGGTCAGCAGCGGATAGGCCAGCATGGCGATGGTAGACAGGGCGGTGACGCCGACCACCACCAGCAAGGTGGGCTTCTCCGCCTGATGACGGGCCGGCAAGGCCGCCGAAATGGCCAGTGCCGCCGAAGCGCCACAGATGGCGACGGAGCCGGCGGACAAAAGCGCGTGCGCCGGCGGCAGCTTCAGCATCCGGCCGATCACATAGCCCCCGCTCAACGTGACCAACAGGCCGGAAACGGCCAGGGCGACAGCGCCCCAGCCCAGACCCAGCATGTCGCCCAGCGTCACCTTGGCCCCCAGCAGGGCCACACCCAGCCGCAGGATCGGCTTGGTCGCGATGGTGATGCCGGGGGTGCAGCGGGCGTCGGCCGCCAGAAAATTCAGCCCCATGCCAAAGACCAGGGCATAGAGCATGACCGGCCCACCCTGCCACGCCGCCATATGGGCCGCCGCCAGCGCCACGATGGCGGCCAGCAGCAATCCCGGCAGCATTTCGCGCCCCCGCTGGACCAGCGGATGACGAGAGGTCTGGCTGGTCCAGGGGGCAAAGGTCATCGGGCCAGCGTCCCCGGTGCCATCATGGTGCGGCGGTCGCGATGGGTGACCATCCGTTCATGCAGGCGGCGGATGGTGTTGCTGCCCGTTTTCACGAACAGGAACGGGAAAAACCCATGAAGGATGCAGGCGATGGCCGCAAACAGCATGGTGAAGCCGAAGGAAAAGGCCTGCCCCATATGGGCCAGATAGCTTTCACCGACAGAGGCCGGATGGTCTGTGAACAGGCGGTGCAGCATGGCTTTCCTCCAGGTGCCGGAAACAAGGAAAGCCTATCACCGGCTTCGGGTGATTTTTGTCTAAACTCTGTGATATCATGTCACCAATGTCGTGATTTTCTTCTACATGGGTCGTATATCGGAGAAGATTTTGGATCAGATCGACCGCAAGATCCTCGCCACCCTGCAATCAGATGCCTCTGGCTCCGTGGCCGAAATCGCCGAACGGGCGGGCGTGTCGCAGACCCCGGCCTGGCGGCGGATCAAACGGCTGGAGGACGAGGGCGTGATCCGCAAGCGCGTGGCCCTGCTGGACCCCGCCAAGCTGAACCTGGGCCTGACCGGCTTCATCCTGATCCGCACCGCCACCCATTCAGAGGAATGGCTGCAGAAATTCGCCGACGGGGTCAGCCGCATTCCAGAGGTGATCGAACTTCACCGGATGTCGGGCGACATCGACTATCTGGTGAAGTTCATGGTGGACAGCATCGCCGGCTACGACGCGCTGTACAAACGCCTGATCAAGGTCGCCAACCTGTCGGACGTATCCGCCGGCTTCTCCATGGAATGCCTGAAATACACGACCGAACTGCCGCTGGATTATGTGAAGGGGTGAATTCAGCCCTTCGCCGCCATTGCCCGGCCCACCTTGCTGCCATTGGGCCGGTTCAACTCCTCGCTGATCCAGTTGCCGATGGCGGCCAGCGCGTCCAGGTCCACCCCCGTGGTCAGGCCCATGCCGTTCAGCATGTACAGCACATCCTCGGTCGCGACATTGCCAGACGCCCCCTTGGCATAGGGGCAGCCACCCAGCCCTGCCACGGCCCCGTCGAACACCCGCGCCCCCAGTTCGATACAGGCCAGGATATTGGCCAACGCCTGACCATAGGTGTCGTGGAAATGCAGGGCGATGCGGCCCATCGGCACTTCCTCCGCCACACGGCGCAGCATGATGCGGGCGGCGCGAGGGTTGCCGACGCCGATTGTGTCGCCCAGGCTGACCTCGTAACAGCCCATAGCCATCAGGCTGGCCGCCACCTCTGCCACCTTGGCCGGGTCGACCGCCCCCTCATAGGGGCAGCCCAGGACGCAGGACACATAACCCCGCACCTTCACGCCCGCCAGCCTGGCCCGGTCGATGACAGGGCGGAAGCGGTCCAGGCTTTCAGCGATGGTGCAGTTGATATTCTTCTGGCTAAACGCCTCCGACGCCGCGCCGAACACCGCCACTTCCGTCACACCCACGGCCAGGGCCGCCTCCAGCCCCTTCTCATTGGGGACCAGGACGGGATAGGTGACGCCGGGCCGGCGGGAGATAGCACCCATCACCTCCGCGCTGTCGGCCATCTGCGGCACCCATTTCGGGCTGACGAAGGCGCCAGCCTCCACGACCGACAGGCCGGTGGCCGACAGGCGGTTGACCAGTTCGACCTTGGTCGCCAGCGGCACCAGGGTCTTTTCATTCTGCAGCCCATCGCGCGGGCCCACTTCGACAAGGCGGATGTCGTGCATGATCACTCAATCGTCAGAATTGAAAAGGATAGGACAGGGTCAGGTGGCTTTGGCAATCCCGCCGCCACCGCTGACCGGGCGCTGCGCCAGGACCGCATTCACCTGTGGCATCAGTTCGGCAAAGGCGGAACTGCGGCCAATGCACAGATGATAGGGCTGGGTCGCCAGGGTATTGGGCAACTCGATCAGCCTGCCATTGAATTCCGGTCCCGCCAGCCGGACCCGCATGGACACGGCATTGTCCACCAACGCATCGACGCGGCCATTGGCGACCAGACGCATGGCCCCCGTCAGGTCGGCGGCCCATTGGATATCCAGACCCAAGGGCCGCAGATTGGCATCCGCCCAGCCGGAGCCGATATAATGCCCGACGCGGAAGGACCGCAGATCCTCCAACCGGCGCACCTGACGCAATTCCATCAGGCGCGGGCTGTCGGCGGCGGTGATGATGCACATGGGGAAGGTGAAGACCGGCCGCGCGCTGGCCAGCACATAGGACAGACGTTCCGGCGTCGGCACCGTCAGGAAGCCATCCGCCTCCCCACCGCGCACCATGGCCTGGGCCCTGGCCCAGGGGAAGCCCTGATGCTCCACCTCCTGGCCCAGCTTTTCGCGCAGGATGCCTTCTGCCGCGTCCACGAACAGGCCCCGCACCTTGCCGGTGCTGTCCACCTGCGAGAAGGGGGCGAAATCCCCGAAATAGACCATGCGGAAGGTTGCAGGAAGGGCAAGCGCCGGACGCCACAGTGGAAGCGTCCCGACGGCGGTCAGTCCTCTCAGGATGGTCCTGCGAGAGAACATGGCGGTTCCTCACCGTGCCTGCCTTGGATATCAACTCTAATCCCCTTTTGCCCCAAGGGAAACGAAGTTGAATGCACACTCACATGACATTTTCATGCAAGTGTGCATGTCTCACCTACCGTCAGGCAGCCTCAAACCCGACAAGTTCAACCCCTTCGCTGACCTGGTCGCCGATCTGGTATCGCAGATGGGTGACCTTGCCGTCGGCGGGGGCCTTCAGCGTATGTTCCATCTTCATGGCTTCCAGCACGATGACGGGTTGACCCTTGCTCACGGTCGCCCCCTCCTCCACCAGAATGGCGATCACCTTGCCCGGCATCGGGGCCGTCAGACGGCCATGGCCGCCATGATCGGCATGGGCGCCTTCATGCGGATCGACCAGGGTCAGGGTTTGTGTCGCACCGGCATGGAAAAGGGTGACATGGTCGCCCCAGCGGACCCAGCGTGCCGTGACCCGCGTCCCGTTCAGCGTGGCCGTCAGGGTGCCATCGGCGGACAGGCTGCCGGCCACCGACAGGGTTTCGCCTGCCGCCACGATGGTAAAGCCGCCACGTGCCCAGGTGACATCCACCTTATGGGCCGCCCCCTCCTCCCCCGCTTCCTGCCACTCGATCCGGTCGGTGGCGGGCAGGTTCAGCAGGAAGCCACCAACGGCATCCCACGGGTCGCTGCCGCTGGAACGGCGGGCGAGGGTCAGACCCAGGCTGAACAGGGCCAGGGTGGCCGCGTCCGGTGCGGTGGATGCTGGCAGCAGGTCTGCCTCGTACCGCTCAATGAAGCGGGTGTCGAGGTCGGCAGCCAGGAAGCCCGGATGACCGGCCACGGCGGACAGGAAGGGGACATTGGCGTTCAGGCCTGCCACTTCCGTTTCTGCCAGCGCCTTTTCCAGGCGGCGCACGGCGCTGTCGCGATCCTTGTCCCAGACGATCAGCTTGGCGATCATCGGGTCGTAGAAGATCGAAATGGCATCACCCGACCGCACGCCTGTATCAACGCGCACATGCTCACCCTGCTCGGGGAAGCGCAGATGCGCCAGCGTTCCCGTCTGCGGCAGGAAGCCTTTGGCCGGGTCTTCGGCGTACAGCCGGACCTCAAGGGCGTGACCGTTAATGGTCAACTGTTCCTGGGTCAGGGGCAGCTTCTCGCCCGAAGCGACCCGCAGCTGCCATTCGACCAGGTCCTGCCCCGTTATCTTCTCCGTCACGGGATGTTCCACCTGCAAACGGGTGTTCATCTCCATGAAATAGAAGGAGCCGTCGGTATCCAGCAGGAATTCCACGGTACCGGCACCGACATAACCGATGGCCTTGGCCGCCGCCACAGCAGCCTCGCCCATGCGGGCGCGGATGGCCGGGTCCATGCCAGGGGCCGGGGCTTCTTCCACCACCTTCTGGTGGCGGCGCTGGATGGAGCAGTCGCGCTCAAACAGATAGACGCAATTGCCATGGCTGTCGGCAAAGACCTGGATTTCCACATGGCGCGGACGGGCGAGATACTTTTCGATCAGCACGCGGTCATCGCCGAAGCTGGCCTTGGCCTCGCGCTTAGCAGAGGCGAGTGCTGCCGGGAATTCCTCGGCACTGCTGGCAACCTTCATGCCCTTGCCGCCGCCACCGGCGGATGCCTTGATCAGAACCGGGAAGCCGATGCGCGCAGCCTCACGCGCCAGCAAAGCGTCGTCCTGATCCTCGCCATGATAGCCGGGGACCAGCGGCACGCCGGCCGTTTCCATCAGGGCCTTGGCTTCCGACTTGCCGCCCATGGCGCGGATGGCGCTGGCCGGCGGGCCGATGAAGATCAGACCGGCGGCGGCAACGGCATCGGCAAAGCCGGCATTCTCGGACAGGAAACCATAACCGGGGTGGATGGCGTCCGCCCCCGTGGCCTTCGCCGCCGCGATGATCTTGTCGATCACCAGATAGCTTTCGCGCGCCGGTGCCGGACCGATATGGACCGCCTGATCGGCGCTGGCCACATGCAGCGCCTTGGCGTCGGCATCGGAATAGACGGCAACAGTTCCCATGCCCATATGACGGGCGGTGCGCATGACGCGGGCGGCGATCTCGCCGCGATTGGCGATCAGGACTTTCGAAATCCGGCTCATTTCACCCATCCCGGCTTGCGCTTGTCAAAGAAGGCGGACAGACCCTCGCGGCCTTCCTCACCCGACCGTGCATCGGCGATGCGGGCGGCGGTATCGGCGACCACGGTGTCGGTGACGGGGCCATCGACGGCGCGGATCAAATCCTTCGCCCCCGCCAGCGCCTTCGGCCCGGCCGCCAGCAGGTTCTCGATATGACGTTCGGCTGTCGCGTCCAGATCGTCCAGCCCCACCACCTCATGCACCAGGCCCAGACGATGCGCGTCGGCCACCCCAAACCGCTCGGCGGTCAGGAAATAGCGGCGGCAGGCGCGGGCACCCATGGCGGCCACGACATAGGGCCCGATGGTCGCGGGGATCAGGCCGAGGCGCACTTCCGTCAGAGCAAATTGCACAGGATCGGCGGCAATTGCGATATCGCAAGCCGCGACCAGCCCAACAGCGCCGGCAAAGCAATGTCCATGGACCACGGCCAGGGTCGGTTTCGGCAGTTCGTTCAGGGTGCGCAGCATAGTGGCCAGACCGATGGCGTCGGTCAGGTTCTCCTCCCGGCTGTAGCCGGCCATGCGGCGCATCCAGTTCAGGTCGCCACCGGCGGAAAAGCTCTTACCCGCCCCGCGCAGCACCACGATGCGCACATCCGGGTTCGCCCCCAGATCGCGGAAGATGGTCGTCAGGCCGGCAATGACCTTGTCATTGAAGGCATTGTGGATTTCCGGGCGGTTCAGGGTGACGGTTGCCACCCCGCGCGCGTCGATATCGCTCAGGATCATGGTCATGGCCGCCCCCATCACATCCGGAACACGCCGAACTTTGCCGACGGAATCGGCGCGTTCAGCGCCGCTGAGAGCGAGAGCCCCAGTACCGACCGCGTATCTGCCGGATCGATGACCCCGTCATCCCACAGACGGGCGGAGGCGTAGTAGGGATGGCCCTGCTTCTCATACTGTTCGCGGATCGGCGCCTTAAACGCGGCCTCATCCTCGGCACTCCATTCCTTGCCGGAAGCTTCCAGACCATCACGGCGAACAGTGGCCAGCACGGTCGCCGCCTGCTCCCCGCCCATGACAGAGATGCGGGCGTTGGGCCACATGTAAAGGAAGCGCGGGGAATAGGCGCGGCCACACATGCCGTAATTGCCGGCCCCGAAGCTGCCGCCAATGATCAGGGTGATCTTGGGTACATTGGCACAGGCCACCGCCGTCACCAGCTTGGCCCCATCCTTGGCGATGCCGGCATTCTCATATTTGCGGCCCACCATGAAGCCCGTGATGTTCTGCAAGAACAGCAGCGGGATTTTGCGCTGGCAGCACAGTTCGATGAAATGCGCGCCCTTGACGGCGCTTTCGCTGAACAGGATACCGTTATTGGCAATGATGCCGACCGGCATGCCCCAAAGCCGGGCAAAGCCACAGACCAGCGTCGTGCCGTAATTGGCCTTGAACTCATCAAGTTCCGACCCGTCCACGATGCGGGCGATGATTTCGCGCACGTCATAGGGCTTGCGCGTGTCGGTGGGGATGATGCCGTAGATGTCGTCCGCGCTGTACAGCGGTTCGCGCACCGGCTTGATATCAACCTCCGGGGTCTTCACCCGGTTCAGGTTGCCGACGATGCGGCGGGCGATGCCAAGGGCATGGCCGTCATCGGTGGCCAGATGGTCGGCCACGCCGGAGATACGGGTATGGACATCGCCACCGCCCAGATCTTCCGCCGACACCACCTCCCCCGTTGCCGCCTTCACCAGCGGCGGGCCGCCCAGGAAGATGGTGCCCTGGTTCTTGACGATGATGCTTTCATCCGCCATGGCGGGCACATAGGCGCCGCCCGCCGTGCAGGAGCCCATGACAACCGCGATCTGCGGCACGCCATTGGCCGACAAGGTGGCCTGATTATAGAAGATGCGGCCAAAATGGTCGCGGTCTGGGAAAACTTCGTCCTGGTTAGGCAGGTTCGCCCCGCCACTATCGACCAGATAGACGCAGGGGAGGTTATTCTCCCGCGCGATATCCTGCGCCCGCAGATGCTTCTTCACCGTCAGCGGGTAGTAGGTGCCGCCCTTCACTGTGGCGTCATTGGCCACCACCACGCATTCCTGACCATTGACGCGACCGATGCCGGTGATGATGCCGGCAGCGGGCACGTCATCGGCATAGACCTGATAGGCGGCCAACTGGCTGAATTCCAGGAACGGCGTGCCGGGGTCCAGCAGGGTGCGCACGCGGTCGCGGGGGCTGAGCTTGCCACGGGCCAGATGCTTGGCCATGGCCTTCTCCCCGCCGCCCAGGCTGATCCGCCCGATGGTGGCGCGCAGGTCATCCACCTGCGCCTTCATGGAAGCTGCGTTCTCGGCAAAGGCCGGGCTGCGCGGGTCGATATTGGTGGGAAGGACGGGCATGGGTGCCTCGCGATCGTTTCTCCCCCCATTCCCGTCATCCCGGCGAAAGCCGGGACCCAGGGGCCTAGCGCCCGACATACTGGCGGCGCCGCGCATGGCAAGGGGAAATGGTGGTGCCTGGGACCCCTGGGTCCCGGCTTTCGCCGGGATGACGACAGGGAGAGGAGACGAGCAAGAAAGCGCTTACGCCGTTTCCTTGAACAGCTCACGCCCGATCAGCATACGGCGGATTTCGCTGGTACCGGCGCCGATCTCGTACAGCTTGGCGTCGCGCAGCAGGCGGCCCGTCGGGTATTCGTTGATATAGCCGTTGCCGCCCAGGATCTGGATGGCGTCAAGCGCCAGCTGCGTCGCCTTTTCGGCGGCCAGCAGGATGGCACCGGCGGCGTCCTTGCGGGTGATCTTCTTGGCGTCCGCCGCCCGGCCCACAGCGTAAACGTAAGCGCGGCAGGAATTCAGGGCGACATACATGTCCGCCACCTTGCCCTGGATCAGCTGGAATTCGCCAATCGACTGGCCGAACTGCTTGCGCTCATGGATATAGGGCACAACGATATCCATCGCGGCCTGCATGATGCCCAGCGGGCCAGCGGCCAGCACCGCACGCTCATAATCCAGGCCGGACATCAACACGCCGACGCCGCCATTGACGCGGCCCAGCACATTTTCTTCCGGGATTTCGCAATCCTCGAACACCAGTTCGCCTGTGTGGCTGCCGCGCATGCCCAGCTTGTCCAGCTTTTGCGCGACGGAGAAGCCCTTGAAATCCTTTTCCACCAGGAAGGCGGTGATGCCGCGCGGGCCGGCATCCAGGTCAGTCTTGGCATAGACCACCAGCACATCGGCATCCGGGCCATTTGTGATCCACATCTTGGTGCCGTTCAGGACGTAGCGATCCCCGCGCTTGTCGGCACGCAGGCGCATGGACACCACATCCGACCCGGCACCCGGCTCACTCATCGCCAGCGCACCAACGAAATCCCCGCTGACCAGCTTAGGCAGGAAGCGCTGCTTCTGGTCCTCATTGCCGTTCAGGCGGATCTGATTGACGCACAAGTTGGAATGGGCGCCGTAGCTGAGGCCCACCGAAGCACTGGCACGGGAGATTTCCTCCATCGCCACCATATGCTCGACATAGCCCATACCGGCACCGCCATATTCCTCTCCCACCGTGACGCCAAGCACGCCCAGGTTGCCCATCTTCTTCCACAGGTCCATGGGGAACTGATCGGTGCGGTCGATCTCTGCCGCGCGGGGCGCGATCTCATCCGCCGAAAAGGATGCCACGGCATCGCGCAGCGCGTTCGCCGTCTCACCAAGGCCGAAATCGAACATGGGCAGGCTGTTGCGCAGCATCGCGGGCGTCCTCCATTGGTTTACCAGCCCCACTCAGGGGTCTTTATAGAAACGGTCATACGTTTTTTTATTGGTCATTTCAACAAGGAATCCTGCGGGTCTTGCTGCATGGCGCATGCACGAATTCCGGTTGACGGCACCCCCTTCCCAGCCGCAGTTTGCGCGGAAGATGATTCTGTCAATGAAGAGAGGCCGCTGATGGCCCGTACCGCCGGCAGCCATGGGCCGAAAACCATGGAGGCGATCCGCAAGGCGGCGCTGACCCTGATCTACCGCAAAGGCTATGAGGCGATCACGCTGCGTCAGCTGGCCGATGCTGTCGGCATCCAGCCGGGGTCGCTCTACAACCATGTCCGCAACAAGCAGGACATCCTGTTCGATCTGGTCCATGACCATATGACCACCCTGCTGGCCGAGGTGGATGAGGCCGTGCCAGCCGACGCCGCACCGCGGGCACAGCTTGAAGCCTTCATCGCCTTCCATGTCGGCTACCATATCACCCGGCGGGAGCAGGTGTTCATCGCCAATTCGGAATTGCGCAGCCTGGAAGCCCCCAACCATTCGCTGATCGTGGGGATGCGCAAACAATATGAAGGCGTGCTGATCGACATCCTGCATCGGGGGGGAGAGGACGGCACCCTGCGCGTGGATGAGCCGACCATCGCCGCCTATGCCATCCTGTCCATGCTGACCGGCATCTGCTCCTGGTATCAGCCCTCAGGCCGCAAATCCGCCGAGCAAGTGGCCACCCTGCACCGCGACCTGATCCTGCGCGGCATCGTCGCATGAAAAAGGCCGCGACCCGAAGGTCGCGGCCTGAAGAATAGAAGCGGGGGGCAGCGTGGGTCCGCCCCCGCCCCGTCTGCTTAGAACTTCACATTCACGCCAGCATAGAAGAACCGGCCGCGATTGTCCCAGTTGCCGGACGTCGTGTTGCCCGTGCCCTGATAAACCGTCGGGTGGTTCGGCGGACGATCATTCATCACGTTCTGCACGCCGGCGCGCAGAACCAGATCCTGCGAGACCTTATAAAGCACGCGGACATCATGGTACCAGACGTCGCCCGTATAGAACGGGATACGCGGCAGCGGCTGGCCCTCGGTGATCGGCAAAAGGGTCTCGTCTGCGACCTGATTATCCTCAAACCGGGTCGTCCAGGCGAAGGTGAAGACATCGTCAGAATAGCTGGCGGTACCCGACAGCTTCCAGGACGGGGTGCCGGCGGTACCCGCATACTTGCGTGCCGCCTGCCCAGCCTGGGCAACGAAGTCGTACTGCAGCAGGTGCGTGCCCTGCAGGCTCAGGTCGAGGCGGCTGTCATCCTTGGCAAAATCCACCATATCCTTCAGATCAAAACCATAGGCGACCGAGAAGTCGATACCACGGTTCTTGAAGGAGGCGATATTGGCCTGGGTCAGGGTGACAAAGTCGATACCGCCAGCCGTACCGGTCTTGGCACCCGTGGCGTCACGCGTGATCAGCTGGCAGAGCGAGCTGCCACCCGCCGTGTCATAGCAGGCCTGGAACACGCCCGAAAGCGCCGGCAGGTTGATCGCGTCCTTGATGTCGATATCATAATAATCAACGGTGGCCGCAAAGCCGTCCAGGAAGGTCGGCTGAATAACGGCACCAACCGTGAAGGTCTCTGCCGTTTCCTCGTTCAGGTTGACGTTGCCACCCTGCAGAAGGCGCAGAGAGCCGCGGCCTGTGCCGATATTGCTGTCGAACGTCGCCGGGTTATAGCCGGTGATGTCGCGCGAACAATTGGCGACGCGGATGCTGCGGGCCTCACCGGTCAGCGAGGCGACACGGGAACGATCGCAGGGGTCCTGCTGCGTACCCGTGAAGTTCTCACCCGTCGGTGCGTACAGTTCAATGATGTTCGGCGCGCGAACCGACTCAGAATAGGTGCCGCGGAAACGGATGTCATTGATGGGGGTGTAGTCCAGGCCCACCTTCCACTGGCTGACACCACCCACCGTGCTGTAATCGGCCCAACGGTAAGCACCGTCCAGGGTCAGTTCCTTGACAAGGAACATGTCGGACAGCAGAGGCACCAGGGCTTCGGCATAATATTCGGCAACGTCATACGCACCCTTACGGCGCGGAATGGCGTTGGTGAACAGCAGGCCTTGCGCTGTGGCGCTGTCGGTTTCCTGGTCAGACTTCTCCTCGCGATACTCCGCACCGACCGCGATGCCCAGCGGGCCCGCCGGAAGGTCGAACAGGTCGGTCGTCACATTGAACGCGGCAACCTGCTGGGTCGCCTGACCGATAGTGACCGACGTCGCCTTGGCATAGTCGATCGCGGCCTGGCTCGGACCATTCAGCCAGTCATAGGGGATACAGCCAGCGGCGGCGGCGCGCACGCCCGCGTCGGTCGACAGCAGATCACGGCAGGTCGCACGACCCGTTGCGGGATCGATGACCGCGTCCAGCTGACGGGCATGACGTTCACGGTTGAACTGACCGCGGTTCAGCGACTTACCATCCAGTTGGCCATACTGATAATAGGTATCCCACTTGACGGTGCGATCCGCCGCCTCGAAGTCGCCCTCAAAGCCGATGACAGTGCGGATCATGTCGCGCTGCTGTTCAATCACGCGTTGACCGAATTCCTCGGTGAAACGGTACAGTTCGGCAGTGGCAGTCGGTGCCGTCAGACCGTTGGCGTCGAAAATACGGCGCAGTTCGGCGGCATTGGTGCCAGTCCCAGCCAGGTAGGCATTGTCACGACGGACCAACTGACGGAACGTCGTGCTAGTGAATGCCGGCTGCGCACGCGGGTTCACGCTATCGACACTGGCGGCACCAATTTCCGCAGTCAGCTTGACATAATCGTTCAGCTGGTACGATCCATAGGCGCGGCCCAGAAGACGCTCGCTCTCACCCTGCAGGGTCGTATAGATGGAGGTGTAGTCCAGCGAAGGGTCGTCGCAGAGCGGCGTTGAGGCGTTCGGGTTGTTGCGCGGGTTAAGGCAGTTGGCGTTCAGCCCCTGAACTGACCGCGTCTCAAAATCAATCGATACGCCAGCCGGTGCATTCGCAGCCAGCGGACCCGCACCCGGATTGGCGACCAGCGTGCGGAACACGCCGGCGCGGCCGGTACGGCTCTTCGGATTCTGGACGGACGTGTTGGGCGTTACCAGCGTATTGAAGGTGATGCCAGGGCTGGCCCACTTGCGATCATCAGCCAGGACGCTGTCAACCTTTGTATATTCCACGCCAGCCAGGATATAGCCCTTGCCATCGTCGAACTTGGCACCGAACACGGCGCTGTGCTGCATCTCCTGCCCATCACCATATTCGGTGATGCCATAGGAGCTGTCGACTTCCACACCCTGGAAGTCCTTGCGCAGCAGGACGTTAACCACGCCGGCCACAGCTTCGGAACCGTACACGGCGGAAGCGCCGCCCGTGATGATTTCCGTGCGCTGCACCATGCTGGTCGGGATGGTGTTCAGATCGACGGCGGCGCTGTCGAGAGCGCCCGTGATATGGCGCTTGCCATCAACCAGCACCAGCGTGCGGTTGGTACCCAGGCCACGCAGATCGACGCGACTCTGACCGCCAACGAACAGGAAGCCACCCGACGACTGACCATTCAGGGCCGGCGCCAGCTGGGGGGCGGCGGACACGGCATCGGCCAGATTGGTGAAGCCAGCGAAGCGAATCTCCGTTTCGCCCACCACATTCAACGGCACCGTTGAATTCAGATTGGTGCGCGCGATGCGCGAACCGGTAACGACGATCTCTTCCAGCTGCTCCTGTGCCACGGCCGTGCCCGTCAGGCCGACCGCCGCCCCCAGCATCAAAAGTCCGCGCAGGGCGCGTATGGTCTTGCTGTCCGTCTTTGTCATTGCATGCCTCTCCGTTTGCGCCGCGCCGGTTTTTCTTTGGCGAAGGCGGCTTGAGGCGGCGATTGAGACATCGCTCAGGCATGATGATCAAATAATAATCGTCGTTAAAGAATCCAAATTAAGTGGTCGTGTTATATTTAACACCATTAATTTCATTTTTGCAAAAAAATTAGCAACAATAAGCCAAAGATCATTTATATAAATATATGTTAACTTTTCATTAACCACAGATTCTTATCCATCTCAAAATAGTAAATTTCAATGTATATTTTAGTGGCTATATCTGCCGCCAAAAAGAAAACGGCGGGTCCCGAGGAGCCCGCCGCGAAGTGATGAAGCAGAGATGACGACCGGGATCAGAACTTGACCGAGGTCGAGATAAAGAACCGCTGCCCCAGCGCGTCATACGTGTTGGTGAAGCTGTTCTGCTGGGAACCGATCATGGTGTCGGGCAGCATCGGCGGCTGCTTGTCGAACAGGTTGGTGACGCCGGCCGACACGGAGACACCCTCGACAACCTCATACGAACCGGACAGATCGAACAGGTTGTAGGAACCCACCTTCGGATAGACCAGCGTGGTGGGGTTGGTACCGAACAGGATGGCGTCGTTCTTCCAGGAACCGATATAGTTCCACTGCACCGTCGCCGTCAGCGGGCCGCTCTGATAGGTGAAGGTCGTGGTGGCCTTCCATTCCGGGATCGGCTCGCCGCAAATGTTCTGACCGCCATAGCCAGCGCACTTGTAGATCGTGCCGTTGACAGCCGGCTGCACATCGAACTTGTCACGCCAGGCAACATCCGTCTTCACGCGGAACTGACCATCACCATCGATGGTCAGGCTTTCGGGCAGATCCTGGCGCCAGGTCAGCCCGATATCAACACCGGAGGTCTTCAGACCGGCATTGTTGACCGTCGGGACCTGCACGATGGCCAGATAGCCATCGCCAGTACGGGTGATGGCTTGGCAGGTGGCGCTCTGCAGGTTCTTATTGACGAAGCAGTCGCGAACCACACCGGCAGCGCCGCCACCGAAGCCGCCGATGGCGTCTTCCAGCTTGATCTGCCACCAGTCAACCGTGGCGGTCAGTTCCGGCAGGAACTGCGGCTGCAGGACGGCACCGATGGTCCAGGTCTTGGACTGTTCCTCGGTCAGATTAAAGCCCGCGACGGCCGCACCCTGTGTCAGCTGCTGGAACTGGGTCGGACGGGCATTGTTGAAGGCCGTGGTCCCAACGCTGGCCGCCGGAACACCCTGGCTGCGGCAGAAGGCCGCGTCATAGTTCGAAGCCGTGGAGAGCAGGCAGGGGTCAACCGTGGAATTCAGGGTCGGGAAGCCAACGGCACCACCCTGATACAGCTCCAGAACGTTCGGCGCACGGATAGCCGACTGGAACTGACCGCGGAAGCCGACATCCTTGATCGGCGACCATTCAAGGCCGGCCTTCCAGGTCTGGACGGCACCGACGGAGGAATAGTCAGAGTAGCGGACAGCGGCTTCCGCCGACAGGTTCTCAAAGAACGGCTGATCGGTCACGAGCGGAATATAGGTTTCGGCGAAACCTTCCCAGACGTCGAACGAACCGGCGGACGACAGGGCCGGGTTGAAGCCCAAAATGTCGCCCGTGCGGATGCTGTCATCCACGCGGTCGGAATACTTGTTCTTGCGCCATTCACCACCGAACGCCACACCCACATCACCGGCCGGCAGCTCGAACAGGTTACCGCTGATAGCACCGTTCCAGACCTGCTGCTCAAATTCCTGCACGCGATTGGTATCGGTGCGGATGTACTTGGCGGCGGCTTCGCTGATGCGGCCCGGACCGAAGATATCGATGGGCACGCAACCGGCGGCACGGGCCGTGGCGTCAACGCAGATCGCGGCACCGGAAGCATCGCGGGTAGCATTCAGGGCCTGACGCAAGCGGGCCGACGAGACGTCGTTGCGGACAACCACGTCGCGGGTCACGCGACCGAACGTGAAATAGGTGTCATAGGTGAAGCCAGCGAACAGATCGCCCTTGATACCGGTCGTGCTGTTGAAGGCGTTCTGGTTGTTGTCCTGCTGACGGGCACCCAGTTCCATCATACGGCGGGACAGGGCGTTGGCCGTCGTGATGCTGGCATAGTCGTTGGCGGTAAAGCCGGCCGGTGCCACAAAGGTCGGGTCGGCCGAAGCCGGATACAGGGCACGCAACTGGGCGACTGTCTGGGCCGTCAGCAGCGGGTTGGTCAGGTTGATGCGGATCGGCGGCACGCCGGGACGCGGCTGCGGGATAACAGCCGGCGTTTCAGCCAGCTGCAGCGGCACGCGGTTGGTGACGAAGTTGAACTCTTCGTAAACCTTGAAGTTCTCATTGAACTCATGGTTACCCAACGCGAACAGCGACAGGCGCTCCTGCGGGACGCGCAGATAGTTCACGGGCGAGAAATTGTACAGGTCACCGGCGCTGGTGGCAGTACGGGTGCTGTCGAACGGACGCGGCACACCATTGCTGTCCCAGGTGAGAACCGTCGTGCCACGGGCCAGACGGCCACCCGGTGCCGTGGACGAACCGCTGAACAGGATGGTGGGTACGCCATTGACGACGCCTTCGGTGATCGCTTGCTTGGAATAGTCACGATCGCCGGCCATGACCTCGTCGCGCTTATTATATTCAGCGAACAGGGTCAGGTTGGACTTTCCGTCTTCAGAACCCGTACCAATGGTCAGGTTAACGTTGCGCTCCTTGCCGTCGCCTTCCTTGGTGACGCCGTAGCGGGCGCTGGCCTGCGCACCACGGAAATCATCCTTGAGGATGAAGTTCACGACGCCGGCGATGGCGTCCGAACCGTACACGGCCGACGCGCCACCGGTCAGGACCTGCACCTGCTTAATCAGCGATGCCGGAACGTTGTTCAGATCGACGGTGCCCTGACCGTTAGTGGGAATATAGCGGCGGCCATTCACAAGCACCAGGGTGCGGGTGGCACCGATACCACGCAGATCGACGGTGGCCGAACCGTTACCACCATTGTTGGAGAAGGCACCAAGCGCCGGAATGATCTGCGGCAGTTCGTTCAGCACGCTGTCAACAGTGGCGGCACCGGCCTGCTCAAAGGCAGCGGCATCGACGACCGTGACGGGGCTGGAGCTGGTCAGTTCCGGGCGCGCGATGCGCGAACCGGTCACAACGATTTCCTCAAGCTGCAGTTCCTGTGCGCCGGCGATGCCGGTCGCGGCCAGACCAATGGCGGCACCCAACAGCAGGCCCCGCTGGAAACGGCGCGACGCACGCCCTTGAACCATCTTCATCGTTAATCCCTCTCCGGATTGCTGGGGCCTGCCGTCTTATGTCTATCGGCATAGACCCAATGGACTTCGCAACATGGCGCACCCATTCGACAGTGCAATAGCCGGCAAGACGTGTAACTATTTTGTAGATTTCATGTTGCACAGAAGCAACTTAACTTGATATTGAATAGTTAATATTTATTAACACTTCAAATACTATCTTAAATATTTCAATGTTTCTTTTTGGAATTTTTATATTTTTCTAGGAAACACTTTAAAAGACAGAAGCGTATTTCCAAAAAAATCACTATAAAATTTTCATTGATACATTTTGATACATTTTGGAAAAACTATACAAACGCTTTGGGATAGATCCCCTAGCATAGGCCATTTGATTGAGCTCAATTAGGATTTGTTAATAATTCATTTCATATTTGTAACGGCGATGGATGGGGCACTCGTGCTGCGTCCACATCTGACTTCTGCAGATCTCTCCCGATCAACGCTACCACCTATCCCAAATCCCAACATGTCTGCAGATTGATGCGAATCATCATGGGCAACGCGCGTCCACCGCATGCATAGGAACGAATAAGGGCGGCCTACCAAAGGCCGCCCTTCAAACCGCTGAATATATAGTAATCCCCTTACTTCGGGGCCATGCGAATGGCGCCATCCAGGCGAATGGTCTCGCCATTGATCATGCTGTTGGCAATGATGTGAAGGGCCAGGGAAGCATACTCTTCCGGCTTGCCGAGACGGGACGGGAACGGCACCTGTTTGCCTAGACTATCCTGCGCCTCCTGCGGCAGACCCAGCATCATCGGCGTCAGGAAGATGCCGGGCGCAATGGTGACGACACGAATGCCACTGCGGGCCAGTTCGCGGGCGGCTGGCAGGGTCAGGGCATGAACGCCGCCCTTGGAAGCGCCATAAGCCGCCTGCCCGATCTGCCCGTCAAAGGCCGCAACCGATGCGGTGTTGATGATCACGCCACGTTCACCATCCGCGGTCACCGGCTCCAGACCCTGCATGCCAGCAGCAGCCAGACGCAACATGTTGAAAGTGCCGATCAGGTTGACCTCGATCACCTTGCGGAACAGGTCCAGGTCGTGCGGGCCATCTCGACCGACAATCTTGGCGGGCGGTGCGATGCCGGCACAGTTGACAGCGATACGGGCCGGGCCGTGGGCAGCAGCAGCAGTAGCGACGGCAGCCTGCGCGCTGTCGGCGCTGGTCACATCACACTTGACCGCGATGCCGCCAATCTCCGTCGCGACAGCATTGGCTGCATCCAGATTGACATCCAGCAGCGCCACCTTGGCGCCACCTGCCGCCAACGCGCGTGCCGTTGCGGCCCCCAGGCCGGAACCACCGCCGCTGATGATCGCGGATACGCCCTTGATGTCCATCTCTTCACTCCCTTGCCATCTTTCGGGGCCGACCTGCCCGCTTATCGGATCACGCACTATCCCAGTGCAAAGCCGCACGGGCAATTTGGAACTTCGAACAGTGGAGGTGCATGAATCCCCGCACCTCTAGAGCAGGCGACAGAATCAAAAAGGGGCGACCCTTTACAGGACCGCCCCTCTTCTGTCTAAAACAGATCGCAACCGGATCAGGCGCCGGGTGCCGCCTGACTGGCACGGTCGGAATAGATGTAGAGCGGCTTGGCGCGGCCCTCCACCACTTCTTTATTGACAACAATCTCCTCAACACCCGTCAGGCCCGGCAGGTCATACATGGGATCAAGCAGAATGCTCTCCATGATGGACCGCAGACCACGCGCACCGGTCTTACGCTCGATCGCCTTGCGCGAGATGGCGCGCAACGCCTCCTCATGCACGGTCAGCTTCACGTCTTCCATCTCGAACAGACGCTGATACTGCTTGACCAGGGCGTTCTTCGGCTTGGACAGGATCTCGATCAGGGCGGCTTCGTCCAGATCGTGCAGCGTCGCCAGGACCGGCAGACGACCCACGAATTCGGGAATCAGACCGAACTTCAGCAGATCTTCCGGTTCCACCTCGCGCAGGACGTCGCCCATGCGGCGTTCATCGGGGCCACGGACATCGGCACCGAAGCCAATGGACGTACCCTTGCCGCGCGCAGCAATGATCTTCTCCAGGCCGGCAAAGGCACCGCCGCAGATGAACAGGATGTTTGTCGTGTCCACCTGCAGGAATTCCTGCTGCGGATGCTTACGCCCGCCCTGCGGTGGCACGGAGGCGACCGTTCCTTCCATGATCTTCAGCAGGGCCTGCTGCACGCCCTCACCCGACACGTCACGGGTGATGGACGGGTTGTCAGACTTGCGGCTGATCTTGTCGACCTCGTCGATATAAACGATCCCGCGCTGCGCCCGTTCGACATTGTAGTCGGCGGACTGAAGCAGCTTCAGAATAATGTTCTCGACGTCCTCGCCCACATAACCGGCTTCGGTCAGGGTCGTGGCGTCGGCCATGGTGAAGGGCACGTCGATGATACGGGCCAGCGTCTGGGCCAGCAGCGTCTTGCCCGAACCGGTCGGACCGACCAGCAGGATGTTCGACTTGGCCAGTTCCACATCATTGTGCTTCGCGCCATGCGCCAAGCGCTTGTAGTGATTATGCACGGCCACGGACAGCACGCGTTTGGCATGCTCCTGACCGATCACATAATCATCCAGCACCGTGCTGATATCGCGCGGGGACGGCACACCGTCGCGGGACTTCACCAGCGTGGTCTTGTTTTCCTCGCGGATGATGTCCATGCACAGCTCGACGCATTCATCGCAGATGAACACGGTGGGGCCGGCAATGAGCTTGCGCACCTCGTGCTGGCTCTTTCCGCAGAAGGAGCAGTAGAGGGTATTCTTGCTGTCGCCGCCGGTCGACTTGGTCATTTGCGCTCCGTACATCACCGGATGGCGCATGGAAGGTGGCCCGGCTGGCCCCCGACCGATACGCCCCAACACCCCCTGCGGGATGCCTGCTTCAGGGGGCGTCCTTGCCTTCTCCGGTTCCCGGCACATCCCAGCAACGGGAGGCGGAACCCCAGGGCTGACAATGACGCCCTCTCACACCTATTCAACAACAGCAGAAGCGGCGGGATCAATATATACTTGTTCGCCACCGCCTCCGCTTTAAGCCACCTGGGTAAGACCACCCGGACGGCCAGCGATCACCTCATCGATGATCCCGAAGGCCTTGGCCTCCTCCGGGCTCATGAACTTGTCACGTTCCACAGCCTTTTCAATGACATCCAGGCTCTGGCCCGTGTGCTTCACGAAAATATCGTTCAGCGTTTCACGCAGGCGGAGGATTTCCTGGGCCTGAATCTCAATGTCAGCAGCCTGACCCTGCGCACCGCCCGAGGGCTGGTGGATCATGATTCGGCTGTTGGGCAGCGAGAAACGCTTGCCCTTGGCACCACCGGCCAGCAGCAGGGCACCCATGGAAGAGGCCTGGCCCATACAGATGGTCGCCACGGGGCAGCGGATATACTGCATCGTGTCATAAATCGCCAACCCGGCCGTCACGTAACCACCCGGCGAGTTGATGTAGAAGGAGATTTCCTTGGTCGGATTCTCCGCTTCCAGGAACAGAAGCTGGGCACAGACCAAGCTGGCCACGGCATCGTTCACGCCACCGACCAGGAAAATGATCCGTTCCTTCAGGAGGCGGGAGTAGATGTCGTATGCCCGTTCGCCGCGGTTGGTCTGCTCGACCACCATGGGAACCAGCGCGTTCATCTGCGGTTCAATCATGATCCCTGCTTCGCTCCTAACCAGAAGCCGCGGGGTCCTGGATTGGCCCCCGCGGTACTTTATGACTGCCTCAGGCGGCGGCCACTTCGTCTTCGTCCGGATCGCGCATCAGCTCTTCAACCGACACGGTCACTTCGTTCACCTTAACGGTTCCGAGGACGAAGTCGACAACCTTATCCTCGTAAATCGGCGCGCGGAGGCTTTCAACGGCCTGCGGGTTCTTCTGGAAGAACTCGAAAACCTGCTGCTCCTGGCCCGGATAACGACGAACCTCGTCGAACATTGCCTTCTGCAGCTCCTCACGCGTAACAGTGATATTGTTACGACGACCGATTTCGGAAAGGAGCAAGCCCAGACGAACACGCCGGACAGCAATGTCGCGATACTCGGCCTTCAGGTCGTCCTCGCTCTTGCCTTCGTCCTCGGCGTCCGCACCACCGCGGGCCAGTTCTTCCTGCAAACGCTTCCAGATCTGCTCGAACTCGATCTCGACCATGCCGACCGGGACGTCGAAACTGTGCAGCTCGGCCAGCTTGTCCAGCAGGGCGCGCTTGGCGCGCAGACGCGACGTCTGGCCATATTCGCCTTCGGTGCGCTCCTTGATGGCGGCCTTCAGGGCTTCCATATCGTCAAAGCCGAAGGTCTTGGCCAGATCGTCATTCAGCTCCGCATCCTTACCGACGCGGATTTCCTTGACCTTGACCTCGAAGACAGCGGCCTTACCGGCCAGCTCGGCAGCGTGATATTCAGCCGGGAACGAGACATTGACGGTGACATCGCTGCCGGCCTTGGCACCGACCAGCTGGTCCTCGAAGCCGGGGATGAAGGAACCGGAGCCCAGCTCCAGCTCGTAATCGTCACCCTTCATGCCGGGGCGCTTCTCGCCATCGACGGAACCGTCGAAATCGATCAGCAGGATATCGCCGGTAACGGCAGCGCGGTCTTCATCGACCTTCTCGGTCGTGCGGCGGCCCTTGGACAGACGGCCCAGGGCTTCCGTCACGGTGTCGTCGGCGACGGCGGCCACCGGCTTCTCAATCTCGACGGCGGACAAGTCCGCCGGCTCGATCTCGGGCAGCAGCTCAACCTGCACGGCGAATTCCAGGTCCTGACCCGGATCGAACTTCAGCACTTCAATCTTGGGCTGCAGGGCCGGACGCAGGTTGTTGTCGGAGACGGCCTGCTGGGCGCCGTCATTGACTGCGGCTTCCAGAACTTCGCCCATGACCGACTGGCCATAGCGCTGCTTCAGGATCGGCATCGGGACCTTGCCGGGACGGAAGCCCGGGATCTTCACGGTCTTGCCGACCTCGGTCAGCCGGGTCTGCACCCGCGATTCGATATCCTGGGCCGTGATGACGACCTTGAAGTCGCGGCGGAGGCCTTCAGCGCTGGTCTCGGTGATCTGCATGGGACGAAATGCCTGTCTTCTGTCTGTTCGCCCCAGCCCCCTCTGCCATTACAGGGACCGAAGCTCCCGCGGGTGGGCCGGATTTCCGGCTTCCGCGGTGGGTTGCGGGTCAAAACTCAAAACTCATGGTGCGGGCGAAGGGACTTGAACCCCCACGTCTTTCGACACTGGAACCTAAATCCAGCGCGTCTACCATTCCGCCACGCCCGCCCGTCAGGCAAACCGTCAGGCCGCCCGTGGGAGCGCACCGTATAGCAAGCTGATTGAGGCTCGCCAAGCCCGGAATCTGCCGGGGCAGTCGTGCCGGCAACAAAGGTGCTCCGGCTATTCCAGCAGCACCCGCGCAGCGGCGTCGACAATGGCGTCAGCATCCAGGCGCAGAGCAGCGTAAAGGTCGGGCAGGTCGCCTGATTGACCGAACGTCTCCACCCCCAACGCTGCCACCTTATGCCCCTTCACCCCGCCCAGCCAGGACAGGGCGGACGGGTGACCATCGGTGATGGTGACCAGCCGTGCCGTCGCCGAAAGCGCCGACAACAACCGTTCCACCGGCGCAACAGCCCCCTGCCCCGCCTGCCGTGCCCGCCGGGCCGCCATCCAGCCCTGATACAGTCGGTCCGCCGAAGTGATAGCCAGCAGACCTGCCCCCGGCACATCCTCCAGCAGCTGCGCATGTGCGGCGAGCGCTTCAGGTGCCAGGGCGCCCATATAGATAAGGCTGAGGTCGGCATCGGGAGCCGGCGGGCGCAGCCAATAGCCGCCATCGACGACCGCAACGTGGTCCAGCGTCCGGGACGGCTGCTCCAGGGTGCGCGTGGACAGGCGCAGATAGAGGCTGCCGCCGTCGGGCTTCTGCATATGCTCAAAGCCCCAACGCATGATGGCGGTCAGTTCATCGACATAGGCAGGTTCGAAGCTGGACAGCTTCGGGAGGCCCATACCGATCAGCGGCGTGGCGATGGATTGATGCGCCCCGCCCTCAGGCGCCAAGGTCACGCCGCTGGGGGTGGCCACCAGCATGAAGCGCGAATCCTGGTAAAGCGCGTAGTTGAAAGCATCCAGCCCGCGCATCACGAACGGATCATAAAGCGTACCCACCGGCAGCAGGCGGGCGCCGAACAGATCATGGCTGAGGCCCAGGGCCGCCAGCATCAGGAACAGATTATGTTCGGCGATCCCCAGTTCGATATGCTGGCCCTGCGGATCGCCCTGCCAGCGTTGCGCTGACACCACCTTCTGTTCCTTGAAGGTGTCGTGCCGCTCATGCCGGTCAAACAGGCCCCGCCGGTTGACCCACGCGCCCAGATTGGTCGATACGGTGACATCGGGACTGGTTGTAACGATGCGTGACGCCAGTTCTGTATCACCCTTGGCCAGTTCGGCCAGGACCTTGCCAAACCCTTCCTGTGTACTCATCCGTTCCGTGATCGAAACGTCCAATCGTTCCGGTATCGGTACAAACCCAGCGGACAGGCGACGTGTTGGGGTGAAGGTGAAGGGCACCTCCTCCGCCAGGAAGCGCTTCAGGTCGTCAATATCCACATCCAGGCCCGCAAACGGTTCCCATTCCTGGCCATCGCTGATGCCGCATTGCGCCTTGAAGGCCGCCATCTGGTCCAGGTTCATCAGGCCGGAATGATTATCCTTGTGCCCCTGGAACGGCAGCCCCATGCCCTTCACCGTATAGGCCACGAAACAGGCCGGGCGTTCGGCATCCGGGTCGTTGGCGGCGGCATGGAATGTATCCAGGATCGTGGGCAGATCATGGCCCGCCAGATTGGTCATCAACCGCGCCAGCATCGCATCATCATGACTGTCCAGCAGCCCCCGGATGCCGCTGGTCGTGCCCAGATCGCGGATCAGCGCCTCACGCCATGCCGCCCCACCCTTGAAGCACAGGGCGGCATAGAGCTGGTTCGGACAGGTGTCGATCCAATGGCGCAGCGCCTCACCGCCCGGTTCCCTGAACGCCGCCTCCAGCAGGCGGCCATATTTCATGATCACCACATTCCAGTCGAGCGACCGGAACATGCCGGTGATCGGCTCCCACAGCTTGTCGGAAACAACGCTATCGAGGCTCTGCCGGTTATAATCAATGATCCACCAGGCATTACGCAGGTCATGCTTCCAGCCCTCCAGCATGGCCTCGAAGACATTGCCCTCGTCCATTTCGGCATCGCCGACCAGCGCCACCATGCGGCCTTCCGGCTGATCCGACAGGCCCTTCAGGCGCACATAATCCTGCACCATGCTGGCAAAGGCCGTGACCGCCACGCCCAGGCCGACGGAACCGGTGGAGAAATCCACATCGTCCGTGTCCTTGGTGCGCGACGGGTAGGATTGGGCGCCACCCAAAGCCCGGAACCGTTCCATCTTCTCCCGCGTCTGACGGCCCATCAGATAGTGGATGGCGTGGAAGACGGGGCTGGCATGGGGCTTCACCGCAACCCGGTCCTGCGGGCGCAGCACATCGAAGAACAAAGCCGTCATCAGGCTGACCATCGAGGCGCTGGACGCCTGATGCCCACCCACCTTCAACCCGTCGCGCGACGGACGCAGATGGTTGGCGTTGTGGATCATCCAGGTGGACAGCCATAGCGCCTTCTTCTCCAGCGCGCGCAGATGCGCCAGACGGCGGTCATCGCGGGCGGCACCGGGGGCGGCGGGGCGGATATCGGGCATGGTGGACGTGTCCCTGGCAGAAGGCATCTGGCCGCCCGCCGCCACCCGCCCGGCAAAAGCCGGCCAAAAGGAAAAGCGCCGACGGAAGACCCGCCCGCGTTTATATCAGCAAACTCGTCTCAGGTGAAACGATCAGCCTGCACATGGACTGCCGAACAGCCGCGTGAAACTATCAACGGTCAGGGTGCGCACCGCCCCCTTGTCGCGGCGCAGGCCGTGCGGGTCTGGGCCATCCACCACGTCATTGCGCGCCACATAGCGCACATGGGGCAGCGGAAAACCGTCCTGTGTTACAGACAATACGCGGGCTGTTTCCACCGTGTTAAAAATCACCCGCTGATAGACGGCACCCGGAACAGGCGCCGCCATTGGTTTGGAACGCTTGAACAACGAAACGCTCATCGCAACGCCCCCCATTTCGGTTCGCCTCGGACTTAAGCCTGCTGCTGGCTGTCCGTTTCCCAAAAGTGGTACCGCCTTTCCGGCATATGGAAATTAACGCATTCATTTTAAGGGCGCAATAAGATGTCACAGAATTTTGCGACTATGTTCCCAGGAATTGTCCGGGATTTTAGGCAAATCAACGAAACTTCATCATCATATTACGGCGCGGATAGGACATCATTCTGGCTATACTGGGCGGCAAAATTAACCGTAGACGTTGCCAACGCGAAACTCAGGAGACGCCCCACAGCCTTCCCTTGCTGACGGCAACAACATTACCGGTCTGATTTTCAAAGATTATTCTGTCGTAGAACAGCAGGCATCGCCTCTGTCAGATCTTCCGCGATCAGGCCCCGGCCGCAATAAAGGCCAGCCGCCCCATGCAGCCAGGCACCGGCGCTGGCGGCATCGAACGGGTCCATTCCCTGCGCCAGCAAAGCCAGGATCAAACCCGCCAGCACATCACCGCTGCCGGCGGTAGCCAGATCGGGCGGGGCATTGTGGTTGATACGAACCCGCCCATCGGGATGGGCGATCACTGTATCCGGTCCTTTCAGCAGGATCACCGCCCCCGACTCCGCCGCCGCACGACGCACACGGTCCAGGCGGGAACCGGGCAACGTGCCGAACAGCCGCACGAACTCCCCCTCATGCGGGGTCAGCACCCAACGGTGATTGAGGCCGGCCTGACGGAGTGTCGGAAGGTCACCCGCAAAACTGCTGAAAACATCGGCATCAAGCACGCCCGCCTTCCCGGCGCGCAGGCTGGCCAGCACGGCGACGTGCAACAGCGGCCCCGTCCCGGCACCCGGCCCCAGCAGAACCGCATTGCGGCGCGGATCGGCCAGCAGTTCCGCAAAGCCGCCCGCATCTGCAATGGGCTGCACAATCAGGCTGGGCATGGACAGGCTGTAGACCAGTTGCGCCGCCGGCTCACAAGCCAGCGTCACCAGCCCGCCACCCATGCGCAGAGCGGCGCGCGCCGACAGCCGTGCCGCCCCCGTCATCACCGTCCCGCCCAGTAACAGGGCATGGCCGCGCTGATACTTGTGTCCGGTGACAGAGGGTCTGGGGAATTGTGACCGCCACAGAATTGGGTGATTAGCCTCGATGGTCGGACGGATACCGGTCAGAACCGTGTCCGGGATGCCAATATCGGCAATGGCCAGCCGCCCAACATGGCCGCGTGCCGGATAAAGGTAATGGGCGGGTTTGGGCCGGAAGAAGCTGACGGTGACGTCTGCGACCGGTGCCGCACCCAGAATCACCCCATCATCGCCATTGATGCCGCTGGGCACATCCACGGCCAGGACCGGTGCGCCCTGCCCCGCCATTGCTTGTGCCAGCGCCCCTGCCTGACCGTCCAATGGACGGTTCAAGCCGGCCCCGAACATCGCATCGATCACCAGGCCGGCACCGGACAGCAGATCCGGCGTTGCCGTCTCAACCGCCCCCGTCCAGGTTTCCGCCGCCCAGGCCGCATCGCCGCGCAGCGCCGAACGGTCACCCAACAGCCCGATTTGAACCGGCCAGCCGGCGGCGGACAGATGCCGGGCCGCCACGAACCCATCGCCCCCATTATTGCCGGGACCGCACAGGACCACGACAGGCCGGGGCCGCCCGCCACACAGAATAATGGCCTCACGCGCCACAGCCACGCCCGCGCGTTCCATCAGCAGGGGGCCGGGAATGCCGGCCTGCATGGCGGCGCGGTCGGCCGCATACATCTGTGCTACGGTCAGGATTTCCTGCGCCATGCCCTGTCTTCCACCTTGGGAGAATGCATGGAACTATTCTGCGCCAGAGCGGCAAAGGCCCGGAAATGAAAAAGGCCGCCCGCAGGCAGCCTTTTTTCCAGTTTCTCCGCAAGCGGAGAATGGGGCGATGGACGGGACTCGAACCCGCGACCACTCGGACCACAACCGAGAGCTCTACCAACTGAGCTACCACCGCCGCCGGAGGCCGCCTTATGCAACAACAGCCCCAGGGCGTCAAGCATTCCTTTCACAAAAAATCGCAAGCCCGCCTTGCTTCGAACAAGCCCTGTAAAGAAGCATCATTCTGCCACCGAACCGGGCGCTTCGCTTGGTTAATGCGCAGATTTTTTGCCTGATGGTTAAAAAATAATCACATATCCGCTTATAAATTAATCAGTTCTCGTAAAAACATGGTCAAATACCAGCGATCCCATGCCCGTCCGAACTGGCATGGGGTATGCTTATAGTATGGCCGCGCCGGTCAAGCAGGTATCAGCACGACCGATGCCGAAATTTGGAGCTGCGGGACGCGATGAAGAAGATTGAAGCGATCATCAAGCCCTTCAAGCTGGATGAGGTGAAGGAAGCCCTCCACGAAGTGGGGATCAAGGGCATCACCGTGACCGAAGCCAAGGGCTTTGGCCGCCAGAAGGGCCATACCGAACTCTACCGGGGGGCCGAATATGTCGTCGACTTCCTGCCCAAGGTGAAGATTGAGGTCGTCATGGATGACAGTCTGGTGGAGCGCGCCGTCGAGGCGATCCAGCAGGCCGCCCATACGGGCCGCATCGGCGACGGCAAGATCTTTGTGACCCCGGTGGAAGAGGTTATCCGCATCCGCACCGGCGAACGCGGCCCCGACGCCATCTGACGTTTTTTTCGGGCATCTCGGCAACATCCGAAGCACCCGAAACCAGGGTACAGAATTTTCTTTCAAATGGTCCTTGGATGGAGTAACGCCACCAACCGGCGGCCCCCCAAGCCCGGGACCGGTTCCTTCCACGACAAACCTCAAACCACGGAAGCAGAGGCTATGTCTGATTTGGCCACGTTCTTCGACCTGATCAAGGAAAACGACGTCAAGTATGTCGATTTCCGCTTCACCGACATCAAGGGGAAGGTTCACCACGTTTCCCAGCATATCTGCACCGTCGATGAAGATCTGCTGACCGACGGCGTCATGTTCGACGGTTCGTCCATCGCCGGCTGGAAGGCGATCAACGAGTCCGACATGACCCTGCTGCCGGACCTGTCGACGGCCGTCATGGACCCGTTCTCGGCCCAGCCGCTGCTGACCGTTCTATGCGACGTGCTGGAGCCGTCCACCCGTCAGCCCTACAGCCGCGACCCGCGCTCCATCGCCAAGGCCGCTGAGCGATACATGGCCTCGGCCGGCATCGGCGACACCGCCTATTTCGGTCCGGAAGCTGAGTTCTTCGTGTTCGACGACGTCAAGTTCGAAGTCTCGATGAACAAGGTCATGTACGAGTTCGACAGTGAAGAAGGTCCGTACAATTCGGGCCGTTCCTACGAAGGCGGCAACCTGGGTCATCGTCCAGCCGTCAAGGGCGGCTATTTCCCGGTGGGTCCGGTCGACAGCGCACAGGATCTGCGCGCCGAGATGCTGACCGTTCTGGCGGAAATGGGCGTCGAGGTGGAGAAGCACCACCACGAAGTGGCCGCTTCGCAGCATGAGCTGGGCGTGAAGTTCGGCACGCTGGTCAAGATGGCCGACGGCATGCAGCTGTTCAAGTATGTGGTCCACAATGTGGCCCATCAGTACGGCAAGACCGCGACCTTCATGCCGAAGCCGGTGTTCGGCGACAATGGTTCGGGCATGCACTGCCACCAGTCGATCTGGAAGGACGGCAAGCCGCTGTTCGCCGGCAACCAGTATGCCGACCTGTCGGAAACCGCCCTGTTCTATATCGGCGGCATCATCAAGCATGCCCGCGCCCTGAACGCCTTCACCAACCCGCTGACCAACAGCTACAAGCGTCTGGTCCCGGGCTATGAGGCGCCGGTGCTGCTGGCCTATTCCAGCCGTAACCGTTCGGCCTCCTGCCGTATCCCGCACGTGTCGAGCCCGAAGGGCAAGCGCGTCGAGGTCCGCTTCCCCGATCCGGGCGCGAACCCCTACCTGGCCTTTGCCGCCATGCTGATGGCCGGTCTGGATGGTATCCAGAACAAGATCCATCCGGGCGAAGCCATGGATAAGAACCTGTACGATCTGCCGCCGGAAGAACTGAAGGAAATCCCGACGGTTTGCCGCTCGCTGCGCGAAGCCCTGGAAAGCCTGAATGCCGACCGTGACTTCCTGAAGAAGGGCGACGTCTTCACCGACGACATGATCGACAGCTTCATTGAACTGAAGATGGAAGAAGTGCTGGCGTTCGAAACCTCGCCGCACCCGATCGAATACAAGATGTACTACAGCGTCTGATGCGTTCGGCTCGGTAACGGGCCGGCACTCAGCGACGCTCAGCAGACCCCCGCCGGGCAACCGGCGGGGGTTTCGCATTTCCGGACGGTGCGCTACTCTCCCGTCCGCAATGCAGAACCCGACCACCCTTCCCGATCAAGCCCTTTCCGCCCCTGGCCTCCTGGGCGGATCGCCCCGGCGCATCATGGGCATGGTGATGCGCAACTGGTTCCTGATCCGGCAAAGCTGGCCGCGTGTGCTGGAACTTTGCTACTGGCCCACGGTACAGCTGCTGGTCTGGGGGTTCATGTCGCAGTTTTTGCGTGGTCAGACATCAGCGCTGGCGGGTGCCGCCGGCGTGCTGATCTCCGCCGTGCTGTTGTGGGAAGTGCTGGTCCGCACCCAGATCGGGATGAGCATCACCTTCCTGGAGGAACTATGGTCCCGCAACCTGGGCAACCTGTTCGTCAGCCCGCTGCGCCCCTGGGAATGGGTGGTGTCGCTGGTGGTGATGGGGTTCATCCGCGTCATTCTCGGCGTAGCACCACCGGCCGTGCTGGCCCTTATCTTCTTCGACATCTCCATCTTCGACCTGGGCCTGCCGCTGGCTGGATTCTTCGCCAATCTGATGATGCTGGGCGTGGCGGTCGGCCTGCTGACGACCGGCATCATCCTGCGCCATGGGCTGGGAGCGGAGTCGCTGTGCTGGATGGCGGTGTTCGTGCTGGCCCCCTTCTCCGCCGTCTATTACCCACTCTCTTCCCTGCCGCCGGCGGTGCAGTATTTCTCCATGGCCCTGCCATCAACCCATGTGTTCGAGGGGATGCGCGCCGTCCTGTTCCATGGAACGATGGAATGGCGGATGCTGGGGCTGGCCGTCATTCTTAATCTTTTATATCTGGGGCTGGCTTCCCTATATTTCCTGCGGGCGTTCCGCAATGCGCGGCTGCGCGGCGCGCTGTTGCAGGCGGGCGAGTAGGGTTGGGGCATCACGTGGCGGAACGGAAATACGCGATTCAGCGGCCCAAAGGGGCGAAATGGGAAACCCTTTCCCTGGTCGATGATCTGGGTCAGGGCAAGATGGAATTCCGCAATGCCGTGAACCTGCATGGCACCGGCCCCGTCCGACTGATCCAGGTTGATTTCGTCAGCGATGAGGCCCTGGCTGATTTCGACTGGCGCCTGATCGAACTGCACGACCCGCGCAAGGGCGACCGTCCCAAGCCGACGGTTGTCGCCGGCAGCGAACGCGCGAAACCCAAAACTCAACCCGCTAAAGGCAAGGGCAAAAGCGCTGGCAAAGGCCGCGGCCCCGCTGGCCAGGATGAGAAGGTGCCCGTGCCGGTGAAGACCTATATGCTGGCCTTCCTGTTCGGGGCGGTTTCCCTGGCCGTCTGGGCGTTGTTTTACAGGACCTGAAGCCATGTCCATGCCACGTATCGCGATTGTCGGGGCGGGTGCCATCGGCACCGTTATTGCAGCCCGCCTATCGGCCCGTGGCGGTCTGGATGTAAACCTGTGCCTGCGCAGCGGTGGGTTCAACAGCCTGGAGGTCCAGGGGCCGGATGGCACCGTCGTCGCCACACCAACCCTTTATTCCAATCCGGCCCAGGCCCGCCCCGTCGATTGGGTGATTGCCACCACCAAGGCCTATGACAGCGCCACCATCGCCCGCACCTGGCTGCCCACCCTGATGGGGCCTGACACGCGGCTGGCCGTATTGCAGAACGGGGTGGAGCATGTGGCGAACTTCGCGGCCCATGTCGATCCGACCCATATCCTGCCCGTGATGCTTGACATTCCCGCCGAACGCCTGGGGCCAGGCCGCGTCCTGCAACGTGCATCGGGGATCATGGTTGTGCCCGACGGGCCGGACAGTGCCGACTTCATCACCCTGTTCGATGGCACCAGCATCACCGTAACGGCAGATGCCGATTTCACCAGCGTTGTCTGGCGCAAACTCTGCCTGAATGCCGCCGGTGCTGTCTCGGCCCTGCTGCGCCAACCGGCGGGCATCGTCCATCATGCGGGGGCAGAGCCTGTGATGCGCGCCCTGGTAGCTGAATGCGTCGCCGTCGCCCGCGCCGAAGGGGCGAAGCTGGACGACAATACGGTGGATCAGGTGATGGATGCCTGCCGCGCGGCGGCACCGGCGGGGATCAATTCCCTGCTGGCCGACCGGATGGCTGGGCGACCCATGGAACTGGGTGCCCGCAACGGCGTCATCATCAGGCGTGGTGCGGCCCATGGTATTCCGACACCTGTCAATCAGACCGTCCATGACCTCATCCTGGCCGCCATATCAGCGGAACAGGGTCAACGGTAAAGGCGCGGCACCTCGATCATCGGGCAGCGGTCCATGATCACGGTGCTGCCCAGCGCTTCTGCCCTGGCTGCCGCCGCATCATTGCGAATGCCCAGTTGCATCCAGATGAAGGGGATGCCGCGTTGGGCCGCGTCCACGGCCACCTCTCCCGCCGCATCCGCCCGACGGAAGATATCCACCATGTCGGGCCGTTCCGGCAGGTCGGCCAGACTGGCATAAGCGGTCTGCCCCAGCACGGTGCGCCCCGCCAGCGCGGGGTTCACCGGGATCACCCGGTGACCGCGATCGTGCAGATACTTCATCACGTAAAAGCTGGGCTTGGCCGGATCCGCCGTCGCGCCCACCACCGCAATGATGCGGGCACTATCCAGGACATGGCGGATCAGGACGTCGGGGTAATGATCATGGTTCATCGGTTCGGCTCCATGAGGTAAGGCTTCTGAAGCCGGTTGGCTGCGGCGATGACTGATCCATTCCATGGGCAACCCGATCAGGTCGCCCATGTCACGGGCACCTAAGCCAGCCCCTCCAGCGGGTGAGCCAAAATCATTCCGCCTTCTTCGGCACAGGACCCAGGGCCATCGGCGCTTCCGCCGCCAGCCAGGCAAAGCTGGCAAAGGCCGCCGTGGCCTGGTCCAGCTTCTTTGGGTCGACCTTGTCCAGCGTGTCATCAGCCGTGTGGTGGTAATCGAAATAGTCGGTTCCATCCAGGCCCAAGCCACCCGTCGGCACGCCCTGTGCCGCCAGCGGACCGATATCGGGCCCGCCATGGCTGGACCCGCGTCCCGGCACAATGCCCAGCGGGGCCAGTGCCTTTCCGATGGCGTCAGCCACGGGCTTTGCTTCTGGCCGGAAGTTGGCATTGAAGGTGATGACGGGACCGGCCCCGAAATCCGCTTCCGTACCGGCCTGATGCTTGGGCAGTTCGGCAGCATGCTGCTTGGCATAGGCGTAGGCACCGATCAGCCCCACCTCCTCCGCCCCGAACAGGACGAAGCGGATGGTGCGGCGCGGGGCCTGCGGCATAGATTTGATGATCTTGGCCGCCGCCAGCACAATGCCAACGCCGGCCCCGTCATCCAGCGCGCCGGTACCCAGATCCCAGCTGTCCAGATGCGCGCCGATCACCACGATCTCGTCGGGCAGTTCACGGCCCTTGATCTCCGCCATCACATTGGCATCCGACAGGGGACCCATGGCCTGACTGGAAAGAACCATCTTCACCGAGACCGGCTGCCCCAGCGCCAGCACGCGGTTCAACTGATCGGCGTCCGGGTTGGACAGGGCACCGGCGGGGATGGCCGTCACCCCCTCGGCATAGCGGGTGATACCGGTATGCGGAAAACGGTGGCTGTCGGTACCGATGGACCGGATCAGCAGACCGACCGCGCCCTTACGCGCCGCTGCCTCCGGCCCCTTGCCGCGCACGCCGACGGCTTCACCATAGCCGCCGCCATCCTGCAGGCGGTTCATCTTCTTGTCCACAAAGGCGATCTTGCCCTTCAGGCTGCCTTCGGGTGCGGCTTCCAGGTCTTCCAGCGTATCGAACCGCACGATTGGGGCCGTGATGCCTTCCGGTGGGGTCGTCACGGAATGGCCCAGCGCCGCCACATGCAGATGATGGGCAACAGGGGCGATGATCGACACATCCTCGATCCCGCGTTCCCAACCGTCGACGGTGAAGGGCTCCACCTTGATATTGCTCAGGCCCAGTTCCTTGAACCGCGCTTCTGCCCATTGATGCGACAGTTTGGCGGCGGGCGACCCCGCCAGACGCGGGCCGACCCGCACCGTCAATGATTCGACAAACCCATAGGCGCCAGAGCCGGCCAGGGCCTTGGCCTGGATCTCGCTATTGGCCTTCAGGGTGGCGGCGGTGAAGACATTGGCATCGGCGGCAAACGCCGTCTGCCCCAGGGCCAGCAACGCCACACCGGCGGCCAGCAACAAACCGAAACGCTTCAAGGCACAGGCTCCTTCGACGGACGGCGGGGATGGCAAGCACCCCGGATGCTCAGAAGGGTAACCCAGCATACCCTTGGGGAAACAAGGGATTTGTTACAGGTACAATCGGCGACGCCACCATTGATGGCGTAACAGCTCGCCCGTGCAGGTTCCGCCCTGTCGTGACCTTTGGGATAGGGTACGAAGGTACCCCACAAAAACGCTTGACGCCCATGCGCAACAGGCGCACCATCAAATCGTAACAAAGACACGGAGGGTGATTTTGATGGTACAGACGCCCCCTACGCAGTGGGCGGCCGAATAGAATCGGCGATCGACTGCGCTCCGTAGCCTGGGAGGGTGTGTAGAAACATGACCCCACCGCAGCATAATTTGGCGATTACTTGATATATCGCAGCACCCATCCCGAAACTACGCTTTGACATAGGTCCTTGTAGTTTCGGAATTGAGAAGACCCCCGTAGGCGCATCCAGCTACGGGGGTTTTCTTTTTTTTGATCTTGAGCCTCTCACCATGCCGACACGCCGCCGATGCCTGTGCGGAAATGGGCACGGCAGCACGCCAAGACTGGATCACACACCGTCCAGATTTCACATTCCATTGTATGTCAATTCCTGAAACCTCAGCCCCCTGAAAAGGCTGACGGAACCGGAAGGCACAATGGATTTGGCCGTTACTTCTGCTATCATCGCTTCTGTGATGTTGGGAAGGACCGCCGTATCTTGAATTCATGCGGACCCTTGAAGAGAAGCCGGGACAGCCTCTGCTGGTTCCTTTGCTTACTCTTTAACTGCCTTGTCCTTTCCCTTTCATCCTGGCCAGCGCGGGCGGAACGCTGGGATGCGCTGGCCGATACAGTCTTTCAGAATTATGGCCGATATCAGGGCCTGCCCCATATTGTGCCCACGACTCTGGTGCAGGATCGCCAGGGATTTATCTGGATCGGCACCCAGGGCGGGCTGGCGCGTTGGGACGGGTACAGATTTCACAGCTACCGCGCTGACCCTTCACGCCCGGGCAGCCTGCCGGACGATTGGATACAACGGCTGTTCGTCGATGCGGGCGGGCGTCTGTGGGTCGGCGGCTCCGCGGGTGGCCTGTCGCGCTTTGATGGCGCCACGGACCAGTTCGTACCCATCCCCCTGAAACCACCCGGCCAGCGTACCCATATCGGCGCTTTGGCCAATGATGGCAGTGGCGGCCTGTGGATCGGCACCGATCTGGGGCTGCATCACCTGAACGGACAGAGCGGTGAAATCAGCCATCTGACGGGGGACCGGGCGACCGGCATCGGGCTGCCGGCCGGACGCGTCCTCTCCCTGCTTTACGATGACGGCGGCACGCTGTGGGTGGGCAACGCCCAGGGGCTTGCGCGCAGCCTGGACGGCGGCCGCACCTTCACCGCGTTCCCCATGCAGGGCGAAACTGGCGGCGTCTCCACATTGTTACGTGATGAACAGGGGCGGTTGTGGATCGGTACAAGGCGCGGCGGCCTGTTCATCCTCGCCCCTGGCGACCGCGCGCCACGCCCTGTCGATGCCGGCAGCATGGTCGGACCGGCACGGGGCGTATCATCCCTGTGCCTTGTCCGGCCTGATGAACTCTGGGTGGGGTTGCGCGGCGGCGGCATCTGGGCGGTTGATCTGCGCAGCATGGATATACGCCCCATCCGCCATGATCGCACCTTGCCCAACAGTCTGGTTCATGACGATGTCTGGTCCCTGCTGCGCGACGATGCCGGGTCGGTCTGGGTCGGCACAACAGGGGGCCTCTCCTACCGGCCTTTCGACAGCGGCGTCGTCTCCACCATTTTCGGCGCCACCATGCGTCCGCACGCCCCACGTGGCAGTGATGTCTCCGTCGTGCGTCCAACGCGCGATGGGCGGTTCTGGCTGGGTTACCTGACCGGAGGCGCGGATCTGATTGATCCGGTCAAGGGGCTGATTGAAACCATCACGCCGGAACAGGACAATCCCGAAACCGGCCTGCCCCAGGATGCCATGTTCGCCATCGCGGAGGATGCGGAAGGCCGCATCTATTTCGCGACCCGGCGAGGCCTCTACATCCGAGAACCGGGACGAAAGGATTTGCGTCTGGCCCAAATCCCCGGCCGCAATCGCCACGCGGCGGTGACCACCCTGTCATTCGAGAGCGGGGTGCTATGGATCGGCGGGGAGGATGATGGCATCTGGGGCATCGTTCCCGGTGGCGGTGATACCGCGGGCACCCTGGTGCTGGGACGCTCCGACAATCTGCAATTACCGGATCCGGGTGTGATGATCATACGGCGCGGTAAAGGGGATGATCTCTGGGTCGGCACCCGCAACGGGCTAGTCCTTGTCAACCTTGCCGCCCGCACGACCAGCCTGATCCCCGCCGCGCCCACCGACCCCTCGGGATTGCCGGCACGCTACGTGTCCTGTCTGCTGTTTGATCAGCAGGGGCAGCTATGGGTCGGCACTTTTGGCGGCGGGCTGGCCATGATGACGGGGCGCGATGCTGACGGGCAGCCCCGTTTCCGCCGTCTGGGCACTGCCGACGGCTTGCCCCATGCCAATGTCGACAGTTTGCAGATGGACGGGGCCGGCATGATCTGGGCCGGCACCGATGATGGTCTGGCCCTGGTCGATCCGGTCGCCATGAAGGTCCGCCCCGTGCGCCGGGCCGATGGCGCGCCGCTGGTGGACTATTTCGTGGGGGCGGGGGCTACCAGCCTGCAAGGCGAAGGCCTGTTCGGTGCCAAGGGCGGGATCACGGTGACAAGGCCTGGCACCTTGCCCCCCTGGCGGTTCCGCCCGCCCATCGTCGTCACCGATCTGCGCGTCGGCGGTACGCCTTTGCCGGTCGCCCCCTTCAACCATCCCGCAACACAGGCGCCGCCGGTCATGATCACGCCGGAAGCCAACAGTCTGGCGGTGGAGTTCGCAGCGCTCGACTATACGTCGCCGGAACGCAACCTCTATGCCTACCGTCTGGAAGGCTATGACCGCGACTGGATTACGACCGACGCCAGCCGCCGGCTGGCTGTCTATGCCAACCTGTCGCCCGGTACCTATACGCTGCAACTGCGCGGCAGCAACCGTGAGGGCCTTTGGACCGATCAGACCCTGGCCCTGACCATCCGTGTCCTGCCGGCCTGGTATCAGCTTATTTGGGTACGCTTGCTGGCGCTGCTGGCCCTGATGGCTGGCGTGGCAGGTCTGGTGGGCTGGCGTACCGCCTATCTGCGGCAGAAACAGACGGAGTTGGAACAGCAGATCGCCGACCGCACGGCCGATCTGCGGTCCGCCAATGAAATGCTGGAACAGCTGGTCATGACCGATCCGCTGACCGGCTGCGCCAACCGCCGTCACTTCATGGAACGCGCCGGCCAGACGATCGATCTGGCGCAACGACATGGCACCCCCTTGTCACTGGCGGTGCTGGATCTGGATGAGTTCAAGCGGGTCAACGACACTTATGGTCATCCGGGCGGTGATGCGGCCTTGGCCATGGCCGGCAAGCTGTTGGCGGGCCACATGCGCGGCACCGACCTGATCGGCCGTATCGGGGGAGAGGAATTCGCCCTGTTGATGCCGCACACCAACATCACGGGCGCGGTGCCGCTGGCCGAACGGCTGCGTCAGGCCATTGAACAGGGCGAGGTCGTCGCCGATGGTCGGATGATCCGTGTGACTGCCAGCCTGGGCATCGCCGAGCTGCGTCCGGGGGAAGATTTCGACGGGCTGTACGCCCGCGCCGACTACGCGCTTTATGCCGCCAAGCAGGGCGGGCGGAACCGCGTGGAACGGGCGGGCGGGGACTAGCAGGCTGCGGAAAATCTATCGTCGCGGGCCGCTTCCCCACCGGCCAGGATTTCCCTTAAAGAACAGGCGTCGCCAGTGTCTCTGCCTCGGCCTGGCACCGGGCCGCATCCGGTGTGGTGCCGGCGGCAAGGGCGGATAGTTCCGCCTTCGCGGCGACCATATCCGCCTGGAAGGCAGGGGACGAACGCATGCGCGTCAAGGAAAGTGTGGCCGACAGGCGCCCCGCCTCCACCGCACTGGCATTGTGGACACCGCAGACAATGCGGCTTTCCCCATAGGCGCGGCCACGGGCCAGAATGGCCGACGCCCGTTCCGGCATCAACTCCGCCAGAATCAGCGCCCAGGTCCAGCCATGCGTGGTGTGACCTGACGGGTAGTCAAAGCTCATCACCTCAATCTTGGACTGACAGGTGGGACCGTCATCATATTTGAAGGGCCGCTGCCGCTGAAACTTCTTCTTCACGGCCCGGTTGGCGTCCGACGCACCGTCCGCCGCTGTTTCCAGAAGATGGGTCAGCCTAGGCACTATGGCCTCAGTCAGGTCCCGGCCCATGGAACAGGCATAACCCCGATACATGTCCGCCGGCTGCTCGCTGATATCGCCCATTGCCAGTGTCCAGCGAGGGGTGTTTTCCAGCTTGCGCGTGGCGCGGAAAATGGCGCGGTCGGCCTCGGCCCGTGCGTCGCTCTCCTTGGGGGCGGCTGGCAACACCGACAGCAAGTCAATATCGCCTTCCTTCATATAGGAAGGGGCACCCTCCCGCGCGCCGACCGACGGTATCGCCGCGATCAGGGCACAGGCGAACCCGGCCGCGATAAAACCCTTGCGCATCATCATCATATCCCCGACTGACCATCCACCGCGCCGACGATATCATCATGACGGCACCGTCGGGGTAGGGAAATCAGCCGCGAGAACAGCACTGGCGCAGGCTGGGGATCACCCAACCCGCGACAGTACCGCTTCTCACTCCGCCGCCGCACTGACCGGCGACACCGGACGACGCCAACGGCCCAACAGCTCCGCTTCCTCCGCCTTGGCCTTGTGCAGGTGTTCTTCCTTCACATGACCAAAGCCACGGATTTTTTCCGGAATGCTGGCGATATCCACGGCCAGATGTGTGTTGGCGGGCGACAGGCCGGCCAGCAACTCCTCCACCACCGCGATATAGTCCGTGATCAGCTGCCGCTCCATCACGCGTTCCGGGTTGCGGCCGAAAATGTCCAGGCTGCCACCGCGCAGGCCTTTCATCTTAGCCAGCATCTTGAAGCCCAGCATCATGGCGGGGCCAAATTCCTGCTTCTTCAGATGGCCGGTCACCGGATCACGCGGGGACGTAGCCGGCGGGGCCAGATGGAATTTCAGCTTGTAGTCGCCCTCAAACTGGCTCGCCACCTGCGCCTGGAACCGGCCATCGCTGTAAAGGCGCGCCACCTCATATTCGTCCTTATAGGACATCAGCTTGAACAGGTAGCGGGCGACCGCGCGGGACAGGGCGTCACGACCGGGCGTGCGCTCGGCCTCAACGGCCTGCACCCGGTCCACCACGGCCTTGTAGCGACCGGCATAGGCGGCATCCTGATAGTCGGTCAGGTAGGCGACACGGCGTTCCACCATCTCCGCCAGTGTTTCCGACGCACGACGATGGCCAAACGCACCCGCCTTTTCCTGCTTCGGAATAGCGGCATCAACAACACGGCCCAGATCGATGGCAGCGCGGCGGCCCCAGCGGAAAGCATCGGTGTTCATCTTCACCGCCGCCCCGTTCAGCTCGATCGCCTTTTCAATCGCGGTGGCCGAGGTGGGGACCAGCCCCTGCTGATAGGCATAGCCCAGCATGAACATGTTGGTGGCGATGCTGTCCCCGCACAGGGCCGTAGCGATCTTCTGCGCGTCAATAGCGGAGACGGCATCTGCCCCACCCACGCCCGACGCAATGGTGCGGGTCAGGCTGCCCGACGGTACGGTTGCATCGGCATTGCCGATGAAGGCCGCCGTCATCGTCTCAGCCGTATTCACCACCGCACGGGTGCGGCCCGGTGCCATCTTGGACAGGGCGTCGGCATTGGCCGCCACCACAATGTCGCAGGCCAGGACCAGATCGGCCCCACCCGCCACGATGCGGTTGGCGTGGATGTCGCCGGGCCGTTCGGCAATGCGCAGATGGCTGGTCACCGATCCGCCCTTCTGCGCCAAACCGGCCATGTCCATGGCCGTAAAGCCACGGCCTTCCAGGTGGGTGGCCATGCCCAGGATGGCCCCGATGGTAACCACGCCAGTGCCACCAATGCCCGTGACCAGGATGTTCCAGGGCTTTTCCAGGGTCTGAATCACCGGTTCCGACAGCGCACCCCAATCATCACCCTTGGCCGCCGCCGGCTTCGGCTTCTTCAGGCTCCCGCCTTCGACCGTCACGAAGCTGGGGCAGAAGCCCTTCAGGCAGCTGAAATCCTTGTTGCAGGAAGACTGGTCAATCTGCCGCTTGCGCCCGAACTCCGTCTCTACCGGCACCACGGACAGGCAAGAGGATTTGGCAGAGCAGTCGCCGCAGCCTTCGCAGACCAGCTCGTTGATCACCACGCGCTTTGCGGGATCGGGATACTTATTGCGCTTGCGGCGACGGCGCTTTTCGGCGGCACAGGTCTGTTCATAGATAATGACCGTGACGCCCTTTTCCTGGCGCAGGTCGCGCTGTACCTGATCCAGTTCGTCGCGGTGGAAAATCTTGGTGCCATGCGGCAGGCCCCGGCCCAGGCCATACTTTTCCGGCCCGTCGCTGACCACCACGATGCGCTTGACGCCCTCGGCGTCCAGCTGCTGGGCGATGTCATACACCGACAGGGTGCCGTCCACCGGTTGCCCACCTGTCATGGCGACGGCGTCGTTATAAAGGATCTTGTAGGTCATGTTGACCTTGGCCGACACGGCGGCACGCACCGCCAGCAGGCCGGAATGGAAATAGGTGCCATCTCCCAGATTGGCGAAGACATGCTCTTCACCGGAAAACGGCGACTGCCCGATCCACTGCACCCCTTCGCCGCCCATCTGGCTGAACACTTCCGTGTTGCGGCCCATCCAGGTCACCATGTAGTGGCAACCGATGCCGGCTAGGCCCCGGCTGCCATCGGGCAGGCGGGTGGAGGTATTGTGCGGACAGCCAGAGCAGAAGAAGGGTGTACGCACCGTGGTCGATGACGGCGTGTTCTGCCGCACCCGGTGCTCCATACGGGCCAACCGCTCCGACACGTAGTCGTTCGGGCCGAAAGACAGGATACGCCCGGCCAAAACGCGGGCAATATCCACGGGGTTCAGTTCCGCCTTCTCCGTGAACAGCGGCTTGCCCGTATGGTCGGTCTTGCCCAGCACGCGCGGGCGGCGATCCCAATGGAATAGCTGCTCCTTGATCTGGCTTTCCAGGACGGAGCGCTTTTCCTCCACCACCAGCAATTCTTCGGTGGTCTGGGCAAAGGCGCGCATGCCCTGCGGCTCCAGGGGCCAGGCCATGGCGACCTTATAGATACCCAGGCCCCATTCCCGCGCCATATCCTCGCTGATTTCCAGCTCGTCCAGGGCTTGGCGCACATCCAGGTACGACTTGCCGATAGTGACCAGACCCAGGCGCGGGGCAGTATGCCCGAACACCACCTTGTCCAACCGGTTGGCGCGCGCGAACGCACGGGCGGCGTCCAGCTTCCAATCGATCATGCGCGCTTCCTGAATCAACGGCGTGTCGTGCAGCCGGATATTCAGCCCACCGGGCGGCAGTTCAAAATCGGTCGGCTCCTGAATGATGATGCGGGCTGGGTCGATATCGACGATGGCCGTGGTATCGATCGTGTCGGCGATACAGGTGAAGCCCACCCAGGCACCGGAATAGCGCGACAGGGCAAAGCCGATCAGCCCCAGATCCAGGAATTCCTGTACGCCCGCCGGGTTGATGGTCGGCATGAAGGCATGGATGAAGGCCTGATCCGACTGGTGCGGCAGGGTAGAGGATTTGCAGCTATGGTCGTCACCGGCAAAGGCCAGGACGCCCCCATGCCGGCTTGTGCCCGCGAAATTTGCGTGCTTGATGGCGTCGATGGACCGGTCCACGCCCGGTCCCTTGCCGTACCAGATGCCGAACACGCCATCGACCTTGGCACCCTGCCACAGGTTCACCTGCTGGCTGCCCCACACGGCGGTAGCGCCCAGTTCTTCGTTCACACCGGGCTGAAAATGGATATCGCCCTTGACCAGGAACTTCCGGGCTTGCCACAGCGCCTGATCATAGGCACCCAGCGGCGAGCCGCGATAGCCGGAGATAAAACCCGCCGTCTTCAGGCCTGCCGCCTGATCCCGCTGTCGTTGCAGCATGGGCAGACGCACCAGCGCCTGGGTACCGGTCATGAAGGCCCGGCCCTGCTGGAGGGTGTATTTATCGTCGAGTGCGACGGTCGCAAGCGTGCGGGCGGCGTTGGCCATTCTTAATACCCTCCCCTATCGGACCGTTAGATTAAGCCCGATTATTGACCCTGTCCTGTGCAGACCGTAACCGGGAAAATAGGTCAATGCTACTGACTTATTTTCGATCTGAATTCGGTGCTTTGACGGGTGGATTCGTGCATGGATTTCGCGGGTTTCAGGCGCATTATTACTGCTGCAATGCGGCATCGCATTGCGTCAGACAAAGCCCGATTCGCGGTTAACGCAAAGGCACGGATCAGTCCCTCCGATCTATGCTTTCGGCCATGGGAATCGAACAGGCTGTTAACCGTCATTCGTGGTAATCAGATTTCCATATGGGCATGAATGGCAACCTTGCAGGGAAAGGACAGTGGTGGCGGATTTCGACCTTCAGCAGTCGCTGACCCTGCATCAGCGCTTTCTGGAAGGACGCCCAGGCGGCAAGCGGCTGGAGCTGAAATCCCAGGATTTGCGGGGGGCCAGCCTGCCCAATGCCGATATGCGCAATGCATTGTTGAGCGGCGTGAACCTGGAAGATGCCGTCCTGCGCGTCGCCAACCTGGACGGGACGGATCTGTTCGGGGCCAATTTGGCACGCGCCGACATGGTGGGGGCCAGCCTGGTCAGCGCCGATCTGCGCGGCATCAATCTGGCCGGTGCCAATTTGCGCGGCGCCTGTTTCGACCGGGCCGACCTGCGTCAGGGACAGTTGGTCGTCTGGGTCGGTAAGATCAAGCAAAAGGTGGTGCAGACGGCCAATCTGGCCGGGGCCGACATGTCGAACGCATCCCTTGCCGGGGCCGATCTGTCTGGGGCCGATCTGCGCAATGTCAATCTGGCCGGAGCCAACCTGTCGGGGGCACATCTGTTCGCTGCCAACCTGTCCGGGGCGGACCTGCGCGGCACCAGCTTCGCCGACGCCAAGATGAAGGCAGCGATCCTGGATAATGCACAGGTGACGGGGGCCGATTTCGCGCGCGCCGACCTGCGTGATGCGAGGCTGCGCAATGTCCCGCCCGATGCCGCCAACTTCAAGGCCGCCTACACCGACGGTGCCGTGTTCAGCGCCGATCACGGCAAACTGGCACCCGAGGTGCGTGAAGCCATTGCCCAGCATCAGCGCTGGATCATCAGCAATGGCCGCGAGGGCATGCGTATGGTGTTGCTGAAGCCGGACCTGTCGGGGGCCGACCTCACCGGCTGCGACCTGTCTGGGTCGGAAATCACCTATGGCCGCTTCGACAAGGCGAACCTGCGCGGCTCCATGTGGCGCATGGCCAAACTGACGGGTTCCAGCTTCCGGGGGGCGGAACTGCGCGATGCCGTCTTCGACGGGGCCAATCTGTCGCGCGCCGATCTGCGGGAAGCTAGCCTTCTGGACACTCAGTTCGGACCCGTTCCCCTGCGCGGGGCCGATGGTCAATCCACGGGCCGCGACTGGCCCGCCGATCTGCGGGAGGCCAATCTGGCCGGGGCTGATGCGCGCGGGGCCAATCTGCGCGGTGCCCGGTTGAACAGCGTCAACTTCAGCGACGGCAATTTCGCCGCCGCTGACCTGCGTGGGGCCAGCCTGGACCCCAATGCCGCCAATGCGCCGGAACTGCGCCGCGCCCGCTGGCAATGATGCATCGCGGCAGGTGACGCCGGCCCCGTGGCTGGGCTAGGCTGTGCGCCAACGAATGACAGCGATCCAAAGACCGGAAAATGGCGAAGCACAAGCCCGATCCCAGCACCCTGCCCTACCGTCCCTGCGTCGGCATCATGCTGATCAACAAAGATGGTCATATTTTCGTGGCAAAGCGCACGGACACGCCCAACGCTTGGCAGATGCCGCAGGGCGGCATTGACGAAGGCGAAAGCCCCGCCCAGGCCGCCCTGCGCGAACTGGAGGAAGAAATCGGCACCGCCAAAGCGACGATCCTCGCCGAAAGCGGCCAGTGGCTTTCCTATGATCTGCCGTCGCATCTGGTGGGAAAGGTCTGGGGTGGCCGCTACAGGGGCCAGACCCAGAAATGGGTGGCTTGCCGCTTCACCGGGTACGATGCCGACATCAACATTGAAACCGAGCATCCCGAATTCGACGCCTGGCAATGGGTGCCGATGAACAAGCTGACATCTCTGATCGTACCGTTCAAGCGCGCCACCTATGAACAGGTGGTGGCGGAACTGGGCCATCTGGCTGTTCCGGGATGACGGACAAGCGGGCCGCTGGCCCGCCCCCTTAATCCTGCTGATAGAAGCTGCGCATCGCGCTGGTCGCGGCGCGCACCATGTCCCGCTCCGCCCTTGAAAGCAGCGGATTCCAGACGTCGAAGATCAAAACCACCCGCAACAGGTCACTGTCGTTGCGGGCTTCATGTTCAATCGTGTCATCGAAGACAAGAATCTTGCCCTCGTGCCACTGCCGCCGCTCATACCCTACGCGATAGAGGCAGTTATCGGGGATGATCAGGGGCAGGTGGGCCACCAGACGGGCATTGGTTTCACCATGATGCGGGGGAATGGCGGTGTGCGGGGCCAGGGCGGAATACATGGCATTGGGGCAAAGTCCGCCGATATCCGCCATTTCAACCGCCGCCAGGGCCGCCGCCGTAACGGGGCAGCGGGCCAGATGCTCCGCCACAGGCTCACCCGACCGCCAGAGGGAATAGCTGCTCCACCGGCTGGAATGGTTCAATTCCTGCCACTGGTTCACCGGTTGCCCATCGCGGTACTGGATATAGGGGGCGAAATCCTGGCCGTGACCGCGCATGGCCCCCACAAACTCCTCCCGTATCTGGTCGGTGGCGGCCTCCAGTGCCTCCACCCACGGGAACAATTCGGTATTGAAGAACGGGATGGCCGGCAGGCGCGGCACCTGTAACTGGTTGGCGACGGAGGGATAGGGGGTGCTTTTCCCGGACAGGATGGATACGGCCTCATCCCACCGCTCTAGAACGCCCACCTCCAGCGCCTCACGGCTGCTGCCCAAACTGTCGCGCAGATAGGCGGCGAGTTCTTCCATATGCCGGTCCACCGCCTGCTGCGCCGCAGTCAACGGTGCGCGCAGCCACTCGGGGCAGCGGGCGGGTGGTGGGGCAATCTTCAGGGCATTGCGGAACATCGCTGCCGCCGCGCGCCTCTTGCCCTGCCGCTCCAGGATCTGCCCCTGTCCAAGCAGGGCCGGCATGAAATAGGCATCAATGGCGAGGGCTTTTTGCAGGCAATCCCACTCCCCCTGTTCATCGCCCGCGAGCCGGCAGGCATTGGACAGTTGCAGAAGGATCAGCGGTTCCTTGGGATCTGCCGCGTGGGCTGCCCGCAACATGTCAATGGCGGTCGCCGCGTCCCCCTGGTCCAGAGCCATCTTACCCAGGTTGTAAAGCGCGTCGACATTGCCGGGATGCAGGCGCCGGATGTCAGTCCAGAGTTGGTAGGCTTCCCGCAGACGTCCTTTGGCGGTCGCTTCACCTGCACGGGCAACCAAGGCCTGAAGATTGGGACCAAACAACACGCATCTCCCCGACGCAAATACCAGTCATGTTTGGTTAAGAGAACCTTAATATCGAACTTGGCAAGTAGAAAACGGCGGGCACGTATAGGCCCCTGCCAATCGGTAACCGCCGTCAGGGCAGATGACGGCACCCCAACGGCTGGGGTAGTGTGCAATCCCTACCGGCGATAGCGACCGACAGAACGACCCATGGTACAGAACAGGCCTGATCCCGTAACACATGGCGGCGGCGCATGACGGGCCTGATGGGGTCCGGGGCGCAGCGTATCGGGCAGTTGCTGCAAGCCGGGCTGGCCGCACAGAAGGCCGGGCGGGCGGCACAGGCCGAACAGGCCTATTCTCAGGTCCTGGCCATTGACCCCCGTAATCCCGACGCGTGGCAGCTTTTGGGCCTGCTGGCCAAAAACAATGGCCGGCCTGACCTCGCGATCGATCATATGCGCCGATCTCTGGATGCCAACCCGCGCCAGCCGGGGGTATGGAGCAATCTGGGCAACCTGTACCTGGGCGAACAACGGCCGGCCGACGCTCTGATCTGCTATGATCGCGCCATCGCCCTGATGCCCGGCAATGCAGAGTTCCATTACCATCGGGCCAAGGCGTTGCACGATCTGCGACGCCCGGACGAAGCGGTAAAGGCCTGCACGGCCGCCCTGAAGCTCTCCCCGCAACATGTACCCAGCCTGTTGATGCTGGGCTTGATCCATGGCGATGGTGGGCAACTGGGCGAAGCCGAGACCGTCCTGCGCCGGGCGCAGGCGCTGGCACCCGACCACCCGCTGGTTTTGATCAACCTTGCCTCCATTCTGCGGCGTCTGCATCGCTATGCCGACGCGGAACCATTGGTCCGTCGTGCATTGCAGGCGGCACCGCAGTCAAAGGATGCCTGGCTGTTGCTGGGCAATCTGATGGGGGACCTCAGCCAGCATGAGGAAAGCATCGCAGCTTTTCAGACGACGATTCAACATGACCCGCTGAACCGCGACGCCCACCGCAATCTGGCCCGTCGTCTCTGGACCCTGGGCCGGCTGGACGATGTCTTCACGGCCATCTACGCCGTCATGCGCGCCCATCCGCAATCGGCCCGCGCGCTGGACATAGCGGCGGAGCTGCAGGCCGAATTCGGCTTTGTTGATGCGGCGATGCAGAACTGTGTCCTGGCCCTGGCTCTGGCGCCGAACGACCCTTCCGTCCTGCGTCGGCAATCGGCCTTGCTGCTGCGCGCTGACCGGCCTGCGGAAGCGGTACCGCTGCTGCAACAGCTATCGTCGGACCATCCCGACAATCTGGCCGTGCGCAACGATCTGGCCCTGGCGCTGTTGCGGTCAGGTGATCGGTTGGCGGCACGGCAAGTGGCACTGCGGACGTTGACAACCTTCCCGCAGGACCAGTATGCCCTGGCCTTGCTGGGCACGCTGGATCGGTTGGACGGCGTGGAGAACCATGGCGAGATCGACGCCTGTGTAGCGGTCTTCGATCTTCCTCCGCCTGAGGGCTGGACCGATCAGCAGAGTTTCATCCGCGATTGTCTGGCCGTTCTGGATCGGCTGCACGACACCGTCAATGAACCGATCCACCTGACCCTGCGCAAGGGTACACAGACCAGTGCCAACCTGTTCGCCCAACGCGACGACGCGCCGCTTACCGCTCTGCGGGGGCAGATTTTGGCGGCGGTACGCGGCTATGTCGATGCCATGCCGGCAGACCCGCGCCATCCCTATTTCGGTCGGCGGAGCAAGGGACTGACCTTTGCGGGTTCCTGGTCATCACGGCTGCGCGACGGCGGTTTCCACACGCACCATATCCACCCCGAAGGCTGGATCAGCGGCGTTTATTACCTGCAGGTGCCACCCGCCGCCGACGCCGGTGATCAGTCGGGCTGGCTGACCTTCGGCGTTCCCAATCTGGGACCGGAGACCAGTTTGCCTGCCCTGCATGCGGTACAGCCCAGACCGGGCCGGCTGGTGTTGTTCCCCTCGTATTTTTGGCACGGCACGGTGCCGTTTCAGGACGAGGTTCCACGCATCACTATCGCCTTTGATCTGGTCCCGGGCTGAGATCAGCGGCGACGCCCGATCTCAACGTCCAGCACCAGCGACGGACCCCGGCCATAGTCGCGATAGATGATTGCAGCCGGCGGGCGCGGTGGCGGCGCATAGTAATAGTAATGCACCGGGGGGGGCGGCGGGGGCCGGTGATAATGGTGGTGGTGACGGCCACCACGATGATCATAGCCGCGATCATAATAATGGTGGTGATGGTGGTGCCGGTCACGGTCGTGACGGCCACCAGCCAGCGCGTCCCCAACCGAGGCCAGAGACATCAGCACTGCCGCCAGGGCGGTCAGGGCAAGCATGCGTTTCATCTTCATGTCCTCCTATCCACTGCCATGGACATGAAGACAGGCTGACGCCATATCGCGGCTGGAATGGGGCGGCGGGGCGGCAGGAAAGCGCCAATCCCTGTGACCTTTGCTGACCATTGCCCCCAAAATGAAAATGGCGGGGCTTCGGCCCCGCCATTCCCATACTCACGTCCAAAGAGGACCAGATCAGAACTTGACCTGGGCGCCCATGAACACGTAACGGCCCAGGGAGTCGTAGACGCCCGGATAGGTGTTGCCGTTGCCGACGACAGCGGCCAGCGCGCCAGACAGCGGCGGGTCCTTGTCGAAGACGTTGTTCACACCGGCCGAGAAGGACAGGTTTTCGATCGGGCTGTAGGTGGCGGCCAGATCGAAGTAGTTGAAGGAGTCGAACTTGCGGTTCAGCGCCGCCACGTTGCCCGTCAGGAGCGGGTTGGCAGAAGTGCCTTCCGCATTGATCGAGTCGATGTAGCGCCAGGACATGGAGATGTTGGCATCCCACGGCGTGGCCCAGGTGGCGCGCAGACGGTGACGCCATTCAGGCGTCGGGACGCCGCAGTTGGCACCATGCAGGCCCACGCAGTCATACTTGCCTTCGCCCGGCAGCGGCTCGTCGATGGCCTTGTCCATCCAGGTGCCGACCAGGTTGAACGACAGGGAACCCATCTCGTTCAGACCAACATCGTCCAGGTCGAAGCGATAAGCCAGATCGACGTCGATACCCGAACGGGAACGCGACGCAATGTTGACGTTGGTCGCCAGAACCTGGGCGGTGGTGCCCAGCCACAGCGAACCGGTGACCGGATCACGGGTGATCAGATCGCAGAACGCGCGGTTGCCGGTCGTGCCGCAACGGTTGACGGCCAGGGCCGACGGCACCGTGTCGATCACGTCCTTGATGTCGATCTTGAAGTAATCGACGGTCAGGGTCAGGCCTTCGATAACCGACGGGGTCGCCACGAAGCCGATCGAGTAGGTGTCGGAGGTTTCCGGCTTCAGGTTCGGGTTACCACCATCCAGCGAGTTATACTGGCCAGCGGTGTTGTCGATGATGCGGCCATACTGGGCGGCAGTCACGCCCATATTGGCGCACTGGGCCGCCGTGAAGGTCGGCGTCGCACCGGCGCAGGGATCCTCGTCCATGTTGAACAGGCCCAGACCTTGCGGCGTGAACAGTTCCTGGACGTTCGGCGCGCGGACGGCGCGGTTGTAGCTGCCGCGGAAGCGGAAGTCATCAATCGGTGCCCAGTCACCGGCGATCTTATAGGTGTCGGTACCGCCGAAGTTGGAATAATCGGAGTAACGATAACCCAGGTCCAGGGTCAGCTGCTTGACGAACGGGGCGTCTTCAACCAGCGGAACGCGCAGTTCGCCGAACAGTTCCGTAACATCGAAGCCACCGGCCACGCCCAGCGTCGGGCCGCCCTGACCGGCCAGGTCGCCAGAGGCAAAGGCGGTATCGACAGTACGCTGCAGGAACTCTTCACGATATTCGGCACCCAAAGCGACCGCGATACCGGTGGAAGCGGTCGGCAGGGTCAGACCATAGTCACCCAGGTCCTTCGAGATGCTGCCCGAAGCGATCTTCTGCTCGGTGAAACCGCGCTGGAAGCCCGGCGTCTGCAGGAAGGCCAGAGCCTCCGGCGTCACACCACCCGGCGTAAAGATGTTGTACGGGGCGCAACCATTGGACTCGTCACGGCAGACGATCTGACCAGCGGCGTTGCGGACAGCGTCCAGAGCCTGCGTACCACGGCTGATGGAGAAGTCGTTGTAGTAGGTCTGGGCGAAGTTGACGCGGGCATACTGGCCGAACACGTCATAGTCCCAACCGCCGACATCGCCCTTGAAGCCGCCAACCATGCGCCAGGAGGTGTGCTGCAGATCGGACTGACGACCACCACCTTCGACGTTACGACGCAGCAGCGTCATACCGACAGTGTTGCTGGTGCCGGCGAGCGTACCGCAATAGGCCGTGCGCTGGGCAGCGGTCAGCATGGGGTTATCGCAACGGATGTTGGCGGAGACGCCGAACAGGCCCGACGGGGCGATCTGGGCAACCGTCTGGTTGTCCATGAACATCAGCTGCGTGTAGGCGGTGATGTTCTCGTTGATTTCGTACTTGCCGAACGCACCCAGGGTGTAGCGCTCATCGGGACGCTGATAATAGTTCAGCGGACCGAAATTATAGGCACCGGTCGCGGACGAATAGGCCGAGACGGAGCCGTCAGCGCGGACCTGCGCATCGCCAGGGGCCGTGCCGCCACCAATGGCAGTCGCCAGGATACGGGTCGGGAAGGTCGTGCCGGAACCGGAGCAGTTCCAGACGCCATTCCCAGCGGCAACGGTACAGGCGGAATAGTCACGCTCGGACTGCAGGATGGCGTCGATCTTACGGTAGCCGGCATACAGGGTCACATTGCCCTTGCCGTCTTCCGTGGAGGCACCCATCACGACGGTGCTGTCGCGGGTGAAGCCGTCCGTCACGCTGTCGTCGGGCAGCGGGTAGTTACGTGCGCGAACGGTGTTCTGCACGAAGTCGTTGTCGTTATTGTGCTGGTAGAAGCTGAACTGATAGTCGAAGGCGATGCCTTCGAAGTCGTCCTTCATGATGAAGTTCACGACGCCAGCGACGGCATCCGAACCATACACGGCCGACGCACCACCGGTGGCCAGTTCCACGCGCTCAATCAGCGCGCCGGGGATCTGGTTGATGTCGGGGGCGGAGCCACCCGAACCAGGGGAGCCCGGCGGCAGACGACGACCGTCGACCAGAACCAGCGTACGGGACGGGCCCAGGTTACGCAGGTCGATGGTGGCGGTACCGGTCGAGCCGTTGGACACCTGGCTGCTCTGCGCGGCGAAAGCCTGCGGCAGGCTGTTGACCAGGTCTTCGACGCGGGTCGTGCCTTGGTACTTGATTTCGTCCTGACCGACCACGGTGATCGGGGAGGTCGCGACCAGGTTCGGCGACGCAATGCGCGAGCCGGTCACAACGATCTCTTCAATCTCCTGGGCCATGGCCGGAGCGGCGGTCATGGCGACGGCGCTCACAGCGGCACCGGCCATAAGAAGGCCGCGGATCGACCGCGCGGAATATACGGACTGCTTCATCTATCTCTTTCCCTTTTCCAGGTGCCCGTTGGTGAACACCGATTGGGTTGCCCCAGATTCCAGGCCCCCGTTCAGGGCCGGAACCACCCACCGCTTCCGTCAGGTCAAAGACCAAGGTCCCGATGGGCCGCATAGCTGCTGCCCGCAAATAACAATCTATTCTCTCGCGCTTGCAATAGGTGTTTCACATTGGTGACTCAACATTGCTAAGGACCGTTGCATCTTTGCACTTGCATAGGCCGAAAGGCAGAGATTCCGCGCCTCAGCAACTCAGATCGGTGTGACAGGGCGGCACCGCCGTGTAACAGGCGGGTTTCAAGGGTTCAGAACGCTTACAAAGGGCCTTTCAGGTCATTTTGCGACGCAAAAATCGTTGCCAGCGAAACGTTCAGCATTTCGCGGCCGGACTGTTCGGCATTTGTAATCAATCCCGCCGTATCCGCGGCCCAGCCGGTATCCAGCCGCTCTACCATGGCATTCTCACCACGAATCGCGAGGTCGAGCGCCAGCCGCAGATCGGCCAAGGTAGCGCGGTTCAAATCGCGCGAAACCATCCAGGCACCCCGTCCCGACCGGTCGACCCAATTGGATTTGCGCAAGGATTCCAGCATGTCATCAATGACGGCACCACCCACTGGCACCCGCCGCGCCAGCGCCTCGCGTTTCAATCCCACCCCGTGGCGGCTTGCCTGATACAGCGCGTCGAGAATGGCGAGCGCCACCATCAGGCGCTGTCCCGTGGCCAGCCCCCCCTCCTCTCCGTTCAGACGCCCGGCCCGCCATTCGGGCAGTGACGCCGCCAGTTCCGCACCGAACAGCACAACGGACCAGAGCAGGTAGAGCCACAGCAGGAAAGTGGGGATCACCGACAAGGCGCCATAGATCGCCTCATATGTCGGAAACAGGGTCAGGTAGAAGGAGAAGCCGGTCTTGGCCAGTTCCGTCGCCAGCCCGGCCACGGCCCCGCCGGCCAGCGCGTCTTTCCACGCCACCTCCCGGTTGGGGATGGCCACATACATCAGCGTAAACGCAGCCGTCTCGAACAGGAACGGCACCAGGGACAGGGCGAAGGCCAACCCCGGATCGCCGTCGGCCTTCATCCGGGCTAAGGCACCCAGGCCCAGCGACAGACTGGCCCCCAGCAGCAGCGGTGCCATGGTCAGCACAGCCCAGAAGGATAAGAGCCGCGTCAGCAAGGGGCGTGGTTCAGCCGCCCGCCAGATGGAGTTCAGCGCGCCTTCGATGGCGAAGAACAGCAGAATAGCCGTGATCGTCAGACCAATCACCCCCAGCCCCGTCAAGGCTCCGGCCTTAGCCACGAAGGTGCCGGCATAGGACTGGATCTGATCGCCCACCTGCGGCACCAGGCTCTGGAACAACAAGGTTTCCGCCTGCTGTTTCAAGCGCCGGAAGGCGGGAAAGGCTGTGAAGATGGCAAATATCACTGTCAGCAGCGGCACCAGCGCCAGCAGCGTCGTGTAGGTCAGGGCCGACGCCGACACAAAACCTTTGTCCCGCGCGAACCGACGTGCAGCATGGGCCAGGATAGTGTGTCCGTCGCGCAGCAGCCGCAACAGGTTGCGCATCCTTGTCCCTGAAAACCCTGACCCGCCTGCCATGCGTTTGACCCTCGATTTCGTTCGTGTAGGATGCGCCCCGATTTATGGCCGACCGGCCATGGCGGAGAGAAGAGAATGACGAACAGCGCCACCACCCAGATCAGCAGCGGCCTGATGGCCGGCAAGCGCGGCCTCATCATGGGTGTCGCCAATGACCGTTCCATCGCCTGGGGCATCGCCCAGGTCGCGGCCCAGCATGGCGCCCAGTTGGCCTTCACCTATCAGGGCGATGCGCTGCTGAAGCGCGTGAAGCCGCTGGCGGAACAGGTTGGTTCCGACATCCTGCTGCCCTGTGACGTGACGGATGAGGCCAGCATCGATGCTGCCTTCGAAACGATCAAGGAAAAGTGGGGCGGCCTGGATTTCGTGGTGCATGCCATCGCCTTTTCCGACAAGAACGAGCTGGACGGGCTGTACCTCAATACCACGCGCGGCAACTTCCTGAAGAGCCTGGATATTTCCTGCTACTCCTTCACCGCCGTCGCCCAGCGCGCCGTGCCCCTGATGAAGGAAGGTGGCAGCCTGCTGACCCTGTCCTATTACGGGGCGGAAAAGGTGATGCCGCATTATAATGTCATGGGCGTGGCCAAGGCGGCGCTGGAAGCCAGCGTCAAGTATCTGGCCAACGACCTGGGTCCGCAGGGCATCCGCGTCAATTCCATTTCCGCCGGTCCGATCAAGACGCTCGCCGCCAGCGGTATTGGCGATTTCCGCTATATCCTGAAATGGAATGAGCTGAATTCGCCGCTGCGCCGCAACGTCACGATCAATGAGGTCGGGAATGCCGGCCTGTTCCTGCTGTCCGACCTCGGCAGCGGCGTGACGGGTGAGAACCTGCATGTCGACAGCGGTTACCACACGGTCGGCATGGTGCAGGTCGATGCCGCCGTGGAGACCGGTAAGCTGCTGGCCGGCATGGGCGAGGGCTGATTTCAAAATGGCGGGCAACAGCTTCGGTACCCTGTTCCGGTTCACCACCTTCGGCGAGAGCCATGGCCCCGCCATCGGCTGCATCGTGGATGGGGTGCCGTCGCGCCTGCCCCTGGATGAGGCGTTCATCCAAACCTTTCTGGACAAGCGCAAGCCCGGCCAGAGCAAATATGTGACGCAGCGGCGCGAGTCGGACAGCGTACAGATCAAATCCGGCGTGTTCGAGGGCCTGACCACCGGCACGCCGATCATGCTGTTCATCGAGAACGAGGATCAGCGGTCCAAGGATTACGGGGACATCAAGGACAAGTTCCGCCCCGGTCACGCCGACTTCACCTATGATGCCAAATACGGCATCCGCGATTATCGCGGCGGCGGCCGTTCATCCGCCCGCGAAACGGCCAGCCGCGTGGCCGCCGGCGCCGTCGCCCGCCGTGTCCTGGAAACTGCCCCTGGCGGCGGGATCAGCATCCGCGCCGCCATGGTACAGATGGGACCGCTGAAGGTTGACCGGTCGCGCTGGGATTGGACCCAGGTCGATCAGAACCCGTTCTTCTGTCCCGATCCTGTGATGTCCGAACAATGGGCAGAGTATCTGGACGGTATCCGCAAGGCCGGCTCCTCCGTCGGTGCGGTGATCGAGGTCGTGGTCAGCGGCGTGCCCGCCGGGTGGGGGGAGCCGATCTATGACAAGCTGGACAGCGATCTGGCCCAGGCCATGATGACTATCAATGCCGTCAAGGGCGTGGAAATCGGCGCTGGCTTCGATGCTGCCTCCCTGACCGGTGAGGAGAATGCCGACCAGATGCGGATCGGCCCCGACGGCAAGCCGCACTTCCTGTCCAACCATGCTGGCGGCATCCTAGGCGGTATCTCTACCGGCCAGGATATCGTGGTTCGTTTCGCTGTCAAACCGACCTCCTCCATCCTGACCCCGCGTCAGACGGTGGATCGTTTCGGTAACGAAGCAGATATCCTGACCAAGGGCCGCCACGATCCCTGCGTCGGCATCCGCGCCGTGCCCGTGGGCGAGGCGATGATGGCCACCGTCCTGGCCGACCATTTCCTGCGCGCCCGCGCCCTGGGGCAATGAACATGCCACACCTGACCCAAGACCAGATCGATGCCTATCACCGCGACGGATTTCTGGTATTGCCGGGCTTCGCGTCTGACACGGATTGCGATGCGCTGATGGCGCAGGCGGCCCGGCTGGTCGATGGGTTTGATGCCGAGGCCCATGCATCGGTTTTCTCTACCGTGAACCAGCAGAAGACGTCCGACGATTATTTCATGTCGTCGGGCGACCAGATCCGCTTCTTCTTCGAGGAAGAGGCGTTTGATGCGGCGGGCCGTCTGCGTCAGGAAAAACATCTGTCGATCAACAAGATCGGCCATGCTATGCATGACCGCGACCCTGTGTTCGACCGCTTTTCCCGTGATGCCCGCCTGGGCGCCGTCGCCGGCGATATCGGCATGGAAAAGCCCCTGCTGATGCAGTCCATGTACATCTTCAAGCAGCCGCATATCGGTGGCGAGGTCGTGTGCCATCAGGACAGCACCTTCCTTTACACCGAACCGATGAGCGTCGTTGGTTTCTGGTTCGCGGTGCAGGATGCGACCCTGGAGAATGGCTGCATGTGGGCCCTGCCCGGCGGGCACAAGGCCGGTCTCAAAAAACGGTTCAACCGCAATGCCGACGGCGGCGTTTCGATGGAGGTGCTGGATGACAGCCCCTGGCCCGCCTGCACACCCGAAAATGGCTATGTCCCGCTGCCGGCCAAGCGCGGCACCCTGATCCTGCTGCACGGCCTGCTGCCGCATCTGTCGGGACCGAACCGGTCCGACAGATCGCGCCATGCCTACACGATCCATGTGGTTGATGGTGCCTGCGACTATCCGGCCAGCAACTGGCTGCAACGCCCCGCCCACGACCCGGCACGCGGCTTCGCCTGACCTCTTGCCACTTTGAGAGGGGCGCTTCACAGCCCCCTTGACTCGCACCCAAATATGTAACCTACTGGTTACCTATGAAGGACGATCTGTACCAGCTTGACGAGGCGGCAACCGATGCGGTGTTCCAGGCTCTGGCCAGCCGGGAACGGCGGCGGCTGCTTGACCTGATCCGGGGCAATCCCGGCTGCATCGTCGCCGATCTTCTGTCGGCATTCGAGATGAGCCGAATTGGCGTGCTGAAGCATCTGCGCGTGCTGGAGGAGGCGGATCTGGTCGTGTCGGAAAAGGCGGGGCGGGAGCGGCGGCTGTATGTCAACACCCTGCCGCTACGCGCCATCCACCGTCGTTGGTCGGATGAGTTCGATGATTTCTGGGCCGGCAAACTGCTGGACCTGAAGGAAAAGATCGAAGCGGGTTCATGACAGGGGGATATAATGGGGAATGACAACAAGAAGGTCTTCCGTACCAACATTAAAGGCTCGGTGGAGGCCATCTGGCGCGAACTGACAAAGACCGACAGTCCGCAGCAGGCAGTGTTCAACGCGCTGATGGTCAATACCGGCTTTCACACCGGTGCGGCGGTACAGATGCGCACCGCCGACCGCCGCCGTACCCTGGTGGTGGGGGAGGTACTGGAGTTTGATCCACCCCGCCGCTTCGCCCACACATTCCGCTTCACGCAGTTCGACGACGCCCCCTGCACCGTCATCTATGAGCTGTTTCCGCAAGCCGATGGTGTGGTCGAAGTGACCCTGACGGTGGAGAACATCCCGCACGGCACCCGCACCGCCAAGGAAATGGATCAGGGTGGCACCAACATCCTGGCGAACCTGAAATCTGTGGTGGAGACGGGCACGGTGCCATTCGGCACCCGCCTTATGTACGCGATGTTCGGCGTGATGGGCTTTGTCCTGCCCAAGCGCACGCTGGCGGAAAACTGGCCCTTGCAGGACCGCGACGCCGGCTGAAAGCTTCAACAGACCAAGACAGGGAGAGTGAAGAATGACCATGCGCAACTGGCTGGCGGCCATCGGCCTCATGCTCACCGTGCTGCTGGGAATGACCCCGGCACAGGCGGCGGATGCCGACCCGTTCGCCGATATTGCCGGCATTGTCGGCAAAAGCTGGCGCGGCGAGGGCACCGGCCCCGATGGCAAGCCGATGGTGGATCAGTCCCGCTGGGAATGGGCCCTGGGCGGCAAGGCCGTGCGCATCACCCATATCCTGGGCGATCTGTCCTATGGCGGGGAAACCCTGGTCTTCTGGGACAAGCCGCGTAAGACAATGATCTATCACTATTTCACGACCGCCGGCTTTCACACCCAGGGCGTGATGCGCGCCGATGGTCCGGGCAAGCTGGTGGCCGAGGAAGACGTGGCCGGGCATCCGAAGATCAGCAAGGTGCGCTCCACCCTGACCTTGAAGGACGGCGTCCTGACCAATCAGGCGGAGTTCCTGTCCGACGGCCAATGGGCGCCGGGCCACACCATCACCTATCGCGAGGCGACGACGGCAGAGCTGCCACCCTTCCCCAAGGCGCGGTGAGAGCACGTTACCGGCTGTCGAGCTTCAACTCGATCCGGCGGTTCAACGCCAGGGAGGCCGGGCTGTTGCCCGGCTCCAGCGGTTGAAATTCACCAAAGCCCGTGGCGGCCAGCCGTTCCGGCGGCACACCCATCTGCACCAGGAAGTTCACGACGGAGATGGCGCGCGCCGTCGATAGTTCCCAATTGCTGGCCCAGCGACCGGATTTGATGGGCACCACATCCGTGTGCCCGTCGACGCGCAGGATCCAGTTGATCTCCGGCGGCATCTGCGCCGCCAGTTCCAGTAGGGTCTTGGCCAGCCGACCCAACTGCACCTGTCCCGCTTCGCCCAACTCTGCCGAGCCGCTGTCGAACAGCACTTCCGACTGGAACACGAACCGGTCGCCGACGATGCGCACATCATCCCGGTTGCCCAGAATCTCGCGCAGCCGGCCAAAGAATTCGGACCGGAACCGCGCCAGTTCCGCCACTTTGCCGGCCAGCGCTGCGTTCAGGCGCTTGCCCAGCTCCGCGATCTGCACCTCCTGCTCCTTGGCCTTAGCTTCTGAGGCGTCCAGGCTGGTCACCAGTTGCTGAAGCTGGGCGCGCAGGGCGGCGATCTGCTGGTTCAACAACACCGCATCATTGCGGGCCGCCGCACTGATTCTGCGTTCTTCCTCCAGATCCCTGGTCAGGCCGGCGACCCGTTCATCCGCCGTGGCCGCTGCATCCGCCGTCCCGCCCATGGCATCAAGACGGGCCTGCAGCGCTTCCTTTTCCGCCAGGGTCGCGCGCAGCCGGTCGGTCAACTGCCCGAAATCGGCCTGCATGCGGGCATTACTGTCGCGTTCAAGGGCCAGGGCATCGGCCAGCTGTGCCACCCGGCTTTGCAGATCGGCCAGTTGCCGGTCGCGGCCTTGCAAGGCGCTGGTCAGATAGAACTGGCCCAGCACGAAGACCATCAGCAGGAAGATGACCACCATGGTCAGGCTGGACAGCGCGTCCACCCAGCCGGGCCAGATATCGACCTTCTCCCCCCGTGACCCGCGCCGCCGGACATAGGCCATGGATCAACGCTCCGTATCGCCCAGTGCGGCGACGGTCCGGGCCAGTATCTTGATCTCGCTGCGCAATTCCTGGGTGGATTGGATGCGCCCCTGCGTCGTCTCTTCCAACAGGCGGGCAGTATAAAGTTCCAGATTGCGGATATGGGCGCGCGTCGCCTCGTCAAGGCCCAGGCCGCCCCCATTGGACAGGCTCTCGGCCAGACGCAGCATCACCTGCTGATCGCTACGCATCTGGTCGGTCAGGGCGGCGATGCGTTCGGTCAGCTGCACTAGCTGCTGGTTCTGGAGCTTCCGCCCCTCCTCCGCACCGGCCATGGTGAATTGCAGCCGTTCGATATTCTCCGCCGTCTGTTCCAGAAGAGCCTGGATATAGACCGGTACAGAAGCGCCAACGCCAGCGACACCGCCCGCATCCCCATCGCCCAGCGCGCCACTGGACAGCCGCGTGATGCCAGCCAACCAATCCTCCAGCTCTGTATAGAACCGGTTCTGCGCCTGTCCCGCCTGTAATTCTAGAAATCCCAGGACCAGCGATCCCGCCAGCCCGAACAGGGAGGAGGAGAACGCCATACCCATGCCCGACAGCGGTGCCGACAGGCCGGCCTGCAGGTTCCCGAACACGCCGGCCACATCGGCATTGTCGAAACTGAGGCCGGAAATGACGGAGCCGATGGAAGATACGGTCTGCAAAAGGCCCCAGAAGGTGCCCAGAAGGCCGAGAAAGATCAGCAGGCCGATCAGATACTTCGATATCTCGCGGCCTTCATCCAGGCGCGTGCCGACCCCGTCCAGCAAGGACCGGCTGGCCACCGCCGACAGGGTGAAGCGTCCGCCCTGCCGTTCACCCAGCATGCGGGCCATGGGGGCCAGCAGGCGTGGTTGCCCATCCGCCGCACGGTTTGCGGTGAAGGCCTCCAGCCACGCTACCTCCGGCCCCAGCATGGTCACCTGCCGGAAAATGAACCAGATGCCCAGCAGCAGGGTGAACAGAATCAGGCCGTTCAGCGCCGGATTCGCCATGAAGGCCAGAGCCAGGGACGGCAGCAGCACCGCCGCGATCATCGCCACGGCCAATGTAAACAGGGCCATGCGGGTCAGGAACCGGCGCGGTGGGCTGGCCGGCGGCTCAGCCACGGGCGGTCGTTCCGGCGTTGTCAGGCGGCGGTCGGCGGACAGTGTCATGGGCGGATCACCAGATCGACGCGGTCAGCGGCGGCAACCGGTGCGGCGGCCCCGTCGGCCACCGTCATCCCCTCGGCAAAAACCAGAAGCCGCAGCGGGTCTAGGCCCAGTTGCACCAGCCGGTCGCGCAGGGCCCGGGCGCGCAGCAGCGCCATGCGGCGCGCATCTGTCGGACGGTTGTTCTTGGCACTGGCATAGGCGCGCAATTCAAGCCGTTCCGCGGGATGCGCCTTCAACCGCGCCACGACATCGGCCAGCACCGCATCGGTGCCTGGGGGCAGAACCTCCGCATCCGGTGGATAAAGCAAAGTGCTGCGTTCGGCTGGCATACGGGCCGGCTCTGGACCGGTCACGGATCCGGGAAAGCGGGATGCTGGAAGCTCCGTGACCGGTGACGCTGGAATGTCGCCTTGGTCCGGCGCTGCTGGCGTGGGCGGCAGGACCAGATCGGGCGTGGATGGCACGGCGATGGGTGCGCGTGCCGCCGACGGCGGCGGGCTGGCCGGCAGGGGGCCGATGCTGTTCTGCGCACCAGCACCCGAGATCGGGCCGAGAGCCAGAAACAGCGACAGAAGGGACAAGGAGGGGAAGCGCATGATCATGCCGACCAGGAAAACGGAAGATTATGGCCGCGCCATGTCACAGCAACGGGCCACCGCCGGAACGATAGCGGACAGCGGCGGGTCCGGCCACTCTTGTTGCGGGTCAACCACCGTTGGGCGGCGGCGGCGATGATCCGGCATGGGCGGGTGCCACCTGCTTCACTAACCCGCCGGCCAGTTCCAACAGCCGGTCCGTGGGCGCGCCATCCTTGATGGCCTGATGCAGAACGATCACGTCACCCGCCATGGTCAGCTTATGCTGTTCCACCCGATGATCGGCCTTGGCGCGGGCAATGGCCTCATTGGCGGCAGCCGTATCGGCAGCACCGCCCTTGAACATGGCCTGCACCGTCTCTACCAGCCTTTGCAGCACAGAATTCACCATGCTGGCCGAATAGCCACCCAGCAGGGCCAACAGGGGCTTGCCCAGCGTGGCTGTGCTGCCCGTGGGATTGCCCTGGGCGTCCAACGCCTCCGGCCCGCCCAGCGGCACCAGTTGCGAAATCAGAAGGCCGGCGATGATGCCCAGCACGATCCTAATCCAATAGGAACTATCCAGCCTGGGATCATAGGTGCCGGCCTGGATGAACCAGTAGGCGGTTGATAAAGCGTTGAAACAGGCCCCCAGCCCCGCCGCACTCATCAGGAAGATCAGCACATGCAGCAGATGCTCTGAATCGATTGTGTAAATATCCTGCCTGATGGTGGTGGCGTTGATATGCTCCGAAAGGCTGGCGAAGATGAAGCAGGCCAGGAAGAATATGGCGGCCAGCAGCAGCCGGCGGATATTCGGCAGCGGCCCGAAACTAGACCAGAAACGCCCGGCGAACGGATCATCGGCCAGCAGACGGATGGTGCGTGGGCTGGCCGGTGCCACCAGAGCTGCCAACTGATTATGCAGCTTTGCCAGATCCGCCAGCGGCGGCGGCGCCTCACCATCCAGGATCGACAAACGGGCAATGATATCGGCCGGCACCGGCGTGCCAGCACCAAGGGCATAGCGGATCATTGCGTCCACCTCCCGGCGCAATGACATGCTGATATCCGCCGCCATCCGTGCCGGCACCGCCGTGCCATCCCCATCCGTCATCACGTCCCCCATCCGAAGATAGGACAATCTAACTGTTTAGTTGCAAGCCAGGAAGCAAAACACACAGCCTTTGATACACGATGGAGAAATGACTGAAGTAGGTCAGGGTTGCTTGAACAGGCTTTTCGGATCGACATAGTTCTTCAATTGCCGCTGGCGTTCCCGTTCTTCCCACGCCTGATGCTTCTCGCGCTCACGGCGCTCAATGGCCTCCCAGGTTTGACGCCTTTCCGCCAGAAACTCATTCACTTCCTTGTTGCGCCGGTCCATCTCCCGTTGCCTTTTGCTGGGTTTGTCCCGTTCATAGTCGCAATTGTCGTAATAGCTGTAGTGTTGGTAGCCGCCATATCCCGATCCGTTGAACGCGGAGAGATCTGTTATGCAGCCGCCGCTCAGCATCACGGTGGCAAACGACAGAATGATCGGAACGGCACGCATGGCTGGCTACCTCCAACAGGATCGCCGCTGATTTGGCATACTCCTATTGGACCGTCGGCCTGTGGCGGAATGGCGTCCGAAATCGTCAAAATTAGGGATATCGTGAGCGACATCCCAATCATTCACGCAAAAAGGGCGATGGAAAAATCCATCGCCCCTCATTGCGCATAAAACAGCTTATGCGTCGCCTTCAGGGAATCTGGGTCTCAACACCGGTCTGGTTACGCGGTGGCGGCGGCGCTTCGCGTTCACGCCGTGCCTCCTCCTGTGCCTGACGACGCTGTTCCTGCATCCGGCGAGCATTCTCTTCCGCTGCCTCACGGCGATCATCATCTGCGCGCCGGCGGGCGTCTTCCTCGGCCTGTCGCCTTTGGTCCTGCATACGGCGCTCGTTTTCCTCGGCGGCGCGGCGACGGTCATTATCCGCCTGACGACGTGCCTCACTCTCAGCCTGGCGGCGCTGCTCCTCCATCCGACGGGCACCTTCCTCAGCAGCGCGGCGGCGATCATCATCCGCCTGACGACGCGCCTCACTCTGGGCCTGGCGGCGCTGCTCCTCCATCCGACGGGCGTTTTCCTCAGCAGCGCGGCGGCGGTCATCATCCGCCTGACGACGCGCCTCGCCCTCGGCCTGACGACGCTGCTCTTCAAGGCGACGACCGGCCTCCTCCGCCTCACGGCTGCGGTCATTATCGCGGCGTACTTCCTCCTGCGCACGGCGGCGCTGCTCCTGAAGGCGGCGGGCGGCGTCTTCGGCCTCCCGGCGACGGCGCATATCCTCATCCGACGGGCGCGGCGGTGGCTGCACGATGGGTGGCCGTTCATAACGGCGGCGCTCCTCCTCCGCACGGCGACGATCTTCCTCGGCGCGGCGGCGGGCATCTTCCGCGCGGCGGCGATCCTGCTCGGCGCGTGCCCGGTCACGATCGCGCTCGCGTTCCCATCGGGCGCGATCCCGCTCCCACTCGCGGCGGCGGCGCTCATGCTCCCAGTAAAGTTCGCGACGGCGCTGTTCCCAGAGATAGGCATCCCACCGCGCCCGGTCGCGTTCCATCTCCCAGATCATCCGGTCATAATCCGGATCGCGATAGGTTTCCTCGTAGTAGCCGCCACCGCCGCCACTGGTGCCGCTGTCGCTCCAGATGATGGCACCGCCCGATCCTCCGCCGCTGCCGCGCACAGCCGGAAGGGTGGCCGGCGTGCTGACCATCAGGGACAGCAACTCCTTGCGTTCCTCTGCGGTCAGGGCGCGGGCCGGGGTATTGGTGGCGGGGTCGCCAGCACAGATACGGCGGAACTCCTCCACACGCGGGCTCGACAGGGGGACATTGGGCCAGACATCCGGGGCCAGCGACGACAGTTCAAGGACAAGCCGCAGTTGTTCCGTCGCCTCATCCGCCGTCAGGGCACGACCCGGCACCCCGGCATCGGGATTGCCCATGCAGATCAGGCGCAGTTCGGAGAGGCGCCAGGAACCGGCGGCAATCTGCCGGTTCCGCATCTCCCCCTCCTTGATGGCGGGATTGGCAGCGCAGGCGCCAAGGCCCAACAACAGGGCAGCGGCGAATGAAACGGGCAGGAAACGGCTTCGCATGATTATTGGCCCCGGAAGGCAGTCACCGGCGCTCTCCGCCGGCTACTCCATTTGGCGTGCCACGGATGGCGGAATTGAGACGGAACAGCAGCGTTTCTAAGACGCCGCAAGATGGGTCACGGCGTGAGCAGGCGAATACCCAAATAGACCGCTTCCATCAACAGGATAGCTGCCCCCATCAACCGCAAGGCATTGGCATTTCGCTGCCATGGATAGGCATGGTAGGAGCGCTGCTCACCCAGATAGCGGTCATATCCTTCGCGCATCCGAGCCTCAATGCGCCTGATCTGCCATTGCGGGGCAAACAGACCGAAAAGGGCCGTAATCGTCGACGGAATAAGCAGAGCCAAGTGGGTGTCCATGCGGCACTCCTTGTGGTTGGAAACAGTCCAACAGGCTATCAACACCCGTCGGCGTCCACAGCTTACATATGGGAAAGGGCTATTGCTGCAAACATCATTGCCGCGCCTGTCAATCCACGACGGAAAACTCCCGGGGTCGAACTGCAACAGGCCAGAAGATGGAAGATTTGCCACAACTTGGCAGATTGCCTGCCGGTGTTACAACAATCTTCTACCGCGCAACGGCATAATCTGCTGTTAACGCCCACATGTCTGAATTTGCCGTTTCTATGTCATTCAGGACATGACGAATTAGGCCTATTCTTCCCCCATCACCCCCTGACGGGGCGTATCGGAGAAGAAAATGAGCACGCAGAATTCCAAGGGCACGGCCCTTGTCACGGGCGCATCCGCCGGTATCGGCGCCACCTATGCCGACCGTCTGGCCCGCCGCGGTTATGATCTGATCCTGGTGGCACGCGATGCTGCCCGGCTGGAAGCGCTGGCCTTGCGCCTGCGGGCGGAAACCGGACGCGCGATCGATGTCCTGCCTGGCGATCTGGGCAACGCTGCCGGCCAGGATATCGTTGCCAAACGGCTGGTCAGCGATGCCACCATCACCTTGATTGTGAACAATGCCGGCCTGGGCCCCAATGGCCCGGCACTGTCCAGCGCGCCCACCGCCTATGACGCCATGCTGGCCCTCAATGTCGCGGCATTGCAGCGCCTGACCCTGACCGCCGCCCATGTGTTTGCGGCCAAGGGGGCCGGCACCATCATCAATATCGCGTCTGCAGTCGCCATGCTGCCGGAACGGTTCAATGGCCCCTATGTGGCGACCAAGGCCTTCGTTCTGGCCCTGACACAGGCCCTGGCCGCCGAAACCGCCGGCAAGGGCGTAACCTTCCAGGCCGTCCTGCCCGGCTATACCAGGACGGAGATTTTCGAACGCGCCGGCATCGACCCGTCCGTCCTGCCCCAGGACATGGTGATGGAAGTGGGCGATCTGGTGGATGCCGCCCTGTCCGGGCTGGATCAGGGTGAGTTGGTCACCATCCCCTCCCTGCCCGACCCTGCCGATTGGCAGGCGTTTGAGGCCGCGCGGATGAAGATCGCCGGCAATGCCTCTCGCAACAAGCCTGCCGTCCGCTTCGGTGTGGCGAGCACTTAAGCTGTTCCCACATTCCGTTCATGATCGGCCAGCCGTCGCATCATCTGCGGCGGCTGGCCGAAGCTGCGCAGGAAGGCGCGACGCATGCGTTCGCGGTCGGCAAAGCCGGTCTCGCGCGCGATGATCTCCATCGGCAAGCGGCCTTCCTCCATCATGGCGCGCGCCGCCTCCAGCCGAAGGTTCTCAACGGCTTTCGCGGGCGACTGCCCCGTCTCCTGCCGGAAGACGCGGCTGAACTGCCGGGGTGACAGGCTGGCAGCGTCGGCCAGTTCCTCCACCGACAGCTCGTTGCGCAGATTCTCCTTGGCATAGGTCAGGGCGCGGCGCACCCGGTCTGATTTCGGCTCCAGTTCCAGCAGGGTGGAGAACTGCGATTGCCCGCCGGGCCGGCGCAGATAGACCACCATGGCCCGCGCCACCGACCGCGCCATCTCCCGGCCCAGATCTTCCTCAAGCAGAGCCAGGGCAAGGTCGATCCCCGCACTCATCCCGGCGGAGGTCCAGAGATTGCCGTCCTGGATGAAAATCCGGTCCTCCTCCACGCGAACCTTGGGAAACCGCGTGGCCAGCGACCGTGCATGGCCCCAATGGGTGGTGGCTCGCCTGCCATCCAGCAGCCCAGCCTCGGCCAGCAGGAAGGCGCCAGTACAGATGCCCGCCACCCGCCGCGACCGCGTCGATGCTGTCCGCAGGTAATCCAGCAACGCCGATGGTGCCGACTTAGCCAGCAGTGATCCCGTCGTGATGGTCGTGTCATGGAACACGTCACCCACCGCCGCCGTCTCGATCCCGAAACCCAGGGAATTGCGCACGCGTCCCCCGGTATCCGACAGCATATGGATGTCATAATGGGCCTTGCCGCCCAGCAGATTCGCCAGTTCGAACACCGACAGGGCGGCCAGCCCCATCACCTGGAACCCATCGAACACCAGGAACCCGACAGAACGCATGACCTGAAATCCATATAAACAACAAATCAGGTCATAAATAACCCTGCGCCGCCTTTCCTGTCAACCGACCGCTGCGACCCAGCACCCGGATGACCAGGATCGCCAACGCGATCCCCAGACCCAGCCAATAGACCGGCCCCTGCCCCACGCGCTTGCCCATGGAGACGGTGAAGGCCGTCCAGACGTACCAGCCGCCGATCAGATGCAGCCAACCCCAGGCCTTTGGCCCCAGCAGTGCCATCATCCGGTCAAAGGATGTCAGCGTCATCAGCAGGATCATGACATAGGCCCCGCCGCCGGCCACCACCGTCATCCGGTTGGTCAATTGCAGGAACAGCACATAGTCGAGGTTCATCAGGGCCAGGATGCCCACCAGGTGGATCAGATGCGATACGGCGAACGACACGCCCAGATAGCGACGCTGCCGCCGCAGCCAGCGCGTGGTGGGGGATGGCAACAGCCGCACCAGGCTTGACGCGGTGAAGGCCAGCCCGAATAGCAGCAGCGATGTCCAGGCTGTCAGCTGGATCACCCAGCGCGCTTGATGAACCGGATCGGGCGCGGCCAGCACTGCCCCACCGGACAGCAGCAGAAGCAGGACGGCAATCAAGCCCGTCAGCCCCCATCCGTTCAAAGGCGATCCGTTACTCAAGAGCATGTGGGCCTTCCCCCTTGTTCTTTCCGTTATGACGCCGGCAAGTCAGCGCGGAAACGGAGAAGACTTCTATCAGCACTCATTAATTGTTAACTATGTCTTCCCGATGGCGTTACCCCGGTTGATACGCATGACCACGAACAGCCCTGCTCTTGAAATTCGCAGATTGCGCAAGTCCTACGGCGAGAAGGAGGCGGTCAAGGGCATCGATCTGACAATCCAGCCGGGCGAATTCTATGGTCTGCTGGGGCCCAACGGGGCCGGCAAGACCACAACCCTGAAAATGGTGGTCGGTCTGCTGACCCCGACATCGGGCAGCATCGTTGTGTTCGGCGTGGATAACCAGACCAATCCCGTTGCCGCCAAGCGGCAGATCGCCTGGCTGCCGGATGAGCCGATGCTCTATGACAAGCTGACGCCCCTGGAATATCTGGAATTCGTGGCAGGCCTCTGGGGCATTGACGCCCGCACCGCTGCGTCACGCGCGGAGGAGCTGCTGACCCGGCTGGAGTTGTATGATCATCGCAATGAACGCTGCGAAGGCTTCTCGCGCGGCATGAAGCAGAAGGCGGCCCTGGCCGGTGCCCTGATCCATGATCCCCGCCTGCTGATCCTGGACGAACCCCTGACGGGCCTGGACGCCGCCATCGCGCGCCAGGTGAAGGACCTGCTGGCCGAACGGGCCAGGGCTGGCTGCACCATCATCCTGACCACCCATATCATGGAGGTGGCGGAACGTCTGGTTGACCGTATCGGCATCATCCAGCACGGACAATTGCTGGCCGAGGGCACTCTGGCGGAGCTGCGGCAGCGGCACGGCCGCGACGGCGCTTCGCTGGAGGAACTGTTCCTTGATCTGGTCTCCGGCAAGGCGGTGGCCGCATGATCGCCCTGACACCGGGCAGCATGCCCTGGCTGCTGCGGCATGAACTGCGACTGGCCTTCAGGACGAAGAAGACGGGCCCCTGGGCTTGGGCCATTCTGATTGTCGGTATCCTGTTCATGCATGGCGTCGGTTTCCTTTCCGCCTTCGGGTTCGGAAAGATGAAGCTGTCGTCGGAGAATGTGCAGATGATCTTTGGCGGCATGGGCCTGTTCAGCATGGCGATCATGCTGTCCGTCTCCATGCAATTGACGGTCAATTCCATCTACACACGCGGCGATATGGACCTGCTTTTGTCCTCGCCGATGCGACCGGGGGCGATCCTGCCCATCCGCCTGCTGGCCATCGCCCTGGCGGTGATGGGCACGACGCTGGCTATGGCGGCATGTTTTATGAACCCAAGCGCCATTATGGTCTCGGCCCGCTGGCTGATCGGCTATATCACCCTGCCTGCGCTCTGCCTGCTGGCCGTCACGGTCTCCTTCCTGATCGTTCTAGGTCTGGTGAAGATGATCGGGGCGCGGCGGGCGCGGACCGTAGCCCAGGTGCTGGGTGGCGTTATCGGCATCGGTGCGGCCCTGGCCGCCCAGATCCCCAACATGAACAATGCCGCCGACAAGGCGACAAAGGCCAAGAACTTCCAGGCCATGGCCGAATTGGCTGACAATCCTGCCCTGATGCCGCTGCGCTGGTTCGGCGCTGCCGTGACAGGGGAGCCGGGGCCGCTGCTGCTGCTGGTCCTGCTGTCCTTCGGCGGCTTTCTGCTGGTGACCATCTTGCTGGGTCCGGCTTTCGTGCGCAGCGTGAATGCCGCCGCCGGCACCGACCTGACGGCCCGCCCCAAGCGCGAAACCAAATCTGTTCCCCTGTCCATGCGCGTTCGTGGCGTGACCGGTTCCATTCTCTGGAAGGAATGGCGCCTGATCCTGCGCGACCCCAGCCTGCTTACCCAGGTTGCCTCTATCCTGCTGGTCGCCGCCCCCATCGTGCTGCCCAGCATGGGCAAAAGCATCAGCACCGCGTCCGGTGAGGTCATGGCGCTGGGTTGGATGGGTATTGTTCCCGTGGCGGGCCTGCTGGCCGGCGCGCTGGTCTGGCTGGCTTTCGCGGGTGAAGATGCGCCCGACCTTCTGGGCACCGCCCCGGTCGGCGCGCGGCGCATGCTGCGCGACCGGCTGCTGGCCGCCGCCGTCCCGTCCCTGATCATCGCCACGGGGGTCAGCTTCTATGTGATCACACAGACGCCCTGGTCCGGCCTGATCCTCTGGCTGGTCTGTCTGCTGTCGATCAGCCTCTATCTGCTGATGGACATGCGGCAGGGCCCGGTGCTGGGCGGGCGCAAGGCGTTTCAGAAACGCTACCAAAGCAACATGGTCGCCCTGTTCGGTGAGATGCTGCTGGGTTTCGCTCTGTTCGGCCTGGGCTGGCTGGCCCTGAAATTCCTGGCCCCGCTTTGGGCGATCCCACTGCTTCTGGCCGCAAACGGGGGTGCGCTGGCCGGATTGCTGCTGCAAAAACGCGGAGAAGATTGATAAATGGCGGGCGGTGCCTTACTGGCCCGCCCGCCATCCCCGTCACAGGTTCCGCGCGATCACCAGTCGCTGAATATCGCTGGTCCCCTCATAAATCTGACAGACGCGGACATCCCGATAGATGCGTTCCACCGGGAAATCCTCGACATAGCCATAGCCGCCGAAGGTCTGGATGGCGTCGGAACAGACGCGTTCGGCCATTTCCGATGCGAACAGCTTTGCCATCGATGCTTCCTTCAGACAGGGCTGCCCCGCCCCGCGCAGGCTCGCCGCATGCAGCACCAGCTGGCGCGCCGCCTCGATCCGCGTTGCCATATCGGCCAGACGGAAAGACACGGCCTGATGCTCAATGATGGCGACACCCATTGAGGTCCGGTCACGGGCGTAATCGCGCGCCGCCTCGAACGCCGCCTGCGCCATGCCGACGGCCTGTGACGCGATGCCGATGCGCCCGCCTTCCAGGTTGGCCAGCGCGATGCGGTAGCCTTCCCCCGGATTGCCCAGCATGGAAGATGCCGGCACACGCGCATCCTCCAGCAGGATTTGCGCTGTGTCGGAACTGCGCTGGCCCAGCTTGTGCTCCAGCCGCGCCACCTTGTATCCCGGATTGTCGGTGGGCACCAGGAAGGCGGAAATCCCCTTCTTGCCCGCCGCCGGATCGGTGACGGCAAAGACCAGGGCCACGCCCGCATGCTGACCATTGGTGATGAACTGCTTGGCACCGTTCAGCACATAGTGATCGCCATCCTTCACGGCCCGCGTCTTCAGGGCCGATGCGTCCGACCCCGCCTGCGGCTCCGTCAGGCAGAAAGCACCCAGCATCTGCCCCGCCGCCATGGGGCGCAGATAGCGTTCCTTCTGCGCCGTGTTACCGAACTTCAGGATAGGGGCGCAGCCGACGGAATTATGCACGCTCATGATGGTGGAGATGGCACCATCGCCCGCCGCGATTTCCTCAATCGCCAGGGCGTAGGACACGGCATCGGCCCCGGCCCCGCCCCATTCCTCGGGCACCACCATGCCCAGAAGGCCCAGTTCACCCATCTCTCGCAGCTCTTCTGCGGGAAAACGGCTGTCCCGGTCACGCTCGGCGGCACCGGGGGCCAGCCGTTCGCGGGCGAACTGCCGTGCCATGTCGCGGATCATGGCCTGTTCTTCGGTGAGGATCATGTTCGTTTCCCGCCCTGGCCGCTGCCGTTACACCAGTTCGACCGCCATGGCCGTCGCCTCACCGCCGCCGATGCACAGCGAACCGACGCCGCGCTTCAGCCCGTGCTTCTTCAGCGCATGCAGCAAGGTTACCAGGATACGCGCACCCGACGCACCGATCGGGTGCCCCAGGGCACAGGCTCCACCATGCACGTTCACCTTCTCATGCGGCAGGTCCAGTTCCTTCATGGCCGCCATGGCAACCACGGCAAAGGCCTCATTGATCTCAAACAGGTCCACATCTTTGGCGGTCCAGCCGGTCTTGGCGAACAGGGACTGCATGGCACCAACCGGGGCCGTCGTGAACCAGGCCGGAGCCCGGGCGTGGCTGGCATGACCCACGATGCGGGCCAGCGGCGACAGGCCGCGTTTATCCGCTTCCGACGCGCGCATCAGCACCAGGGCGGCCGCTCCATCGCTGATGGAGCTGCTGTTGGCCGCCGTGACGGTGCCGTCCTTGCGGAAGGCGGGCTTCAGCGTCGGGATCTTGTCCGGACGGCCCTTGCCGGGCTGTTCGTCACGCGACACGATACTGTCACCGCCCCGGCCCTTGACCGTGACCGGAACCACCTCCTTATCGAAGGTGCCATCCTCCACGGCGGCTTTTGCACGGCGCAGGCTTTCCAGGGCATAGGCGTCCTGTGCCTCCCGGGTAAAGCCGAAATGCGCCGCCGTATCCTCGGCATAGGTGCCCATGGCGCGCCCGCGCTCATAGGCGTCTTCCAGACCGTCCAGCGCCATATGGTCATACATGGTGGCATGGCCGTAACGATAGCCGCCGCGCGCCCGGTCCAGAAGGTAAGGCGCGTTCGACATGCTTTCCATGCCCGCCGCCACCACGATATCCGCACTGCCGGCCAGGATCAGATCATGGGCCAGCATGGTGGTCTTCATGCCGCTGCCGCACATCTTGTTGAGCGTGGAGCAGGTGACAGACAAAGGCAGGCCGGCACCCAATGCCGCCTGACGGCCCGGTGCCTGGCCCTGGCCCGCCTGCAGCACATTGCCCATCAGCAGTTCCTGCACGCTGTCGCCGGAAATCCCAGCCCGTTCCACCGCTGCCTTCACGGCAACAGCGCCCAACTGGGCCGCCGTCAGGCCGGACAGGTCGCCCATCATCCCGCCCATGGCGGTACGGGCGGCGGACACGATCACGATGGGGTCGGTCATGGCATTCCTCTGGCGTCGATATTGATTGGTTGGGCACAGCGTAGACTTGTCGCTTCCGATCAGCCATAACCGTTGCGATCAAATTTCCTGATCACTTATGTCAATATTGAATAGGTTGGTAAGGTGGATAAGGGCAGTGTTTCCATCCATTTCGTGGCGGGCGCCCTGCAAGGGGTTATCGCACGTGGAATGGCGGTGGAACCGATCCTGCGCAAGGCAGGGATCGACCCTGCCTTGTTATCCCAGCCCACGGCCCGCGTGCCGGTCCATGCCCATGCCGCCCTGCTGCGCATCCTGGCGCAGGTGCTGGACGATGAATTCTTCGGCCAGGACAGCCGCCGCATGAAGGTCGGCAGTTTCGCACTCTCCTGCCTGCTGGCGTTGGAGGGTGGTGGCGATGTCGGGGGTGCCCTGGGCCTGCTTTGCCGTGCCTATAACACTTTCTTCGATGATCTGCGGGTATCCGTGCGGCGCGACGGGCGACGGGCCGCCCTGGAAATCGCGCCCACCCGGCCGGGCCACACACTTTCGGTCTTCGCCGTCGAAACCCTGTTTGTGTATATGCACGGCATCGCCTGCTGGCTGGCCCGCCGCCGCATCGCGATTGAAGAGGCGATCTTCCCTTTCCCAGAACCGCCGCATGGCTCGGAATATTTCGTGCTATTCAGCACGCAACTGCGCTTTTCACAGGATCATTGCCGCCTGTGGTTTGATGCGGGCATCCTGTCCCTGCCCGTGGCGCAGGACCGGCGATCGGCCAAGAGCTTCCTCAATCAGGCCCCCGAGAGTTTCCTGGTAAAGTACCGCAACCCGGACGGTTTCGGCCGGCGCGTCGCCAATCTGCTGCGCCGCCGCCCCCCCACCGACTGGCCGGGGGCGGATGAAGCGGCGGGACTGCTGCGCTGTTCGCCCGCCACCCTGCGCCGCATGCTGCGCCAGGAGGGCACGTCGTATCAGGCCATCAAGGACCGGCTGCGCCTCGATCTGGCGCGTCAGGCCCTGGCCCGCCCCGAACTGTCCATCGCCGATATCACGGCCCAACTGGGCTTCGCCGAACCCGCCGCCTTCAACCGGGCCTTCCGGCAATGGACAGGGACGACACCGGCGCGGTATCGGCGGGGAGCTTAGATTTCGACGTGACCGCCCAGTTCCACCACGCGGTTCAGCGGCAGGTGGAAGAAGTCGGCGGTGGTGGTGGCGCTGCGCATCAGGAAGGCGAACAGCTCCTCCCGCCACGGGGCCATGCCCGGCTCCGCCGACGGCACCACCGTCTCGCGCGTCAGGAAGTAGGAGAAGCGCAGCGGTTCATAGTCGAAGCCCAGGTCCGTGCGCTTGGCATTGGCAAGGGCCTTGGGCACGTCGGGGTCATCCATGAAACCGCAGAACATGGTGACGCGGAACACGTCGTCGCGCAGCTTCTCCGACACGATCCGTTCGCCGATGGGTACGCGCGGCCGTTCCACCACCTTCACCGTCATCACCACCACCCGCTCATGCAGCACGTGGTTGTGCTTCAGGTTATGCAGCATGGCCAACGGGACGCCGTCCGGGTCGGACGTCAGGAACACGGACGTGCCGGGCACGCGGGAGATGCGGGACGACAGGGTGCCCAGGAATTCCTGTAGGGGCATGGCGCTGTCGCGCAGCTTGGCATGCAGCAGCTTGCGCCCCATCTTCCAAGTGGTCATCAGCGTGAAGGCCAGAAGGCCGGCGGCCAGCGGAAACCAGCCGCCATGCGTGATCTTGGTCGCCGTCGCCAAGAAATAGGCCATATCCACGGCCAGCAACAGCACAAAGAACCCGACCGCGAACTTGCCGTTCCAGCCCCAGCGGTTGAAGGCCAGCAGCGCCACCAGGGTGGTGGTGATCATCATGGTGCCGGTCACGGCCACGCCATAGGCCGAGGCCAGATTGGTCGAACTGCCGAACCCCAGGACCAGCGCCACCACGGCCAGCATCAGCGCCCAGTTGATGAAGGGCATGTAGATCTGCCCCATCTCTTTCTCGGACGTATGGATGATGTTCATGCGCGGCAGATAGCCCAGCTGGATAGCCTGCCGCGTCACGGAGAAGGCGCCCGAAATCACCGCCTGGCTGGCGATGATGGTGGCGAGTGTTGCCAGCATGACCATGGGCATGGCCGACCAGGCCGGCCCCATGAAGAAGAACGGGTTGGACGCCGCCTCCGGGTTGGTCAGCAGCAACGCGCCTTGTCCGAAATAATTCAGCATCAGGGCCGGCCAGACCAGCATGTACCAGGCCAGACGGATCGGCCCGCGCCCGAAATGGCCCATATCGGCGTAAAGCGCCTCCGCCCCCGTCACCGACAGTACCACGGACCCCAGAGCCAGGAACCCGATCCAGCCGTCGTGGGCCAGGAAGGCGACGGCGTAATGCGGCGACAGGGCCGCCAGTACCCCCGGTGCCTTGCCAATATTGCTGATGCCCAGGAATGCCAGCACCAAGAACCAAACCATCATGATAACGCCGAACGCCCCGCCCAGCGCCGCCGAACCTTTTGACTGGATCGCGAACAGGGCCACCAGGATTGCGATGGCGATGGGCACGGTCCACGGGGCCAGATTGGGGGCCGCCACCTGCAGGCCCTCCACCGCCGACAGAACCGAAATGGCGGGCGTAATGGCGCTGTCGCCATAGAACAGGGCCGCTGCGAACACGCCCAGCGTGCCGGCCAGGGCCGTCATCTGTGGGTTGCTGGACAAAGCCTTCTGCAACAGCGCCAGCAGGGCGAACGAACTGCCCTCGCCCTCATTGTCGGCGCGCATGATGATGGCGACATACTTGATCGACACCACCAGCATGACCGTCCAGAAGACCAGCGACAGCACACCCAACACATGCATCCGATCCACCGGCAACGGATGCGGGCCGGCGAAGGCTTCTTTCATCGCGTAAAGCGGGCTGGTGCCGATATCGCCGAACACCACGCCGATCGCAGATAAAAACAGGGCGCCGAAGGAGGAACGCGGCGCGTCATGCGCCGCACTGGCCGAATGCCCCACGGTGAATTACCCCTGTCCCCGTCATGCTGCGCTGCGAACGCTACCCGTTTTGGCATCGCGGCGCAAGAAATCGGCGTCATTGGTTAACAAATGCTTTATAAATTGCGCACAAGAACAGGGGGATAACGGCCATGACCACAGGGGATGATCTGCGGCGGCTGGCGCTGGCGCTGCCGGGGGTGGAGGAACATCCGCACATGGACCGCGCCGCCTTCCGCGTCGCACGTATCTTCGTGACCCTGGGGCCCGACGGGCGAGCCGCGAATTTCAAGTTCACGCCGGAAGAACAGGAACTGAAATGCATGGTGGCGTCTGACGCGTTCGCTGCCATCCCCAATGGCTGGGGCCGGCAGGGCTGGACCCAGGCCACGCTGGGCAACCTGACCGAACCGGAACTGGACGCCGCCCTGCGTATGGCCTGGGCGCATGCCCAACCCACACGGCGTAAGCGCTGAGGGCGTCTGGACGGGCCAGAGCAGGCGGCGTAAGAAAAGGGCATGACGACTGCGCCCTTCCGCCCTGCCCTGTCGCGCCGCGCCCTGTGGGGTCTGGCGGCGGGCGGCCTATGTCTGACCGCTGCACCTGCCCGCGCCTTCACCCTGGCTGGCACGATCTGGGAGGAGACGGGGCGGCTGGCGCAGCTGGACCCCTATCTGCTTTACGCCGTGTCCTATGTTGAAAGCCGGCAGGACCGGAAGGGACGCACGGGCCCCTGGCCCTATGCGGTGCGCACCAAGGCCGAGTCCTATTACCCAGAGGATTTCACGGCGGCCATGGACCTGATCCACCGCCTGCCCGCCGAGGAGGTGAAGGATGCCGATCTGGGCTGGATGCAGGTGAATGTGCGCTGGCACGGCCACCGCGTTGCCGATATCAGCCACCTGCTGCATCCCGGTATCAATCTGCGTATCGGGGCCGGCATCCTGCGCGAGGCGCTGGACAGCCTGCCCGGCGACACGGCCCGCGCCATCGGCCGCTACCATACCTGGATGGATGAGGCCCGGGGCCGCAATTACGGCGAGCGCGTCCTGGCCCTGCGTGAACAATTGCGCCAAGCATAGGTCAGAACAGCGATAATTGCTTCACCGGCGCATCCGGCACCCTGAATCGCGAACAATCCATGTCCCAGCTCCGGCGATCCAGACCCAGCCGCTTGATGGCCAGCCGGAACCGGCTACGCAGCAATTCGGCATAGGCCCCCGTTCCCTTCATACGGGTGGCAAAGTCCGACCGGTACAGCGCCCCTTCCCGCGTCTGCCGGACCAGCGACAGCACCCGTTCCGCCCGGTCGGGATAATGTTCACGCAGCCATTCCCCAAACAGATCGGCGATCTCCAGCGGCAGGCGCAGCAGGATGTAGCTGGCCGCCGTCGCCCCCGCTTCCGCCGCTGCTTCCAGGATCGCCTCCATCTCATGGTCGTTCAGAGCGGGGATCATGGGGCTGGTCAACACCGCAACCGGCACCCCCGCCCCCGACAGCGCCCGCACGGCATCCAAGCGCCTGCCCGGCGTACTGGCGCGCGGTTCCATGGTCCGGGCCAGATCGCGGTCAAGCGTGGTGATGGACATGGCCACCCGCGCCAGCCCCTGCGCCGCCATGGGTGCCAGGATGTCCAGGTCGCGCAGCACATTGGCCGATTTGGTAATGATGCTGACCGGCTGGTTGAAATCACGACAGACGCTCAGGATTTCCCGCGTGATCCCTTCCTCCCGTTCCACCGGCTGATAGGGATCGGTATTGGCACCCAATGCCAGCGGCTTGCAGACATAGGATCGGGAGCGCAATTCACGGGCCAGCAGGGCCGCCGCATCGCGCTTGGCAAACAGCCGCGTCTCAAAATCCAGCCCCGGCGACAGGCCCAGATAGGCATGGGTAGGCCGGGCAAAGCAGTAGACACACCCATGCTCACACCCGCGATACGGGTTGACGGAGCTTTCAAACGGCACATCGGGGCTGTCATTGCGGCTGATGATGCTGCGCGCCGTGTCGGCCATGACAATGGTCCGCACCTTTTCCGGCAGACCGCCATCACAGCCCCAGCCATCATCGACCCGCACCCGTTGTTCCCGGTCAAACCGGGAACCCTGGTTGCTGACCGCCGCCCTGCCCTTCAACGCCTGTGGAGCCAGAACATCCACGGCCATCCGCCCGCTCATGATTGGAACGTATCATGAACATAACAGACATGGGTTGTTTGGCAAGGGTCGCTGACGACCCTGTCCTCAGTTATTGATGCGTGCGAATTCGCGGAAGGTGACGGCGATCTTGTCTTCGACAATCGTCACCTCGCCCCGCGCCACCATGCGGCCGGAAACGACGATGTCGGACAGGTCGTCAATCTTGCGATCCAGTTCCACGATAGCGCCACGGCCCAGCTTCAGCAGGTCACGCACGCGGATGTTGGAGGTGCCAAGCACGACACTCATCTCCACTTCCGTGTCATAGACCGCGGAGATTTCCTGCTGTTCGGGAAGCGAGCGAACGGAACCGCCGCTGGCCATTTCGCCGAACATGGCATCGATATCGTCCTGATCGGGCATGTCCATCTTCCCTGAAAGCAAACTGTTGAACAGATTCTAGCACGCAGAAAAGGGTTCAGCCAATGCCCGTCGCGGCCAAAGCGCGACGGGCCTCTACAAACGCCGCCACCGCCATCCACGGCCCGACGTCAAAGCTGGCTCGCGCCTGTCCCGATGGCGACGGCAACACGAACAGGGCGATCCCTTCCCAGTCGACCGGCTGCCGTCCCCATGGAATCATCGCCTTAGGCCCCAGGAACAGGCGCGCGCCGTTCTTGCTGGTAAAGGCGATGGCGGCGGGGCGGTGAAACCGCATCTTCGCCATGAAGCCCGGAATGTCGAACCCGTCCGGCGTCAGATCGACATCATTCCCGATCTCCACCTTGTTCAGGTCGGTCAGGCCCAGGCCCAATTCGTTCATGCGCACGAAGTCAGCGGCCCGCCAGCCATCCGGCACCAAGCCGATGCGGGCCAGCGTGGGCCAGAAGGCGTTGCCAGGATTGGCATAGTAGGCGCCTTTGGCGGCGGACACGCGCGACGGGGCCGTTCCGCAAAAGACAAGGTGAAGGCCAGGGCACAGGATATCGGGCAGGATCATGATCCCGGCATTATTTGCCGCCCCCTCTACCAGCGCAACCGGAAAGGGCGGATTTCCGCCACTTCCCCAGACTTGGCACGCCCTTTGCTTTTAATTCTGGCAAGCAACGGCCACTGGCCAGCATAAGGAATTCGAGCGATGGAAAATTCACTCTACATCACCCTGTCCCGCCAGGAAGCCCTGCGCCGGCAGTTGGACGTGGTGTCGAATAACATCGCGAACATGAACACCACCGGCTTCAAGTCGCAGCGCATGCTGTTCCTGGAATATCTGGAGCGTCCCGACCGTCAGGGCGACCGGATGAGCTTCGTTCAGGATTTCGGTCTGCAGCGCAACATCGAAGCTGGCCCCATCACCGTGACCAACAATGAACTGGATGTCGCCTTGCGCGGCGACGGTTATTTCGCTGTCGAAACGCTGACCGGCCCCCGCTATACTCGTGGCGGTGCCTTTCAGCTGAACACCAACCGCGAGATCGTGGATCGTTCAGGTCTGCCCGTGCTGGACACAAACAACCAGCGCATCGTCATCCCCGCCGACGCCACCCAGATCCATATCGCCGGCAACGGCGCTGTCTCCACGGAGCAGGGTCAGTTGGGTCAGTTGAAGGTCGTGACCTTCGCGGATGAGCAGCGGATGATGGAACTGGGCGGTGGTCTGTATGAAGCCAACCAGGAAGAAATTGCCGTCGAACAGCCCCAGATCAGCCAGGGCGCCATCGAAGGCAGCAATGTTCAGAGCGTGGTGGAGATGACGCAGATGATCGATGTCCTGCGCACCTACCAGAGCGTCCAGAAGATGATCGACACCGAACATGAACGCATCCGCGGCGCCATCGGCAAGCTCGCCCGCGTTCAGTAATCCAGCCAGCAAGAAGGATTGAGACCATGCGCAGCCTCTCCATTGGTTCCACCGGCATGCTGGCCCAGCAGCTGAATGTCGAAACCATCTCCAACAACATCGCCAACATGACGACGACCGGTTACAAGCGTCAGCGGGCCGAATTCCAGGACCTGCTGTACCAGAACCAGCGTCGTGTCGGCTCCACCTCGTCTGACGCAGGCACCATCGTTCCGTCGGGCATCCAGGTGGGTCTGGGCGTCAAGGCCGCCGCCATCTACCGCATCAACGAACAGGGCAATATCAACCCGACCGGCAACACGCTGGACGTGGCCATCAACGGCCAAGGTTACTTCCAGGTGCAGCTGCCCAACGGCGAAACCGCCTATACCCGCGCCGGTTCCTTCCAGCTGAACGCCGAAGGCACGCTGGTCACCGCCGATGGTTATCAGGTGCAGCCCGGCATCGTGGTGCCGCAGAACACCGTGGATATCACCATCAACCCGAATGGCGAGGTTCTGGCCAAGATCGACGGTCAGACCGTGCCGCAGAATGTGGGCCAGATCCAGCTGGCGGCCTTCCCCAACACCGCCGGCCTGGAAGCCATCGGCGACAACCTGCTGCTGGAAACCCCGGCCTCCGGTCAGGCCATCACCGGCAATCCCGGCGGTCCCGGCTTTGGCCGCGTGATGCAGGGCGCTTTGGAGACCTCCAACGTCAATATCGTGGCCGAGATCACCCAGCTGATCACCGCCCAGCGCGCTTATGAAATGAATTCCCGCGTCATCTCCACCACGGACCAGATGATGCAGTCGGTCAGCCAGCTGCGCTGATCTAAGTTTAGTCACCGCCGGAGCCTGACGGCTCAACTAGGTCATTTCTGCCCACCCCGCTTTCGGAGCCTTCGTCATGACCCGCTTCGCCGCTCTGATGCTCGCCGCCGCCCTGCTGTCCGGCAATGCCGTGCAGGCCGCAACGCTGAAGCCGGCCGCCAGTGTGGCCGATGGGCAAATTCTGCTGGGCGACCTGTTCGACGGGCTGGAACCCGATGTCGCGACCCGTGCAGTGATGGCCGCCCCCGTTCCGGGCCGCCGCGCCAATCTGGACGCCCCCACCCTGTCGCGCATCGCCGCCAGTAATGGCATCGACTGGCGTGCGTCGGGCGGTGCCGACCGGATCGTGGTGGAACGCGCCTCGGTGCAGGTGACGAACGAAGCCATCGTCGATGGGCTGCGTCAGGCGCTGCGCGAAGCTGGGGTTGGTGATCAGGCCGATGTGCTGCTGGATAACCGCACGCTCAGCCTGTTCCTGCCCGCCGGCAACGATGCCTCCGTGCGTGTGGAAAATCTTGCCTATGACGCGGCGCGTGGCCGTGTCACGGCGGAAATCATTGCCCCCGCTTCCGGGCCGGAGGTGGTGCGGCAGAATATCGGCGCCCGTGTCATGGATATGGTGGAACTGCCCGTCCTGGCCCGCCGCATGGCGATGGGCGAGGTGATCAGCGATGGTGACATCACCTATCTGCGGCAGCCGCGCGACCGTGTGCAGGCCGGTGCCGTCATCGAAGCCTCTGAAATGATTGGTAAAACCCTGCGTCGGGCCGTGGCCCCGAACCAGGCGGTGAATGCCCGCGACGTGCGGGAGCCGGTTGTGGTGGGCAAGGGTCAGGCCGTCACCATCCTTCTGCAAAGCACGACAATGACCCTGACGGCATCGGGAAAAGCACTTTCTGATGGTGGCATGGGCGAGTTGGTACGGATTGTGAATACGTCCTCTAACAGAGTGATCGAGGCCGTGGTGGCCGGTCCCAATCTGGTGACCGTCAACCCGTCCAACCCGGTCATCGCCCCTGTCAGCCAAGTGTCGGGCCCCTCCAAGAAGGCGGCCCGGTAAGGAGAACCGAGATGTCCGCCCGTACCCTGACCACCCGCCGTTCCATCCGCACCGCCCTGTTGCTGTCACTGACCGTGCTGCCGCTGACCGGCTGCGTCACGGACAAGCTGGCGGCGGTCGGACAGACCCCGGCCCTGTCGGGTATTGAAGACCCGTCGCGTGATCCCAATTACCGCCCCGTGCGCCTGCCGATGCCGGAAGCGCCGGTGCAGGAACGTCAGGCCAATTCCCTGTGGCGGGCCGGTGCCCGCGCCTTCTTCAAGGATCAGCGCGCGGCCCGTGTCGGCGACATCATGACGGTGACGATCCAGATCAATGACCGCGCCCAGATGCAGAACAACACGACCCGCACCCGGGACGGCAGCGACAGCATCGGCATCCCGAACCTGTTCGGCCTGGAATCCTCAACCAACAACATCCTGCCCAACGCCGTCGATCCCGCCAGCCTGGTCAGCACCACCGGCACCTCCAGCAGCAACGGCACCGGTCAGATTCAGCGTCAGGAACAGATCAACCTGCAAGTGGCGGCCCTGATCGTGCAGGTTCTGCCCAATGGCAACATGGTGGTGAATGGCAAGCAGGAGGTGCGCGTCAATAATGAGGTGCGCGAACTGACCCTGACCGGCATCATCCGGCCCGAAGACATCACGTCCGCCAACACCATCTCCTACGAAAAGATTGCCGAGGCCCGCATCTCCTACGGCGGCCGTGGTCACATCACCGATGTGCAGGCCCCCCGTTGGGGTCAGCAGGTGCTGGAAGCCATCAGCCCGTTCTGATACGGCGGCGATACCGGGCATGACAGAGAACGCCCCCGGATGGGAAACCGTCCGGGGGCTTTGTCATAAAGGGTGGGCCAATGGTCGCATTTGCGCGCGCCAACCGCCCGGCGCATAGTGCTCCCGGATCATTCGGGAGGGTAATGGTGAAGGCGCCGCAGATCGAAGCCGCCTGGAGAGGTGCCGCCGCCTGCCATAGTTGTGGCGTGCGCCATCTGGTGCTGTTCGCCGATTTGCAGGCGGAGGATTTTGCCCATATCCACACGCCGATTGAGGAGGTGCATGTCGAGCCGGGGACCCAGCTTTACGGCATGGGCGATACTGCCGGCTCCATCCTGACCATACGGCGCGGATTGGTAAAGCTGGTCACCCTGTTGCCCGACGGAACCCAGCGCATCGTGCGGCTGGTGCGCGTGGGCGGCGTCGCGGGGCTGGAGGCCTTGGTGAAGTCCAGTTATGACCATATGGCGGTTGCCTTGCAGCCGGTCGAATATTGCCGCATCCCCGTCGCCACCGTGAACCAGCTTCAGGCCCGCACCCCGCGCCTGCATCAGCGCCTGATGGAAAAATGGCATGAGGCGTTAAGCACGGCAGACGGGTTCCTGGCCAATCTTTCAACCGGCAATGCCCGGCAGCGCGTGGCCCGCCTGCTGCTCCTGCTGGCCGATGAAACACCCTATGGGCCCGTGCGCCTGTTCACACGGGAGGATATGGGGGCCATCCTGGCCATCACCCTGGAAACCGCCAGCCGCACCATCTCCGATTTCAAACGCAGCGGCGCCATCCGTGATATCGGCCAGGGTCAAGCCGTCTGCGACACCGACGCCCTGACCCTGATCGCGGATGAGGGCTGATGCTCACACCTCATCCCGGATCAACAGCCGGCGCAGCGCCTTCTCCGTCTCCGCCGGTACGTCCTCAAACCCGACATGCAGGCCGGCGTCGCTGACGGCGCGCACACAGGCCCTGACTGGACCCACCCCATCCAGGTGTAGATTGCCCGCAGTGCCAGGCGCACAATCCACCGTGACGCCATGCAGCAGACAGCCCTCGACCGACAGATCCAAGGTGCGCCCCGTCAGGCGGCTGTCGCCGAATGCCGCTTCGAACCCGATGGACAGGGGAAGGCGCGCGCTGCGTCGTCGGTCACCGGCGGTGGAGGCGCGCAGCACCTCCGTCACGCGGCGGCGCAGACCGGACAGCATGTCATTCACGCCGGCGGCCATGGACCGCACCTCCGCCGCCGTATCCCCCGTCATGCGGGCATGGTCCAGCATCCCACCCGCCCGGTCGGCCAGACGCCGGGCCTGATCGGCGGCTGACAGCGCCCCACGGGAGATTTCAGCCGTCGCCTGACGCTGCTGATCCGTGGCATCGCGGACCTGCCCTGAAATGGCATCGACGCGCCTTATATCTTTCACCATGCCATCCACCGACCGGCCGGTGGCATCGGTGGCCGCCCTGATGTCGCCCGCCTGGACATTGACGGTCCCGATGGCTTCCTCCGTTTGGCGAGCCAGATTTTTCACCTCGCCTGCGACCACGGCAAATCCCCGCCCGGCATCGCCCGCCCGCGCCGCCTCAATATTGGCGTTAAGCGCCAGCAGTTTGGTCTGTGCCGCAATAGCTTGAACCAGCTTCACTACATTGCTGATCCGGGATGTGGCATCCGACAGGCCGGACACGATGGTAGCCGCGTCGCCGGCTTGCCGGGCAACGGTGTCGGTAACATCGGCGCTTTGCGCCACCTGCTCAGCGATGGCACGACTGGCCGCCTCCAATTGCTCCGTCGCGCTCGCGACCGCCTGCACATCCGACAGGGCGTTGGCGGCGGCCTCGGCCATGGCGGCGGCGGCATCATGCAGGTCGCTGGCAATGGCGCCCAAGCGGTCGGCACTTTCGGCCATATGTCCCGCATGTTCGGCCACACCCGACACCGTTTCCTCAATGTCGCGCTCAATCCGGTCCGTCAGTTGCAGCAGTTCCTGCTTGATGCGGGCCGCCTCACCGCTCTGGGCATAGGCGGAAATGGCCAGCTCCATGTCCAGCAGCGTGGCCCGCATCACCGCCGACAGGGCGTCGCGGGTCCGTTCCTTGGGCCAGCGACGGTCCAGCAGGACGGCGAAGATATCGTCCAGGAAATGCGCATAGGCCCCGACATACCAGCGCGGTTCCAACCCGATCCGGTCATGGGCCATGCCGATGCGCCGGGCGCGCGCGAAGTAACTCTCATCGAACCGCCCCTCAAACAATTCACCCCAATGATCGACCTGCGACGAGGTGAGACGGGGAACCTTGCCCTTGGCGGCAATCATCGGGGCCAGACGGGGGATCGTGGCCAGCCGGGCATAGAAGCCGGCAGCCATGTCAGGCAGCGCCGGCATCAGCACCTGACGCACATCGCGCAGGGCCGTGCGGGCCACACCATCCAGACGGAAAAACGCCAGACGCTCTTCAACATTGGGGGTATCGGATGCGCAATCCTTGGGCATGATGGTCGGGCTCTGGCACGGGGTCGGGGAACAATACGCACCATAATCGCCGCCGCGGGGACGGCATTGACCCACCTCAATTGAGTAAACGCTGATGAAAACCTGACATCGTTATCTGATGCTTGCCAAGCGACTGGTTTCCGTGAAATTTGGGGGCCGGGTCGCCGACCTCTGGCCGCCTTCATGCACAGGTGTTCCATCGTGGCAGATCGCAAGCCGACGATCATTGATGTGGCCCGCGCCGCCGGCGCGTCGATCAAGACCGTTTCCCGCGTCATGAACAATGAACGCTATGTCAGCGCGGAAACGCGCGAGCGTGTTCAGCGGGTGATGGCGGAGTTGCAGTTCCAGCCCAACAAGTCGGCGCAGAGCCTGAAGGGCGACAAGTCCTACCTGATCGCCCATGTCTATGGCGATCCCGGCGGCTATTACACGGGCCAGATCCAGATGGGCCTGCTGACGCGTCTGCGCGAACAGGGCTACCATCTGCTAATCGAGGAAATCGATTATCGCGGCGACGATGTGGAGGAGCGTGTCAGCAAGCTGGTCAACCAACTGAACCTGGACGCTGTCGTCGTAACTGCGCCCGTCACCGACAATGATACTGTGATCGGCGTCATCGAACGGGCCAACATTCCCTATGTCCGCGTCACGCCACAGCATGAACGCGACGGTGGATCATCCGTGCGTATCGATGAACGCGCGGCCAGCAATGACATCGCGCTGCATCTCCTGGCTTTCGGCCATCGTCGCATCGGCTTCATCAAGGGGCCGGAACATCATGCTGGCACGCGCCTGCGTTATTCCGGCTTTTGTGACGCCCTACGCGAATATGGGCTGGAACCCGACCCGGAGATCATTGAGCAGGGAGGCTTCACCTACCGTTCCGCCCTGCCCTGCGCCCGCCGCTTGCTGTCTTTGCCGGAACCGCCGACGGCCATCATCGCGTCAAACGATGAAATGGCCGCCGCGGTCCTGTCGGTGGCCCATGACCGGGGCCTGTCGCTGCCGGGTGACCTGTCGGTGGTCGGGTTCGATGATATCGAGCTTGCGGAGATGGTCTGGCCGCCGCTGACCACGGTGAAACAGCCGATCCAGGAACTGGCCGATGCCGCCGCCGAAATCCTGGTCAATATCCTGACGCGTAAGAAGCAGGCGGGCGAACCTGCCCCCATCGCCCACCGCGTCCTGTCCCATCAGATCGTCATCCGCCGGTCCACCGCCCCGCCCGCGCGGCGGTGAACCGGCTTCTCCTACCTCAAAAATCGCGTTCCGCGCGACAATGATCGCGCAGGAACTGCGCGTGGCTGGGCAGGCCCGCAACCTGCGCCTTCAGCAGCGGGGCCGAACGGTCCAGCGTTTCAATAATCACGCTCATCGGAACCTTGTCCACGAACGGCTGATACCGCGCCGGCCGCACGCCCATGCCTTCATAGACCGACTGCCAGCTGGCGGCCCCGAACAATTCCTCCAGCCCCTGACGCAGGATGCCTGTCGCCTTGAACAGATCCATCCGGGCACGCAGGGATGCGGGGATCGGCGTGCGCTGGGCCGCGCGCCAGAACGGCGTATCATCGCGCTGCGTCGTGCAGTAATGCAGGACAATGAAATCGCGCACTTCTTCATATTCTGCCGCCACGCGCCGGTTGAATTCCGCCTGCAGCGACGGATCGACATCGGCGTCGGGGAAGAAGCGGAACAGGTAATCAACGGCGCGATAGACCAGATGGATGGCCGTTGATTCCAGCGGCTCAATGAAGCCGGCAGCCAACCCCAGCGCCACACAGTTCTTCTCCCACATCTTGGCACGCATACCGGTCTTGAAGGGGATGACATTCGGTTCAATCAGGGGGCGACCCTTCACCTGCCGCATCAGGGTCGCCACCGCCTCGTCATCCGACAGGAAACGGCTGGAATAGACATAGCCATTGCCCGCCCGGTGCTGCAGCGGGATACGCCAGCGCCAGCCACAATCCTGTGCCTGGGACAGCGTGTAGGGATGCACATCGGCATCATCCTCGGTGTTTTCCGTCTGCACCGCCACGGCCCGGTCGCACAGCAGCTCATCGGCCCAGCTGACATAGCCCACGCCCAGCGTCTGGCCGATCAGCAGCGCGCGGAAGCCCGTACAATCGATGAAAAAATCGCCATCCACCACCTTGCCATTGGCCAGGTCCAGCCCAGCAATGGACCCGTCGGGATGGGTACGCACCCGGTTGATGCGCCCTTCTGTCCGCGTCACACTACGCTCTTCGGCATAACGGCGCAGATATTGTGCCACCCGCTTGGCATCGACATGCAGCGCATAGGATGCGGACGCGATCATGGTGCGCGGTGCCTTGAAGGGCAGCAGGAACTTCATCTGATCGGCCATCACCGTGGCCGCCGCGAAATCCTGCAACTCCGACGGATGACCCGCTGCCTTGGCCCGCAGCCAGCACTGATAGAATTCGTGATTGTCGATCAGCCCACCCAGCGTGCCGAACGGATGGTAATAATGTTGGTTCTTCTTGAACCAATCCTCGAACCGAATGGCCAGCTTGAAACTAGCATTGGTCGACTTGATAAAATCCTGCTCGTCGATGCCCAGGCTGCGCAACAGCACCACGAAGGGCGGAATGGTACTCTCACCCACGCCGATGGTGCCGATCTCATCGGACTCCACCAGTTCCACACTGGTTGCAGTGCCCTTCGTCATGAAGGCCAGCATGGCAGCGGTGATCCAGCCAGCCGTACCGCCCCCGGCGATGACGATCTTGTTCAACGGCTTCATGACGTTTCCTCTTGTCCGATTATTCTTCGGTTACAGAACGACCTTGGCGTAACGGTCGATGAATTCCTGATGTGTGGGGCAATCGGCCACGGTGTCGGCGATGGCCTTGCGCATCCCGGCCAGCCCGCGCGACAGGCTGGGGATGTCGAACCCGTCCAGGGCCGGGTCATAGCCATCGGGCAGGAAATCGAACCCGGCATAGATGGCAAGCCAGCTGGCCGGCTGGAACATCTCCCAGCGGTAGCGGACCATGTGACCCCGCCGTTTCCACATCTCCACCTTGCGGGTCAGCGTATCGGGCAAGGCGATGGCGCGGCAATCACGCCAGAAGGCGGTATCCTCGCGCCGGTTCAGCCAGTAATGCAGGATGATGAAGTCGCGCACCCGCTCCATCTCCCGCCGGCTCCAGTCATTATACTCGTCGACCAGCAGCGGATCGATGTCCCGCTGCGGAAACAGCTGCTTCAGCTTGTCGATCCCCGTTTCGATCAGGGCGATGGACGTGCTTTCCAGCGGTTCCAGGAACCCCGAAGACAGGCCGATGGCGACACAGTTTCCCTTCCAGGCTTGGCGACGGCGGCCCGGTTTGAAGGCGATGCGGCGCGGTGCCATCTTCAGATCGCTACCTACGGCGGCCAGCAGCTCCGCCTCTGCGTCACTGTCGCTGATATGCCGGCTGGAATAGACATAACCGTGACCGGTCCGGTGCTGAAGCGGGATGGTCCAGCGCCAGCCGGCATTATGTGCCGTCACACGCGTAAAGGGCGGCGGCGGCGTGATGGCATGGCCCTGTGCCGCCAGCGCGCGGTCGCAGAGCAGCCATTGGCTCCAGTCCTCATACCCCGCCTTCATCGCCCCTTCGATCAGCAACCCGTGAAAACCGGAGCAATCGACAAAAAGGTCACCCGCAACCGTGTTGCCGCTGTCCAGCAGCAGCCCCGTGATATGGCCGTTCTCCGGGTTCAGATCGACCTTCTCGATCCTGGCGTCGATCCGTTGAACACCCAGCTTCTCCGCCGTCTGGCGCATCAGCTGCGCAAACAGGCCGGCATCAAAATGCAAGGCCCAGTCAAAGACGGACAGGGTGGAGGGCGGGTTGGGCGACGGGGTCGTGAAGCGCCCGCCACGGGCCAGCGCCACCGCCAGCGAATAATCGCCCAGGTCCGCGTTGTCACCGGCGGCGCGCAGGCGCAGCCAATATTGGTGGAAGGGGATGTCGCGCAGATCCTGGCCATAGACGCCGAACGGATGGATGAAGCTGCTGTCCTTATGCAACCAGCCATCAAACCGGATGCCCAGCTTCACCGTGCCATGCGTGGCCTTCAGCACATCCAGATCGCGTAGACCCAACGCCTGATAGAAACGGCGGATGGTGGGGATCGTCGCCTCCCCCACGCCGATGGTGCCGATGGCGGAGCTTTCGATCAGGGTGATTTTCAGCCCCGTTCCCTGGAAATGGTGCGCCAGCGAGGCGGCCGTCATCCAGCCGGCTGTACCGCCGCCGACAATGACCAGTTCACGGATGCGGTTATCGCTGGGCATCGACATTCTTCCAGGCAAATCTGTTGGGATTGTACAGATGAATGACAAAGAAAAAAGGGCGCCGCCTTGACGTGGATCACGTCCCGGCGGCGCCCCTTACTCAAGCTACACGGCCATTACCACTTGAAGCGGACACCGACGGTGTAGCGGCTTTCATACTCGTTCTGCCAGGCGTACTGGGTGGTGCCGGGCGCGAACTCCACGAAGTAATCCTCGATCTCGCCGGTGATGTTGGAACCGTTGGCGTAAATCGTGATCTTTTCGTTGATGTTGTAGCTCAGGTTCACGTCAACGAACTGCGTGCTGTCCTGATAGACGGGGAAGTCCTTGAACGTATTTTCCAGACGCTTGCTGCGGAAGTTGTACGCAATACGTGCCTGGAAATTATCGTCCTGGTACCAGCCGATCAGGTTGTACTGATGCTTGGAATTGTCAGCGAACGGCAGCTTCTTGCCCGACGACAGGGTCTGTTCGGAGGGCGAGTAGGTGTAGTTCGTGTCGACACCGAAGTTGGAGATGAAGCTGTCATTGTCCAGGAAGTCCTTGAAGGACAGCTTGGCGCCAACTTCAACACCTTCGACGCGGCCACCTTCACCCTGCTGCGGACGGGTCACGTTGACCGTCCGGCGGATCACGCCGTCCTGGTCAGGGTAGCGACCGTCGGCGGTGGTGCGGGTAACGACGTAGCTTTCGATGTTCATGCGGAACACGGCCAAGTTCAGCATGCTGGCATCGCCGATGTAATATTCGACGGCCGCATCCCAGTTGTCCGCACGCCACGGATCCAGATCAGGATTGCCGTTGGCTTCGGCGCTGGTCACGACGCGAATACCCAGGCCCGGATCATCAGCCGTGTTGATCTTCAGAGCGCCACCATACTTCAGCAGGTCCAGCGGCTGCATGGTCTTGCTGTAGCTGAAGCGCAGACGCAGATCGTCAGTGACGTCATACGAGGCGTTCACAGCCGGCAGGTAGTCGTAATAGCTGCGCTTGGAAACAACGTCACCGGCGTCGATGTTCGTGTCGCCATAGTTCAGGGTGTCGCCGGTGATGTTCTGGCGAACCTGCAGCTCGGTGCGGATGATCTTCAGGCCGGCAGTACCGGACAGGCGACCATACTCGAACGTGGTGTTCAGATAGCCGCTGTCTTCCGTCAGATCGACGGCATAGGACTGGCCGGGGATGATGGCGCGGTCGGCACCACCGAACACCTTCTTGTGGAAGGCTTCCGGATCGTCAAAGTCGCGCGGGTCGATAGCCCAGAAGCCGGGCACGCCCTTGGTGATGGAGCCCATATTGTCCACCCAGATCACGTTGTTATACGTGTCGAGGCGGGTCGGGGCATTGACGGTATAGCCCTGGAAAACCTGCTGACCGGTCACCGGGTCGCGAACGAATTCGCCGGCCTGGCACTGGTTCTGGTTCATGACGACGTCGATGGCCTTCCACTGGGCGGAGCAGCCCGACGTATTCGGCTGACCGGCGGCGTTCACGCCCTTGCCCTGGTAGAAGTTCGAGAACAGGTGGAACTGTTCGATCGACACGGAACGATCGCTGCGGCGGATACCCACGTCGATCTTGTTGAGGAAACCACCCAGCGGCTCCTCAAAGTCGTAATGGGTGTCGATGCGATAGACGTTCAGGTCAGACTTCGCCTCGTTATTGCCTTCCGACGAGAAAGCGCCAATGGCGTAGCTGTCCTTATTGGCCATGTAATCGGTCAGCGTCTTGCCAGCGCCCAGGCCACCGGAAATGACGCGATCAAAGCCCGACCAGACCGGGCTGTTGCCCGAGATGTCGTAATGCAGCTGCGGGTTCTGGCCATAGCCCAGCGGGTTCGGGTCGACATAACGACCGCCCAGGCTGCCAACGACATTGTTGGTATAGCGCGAGGCAGGGAAGGTCGAGGCGATGGACGCCGGGTAGAAGGTGCCGCGGGTACGGTCATTGGCGTCGCGGAACAGCGTGAAGCGGCCCGGCGCATAACGCCAGTTCGACAGATCGCCCTGTGCCTGACCATTCATCGACAGACGGTCAGCATCCGAGCGCATGGCCCGAGCTTCCATCTTGAACGGGCCGCCATTGTCGTACTTCAGCTCGGCATTGTAGTTCTTGGACTCGGACTTGTTGACGCGGTTGACCGAGAAGGAGTTCACCCACCAGGCGTCAATGTCGTACTCGTCCACGGCCAGCCAGTTGCTGCCGCTGACCGGCGTGCTGTCGGTCGGCTTGGTCCAGATGCCGAAGGCATCGCCCGACCAGCGGTTGGAGATGTTGAGACCAGCGGCGCGGTTATACTCGTCCATCTTGGTGTAGAAGCCTTCGGCCAGGAAGGTGAAGCCTTCCCCCAGATCGGCTTCAAACGCACCGGACACGGACAGACGATCGCGCTCCGTTTCCTTCTTGAAGCTTTCAAAGCCGTGCGGCGAGATGAACTGATTGGGGGCGGTGCCACCCCAGTCATTGTTGCCGGACAGACCGCCGGTGCCAGGCCCAGGCGCCACACCAGAGTAGTTGTTGCCCAGGTTGGACTGGCTGCCAGCGGCAGACACCAGCACGCCGATGCGGTCGCCGCGATAGGCAACCAAACCGTTGGCCAGGTAATCCTTTTCCTTCGTATCCTTGCCCGTCTGGCCTTCCACAGCGCCCGAGGCCGAGAAGCCGTAGGGCATGTCGGACGGACGACGGGTGCGCAGATCGATCGTGCCGGAAATGCCGGACAGGGCGTTCTTGGTCTCGGTGCTCTTATAGACCACCACCGCGTTCATCAGCTGGGCCGGAACGTCGGTCAGGTTCGGCTTGGCTTCACCCTGGTTGCCGGCGGACAAGTACTGTTCGCCGTTCAGCATGGTGATGACCTGCGGCAGACCGCGGACATTCACCGTGGAGCCTTCGCCGGCATCGCGGCGGATCTGAATGCCAGGGACGCGCTGCAAGCTGTCCGCGATGGTCACGTCCGGCAGCTTGCCGATATCTTCGGACGAGATGGCATCGACGATGGCCGTCTGGTTGCGCTTGACATCGACCGAGCGCTGCTGCGAAGCGCGCACGCCGGTGACAATGATTTCGTCAAGCGTATCGGTGGCTGCCGGTGCGGCCTGGGCCATGGCTGTCGACGCCAGCGCGAAAGGCGACGCGCCTGCCAGCAGGGCCACGGCGAAGCCGCGACCAAGCATTGAATGCATCCCTGTCAAGAGATCCTCCCTCAGAGCAAAGTTTTACGTGTGATTTTTGGCGCCGGAATGCGCGGGGTCATTCGCAGAACACCATGGTATGGCGCCTGACGTCTGACATTTTCCTTCGGGCTATTGAATTAGCCGCTCGGTTTGTTTCCCCACCCATTCGGCGTGTTTCGCCACACGCTCCCATCCTTAGTGGTTCTGAATTTACGACAGGCCGGTTTGATGTCAAGCGCTATATGTCATCGTTGTCATACAAAGTGACAGCGCAGACATGGCCTGTCCGTGATATAAACGCAAAATCTGCATATGATGCGCTTTTTGAAAATTTCCGCGACTGCGAGACGCAAATGCCCAAACCGCAGGATTTCAAGCCTTTCGCAGGGTCATGTCCGGCTCGCGGTGAGCCCAACCTGTCCATTGTTGCCAGGATGTCACGCTGGACAGGTGATTTACGATGGCGTGGCCGGACAGAAACCAGACAACGTTGTCTGTTTTCGCTGGCATGCCGCCACACCGGTGCTAGTATGTTGACCGAACCACCCGCAATCAATGCCGGGGGAACACCTTTTGGGAGGCTCAGCGGAACGCCGATAGGGGCGCTACCGTCATTCTGCCCTGACATAAGGTAACAAACTGACGCGGGAGGGCGCTGGATCATCCGATCCTCGGCCTGTGCCATAAACGACGAAAGAGAAACGCCGATGAATAACAGGAAGATGCGGGCCTTCATGTCCACCCTGCTGCTGGCCACGGCTCTGTCCGCTGGCACCGCGCGGGCCGCCGAAAGCGCGGCACCGGCCACTGCCACCACGGCCCCAGCCGCCCGTCCCTGGATGGACACTTCCCTTTCCGCCGACGCGCGCGCTGATCTGCTGCTGCGCGAAATGACGGTGGACGAGAAGAAGTTGCTGGTCTTCGGCTATTTCGGATCGCCGTTTAAGGAACGTAATTATGTCCCGCCCGCCGGCATCCGCATGGGGTCGGCCGGCTATATCCCCGGCATTGATCGCCTGGGCATCCCAGCGCAGTGGCAGACCGATGCCGGCGTCGGCGTGGCAACCCAGCGGGACTCGAGCGAGCCGATGCGCGAGCGCACCTCCCTGCCCGCCGGCATCGCGACGGTCGCCACCTGGAATCCCGCCCTGGCCCGTCAGGGTGGCGCCATGATCGGCAAGGAGGCCCGGCTGTCGGGTTTCAACATCATGCTGGCCGGCGGCATCAATCTGGTGCGTGAACCCCGCAATGGCCGCAATTTCGAATATGGAACAGAGGACCCACTGCTGGCCGGCATCATGGTCGGCGCACAGATCAGCGGTATCCAGTCCAACAACATCGTCTCCACCATCAAGCATTACGCCCTGAATGCGCAGGAGACGGGCCGTTTCGTTCTGTCCGCCAATATTGATGAGGCGGGTGCGCGCGTGTCGGACCTGCTGGCCTTTGAGATTGCCATGGAGCGGTCGAACCCCGGCTCCGTGATGTGCGCCTATAACCGCTATAATGGCGATTATGCCTGCGAGAACGACTTCCTCCTGAACAAGGTGCTGAAGGGCGACTGGGGCTACAAGGGCTATGTCATGTCCGACTGGGGTGCTGTCCATAGCACCGCCAAGGCTGCCAATAACGGGTTGGATCAGGAGTCTGGCTATATCTTCGATAAGGAGATGTTCTTCGGCGCCGATCTGCTGGGCAAGGCGCTGGCCGATGGCTCCGTGCCCATGGCCCGTCTGGACGACATGAACCGCCGCATTCTGCGCGCGCTCTTCGATCATGGGGTCATGGATAAACCTGTTACGGTCGAAGACCACAAGATCGACTATGACGCCCATGCCAAGATCACGCGCGCCGACGCAGAGGAAGGCATCGTTCTGCTGAAGAATCAGGGCGATCTGCTGCCGCTGGCGGCGAGTGCGAGAAAGATTGCGGTCATCGGCGGCCATGCCGACAAGGGCGTGATGTCGGGTGGCGGCTCCTCCACCGTGTTCGGGCGCGGCGGCAATCCGGTACCCGGCACAGGGCCGAAGAATTTCCCCGGTCCCATCGTCTATCACGCCAACCCACCGCTGGCCGCGATCCAGGCCCGCGCCGCCGGTCAGGTCGCGTTCGATGCCGGCACCGACCCGGCTGCCGCCGCGAAGCTGGCCGCCGACAGCGATCTGGCCATTGTCTTTGTCAACCAATGGACGGGGGAGGCGATGGATTTCGCCCTGACCCTGCCCGACAATCAGGACGCGTTGGTCGCCGCCGTCGCCAAGGCCAACAAGCGCACCATCGTGGTGGTGCAATCGGGCGGTCCTGTCTTCATGCCCTGGCTGAAGGATGTGGGCGCGGTTCTGGCCGCCTGGTATCCTGGCACCGCCGGGGGCGAGGCGATTGCCCGCGTAATCTATGGCGAGGTGGATGCCAGCGGTCGCCTGCCCGTCACCTTCCCCGCCAGCCTGGAACAGCTGCCGCGTCCCAAGCTGGATGGCGAAGGTCTGCCCGACGGCACCAAGTTCGACGTCTCCTACATGGAAGGGGGCACCGTCGGCTATAAATGGTTCGACCAGAAGGGCCACAAGCCACTGTTCCCCTTCGGTTACGGCCTGTCCTACACCGATTTCAGCTATAGCGGCTTGAAGGCAGAGGTCGGTTCTGACGGCACCCTGACGCTGTCCGGCTCCGTCACCAATAAGGGGGCGCGCGTCGGCAAGGCCGTGCCGCAGCTTTATATCGGCCCCGTCGGCGGTGGTTGGGAAGCACCCAAGCGTCTGGCCGGCTGGCAGAAGCTGGAACTGGCCCCCGGTGCCAGCAGCCGCTTCTCCGTTCCGGTTGACGCCCGCCTGCTGGCGACCTTCGACGTGGCGAAAAAGGAGTGGGTGGTAAAGCCCGGCCGTTACAAGGTTTGGCTGGGCGCATCGGCGACTGACCTGCCGGTGACCACGGAGGTCACGCTGAAAGGCAGCAGTTTCAGCGCCGTGAAGGCAAAGTAACCAGCATCAAGGGCCGCCCCACCGGGCGGCCCTTTTTCTTTTTCCCTATTACGCCACAGGTAATCGCGCCGCCCGCACCGGCGCATCATCATCCCCCCATCACAACGCCAAATGATGGAGATGATCATGGGTATCGGTCCCCTCACCCGCCAGCTTCTGCTGATCGACGCCGCCACCTGTCTGGCCTCCGGACTGCTGCTGACCTTTGGTGCCGGCCTGCTGGAGCCGTTGTTGGGCCTGCCCTCCTGGCTGCTGCTGGAAGCGGGCATCATCCTGTTCCCTTGCACCCTGTTCGCGGCCTGGGCCGGGCGGCGGGTGGGCGTCTCGGCGGGTCCCGCCAAGGTGATGATCGCGTTGAACCTGTTCTGGGTCGCGGGCAGCGTCGGTCTGCTGGCGCTGGGCTGGACCACGCCGCTGGGCACCGGCTTCGTCCTGGTACAGGCCGTCGCCGTCGCCGGGATCAGTGCTGCGCAGATCTTCAGCCTGCGCGCCCGCACCACACTGGCGGCGGCCTGATCAAAGCGGTTAGATGGGGCGGCGCTGTCCGCCCCATCGACCGGAGTTTTCATGCCCACCCTCGCCTGCCTGCTGCGCGGCATTAATGTCGGCGGCAATAAGATCGTGAAGATGGCCCTGTGGAAGCAGCTTTATGAGGAATTGGGCTTCACCAATGTCCGCACCCTGCTGCAATCCGGCAACCTGCTGTTCGACACGACCATCGACGAACCCCGCGACGCGCTGCAAGCCCGGCTGGAGACCGCGTTTGCTGCACGGTTCGGCTTTACCGCCGACCATATCCTGCGCGACGCGGCACAGGTGCAGGCCGCCATCGCCGGAAACCCCTTCCCCGACGCCGCCGCCAACGCCCCCAACCATCTGCTGATCTTCTTCCTGTCCAAGGCCCCAGACGCGGCGGGCGCCGCAAAACTGTCGGCCCTGGAAACCGGTCCCGACCGTCTGCACCTGTCCGGCGACCTGCTCTACATGCATTTCATCAACGGGGCTGGCAAGGCCGCCACCGACCCGGTGAAGCTGCTGCGCCTGGCCGGCGTCACCGGCACGTCACGCAACTGGACGACGTTGAATAAGCTGGCGGCGATGATGGTGAGCTGAGGTTCAGCCCCCAAACGCCGCCTTGTGCTGCTCCCGCAGGGCCGCTTTTTGCACCTTGCCCATCTGGTTGCGCGGCAACTCATCCACGAACCAGACCCGCTTGGGCACTTTGAAATTGGCCAATTCGCCCTTCACATGCGCGATGATCGACGCCTCATTCACATCCTCGCGCCCCGGCTTCTTCTGAATGATAGCGGCCACCGCCTCACCGAAATCCGGGTGCGGCAGACCGATGACGGCACTTTCTACGACGCCGTCAATGGCGTCCAGCACCGTCTCAATCTCCTTCGGGTAGACATTGAACCCGCCGCAGATCACCAGATCCTTGGCCCGGCCTACGATATGAACGTATCCGCGTGTATCAATCTTCCCCACATCGCCCGTGATGAAGAACCCATCGGCGCGCATATCCTCCGCCGTCTTTTCCGGCTTGTTCCAGTAACCTTTGAACAGGTTGGGGCCTTTGATCTCGATCTGCCCGATCTCATCGGTGCCCAGCAACACCCCCTTCTCATCCGCGATGCGCAGCGACACGCCCGGCAGGGGAAAGCCGACCGTGCCCGGCACGCGCTCCCCATTCAACGGATTGGACGTGATCATCCCCGCTTCTGTCATGCCATAACGCTCCAGAATGGCGTGGCCGGTCCGGGCAGAGAACTCTGTATGCGTATCGGCCAGCAGCGGGGCGGAACCGCTGATGAACAGCCGCATATGGGCCACCCGTTCCCGCGTGAAACCGGTATGGGTCAGCAGGCGGGTATAGAAGGTGGGCACACCCATCAGGACGGTCGCTTGCCCCAACAGCTCCACCACCCGGTCCGCATCGAATTTCGACAGGAACAGCATGTGCCCGCCATTCAGCAGGGTGGTGTTGGTGGCGACAAACAGCCCATGCACATGGAAGATGGGCAGGGCATGCAGCAGCACATCGCCCGGCACAAAGCCCCACAGCTGATGCAGGGTCAGGGCATTGCTGGCCAGATTGCCATGGCTGGTCATCGCCCCCTTCGACCGGCCTGTGGTGCCGGAGGTGTAGAGGATGGCCGCCAGCTCATCCTCGCCCAACACCACCGTGTCGAACTCATGGCTGAGGTTCAGGGCCATATCTGGCAGGCTGCCATCCGCCGCAATGCCCAAGGTCGCCACCGCCGGCACGCCGCAGCGCGCCGCCAGCTCCTTCATCCCCGCCTCATCCTCCGGCCGGCAGACGAACAAAGCGGGTGCGGCATCTTCCAGGAAGTAACTGACCTCCCCCTTCTGATAGGCGGTATTCAGCGGCAGATAGACCGCCCCCATCCGCAGAGTGGCCAGATAGAGGAACAGGTTCTCCGCGCTCTTCTCCACCTGCACCGCCACGCGGTCACCGCGCTTGACGCCCAGGGCCGCCATGGCATGGGCAAAGCGGGCGGAGATGGAGGCGACGTCGGCGTAGCTATACCAGACGCCCTGGCGCGGCCCGTCCATCAGGGTGATGAAACGGGCCGTGGAATCGGCGGGAAAACGGCTTTCAAACAGATGGTAGAGATTGCCGCTTTCAACGCCCGTCATGTCATTTCCCCTGCAACATCTTCACGATGGCGGAGAAGTCGAGAGCCCCGTTCCCCGCCGCTGAGAACAGCTGATACAGCGCTGCGGCCTGCGCGCCAAGGGGGGTGCTGGCCCCGCTGCTGGATGCTGCCTGCTGCGCCAGCTTCAGATCCTTCAGCATCATGTCCACCGCAAAGCCCGGCGCATAATCGCGGTTGGCGGGCGATGTCGGCACCGGCCCCGGCACCGGGCAATAGCTGGTGAGCGACCAGCACTGCCCAGACGAGGTGCTGGAAATATCAAACAGCTTCTGCCGCTCCAAACCCAGCTTGTCGGCCAACGCAAACGCCTCCGACACGGCGATCATGGAAATGCCCAGCACCATGTTATTGCAGATCTTGGCCGCCTGGCCCGTGCCCGGCCCGCCCGCATGCACGATATTCTTGCCCATCAGCTCCAGATAGGGCTTGGCCTTGGCGAAGGCTGCATCAGCCCCGCCAACCATGAAGGTCAGCGTACCCGCCGCCGCCCCCCCCGTGCCGCCCGACACGGGCGCATCCACCATCAGGTGCCCGGCCTTTTCGGCCTGCGCGATCACGGCGCGGGCACTGTCCACATCGATGGTGGAACTGTCGATGAACAAGGTGCCGGGCCGCGCCCGCTCGATCACCCCGCCCGCATTGCCATAAACGGCGCGTACATGCGGCCCGGCGGGCAGCATGGAGACGACGACATCCGCCACCGCCGCCGCATCCCCCGCCGCCTTCGACGTGTCGATCCCCGCCTCATTGGCCACCGCGATATTGGCGGGCGCCAGATCGACGCCCAGCACTGTATGTCCGCCCCTCAGAAGGTTCTTGGCCATGGGCAGCCCCATATTGCCCAGCCCGATGAACGCAATGGTCGCCATGGTCATTTCCTCCACAGGTTATTGTTTTAGAACGTCAGGTCTCCGCCCGCCGGCACCGCGAAGTAGCGCGCGACATCTGCCGCCGGGACATCGGCCAGTTTGGCCGGGTTCCATTTCGGGCTCTTATCCTTGTCCACCAGAACGGCGCGGATGCCTTCAAAGAAGTCATTGCCGTCCATCACCGCCTGGGTCATGCGGAATTCCAGGCGCATGCAATCATCAAATTCCAGTTCCGCCCCACGCCGCAGCTGCTCGAACGTCACTTTCAGGCTGGTGGGCGACATGGACAGGATGGTCTCCGCCACCTTGTCGGCCCAGCCAGTTCCCTGGGAGATCAGGCCCGCCACAATCCCTTCGACATCATCCGCTTCAAACGCCGCATCGATGGCTGGCCGCAGTGCCGCCAACGGCGCGTCGCTCACAGGGGCGACATGAGCCGCCAACACCGCATCCACATCCTGCCCCTCGGCCAGCGCCGCCTCGATGGCATCCAGCAAAGCCGACGGCACATGATGCGTGCCGATTCCGGTATAGATCAGGTCCGGCGCATGCACCCTGGCACCCGTCAGGCCGAGATACAGGCCCAGCTTGCCCGGCACACGCGGCAGGAAATACGTCCCGCCCACATCCGGGAACAGGCCGATGCCGGTTTCCGGCATAGCCAGCAGGGTCTTTTCCGTCACCACCCGGTGGCTGCCATGCACCGACAGGCCGACACCGCCGCCCATGGTGATGCCATCCATCAGGGCGATATAGGACTTGGGGAAGCGCTTGATCTGCCGGTTCAGGCGATATTCCCCGCCAAAGAAGGCGGCGGTCAGGGCACCGGTGCCCTGACCGCGCTTACGCTCCCACCCGGCATCCCAGACGGCGCGAACATCACCCCCGGCGCAGAAGGCCCGGTCACCGGCCCCCCGGATCACCACCGCTTTGATGGCGGGATCAGCAGCCCAGGCCTCCAGCGCCGGCGCCATCACCTCCACCATGCCCAGCGTCAGGGCGTTCAGCGCCTTGGGCCGGTTCAGCAGAATATGGCCTATGGCACCCTTGACGGTGCAGATGACATCCTCGCTCAAAACCCATCCTCCCTTTCAATCGCCCTGACAGGGGCTGCAACCCGCCCTCTTATACATCGCCACGGCGACGAATTCCGCATCTCAACCAGTACCATTGCGGACATCCGCACATCCATGCGAAGTTCCTCGCCGTTATTGTGCGCAAACTCGCATGGGGTGGGCATGGCCAGCCGGTTTGACTGGGACGATCTGCAATCCTTCCTGGCGGTGGCGCGATCGGGCCGGCTGACCCTGGCCGCCAAGCGCATGGGGGTGGATCACACGACCCTGGGCCGCCGCCTAACCGGCCTGGAACAGGCGCTGGGCACCACACTGTTCGAACGCCACGCCACGGGATACAGCCTGACCCAGGCGGGTGAGACGCTGCTGCAAAGTGCAGAGGTGATGGAGGGCATGGCGCTCACCATCCAGGAGGAATTGTCGGGTGCCGGGGCCAAGCTGTCGGGTGCGGTGCGCATCGGCACACCCGACGGTTTCGGCAGCTTCTTCCTGGCCCCGCGCATCGGCCACCTGGGCGCGCTGCATCCGGACCTGGAGGTGCAGCTGGTCGCCATGCCGCGCCTGTTCAGCCTGTCCAAGCGCGAAGCCGACATCGCGGTGACGCTGGCACAGCCGGAGGCGGGCCGTCTGCATGCCCGCAAGCTGACCGATTATGAGCTGGGGCTTTACGCCTCACGCACTTACTTGGAGACGGCGCCGCCCATCGACGGGCCAGGCGATCTGGCCGCCCACCGCTTCATCTCCTATATTGATGATCTGCTCTATACGCCGGAACTGGATTACGTCCCGCTGGTCTCCCGCGATATCCGCCCTTACTTGAAAAGCGCCAGTCTGGTGGCGCAGTTCCGGGCGGTGCAGGCCGGCAGCGGTGTTGCCATCCTGCCCTGCTTCATGACGGCGGGGGAGAAGGACCTCGTCCGGCTGCTGCCGGCTGAGGTGAAGCTGGTCCGCAGCTTCTGGCTGGTCATGCATTCCGACGTGCGCCACCTCTCCCGCATCCGCGTCACGGCGGAATTCATCGCGGAGGAGGTCAAGCGCAACGCACGGCTGTTCCAGGGATAGGTTTGTCGCATGCAGCTTAAACAGCCTTATGCGACAAAAACCGCAATCAAAACGGCATCTTGAACCCCGGCGGCAGCTTCAGACCGCCCATCATGGCGTTGGTCTGTTCTGCCGTGAAGGCCTCGATCTTGCCCTTGGCGTCGTTATAGGCTGCGGTGATCAGGTCTTCCAGGACCTCGACATCCTCGGGATCGACGATGGACTTGTCGATCTTTAGGCCACGCAGGTCGCCCTTGCCGTTCAGGGTCAGCTTGACCATGCCGCCACCGGACACGCCTGTGGCCTCATGTTCCTGCATCTTGGCCTGCATCTCAGCCATCTTGGACTGCATCTGCTGGGCCTGCTTCATCATCTGGCCGATATTCTTCATGGCTCAGAAGTCTCCTTCATAATCGCCCTCATCCATGGGCGGTGGTGCATCGAAATAAGGGCTGTCGGCCATCTCGTCACCCCCAAAAGCGTCCATCGCTTCGGGAATTTCGGGTTCAACCATGGGAGGCGGGGCCAGGGCCACCTGACTCTGGTCGATGATCTTGTCGATCTTCGCACCCGGAAACGCCTCCAGCACGGCCCTGACCAGCGGATGTTCGGCGGCTTCCGCGCGCTGGCGAAGCTCTGCCTCGCGCTCCTGCTCGGCAATGGTCGGCTCTCCGGCGGCACCAGAAACCGATACGACCCAGCGTTTGCCCGTCCATTCGGTCAGCAGCTGTCCCACCTTGCCGGGCAGGTTCTGCGGACAGGCCGGCAGCATGCGCAGCTCGATCATTCCGCTTTCAAAACGAACCAGATGGACCGACGCACGCAGCATGCCGGCCAGCACGCCTTCCCGCTTGTCAAGAAACAGGTCGGCCACCGCACGGAAACTGGTTGGTTCCGGTACCGTATCGACCTTGCCGACCGGCTGAAGTGCCGCCACGGGAGCCGGTGCCGGGGCGCCGGCAAGGGCCCTGCCGCCCGCCACCATGGCCATGGGCGCACCCTGGGTCGGGGCCGCATGCACCATTGGGCCTGGGCCACCGCCACCGGCGAACCCACCGCCCCCGCCGGGATTGTTCCCGTGCAGGGCACGCGCCGCCGCCTCCACGCCCCCGGCCTCATTGATCTTCCGGATCAGGTCGGCCGGGCTGGGCAGTTCGGACGCATAGGACAGGCGGATCAGCACCATTTCCAATGCCTGCATCGGCACCGGCGCATGCTGAATCTCGCCAAGCCCCTTCAACAGAATCTGCCAGGCCCGCGACAGCGACGCCATGCCCAGCTTCTGGGCCAGCGCCACACCGCGCGTGCGCTCATCCTCTGGGATCGACACATCCTCGGCCGTGCCGGGGATGACGCGCGCACGGGTCAGGAAATGCGCAAAATCCAGCAGGTCCTGGGTGATGACAATCGGATCGGCACCGCAACGATGCAGGTCAGTCAGGATGTCCAGCGCGTCCGCCGGCTTGCCCGTCATGGTCGCCTCGAACAGGTCGATGACGCGGGTGCGGTCGGCCAGGCCCAGCATGTCGCGCACCTGCGCCAGGGTGACGTTGCCACCGCCCAGAGCGATGGCCTGATCCAGCAGCGACAACCCGTCACGCACCGACCCGTCGGCAGCCCGCGCGATCTGCGCGATGGCATCGGGTTCGACCGGCACGCCTTCCTTGCCCGCCACGCGCGTGAAATGGCCCACCAGGGTCGGGTGGTCCACGCGGCGCAGGTCGAATCGCTGGCACCGCGACAGCACCGTCACCGGCACCTTCCTGATCTCGGTCGTGGCGAACACGAATTTCACATGTGGCGGCGGTTCTTCCAGCGTCTTCAGCAGCGCGTTGAAGGCGCTTTTCGACAGCATGTGCACTTCGTCGATGATGTAGAGCTTGTAGCGCGCGGCGGACGGCGCATAGCGCACACCCTCAATGATCTCGCGCACATTATCGACGCCGGTATTGGAGGCGGCGTCCATCTCGATCACATCGACATTGCGATCGGCGGCGATAGACACGCACATCTCGCACACACCACAGGGGCTGATGGTCGGCCCACCCTGCCCGTCCGGCCCGATGCAGTTCAGGGCGCGCGCAATGATGCGCGCCGTCGTCGTCTTGCCCACCCCGCGCACACCGGTCAGCATATAGGCCTGATGGATACGCCCCGACTGGATGGCATTGCGCAGTGTCCGCACCAGCGCGTCCTGCCCCACCAGCTCATCAAAATTCTGCGGCCGGTATTTGCGCGCCAGCACACGATAGGCGGCACCGGCGGCGGAATGGCTGTTCGTCTCGTCGGTCACGGGGCGTCTCGGGTCTACGGCAATAACGGAGGAGAGTTTAGTGATGCCGGCGCACAGACGCCACGGTTTTACGCTACCGCTTTTCGAAAGCAGGCGTCCTGGCAAGAAATATCGGTTGAAGGTGGGAGGCTGGACGAACGACCCGAGCCGAAACTCGTTACGGCTGCTTCCTTCCGGACCTGACCGGGTTGGCGAGGGACCCGCCCGTTGCCAACCTCCCGGTGCCTATATCGGCGAGTGTCGCGGGAAAGACAAGGGAGAAATCCGCCGGGTCCGCCTTGACGCTTGCGCATTGGCGACATGATGTCAGTCATGTCACGGTCGCGAAACCATGATGAGACTGAATTTCTATGCCGGTTCCGGCCTGGATAGGGCCGCCCACCGGCGCAAGGATGAGGACTGGCTTGCCGCCCGTCTGCGCCACCCCCAGGCTGCCCGGATCATCCCGTGGTGGCGGGGTCGGCATCTGGTGGCCGGGGCGGACGATGCGCCACTGCCGGCCTATTTGCCTGTTACCGCCGACTGGTGGGGGTGGCATCTGGCCATGCCACCCATCTATCTGGGCGATGATGGTGGCCATTCCTACTTCGCGGTCGATCTTTCGCCGCTGGAGGATGTCGACACCCACGCCGAGGTGGCGAAGCTGGGCCGGTTCGTGGAGCTAAGGTCGTTGGGCACGCGCATCGGGCAAAGGGCGGGCGGCATGTATGCCTATACCCGCGCCCTGATGCTGTGGCACGGCAAGCATAAATTCTGCGGCACCTGTGGTTCCCCGACCGCTGCCGAGGAGGCGGGCCACAGCCGGCGCTGCACCAATCCCGACTGCGCGGCCCAACATTTTCCCCGCCATGACCCGGCGGTGATCATGCTGGTCCATGATGGCGGCGACCGCTGCCTGCTGGGCCGGCAGGCGCGCTTCCCGCCCGGCATGTATTCCACGCTCGCCGGATTCGTGGAGCCGGGCGAAAGCCTGGAGGAGACGGTGATGCGCGAATGCTTCGAAGAGGCAGGTGTGCGCGTCACCGACGTGAAGTACCATTCCAGCCAGCCCTGGCCCTTCCCCTCCTCCCTGATGCTGGGCTTCCACGCCCGCGCCACCACGCTGGACGTGAAGGCGGATGAGGAGGAACTGGAGGATGTGCGCTGGTTCAGCCGCGATTTCATCCGCAAGCACCAGAATGGTGAGAATTTCCGTCTGCCGCCGTTCGACAGCATTTCCAGACAGTTGATTGAGGCCTGGCTGCGCGGCTAAACGGGCGATCCTTGCCCGTTTAGCCGCGCCCTGCCATTCTGCCCATTGATACTGAACCTGACGGAGCCATCGTCCAAATGTCAGACCTGTCCCTGCCCGCCACCAATGTCGTGGCGGCGGAACTGTCCACGGTGCGTGATTTCATCCGCTATGCCGTCAGCCGCTTCAACCGTGCCGGGCTGGTGCATGGGCACGGGGCCGTCACCGCCTATGATGAGGCGGCGTTCATCGTACTGGAAACGCTCAAGCTGCCGGTGGATCAGCTGGAACCCTATTTCGACGCGAAACTGATCCCGGCCGAACGGCTGGCACTGGCGGAAATCATCCATCAGCGGGTGACCACCCGCAAACCCGCCGCCTATCTGACCAAGCGCACCTATATTCAGGGCGTGCCCTTCTATGTCGATGACCGTGTGATCGTCCCCCGCTCCTTCATCGGGGAGCTGCTGTTTGGTGAGTTGTTCGGCGGCGAGCAGGACTTCACCCTGGTCGATGACGTGACCGACGTGGAAAAGGTGCTGGACCTCTGCACCGGTTCCGGCTGCCTCGCCATCCTGGCCGCCAGCATCTTCCCGCTGGCCGATGTCGACGCCGTGGACCTGTCGCCCGATGCACTGGAAGTGGCGAAGATCAATGTCGGCGACCATGGCCTGGAAGAGCGCGTGAAGCTGTTCCATGGCGACCTGTTCAAGCCGTTGAAGGGCAAGAAATACGACCTGATCATCTCCAACCCCCCCTATGTCGATAAGGAAGCGATGGACAATCTGCCTCCCGAATATCAGGCGGAGCCGCGCATGGCACTGGTCGGCGGCGATGATGACGGCATGGCCATCGTCCACCGCATCCTGAAGGAAGCGCCCAAGTACCTGAACGCGGAAGGTGGCCTGCTGGTGGAGGTCGGCACCGGTCGTGCGGCCCTGGAAGAGGCCTACCCCGACGCGGAGTTCCTGTGGCTGGAAACCGAACATTCCTTCGGCGAGGTATTCTGGATCACGCGCGAACAGCTTTTGGAACTGTAATTGTATCAGGTCGTGGGGGGCGTCACCCCCCCCGGCTCTCACGAATGCGTCAGGATCACATCCAGGAAATATTCGCCATAGCGTTCCAGCTTGCGGGCGCCCACGCCCTGCAACGTGCCCAACTCATCCAGGTCGGTCGGCCTCTCCCGCACCATCTCCATCAGTGTGGCGTCATGGAAGATGACATAGGGCGGAACCCCCTGTTCGCGCGCCAGTTCCAGGCGCAGCGCCTTCAGCGCATGCCACAGCGTATCGTCGGCGGGGGACAGGTCGGCGGTGGAGGTTTTGGGCTTGGAAGCCCCCCCACTGCCCGACCAGGACGCCTTGCCCTTCCCCTTGGCCTCCGTCGCCGGGTCCCGGCGCAGGCGCACCACTTCCTGGCCTTTCAGGACGGCGGGTGCTGTCTCCGTCAGGATCAGGCCGCCATGCCCCTCCGGGTCGGCACAAAGCAGGCCATTGGCGACCAGCTGCCGAAAGACGCTGTGCCATTCCTGCTTGCCCAGTTCGGTGCCGCAGCCAAAGGTTTTCAGCTTGTCATGGCCCTTTTCGGTCACCTTGTCGGTGGCAACCCCGCGCAGCACATCAACCAGATGGCCGACGCCGAACCGCTGCCCCGTGCGGTACACGGCTGACAGCGCCTTCTGGGCAACGACCGTCCCGTCATAGGTTTCGACAGGCTGGAAGCAGGTGTCGCACTTGCCGCAGGGCTTTGGATAATCTTCGTCAAAATAGGTCAGCAGCGTCTGCCGCCGGCACCGCGCCGTCTCGCAGAAGCCCAGCAGCGCCTCCAGCTTCTGCCGTTCGGTGCGTTTGAAGGCGGGCGGGCTGTCGGACCCTTCCACCATCATCTGCATCTGCACCACGTCCGCGAAGCCGTAAAGCATCAGCGCTTCCGCCGGCAGACCGTCGCGTCCCGCACGACCTGTTTCCTGGTAATAGGCCTCCAGGGATCGCGGCGGGTCCATATGCACCACGAACCGCACGTTCGGCTTGTCGATACCCATGCCAAAGGCGACCGTGGCAACCATCACCACGCCTTCGCCCTTGATGAACCGGTCCTGGTTGGCCTGCCGCGTGGCGGGGTCCAGTCCGGCATGATAGGGCAGCGCATCCACCCCCTGTTCGGCCAGATATTGCGCTATGGCATCGACCTTGCCGCGTGACAGGCAATAGACGACACCCGCATCCTCTGGTCGGCGGCGCAGGAAATCCAGCAACTGCCGGCGCTCCTGATCCTTGGGCAGGATGCGGTAGGTGATATTGGGCCGGTCAAAACTGGCCAGGAACAGGCGCGCATCCCCCAGCCCCAGACGCGCCGCGATGTCCGTGCGCGTCTGCGCGTCTGCCGTCGCCGTCAGGGCCACGCGCGGCACGTCCGGGAATTTTTCATGCAGGATGGAAAGCTGAAGATATTCGGGGCGGAAATCATGGCCCCATTGGCTGACGCAGTGCGCCTCATCGAGCGCGAACAGGGCGATGCGCGACCGGTCCAGCAATTCCAGGAAACGTGGCGTCACCAGCCGTTCGGGCGCCACATACAACAGGTCCAGATCACCCCGCTCACACGCCCGCTCCACCTCTTGCGCCTCCCGCCAGTCCAGCGTGGAGTTGAGATAGGCGGCACGCACGCCCAGCTGGCGCAGAGCGTCGACCTGATCGCGCATCAGGGCGATCAGGGGCGAAACGACGATGCCCACCCCCGGCCGCACCAGTGCCGGGATCTGATAGCAAAGTGATTTACCCCCGCCCGTCGGCATCAGCACCAGGGCATCGCCCCCGGCCACCACATGCTCAACAATATCGGCCTGCATGCCGCGAAAGGCGGGATAGCCCCAGACCTTGCGCAACGCATCCTGGGCCGCCTCCAGCGGCGACAGGGCGAAAGTCTCGGCAAGGGCGTCGGGCATGGCGCTACGGCTTGGGGTTATAGATGTTCAAGGCCACCAGATGCGGGAGCCGCCGACAGGTTTACGGCTTTGCAGGCGGCGGGTCCAGGGCTTTGGTGCCGCGTGGCGGTCCTACCGCCCCAGCCAGGCCGCCAGCGCCTTGCGCAAAAGCGGCAGCGGCACCGAATGGCCGCCGTCAAACGGCTCATAGGTCACGGCAAACCCCCTCCGGCGCAAGGCGGGCACGGTATAATCGGCGGTGACCTTTTCCGGCAGAATTCGGTCGGCCCGGCCATGGGTAATGTAAATCTCCGCCCCCGGACCCCGCACAACCTTCGGAATGGTGCTGGGCGCCACGATGAACAGGCGCACGAACAGTTCGGGATTGCGGATGCCAAGGTCCAGACCGAAGGTCGCGCCATCGGAAAAGCCCAGCAGGGCGATGCGTTTCACATCCACCGGCAACAGGGCGAATGTCCGCTCCAGGGCGCGATCGATCCGCCCGACATCGGGGCCGCTGCCCGGCTTTACCCGCGACCCGCTCTGCTGCCGCGTCGGATTCAACCAGTCCCAGGTTCGCCCGCCAGAATCCGGTGCCAGGATGACGATGCCCAGGGCATCCGCCAGACCGGTCAGCATGCCGGCCATCGCCGCCCCACCCTGCCCCGCGCCATGCAGCGCCAGGATCAGCGTCGCGGGCGTATCCATGGGCAGTCCGGGCGGGACATAGACCACACCCAGGTCACCCAACCGCCGCATGCCCGGCTTTACCGCCCCGGCTGGCGGTATGGCCGGCGGGCGGGCCACCAATTCACCTTGCAGGGCAAAGGCTGGCGCACCGGCGGCCACCACCAAAAGGGCCGCCGCCGGCAGGGTCAGCAATTGGCGGCGTGTGGGGCCGCCCATGGATCAGTGATGCCCGTGCCCGCCATGATGGCCATGCCCATGCCCGCCATCGCCCTCCGGGGCCTTTATGGCAGCGATGCAGATCACGGCCAGGACGCTGGCGGCGAAGAACAGGCCAATACCGACGAAGCTCATGTCAAATCCTCCAAACCGAATTCCGGCGGCACAGTAGCGGTGCTGTACGTTGGACGCAACCGGGCCATCACCCCAACAGCCATTCCCGCATCAACCCCGTCACCCGTTCCGGCCGCTCCAGCGGGGCCAGATGGCCGCAGCGGGGCAGCACATGCAGGCTGGCACCCGGCACCGCCGCCGCAATCTCTTCCGAACGGTCGGGCGGCGTCTGCCCGTCATCCGCCCCGACAATGACCAGGGTCGGGACCCTGATGGCGGCAAGTCCGGGGCGGCTGTCGGGCCGCGACAGGATGGCGGCCTGCTGCCGACAGAAGGCGTCGCGTCCCACCCGCTCGGTCATGGCCAGCACAACGCCACCAATCTCCGGCACCGCGACATGGTCGGGATGCACCTGGGTGGACAGGAGACGCGGCGACATGCCCCGGAACTTGCCGATGCGCGCCAGCTTCAGCATCGCCTCCCGCCGCTGCCGCTGTTCCACCGTGTCGGGCCGCGCGGAGCTGTCCACCAGGCACAGGCGCGTCACCCGTTCCGGTGCCTGGCGCAGAATTTCGAACGCCACATAGCCGCCCATCGACAGGCCCGCCAACGCAAACCGGTCCGGCGCCTGGGCCAGAACACTGTTCGCCAATGCGTCCATCGAGTCTGCCTGTGTCAGGTCGGCGACGGTGCAATCGGCAACGTCAGACAGGTTACGGACCTGATGCGCCCACAAGGCTTCGTCGCACAATAGGCCCGGCAACAGAAAGAGGGGCTGCCTTGCGTGCGGCGTGGGGGGTGTCATCGCCCGAAATCCTTGCTCTCAAAGGCCGAAATTGATATCGAAGGCGCGACCGTAATCTATTGTGTTCCGACTGTTCAATTGCAGGGGATGCAGGGTTGCCAGCGGTCGATCCATTATCGCCGCCGACGTCACGGTGTGTTTGTTCGACGTCGCCTCCAGAATGATGAAGGCCTAATGCTGTTCTCGGAACTTGGACTCGGGTCCGAAGTCCTTCGCGCTGTTGAAGAAGTCGGCTATACCACGCCGACGCCGATCCAGGAAAAAGCCATCCCGTGGGTCCTGCAGGGCCGGGATGTGCTGGGCTGTGCCCAGACCGGTACGGGTAAGACCGCCTCCTTTACCCTTCCCATGATCGAGATCCTGGGGCGCGGTCGTGCCAAAGCCCGCATGCCCCGGTCGCTGATCCTGGAGCCGACGCGCGAACTCGCCGCCCAGGTGGCGGAGAATTTTGAGCTGTATGGCAAGTACCACAAGCTGAACATGGCCCTGCTGATCGGCGGCGAGAGCTTCGGCGATCAGATCAAGAAACTGGAACGCGGCGTTGACGTGCTGATCGCCACGCCGGGCCGCATGATGGACCTGTTTGATCGCGGTAACATCCTGCTGACCGACATCAAGGTCCTGGTAATCGACGAGGCGGACCGCATGCTCGACATGGGGTTCATCCCCGATATCGAACGCATCGTCAGCCTGCTGCCGAAGAAGCGTCAGACCCTGTTCTTCAGCGCCACCATGCCGCCGGAGATCAAGCGTCTGGCTGATAAGTTCCTGACGTCGCCGGAAGAGGTGACGGTCAGCGCGCCGGCCAGCACCGCCACCACCGTGGCACAGCATCTGCTGGTCGTGGATGAGCAGGATAAGCGGGAAGCGCTACGCCGCCTGATCGCGACCGACGATGTGAAGAACGCCTTCATCTTCTGCAATCGCAAGAAGGACATCGCTGTCGTCCATGGCTCGCTGGTCAAGCATGGCTTCAATGCCGGGGCCTTGCATGGCGACATGGTGCAGTCCAAGCGCACCGAGACGCTGGAGGCATTCAAGGCCGGCAGCATTGACCTGCTGGTCTGTTCTGACGTGGCGGCGCGCGGCATCGACATTTCCAATGTCAGCCACGTGTTCAATTTCGACACGCCGCACCATTCCGAAGATTACGTCCACCGTATCGGTCGCACGGGCCGCGCGGGCAAGACGGGCCGCGCCTTCACCATCGCCACGCCGGACGATGGCAAGCTGGTCCAGGCCATTGAAAAGCTGATCGGCAAGGAAATCCCTCGCTTCACCATCGAGGGGATCGAGACCGCCGAACTGTCCTTCGACGCCGATCCGCGCCGTCGTGGCCGGGGTGGCCCGAAGAAGGAAGATGGCCGTCGTGGTGGCCGCGACCGGGGTGAGCGTGGCGAGCGCGCGCCCAAGGCTGAACGTCCCGCGCACGTCCATGTGCAGCCGGAAGCTGCCGAGGCAGCCATTGAGGCGCATCAGCAGAAGCGGGAACGTCCCGACAACCGGGGTGAGCGTCACGAGCACCGGGGCGAGCGCAGCCGCGACCGCTATGAAAACAGGGGTGAAAATCGCGGTGAAGCGCGCGGTGAGAACCGTGGCGAAGCACGCGGTGACAACCGGTTCGAAAACCGGGGCGACGGCCGCAGTGAGGGTCGGGGTGAATTCCGCCGCGATGAGCATCGTCGCGATGATTTCCGCCGTGACGAATTCCGTCGCGACCGTCGCCCCCGCCGGGACGAGGATGATGACCGTGGCCCGCCCGTCGTCGGCTTTGGCGATGACGTGCCCGCCTTCATCCTGCGCGCCGCACGCCCGCCCAAGGCACCGGCGGTTGAGGTTGCGGAAGCATCGGAAGACTGAGCCATGCAGACGATCTTCATCATGGTCAAATGCGATCTCGGCCGCGCCTATGACGTGGCCGACCTCGCGGTGCAGAGCGTGCCGGAAGTGTCGGAAGTGCATTCCGTCTCCGGACAGTATGACCTGATGATGAAATGCTTTCTGGAGGATGGGGAGGATATCGGCCATTTCGTAACGGGCCAGATCCAGACCCTGGAAGGGGTGAAGGACACCTTCACCATCATCACCTTCAAGGCGTTCACCTGACGTCTTACGGCAGCAGCTAAAAAGGGGCGGTCCTCAACGGGGACCGCCCCTTTTTCATTTCAGGAACGCTATCCGCTCAGGCCCGCTGTTTCAGCAGGTCCAGCGCCACATCGACGATCATGTCCTCCTGACCGCCCACCATCTTGCGCCGGCCCAGTTCCACCAGGATGGCGCGGGTGTCGATACCATATTCGTTGGCGGCCTTTTCGGCATGGCGCAGGAAGCTGGAATAAACCCCGGCATAGCCCAGGGCCAAGGTCTCCCGGTCCACGCGCACGGGCCGGTCCTGCAGGGGCCGCACCAGATCCTCCGCTGCGTCCATCAGGGCATTGACATCACAGCCATGGTTCCAGCCCTTGCGGTCGGCGGCGGCGATGAACACTTCCAGCGGCGCATTGCCCGCCCCCGCCCCCATGCCCGTCAGGCTGGCATCAATACGCACCGCGCCTTCCTGTGCCGCGACGATGGAGTTCGCCACACCCAGCGACAGATTATGGTGGGCATGGATGCCGCGCTGCGTCTCAGGCTTCAGCACCTTGTCATAGGCGCGAAGCCGCTCACGCACCCCATCCATGTCCAGCGCCCCGCCACTGTCGGTGACATAGACACATTGCGCGCCATAGCTTTCCATCAGCTTGGCTTGCCCTGCCAGCCGCTCCGGCTCGATCATATGGCTCATCATCAGGAAGCCGGCGACATCCATGCCCAGATCGCGGGCGATGCCGATATGCTGCTTGGAGACGTCCGCCTCGGTACAGTGCGTTGCCACCCGCACCGACCGCACGCCCAGATCATAGGCGCGGCGCAGCTCGTCCGCCGTGCCCACACCCGGCAGGATCAGGGTGGTCAGGACGGACCGGGTCAGGACCGACGCCACCGCCTCCAGCCATTCCCAATCCGTATGCGCGCCGAAGCCATAATTGAAGCTGGCGCCCGACAGGCCGTCACCATGCGCCACCTCGATGGCGTCAACGCCGGCCCGGTCCAGCGCCTGGGCAATGGCCTTCACATGATCCAGCCCGTACATATGGCGGATGGCGTGCATGCCGTCGCGCAGGGTGACGTCCTGGATATAAAGCTTGTCCGTCTGGGGGTTGAAGCCGTTCATGCTGCGTTCCTCCGCGCGGTGATCTGACGGGCCAGCATATCGCCCGTCGCCTTGGCCGCCGCCGTCATGATGTCCAGATTGCCGGAATATGTGGCCAGATAGTCGCCGGCCCCTTCCACCTCCAGGAAGATGGAGGTCTTCAGGCCCGTGAACTCGCCCTGGCCGGGGATTTTCAGGCGGTTATTGTCGCCAAAGCGCTCGAACTGCACTTCCTGCTTCAACCGGTATCCCGGCACATAGGCGCGCACCTTCTCCACCATGGCCTGCACGGCGGCGCGGATCGTGTCCTCATCCGCCCCTTCCGACAGGGTGAAGATTGTGTCGCGCATGATCATGGGTGGCTCGGCCGGGTTCAGGATGATGATGGCCTTGCCGCGTACAGCCCCGCCGACCTGTTCGATGGCCCGCGCCGTGGTGCGTGTGAACTCATCGATATTGGCGCGCGTGCCGGGGCCAGCGGATTTGGAGGCGACCGAGGCCACGATCTCCGCATAATGCACCTTGGCGACGCTGGACACGGCGGCCACCATGGGAATGGTCGCCTGCCCACCACAGGTCACCATGTTCATGTTGCTCTGTTCCAGATGTGCATCCAGGTTCACGGGCGGCACCACGAAGGGGCCGATGGCGGCGGGCGTCAGGTCGATCACCTTCTTGCCATCGGCACGGAGCGCCGCATCATGCACCTTGTGCGCATAGGCCGAGGTGGCATCAAACACGATGTCGATCTCGGGATAGCAAGGCAACGCCTTCAGCCCCTCCAGCCCCTCATGCGTGGTCATGACACCGCGTTCGCGCGCCATGGCCAGCCCTTCGGATGCGGCATCAATGCCGACAACCGCCGCCAGTTCCATGTCCTTGGGATATTTCACCATTTTGATCATCAGATCGGTGCCGATATTGCCCGACCCGATGATCGCAGCCTTCACCTTGCCCACGAGGCTTCTCCCTCTGCGATACGGGGGTTCCTGGGCAGGAGGGCGCCTCCCCTGTCCGATAAGCAGACGATAGGGCGGATAGGGATCGTGGGCAAATTTATGAGACCCACCAACTGCCACTGAGTAGCAATTGAGTCCACACAAACAAAAACGCCGGGTCCCATCAGGACCCGGCGTTCGATACAGAACAGACCCGTCAGCAGGGTTCAGATGGCGACAACGTGCCGCCAGCCATGGGCGTCATCCGCCTGCCCACGCTGAATGGCCGTCAGGCCGGCGCGCAGCTTGGTGGTCACCGGCCCCTCGACAGCGCCGCTGATGGTGAATTCACCACCCTTGTGGCGCACGGTGCCGATGGCTGACACGACGGCGGCGGTGCCGCAGGCGAACACTTCGCGCAAGGCACCCGACGCCGCATCTTCCTGCCACTGCTGGAAGGAATAGGGGCCTTCGACCACATTCATGCCCTGCGACCGGGCCAGCGTGATGATGCTGTCACGCGTGATACCGGGCAGGATGGTGCCGGTCAGGCCCGGCGTGCGCACGCGGCCATCCTCGAACACGAAGAAGACATTCATGCCGCCCAGTTCCTCGACCCAGCGCTTCTCGGCCGCGTCCAGGAACACGACCTGATCACAGCCATTGCGGATGGCCTCGGCCTGCGCGATCAGGCTGGCGGCATAATTGCCACCACACTTGGCAGCACCAGTGCCGCCCGCCGCCGCGCGGGTGTAATCCTGGGAGGCCCAGACGGAGACCGGCTTGGCCCCACCCTTGAAGTACGCTCCCACCGGGCAGGCGATGACGCAGAAAATGTAGCTGCCGGCCGGCTTCACGCCCAGGAAGCTTTCATCGGCGAACATGAAGGGGCGCAGATACAGGCTGGCGCCATCGCCACCGGGGATCCAATCCACATCGGCGCGCACCAGGGTTTCCACCGCGTCCAGGAAAATTTCTTCCGGCAGTATGGGCATGGCCATGCGTTCGGCCGAACGCTGGAACCGGCGGGCATTTTCCAGCGGACGGAACAGCAGGACCTGACCATCGGCACCGCGATAGGCCTTCATGCCTTCGAAGATTTCCTGGGCGTAGTGCAAAACGGCGGCGGCGGGATCGAGCGTGAAGGCCTCCCGCGCGCGCAGCTGCGCATCGTGCCAGCCCCTTTCCGCCGACCAGCGTACCGTGACCATATGGTCGGAGAAGATCTTGCCGAAACCGGGATCGGCGATCAGCTTCGCCCGGACATCGGCGGGCGTCGGTGCGGGGTGCGGGACGGAACGGATTTCGATGCTGGCACTCATTTGCCCTTATTCTCCGAAATCTGGGAAGGCGCTAGGGGGAAGGCCGCAGAATGGACCGAACCTGTCCCCGGGTCCATCCCCAGCGCAATCTTTGGGCATGACGCCGTCGCCACCCTGCCATCCGGTGGTGGTAATCGCTATTTCGGAAAGATAATTGCGGTACCCGCAACGATCCCGCCGCGACTCGCCAAAGGGTCGGGGTGAACAGCGGGCAGGACGCGCATCGCCTCACTCCCCCGCGGCGATGCTGGCGCTGCCAGACTTTAACCCCTCACCGGTCACGGTGACCGTGATCTTCCCCTTATCGGCCGTCGCCCGCACCATCACCAGTGCCCGCCCGTTCCAGGCATTGCGCTTGGGGGAGGCAAAGGCCGTGTGATCGGTGGGCGAGCCATTGTCAAAGGCGGTCAGAACGCCCGCCCCCTCCACCCGTACTGACAAGGCATGCGCAGCATCGGGTACACGCACCCCCTTGGTGTCCACCACTTCCACGCGGATAAAGCCGACATGGTCGAAGCCGGGCAGCAGGCGCTTTTGTTCGGGCACCAGCCGCACCGACGCCGGCTTGCCAGCGGTGCGCAACTCATGCTCCGCCACCTTGCGCCCCGCCGTGTCATAGCCGACGGCCCGCAGGCTACCCGGCGCGAATGGCACGTCGAAGCGGATGGCGCTGTCATCTCCATTGCGTGGCTTGCGCCCAAGCGACGTGCCGTTCAGGAACAGTTCGACCAATGGCGTATTGGCCACTACCTCCACCTTCTCCACCTGTCCCGCCTGCTGCGCGGGGGTCCAGTCCTCCAGCACGCCCGGCCCCTTGGGCTGCGGCATGGCGACCCCGACCATGGTGGGCAATTCGGATGTGTCCACCTGTTCCGTCACCCGTCGGCCCAACCGGATCATGGGTGTGTCCAACCACCAGGATGCCCGCTCCCATCCGATGGGCTTCACGATATCGGTGCGGTCCACCAGACCGGACGGATTGGAAATGAAGGGCCAACCGGCCCTGTCCGCCTCACCCAGATAATCGGCCCCCGTCCACAGGAACATGCCGGCATAGGGCGCGTAATCACGCACCGCCAGCCAGGACCCCCGGTTCTTGGAATTCTCCGTGCCGATGATCATGCGCGACGGCTTATCCTTGTGCGCCTGGGTCAGTTCCGCCTCACGGTAATTCTGCCCTACCACATCCAGAAGATCCGCAAGACCGTTCTTATAGTCGCCCGTGGTATTGGGCCGGAACAGGGCCATGGTCACGGGCCGTGTCGGGTCCTCCGCATGGAAAATGGCCTTCAGCCGTTCGATGATCGATTTCGCGACCACGGGATAGGGCGTGTCGTGGATTTCATTGCCGATGGACCAAATGGCTACCGAAGGGTGGTTCCGGTCACGCTTCACAAAGTCGCGCGCATCCAACGACGACCAGTCGGTGAAGAACAGATGGTAATCCTGCGGGTTCTTCGCCACCGTCCACATATCGAACGCTTCATTCATGACCACCAGGCCCAGCCGGTCGCACAGGTCCAGGAATTCCGGGCCAAACGGGTGATGGGCGGTGCGCACGGCATTGACGCCCAACGCCATCATGCCGCGCAGTCGTCGTTCGTAGAAGGATAGCGGCACCGCCATCCCAAAGGCACCGCCATCGGCATGGATGGCCACACCTTTCAGCTTCACATTGCGGCCATTGATCCAAAAGCCGCTATCGGCCTTGAACGCCATCTCCCGCACGCCAAACCGGGCGTTATCGGTCTCCAGAACGCTGCCATCATCGCCGATGATCCGAAGGTCCGCCTTGTACAGGTTCCCCTGACCGATATCCCAGCGGACCGGGTTGGTGATGCGGGCCTGGGCCGAAAGTTTCACAGGCCTGCCCGTCGGCAGGGTCACCGCGTCGCCCCGGCTGGTCGAAACAATCTGCCCGTCCGGCCCCGTGATGGTGACGGCCAGATAGGCCTGCCGGTCCGCCTTGCCCCGGTTAATGATGGCGCTTTCCACGGCCACATCGGCGGCACCTGGCGTGATAACCGGCGTCGATACCCGTGTGCCCCAGCCATCGAGATGCACATCCCCGGTCAGCAGCAGCCGGACATGGCGATAGATGCCACCGCCCGCATACCAGCGCGACGCCGGCTGGTGCGAGGTGTCGGCCCGCACCGCAATGACGTTCTCGCCCTCGAAATTCAGATGGTCGGTGATCTCGTACCGCACGCTGGAATAGCCATTGGGGCGGTGGCCCACATGCTGGCCATTGATCCAGACGCCGCCGCGATCCATCACCCCGTCCAGTTCGATGAAAACCCGTTTGCCCTTGTCCGATGAAGCCAGGGTGAAGCCCTTGCGATACCAGACGACACCGGTGGGCAGGAACCCGCCCGAACCCGTGGCCGGTGCGTACTGGTCGAACGGCCCGGCAATGGCCCAATCATGTGGCAGGTCCACCTTGGTCCAGTCGGCGGCGGCTCCCTCCCGGCTTTCGGCCCCGGCAATGTCGCCCTGGGCAAAGTGCCAGTCGGCGTCAAACACCCGCATCTCGCCTGCGCCAGCGCTGGCAATGCTTAAAACCGCCAGCAAAACGGCCGTTCCGGCCCCCATCAACGTTCCGCGCATTTCCAATCCCCAAGCTATCGGCCGTGCAGATGCCTGCCAGCCCTTATTGTCGTCGTCCCGGACCCGACGGTCAGGGCGTAAGGACCGCACCTCACACATGACAGACGGCCCTGCACTTCCGTCTCACGCATGCGTTGTCGCCCTTGACAGCTCATACTATATGATATTACATCGCACAATATGGGATGTAATGATAAATCATACTAAACCCACCAGCGCCGGAAATGCCGGCTGTCACTAGCATCCCAGTCAGACGCCGACCGAATCCAAGAAAGAACGACCCGGTGGCCCCACCTTCTCCACAACAGACACCGGTATCAAAAACGAAGGAGAGTTGATGGTTCGCGCGCCGCCCCACGCGGCCGCCAGAGACCACCGCCCGCCATCATCGGGCGGCGATGGATCGGAGTGAAAGCCGGAAAGAACAAGCCGAACAAGGTCCCGGTCAAGGGACCACCTGAAGGAACTTTCATAGGGAAAATGGAAATGCTCAAGCACCGTGCCTTCAAGTCCCACTGCCTGGAAGCCTCGCTTCTGGCAATGACAGTCGCCATGGCGGCGGCCCTGCCGGCGACAGCGCAAACCGCACCTGCGCCTGCTACAGACAGTTTGGAAGAAGTTGTCGTCACCGGTTTCCGCGCCTCGCTGAACAGCGCGCTGAACCTGAAACGCAACGAGGCGGCGGCGGTTGACGCCATCGTTGCTGAAGATATCGGCAAGTTCCCCGACAGCAATCTAGCCGAAAGCATGCAGCGCGTGCCCGGCGTGGCCCTGGCGCGCGGCGATGGCGGCGAAGGCCGCAACATCTCGGTGCGCGGCTTGGGCGCCGGCTTCACCCGCGTGCGCGTTAACGGCATGGAAGGCACGTCGCAGACCGGCTCGTCCGACATCTACGGTGCCGGTAATGCCGGCCGTTCCTTCGACTTCAACGTCTTCTCGACCGAGATTTTCTCGGCCCTGGCTGTGCGCAAGACGCCGTCCGCCGATGTGGAGGAAGGGTCGCTGGGCGCCACGGTCGATCTGAGCGCGCCCAAGCCGTTCGATTTCAGACAGGACAGCGTCCTCACCGCCACGGCCAAGGGCGTCTATAATGGCGTTTCCAAGAAGGTGGACCCGCGCGGATCGGTGCTCATCTCGCAGAAGTTCGGGGATGAGGGACAGTTCGGCGTCCTGGGTTCCCTCTCCTATCAGCAGCGCAATATCCGCGAGGTCGGCTATTCCGCCGTGGACCTGCTGTCGGCCAGCGCCAATGGCCTGTTCTGCGCGCCCATCGGCGTCACGCCCGTCTATCCCGCCGTCTCTGCCGCCAAGGGCACAACGGATACGATGTGCTCCACCAACAATCCGCGCACCGGCACCTTGGCCGCCTGGAATACCATCCAGGCCCTGCGCCGCGCGGATCAGCCCAACACGCCCGGTTCCGGCGCCTTCCTGCCGCGCCTGCCACGTTATCTGAATTCCACCCAGGATCAGGAACGCGTCGGTGCCAGCCTGACTTTCCAGTACAAGCCCGATGAAGATACCGATATCTCCATCGATACGCTCTATTCCCGCTTCGACGTGACGCGCCGCGACAATTACATCGCCGCCGTCTCCTTCGCCCGCTCCATCACCAATAATGGCCAGCCCATGGTGTCGGTGCGCGATATCCAGTTCGATCAGAACGGCTCGCTGGTCTATGGCCTGTTTGACGGCGTCGATGTCCGCTCCGAAGGTCTGGTCGATCATTTCGTGTCCAGTTTCAAGCAGGCCAATCTCGATTTCGAACATCGCTTCGGCGACAGTTTCGAAGTGTCGGGCCTGGTCGGCTTCAACCGGTCGGAACTAGACGGCAAGCGCCGGTTCCAGACCTTCATGGACGCCATCGACACCGATAATTTCTCCATCGATTTCCGCGATGGCAGCACCACACCCAAGCTGGGCTTCGGTTTCGACGTCTCCAACCCCGCCAACTTCACCTACGCCCCGTCACAGGCCGACGGCACCGTTCTGGGCGGGTTCAGCCCGCAGGGCCGCCCGTTGATGCAGCGCACCGACAATCTGACCACAGAGCTGAATTTCGCCTGGACCGTCGCCGATGGTTTCGTGATCAAAACGGGCGGCCAGTTCCGTGAAAGTGATTACAACCTCACCTCGCTGCGTGAATATCCGGCCGATGTGACGGTAAGGGCGCTGCCCACGGGCACCAGCCTGTCCTCCATAACCAGGAGCATCAATGGTCTGGACGGTCTGTGGGGCGATAACGCGCCCAATAGCTGGGCCGCCATCGACCCTGCCAAGTTCGCCGATCTGTTCGACACCGACAGCATCCGCACCTGCGACTACACCTGTGGCGGCGTCAACAGCCGGGTGCGCGAACGGGTGAAGAGCGCCTATCTGATGGGCACCTTCGATCTATACAACAGCGCGGACCTGCCGATCCGTGGCGATGCCGGTCTTCGCTATGTGAAGACCAATATGCTGGCGTCCGGCTACATCGCCGTCGCCCCGCCGGCCGGCACCACCTCGCCCACCAATCTGATTGGCCGCTTCTCCGAAGCCAAGAACAGCTATGATGACTGGCTGCCGTCGGCCAATGTCGTATATGAGGCCAGCGATGATCTGCTGCTGCGCCTGTCGGGGGCCAAGGTGCTGGCTCGCCCCGAACTGGGTGTACTGACGCCGACCAGCGGCGTGAACCCGGTCACCCGCATCGGCAATGTCAACAACCCGTTCCTGGACCCGATACGCGCCAATACGTTCGATGTGGCCGCCGAATGGTATTTCCGCCCCGGCTCCCTGCTCTCGGTCGCCTATTTCTATAAGGATATCAAGAGCTTCATCCAGTCGGTCAGCTCCCAGGTGCCCTTCACCGATCTGGGCCTGCCCGACGCGCTGCTGGCCGGGTCCAATACCGCGCCGACGGAAATTTTCACCGTCTCGCGCCCCTTCAACACGCCGGGCGGCCCGCTGAAGGGCTTTGAAATCAACGCGCAGATCCCCTTCACCTTCCTGGACGGTGTCTGGGCCAATTTCGGTGTGCTGGCCAACTACACGCGCGTCACGTCCAAGATCAATTACATCCTGGCGTCCGCTGGCGGTGTGCCCACCGTGACCACGACGGCAGACCTGATCGGCCTGTCCAAGAACACCATGTCGGGCACGCTTTATTACGAGGATGAGGATTTCTCGATCCGCACCACGGCCAATTACCGCGATCGCTTCATCCGCGGCATCCCGGCCTCTCCGGGCAGCGATCTCCAGGGTAACGCCCCCACCCTCTATGTCGATGCCGCCGCGTCCTACAATGTGACGCCGGAGATCAAGCTGATCCTGGAGGCCCAGAACCTGACCGATGAACAGAACCGCCTGTATATCGACAGCAAGCGCCAGGACACCCTGTTCGAAACCAAAATCGGCCGCACCGTCACCGCCGGTGTGAACGTCCGCTTCTGACCGCTCCAATAACTCAACAAAAAATGCCGCCGGCATCACTGCCGGCGGCATTTCTCTTTTCAATGCGTGATCGGTCACATCGCCTTGAACCGTATCGCGACACCACCGCCCGGTGCCATGTCCAGGTCCAGGCTGTCCTTCGACGTCACCACCCGCTTTTCCACCTTCAACGCGGTCGGGTTGGTCTTGTAATCGGCCCCCGCCCCATCGGCATAGATCTGCGCCTCATACCGCTTGCCCGGCGTCAGGAAATCCAGCTTCTGGGTCAGTTTGCGGGCCTCCTCATCGGTGACGCCGCCCAGGAACCAGTCCTTGCCGCCGCGCGGCTGCCGGGCCACCACGACATAATCGCCAACTTCCGCCTGCAGGGTGCGTGACGTTTCCCAGTCCGCCGCGACATCGCGGATGAACTGAAACGCATCGGGCCGGGCCTCGTAATTTTCCGGCAGGTCGGCGGCCATCTGCACGGGGCTGTACAGCACGACATAAAGCGCCAGCTGCGTGGCCAGCGTGGACTGTACCCGTGCCTCCAGCTTGTCCTTGCCATGCACGACATCGAAGATGCCGGGCGTGTAATCCATCGGTCCGGCCAGCATGCGGGTGAAGGGCAGGATGGTCACATGCTCTGGCGGGTTGGTGGGCTTGCCCCAGGCGTTGAATTCCTGACCCCGCGCGCCTTCGCGGCTGACCCAGTTGGGATAGGTGCGGCGCAGGCCTGTATCCTTCACCGGTTCATGTGCATTCACGGCGATCTTGTGCCGGGCTGCCGTCTCCACGACCTTCAGATGGTGGCGCACCATATACTGGCCGGCAAACCATTGCTGGCCGCCCGCTTCGTCCAAGATGGTGCCGCTATGTTTGACATAGCCGGTCTTCACCCGGTCTACGCCCACCTTCTGATACAGCGCCATGGCATCGTCCAACTGACGCTCATAATTGACCACGGCGCCCGCCGTCTCATGATGCCCGATCAGGCCCGCCCCCTTTGCCTTGCCATAGGCGGCGAGCGCTGGCAGGTCGAAATCAGGATAGGCCTGGGTGAAGCTGAACTGGTCGCCATTTGCGATCCAGTCACCGTCCCAGCCCTTGTTCCAGCCCTCCACCAGCACGCCGGTGAACCCGTACTTGGCCGCGAAATCCATATAGCGCTTCACATTGGCGTTATTGGCGCCATGGATCGGCCCGCTGCCCCAGGTCGACTTGTTCAGATGCATCTCCCACCAGATGCCGACATATTTGCCGGGCTTGAACCAGGACACATCGCCCAGCTTGTTGGGTTCATTCAGGTTCAAGGTGATGCGGCTGTCGGCCAGCGCCGCCGCACTGTCGCCGATCAGGACGGTGCGCCAGGGCGTGGTGAACGGCCCCGTCTTGCGGGCCAGAACCCCGTCGGGCCAGGGCATCAGCTTGGCGGTCAGGGTCCCTGCCCCGTCACCCGACAGCAGCATGGAGGGGAAGTCCACCAACGCCGCCTCATGGATCGACAGGTGCAAGCCATTGTCACCCTTCAGGGTCAGGGGCGTTTCGGCGGTGGTGATGCGGCGCGCGTCGGTCTTGGTATAAAGATACTCGTCCCGCTCCTCACCCTGCGCCTGATACCACCAGGCGACCTGATTGCCCACGGGCCGGAACTGCGTGCGCTCGCCCACCACCTCCACGGCCTGGCCCACCGGAATGGCGCTGTAATCATAACGGAAGCCGATACCATCATCGAACAGGCGGAAGCTGACATTGACACTGGCGTTCAGCGCGGTATCCCCTGCCAGCGTCACCGTCATTTCCGTATGATTATCGCGGACCAGCCGCTGTTCGCCCCAGGGCTGTTCCCAGCTTGTGTCCGATGCCGCCCGCTTCACGCCCTTGATGGCGCTGTACCGGACCGGTGCCTCCCCCTTGAAACCCAGGCCCAGTGCGCCGGGTGCCAGCACAGGCGTGCCCTTGCGGCTGACCTCATAGAAGGCCTGCCCCTCCTTCACGAAGACGCACAGCTCAATCAGCTTGCCCGGCGACTGTGCGCATTCACGGTCAGCGGCCAGCGCCGGGTTTGCGGCCCCCAGGGCAACAAGCGAGGAAAACAGCGTCAAGGAACGAAAATGCATCAGGGGGGCCTCTTTGCTGGCATGAAAACTGTCGAAACGCACGTCGTTAACCATTGATCAGATAGGCGTCATGGGTGGGCTGGCGCAAGACCTGGGTCTTCACAAAGCCCAGCATGGCGCGCAGCCTCGCCTTCAACTCCTCCGCCGGGAGCAGATCCAGGGCGGGCGGATAGGTATCAGGCACCAGACCGTGCCCGGCAAAGAAGGCGCGCCAACTGTCGGGGGCCAGGTCATCCTCATCCCACGGGGCCAGTTCACCCCGCGCCCGGAACAGCGACAGGCGATGGAACAGGTCGGGGGACAAAGGCAGGTCGCGCGCCGCATCCCAAAACGGGCCGGTATGGCGCGCCAGATGGTAATGCATCGCCTGGAAATCCCGCAGATGCGTGAAATGCGCCCGCGTCAGCCGGTTATACTCGGCCTGTGCCGCACGGAAGCCGCCATGCCGGGGAAAATGCGCGAGCAGATGCAGCAACCCCTGTTGCAAGGCCAGCAGATCCAGATCATGCAGCGGGTCCAGCCGCACGGCCGCCTGCCCCAGCGCCACGCAGTTCCCGTCCCAGGTGCTGGCGCGCAATCCGGGCGCACTGCCCCGCCCCACCGCATCCTCCGGTGCGAAACCGCAGAGCAGCGGCACGCGGCGGAGCACATCCGCCTCTCCCGGTCCGGACCGCCAGACCGCCGTCAGATAAGTGCCCGACTGTGCCGGGCGCAGCGCGATCCAGCCCTGGTTGAAGCCCCGCACTTCCGCATAGGGCGGTAGCACCTTCATACGCGGTCCCCGCGCCGTCAGCACGCGGTCGGCCGGGAAGTCCCAGGGCTCCAGCCCATTCTTCGGCCCGGCGATCAACTGCGCATCGCTGCCCGTGACATCCAGATAGAAATCCCCTTCGACGCGCTGCCCATCCTCCAGCATCAGGCCGGTGATCAAACCGCCCTCGCGCACCACAGACAGGCCATGCGTCGGTATCACCGCAGCGCCGGCACGAGCGGCCAACTCCTTCAGAACCGCCGCATAGGCCAGTGCTGGCAGGTGATAGCCGTAGTCGCTGCGGCCATATTCCTCGCTCTCCGCGTCGGGAATGAACAGCCGCCCCTGCCGGGCCGCCGCCGCTGTCAGGCTGAAATCTTCCAGCGGCACCGACAAGCCATGGCGGCGGGCGCGCAGCCAATGGGCGAAGAAATCCTGACCCCCGATGGGGGAGCCCAACGCGCCGAACGGGTGCAGGAAGGGTGGAACGGAACCCAGCGCATCGGCGAAGTTCCAGCCCAGCGTATAGCCCCCCCCCACCCGCGCCAGCAGCCCCTTTTCATTCAACCGCAACTGATGGTGCAGGGCCTCCAACGCCGGCAGGCTGGCATGCAGGTCGCCCGGCCCCGCCTTGGCCGGCAGTTCGACAATGGTGATCCGCAGGCCGGACGGCGACAGCGCGCGGGCCAGCGTCGCTGCCGTCAGCCACAGGGGCGCGTCGCGTCCGGCGATGACCAGATGATTGATGGGCTGGTTCATGCGGCATTCCCCCGTGATCCGGCATGATCAGGTGCCGCGCAATGGCGGGCGATGAAATCGGCATGGGCCGGCATGCCCGACAGCCCGTCGCGGATGCGCCCGCGCAAATCAGACAACCGCCTTTCCAGTTCCGGCAATGGCAAATGGTCGGCCAGCCTTGCATAAGCCGTCGGCATCACCCCCTGCCCCTCGAACACCGAAAGCCAGCTGTCGCGCGAAAACAGGCCCAGCTTGTAATCGGGCGCTGCCGCCCCGTCGCGGAACAGGTCCAGCTTGTGCATCAGGCTGTCCGGCATCTCCATGCTGCGCACATGGTCCCACAACGGTTCCCCGTGCCGGCTGTTGGCCATGTAATGCAGGACCAGGAAGTCGCGCACCCGGTCGTAATGGATTTCGAACAGGCGGTTGAACTCCGCCGCCAGACGCGGATCAATCCCGCCACCGGGCCGGGGCATCAGCCCGACCAGATCGAACATCGCCGCCTGGATCAGGAAGATCGACGTGCTTTCCAGCGGTTCCAGGAAGCCGCTGGAAAGTCCCGCCGCAACGCAATTGCCCTCCCAGGCCCGCGCCCGTCGCCCGGCGGCGAAACGCAACAGGCGTGGTTCGGCCAGCGCCGGGCCGGCCAGCGCCGACAGCAACGTCTCCCGCGCCTCCTCCTCCCCGCACCAGCGGCTAGCGAAGACATAGCCATTGCCGATCCGGTGCTGCAACGGGATGCGCCAGGTCCAACCCGCCTTGCGGGCGGTGGCACGGGTGTAGGGGGTCAGCGGCGTAACCGACCCCGACGGCACCGCCAGCGCCCGGTCGCAGGGCAGCCAGTGCGACCAGTCGCACCAGGGCACCTGCATCGCCCCGCCGACCAGCAGGGAGCGGAAGCCACTGCAATCGACAAAGAAATCCCCCTCGATCCCATCGCCCGATGCCAGAGTCAGGCGGGTGACATGCCCGCTCTCCCCGTCGCGCACCACGTCAGTGATCCGCCCCTCCACCCGCGTCACGCCGCGCGCGATGGCCCAAGCACGAAGGAATTCGGCGTATAATCCGGCATCGAAATGATAAGCGTAGGAGAAACTTGATCGTATCGATTGCGTATCGACTACGGGATGATCGAACAAACCAGCCCGGCACAGGGCCACGGCGAAGGAATAATCCTGCAAGGACCCGGCATCGATGCCGGACAGGCGGGCGCGGGCCCAGTGATGCTGAAAATCCACCCCTGCCCAGGGTTCCCCGAACACGCCGAACGGGTGGATGTATCGGTCGCTGGGCTGGTTCCAGCCGACAAACTCAATCCCCAGCTTGATGGTAGCACCGGTGGCGCGCATGAATTCGGCTTCGTCAATGCCCAGCCGGTCATTGAACAGCTTGATATGGGGCAGCGTCGCCTCTCCCACCCCGACCGTCCCGATCTCATCGCTTTCGATCAGGGTCAGGTCATAGGCATCAGCGGGCAACAGCTTGGCCAGACCGGACGCCACCATCCAGCCCGCCGTGCCACCGCCGACAATCACCACCCGCAGGCGCTTTGCCGCTTGTACCCGCATCCGATGACGCTCCGTGCCCCGCCGGGTGATGTATCGCATCAACCGGCCACAATAAAAAAGGGGGCGCCGCGGAGGGAGTGAGAAGCGGCGCCCCTGGGGAGGATCAGAACTTCACGCGGGCACCAACCTGGAACCGGCGGTCGGCCTTGCCCCAGTTGGCATCCTTATAGACAGGCTTGGCCCCTGGCGTGACGGCGCTGTCGCCAAAGATCTGCTGCTGATAGATCGTCTTGGTATCCAGCAGGTTGGTGCCTTCCAGGGCGATTTCCAGGTTCTCGGAAATCGAGTACCGGATGGAGCCGTCCAGGAAGCCCGCCGCCTTCTGGAACACCGGCAAGCCGATGCAGCAATCCAGATTGTTGGTCAGGAAGCGCGACCGCCAGTTATAGGCAAGGCGCAGACCGATCGGCCCCTGCTCATACAGGCCGACAATATTGTAGGTGTGCTTGGAAATCCCGGCCAGCTTGTGGCTATCGATCACCGCGCCGCGCCCACCCGACACGTCCAGACCGGCACCAAAGCCGCCCGTACCGCCGGCATCCAGCGCACCCTGCGTCACCAAATTGGAGTTGCTGATGCCGGATTGTTCGACATAGGTGTAGTTCACCTGCATGCCCAGCCCGTTCCAGAAATCGGGCAGGAAGTCGAAGAAGGTCTGGTACGAGGTTTCGAACCCATACAGTTCGCCCCCGCCCTTCTGGTTGCGCGGCCCCCGCATGATCACGGTCTGGGTGGAGCTGCCATTGGTGAATTCACGCACGAACTCACCGTATGAGATGGAGTTGCGCAGCTTCTTGTAGAAGCCGCCGACAGAGAACAGGCCGCTCTTGCCGATATAATATTCGTAACCCAGGTCGAACTGATCAGCCTTCAGCGGCTTCAGGCCTGCATAGCCGGATTCAGCCCGGAAGACGAAATTATACCCGGTCACCTGTCCCGAAGCGTTCTTCACCAGATAGGGGGAGCTGGCGGTGGTGTCGATCACCGGCGACTGGATGGAGACGAAGTTGCGCAGCAGGCCGAAATCCGGCCGCGCCATGGCGCGGGACGCCGCGAAGCGGATATACTGATCGTCATCCAGACCGAAGCGGACATTGAAGCTGGGAAGGACGTTGGTGTAATCGGTCTTGAAATCATTTTCCGTGCCTGCCCCGTTGGCAAAGGCCAGGATGGCCGGCGTCAGGGAACAGGCCGGATTGACGACAGCGCCCGGCGGAAGGGTCGATCCGCAAGGCGTGCCTTGCAGGGCGCGCAGGGCGGTATCGGTGGGGAAGCCCACGGAACCCTGGCTGTTGATCTTGGTTTCCACGATGCGGGCACCGATATTGCCGTCGACCGTGATGCCGTTGAAAATCGTCATGTCGCCGCCGCCAAAACGCAGCATGGCATAGCCGGCATTGGTCTTTTCCTGCACATGCATCACTTCGGACGGCAGGAAGCAACTGCCCGACGGCAGGCCCGGACGGTCGCAGATCGGCACCCAACCCGGCGAGACGGGGTTGTTGGTGTTGGGACCGGACAGCGACTTCACCAGCCGGTCACGATCCTTCAGGACGTCCCGGCTGAGATAGACCAGATCGCCATTGGGATAGACCTCGCCATTGAAGAAATCATCACCGAGATTGACCGTATCCCAGATGCCGGTGCCATAGCCCTTGAAGGGCTGGCCATTGCCGCAGCCGGCGGGATAGGTGCCGCCCGTGCTGTCGGCATTGAAGCCGGGGCCGTTGCAGTTCCAGCTGGCGGCGACGGGCGTCCAGTTGAAGGTGGAATAGCGCACGGTCTGCTTGCGGTCGGCATGGCGCACACCGACCTTCAACGAATTCAGCCAGCCATCGCCCGCATCCAGATCATAGGTCGCGTCGCCCCGGACGGCCGTCTCCTTGGCCTCATTATCCTCCAGGTGCGCCTGGATGAAGGGGATCCAGTAATTATGCGGGTTGGACAGGCCGCCCGGCGCATAATTCACGTTGGAGCCCGGCTTCATCACAACATTCGGCACCCCGTCCTTGCCGACCGAATATTGCATATCGGCCATGGAACCGGTGGCGACCAGGATATCGTCATTGGTGGTGGACGCCGTGATCCGCTGCACATCGAAGCTGGTGTGCAGGCGATCATTCACATCCCACTTCACATTGAAGGACAGGTCCTTGGTGCCTTCACGATGGTCGAAATTCCGCGCCTCATTCTGGAAATAGAGGCCGTCCTGCAGGGTGGTGCTGCTGCAGGCACCGTTGCCGCAATAATTCACGAACGGTTTGCCGGGCACGGCGGAACCGGTATTGATCGCGTCCTGCAAACTGTCCCACGACCCGCGCCAGCTGCCGTGACCCTGGGTCAGCAGCCCGCTTTCCAGCATGCCATCGGCACCGAATTTCAGGGCCGGTGACCCCGTGGCCGGGCCGATGACGCTGGTGTCGCGCACCCGGAAGGCGGACGAACCATAGGCATTGCCGTCCAGGATCACGTGGCTGGCATTTTCCAGCCAGGCATTATGGTACTTGGAATGGTTATACTGAACAGTGGCCTGGAAGCTGCCATCGTCATTCTCATACTGCCCGGCCAGCGAGGTGCCGCGCCGCGTGCGGTCATAATCGACCAGCGAATAACGGATGCCGTCGGGCATATAGGCCCAGCCGGTGCCCCCGAACGGGTTGCGGGTACAGCCCACCGCGCCGTCGGCCCCGATGATGGCCTTGCCCGAGGCATCGACGGCCCCGGCGGAACAATAGGTGTCGATCTTGTCCATGATGACGCTTTCGGTCCGCGTCACGACATGGGACCGCGCCAGGTTGGCCAGCAGACCGAACTTGCCGGCATTGGTCTCCCAGACATTGCTGATCATGCCGGAATATTCACCCGTCCATTTCTTGGACCGGTCACCGTATGAACCCTTGACGTTGCCGGCAATGGCCAGACCGTCGCTGTCGAACGGCAGGCGCGTGCGCAGATTGACCGTGCCGGCGATGCCGCCTTCGATCATGTCCGCCGTCTGGTTTTTGTAGCTGTCGACGCCGGCCATCAGCTCGGGCGAGACGTCGTTGAAGTTCAGGCCGCGATAGCTGTCGGCGGAGAAACTGTCACGCCCGTTGAATTCGGTGCGAACCTGGGTCAGGCCGCGGATCAGGACGGACGTCCCCTCCCCCGACGGATGCGTGCTGTCATCCGATGATTGCAGGCGGGACACGGTGATGCCCGGCACACGCTGCAGCGCTTCCGACACGGACTTGTCGGGGAAGGCACCGATATCGGTGGCGGTGATGCTATCCACTACCGTGCCGGCATTACGCTTGATGTCGAGCGCGCTTTCCAGGGCGGCGCGCACGCCGACCACGACGATTTCTTCCAGAACCGGGGCCGCTTCGGTCTTGGGTTCTGCGGCGGTCTGGGCCTGGGCGCCATGCGCGCCGACCAGGGCCAGCGCCAGCAGCGACACGCCGCTGCGCAGCCACAGCGCGCGGCTGTGGTTGGTCTTCACATCCTTCACTTCCTGTTTCCTCCCCTTTTCGGATTTTTCCGCCGCCCTTCGCTCCGGCGCATCCAGCGCGCCGACCCGCGATCCTTCCGGACAGCAACCGTCTTGTTTGCGTAATTTTGCGCAAACTTGCGTAAGGCGCAAGCGCAAATTTTCAAGGGCAAAGGATTATTGATAAATAATTGATTTAAATGATATTTTTTAACCAAGAACTCCAGAAAGCCTCAGGATCAAACCTATAATCTGCCTTCAACAATCCCCCAAATCCTTCAATATCAATGCAAATTTTGCGTAAGCAGATGCAGCAAAATCCTGTAGATCAGGCTAGGCTGAAGCCAAGCCCTGACAGCAGAAGCTTTCAATCGATATCGGCCAGGACGCGGCTTCCGCTCATTCCTCGGGAACGAAGACCATGCACAAGGCGGCGATGGCCAGGGAGGCGGCAGCCAGGGTCAGGGCATGGATGGCCTGACCGCCGAACAGGGTGCCCACCAGCGGCCCCAGGATCGTGGCGGCCACCAGCTGCGGCAGGACCAGGAAAATATTGTGGATGCCCATATAGACCCCGGCCTTTTGCGCCGGTACCGCACCCGCCAGCAGGGCATAGGGGATGGAGAGGATCGCCGCCCAGGCACAGCCGATGGCGACCGACGGCAGCCACAGCCAGACCGGATCATCCACCCAGGCGAATCCGGCCAAGCCCAGCGCGCCCAGCAGCAGACAGACGGCATGACAGGCCCGCCGCCCCACCCGCGCCGCCAGGGCCGGCAGCACCAGGGCCGCCAGGGCCGCCACGCCGTTATACCCGGCGAACAGCACGCCGACCCAGTCGGCCCCCTGGTTATAGGCGACGGAGGTGGCATCGCCGTTGCCGAAATGCCGGGCCGCGACGGCGGGGACCGTATAAATCCACATGGCGAACAGCCCGAACCATGTGAAGAACTGCACAAGCGCCAGCCGTCGCAGCAGGCGCGGCATATGCAGGATATCCTCCACGATCTCCAGCATGCCCAGGGACGCCGCCCCCCGCCCGCGCAAGATGGCGGCGGCCACCTGCGCCAGGCCAAAACCGATGGCGATGATGGCGATCAGGTGGATTTCCCGTTCCTGCCCGGTGCCCAGCGCGAACCCGGTCAGCCCCGCCCCACCCAGCGCCCACAGCGCCCCGCTGCGCAAAAGGCCCAGTCCGCCACCGCGTCCAGCCGCCCTGACCGGCACCGGGCCTAACGCCATGTCCAGCGCCTCCGGTTCCGTCGTCGTCACCACGGTCCACAGCACTGCCAGCAGCAGGCACCCCGCCCCGACATAGAAGGCCGCCCGCACCGATGGCGGCAGCGCCTGCCCATCACCGGCCAGATTGACGCCCAGCCCATGGGCCATCAGCCAGGGCAGGATGGAGGCGAAGACGGCCCCCGCACCGATGAAGAACACCTGCACCGCAAAGCCCTTAGTGCGCTGATCATCCGGCAACCGGTCGGCCACCAGGGCGCGGAACGGCTCCATGGCGATATTGATGGAAGCCGTCAGCAGCCACAGCGTCGCCGAACAGGCCCAAAGGGTCCCGGCATTGGGCATGATGCATAAGGCCAGCGCCGACAGCAGGCCACCGGCAATCAGATAAGGCCGCCGCCGGCCCAGCGGCGACCGTGTCCGGTCCGACAGATAACCCACGATGGGCTGTACCAGCAGCCCCGCGATGGGGGCCGCGATCCACAGGATGGGCAGGTCGGCGATCTGCACGCCCAGCGCCTGAAAGATGCGGCTGGTATTGACATTATGCAGGCCCCAGACGATCTGCACGCCGAACAGGCCGGCGCACATATTCCATATCTGGCGGTTGGAAAGGGGCAAGCGGGCGGCGGGCTGGGGGTCGGCGTCGGACGGCGTCACCGCCATCCCCTTTTCACTTGCTTGCAATTTCCCCCCTCCCGTGCGCTATGCTGCGGCACCTTCTTCCCGCCAGCTTCTAACGCGATGGTCGTGTCCAGCAACTCCAAAACCACGCTTGAGGATCTGGCAAAGCTGGCAGGCGTGTCGGTGGCGACCGTTTCGCGCGCGCTAAACGACCATCCTACCATCAGCACGCGCACCAAGCAGCGCATCTGGGCGCTGGCGCGCGAACATGATTATCCGTTCCGCCACTATATGCCGGCCAGCCCCATCGGTGCCGAAGGGTCGATTGTCATCGTCACCCCCTTCGTCCATGGCCGCGCCCTGCCCCTGTCCCACCCGTTCTTCCTGGAACTGCTGGCCAATATCGGAGAGGCGGCGCGCGCCCGCGACTGCGACTTCACCGTCAGTCATGTCGCCCCTGCCGGCTATGACGACCTTGTCGCCACCGTCACCACCAGCCGGGCCAGCGGCGTGATCTTCTTAGGCCAAGGCACCCTGCATGAGGCGTTCAACCGCCTTGCCGCCACGCCCGCCCGCTTCGCCGTCTGGGGGGCGCAACTGCCGGGGCAGGATTACTGCACCATCGGGTCGGACAATCTGCAGGGCGGACGCCGCGCCACCCTGCATCTGGCCCGCCTGGGCCGTCAGCGCATCCTGTTCATCGGCGGGAACGACCCGGAGGCGATGCAGCGCCGCCGCGGCTACTGGGACGCGCTGGCCGAAAGCAACCTGACCGCTGATCCCAAACTGAACATCGCGGCGGAGTTTGAGCTGGAATCGGCGGAGGCCGCCATCGGCCGCCTGCTGCGCAGCGGCGTGAAGTTCGACGGGGTGGTCGCCGCCTCCGACCTGATCGCGCTTGGTGCCATGCGGGCCCTGCGCCGGGCTGGCCTGTCGGTGCCGCGCGACGTCTCTGTGGTTGGTTATGACGACATGCTGTTGGCCCGCCTCTCCACCCCTGCCCTGACCACGGTGCGTCAGGACACGGCGGAGGCGGGGCGCAAGCTGGTCTCCCAGATCCTGGACCCGCTGACCGACCACCGGCCCGAACAGCTGCCCACCGAACTGATCGTGCGGGAAAGCTGCGGGGCCTGAACATCTGTTACGGATTGTGCAGATAGCTGGAAATGGCGTCGGTCAGGCTTTCTGCGCGGGCGACATTGTCGCGGTTGGACAGCATCATGGCCGTCACGAGCGTTTCCACCATCAGCACCGCCGCCGCCATGCTGCTGGACAGAACCGGATGTGCACTGTCGGCCAGCAGCACCGTATCCGCCCGCTGCGCCAGGGGTGAAACCCGGCTGTCGGTGATGGCCACGACATGCGCCTTACGCGACTTGGCGAAGCTGCTCAAATGCAGCGCCGCCTGGGCATAGCGGGGAAAGGCTATGGCGATGACGACATCGCCTTCGCCCAGGTTCATCAACCGCCCCGCCGCGACCTCCGTGCCGCCAAATTCCACGACGTTCACCAGATTGGCGCAGAAGGGCTGCAAGCCCAGGGTCAGCAGCCCCGCCACATGCGCCGACAGGCCGAAACCCATGACATAGATGGTGCGCGCCGCGTTCAGCCGGGTGACCAGTTCCGATAGCTGCGTTCCCCCCGCCAACTGATCGGCCACCCGCGACAGGTGCGACAGCGTCGCCTCCAGCCCTTCATTAATCGCAGCCTGGGTCGGGTCGGCCCGATCGAAACTGCTGCGTAGCTTCTCAACGGGCCGCAACACCGTCTGCAACGTCTCCGCCATCCCGGCCCGCAGGTCGGGATATCCGGCATAGCCGACCGCGCGGGCAAACCGGCTTAAGGTGGCGTTCGACACGCCGATGGCGCTTGCCAGATCCTCAATGCTCCACGCCGTGATCCGCACAGGATTGCGCAGCAGATGCTCGGCAATCGTTCGGTTCGACGCCGTCCCATCCGCCATCACGGCCATCAGTCGGAGGCCCAGGTCGGTATCGGCAAAGGCCACCTCGGTGGAGGGGGCGGATTGGCTTTGCGCGTCGCCCTGGCCCGGGGCGTGAAAATCAGCCTGAGAGGATTTTTTCATGTATTGATCTTATGAAAATTCCGTGTCATTGTCCATTTTATCGAGCCGATCATTGCGAAACGTGCCGGAAGCCAGTTGCCATGATGCGTCTTATGTCCCTGACGGCGGGGTTCGCCGCAAGTCTGTTGCTTCTGACCACAACTGCCGATGCGCAGAACGCCCGCATGCGGGTGGGGGTGGAAGGCAATTATCCGCCCTTTTCGGTGATCGGCCCGGACGGCAAACTGTCTGGCTTTGATATCGACATCGCCAACGCGCTTTGTGCGGAAATGAAGGTCGATTGCACCCTGGTGCAGCAGGAATGGGACGGGATGATCCCGGCGCTCAATACCCGCAAGTTCGACATGATCGTCGCCTCCATGACGATCACCGCCGACCGGGCGAAAATCGTCGATTTCTCCGACGTCTATTATGATGTCCCCTCCCGCTGGGTCGCCAAACAGGGTGCCTTTACGGAGCCTACGCCGGACGCGCTAAAGGGCAAGACGATTATCGTCCTGCGTAACAGCCCCCGCGCCAAACATGCTAAGGAAAAATACCCCGACAGCCGCCTGTTGCTGGTCGCCAAGGAGACGGATGTCTACCTGGAACTGCGCGCGGGGCGCGGGGATATTGCCCTGGGATCGTCGGTCATCGCGGAAGGCCTGTTCCTGAAGCGGCCGGAGGGTGCGGGCTTTGCCACCGTGGGCGAGCCCCTGCGCCTGAAAGGCGACAGTGATGTCGGCATTGCCGTTCGCAAGGGCGACACGGGCTTGCGTGACAAGATCAACGCCGCGCTGAAGGCCATCAAGGCCGATGGCCGGTATCAGCAGATTGCCCAACGTTATTTCACGTTTGATGTCTCTGGCGGGAACTCTTGAGGAATAGGGCGGTCATCCCGCCCTGATCCCTCCCCGCCCATCTCGCCTCTGCCCCTTCTCTTCCATCCCTGGCCCCGCCGGGGGTGAACGCCGGTTGCATGCCCATGCTGATCGAGTATCTGCCTATCCTGCTTGACGGACTTCTGACGACGCTGTCGGTGTCGCTGGTCTCGCTTGCCATCGCTTCGCTGTTCGGTCTGGCGGGCGCACTGGCCAAGCTGTCCTCGGGCCGTGTCGCGCAGGGTTTGGCCGGCACCTACACCACCCTGATCCGTTCCATCCCTGATCTGGTGCTGATGCTGGCCCTGTTCTATGGCGGTCAGGCGCTGGTCAATGATATCGGCCTGCGTCTGGGCTGGGATTATGTCGATGTCGATCCGTTTCTGGCCGGCAGCCTGACCCTGGGCTTCATCTATGGTGCCTACCTGACGGAAACCTTCCGGGGTGCCTTCCTTGCCATCCCCAAGGGGCAGGCAGAGGCAGGCCTTGCCTATGGGATGAGCGTGTTTCAGGTCCTCTGGCACATCACCCTGCCACAGATGATCCGCCACGCCATCCCCGGTTTCGCCAATAACTGGCTGGTCATGGTCAAGGCCTCGGCTCTGGTGTCGATCATCGGTCTGGACGACATGGTCCACCGCGCCAGTCTGGCCACCGCCGCCACGGCCCAGCCCTTCACCTTCTACGCCGCCGTCGCCGCCATTTATCTGACGGTGACGACCGTGTCGATCCTGGCGCTCGGCCAACTGGAAAAGCGTGTGTCTCTGGGCGTTCGCAAGGCGGTGCTGTGATGATCGATCTTCAGATTATCCAGGACAATCTGCCCGCCTTCCTGGACGGTGCGCGCGTCACAATCCTGTTGCTGCTGGCCTCCGCCGCTGCCGGTCTGTCCCTGTCGCTGCCGCTGGCGGTGGCGCGGGTGTCGGCCAACCCGTTCCTGTCGCGGCCCGTCTTCCTGTTCACCTATGTGCTGCGGGGCACGCCGCTGCTGGTACAGCTTTTCATGGTCTATTTCGGACTGGCGCAGTTCGATATGGTCCGGGAAAGCAGCCTGTGGCCGCTGCTGCGTGAACCCTGGTTCTGCGCCTGGATCGCCTTCACGCTGAACACGGCCGCCTACACGACCGAAATGCTGGCCGGCGCGCTGCGCGCCACCCCGGCGGGAGAGGTAGAGGCGGCGCGCAGCCTGGGTATGACCGGCTTTGACATTTACACCCGCATCCTGATCCCGGGCGCAGTCCGCCGCGCCCTGCCGCAATATGGCAATGAGCTGGTGATGCTGATGCACGCCACCTCCATCGCCAGCGCGGTGACCCTGGTGGAGATCACCCGCGTGGCCCGCGACGTCCATGCCAACACCCTGTTGGCGGTGGAAGCGTTCGGGACGGCGGCGCTGTTCTATCTCGCCCTGACCCTGTGCATCACCGGCCTGTTCCGGCTGCTGGAACGCCGCCTGCTGCGGCATCTGGCGCGCCCGGCCGGTGCCTCTTGAGGAGCGGCACCATCGTGCGATCTGAAACCCTGTCCCTACCCGGCACGACCCAAGGCACCCACCGTACCGTGACGGTGCAGCGCTTCGGCACGCCCGGCGGACGCCCCCGCGTGCATATCCAGGCCAGCCTCCATGCCGATGAAATCCCGGCCATGCTGGTCGCCGACAAGCTGCGCCGCCACCTGACGCAGCTGGAGGCAGAAGGCAGGCTAGTGGGTGAGGTGGTGCTGGTCCCCATCGCCAACCCGATCGGCCTGTCCCAGGCGGTGCTGGGCGACATGCTGGGCCGTTTCGATCTGACCGATGGCCGCAATTTCAACCGCGATTTCCCCTGGCTGGCCCCGGCTGCCGCTGCCCGTGTCCAGGGCAGGCTGGGCGATGATCCAGCCGCCAATACGGCCTTGATCCGTGCGGCCCTGGCCGATGCCCTGTCGGAAATGCGCCCGCAATCCCCGGCCCAGCACCTGAAGGTGCTGCTGATGTCGCTGGCGGTGGGTGCCGACTGGGTGCTGGACCTGCATTGCGACCATGAGGCCGTGATGCATCTCTACACTCTGACGCCGCTGGCCGCAGAAATGGAGCCCTTGGCCCGCCTGCTGGGTGCGCAAGCCCTGCTGACGGCGGATGAAAGCGGCGATCACCCGTTTGACGAGGCGGTGAGCCGTCCCTGGACCACCCTGCAAAGACGCTTCCCCGATCATCCCATCCCACTGGCCTGCCGGTCGGTGACCGTGGAACTGCGCGGTCAGGCTGATGTCGACCATGATCTGGCCGACCGTGACGCGCGCGCCCTGGTCGATTTCCTGGCCCATGCTGGCGTTCTGGCCGGCCCTTCCCCTGCCCTGCCGCCGGCACTCTGCGCCTCGACACCGCTGGAAGGGGTGGAACCGCTGATCGCCCCCGCCGCCGGTGTCCTGGTCTATCGCCGCCCCCTGGGGGCGGCGGTGGAGGAAGGGGAGATCGTGGCCGACATCATCGACCCAGTCAGCGGTCAGGCCGTGCCCGTCATCAGCCAGGGCGGCGGCCTGCTGTTCGCCCGTATCGCCACCCGCATGGCCTTCCCCGGCAACCGCCTGGGCAAGCTGGCCGGCACGCGTCTGCGCCGTTCCGGCAACCTGTTGAGCCCGTGAGTCATCCCATGGAAATCAAGCTGCAAGCCGACAATATCGCAAAACGTTACGGCAGCATCGATGTGCTGCATGATGTCTCGCTTCAGGCCAGGGCCGGCGATGTCATCGCCCTGATCGGCGCATCCGGGTCCGGCAAAAGCACCCTGCTGCGCTGCCTGAACCTGCTGGAACGCCCCAATGCCGGTCGCCTGACGGTGGCAGGCGAATGTCTGGCCCTGGCACCCGACCGCACGGGCGAACTGTCCCCCACCGACCCGGCACAGCTGCGCCGTCTGCGCGCCCGCCTGTCGATGGTGTTTCAGCAGTTCAATCTCTGGGGCCACATGACGGTGTTGCGCAACGTTATCGAGGCGCCGATCCGCGTCAACGGCCTGTCCAAGGCAGAGGCGATTGAACGCGCCGACCATTATCTGGCCCGTGTCGGCGTCCTGCACCGCCGCGACGCCTATCCGGCCCATCTGTCGGGTGGTGAGCAGCAGCGCGTTGCCATTGCCCGCGCACTGGCCATGGAACCCGACGTGATGCTGTTCGATGAACCGACCAGCGCGCTCGACCCCGAACTGGTGGGCGAGGTGCTGCGCGTCATGCGCGGTCTGGCGGAAGAAGGGCGGACCATGGTGGTCGTGACCCACGAAATGGCCTTCGCCCGCGATGTCGGCAGTCAGCTTGTCTTCCTGCACAAGGGCCGGATTGAGGAACAGGGAACCCCTGTCGACCTGATGACCAACCCGCAGAGCGACCGCCTGCGCACCTTCCTGGCCAGCAGCCTGCACCGCGCCGGCCACGCCTGACCCTATCGGAACAGCCACCACCAACAGCGATCGGCGCCAGACCCGGAAAACGGGCAGCGCCAACCAGAACACCGGGAGACTTCACGTGAGGGATTTGACCATGAACACCAAGCATCTGCTGGTCACCACCACCGCGCTCGCCCTGCTGGCCGGTCCCGCCCTGGCACAGGACAGCGGGCTGCTGGAAGAGATTGTCGTGACCGGTTCGCGCATCGCGCGCCCGGCCGAACAAAGCCCCGTACCCGTGACGGCACTGGGGGAGGCTGAACTGTCCTCACGCGGCATCACCAGCATTTCTGACGCGTTGAGCCGCCTGCCCGCCCTGCAGAACACCCGCTCGTCGGATCAGCTGTCGTCGGCCTCCCCCGTCCCCACCGCCAACCTGCGCGGTCTGGGTGCGGCCCGCACGCTGGTGCTGGTCAATGGCCGCCGCCATGTAGCCGGCATCGCTGGTGAGGCGTCGGTGGATATCTCCACCATCCCGTCGGCCCTGGTCGAACGCGTGGATGTCCTGACCGGCGGCGCTTCCGCCGTTTACGGTTCCGATGCCGTGACCGGCGTCGTGAACTTCGTCCTGAAGAAGGATTTCGAAGGCCAGGACCTGACCGCGCAATACGGCCTTTCCGAAAAGGGCGATGCCGACCGTCGCTATGTCGCCGCCACGATTGGCCGCAACTTTGATGACGGCAAGGGCAACATCACTCTGTCCCTGTCCTCTGTCGATCAGAAGCCACTGGAATTCGGTGACCGCAAATGGTCACGCAACAATGGCGTCGCAGATGACACGGCCAACCCGGAGCTGTTCATTCAAGAAGCCGATCTGACCCCGGCCCTGCGCGCCGCTGGTGTCACGGCGGGCGCCCGCATCCTGTCCCTGTCCACCGCCAATCAGGCCATCGCCGGTCAGACCCTGATCGCCCGCGCCACGAATGCCAAAGCCCGTGCCTTCGGCACGAACCAGCGTTTTGGCCTGTCGTCGATCTACGGCATCATCGGCTTTGACCCGCGCGGCACGGGCTTCCCCGTGTCGGGCACCAACAGCCGCGCGCCCAACATCGACCTGGATAATAACGGCACCCGCGATTGCGTGCAGAATTATCCGGGCCGCCGTGGTTATGGCTGTCTGGTCATTGATCCCACGACGGGCCGTATCCGCCCGTTCCAGGATGGCATCTTCGCCAATAATGATCAGTTCGGCGGCGACGGCACGCCCGATTACTTGGACCGCGCCACCCTGGTCGGCGATCTGTCCACGCAGACGGCCAATCTGAACGCCCGCTATGAAGTCAGCCCCTACTTCAAGCCGTTCGTAGAGGCCAAATACGTCCGCAATACCAGCCGTCAGGTCGAAAGCATCCGCACCTTCGACGACAGCATTCGCATCAAGCTGGACAATCCCTTCATCCCGCAGCAGCTGCGCGACATTGCCAACGCCCAGATCGCGGCAGAACCCGCCCTGGCCAGCACCTATCAGTTCATCATCACCCGCGACCATGCCGATGTCGTCGATCCCGTCGTGCGCAACACCCGTGACACCTATCGCGGGGTGCTGGGCTTTGAGGGTGAATTCGATAATGGCTGGGCCTATGAGGCGTCGTACAATTACGGTCGCACCGACGCCACCGACAAGCGCCCGACCCGCCTTAATGACCGGTTCTTTGCGGCCATCGACGCGGTGCGGGCACCCAACGGTCAGATCGTCTGCCGCTCTGACCTGAACCCCACCTCGGTCCCCTCGGTATCGGACTTCCCGGTCTTCTCCTGGTCCGGTTACAACACGTTCAAGGCCGGTGACGGCTCGTGCAAGCCCTTGAACCTGTTCGGTCTGGGTGCCCCGTCGGAAGCGGCACAGGATTTCGTCACCTATGACAATCCGGTGAAGTCCACCATCAAGCAGCAAGTCTGGAACGCCAGCATCACGGGCGATCTGGGCGAAACCCTGTCGCTGCCCGGCGGCCCCATCGGCTTTGCCGCGGGTCTGGAACACCGCAAGGAAGACAGCCGCTTTGAAGTGACAGAATGGGAGCGTCTGAACTATACCGACCGTGGCGGTCGCCAGAATGTGGTCGGCGGGTTTGACGTCACCGAAGGCTTCGTGGAACTGAACACCCCACTGCTGGCCGACCTGCCGGGCGTCGAGCTGCTGTCGCTGGACGGTGCCTATCGCTATGGCGATTACAGCACGGTCGGTGGCGTGAATACCTGGAAGGTGGGCGGCGTCTATGCCCCGGTGAAGGATATCCGCGCTCGCGGCGGTTACTCCCGCACGATCCGCGCCCCCAACATTCAGGAACTGTTTGCCCCGCGTTCGTCCACCCTGTTCTCCGTCGTCGATCCCTGCGATGCCGGTCAGATCGGCACCGGCCCCAACCCCGCCAACCGCCGCGCCAATTGCGCCGCCGATGGCATCCCCAATGGCTGGCTGGACACCCGCACGGCCCGCGTACCGGGCTTCACGGGCGGCAACCCGGATCTGGACCCGGAAACCTCCACCAGCTACACGGTCGGTGCTGTGCTGACGCCGACCTTCCTGCCGCGCTTCTCGCTGGCTGTCGATTACTGGAACATCAAGATCGAGGATGCGATCAGCCAGGTCACCGGCCAGAACATCCTGAACGCCTGCTATGACGCGCCCAGCCGGGATAATCCCTTCTGCTCGCAGGTGGGCCGTAACCGCACCAGCACCTCACCCACCTTCCTGGCCGTCAATTCCCTGAACCAGACGACAATCAATTTCGCCCGGTTTGAGGCCAGCGGCATCGATTTCGATCTGGTCTACCCCGTGGAACTGGAGGAAGTGGGCCTGGGTGAGAATGGCCGCGTCACCTTCGGCCTGACGGGCACCTGGAACGAAAAGAACCGTACCTTCCAGACCCCCAGCAACAGCAGCGCCGCCAACAACGCCCTGGGCGAGCGTCTGTTCCCCGAATGGAACCTGAACCCGTCCGTATCGTGGAGCGACGATGTCTGGACGGTCGGCTGGTACGGCTTCTACCAGTCACGCCAGACCCTGACGGGCGTGGAAACGGAAACGGCCAGCACCTTTGTTCAGGCCTATGCGCCCGCCGCCTGGGTGCATGATGCCACCGTGTCCTATCAGGTGACGGACGAAGTGCGGGTGACCGCTGGCGTCAATAACCTGACCAACAAGGGCCAGTTCTATGGCGATATCGGCCGCCCGGCCTCCGCCATCGGCCGGTCCTACTATCTGCGCACCCGTCTGGTCTTCTGATCTGCCGGTTGAGCGCTGCTGCGGTCTTGCGGGAGGGGCACATTTCCCGCAAGACCGCCTTCTATTTTCAATACCCCACCTGGATACGCCCATGCGCCGCCTTATCCTGTGTCTGCTTGCCTTCATCGCCACCGCCCTCCCGACGTTGGCGGAACCGGTGAAGGGATCGCTGCTGATCGCAGGTGGGGATTTCCGGCTGGATAATCCCGGCTGGCCCCGGCTGGTGGAATTGGCTGGCGGCAAGGGAGCCACAATCCTGGTCCTGCCTACAGGCAGCGGCGACCCCGTCGGCAGCGGCGGGCGCATTGTGGACCATCTGCGCAGGTTGGGTGCCAACGCCACCTTGCTGCCCTTGGCCGAAAAGGGCTTCGACCGGCCTGCGGCAGAGATCGTGACCGACCCCGTCTGGATCGACCGCGCCCGCCATGCCGGCGGCTTCTTCCTGGTGGGCGGGGATCAATCGCGCTACACCGCCGCCCTGCTGCGGTCCGATGGCTCCGATACACCGCTGCTGGCCGCGATCCGCACGGCCCACGCCAACGGTGCCGTCATTGCCGGTTCGTCCGCCGGGGCCGCCATTATGTCCGCCACCATGATCAAGGACGCGCCCGAAACGCTGGACCTGTTGGCCGCCGGCCCCATCGCGGGCCGCACCCTGGGTCCCGGCCTGGGCTTCATCGGCCCCGACTGGTTCGTGGATCAGCATTTCCTGGCGCGCGGTCGCTTTGCCCGCACCCTGGTCGCCATGGATGCCGCCGGCTATACGCGCGGCCTGGGTGTCGATGAAAACACCGCCATCATTATCCGCGAACGCAAGATGGCGGAAGTGGTGGGGGTTAGTGGCGTCGTCCTGATCGACGCACGACATGCCAGCCGCCGCCCCGGCTGGCCCTTTGCGCAGACGGGCATCACCGTCTCCCTGCTGCGCGATGGTGACCGGCTAGACCTTTCCAGCCTCGCCGTCACCCCCGCCCCTCACCGCGCGGCACAGGCGATCACACCGGACAGCCCCGGTTTCGAACCCGATCCCGAACTGCCTTCAATCCTGGCGACGGGCGACATCCTGGCCCCGTGGCAGTTTGGCCGCCTGATGGCGCAGATTCTGGAAAGCCGTCAGGGCATCGCCACCGGCCTCGCCTTCGACGCGGCTTCCCCGGCCACTCGCCCCGCCTTCCGCATGCGGCTGACGCGCCAGCCTGACAGCATGGGCTGGGCCGGCGATGGCCTGACGGTATCGCGCTTGAGACTGGATGTCGAACCCGTCCGTATGGCCGATATCCTGGCCAGTACAACGGGTCAATAAAGCGGTTTCCAGTTTATTTGGAAACCTCTCAACCATCCCAAAGAATTGGTTACACCCCGCAGACTACCCTGGCGGCCCCGCCCCGGCGATCACCGGGACTGGGCCGCCGCATAAGGGCAGGAACAGGGGTCAGGTCAGCTTACCCCAGGGCCTCAGTCAGTTCCGGGACGATCTTGAACAGGTCGCCGACGATGCCGTAATCGGCCACCTGGAACATGGGGGCCTCTTCGTCCTTGTTGATGGCGACGATGACCTTGCTGTCCTTCATGCCGGCCAGATGCTGGATAGCGCCCGAGATGCCGACGGCGATGTACAGTTCCGGGGCCACGATCTTGCCGGTCTGGCCGACCTGATAATCGTTGGGCACGAACCCGGCATCGACCGCCGCGCGGGATGCCCCCACCGCCGCCCCCAGCTTGTCCGCCAGCTTGTCCAGCATCGGGAAATTGTCGCCCGACTGCATGCCGCGCCCGCCCGAGACGATGACGCGGGCAGAGGTCAGCTCCGGGCGCTCCGACTTGGTCAGCTCAGCGCTGACAAAGCTGGACAGACCCGCCTCACCCGTGGCGCTCAGCGTCTCGACCACACCGGCCCCACCGGTCTCGCCCGCCGCCTCAAACGCCGTGCCGCGCACGGTAATCACCTTGATGGCGTCCGACGACTTCACCGTGGCGATGGCATTGCCGGCATAGATCGGGCGTTCGAACGTGTCGGCATCGACCACGCCGCTGATCTCGCTGATCTGCTGCACATCCAGCAGGGCCGCCACGCGCGGGGCCAGGTTCTTGCCAAAGGTCGTGGCGGTGAACAGCACATGGCTGTACCCACCGGCCTTCACGGCCGCCACCACCAGCGGCGCGAAATTCTCGGCCAGCGGGTTGGCATATTCGGCACCTTCGGCCACCAGCGCCTTGGCCACGCCGGCGGCAGAGGCGGCCGCCTTCGCGGCCTCGCCCACGCCCGAACCGGCGACCAGCACATGCGTCTGCCCACCGATCTTGGCGGCCGCGCCCAGCGTGGTCAGCGTCGGCTTCTTCACCGCACCCGTGGAGGGCTCGGCAACAACCAGAATGCTCATGTTGCGTATCCTTGGAATGCGTTGCAGATCAGATGACGCGCGCTTCGTCGCGCAGCTTGGCGACCAGCTCAGCCACAGAGGCGACCTTGACGCCGCCCTTGCGCTTGGCCGGCTCCGTCACCTTCAGCGTGGTCAGGCGCGGGGTGATATCCACGCCCAGCGCGTCCGGTGCCACCACCTCGATCGGCTTCTTCTTGGCCTTCATGATGTTGGGCAGCGAGGCATAGCGCGGCTCGTTCAGGCGCAGGTCGGTGGTCACCACCGCCGGCAGCTTCAGCGACAAAGTCTCCAGCCCGCCATCAATCTCCCGCGTCACGGCCACGGCACCGTCGCCCGGCACGACCTTGGACGCAAACGTGCCCTGGCCCCAGCCCAGCAATGCTGCCAGCGCCTGACCCGTCTGGTTGCTGTCATCATCGATGGCCTGCTTACCCAGGATCACCAGATCCGGCGCTTCCTTGGCCACCACGGCCTTCAGCAGCTTGGCCACGGCCAGCGGCTGCACCTCGGCATCGGTCTGCACCAGAACGCCGCGGTCGCCACCCATGGCCAGTGCGGTACGGATCGTCTCCTGCGCCGCCGTCGGGCCGATCGACACGACCACGATCTCCGTCGCCTTACCCGCTTCCTTCAACCGCACGGCTTCCTCAACCGCGATCTCGTCAAACGGGTTCATCGACATCTTCACATTCGCAAGCTCGACACCGCTCTCGTCGGGCTTAACGCGGATCTTGACGTTGTAGTCAACAACACGCTTAACGGCGACTAGGACTTTCATGTCTGGTTCTTCGGCTTTGATGCACAAGGGTGCCAAAGATCAAACAGGACCGATATGATCGTCCATACCGATTCCGGTCAAATGTCCTGATCGGTTTTGACAAAACTGGCCGCAAAAAAGAAACCCCCGCCTATGGAATGGGCGGGGGTTTTGTGAAGTTGCAGCGGTGGGTTTCACGCTGCCGGGAGTAAAGATTACCGGGCCAGCCAGCCGCCATCCACGGGCAGGGTAATGCCATGGACATAGTCGGCAGCGGCAGAGGCCAGGAACACGGCGGCCCCGCCCAGGTCCGACGGCGAACCCCAGCGCGCGGCCGGGATGCGGGCTAGGATGTCGCGGTTGCGGTTCTCGTCGGCGCGCAGCGCCTCGGTATTGTTGGTGGCAAAGTAACCGGGGGCAATGGCATTCACATTGATGCCCTTGGCCGCCCATTCATTGGCCAGCAGCTTGGTCACGCCGGCGATCCCGCTCTTGGATGCCGTATAGGACACGACGCGGATGCCGCCCTGGAAGGACAGCATGCTGGCGATATTGATGATCTTGCCGCCGGACCCTTGCGCGATAAACTTCTTCGCGACCGCCTGGGCCAGGAAGAAGGGCGTCTTCAGATTGACGTCCAGGACATCGTCCCAGTCGGTTTCCGAAAATTCCAGCGCATCGGCACGGCGGATGGTCCCGGCATTATTGACCAGGATGTCGATACGGCCGAAGGCGGCGGCCACCTTCTCCACAATCTCCGCCACCGGCGCGCCGGTGCCCAGATCGGCGGACACAAAGGCGAATTTCGCGCCTGCGGCCTCCACGGCGGCCTGCGTGTCGGTGGGGGTGGACCGGCCCACCGCCACGATGCTGGCCCCGGCCTGGGCCAGCGCCACGGCGATGCCCTGCCCGATGCCGGTATTGGCACCGGTTACCAGGGCCACCTTGCCGGAAAGGTCGAAGGGATTGCTCATGATGGGGTTCCTCTTGGCCGTTCGGCGTTATCTTGGATAGAAGCATTCCATCCATTTTCCGTCACCCCCGCGAAAGCGGGGGCCCAGCGCAAGGCGCGATAGCGCCGATATGACTCTGTCATGTCGCGGCAGACGCCGCTTATGCTGGGTCCCGGCTCAACAAGGGGATGACAGAAGAAATGGAAGAAAGCGGCGGCGCCTCTCACCGCAACTGGCAGATATCGATCACCTTCATATCGGTGTAATCGAGGTTCTCACCGCCCATGGCCCAGATGAAGGAATAGTTGGCCGTACCGCTGCCCATATGGATCGACCAGGGCGGGGACATCACCGCCTCGCCATCGGCCACCACGATGTGGCGGGCCGCCTCCGGCTCGCCCATGAAATGGAAGACGCGGTTATCGCCGGCCAGATCGCAGTACAGATACACTTCCGACCGGCGGTCATGCAGATGCGGCGGCATGGTGTTCCACACCGAACCGGGCTTCAGCATGGTCAGGCCCAGCAGAAGCTGCGCCGACTGGCACGTCGCCGGTACGATATACTGATAGATCGTGCGCTCATTGCTGGTTTCCAGCGCACCGCGCTCCAGCGCCACCGCATCCTTCAGGCCGATCTTCTTGTTGGGGAAGCTGGCATGGGCGGGGGTGGAAACCAGATAGAACTTGGCAGGAGCAGCGGCATCGGCGGACGCGAAGGTCACATCCTTCGCCCCCATGCCGACATACAGGCCGTCCTTGTTGCCCAGCTCATAGACGGTGCCATCCACCGTCACCGAACCCGCACCGCCGATATTGACAATGCCCAGTTCGCGCCGCTCCAGGAACGGGTGACCGGCGGCGGAAGCTGGCTCGGTCTGGTGCGGCAGCACCACCGCACCCGCCACCGGCGTGGCACCGCCCACGACAAAACGCTCATTATGGCTGTAATTCAGCACCACCTGATCGGCCACGAAAAGGCCAGTCATCAGATAACGATTGCGCAGATCGTCATTGCTGGCGCCCTGCATCATGACTGGGTGGGTGGCGTGATAGGTCTTCGCGAACATATTGGAACTCCCCGATTTTTACGTGTCAGCCCGGAATGCCGGTCCTGTTGGCCCCGACTGCGCCGATCACAGTTTATAGGCTTTCTTGGGCAAGTTGTATGACAAATCTACAGCCACTTCGGCTGCGCCATCCTCATCCATGCGATGTTCGGCCACCATGCGCGCCAGGAAGGCGCAGTCCACACGCCGCGCCACATCATGGCGGGCCGGGATGGACAAGAAGGCGCGGGTATCATCATTGAACCCGACGGTATTGTAGAAACCCGCCGTCTCCGTCACCTGCTCGCGGAACCGCATCATGCCTTCCGGGCTGTCATGGAACCACCAGGCGGGGCCCAGCGTCAGGGTCGGGTAATGTCCGGCCAGCGGCGCCAGTTCGCGGGCATAGGTCGTCTCATCCAGGGTGAACAGGATGATCGACAGGCGCTTGTCATTGCCATACCGGTCCAGCAGCGGCTTCAGCGCGCGGATATAGTCGGTGCGCGACGGCACATCCGCCCCCTTGTCGCGCCCGAACCGCTCGAACACCTGACCATTATGGTTGCGGAAGGCACCGGGATGGATCTGCATGACCAGACCATCCTCAATACTCATGCCGGCCATTTCGGTCAGCATCTGGCCCCGGAATGTCTCGGCATCCGCCGCGCTAACATCGCCCTTCAATACCTTCTGGAACAGCTTTTCGGCGTCGGCGGGCGACAGGTTGGCGGTATTGGCCGTGATATGGCCATGGTCGCTGCTGGTCGTGCCGACCTTCATGAAATCCTGGCGGCGCTTGCGGTGCGCGTTCAGATAGCCTTTCCAGCTATAGACATCCTCGCCCGTCACCTCGGCAAAGGCGCGCATGGCCGTGGGGAATTGTTCATGTTCGGGGTCGATCACCGCGTCGGGGCGATAGGCGGAAATGACCCGCCCGCCTTTCCAACCGCTTTCCAGCACCTTGTGATGATGGTCCAGCGTGTCGGTCGGCCCCTCCGTCGTCGCGATCAACTCAATATTGAACCGTTCGAACAGGGCGCGGGGGCGAAACGCCTCCGTCTTCAGCGCTTCATCGATGGTGTCATAGTAATGGTCAGCGGTGTCAGCCGACAGCGCGACATCAATGCCGAACACCTTCGTGAACACGAAATTCATCCACAGCCAGCTGGGCGTGGCGCGGAACAAGTGGAAGTTCGACGCGAAAATCCGCCACGCGGCACGCGGATCGGCCTTGGACGGGCCGGACCGGTCGCCCACGCCCACATCCCCCATGGCAATGCCCTGGCTATAGAGCATGCGGTAAACATAATGGTCAGGCGCCAGCAGCAATTCGGTCGGATTGCCGAAATTGGCATTGCCCGCAAACCAGGACGGGTCTGTATGACCATGCGGGCTGATGATCGGCAGGCCCTTCACCAGCTGATATAGCCGCCGCGCAATGGCGCGCGTGCCGGGCTCAGCGGGAAACAGACGGTCATCATGCAGGGCCAGGGGCTTGGACATCGATAACACCTTAAGGGCGTCAAAATACCGATTTGGTTGCGCTCCCATTAGGTAACCGGTGTCATTAAAGAAGGCAACAAGATTGTCACGCGGGCTGAAGGATTTTTCCCAAGCACCGGTCGCAAAACCAATTTCAAAGGGGAGGATCACCTAACCGTATTGGGTACTCGCCGGACCCAAGCCCTTATTCTGTCACCTCCAGGGCAAGAGAACTGAAGGACCTCAAGAGCGAAGATCGGGGCCTTGGAATGGTTGGGCACTTTCAAGAAATGCCCAACCATCTCCAGTACACATCTCTGATCCCGACAATCAGATACCGCCGCCCATCTGCTGCTGTTCGCGGCGGAAGGGATGGGCCGGATAGACGCCCAGGAACTTGACCTCGCTGGCGAAGAAACCCAGCTCCTCCATGGCCAGCCGCAGGGACCGTTCCTCCGGGTGGCCTTCGACGTCAATATAGAACTGCGCCGCCGTGAAGCGGCCGTCGACCAGATAGCTTTCCAGCTTGGTGATGTTCACGCCATTGGTTGCAAAGCCTCCCAATGCCTTATAAAGGGCCGCAGGCCGTGACCGGACACGGAAAACGAAAGTCGTAACGCTATCCGTTCCCCGCTCCGGCACGCTGGGTTCCCGCGCCAGGATCAGGAAGCGGGTCGTGTTATGGGCCGCGTCCTCGATCCCCTTGGCCAGCACCTGCAACCCATAAATCTCGGCGGCAAGGTCGGAGGATATGGCCCCCTTGGTCGGGTCGTTCCAGCGCGCCACGTCGGCGGCCGCGCCCGCCGTATCGGCGTTGTTCACCGGCTTCAGGCCTCGTTCGCGCAGATAGTTGCGGCACTGGGACAGGGCTTGGATATGGGAATGCACCTCGGTCAGACCCTCCATCGTGGCACCCTGGGGTGCGACCAGACAGTGGATGACGCGCTGGTAATGCTCACCGATGATGTGCAAACCGCCATGGGGCAGCAGATGGTGGATATCGGCAACGCGGCCCGCGACCGAATTCTCCACCGGGATCATGGCCAGCTTGGCCTGTCCCTCATGCACCGCGGCGAACGCATCCTCGAACGAGGCGCAAGGCAGCGTGACCATGTCGGGAAAAACGCTGCGGCAGGCCAGGTCGGAATTGGCACCGGGTGCGCCCTGATAGGCGATGGTGGAGGCGGGCATGGGAGGGCTCTGTCTGTCTGAAAGGCGATGGGCGGGATGCCGTGAATCACGGCGCAGGCGATGGGGCCAGCATATGGCGGGCGCGGTCAAGGTCTTCGATGGTATCCACCCCCAGCGGCACGATGTCCACCCGCGTCAGCGCGATGCTCATGCCATTGGCCAGGGCCCGCAGCTGCTCCAGCTTTTCCCGCTGCTCCAGCTGGGCCGGCGGCAGGGAGACAAACCGTTCCAGTGCGGCGCGGCGATAGGCGTAAAGCCCTATATGGTGGAACAGCGGCCCCTCCCCCCACGGCGCGGTGGCGCGGGTGAAGTAAAGGGCACGCCCCGTATCAGCCCCCGGGGCCATCTCCACCACGGCCTTCACGACATTCGGGTTCGTGCGCTCTCCCGGCTCCGTGATGATGGCGCCCAGGGTGGCGATATCCACGCCCAGGCCGGACAGGGGCGACAGCACAGCGCGGATCGCGGCTGGGTCAATGGTCGGCAGGTCGCCCTGCACATTGACCACGGCATCATGCTGTCCCTCCGGGTCGATGCGGCGGACGGCCTCCCAGACCCGATCAGACCCGGACGGGTGGTCTGGATCGGTCAGAACGGCCGTGCCGCCGGCGGCGGTCACCGCATCGGCGATGGCCTGTTCAGCGGCGGCAACCACCACGGGGCCGATGCCCGCCTCCATGGCGCGCCGCCAGACATGCACAATCATCGGCACCCCATGAATGTCCGCCAATGGCTTGTCCGGCAGGCGTGTGGAGCCCATGCGAGCGGGGATCACCACCAGGGGGCGGACCATGGAAAAGGCGGGTGGGGGACGGTTCGGATCGGTCATGGTTTTCCCGTGCGACATTTGGTCCGCCGGGTCAAGGCGGAAAGCCATGTGCGTTCGTGCATCCTTACGCTAAGTATCGCGCATGGATTTACGCCAAGGCGGGCATGGACGTGCCCGCTTCTTGGCGTTATTGTGCCCGCGCTTGGCGAACCCAAGGGATTAGGACTGATGGCGAGCAGCACCTTCAATAAGATTTTCATGGCGATCCTGACGGCGACGCTGATCGCCCTCCTGGCGGGTTTCGTCTCCAAGAAGCTGGTTCACCCGAACTTCCCGGCCGAACGCGCCTATAAGGTGGAAGTGCCGGAGACCGAAACCGCCGCCGCCGACGCGCCCGCCGCTCCGGCAGAGCCCGATCCGGTGACCCCGCTGATGGCGGCTGCCGATCCGGCCGCCGGTCAGAAGCTGGTCAAGGCCTGCGCGGCCTGCCACAGCTTCGAAAAGGGCGGTGCCAACAAGGTTGGCCCGAATCTGTGGGGCATTGTGGGCAACAAGCACGCGCATGCCGAGGGCTTCGCCTATTCCGACGCCATGAAGGCGCAGGAAGGCAACTGGGACTATGAGCACCTGAACAAGTTCCTGGCAAACCCGAAGGCAGCTGTTCCGGGCACGAAGATGAACTTCGCCGGTATGAAGAAGGTCGAGGATCGCGCCGCGCTGATCGCGTATCTGCGCACGCTGGCCGACAGCCCGGTGCCGCTGCCGTAATCGGCAAGTCACCAATAGCGTGGTATGAAGGGGGCGGCAGCAATGCCGTCCCTTTTTATTTTGCAGGGGCAAAACTGCGCATTCCGGAGTCGCCTGACATGTCCGCCGTTCCCGAATCACTGGTCGATCTCGCCCTGCGTTGCGCCGATGCGGCCGGTGCCGTGGCCCGCCGCCATTATCGCACCCCCGTGGCAGTGGATATCAAGGCGGACGCCTCGCCCGTCACCATCGCCGACCGCGAGGTTGAAAGCGCCATCCGTGCCATTCTCAATGCCGAACGGCCCGAGGACGGCGTGTTAGGTGAGGAACATGGCAGCCAGGACCTGAACGCCGAGTATGTCTGGGTCATTGATCCGATCGACGGGACCAAGTCCTTCATCACGGGCCGTCCGCTTTTCACCACGCTGATTGCCCTTCTGCATCGGGGTGTGCCTGTGCTGGGCATTATTGATCAGCCGGTGGTGGGGGATCGCTGGCTGGGCGTGACCGGGCGGCCCACGACGTTGAACGGCAAGCCCGTGCAGACCCGCGCCTGTGCCGACATTGCGCTGGCGACTCAGGCGGCGACGATGCCCTTCCATCAGGTGGAATTCGCTGTCACCCAGGCGTCCAGCCGCTACATGGTCTGGGGTGGCGACGCCTATGCCTTCGGCCTGCTGGCTGCCGGCTTCATCGACCTGATGGTGGAGGCAGGGTTGCAGCCTTATGACTGGGCCGCCCTGGTGGCCGTGATCGAAGGGGCCGGTGGCCTGATCACTGATTGGGAAGGGCAGCCCCTGCGGTTGGGCTGCACCGGCAATGTCGTGGCGGCGGGGGATCCCGCCTTGCATGCCCATGTGCTGGCAATGTTCAAGGAACGGCGCTGATCCCTCCCTCAGCCGTCCACCGTGACCAGCGCCACGCGGCTTGCCGGCAGCTGCACGGTGACCGTGGTACCGACGGCGGGTGTGCTTTGCATGGTCAGGGACCCGCCATGCGCCTCGGCATAGCCCTTGGCTAATGGCAAACCCAGGCCAGCGCCCGGCTGGCGGCGGTTATGCCCGCCCTCCACCTGCGCGAACGGTTCCAGTGCGATGCGCATGGCATCGACCGTCATGCCGATACCATGGTCGGCCACTTCGATCAGGACATTACCCGTCGGTCCGTCCAAACGCACCGTGACCGTGACAGGTTGACCAGACTCGGAAAAGCGGATGGCGTTGCCCACCAGATTGACAATGATTTGCTTCAACCGCACCTCATCCGCCAGGATGCGCAGGCCGTGCGGGGAAATATCCAGCTTGACGGGCACGCCCCGCTCCGCCGCTTTCTGACGCAACAGGCGCTCGCAGCGTTCAATCAACGGTGCCACATCGACCCAGCCTTCGCGAAGCTCCAGCGTGCCAGCATCCATGCGGGCAATATCCAGCAGATCATTGACCAGCCGCAGCAGATGCAGCCCGCCTTCATGGATGTCCGTGGCATATTCCTTGTACTGCGGCACGCCCAATGGGCCCAGCAGCTCATCCCGCAGGATTTCGGAGAACCCGATGATGGCGTTCAGCGGCGTGCGCAGTTCGTGGCTGATATTGGCCAGGAACTGACCCTTGGCCCGGTCTGCGATGGCGGCCCTGGTTTCAGCCGCGCGCAATGTCTCCCGCCGTGCCAGCTCGGGCCGGCGGTCGCGGGCGACCAGGGTCATTTCGCCCAGCGGCTCCCCCGTTACTGGCAACACGGCCAGTTCGATGGGCACCACCGCACCGGCTTTAGTTTGGATATGCAACGACACCCATTGGGCGCCACCGCGTCCCCGCATCTGCATGGAACGGTGGAACACCAGCCGGTCCGCCTCAACGACAATATCCAGAAAGGGACGCCCGACCACCTGCCCCGCCGCCTCTGCCGACACGCCCAGCATGGACAGGCCGGCACTGTTGATCAGCGACACCCGCCCATCGGCCAGAAGACAGACCATGTCAGGCAGGGCATCGATCAGGGCACGGTAGCGTTCGGACAACTGCCGCAACGCCTCGTTGGTCACCGTCTCTCGTCTGGCTGCGCGCTGTACGCGGGAAAGAATCTGTGCCGTCAATGCGAACAGGACCAGCAGGACCATCGCCAGCACCCAATAGACACCGGCAAGGAACTCCTGTGCCGGTTGCGGCATACGCCAGACGATCCAGCCGGCAGGGTTCTCCCCGGGTCCCATCCCATATTCTCTCAGCGGCAGTGAACCGGCCGCCGCTACCGAGCGGCCAGTGACATCGATATTCTCCAGAAGCAGCGGGTCCAGCAACCGCGCAATGGCCACCCGGTCCAGCTTTTGCAGAAAGACCAGAACCATGCCGTCGGGCCGTGCGTGCCCGCCGGTACTGGGCCTGATATCGGCGCTGCTGACCAAATAAAGCTGGTCGCCCCAGCGGACGATACCGGACACAGCCTCTGTCGGCCCCGGCAGGGCAGCAATGGTGCGGGCATTCATGCTTTGCAGCGCAGCCGGGACCTGCATTTCGCGCATCCGGGCATCGGTCAGCCGCTTGCCATCCTCCATCCCGTAGATGATCCGTCCCTGACGGTCGACCACAAGGCTCATGGACAGGCGATAACCGCCGCTGAGATAGATGCCGATATTCTCATCCGCCCACAACAGATCGAACCTGTCCACGACATGCATGACGGCAGCGTCCCATCCCGCATAGTCGCGCACGACGGTGGCCAGCGACGTCTCGGCGCTAGCCATCATGCGAGCCACACGCTGTTCGGTGCGATGCGCCTCGCCGGCGTCAAAATGCCGGGCCGTCGTGAACAGGATGGCGGCGATGGCCACCACCGCGAAGACCAGCAACAACAGCACCGGCACTGTGGCCAGCGGCAATGACGACCGGTCCGTCGCCTGCGGCGGCAACGGGTCCTCCTGTGTTGGCTGCGGGTCGTGCATCACTTGGATGGCGGCGCTCCGTCGGAATGGAACCCTATCCTCTACCCGAACGGGGTAGGTTGCAACCGTGTTCGGGCACGCCAATTGGCACAGAGACCCGCTGACGGCAGACTACTCAGATGACAGTTTTATGAAAAGATTGCGGTTTTATGAAGCGGTACAGTTCAGCCCGATCCAACGCCGTTACCACTTGGTCGGAACATTCGCACCGACCAAGTGGATTGCATGCTCATGCGTTGCCGTTTATGGATCGAATATACCGCAAGATTACTGCGGAGGCTTCATATCCAGCGGTCGTAACATGGTGGACGGCGCGCTTCCGGAAACGATCAGGACAGCGTCATAATTCCAAAAGAAATCGCGCCCTGTCTCAGGTAGGTGCTTCCATCGGTCGGGTTGTTGCTTCCACGGCCCAAGATCGACGACGACGAACGGCTGATCGCTCAACAACGCACCCAGATCGCCGAACATCTCGGCAAACTTTGCCGTGCAATCTCCAGGAGGGCCAAATATCTGTGCATTCTTGCTTCCCGGCCCGCATAAGGCTAAAAGTGAGAAGGATCTCTCCCCCTCCATTACGGCCAACGCATCCAAGAATCCGCCAAATGATTTGATACCGGTCATGGAGATACCACCCGATAAATGGGTCGCACCCATTTTCAGAAACACGCGTGGACCCTTGCCCTGCTTATCCGTCGCGCTCCGATAGTAAGTCATAAAGTTGCGCTTGATCAGCTCTTCACGCTGATCATTGGAAGCCCATACGCTAAGACCAGAACCTGAAACAAACGGCTGGTAGAGAATAGCCGATTGAATAAGTCCATCTGCGAGCCTGGCCAGCGGTGCGTCCCGCTGGTCTACAAGTTGAGCGCGCAATGTTCGCAAGCGCGCGACATCCACCTTGCCGAGAAAGTCTAGTTTTCCCTGGGACTCTGCCACAAGTGCCGCGGCCGTTGCGCGCGCAGCTGGGTTGATTGCATTGTCTTCGATCTGCCGGAGATGCAAATTGGCCGCGCCGATAAATGCCTGATCGACACCCCATAAGACATTGTCGGGGCCGAGCGACAGCAGTCGTTGCGCCGCCTCTGTCTCCTCCCTCCAGTGGAAGAATGGTAACGCCAATGGCTGATCTGGATAAAGCAAACGCTCCAACCCCTCGACACCGCCTGCACGCAAGGCCGTTTCCATACGGGCACCCATCCACGGGTCAACCTCTACTGTAACGTGGCGATATCCGGCTGATTTCATAATTGGCGCAAGGGCACCAGCGAAATGCGCGATGCCGGCGACCCCGTGATCTTCACCAAGCAGAAAAAACTTCGACTCCTTTGCTTTCCTGGTTAAAAATTCTGCACCAGGCCCGGACAAGTAACCTTCTGTTAGCTTGACTGGCAACAACGAAGCAACAAACAACTCCTCCATCTGCTTCGATTTGTTAGTCTCAATACCTTGTGATTGGACGGGGCCCGTTGACCCCAGCGCAAGTATAATTGTAAATACAATCACAGATTTGGACAAAAACTTCCTTCTCATACACATTTTTTATTCCCCTCATAGTCACCCGCCAGGGTAACGCAATATCATAATACTCAAGCGATGAGGGAGGTCCATTTCTGGAGGGCCAGTTAAGGCCAAATCCACTCCGGATAGGCCCAGGACCCGGGGGCTGGATCAGCACACCGTCAGAAGCTGACAAACGATAGTACCTATAATGCAACAGGTCTGGCGTGTCATGAAGACGTAATAAAACCGCATCAAATCGGCAATACCCCTCTGTTAGCCCTCCGCCGGGGCCTGAGGCACTGTCGATACATACCCGGTGATGGGGATCGGCACGCTGACAGGCTTTGTCGCCCGCGAGATCCCACCGGAGAACAACAATGAGCCTCAAGTCCACCCTGCTGGTCGGCGCCGCCGTCGCCGTTCTGGCCGCCGGCCCGGCCGTGGCCCAGTCCGCCGCCCCGTCCCAGGCCCAGATCGACGCCCTGGCCGCCCAGATCCAGGCCCTGCAGGGCCAGCTGACCTCGCTGAAGGATTCGGTTGCCAAGGAAAGCGCTGCCAACAAGAAGGCGTTGGAGGCGATGCCGAAGGTGACCGCCGATGGTGGCCGCATCCGCGTTCAGACCGCTGACAAGGCCTTTGACGCGGCCATCCGCGCCCGTCTCCACATGGACTATGGCTTCGGCAATGGTGGTAAGAACTTCACCGCCGACGGCACTGATGGCTTCGGCATCCGCCGCGCCTTCCTGGGCGTGGCCGGCAAGGTCTACACTGACTGGACCTATGAAGTGACCGCCAACTTCGCCGGCAATCGTGGCGGCGGCGCGCAGATCCAGGCCGCCAATATCGGCTATACCGGCATCCCGGGCTGGACCCTGGTGGCGGGCGTGATGCAGCCGAAGTTCACGCTGGATGACAGCACGTCCTCCAACGACATCGCTTTCATGGAACGCGCCCCGATCGGCAACATCGTCGTCGGCATCGGTGGTTCCGACAGCCGTACAGCCATCGGCGTGACCAACAAGGGCACCAGCCATTTCGTGGCCGCCTACGTCACCGGCAACTCCACCAACACCACCGGCAGCTTCGACGATCAGGTCAACCTGCTGGGCCGCGCTGCCTACGCCTTCTGGCAGGCCAATGAAGGTTCGGCTGGTATCGGCGTTTCCGGCGTCCTGCAGACCACCCCGCAGGCGACCGCGCGCCCGGTGACCGCTGGCACGGCCACCTCCAACATCGGCTTCGGCGACCGTCCGGGCCTGCGCATCGGCGGCACCGACACCTCCTACCGCCTGACCAACGTCACGGTGAACCAGATCGACAGCGCCTATGCCTATGGCGCCGACCTGGGCGTGAACTATAAGAGCTTCTGGGCCGCCGCCGAGTACTACAATTTCGGCGCTGAATATGCCGACCGCACCGCCTCGGGCGCTGTCCAGACCCTGGCCGATCCGGAGTTCAGCGGCTACTACCTGTCCGCCGGCTACATCCTGACGGGCGAGCGCCGTAACTACAATATCGGCGAATGGTCGGGTGTGAAGCCCTCCTGGCCCGTTGGTCAGAACGGCTTTGGCGCCTGGGAAGTTGCCGCCCGCTACAGCCAGGTTGACCTGATCGACCGGGCCGCCGGCATCAGCACCGGCACTGCCGGCAAGGAAACCAACTGGACGCTGGGCCTGAACTGGTACGTCAACCCGGCCGTGCGCTTCATGCTGAACCACGTCATCAGCAAGACCGAACGCGCCAATGGCCAGGAAGTCGAGCTGGATCTGACCGCCGTCCGCATGCAGTTCCAGTTCTGATCCGCGTCCTGGTTCCACCTTGCTCTCGTCGGGTGGAACTGTTTTCAGTCTCTCGCGTCTACCAGCCCACCGGCTCCCTCAGGGGTCGGTGGGTTTTTTTGTCGATCGGAATCCAGCATATGTGCATGAATATGATTGCTAATGATGCGAACGCTAAAGTTGTTAATGAAATACTAAACTGATGGATCACTACGAGGACATATACGAACGTATATACCTGGTTACCATAATATGTTGCCTTAATATCACAACACGAAAAAGTCGCTGTTTTTCTTTGGAAACCTAACCAGACGGATTATATAGGCCGTAGTGACGCATTGATCCTTTAGTCATACGCATTGTGGAAGGAGCAATTCCTTCCTCCTGCCAAACTGGAGACACAATGCGCGATCTGCGTTCACCGGCACGGCGTGGCCTGATGGCCGGACTGCTGCTGCCGATACTCATTTATGCTGCCCCGGCCATGGCAACGGTCGATGGCCCCACCGCCACTGTCGCTGTGAAGGCCCTGAATTTCCTTCAGCCCAAGCCTGCCAAGCCGACGCCTGTCACCATCGTGACGGCAAGCGGCCAGACAGCCGCGGGCGATGCGGTCAAGTCCGCTCTTGGTGCTGATGTGACGGCTAAGGTCATTGACAGCGCTGGCGACGTGACCGGCGCCATCGCGGTCATCGTGATCGGCGGCGCCGACGTTTCCGGCAAGGCTGCCACAGGCCAACTGGTAATCGGCGACATGGCCTGCATGGAAGCCGGCAAATGCGCCCTCGCGGTGGAACGCCAAGCCTCCGGCGCCGCCAAGTACCATGTCAACACGGCAGCCCTGGCGAAGGCCGGCGTCAGCTTCGACAAGAATTTCCAGATGCTCGTGACCGCGCATTAAGTCGGCGCCAAGACCACCAGGAGTCCTCGTAAATGAAGAAATCTATTCTGCTCGGCGCAACTGCCCTTCTTGCCGTCGGTGCCAACGCTCAGACCATCAACTACACCGCCCTTCAGGATGCGTTCGGCCAGCCCGTGACCACCAGCGTGACGGGCAAGCCGCAGGTTGCCGCCGATGCCCCAGCCGCCCTGCACATCATCACGGTCGAAGACATCAAGGCGACCGGCCTTGATAATCTGCCCGATATTCTGGCCCGCGTCGGCGGTATCGATCTGCTGCGCTGGGGTGCTGGCAGCGTTGATATCGGGATGCGCGGTTACAACCAACCCAACAGTCCGCGCCTGCTGGTCCTGCTGAATGGTCGTCAGGTTTATTCCGACCATTACGCGCTAGTGAACTGGTCGACCATCCCGGTGCAACTGTCGGAAATCAAGCAGATCGAAGTCGTGAAGGGCCCAGTCGGCGCCATCTACGGCTTCAACGCCGTGGCGGGCGTGGTCAATATCATCACCCAGAATCCGCTTTATGACAACGATGGCACCGCCACCGTCCGCTTCGGCAATAATGGCGCCCGCGAAATCGGACTGTCGAAGAATCTGAAGGTTTCCGACAGTTTCGGCCTGCGCTTCTCTGCCGGCTACAAGGAACAGGACGAGTTTAACCAGGGTGCGATTACCGCCGTGGAGCGTGGCCGTCTGCTGGACCCAGAATCGTCCTATGTGGCAGTCGGCGCCCTGGCGCAGCTGACGGACAGCATTCAGGGCGGGTTGGAGTTGACCCGCTCCAAGATGAAGCAGACCGACATGATCGCGACCAATAGCCTGTATGGCGACGATTATCTGGCGAAGTCGGCCAAGCTGGACCTGATCGGCGATGCCGGCGCTGCCGGTCTTGTATCCTTCACCGCCTACCGCAACTGGCTGGATTTCGAGTATTTCGGCATCGGTAAGTCGGACGTGACCACCAGCGTGGTGCAATTGTCGGACCTGATCCAGATCGGCACCGACCACACGGTTAAGATTTCCGGTGAATACCGCCACAACAGCATGGGCCGTTTCCCGGCTCCCGGTGCCACCATCTCCTATGACGTTTGGGCCGTGGCCGGCATGTGGGACTGGCGCCTGACCGACAAGCTGTCCTTCACCAACGCCCTTCGCTCTGACTGGCTGGACCTGAGCTATTCCGGTGCTGCCTCCCCGCCCTATGTCGCCGCTGATTTCGACCGTTCGATCAGCAAGATCAGCGTGAATAGCGGTCTGGTCTACAAGGCGACGGATGTCGATACGCTGCGCGCCACCTATGGCTTGGCCAATCAGCTTCCGTCCATTCTGGAACTGGGTGGCTTCTATCTGCCGACCGTCACCGCAGCCGGCCTCTTCGCTTCGGCGGGCAATCCCCACATCAAGCCCAGTAAGGTACAGAGCTATGAGCTGGGGTATGACCGCGCCCTGGCAGCCATCAATGGCGGGGTGCATCTATCGGTCTTCCGGCAGACCACGGACGATATCAAGTCGTTCCTGGGTTCTGATATCAGCGTCGTGAATGGCCGCCCGGCCTCCATCGTGATCAATGCCGGCGACAGTGCCTCCTGGGGCTTCGAGGCGGCGTTTGATGGACGCACCATGAATGGCGTCCGCTATGGCGCCTCCTATTCCTGGAATGACATCAATGATGATCTGACTGTGAACAAGGGCGCCATCGCCACCCGTCCGGTAAAGTTCGAAGGCGCAGCGCCGCGTCACAAGTTGCAAGGCAATGTAGGCTGGTCGGACGGGGCGCTGTCCACCGACCTGAACCTGTCCTGGCAGTCCAAGCGGACGCTGCTGCGTCCCGTGACCGGTGGTCAGGGCCTGTTCCCAATTGACAGCACTTGGACCGGTACGGCCAGCATCGGCTACCTGTTCGAAACGGGGACAGAGGTCCGCGTCACTGCCAGCGATTTCCTGCGAACGGAAACGGCGCTGGGTTCGGCCCTGGAAACCGAACGCCGCGTCTATGCCAGCGTTTCCCAGAAGTTCTGATACACCAATCTCACAACCCCGTATTATTACGGGGTTGTGAGATTAATAAAATTAATGCCGCTTAATCACATCATAAGAACAGTCATTCATATGCATGTTAAACATTATACCCTTTTGAATATATATCATTTATTTGGAATTTGTATTCAAATTACTCTCTAACGCATTGTCTACTCCCTAAAAAAGGCAGAAGAACGGAAAAGCCATGAAGAACCTGCACGCCAACTTTCTTCGACGCTTCAGTCTGGTAATGTCCTTGCCAGCCTTGCTCTGCACCAGCCCGGCTTTAGCGACCGTAGATGGCCCAACGGCCACCGTCGCGGTCAAAGCCCTTAACTTTCTGCAACCGAAGCCGCAAAAGCCGACCCCGATCACCATCGTTGCTGACAGCGCTCCAGCCGGCGACGCTGTCAAAGCGGCCCTAGGCGCAGATGTAAACGCAAAGGTGGTCACTGGCGCGGGTGGCGACCTTGCGGGGGCCGTTGCGGTGGTTGTCGTGGGCCCTGTGGATGTCTCCGGCAAGGCAGCGCCGGGCCAACTGGTCATTGGGGACATGTCCTGTATGGAAGCCGGCAAATGCGCTCTGGCCGTGGAGCGCCAGGCTTCCGGGGCCGCCAAGTATCACGTGAACACGGCTGCCCTGGCCAAAGCAGGCGTCAGCTTCGACAAAAATTTCCAGATGCTCGTAACGGCGCACTGAGCCCGACGAACCACCAGGAGTGATAAAAATGAAGAAATCCGTACTGTTGGGCGCCACCACGCTCATCGCCGTCGGCGCCAATGCCCAGACGATCAACTATACCGCTCTCCAGGACGCGTTCGGCCAGCCGGTGACAACCAGCGCCACGGGTAAGCCGCAGGTGGCATCCGACGCCCCGGCATCGCTGCGCATCATCAGCGCCGCAGACATCAAGGCTAGCGGCCTGGACAACCTTCCCGACATTCTGAACCGCTATAGCGGTTTGGATGTTCTGCGCTGGGGCACCGGTGCCGCCGATGTGGCCATCCGTGGTTACAACCATGGCCATTACGGACGCCTGCTGGTGCGCGTCAATGGACGCCAAGTGTTCAACGACCATTATGCCATGGTCGTGTGGAACACCATCCCGGTGACCTTGGCCGAAATCAAGCAGATTGAGATCGTCAAGGGTCCGGTTGGGGCCATCTATGGCTTCAATGCCGTGGCCGGCGTGATCAACATCATTACGGTGAACCCGCTGTATGATGAGACGGGTAACGCTACGCTGCGCGCCGGCAATAATGACAAGCGCGAAGCCAATATGGTTAAGACGCTCAAGTTTGGCGACAGCTTGGGACTGAAGCTCTCCGCTGGCTACAAGGAGGCTGATGAGTTCCAGCGCGGGAACCTCACCGCGACAGAGCGTAACCGCCTGCGGGATATGGAGGCCAACCATGTTTCCGCATCTGGTGTGGCGCAGGTGGCCGACAATATTCAGGTGGGCCTTGAGCTGTCTCGTAGCTACTCTCTCCAGGATAACTACACGACGACCAACACCTACTTCGCGATTGACTATGTCGCACGAGCTGCAAAGCTCGATGTCGACGTCGACGCTGGTGAAGTTGGACTGGTAAACCTCTCCGTTTATCGCAATTGGCTGGACTTTGATTACCTTGGTCTTGGCACGGCATCCGACGCGCGCCTCACGGTTGCGCAGATATCTGATCTGATCCAGCTAAACACAGATCACACCGTGAAAATTACCGGTGAATATCGTCGCTCCGAAATGGGACGCTGGCCATCGCCGGGGGGTCGGATCAGCGCTGACATCTTTGCTGGCTCGCTGATGTGGGACTGGAAAGTCTCGGACAATGTCTCCTTCACCAACGCTGCGCGGGTCGATAATTTCAATCTGGGCTACGAAGGTGCAGCGATGACGCCGCGCTTGCTGTCCGAGTTCAACACCAAGATGACGAAGGTCAGCCTCAACAGCGGCTTGGTCTATAAGCCCACATCTGAAGATACGCTTCGCTTCACTTATGGTCTGGCTAATCAATTGCCGGCCATGTTTGAACTTGGTGGCTTCTACGGCGCTGGCACAGTCGGCAATCCGAAGCTGAAACCTGCCAGCATCAGTAGTTTCGAACTGGGGTATGACCATGCGCTGCCGGCGATCAATGGCAGCTTCGGCATCACCGCTTATCGCCAGCAGACCAAGGACGTCAAGGCGACCACTGGCGGCACGGCGGACCGGGTCCTGATCAATGGCACCTTGACCCAGACCTTCATTAATGCCGGTGAATCCTCTTCCTGGGGCATGGAGGCCGACATCAGGGGTGCTATTGCCGGCGGCGTCACCTATAGCGCATCCTACACTTGGACAGACATCGACGATAACCTGACGATTAACAAGGGCCCCCTACCCACCCGGCCTGTCTATTATGAAAAGGCCACCCCCAAACATAAGCTGCAAGGCAATATCGGCTGGACGAGCGGCGCCTTGTCTGCGGATCTGGGTTTGACTTGGCAATCCGGCCGATATCAGTTGCGACCGGGAACCGGTACTCAAACCGGCTTCCTGATACCGACCAAGATCGACTCCTATGTAAGCGGCACTGCTTCGGTTGCCTACACCTTCTCCACGGGCACCGAGGTGCGGGCAACCGCGACAGACTTCCTCCGCGCCAGCACGCAGGCAACGTCGGTGCTTGAAACGGAACGCCGAGTCTATCTGAGCCTGTCTCAGTCGTTCTGATCCGACAACGGGGGTCGGGTCTTCTCCTGAAGGCCCGACTCTCGTCAGCCTTTTTAAACCCGCCGTCCGGGCTGACGCACAAGGATAATAAATATGCATCATACAATTCTCGCTCGTCTGGACCGGTTGTCACTGCTGGCCAAGCTGATGGCCGGTCCCATCGTCGCCGCTCTCGCCATGCTGGTACTGGGCGGGCTTTCCATTATCGAACTGCGTTCGCAGGCGGCGGAAACCCGCGTCCTGGTGGATGAGAAGCTGGCCAGGGCAACCGAGATGCAGAATCTGGTGGCGGAGCTGAAGGGCAGTTTGGGCTCGGCCTATTTCGCGGTTCTGTCGGTGGCGGGCGGCAATCCCGCTGCGGGCGCTATCAAGGAACTGGAATCCGTTAAGACTGCCATCGCCAATGAGGCGCAGCGTCTGACGGTCATTTCCGACACCATCGCCGATCCCAAGCTGAAAGCAACGGTAAAGGCGTCAGCGGCGGAACTGGACGGGTTCAGCGGCGCAGTAGACGTCGTCTCCACCATGCTGGAGGTCGATATCGCCACGGCGGCCGGTGCCGTTCTGCCCTTCAATGAAAAGGTACAGGTCATCGTTGCCGCCCTGGACACGGCGATGGCCCAGATCCAGGCCGACGCCCGTACCAGCGTGGAGCGTCAGGCGCAAAGCGCTGTAACGGCATCATGGCTGCTGGTTCTGGGCCTCCTGATCGCTTTGGCTATCGTATCCCTGCTGGTGTTTTTCATCACCAGACTGGTCCGCAACGGGATCGATGGGATCGCGCAGGCGATGGGTCGGCTCGCCGCCAATGACCTGTCGGTCGATCCGGCTCCGCTGGTTCGCAGTGACGAGTTGAACAGCTTGGTCGATGGCCTGTTTGCCTTCAGAAAAGCCTTGCAGGAAGCTGCCCGCCTGTCAGCCGAACGTGTGGAAGCGGATGCCCGCGCCCGCCGGGCCCTGCTGGCGCTTGCGGACAGTTTCGAGGCGACTGTGCTGGGCTCCGTCCGCACAGTCGGCGAAACAGCAGGCACCGTGTTGAGCGAGGCGGAACGTCTGGGTCTGGTGGCCGAAGATGGGCGCACCGCCGCCAGCCACGTCTCTCGCGCCGCCGAAAGTTCGGACCAGGGCGTGCAGTCGGTCGCCAGCGCTGCGGAAGAACTGGCCGTCTCCTTCAATGACGTCGCCCGTCAGGTTGAAGGCGTCACGGGCAGCACGCGCCAGGCCTCTGCGGCGGTTGAACGGTCCGACGGCCTTGTCCGCAATCTCAGCAGCGAGGCCGAAGGCATCAAGAATGTCGTTGACCTGATTTCCGCCATCGCCAGCCAGACCAACCTGCTGGCCCTGAACGCGACCATCGAGGCCGCCCGCGCCGGAGAGGCCGGTAAAGGTTTCGCCGTGGTGGCGTCGGAGGTCAAGCAACTGGCCGGCCAGACCGCCAAGGCGACGGAAGAAATCGAACGCCGCATCAGCGCCGTCCGCCACGCCGCCAACGCCGTCGTCGGTGCCCTGACCGAGATCACCGACCGGATCGGCGACGTGTCCAGCGTCAGCACAACGGTGGCAGCAGCGGTGGAACAGCAGCGGATGGCCACCCAGGAAATCGCCCGCTCGGTGCAGTCGGCCTCCACCGCCAGCCGCGAGGCGGCCAGCGAGGTGCAGTCCCTGGCCCAGGTTGCCGCCGGCACCGGCGACGCCGCCCGCGGCCTGCGTGAGGCGGCGACGGGGCTGACCAACGGTGCTGCCCGCCTGCGCCAGGAGGTGGATGGCTTCCTGCAGCGGGTCCGCGCCGGCTGATCCGCGTGCGTATAGCCAATAAAAAAGGGCGCCCCCCGACCGGGGGCGCCCTTTTCTCTGTGCAGCCGGTCAGCCCGGTCGCTTGACGGCATTGATCCCCTTGGCCCCGGCCCGCGCCACGACATCGGCCAGCGGCTCCGTCACCACCGCCATGTGGAAGGCATTGGCATGAAGTAGCGTATGGGCGTTGGTCATGATACCGACATGACCGGGGAAGAACACCAGATCGCCCCGGCGATACTCCACGCCTACCCCATCGGCGGAGATCAGGGTGCCGACAGCGGCAGCCTGCTGATCACTGTCGCGCGGGCAATCGACCCCGGCGGCCATCAAGGCCAATTGCACCAGTCCGGAACAATCAATGCCTACGCTGGTGCGACCGCCCCACAGATAGGGCGTGCCCATAAAGCGCTCAGCCACTGCAACAAAGTCAGAAGCAAAGTCATCCATCGGGGCCAGATGGCGGGAATGCACCCAGCCACCGCCCTCGACCTGCAACCATTCCCCCTGTTTACCCGTCACAACGACACAGGCACCCATGGATAACACGTCCAGGAATGGCAGTTTCAGGTCCGGCTCGGGCTGCAAGAAGGTCCGAAGTGCGGTAACCTTGTGCGTCGCTTCGGTCAGGCCTGCTTCCAGCGCCTCAACCCGCAGCCAGCCGACATAGCCATCGGTTTCATTCTGCCCCCAGGCCCAGCCATCCTGCTCGTCCAGCACGGTGAAGCCTTCGCCCAGCAGCAGCTCGGTCGATTGCCGCGCCTCGTAGGACGGCTTCTCCTTCAGGGCGGTGAACCCGCTGTTGATCTGGCAAGGCACGCCATCGATGAAACGGGCGGCGGTTACGCGACCGCGCAGATAGCTGGCGGCCAGGTCATCCCGATAGGGATGGATGCGGGGATCGGGTTTTTCTTGGTCGGTCATGCCGAAGGGGCCAGGGCTTCCGTGCGGGCACCGTCCACCATCACGGGCGGGACGACACCACTGATATCCAGGGCGGGATCGGCAATGACCCCGCCTTCCTCACCGACCACAGGTGCCTTCTCCGCATCGATCACCATCTGGCCGAACTCAGCCAGGAAGACGGACCCTTTGACAGTCCGCTGGACCAGTACGTTACGGCGATCCTCCTGATCGCGCTTGCGCTTGATGTAGCCCAGCCGGCCCAGCCGGTCCAGCGCGCGGGTGATGGCGGGCTTTGACACGTTCAAGGTCGCGGCCAGCCCGCGCACCGTGTGCGGCGGCGGCGTCAGAAACACGGTGAGCAGCAGCGCCAGCTGCCGTGCGGACAGGTCGGGCCCATCCTTGCGCACACTGGCGACCAGTGCGCGTCGCCACAGTTGCAGCGCCTCTAGGTTACGTGACATGCCCCGCCCCCCGAACCCGCGTCCCATACCCGGCACCATGCGATATCCGCAACCGGGCACGGGAAGCGAGTGTGCCGAAGATCAGTCCCTTCGGCAAGCCGGGACAACAAGGATTGTTACTGTTTCGAACCAAAACGTTTGGCAATAACCGCGAACATGGCGCGCAAGGTCATAGCCTCCCCCCCTTCCGGGCGACCCGGACGGTTGGACTGGTTCCAGGAGAACAGGTCCATATGGGCCCAAACCGTGTCCTTCGATACGAACTGTTCCAGATACAGTGCCGCCGTGATGGCACCCGCCATACCGCCGCCCGGCGCATTGTTCAGATCGGCGATCTTGCTGTCCAACTGCGCGCGGTAGCCCTGCCACAGGGGCAGACGCCACAGCGGGTCGTCCGTGGCCGTCCCCGCGGCCAGGATCTCCGCCGCCAGCGCATCATTGTTGGAGAACAGGGCCGGCAGGTCGGGACCCAGCGCCACGCGCGCCGCGCCCGTCAAGGTCGCGAAATCCAGCAGCAGAGCAGGATTCTCGCTGTCCGCCTCAGTCAAGGCATCACACAGGATCAGACGGCCTTCGGCATCCGTATTGCCGATCTCCACAGTCAGGCCCTTGCGGGTGGGGATGATATCCATGGGACGGAAGGCATTGCCGGCAATGGAATTCTCCACCGCCGGGACCAGCACACGCAGCCGCACTGGAAGCTTCGCCTCCATGATCAGCCGCGCCAAGCCCAGCGCATGCGCCGCACCACCCATATCCTTCTTCATCAGCAGCATGCCCGCCGACGGCTTGATATCCAGGCCGCCTGTGTCAAAGCACACGCCCTTGCCGACCAGCGTCACCAGCGGGTGGGCAGCATCGCCCCAGCGCAACTCGACCAGACGTGGCGCACGCGCGGCGGCGCGGCCCACGGCATGGATCATGGGATAGTTCTGGGTCAGCAGGTCATCACCGACAATGGCGCTGAAGCTCGCGCCGAACTCGGCGGCCAGCTTCTGTGCCGCCTCGGCCAGCTGCGGCGGGCCCATATCCTCACAGGGCGTGTTCACCAGATCGCGGACCATGAAGGCCGCCTTGGCAAACCGTACCACCGCCGCCGCATCGGCCTTGGCCGGCAGGACCAGGCTGGCAAATTCCTTGCTGGATTTCTTGTAGCGGGTGAACTGATACGTCGCCAGGACCCAACCGGTGGCCACGGCCGTCGCCGTATCGGCATCCAGATCGGCCTCAATCGCGTAGGACCCGGCGGGCAGGCTGCCCGGCAGACCGGCCAGCGACCAGATATCGATCCGGTCGGCCACCCCGGCCAGCACGCGTGTAATCTGTCCATCGGTACCCGGCAGGATGGCGGTGGCACCGGGGGCGGCCTTGAAACCCAGACGCTTCACCCAGGCGGCATCGGCCGGAGATGCGGTACCCAGCCAGGCATCCAGCCCGGCCTTGGTCACCAGCGTCAGGGGAACGGTATCGGCAGCGGCGGCTGTCAGGAGATGGTCGATCACGAAATCTCGTCCTTGGGCTGTAGCGGTCGTGCATGGGTGCCGCGATTGTCCCCGTGCCAAGTTGGGGCTTTGCGGTCATTCGCCAACAGCCCTACTCTCCCGTCCTCCTCTCCGCAACGGTGAAGCAGAGCCATCGCAATGTCCGACAGAAACTCCGCCCCCCTCACCCTGGTGATCGGCAACAAGGCCTATTCGTCCTGGTCGTTGCGCCCCTGGCTGGCCCTGCGCCATGCCGGCACTGAATTCGCGGAGGTGGTGGTGCCGTTGCGCCAACCGGACACCAAGGCCACCCTTCTCTCCCACGCGCCCAACGGCAAGGCCCCCTCCTTACGCCACGGCGATCTGGTGGTCTGGGACAGTCTGGCCATCTGCGAATATGTGAACGAACTGTTCCCGGCGGCACAACTCTGGCCCGCTGACCCGGCGGTGCGCGCCGTGGCCCGGTCGGTGGCGGCGGAGATGCATTCGGGCTTCCCCGACCTGCGCAAGAACCTGTTCATGGATGTGCGGAACAGCCATCACCGCCCCGACCGTGTGGCGGCGGCCCAATCCGATATCGACCGGGTCCTGGCCCTGTGGGCCGATTGCCGGACCCGATTCGGGGCAGGTGGGCCCTTCCTGTTCGGCGACTTCACCATTGCGGATGCCATGTTTGCCCCCGTCGCGACACGTCTGCGCACCTGGAACGTGCCCCTGGACGGGATTTCCGCCGCTTACGTGGATACGATCTATGCGCTGCCGGCTATGCAGGACTGGCTGCAGGCGGCAGCGGCCGAACCGTGGGTCATTGCCTTCGAAGGCATGTGACATCACAAGAATACCCAGTTCGGCCTATTGCTTTGGTGGGTGACATGTCAGAAAGTGCGCTGCCGTCATCGGCGGCGCGCTTTCGGGGAATTAAGAGGTCGGGTTTGGCGGGCCGGGGGTTTCTGCGTGTGGCGCGGGCAATATTGCTGCCAGCCCTGGCACTGTTGGTTGCGACGGCGGCCGGCGCTGCTGATCTGCGCATCGGCCTGATGAATCTGGCGCGCAGCACTGACCCGCATGTCGGTGCCAACCGCAACGAATATCTGCTGCATGATCAGGTCTATGAGGGCTTGGCCCATGCCGACGCCAGTTTCCAGCCCAAGCCAAGACTTGCCGAAAGCTGGGAACAGTTGCCGGACGGTGCCTGGCTTTTCCATCTGCGCCGTGGTGTCCGCTTTCAGAATGGCCGCTTACTGACCCCGCGCGACGTGATCTACAGCATGTGCCGGACGAGCAAGGTAGGGCCGGAACCCCGCCCCTTCGCGGCGCGTCTGGCGGAGGTAGCGACGATCACCGCACCCGATGCACACAGCATCCTGGTCCGCCATCACAACCCCGTGATGATCTTTCCCAGCGATGTCGCCAATATTCCCATCATCCCGGCTCCACCGGAGAAGAACCAAGTCCCCGTCAGCTACAGTGCGGAGGGTTGCATAGGGTTTATCGACTGGACCGACAGCAGCCGCTTCAACGATCCCGCCTTTCGGGCGGGCACTGGGCCCTATCGGGTTGTTACGTTCGGCGAAAAGGAAATCGTGCTGGAACGTAACCCGAGCTATTGGGGCAGCCCGGGCGATTGGGAACAGGTGCGCCTGATCAAACTGGCGGAGAGCGAGCGGGTCGCTGCCATGATGGAGGGACGGATCGATATCCTGGACGCCGTCTCCCTTGAGGCCCTGCCCTTCTTCGCCAGCCGGCCCGGCGTGACGGTTGTGGAAGGCCCCTCTGCCGCCGTTGCCTATCTTCAAGCCAATCAGCATGCCCCGGCGGAGGGCCAGACAAATCGCTTCCGCGATGTCCGGGTGCGTCGCGCCCTGATGCTGGCCATTCCCGGACAGTTGCTGGCCGATCGGATTGTGCCGGGCTATGGCACCGCCACGGGGCAGATCGCCATGAAGGGCATGCCGGGCTACACCACCGCCATTCCCACCGATGTCTATGACCCGTCGGAGGCCAAGCGTCTGCTGGCCGAGGCTGGGTTGGCCGGGGGCTTTGACACGACCCTGATGGTTACCCCCCTGCAATCCAAGATCGGGGATGCCATCGCCTATTTCCTGGACAAGGTGGGCGTGCGGGCCAAGGTGCAGATCGAACCGATGGAACGCTATACGGAACGGCTGCGCACCGGCGATTTCGAGCTGTTCTATGGCGGCTGGATTTTCAACCCCAGCAACATGCCGGATTCGCTGCGGGCCCTGCTGGGCACCGGTACTGATGGTCGCAACCGCGCCGCCCATAATTATGCCGGCTACTGCAACCCCGTTATCGACCGGCTGCTACGCGCCGCCCTGTCAGAGGCCGATGCCGGCAAACGGGACCTGATGCTGCAGGAAGCGGCCCAGGCCCTTTACAATGACGTGGCCTGGATACCGCTGATGCATGCCCAGGGCCGCTGGGTTGTGCGCAATGGCGTGGAATTGCAACCCCGGCTGGACCGTCTGCTGCTGATACAAGAGATTCGTGGCGAAGCCGCAACCCGTTGACGGTCGCCGACCGAAACCCCACATTCCTTGGTCATTGTGCCATGTCGAATTTGGGGGGTGAGGCAAGGTGCATGCGAGCGAGCAAAGCCGACCACTCAGCCGACGCTAGCGAAAGGCCTCATATGGAGAGCTGGTGGTACGCGCAGAACGGCAAGGCCTATGGACCGGTACAGGTTTCGCATCTGCGCTATTTGCTGGAGATGGGCGATCTGAATGCCCAGCATTGGCTATGGGCACCGGGAATGCCCGCCTGGGCGCAGGCCGGCAGCTTCCCGTCGTTTGCCGATCAATTGCTCACCGCCCGGTCCAGCCAACATGCCTCCGACATGGCACCGGCCCCTGCCGACCTTCCCAACCCAGAAAATCCCAGGCTGGCACCGCCATGGAGCCGATTCTGGGCGCAGGCCTGTGATTATCAGCTGCTCCTGGCAACGTTCACCCTATTGCTGGCACTGGCCGGCTATCGGCTTGAACATGACGGCCTGCGGCTATTGGCGGCCTTCATGCTTCTGCCAGTTGGGCTTCTGCTGCAGGCCGTGCTGCTGTCAGCGACCGGTATGACACCGGGCAAATGGCTTCTGGGTCTGCATCTGCGTTATCAGGACGGAACCCAACCGGGCCTGGGTTGCCTTATCCAGCGACAAAAGCTTCTGTGGAAACAGGGTTTCGCGTTCGGCATCACCCCGATCAGTTGCTTCACGATGCTGGACAGCAAGGCGCTGCTTGAAAGGGCGCGGCCTGTTCCGTGGGACGAACAGACTGGCATGAATGTCTACCAATCACGGCCCAGCATCGGCCGACAGTGGCTCTGTGTAGTCCTGATCGCTTTCCTGATCGTCGGGTCACAGGCACTCGCATCGCATCTGCTGCAAAAGCCGTTCAGCCTCTATCTCTGATCTGGCACTTGGCAACGCCCGGATGTCGGCCTATAGCCGCAACCATGCCGCACCGCCCCTCTTTCTTCTCCTGGTTCCTGCTGCTGGCCGCCTCGCCCCTCTTGTTCGGGTCGAACGTGCTGGCCGCACGGTTTGTGGCGGGGGAGATACCGGCGGTTTCCATGGCGTTCTGGCGCTGGACCCTGGCGCTTTTGATCCTGGCCCCCTTCATCCGCCATGAACTGATCGCCGGCTGGCCGGAATTGCGGCGCGACTGGCGCGGGTTTCTGTTGCTCGGCGCGCTCGGCATGGGCATTTGCGGCGCGCCCGTCTATCTGGCGGGACAAACGACGACAGCCACAAATATCAGCCTGATTTATGCCTCGGCCCCCGTGCTGATCGTGCTCTATGGCCGCCTGTTCTGGCGGGAACGGGTCAGCGCCATCCAGGCCACGGGCGTGGCGGTCAGTCTGGCGGGCGTGGTCACCGTCATCGCCAAGGGCGATCCCAAGGCACTGCTGCATCTGCATTTCACGGCGGGGGATCTCTGGATCGTGCTGGCGGCCAATGGCTGGGCCTTCTACTCGCTGCTGCTGCGCCACCGTGCCTCTGGCCTGACGCCGTTTGCCCGCTTCTCCGGCATCTGTGCCGGCGGGGTGGTGGCGATGCTGCCTTTCTATGGGCTGGAAATGGGCATGGGACAGGTGGCGGACGGATCGTTCCGCACCATCGCCACCCTGCTCTTCCTGGCCCTGGTGCCGGGCCTCGCCTCCTACCTTGTCTATGGGCGGCTGGTGACGGTGTTCGGGCCAGGACGGGCCGGCATGACGCTCTACCTCACCCCGCTCTACAACGCCGCCTTGGCCGCCCTGCTGCTGGGGGAGCGGCTGGAGGGTTTTCATCTGGCGGGCATGGCCCTGGTCCTGCCGGGCATCTGGCTGGCGACCCATCGGCCCGCGCAATAATTCGTCACCGAAACCGCCCCTGCAAGGCAGATCAGCGTTTCCCGAACCCCACTTCGCACAGTAATTGCGCTCCCGAACGCCTATCCTGTGACCACAGTTCTGACCTGCCCATCCGAGGTTCCGATGTCCTTCTTTCAGCCGCTGGCTCAACAGCCCGCCGACACCCTTCTGGCCCTGATCGGCATGTTCCGCAACGATCCCCGTCCGGGCAAGATCGACCTGGGCGTGGGCGTGTTCCGTGACGATGAAGGCCATACGCCCGTCATGCGCTCGGTCAAGGCGGCGGAACGCAAGCTGTGGGAAAGCCAGGACAGCAAGTCCTATCTGGGTCCCGAAGGCAATGTCGCCTTCGCCCGCCACATGGCGCGACTGGCCCTGGGTGATGTGGAGTTGGGCGGCCGCCTGACGGGTGTGCAGACGCCGGGCGGCACCGGCGCCCTGCGTCTGGGCGCGGAACTGATCGCGGCCAGCCGGCCCGGCGTTACCGTCTGGGTGGGCACACCCACCTGGCCCAATCATCCGCCCATCCTGGCCGCTGCCGGCCTGAAGGCCCAGACCTACAAACATTTCGACCCGGCCAGCCAGACCCTGACCTTTGATGCCGTCATGGATGCGCTGAACCGCGCGCAGCCGGGCGATGTCGCCCTGCTGCATGGTTGCTGCCACAACCCGACCGGCGCTGATTTCAGCCTGGAACAGTGGCGGGCAATCGCCGACACCCTTTCATCGCGCAATATCCTGCCCTTCCTGGATCTGGCCTATCAGGGGCTGGGCCTGGGCATGGAGCAGGACGCCGCCGGCGTGCGCATGGTGATGGATGCCTGTCCGGAGGCTGTGCTGGCCTATTCCTGCGACAAGAATTTTGGCGTCTATCGCGACCGTGTCGGCGCGCTGTTCGTACAGACCGGCAGTGCCGCCGATACCGACCGTGTCGGTTCCAACATACTGGCCCTGGCGCGTGCCAACTGGTCTATGCCGCCCGACCATGGCGGGGCCGTCATCGCCACTTTGATGGATGATGCCGCCCTGGTGGCCGACTGGCGGCTGGAACTGGATACAATGCGCGACCGGTTGCTGGGCATCCGCGCCGCGCTGGCCGCCCATGGCGGTGTGCTGGGCCGGGTGGATCAGCAGCGGGGCATGTTCTCCCTGCTGCCGCTCTCACCCGATGTTGTGAAACGCCTGCGCGAGGAACATGCGGTCTACATGGCCGGCTCCGGTCGCATCAATGTCGCCGGTCTGTCGGTGGAAACGGCGGGCCGGTTTGCGGCGGCGCTGGCGGCTTGTCTGTGATCCGTAGCGCGGATTAGCGCAGCGTAATCCGCGGAGCCACGTCGATGTGCTTCCGCGGATTACGGCTTGCGCCTAATCCGCGCTACGCCCAGCAGGGTTGCGCGGGTGGGCCGCCAACTGGTTTGACAGGGCCCCCGCTATCCTCTATACCCGCCACCATTCCTGGGAAGGCGGGCGCCGGTCATTTGGCGCCCCGTCCCTGCTTTTGTCTTTTTGGATAACCCGATGGGCAAAGGGCAGGGAACTACCGGGACAACAGCGCTGTCTGATCATCGGACAGCATAACGGAGTTTGTGATGAGCAAGCGTCAAGAAGCCAAGTATAAGATTGACCGCCGCCTCGGCGTGAACCTGTGGGGCCGCGCCAAGTCCCCGGTCAACAAGCGTGAATATGGCCCCGGCCAGCATGGTCAGCGCCGCAAGAAGCCGTCGGACTTCGGTCTGCAGCTGATGGCCAAGCAGAAGCTGAAGGGCTACTACGGCAATATCGGTGAGAAGCAGTTCCGCAAGCTGTACCAGGAAGCCGTTCGCCGCAAGGGTGACTCGGGCGAGAACCTGATCCAGCTGCTGGAACGCCGCCTGGACGCCGTCGTCTATCGCATGAAGTTCGCTCCGACCCCGTTCTCGGCTCGCCAGATCATTAACCATGGTCACATCCTGGTGAACGGCAAGCGCGTCAACATTCCGTCCTTCCAGGTGAAGGACAATGACGTGGTCGAAGTGCGCGCCAAGGCCAAGAACTTCGCCATCATCATGGAATCGATCCAGTCCGGCGAGCGTGACTTCCCGGATTACGTGACCGTCGACACCGGCAACTTCAAGGGCACCTACCTGCGCGCCCCGAACCTGGCCGACGTTCCGTACCCGACCCAGATGGAACCGAACCTGGTCGTCGAATTCTATTCGCGCTAAGTTTCGGGCCTTCGGGCACAGATCAGGCCGCATCCTTCGGGATGCGGCCTTTTTGTTATCTATATTGTCCCATTTTTCATGACAATTAATCGTATTCAGTGCGCATTGTCGCAATGGTTCGGTGGGTATAGCTTTCAACTCAAGACGACGGCGCCCCATGCCGGCGCCACTCACCTGAAAGCTTCAAGGACCTGATCATGAATACGCTGATCGCCAACAATGCCAAATACTTCCCCGTTGCCGGCCGCGTGCTGCTGGCCGCCATTTTCCTCTCCTCCGGCCTGTCAAAGGTGACGGGTTGGGAGGGCAGCCTCGCCTATGTCGGCTCCGCCGGTCTGCCGCTGCCGTCCGAACTGCTGCTGCTGGCGGCCATCGTGACGGAACTGGTGGGTGGCGCCTTCATCGTCGCAGGCTTCCAGACGCGGGCCGCCGCCCTGGCTTTGGCCGGCTTCTCCGTCCTCTCCGCCATCCTGTTCCATAACTACTGGGCTGTGACGGATGCCCAGATGGCCTATATCCAGTCGATCATGTTCTGGAAGAACTTGTCCATGGCCGGTGGTTTCCTGGTACTGGCCGGCAACGGTGCTGGTGCCCTGGCGGTGGACAATGTGCTGGCCGCCAAGGCTTGATCCGCTCTTCTCTCTTACCTGTATGTGGAAAGGGCCGCTCCGAACGGAGCGGCCCTTTGGCATTGTCGGGAGATCATGAACCTGACGGTCGGGGATTTCCCGGGGCCTGCTTGCTGTACTCATTCAACTGTTTATTGGTGTTCAGCCGCATATCGTCCCATTCCTGCTTGGTCTTACAAACCTTGTTGCGCTTGACGCGCGATCCGGTTTCCTTATCCGTCTTGCAGATCAGGCGGCCGCCATCATTGTCGGCAGGTGCCGTCTGTACGATGGCATTTGATGTCTGCGTCGTGTCTTGCTGCGCGCAAACCGACGACACCCCAAGCAAAAACAATGCGACGATCATTACAACATTACGCATTCCCAACTCCAGATCGATTATTAATCGCCCCGAGGCAAGATATTAACCAAGCCGAGAAAGCTGTATAGTAAATATATTGCAACGATTACTGTTTATCAAATCAATTACAAATATGAAATTAAATACTCCCTGCGCGCAGACATAGAAAAGGGGCCTTCCCTTATGGAAAGGCCCCTTTTCATTAACCCGACAGATCAGGCGGCGTCGGCGAAGGCAACGCCCTTGTCGCGCAGCAAGTCCTGCAACTCGCCCGCCTCGTACATCTCGCGGACGATGTCACAACCGCCCACGAACTCGCCCTTCACATAAAGCTGGGGGATGGTCGGCCAGTTGGTGAATTCCTTGATCCCCTGGCGCAGCGCCGGGTCGACCAGGATGTCGATGCCCTTGAACTTGACGCCCAGGTGGCTCAGCACCTGCACCACGGCGGCAGAGAAGCCGCACTGCGGGAACACGGGCGTGCCCTTCATGTACAACACGACGTCATTGTCGGCGATATCGCGCTTGATGCGCTCGGCAACCGTCTGGTCCATCTTTCACATTTCCTCAAGTCCACACCACAGCGCCGCCCCTGCGGTCCCGTGGGAATCCCTCGACATATAGCGCCGAACCATCCCCCTTAACAGGGGGTTCGTTCGGCAGGCCAATCATGCGTCCTTGGGTGCCGCCGTGGTCAGCATCAGGGCGTGCAGTTCATTGCCCATACGGCCCTTCAGCGCGGCATAGACGGCCTGGTGCTGCGCCACCCGGCTTTTACCCTTAAAGGACGGGCTTTCTACATAAGCCGCATAATGGTCGCCATCGCCGCGCAGGTCGTCGATGCGGACAACGGCGTCTGGGAACGCCTCGCGCAGCAGGGCCTCGATTTCGGATGCGTGCATCGCCATGGGTCGGGTCCTCACATGAAAACGCCCGCCATCCCGGATTGGCACCGGGATGGCGGGCCTGGAACGGGTGAAATCAGTTCACCTTGCCATTCATATAGTTCGGCAGCCAAGCTTCGTTCGCGGCAATCAGGTCCGCAACCGAAATAATGGCCCCCGAAGCCCCCGTCAGGGCGTCGCCGCCCACGGTACCGATGCGGCTCAGGGTGACGCCCGCCTCGGCGGCCTTGGTCTCCACGGCTTCCAGATCGGCCGGCTTCACGGTCAGGACGTAACGGCCCTGGTCCTCGCCGAACAACTCCGCCACGTGCCAGCCATCCAAGCCGGACAGGTCCGCGCCGTTGTTGCCCGCCATGGCCATTTCGGCCAGTGCCACCTGCAGACCACCATCTGAAACGTCATGCGACGCGGTGATCAGTCCGGCCTGGATCGCCTCGCGCACGAAGGTGCCGTGACGCTTCTCGGTTTCCAGATCGACTACCGGCGCCGGACCTTCCTCCAGACCCAGGATTTCGCGCAGGTACAGGCTCTGGCCCAGGTGACCCTCGGTCTCCCCCACCAGCAGAATGACGTCGCCGTCATTCTTGAAGCCCAGACCCACAGCCTTGTGCCCATCGGCCAGAAGGCCGACACCGCCCACCGTCGGGGTCGGCAGGATGCCCACCCCGTTGGTTTCGTTGTAGAGCGAGACGTTGCCCGACACGACCGGGTAGTCCAAGACGCGGCAAGCCTCGGCCATGCCTTCGACGCAGCCGGCGAACTGCCCCATGATGCGGGGCTTTTCGGGATTGCCGAAATTCATGTTGTCGGTGATGGCCAGCGGCAGAGCACCAACGGCGGACACGTTGCGATAGCTCTCCGCCACGGCCTGACGCCCACCCTGCACCGGGTCGGCGAAGCAATAGCGCGGGGTCACGTCGGATGACATGGCCAGCGCCTTGTTGGTGCCATGCACACGCACCACCGCCGCATCGGCCTGACCCGACAGGAAACGGGTATCCGCGCCCACCTGGCTGTCATATTGCTGCCAGATCCAGCGCTTGGAGGCCAGATCGGGGCAGGAAACCAGCTTGGTCAGGATATCGCCCAGCGACAGATCCTCCGGCCACAGCTCATCCTCGTCCAGGTCGAGCGGCGGCTGAGCCGGCGTCTCTTCCGTGGGGCGATGATAGAGCGGGGCCGCGTCGAACAGCGGGGCCAGTTCCAGGTCGCAATAGGTGTCGCCGTTCATCTTCAGGACGAAACGGCCCGTATCGGTCAGATGGCCGATCACGGCGAAATCCAGTTCCCACTTCTCAAAGATAGCGCGGGCGACATCCTCGGAACCGGGCTTCAGGATCATCAGCATGCGTTCCTGGCTTTCCGACAGCATGATCTCATAGGGCGTCATGCCCGTCTCACGCTGCGGCACCTTTTCCAGATGCAGCTCAATCCCCAGACCGCCCTTGCCCGCCATTTCGACGGAGGAGGAGGTGAGACCGGCGGCACCCATGTCCTGGATGGACTGGATGGCGTCGGTGTTCATCAGTTCCAGGCACGCCTCGATCAGCAGCTTTTCCGTGAACGGATCGCCGACCTGCACCGTGGGGCGCTTGGCCTCGCTATCCTCGGTGAACTCCGCCGAGGACATGGTGGCACCATGGATGCCGTCGCGGCCCGTCTTGGACCCGACATAGACCACGGGGTTACCGACGCCGGCCGCCTTGGAATAGAAAATCTTGTCCTGATCGGCGATGCCGACGGTCATGGCATTGACCAGGCAATTGCCATTATAGGCCTTGTGGAAATTGGTCTCGCCGCCCACCGTGGGCACGCCGACGCAATTGCCGTAATGGCCGATGCCCGACACCACACCCGCGACCAGCTGGCGGGTCTTGGGGTGATCCGGCTCCCCGAAACGCAGGGCGTTCAGGTTGGCAATGGGACGGGCGCCCATGGTGAACACGTCGCGCAGAATGCCACCCACGCCCGTCGCCGCACCCTGGAAGGGCTCGATATAGGAGGGGTGGTTATGGCTCTCCATCTTGAAGATGGCGGCCTGACCGTCGCCAATGTCGATGACACCGGCATTTTCACCCGGACCACAGATGACCCAGGGGGCCGTGGTCGGGAACTTCTTCAGCCAGACGCGCGATGATTTGTAGGAGCAATGCTCCGACCACATCACGGAATAGATGCCAAGCTCGGTAAAGGTCGGCTGACGGCCGACGATTTCCAGCAGGCGGACATATTCATCGGCCTTGATGCCGTGTTCGGCGGCCAGGGCCTCGTTGACAACGGGTTCCTTGCGGGCGCTCACGACAGGGTCTCCACCAAACTATCGAAGAAGGCACGGCCATCGGTGTTGCCATGCAGCGGGTCAAAGGCGCGTTCGGGATGAGGCATCATGCCCAGAACATTGCGCGTGGCATTGAAGATGCCGGCAATGTCGTTGGTGGCGCCATTGGGGTTCGCCTGATCGGCGCTTTGGCCCGGCAGTGCGGCATAACGGAAGGCCACCAGCCCCTCGCCTTCCAGACGCTTCAGCGTCTCGTCATCGGCGACATAATTGCCTTCGCCATGGCCGACCGGAATGCCGATCACCTGACCCTTGGCATATTTGCGGGTAAAGTCGCTATCCGTCGTCTCGACGCGCAGGCCCACCGTGCGGCAGACATATTTCAGCGACTTGTTGCGGATCAGGGCACCGGGCAGCAAACCCGCCTCGGTGATGATCTGGAAGCCGTTGCAGATGCCGACGACGCGCACGCCCTTGGATGCCCGTTCCTTCACCACCTTCATGATGGGCGAATGGGCGGCCATGGCCCCACAGCGCAGATAATCGCCATAGGAAAAACCGCCAGGGACGGCGATGACATCGACGTCCGGCAGTTCCGTGTCCTTGTGGAAGGCCATGTGGGGCTTCTTGCCGGAAGCCTGTTCCAAGGCCACCGCAATATCGCGGTCGCAGTTGGAACCAGGGAAGACGATGACGGCGGACTTCATCCCGCGTTACCCGATCCGTTGGTGAAAGGGAGGCGGCAGACCGTCACCGGGACGGCCCCCCGATGCGGCGGGACCCTAATGCCGACAGGGTTTCAATGCAAGGTCGGGGACCACCCGGAGAGGCCATGGCAGGGCGGCGTTATCGGCGGGTGGGGCGCGATGCGCCCCACCCGCCGAACGGGGTTACTTCTGTCCAAACACCTTCTGGAAGAACTGCGCCTGCGCCATCTGCGCCACGAACTGGTTCGACTTCTTGCGGAAGCCGTGACCTTCATCCATGGCCAGCACATAGCCGACCTCGCCGCCATTCTTGCGGATGGCGGCCACCATCTGCTCCGCCTCGCCCACGGGCACGCGCGGATCATTGTAACCCTGGATGACCAGCATGGGCTTGGTGATCTTCGACGCGTTGGTCAGCGGCGAGATTTTCTGCAGGAAGGCGCGCATCTCCGGGTCGCGCTCATCACCATATTCCGGGCGGCGCAGGTCGCGGCGATACTCCGCCGTGGCTTCCAGGAAGGTGATGAAGTTTGAGATGCCGACCGTGTCGGCCCCCCCGGCCAGCTTGTCATTGTAATGGGTCATGGCCGCCAGCGTGGCATAGCCGCCGTATGAACCGCCGGCCACCACGATCTTGTCCTTGTCCAGGTCGGGCTGGGTCGCGACCCAGTCGATCAGGGCGCCGATATCCTTGATGCTATCCTCGCGCTTGAAGCCATTATCCAGGCCCAGATAGGTTTTCCCATAGCCTTCCGACCCACGGATATTGGGCAGCAGCACCGCCGCCCCCAGCTCGTTGGCCCAGAACTGCACCGTGGCGCTGAAATTCGGGCGGCTCTGCCCTTCCGGCCCGCCGTGGATCAGCATGATGACCGGCAGCTTGCCCTTGGCATTCTTTGGCTTGAACAGGAAGGCCGGGATCTGCCGCTGATCAAAGGTGGGGAACTGGATCAGGCTGGCATCGGCGAAATTCTCGGTGTTCAGGCCGCCAACCTCGCTCTTGGTCCACTGCTCCACCTTGCCCTTGCCCAGATCGACGACATGCACGTCGGCGGGCGCGGTCGGGGTGGTTAGCGACAGGGCCAGCTTCGACCCGTCGGGGCTGAAGGCGACGCCACCGATCACACCCTTGGGCAGGGCGGGCATCTTCACCGGCTTCAGTGTCTTGGTATCGATCACCCGCACCGTGGACCAGCCGCCCTCGTTCAGGACATAGGCCAGACGCTTGCCATCCTGCGACAGCACCGCCTCCTCCACGTCCCAGGGGTCATCGGCGGTGATCCATGTCGTCTTGCCCGACGCCAGATCATGCAGGCCCAGGCGCTTGAACTCGCCCTCCTCATCCGACGTCAGGAATACGCCCTTGGCGTCGGGCGTGAAACCGACGCCGGTCAGGGCCACGGTGTCCTTGTCCGGCTTGATGCGGGTCAACTGGCCCGTGGCGACATCGACCACCGACAGATAGGATTTGGTGATGGCGATATACTGCCCGACCAGCAGCTTCTTATCATCTTGGGAGAAGGCGACAGCGCCCCACGACCCGGTCTGCGCCACCAGTGGGGCGACCGTCGCGGCATCCTTCAACCCGCCGACATAGACATCGGTGTTCTTGCCGTCGCGACGCGTGCTGGAAAAGGCGAGCTTGTCGCCCTTATGGTTCCAGACCAGACCCTGGTTGCGCGACTTGCCATCGGTGACCAGCGTGGTCTTGCCCGTGGCGACATCCAGATGGAAGAACTGGAAATTCTCCGACCCGCCCTTGTCCCAGACATAGACCAGATCGGTGGAACCCTTGGCCGGGCTGAACGCGGCGCTGGTAATCGGCTCGGCAGCGAAGGTCAGCTGCTGACGGGCCATCATCGGGCCGTTCACCAGATGCAGCTGTGCGGTTTCCCCGAACCGGGTCGTGATCAGGATGCCCTTGCCGTCGGGCGTCCAGTCCAGCATGCCGGCGGACCGGGCGGACAGATAGGCCGACAGACGCTCACCCAGGGCCACGTCGACGGTGGGGATATTCTCCGTGACGATATTGCCATTTTGCACCCGCTCAATCTTGGCCGGCGCCGTCTGGGCCGACGCCACCCCGGCAGAAAGGGCCAGCACCAGTGCCAGGGCGCTGCCGCGCATGAAATGTCCGATGATCCGCACGTATCCCATCCTTGATTTTTTGCCCGTCAAGGGCTTGTGGATTGCATCGGCAGCGTAGCGCATCCGCTTCCCGCTGCAAGGCCCGGCCCCCCTTTGAAATGATTCAGATACAAATCTCAGTTACCGGTTGCCATCTTCAGATATCAAAGCAGGGAGCGCCACCATGCCCGCCGCCAATGAAACCGCCCTGATCGTCATTGATGTTCAGGAAGCCATCCTGCCCGCCGGCGACGGCCCCCGCATCGCCGCCGCCACCCAGGCGCTGAACAGCGTCGTCGCCCGTCTTGCCGACCTGCAGGCCCGCGCGCGGGCCGCCGGTGTCACCCTGATCCATGTGCAGCATGACGCGCCCGACGATCACCGTCTGGCGAAAGGCACACCCGGCTGGGAAATCCGGCGTGAACTGACACCGCAACCTGGCGAACTGGTGATCCACAAGACCACCTGCGACAGCTTTCTGGAGACGGGCCTGAAGCAGGCGCTGCTGGATGGCGGCATCCGCCATGTCATCATCGGCGGCTGCATGACGCCATTCTGCATCGACACCTCGGTCCGCAGCGCCATCGCCCACGGCTTCGACGTCACGCTGATCGGCGATGGCCACACGACCTGCGACATGGGCGGCCTGACCTTTGAACAGATCATCGACCATCACAATACCGTCCTGGGCTGGTTTGGCACCGCGCAGAACCGGGTGATGGTGAAGAACGCAGCCGACGCCCTGTGACACAAGGCGACACCAGCATAGTGGTCATTTGCGCGCCATTCCCCTAAAGTTGCAATCGCAGCAACTTCAGGGGAGCGGCCATGCTGGGCGCAGAGCATTTCGACCGGATTGTGGATTTCATCCGTGGGGTCGGCCTGCCCCTGGAGGTGGGACCTTTCGGACCTGAAGGTTTCCTGCCCGGCGTAACGATTTCTGCCGGGGTCCTGCGTGTCGATCCCGCCCATCTTTATGTTTCCGGCGACCTGCTGCACGAAGCGGGGCACATGGCGACCGTCCCGGCCCGGCTGCGACCCCATTTGGGCGATAATCTGGAAGCAACGCTGCGTGACGCGATTGGCGATGACCCGGACCCGTTGGCGCAACTGGCCCTGACACAGACGGAAAGCATGGCCATCGCCTGGTCCTACGCCGCGTTAAGGGCATTGGACCTGCCACCGGAAACGATCTTTTTCGCCGGCGGCTACCGCATGGAGACGGAGCAGCAGCAGCGGCATTTCCTGCATCTGCTGGAAGCCGGCAATAACATGGGCATCGGCCACCTGTGCCGCATGGGCATGACGGGACCGACCGGGGTCATGGCCCTGCTGATGCAGAACAACTTGCCGCCCTATCCGGCCATGACCCACTGGGTCATGCTCTGACGGACCGTCACCACCCTATTTGGAGAAAAAAATGGATAACCATAAACTTAGATCAAATATTCCTCGGACGAATTCCGTCTGGACGCGGTTCTTACATCAAAAAGATATTCACTTTTATTTTAATGAAGAATCACTGAGACTAAACTCGGCCAAATCATACCGAGACCAAGCGCGACCAATTGGCGACTGGCATGAAGGACGAACAAAATTCAACATCCCGTCTTTGTACGCCAGCAATAAAGACGAGGCAGGGATCGATAATTTAAGAAAACTTCAAGAATACACTAACGTTGTTAAGATTGAAGGGCCGCAAAGTAAAAACATAACCATCATCATGGATAATTGTTCTCAGTCAACATACATAAATTATCATCTTTTCTGTGTCTCAGAAGGCAGCCCAGAGACTACTTATCCAAACCTAGCAAAACAAATGAAGGATGAAAGCCAACCACCATACGATGCAGCTCTCATAGTCAGAGATATATACGAATTATCAAATCATGTATGGCGACATGGCTATTCCATTCAAGACCGTGAATTTATTCACAATATCTTCGATAGATGCTTTGTTACACCAGTAAAATACGAAGAGACCGAATCAGCATGGAACGATGGCCCTCCGATTGGGCCGCGACCAGATCTCAAAAACAACTACTTCTCTCCCCAAAGAGAATGGAGAATTGTGTTCGAGTCCAATCATGAACTTCGTGACACAATATACATTCACATACCAGGACTACGGCACTTCTTCACCGTGAAAGATATTTCACACCTCACTGCAAGCCTATGACCCTACAATACAATGCACATATATGTTCACCACCCACCCAGGCGTAACCACTCCTCGATCTGATCCATACGGTCGGCACCCCAGAAGGCTTCGCCATCGACAAAGAAGAACGGCGCGCCAAAGACCCCGCGGCTGATCGCGGTTTCTGTTTCCACCCGCAGCCGTTCCTTCACCGAAGCTTCGGCAATTCCAGCCTCCACCGCGTCGCGCTCCAGGCCCAGGCTGGCGGCCACGTCCAGGACATTTTCGGGCAGGGCCATGTCCCGCCCCTCCGCCCAATGGGCGTGGAACAGGGCACGGGCCAGGGCAGCCGGGCTATGCTCCCCGCCCACCTGATCCAACCAGTAAAAGGCGCGCGATGCTGCCAGCGCCGGGAACGGTGCGGGCAAGGGTTGATGCACCGGCACGCCCCACAGCCGGGCGCAGCGGGGCACGTCGTGGCGCAGATAATCGCCCTGCAACGGCTTGTTCAGGTTCGGCACACCGCCGCTGATCTTGAACACCGCGCCAAGCAGGATGGGCCGCCACCGCACCGCCCGGCCCCAGCGTTCGGCCAGTGCATCGATGCGGGCCGACGCCAGATAGGCATAGGGAGAGGCGAAATCGAAATAGAAATCAATGGGTGCGCCACTCATGTCAGGACCTCCGGTACGGGGAGCCTTACCAGGGAATGCGCCGCCCATCATAAGCGAAGAAGCCGCCTGTGTCGTCAGGGCCTGCCGCCGCAATGACCCGGCGCAGGCCAGCCACGCTGTCCGACGGCGTCACCGGTGCCTTGGCCCCGCCCATATCGGTCTGCACCCAACCGGGATGCAGCACGATGCAGGTGATGCCGTCGTCGCGCCAATCAGCGGCCAGGGAGCGGTTACCCATGTTGATGGCGGCCTTGGACGCACGATAGGCATACATGCCGCCGCTTTCATTCTCGGTGACAGAGCCGAGCTGGCTGGACAGAGTCGCCACTTTCGCCCCCGCCGACAGCAGCGGCCGCAGCGCCTGGGCTACCAGGATCGGGGCCAGCGCATTGACCTTCATGGCCTGCATCCAGCCATCGACATCAATGCCATTCTTGGACTGCGCGGCCAGATCGGGCCCCATGATGCCGGCATTATTGACCAGCAGGTCAATGGAGCGGCCCTTCAATGCGCCCGCAAAGGCCGTGATCGACGCCGGGTCGTCTACGGACAGACCGAAAATCTCCACCCCCGCCAGTTCGGAAAGCCCGCCGGGGCTGGCCGGATCGCGGCAGGTGGCAATGACGGTCCAACCATCAGCCGCGTATTGCCGGGCAAATTCCAGGCCGATGCCACGATTGGCGCCGGTAATGACAACGCTGGGCATGCGACCCCTCCCGGGTTTGTTATCTACTCAGGCGGCGATGGCCGCCTTCAACGCCTTGATGTTGTCCTCGCCGGTCGCCACGAACAAGACCAGATCCAGCGCATCCGGGTGCTCGGCGATGAAACCGCGCACTGCCGCCACGGCCACCTGCGCCGCCAACGCCTTGGGGAAGCGGTATGCGCCCGTGGAAATGGCAGGAAATGCTATGGACCGCGCCCCCTTTTCCATCGACAGTTCCAGTGCGCGGCGGTAACAGCGCGCCAGCACCTTGTCCTCCCCCATCTTGCCGGTGACATAGACGGGGCCGACCGCATGCACGACCCAGCGGGCCGTCAGATTGAAACCCGGCGTGATGCCGGCATCGCCGCGCCCCACCGGGTCCAATGCCGTGGCCGCCGCGAACAGCTCGGGTCCGGCGGCATCATGGATGGCCCGCGACACGCCGGTTCCGCCACCAAGGCCGGGGGCCGCCGCATTGACGATGACATCAACATCCAGGGCGGTGATATCGCCCTGATGAACCCGCAATTCGGTCAATTCATGCTCCTTGCAGCGCGGGTCGTCAGACGATGAAGGCCAGCGTGGCGGTACGGCCGCCATCGGTAACGGTCAGTCCGGCCGACATAACGCGCATAATCTCCAGCCCACGCCCGGATTTCGATTCCACATTCACAGGCGGGCGGATGCTGTCGGGATCGTAACCGCCGCCCTGGTCGGCAACGCGAATGTAAAGCCTGCCTTCCGCAACCCAGGCCGACACATCAATGCGGCGCGTCGCCTTGTCCGGGTCGGCCAGGGTCGATGTCAGCCGCTGACAGAAGGCGTCGAACTGGCTGGGATCATCGACTAGGGATCCACCCATGGCCAGATTGCCGTGCAGAACGGCGTTGATGATGGCCTCATGCAGCGACAGTTCGGCATCATGCCGCACCGTGGCCGGCAGAAAACCCCGGATCAGCAGCCCCTCACAAATCTGCGCCGCCGTGTCCAGGGTCCAGGCCAGCCGCGTGGTGAGGGAAATCAGCAGATGCCCGTCCGTCAGGGCCGATTGCAGCTTGTCCGCGGGCATGGTCCCCGGCGGTCCCTGTTCCACAATGGCGGCACAGCCGGATCGCAGCGCGGCGATCAGGTCAGCCGCCGCACCTTCGGCGATCAGGCGGACGGTCGCGCCCTCCTCACGCGGCGCAAGGTCAGCCTCCGGCAATCCCAGCTCGGCGGCGATCCGGGCCCTTTCGGCCTTGTCCAGCGTTTCACCAGCCACCTGGAAATCCATCTTTCCCCCGTCCATCATCCAGCGCCCCCAGACTGGTCTACCGCGACAGACCCGCCCCCGTCATCCGCCAGATCGACGACTTGGGGCGTCCCGATAAGAAATCCGTCGGCGGGGGCATATTCCGCCGCCACCCGCCGTGCCAGATCATCGCCCGATCGGGCGAAACCGTACAGTGTCTTTCCATCCCCCCAGCCGCCCGCACCACCACGGCCGCCACCCAGCGACGGATTGGTGACGGTTACGGACCAGAGACGGTCGAATCGGTTCCATTGTCTATCCAACATGGAAACCACACGGCGGGGAGCCTCGCGCATCCTCTCGATGCGGGTTTCCGCCATGGTGGTGACGCCCTGCATCTGCGTGATGTGGCGTTCGGCGTCTTCCAGCGCCTGGCGGATAGCGGCCTCTTCCTTCTTGGCATGGCGCAGGGCGGCGGCGACCATGTTTTTCTCGTCCACGGCGCGGGACAGTTTGCGTTCCACTTGGCGAATGACGGCCATGATGCGCCGCCCCGCCACGACAAGGCCCGCCCCGGCCAGGGCCAGGGCCAGAAGGCTGATCAGGTTCATCCAGGTTGCGATCATGGGCCTTCCATCCCGCGCCCGGTGGTGATGAAGGTCACCTCTGCAACGGCAAAACCCGAATCGGTGGGAAATTCAGCGGTCAGCATCTGCCGCGCCGGTCGCTCCCCCGCTGCCCAGACGCGCACATTGTTGGTGTAGCGCCAGATGCAGGGGGCGCTGTCGAACTCGCGGTTGGACTGGTCGGCAAGGATGCGGTTGGCGACGCGGGCCGTGTAAAGACTGTCGGCCACGCCCTGCCGCCCCAGTTCATGCCACACCTCAACCCGGTCGCGCTCCACCGCCGCCAGGGTCATTTCCAAACGGGCCAGTTGTGATTTAAGGCGGAACCGTTCGGCACTGCGGCGGTCGCGCAGGGCGCCCTGCTCGCGGTTGCGGGCCATCAGCTTTTCCAGCGCGGCCTGCCCCTCCTTGGTCTCGCGCTTCACCTTGTCGTGATCGGCGACCCATTCATAAATATCGGGAATGACAACGCGCAGCATCTCCAACAGCACAATGGCGACAAGGCACGCGGCGGCCCCCGACAGGACGACCACGTCAGAGGTAGACAAATTCAGATACATCCAGCCTCCAGGCCCGTCGCCCCCGTAGACCGGGGAACAGTTTATCGGTGCTGATGATACGTCGCCCCATACGCCAGGACAGTGAAATTTTTCACCAGTCCCCGGTTTGATGTCCTATCCTGACCCCAACCGCGCGCAGGAATGCGCCAAACTGTCTGATATTTTAAGGATGCTGGTCATGGACAAGGGTTCGCCGAAGGCCATCCTGTTGAAGGATTACGCCGCACCGGCCTGGTGGATCGAAACGGTCGATCTGTCATTCGATCTGCGCGACGGGGGAACGCTTGTCACCTCCCGCCTGGGCCTGCGCCGCAACCTGGATATGGTCCGTGCCCCGCTGGTGCTGGATGGGCAGGAACTGGAACTGGTCTCCGTCACGGTGGGCGACCGCCCGCTGGGCCCCGATGATTACGCGATCACGCCCGACCATCTGACCATCCCCGACCTGCCGGGCGATCAGGTGGAATTGGAGATCGTCACCCGAATCCACCCGGAAAAGAACACGGCCCTGGAAGGCCTGTACAAGTCATCCGGCAATTACTGCACCCAGTGCGAGGCCGAGGGCTTTCGCAAGATCACCTATTTCCAGGACCGGCCCGATGTGATGGCCAGATACCGGGTGCGGGTGGAGGGCGACCGCGCCGCCTATCCCGTGCTGCTGTCCAACGGCAATCTGGTGGATCAGGGCGACGCGGCCGATGGCCGCCACTGGGCGCTGTGGGAGGATCCCTGGCCCAAGCCCTGCTACCTGTTCGCGCTGGTGGCCGGTAATCTGGTCCATATCGAGGACCGTTTCCGTACCCGGTCGGGCCGCGACGTCACCCTGCGCATCTATGTGGAGCCGGGGAACGAGGATAAGTGCGGCCACGCCATGGAAAGCCTGATCAAATCCATGAAGTGGGATGAGGATGTCTATGGTCTGGAATATGACCTTGATATTTTCAACATCGTCGCCGTCGGCGATTTCAACATGGGCGCGATGGAGAACAAGTCCCTCAACGTCTTCAACACCAAATACATCCTGGCCCGCCCCGACACCGCCACCGATACCGATTTCCTCGGCATTGAGGCTGTTGTCGCGCATGAATATTTCCATAATTGGACGGGTAACCGCGTCACCTGCCGCGACTGGTTCCAGTTGAGCCTGAAGGAAGGCCTGACCGTCTTCCGCGATCAGCAATTCAGCGCCGACATGAATTCAGCCCCCGTGAAGCGCATCCAGGACGTCACCCGTCTGCGCCAGGTGCAGTTTGCCGAAGATGCCGGCCCCACGGCCCATCCGGTCCGTCCCGACAGCTATATCGAGATCAACAATTTCTACACGCCCACCGTCTACGAAAAGGGGGCGGAGGTTCTGCGCATGTACCATACGCTGCTGGGGGCAGCGGGGTATCGGCGCGGCATTGATCTTTATTTCGCCCGCCATGATGGACAGGCGGTGACCACCGACGATTTCCTGTCCGCCATGCGCGATGCCAACCCCGATGTCGCGGTCGATTGGGAACAGTTCCGCCGCTGGTACGCGCAGGCCGGCACGCCCGGCGTCAGCGGCGAGGGTGCTTACGACCCGGCCACCCGCACCTACCGCCTGACCCTGCGCCAGTCCCTGGCCCCCACGCCGGGGCAGCCGGTGAAGCTACCCATGCTGATCCCCGTGTCTCTGGGTCTGGTCGGCCCCGACGGCAAGGATCAGCCGCTGAAGCTGTCCGGTGAAGACAGTGCCACCGTCGGCACCCGCGTCCTGGCCCTGAATGCGGCGGAACAGAGCTTCACCTTCACCGACGTGCCTGCCGCCCCCGTCCCGTCGCTGTTCCGGGGCTTCTCCGCCCCCATCAAGCTGGCTTTCGACTATTCCGACGCCGACCTGACCTTCCTGATGGCGAACGACAGCGATCCGTTCAATCGCTGGGAGGCCGGACAGACCCTGGCCTCGCGCCTGCTGCTGGGTCTGGTCGCTGACCGCGCGGCGGGCCGTGACATGGCCGTACCCAAGGGTTTCATCGACGCCATGGGCGCCACACTGGCCCGCGCGTCCGAAGACCCGGCCTTCGCGGCGCTGGCCCTGACCCTGCCATCGGAAAACTACCTGGGGCAGTTGATGGAGGTGATTGATGTGGACGGCATCCATGCTGCCCGCAATCTGGTCCGCGCCTCCATCGGCCGTACCCATCACGCGGCACTGCTGGCCGCCTACCGCGCCAATGCCGAACAGGGCGAATTCAGCGTCAGCCCCGAAGCCATTGGCCGCCGCGCGCTGAAGAACGCTGCCCTGGCCTATCTGATGGCCGCCGACGATGCCGATGGAAAGGCCCTGGCCCTGGCGCAGTACCGCACCGCCACTGGCATGACCGACGTGATCACGGCCCTGGCCCTGATCGCGGACAGCGATATGCCGGAGCGGGCGGACGCCCTGGCCGCCTTCGCCGCCAAATGGAAGGATGAGGCTTTGGTCATGGACAAGTGGTTCATGATCCAGGCCGCGTCCTCCCGCCCCGACACGCTGGCCAATGTCACGGCCCTGCTGTCCCATCCCGGCTTCAATATCCGCAACCCGAACAAGGTCTACTCCCTGGTCGGTAGTTTCACCGGTAACGCCGTGGCCTTCCACGCCGCCGATGGTTCGGGCTATGAATTCCTGGCCGACCGGGTGATTGAGCTGAACAAGCTGAACCCGCAGGTCGCCAGCCGCATGGCCAAATCCTTCGCCCGTTGGCGCAAATATGATGGCGAACGGCAGGCGGCGGCCAAGGTGGCGCTGGAACGCGTGGCCCACACGCCCGACCTGTCGCGCGATGTCTATGAGATCATCGCCCGCAGCCTGGAGGGTTGACGACTGACACCGGCGACCCAGCCTTAAGCGGGTTGGGTTGCCGGTGCCCCGGACCGGATTGGCGATGAGGCCGCCTTGAATTTCCTGCGCAAACTCCTGGCCCCGAATGCCCCCCCGTGAAGAAGCGGGTGCGTCCGGCCTTGCCCCCGCCCCGCCTGATGGCGGTGGAAGGCGTGCCGGTGCCGGTGGAGGTGCGGGTATCGGCGCGGGCACGGCGTCTGTCGATGCGGGTGGATGCCGCCCGCAACATCGTGCGCATCTCCACCCCGCCACGCGTGCCGGACAATGACCTGCATCTGTTCGTGGGCCGTCACCGTGACTGGCTGGAACAGCGGCTGTCGGCGGTGCCGGACAAGGTGGCCTTCGTCCCCGGTGCCATCGTGCCCATCCTGGGCATCGACCATACCATCCGCCATGCCCCCACGGGCCGCCGCACGCCGCAGCCTGTGACCCTGGCCGATGGCACCCGCGAACTGCGCGTGGGTGGAGAGCTGGACTTCGTGCCCCGCCGCGTGGCCGATTTCCTGAAGGCGGAGGCACGCCGTCTGCTGGCTGCGCGGTCTCAGGAAAAGGCCGCCCGGCTGGGTGCCCGCATCGCCGGCATTACCGTCCGCGACACCCGCTCCCGCTGGGGCAGCTGCTCCCCCGACGGGCGGCTGTCCTATTGCTGGCGGCTGGTCATGGCCCCCGACCCGGTGTTCGACTATGTCGTGGCGCATGAGGTGGCGCACTTGCGCGAAATGAACCATTCCGCGCACTTCTGGGCACTCTGCGCCAGTCTGACGGACGGGGTGACCGAACATCGCGACTGGTTGCGCGCCAACGGCGCCCGGCTGCACCGCTATGGCGCCTAGGGCTGTCGGCAGTGCGCTGATCGGGCTGGCCGCCTTGCTGGCCCTGTCGCTGCTGCTGGGCCTGCCTGCCATACCCGGCGACATGCTAACGCCGGACCATCGCGGCCCCGTGCTGGAACTGTCTGTGCTGTTCGCCACAGCATTGCTGCTGCCCCGCCGGCTTGGCAGGGTTGCCATCTGGACCCTTTCCGTCTTCTGCTGGCTGATCCTGCTGCTGCGGCTGGCCGATCTGGTCAGCATCTTGACGGCGGGCCGCCTGTTCGAACCCGCCTTCGATCCGGCCCTGGTGCCGGCCTTGTGGGATGTGCTGGCGCGCGGCCCCGGTGGGTTGCTGGTGGGGGCGGCGTTGCTGGCGGCCCTGGCAGGCCTGCTCTGCCTGTGCCGCTGGCTGATGGGCCTGATGCTGCGCGTATCGCCGCACGCCCTGCCCACCCTAGCCATCCTGGCCCCGCTGACCCTGTTGACCATGCAGCCGCTGACCCACGGCCCCATTGGTGTCTTGTGGGACCAAGGAAAGCGCTGGCAGGCGGCAGCACAGCTGGAAGACGGGATGGCCGAACCGCTCTCCCACGACCCCGTCGCCGGCCTGCCCGATGATCAGATCTTCGCTGCCTTGCGGGGCCGGCCCGTCATCCTGGCCTGGGTCGAATCCTACGGCCAGTCTGCCCTGACCGATCCGCGGCAGGCGGGGGTGGTGGGGGACCGGCTGCGCACCATGCAGCGGGCCCTCACGGAGGCAGGTTTTCATATGCGTTCCGGTCTGGTGGAAAGCCCGGTGATCGGCGGACGCTCCTGGCTGGCCCATGGCACCTTGCGCACCGGCATCCGTCAGGATCAACCCCTGGCCCAGCGCATGGTGCTGACCGCCGGACGCTGCGGGTTGGTCTGTGCGCTGAACCGGGCTGGCTGGCGCACGCAGGCCGCCATGCCGGGTCTGACACTCCCCTGGCTGGAGGGGCCGGCCTGGGGTTTTGACAAGGTGATGAACCGCCCGGCCTTTGCCTATGCCGGTCCCGACTTTGGTTGGTCCCCCATCCCAGATCAGGCGATGCTGGCCGGCCTGTCGCCCGACTGGTCCGGCCCCCGCCCGCTCTATCTGGAAATCGTGCTGACCAGCAGCCACGCCCCCTGGAGTCCCCTTCCTGCCTGGAAACCCTACAGCCAGGGCCTTATCGACGGGTCCGCCTATGCCGGTGATGATCGACGCAGCGACTATAGCGACATGGCCACCGCCTATGGTCGTTCATTGGATTACAGCCTGCGGGCGCTGGGCGACTGGGTGATGCAGGAAGCGCCGGAGGATGCCCTGATCCTCATCCTGGGCGACCACCCCGCCCTGGACTGGATTTCCACCGGCCAGGGGCAACGCGTGCCGATCCATATCCTGTCCCGCGATGGCGCGCTGCTGGACCGTCTGGACGGGCTGGACCTTGCCCCCGGTATGCTGCCCACCGCCGCCGCCACCCCCCTGCCCATGTGGGATGTTTTCCCCGAACTGCTGGCCCGCTTCGGCCCGCTACCCTTGCAAACCCCGCCGATCCATGCCGACATGCAGGAAAAGGCGGGGGAGGCCGCACCGTGATCGACAAGCTGGAACTGTTCCTGGCCCTGGCCCGCGCCCGCCATTTCGGACGTGCTGCGGAAGAGGCCGGTGTCTCGCAGCCCACGCTCTCTGCCGGTGTAAAACAGCTTGAGGAAATGCTGGGCGTGCCCCTGGTGGTGCGCGGATCGCGGTTCCAGGGATTCACAGCAGAGGGGGAACGGCTGCTGGAATGGTCGCGCCGGCTGGTCGGCGACTGGCGCTCCATGCGGCAGGATATTGAGGCGCTGCGCAAGACGGTCTGCGGCCATTTCCGGCTGGCCGCCGTGCCGACCGCACTCGCCATGGTGCCGAAACTGACCATCGCGGTCATCGACAAGCATCCGGGCGTGGATTTCCTGATCCTGGCGTCGAACTCCCAGAAGATCATCGAACAGGTAGAAAACCTGGCCATCGATGCCGGCCTGACCTATCTGGACAATGAACCGGTCGGCAATTTCATTCAGATCCCATTGTACCGGGAGCGGTATCACCTGATCACCGGTCCCGACAGCCGGTTCTCAGGCCGCACAGAGGTGCGCTGGGCAGAATTGCAGGGTGTACCGCTCTGCCTTCTGTCGCCCGACATGCAGAACCGCCGCATCATCGACCGCGCCCTGCATCAGGTGGGGGTGAAGGCGGAGGTGGCGGTGGAAAGCAATTCCATGACGGCACTGGCCGCCCATGTCCGCACGGGCCGCTGGACCAGCATCATGCCGACGGTGCTGATGGAGGCGCTGGGCCTGCCAGCGGAACTGGCCGCCATTCCCCTGGTCGACCCCGTGATCGAACATACGATCGGGCTGGTGATGATGGACCGCGAACCCCATTCCCCCATGGCCGCCGCCATGATCGCGGCGGCCCGGACATTGTCGCAGAAACAGGGGATGTGACGCTCAGCCCAGTATTTCGCCCAGCGCCGACAGCAGCTTGTCCGTCTCCGCATCGGTGCCGATGCTGATGCGCAGGAAGTCGCTGATGCGCGGCTTATTGAAATGCCGGACCAGGATGGCCTTGGCCCGCAGCGCCGCCGCCAGTTCCCCGCCCTTGTGACCCGGATGGCGGGCAAAGACGAAGTTGGCCGATGATGGCAGCACCTCGAACCCCAGTGCGCGCAGGGCACCGGTCATCCGTTCGCGTGTGGCGATGATCATGTCGCGGTGGCGCTCAAACCATTCCTGATCCTGCCACGCTGCCAGCGCGCCGGCCTGGGCCAGCCGATCCAGTGGGTAGGAATTGAAGCTGTCCTTCACGCGTTCCAGCGCGTCGATCAGATGCCGCTGACCCACGGCGAAGCCAACGCGCAACCCGGCTAGCCCGCGCGACTTGGACAGCGTATGGACCACCAGCAGGTTCGGGTATTTCTTGATCAGCGGGATCGCCGTCTCGGCCCCGAAATCGACATAGGCCTCGTCGATCACCACCACCTGATCGGGATGGTCGGCGACCAGCGCCTCAATCCAGCTCAGCGGCTTGGCGATGCCCGTCGGCGCATTCGGGTTGGCCAGGATGATGGCCCCACAGGGCTGCCGGTAATCCTCCAGCCGGATCTCGAACCCGTCATCCAGCGGCACCAGCACCGACTTGATGCCATAGAGCCGGCAATAGGTCGGGTAAAAGCTGTAGGTGATGTCCGGGAACAGCAGCGGCGCTTCATGATTCAGCAGGCCCTGGAACACATGGGCCAACACCTCGTCAGAGCCATTACCGACGAAAACCTCGCCCGCATCCAGCCCATAGGTATCCGCCACGGCCTTGCGCAGATGGATGCCTGTGGGTTCGGGGTAAAGGCGCAGCGCCTCGCCATTGGCCGCCGCGATGGCGGCGGTGGCGTGGGGCGACGGGCCATAGGGGCTTTCATTGGTGTTCAGCTTCACCAGCCCAGAAATCTGGGGCTGCTCCCCGGCGACATAGGGGCTGAGGGTGTGGACGATGGGACTCCAGAAACGGCTCATTCCAGTAACCTGGCTCTCATTTCGGATAAGGTTTACGGACACGAGGATATGGGCTTGCAAGTCGCGCCGCCCATGGCGAAATGCCAGCCCTACCATGCATTCTGTCCGGGCTTGATCAGGATGTGCAATCGCTCAACAAAACAATCCCATTGATCATGGGGGTGAATGGGGGGAACCCTGGCGGGATATCCGCGCTATGGAGTGCCCGATGACCCCGCCCCTGCCCTGGGACGCACGCCAAGCCGCCGAGATCATTGATCGGCATGTGCATCTGGAGGGTCCGACCCTTCCCATCCTGCATGCGCTGCAGGCGGCATTTGGTTACATCCCCGACGATGCCGTACCGATGCTGGCCGACGCGTTGAACCTGTCACGCGCCGAAATCCACGGTGTCGTCACCTTCTATCATGATTTCCGGCAAGTGCCGACGGGCCGCCATGTGATCAAGCTGTGCCGGGCAGAGGCGTGCCAATCGCTGGGGTCGGAAAAGGCGGCAACCGCGCTGCTGGAACGGCTGGGCATCGGCTGGGGTGAAACCACTGCCGATGGAACCGTGACAGTGGAACCCGTCTATTGCCTGGGCCTGTGCGCCTGTGCCCCCGCCGCCCTGATCGACGGTGATCCACTGGGCCGCCTGGATGGCGCAAAGCTGGCGGCGGCGGTGGAGGGGGTGCGCTGGTCATGACCCGGATTTTCATTTCCCAGGACGTGGCGGCCCTGGCCGTCGGTGCTGAAGCGGTGGCAAGGGCCATCTCGGCGCAGGCCGGTGACACCGTCACCATTGTGCGCACCGGTTCGCGCGGCCTGTTCTGGCTGGAACCGCTGGTGGAGGTGGAAACGCCCGCCGGTCGCATCGCCTATGGCCCCGTCACGCCGGCTGATGTGCCGGGCCTGTTCGCGGCCGGGTTCCTGACAGGCGCGTCCCATCCGCTGTGCCTGGGTCCGACAGAGAGCATTCCCTGGCTGGCACGCCAGAACCGCCTGACCTTCGCCCGTTGCGGCATCATTGATCCACTGTCGGTGGAGGATTACCGGGAGCATGGCGGGTTCAAGGGCCTCGCCCGTGCCCTGGAACTGGGACCGCCCAACACGGTGGAAGAGGTCGTAAAATCCGGCCTGCGTGGGCGTGGCGGGGCCGGTTTCCCCACCGGTATCAAATGGCGCACGGTGGCAGCATCCCCCGCCGACCGCCGCTACATCGTCTGCAACGCCGATGAGGGCGACAGCGGCACCTTCGCCGACCGCATGATGATGGAGGGCGACCCCCTGGCCCTGATTGAGGGCATGGTGATCGCCGGTTTCGCGGTCGGGGCGACCAAGGGCTATGTCTATGCCCGCTCTGAATATCCCCACGCCAACCGCACCTTCACCCGCGCCCTGGATGTGGCGCGTCAGGCGGGGTTGCTGGGAACCAGTATCCTGGGCACGGATTTAGGTTTTGACATCGAACTGCGCGTGGGTGCCGGTGCTTATGTCTGTGGCGAGGAAACGGCCTTGCTGGAAAGCCTGGAGGGCAAGCGCGGTGTGGTGCGGGCCAAGCCGCCCTTGCCCGCCATCAAGGGCCTGTTCGGTCGCCCCACGGTCGTGAACAATGTTCTGTCGCTGGCGACCGTGCCCACCATCCTGGCCAATGGGGCGCAGGCATTTGCCGACTACGGCATGGGCCGGTCGCGCGGCACCATGCCGATACAGATTGCCGGCAACGTGAAATTCGGCGGCCTGTTCGAAACCGCCTTCGGCATCACGCTGGGCGAACTGATCACCGATATCGGCGGCGGCACCCTGACGGGTCGTCCCGTGAAGGCGGTACAGTGTGGCGGTCCGCTAGGTGCCTATTTCCCACCCAGCCTGTTCGATACGGCTTACGATTACGAGGCCTTCACCGCACGCGGTGGCCTGATCGGCCATGGCGGCATTGTGGTCTTTGACGACAGCGTCGACCTGTCGGCCCAGGCGCGTTTCGCCATGGAATTCTGCGCCATCGAAAGCTGCGGCAAATGCACCCCCTGCCGCATCGGCTCGACCCGTGGCACGGAGGTCATCGACCGTATCCGCGCAGGGGTGGAGGTGGAGACCAACATCGCCCTGGTCGAAGACCTCTGCCAGACGATGAAATTCGGCTCTCTCTGCGCCCTGGGCGGCTTCACCCCCTACCCGGTGCTGAGCGCCCTTCAGCATTTCCCCGAGGATTTCCGGCGCGGGTCCTTGCCCGTGGCGGCGGAATAAGGTGTCATCATGACCCTCATCCATGAGACCGATTTCGGCACGCCGGCGTCAAAGTCGGAGAAGCTGGTCACCCTTACCATCGACGGGCAGTCGATCACCGTGCCCGAAGGTACCTCCATCATGCGGGCGGCGATGGAGATGGGGACAAAGATCCCCAAGCTCTGCGCCACCGACATGGTTGACGCCTTCGGGTCCTGCCGCCTGTGCCTGGTGGAGATTGAGGGGCGGCCGGGTACACCCGCCTCCTGCACCACCCCCGTCGCCCCCGGCCTGACTGTGAAGACGCAGACGCCACGCCTGAAGCAACTGCGCAAGGGGGTGATGGAGCTCTACATCTCCGACCATCCGCTGGATTGCCTGACCTGTGCGGCCAACGGCGACTGCGAATTGCAGGACATGGCCGGGGCCGTGGGCCTGCGAGAGGTGCGCTATGGCTTGGACGGGGCCAATCATTTCAAGGCCGACAGTCCATTGGCGATGCCCAAGGACGAGAGCAATCCCTATTTCACCTATGACCCCGCCAAATGCATCGTTTGCTCCCGCTGCGTGCGGGCGTGTGAGGAAGTGCAGGGCACCTTCGCCCTGACCATTGAGGGGCGCGGCTTTGACAGCCGTGTATCGCCCGGACAGCATGACAGCTTCCTGGACAGCAATTGCGTCTCCTGCGGTGCCTGTGTTCAGGCCTGCCCCACGGCCACCTTGCAGGAAAAATCGGTCATCGAGATTGGGCAGCCCGAACATTCCGTCGTCACCACCTGCGCCTATTGCGGCGTGGGCTGCGCCTTCAAGGCAGAGATGCGCGGCGATGAGCTGGTGCGCATGGTCCCCTACAAGGATGGCAAGGCTAACCGCGGCCATTCCTGCGTGAAGGGCCGTTTCGCCTGGGGCTATGCCACCCACAAGGAACGCATCCTGTCGCCCATGATCCGCGACAGCATTGATCAGCCCTGGCGGGAGGTCGGCTGGGAAGAAGCCATCACCTTCACCGCCAACCGGCTGAAATCCATTCAGGCCAAGTATGGCAAGGACTCTATCGGCGGCATCACCTCATCACGCTGCACCAATGAGGAAACCTTCCTGGTGCAGAAGCTGATCCGCGCCGGCTTCGGCACCAACAATGTCGATACCTGCGCGCGTGTCTGCCACTCCCCCACCGGATACGGTCTGAAAACCACCTTCGGCACCTCTGCCGGCACCCAGGATTTCGACAGCGTCGAACAGACCGATGTCGTGATCGTCATCGGTGCCAACCCCACCGATGGTCACCCCGTCTTCGCGTCGCGCCTGAAAAAGCGGTTGCGGCAAGGGGCGAAGCTGATCGTCATCGATCCGCGCCGCATCGATCTGGTGAAGTCGCCCCATATCAAGGCGGAGGTGCATCTGCCGCTGCTGCCCGGCACCAATGTCGCCATCGTCACATCGCTGGCCCATGTCATCGTCACCGAAGGGCTGGTGGACGAAGCGTTTGTGCGCGAACGCTGCGACTGGGCGGAGTTCCAGGAATGGGCGGCGTTTGTGTCCGAACCGCGCAACAGCCCGGAAATGGTGGGGCCGATGGCCGGCGTGGAGCCGGACGCCATCCGCCATGCCGCCCGCCTGTTCGCCACGGGCGGCAATGGGGCCATCTATTACGGGCTGGGCGTGACCGAACATTCCCAGGGCACGACCACCGTCATGGCCATCGCGAACCTCGCCATGGCGACCGGCAATATCGGGCGCCCCGGGGTGGGCGTAAATCCGTTGCGGGGTCAGAACAATGTCCAGGGTGCCTGCGACATGGGGTCCTTCCCGCATGAGTTTTCCGGCTATCGCCACGTGTCGGACGATGCCACACGGCAGATGTTTGAGGAATTGTGGGGCGTGCCCCTGTCGGGCGAACCGGGCCTGCGCATTCCCAACATGCTGGACGCTGCCGTCGACGGCACCTTCAAGGGCCTGTATGTGCAGGGCGAGGATATCCTGCAATCCGACCCCAACACCCACCATGTCGCCGCCGGTCTGGCTGCCATGGAATGCGTGATCGTGCAGGACCTGTTCCTGAACGAAACCGCCAATTACGCCCATGTCTTCCTGCCCGGCTGTACCATCCTGGAAAAGGACGGCACCTTCACCAACGCCGAACGCCGGATACAGCGGGTGCGCCGGGTGATGGCGCCCAAAAACGGCTATGCCGATTGGGAGGTGACCATGCTGCTGGCCCGCGCCATGGGCTTTGCCATGAACTACGCCCATCCCAGCCAGATCATGGACGAGATTGCCAAGGTCACGCCCAGCTTCAAGGGCGTGTCCTATCAGCGCCTTGAAGAAATGGGCTCCATCCAGTGGCCCTGCAACGACAAGGCACCCACCGGCACGCCCGTGATGCATATTGACGGGTTCGTGCGCGGTAAGGGCAAGTTCGTGATCACCGAATATATCCCGACGGAGGAGCGCACCGGTGCGCGCTTCCCTCTGCTGCTGACCACGGGCCGCATTCTGTCGCAGTACAATGTCGGTGCCCAAACCCGCCGCACCGCCAATGTGGTCTGGCATGAGGAAGACCGCCTGGAAATCCACCCGCATGATGCGGAGAACCGGGGTATCCGGGATGGTGACTGGGTGAAGCTGCAAAGCCGGGCCGGCGAAACCAGCCTTCGCGCGCTGATCACCGACCGGGTGGCCCCCGGCGTGGTCTACACCACCTTCCACCACCCGGACACGCAGGCCAACGTCATCACCACCGATTATTCCGACTGGGCCACCAACTGCCCGGAATATAAGGTGACCGCCGTCCAGGTCAGTCATTCCAACGGCCCGACCCAGTGGCAGCAGGAATATGAGGCCCAGGCGAAACAGTCCCGCCGGATCGAAGGCCACGCGGTCGAGGCCGCGGAATGAACCAGCCAGCGAAACCTCTGAAACGGCTGGCTTGGCACGACGGCACGATGCGGGACGGAACCCGTATGGTGGTGGATGAGGTGCCCGTGGCCATCGTGCATGATGGTGCCACCTATGCCGTGATGATGGCCAGCCCCAGCGATCTGGAGGATTTCGCCATCGGGTTCAGCCTGACCGAGGGCATTATCGAAACCCAGGATGAGGTGGACGATCTGGAACTGGTCGAAACCGACCTGGGCTGGGTCGCACGTCTCTGGCTCTCCCAACGCCCCCGCACCGCCCTGACCACCCGTCGCCGCCGCCTGACCGGCCCCGCCGGCTGCGGCCTGTGCGGGGTGGAGAGCCTGTCGGAGGCGGTGAAACCCGCTAGGCCCGTCGGCCCTGGCCGGCCGCTGACACCGCTTGCACTGGCGACCGCGTTCGATGCGATGTCGCAACAGCAGGCATTGGGCCGCCTGACCCGCGCCGCCCACGCCGCCGCCTTCCTGGCCCCCGATAGCAGCATGACGGTGCGCGAAGATGTGGGCCGCCACAATGCGCTGGATAAGCTGATCGGTGCCCTGGCCCGCGCCGGGATCGACGCGACGCAGGGTGCCATCCTGATGACCAGCCGCGTGTCGGTGGAACTGGTGCAGAAGGCGGCGATGGCTGGTGCGCCCATCCTGGCCGCTGTCTCCGCCCCCTCCACCCTGGCCGTGAAACTGGCGGATGATGCCGGCATGACCCTGGTGGCGGTAGCCCGTTCCGACGGGTTTGAGATTTTCAGCCACCCGCACCGCATTCAACCTGAGCAGGAGCAGACCCGTGTCGCCTGACAAGCTGGTCATGATGGCCAACCAGATCGGCGCTTTCTTCGCCAGCCAGGGGCCGGGCGGGGTAAAGGGTGTGGCCGACCATATCAAAAGCTTCTGGGACCCGCGCATGCGGGCCGGAATTTTCGACCATCTCGATAACGGTGGCGAGGGCTTGACCCCCATCGTCATCCAGGCCCTGGCCATGCTGCGGCCCAAACCATAGGCCCTGGGAGGGTACCGTTCGGCCAAGGATGTCACGCATCTTGACCCTATCCATAGCGGCTGGGACCTTTTGGCAGCTTGACCAGCCGTCGTCACACCGTATGTCTTAGGTGCCGCGCCTTATTTCCGGCGCTGAAGCCCCCGAGGGAGTATCACGATGAAGTCCCTGATTGCCGCTTTTGCCCTGACGGGCGTCGCCATGCTGTCCGCCGGCACCGCCATGGCGCAGGATGCCGCCAAGGGTGAGGCCGTGTTCAAGAAGTGTATGGCCTGCCACCGCGTCGGTCCCGATGCCAAGAATCTGGTTGGTCCCATCCTGAATGGCGTCGTCGGTCGTACCGCCGGCAAGGTGGAGGGGTACAAGTACTCCGACATCAATCACAATGCTGGTGAGGCCGGTCTGATCTGGACCGAAGACAATATCGTGAAGTACTTGGCCGATCCGCAGGCATTCCTGAAGGGGTACCTGACCGAAAAGGGCAAGGCCGACAAGGCGGTGGGCGCCACCAAGATGATGTTCAAGCTGCCGAACGAGCAGGAGCGCAAGGACGTCGTCGCTTTCCTGAAGACCAAGTAATGGTGATGACCACCGGATCGGGCCTGTTCCCGGTCCGGTGGCCCATTGACGGGCGTCACGGCACACCGTAAGCCTTCTGGCCATCATGACCGACGCCAATGCCCCCCTGATCGAAACCCTGTTCGCAACCCGCCTTTACCGCGCCGAATTGGACGGGACGGAGGGGTTGAACGACGAACTGGCGGCCTGCTGCCGCTCAGCCGCCGAAGATGACGTCGCCGGCCAGAAATGGAGCGCCAAGAACGGCTATACGGGTTACACTTCGTACTCGTCGCTGGATGACCTGCCCTGGCGCTTCCCGGCGGTGAAGGTCCTGAAATCCCATCTCGACCGCCACGCCAAGGCCTTCGCAAAATTGCAGGAATGGCAGTTGGGCGACAAGAAGCTGGAACTGGACAGCCTCTGGATCAACGTGCTGGACCCCGGTGGATTCCATGGCTCCCACATCCATCCCAACTCTGTGATCAGCGGCACCTATTATGTCGATATCCCCGATGGTGCCTCGTCCATCCGGTTTGAAGATCCGCGTCTGGCCCTGATGATGGCGGCTCCCCCGCGCAAGCCGAAGGCGGCGCGTGATCTGCTGCCCTCCATCCCCGTGGCACCCAAGGCAGGCACCCTGTTGATGTGGGAAAGCTGGCTGCGTCATGAAGTGGTGTTGAATCAGGCCGAGAGTGAGCGGATTTCGATCAGCTTCAACTACGCCTGGCGCTGATCAGCAACCGCGCCGCGTCCATCAGGGCGGCCGCCATGCCCGCCCGGCTGTCCAACCGGCGCATGCTGGGAAACCAGGGGCGGACGGCGGTGCCGAGGCTGGTCCAATCGGCCCGGCCTAGCCGCCAGACAGGCACTCCCAGCGCACCCGCCAGTTCCCCCACCGCCGTCGGCACGGTAATGACAAGGTCCAGCGCGGATATCAGCGCCGCCTGCCCCTCCAGATCATCGGTCAGGTCCAGATCATCAAAGCGGATGATGGGGATGCCGGTCGCTTCAACTTCCCCCTCCTTCAACCCGCGCTGTAAACTGACCAAGCTGACACCCGCAATCGCCGCCAGCGGTGCGAAATCGGACAGGCTGGCATAGGACCGCTGGCGCTCCGTCGTCATCATGCCCGACCGCCAGCAGATACCCACCTTCAATCCGGGACCCACAGCGCGCAGCCTGTCCCGCCAGAAATGGACCAGCTCATCGCGGGCAGTAAGATAGGAGGTGGGCGTGACCGCGTTCAGGTCGCGCCAGATATGTCCCCCGACATCACCCGCCGCGACGGCGCAGTCGGCGTCGTCCGGGTCGGACGTGTCAGCGCGGATGGTGGCGGTGGGAAAGGCCCGCGCGAAAAGCCCCGACAGCCTTGCATCCCCCTCGATCACCAGATGGCCGCACCGGGCAATGAGCGCCGGATAAAGGGCAGCGAACATCAACTGATCGCCCAGCCCCTGTTCACCCCAGACCAGCAGGCGGCGGCCCGTCAGGTCACCGCCATCCCAGACCGGCAGCGACAGGCGGCGGCCCCGGATCGTCTCCGTTCCCCGGAACCGCATCGCATACCCGTCCCACCCCAGTGCCAATGCCCCATCGGTCAGGTCCAGCAACCCGCGATTATAAAGGGCGGTCGGCAGGCCCGGCGTGATGGTCAGCGCCTGCGCATAGTCACGGCGGGCGGCGACATTGTCCCCCCGCATTTCCGCCACCCGCCCCAGATTGTTCCAGGCCTCGCCATTGGCGGGATCAAGCCGCAGCGCCTCGCCCAACATATCCGAAGCCTCAGCCAGCTGACCGCGCTGCCGCAGCACCTCCCCCAACCCTGTCAGCAGATGTGTGTCAGGACCACCCAGGGTCAGGGCCTGCCGGTACGCCTGCTCCGCATCCGGCAGCAGGTCCAGTTCCTTCAACGCCACGGCCAGATTGCCATGTGCGGCGGCGCCCCCCTTGTCCAGGTTGATGGACTGGCGATGGGCCTTCACGGCATCCTTCAGACGACCCAGCGCCCGCAAGGCATTGCCCAGGTTGGTCCAGGTGCCGGGATCGGCAGGCCGCAGAGCCAGGGCCCGGCGATACGCCCCCTCGGCGAGTTCGGGCCTGTCCAGCGATTGATAGAGATTGCCCAGATTGACCCAGGCGGCGACATAGTCGGGCGCGGCCTTCAGCGCCCGTTCCATGAAGGGAACGCCATCGCCCCCCTGCCCTGCCTGTTGCAGGGCAAGACCCAGCAGGTGCAGGGCCACCGGCTGTTCCCCCTCCCGCGCGATGACGGCGCGGTAGAAGGACATGGCTCCTGCGGCATCACCCGCCTTCTGCCGGTCAATACCGCGTTCCAGCCAGCCAGACGGATCGCCATCCGGCCCTTCCGCCGGCTTCAACGCCGTCAGCGCTGCCACGACCTGGGGCACCAGCGATGCCATTGCGCCACTGCCGGATGGGGTGAAAACCCGCATGGCGGCAAACCAGGGCCGCACGCCGGTGCCCAGCCGCGTCCAATCCACCGGTCCCGACAAACGCCAGACCGGCACACCCACGGCCCCCGCCATCTCCCCCACCGCCGTCGCGACGGAAATGACGAGATCCAGTTCGGCGGTCAGCGCCAATGTGGTTTCCAGATCATCCCGCAGATCGACCCCATCCCACCGGTGCAGACGCACGCCATGGGCCACCTCCAGGGCGGCGATTTCCGCCTCCGCCCCGTCATATTGCAGCGACACGACCTGCACCCCCGGCATCTGCAACAGGGGCAGCCAGTCCGACAGAAGGGTGTAGGATGCCGCCCGCGCCGCCGTGCGCAATTGACTGCGCCAGCACAGGCCGACGCGCAGGCCGGGCGGCAGGGCCGACAGCCGTTCCCGCCACAGCACCGCCAAATCCGGCCTTGGCGACAGGAACGCCGCCCCCGTCCAGCCGGCGATCTGCGGGGCTAACAACAGGGACAGGCTGCCCGCCGGCACATGGCAATCAACCTCGACCGCCGTGCCTTCGGCCAGGACCCTCGCAAAGGGAAAGGCGCGGGCCAGGATGGAAACCAACCTCGCATCGGTCCAGATGACGATATCGCCGCCCAGGTCCGCCAACCGTTGGTAATGGGCCGCGAACATCAGTTGATCACCCAGCCCCTGCTCCCCCCAGACCAACAGGCGGCGACCGGCCAGCCGGCTACCGTCCCAGCGGGGAACCGGCGGTGGGCTGCCCCATGCCACCTCGCCACTGTCAAACCGCGCCTCATGCCGGGTCCAGCCGGTGGTAAGCTCTCCCTGCCCCAGGGCCAGCAGGGCGTCGTTATATAATGCGCGGGCAAAGCCGGGCCGGATGGTCAGGGCGCGTGACAGCGCCGCCCTGGCCCCACCCACATCGCCCCGGTTCACCATATCCACGGACAGGTTGACCGCCGCCTCGGCATAGGTCGGGTCGACAACCAGCGCCTTCTCCTGGGCCTGCACCCCGCCAGCGGCATCGCCCAGCGCCGTCCGGCACAGACCCAGCTCGCTCCACGCGTCGGGCATATCGGGGGCCAGCGCCAAGGCCTTATGGTGCCAGTCCGCCGCCTCCCGCCAGCGCCCCAGATGGCGCAGGGCCACGCCCAGATTGACCTGTGCGCGGGGATAATCCGACCGCTGCACCAAGGCCCGGCGACAGGCCTTCTCCGCATCGGCATAGCGGCGCAGCTCCACCAGCGTCGCTCCCAGATTGGCCCACGCCTCCGCATAATCCACACGCCGCGCCAGGGCCTGGCGGAAGGCTTTCTCCGCCTCCACGAACCGGCCCAGGCTTTTCAGGATGCTGCCACGCGTATTGTGGGCACCGGCGAATTCCGGGTCCAGCGCCAGGACCTTATCGACCAGCGGCAGGGCATCCGCCGCCCGCCCGGTCTGCAACAATACCTGCGACAGCAGATGCAGCGCGTCCACATCGTCGGGTGCCCCCCGCAGGATGGCGCGGTATCCCGCCTCCGCCGCCCGCAGATCACCCGCCCGCTGCTGTTCCAGCACCTTTTCCAGGGACGGCGGAGCGACCGGCAATGCGGGCATGGACAGCAGACCGGACAGCGTCCGCGCCATGTCCGGCACGACATCCGCAATCGACGGTGCCCGGAACAGCCGCATCGTCGGATACCAGGGGCGCCCGTTGGTGCCCAGGCCTGTCCAGTCACTGCTGTTCTGGAACCGCCAGACGGGCGTGCCCAGCGCCGCCGCCATCTCCCCCACGGCGGTCGGGGCCGTGATGATCAGGTCCAGCCCAGCCATCAACGCCGCCGCCGCCTCCAGATCATTTTTCAGGTCGATATCGGCGAACCGATGCATGATGACGCCATGGGTCGCCTGCAGGGCCGCAACCTCCGGCGCCGCATCGTCATATTGCAGGCAGACCGGCACGATACCGGGCAGGGTCAACAGCGGCAGCAGCGCCGGCAGTGTCAGATACCCCAACTTGCGGTCGCCATCCTGCAATTGCGAGCGCCAGCAGAAGCCGACCCGCAAACCGGGCGGCAGCGTGTCCAGCCGGGCCGTCATCTCCTGCGCCCGACCGGGGTCCGGCACCAGCCAGCCCACGGCCTGCTGCCCGAAATCGGCCAGGGAGGGCCGCAGCAGAGCGGGCAGGTCGCCCAGCGCGCACTGGAAATCCGCATCGCGCGGATCATCCGTTTCCGCCCTAACCACGGTGCCGGGAAAGGACCGTGACAGAAGCCCGACCAAGCGGGCGTCGCATTCCACGATGACCTGGGCACCTCTGGCCTTAAGGTCGGCAATCAGACCGGACCACAGGATTTCATCCCCCAGCCCCTGTTCCCGCCAGATCAGCAGCCGCCGCCCCTTGATCTCCTGCCCCTGCCATTCCGGCAGGGCGAAGCGTCGGGACACGGCCTGCCCCGCCGCAAACCGGGCGCGATAATCGCTGAAACCCCGTGTCAGGTTTCCCTGCGTCAGCAGGATATGGGCGCGGTTCCACCGGGCCAGCGCCTGATCTGGATGGCTTTCCAGCACCCGGTCCAGGATGGGCAGCGCCTCTGCCTGCCGGTTCTGGCTCACCCGTATCTGGGCCAGATCAATCAGCGCCGGTGGGTAGTCCGGGACCACGGCCAGGGCTTGCTCCAGGGCCTTCTCCGCCCCCGCCAGATCACCCAGGCGGAACAGCGCGTAGCCAAGCCCCGTCAAAGCCTCCACCCGATCGGGCGACAGCTCCAGCGCCCGGTTGAAGGCCGTCACCGCTTCCCCGAACCGGTGCGCGGCCCGCAGCGCCCCGCCCAGATTGACCCAGGCCGATAGCAGGCCGGGATCAATCGCCAGTGCCGCCCGATGCGCCTCAATGGCACCGGCATGATCCTCCCGCGCCTGGCGGATCAGGCCCAGCGTGTCCTGCGCATGGGCCGATACCGCCGGCCCCGTCAGCAGGGGCATCAGCTCTGCCTCGGCCCCGGAAAAGTCCCGCATATCCAGCAGGCACAGCGCGATATTAACGATGGTGATCGCATGACCGGGACGCAGCGCCAATGACTGCCGGTACCGAGCACAGGCGGCATCGGCCCGTCCCTGTGTCCGCAACGCCGCACCCAGCCGGGCCAGCAGCAGCGCATCGCCCGGCAGCAGGGTCGCCGCCCGCTCCAGCAGCCTCACCCCTTCATCCACCCGCCCCTCGCGGACCAGGACATGGCCCCGCCGGTGCAGATCGTCCCCATCCTCCGCCATGGCCGGAACTGACCGCAGCGCCGCCAGTTCCCGGGCCATATCCGTGATCAGGGCCGCAAACCCACCGACATTCCGGGTGAAGCAGCGCGTGGTCGGGTACCAGGGCCGGGTACCGGTGCCCAGACGGGTCCAGTCATCATCATCGCCGATGCGCCAGACGGGCACGCCCAATCCGCCGGACAGTTCCGATACGGCGGTTGCCGCCGTGATGACCAGGTCCAGCGCACCCGTCAGGCCGGCAACCGCGTCCAGATCGTTACGCAGGTCGATATCCGGTCGGAACAGCGCCGTCCCCGCCGGCAGATGAGCGGTTAGTTCGGCTTGGGTCGCCGGGTCATCCAGATCATACTGGATCGGCACCCAGCGAATGCCCGGCACGGCAAACAGCGGCGCGAAATCCGCCAGACTGGGATAAAGCCCCTTTCTTTCCGCCGACTTCAACCCGCTGCGCCAGCAAAAGCCGACATTCAGCGCCGGCCCCAGCTCCACCAGCCGCTGCCGCCAGCTTCTGACCACAGCCGGATCGGCGGTCAGCCAGGGCTTGCCCGGAAACCGGGCCAATGTGGGCCGCGCCATGCGGGGCAGGCTGCCCGCCGCGATCTGCCAGTCGGCGGTCGGCGTGCTTCCCGCTGCCGCCACCCGCAGATGCGGGAATGACCGCATGAACAGGGGGGTCAGCCGCGCATCGCACTCCACCGTCACCGGACCGTCCAGACCCTTCAGGTCCGGGAACAGGCTGGAGAACAGGATCTCATCCCCCAACCCCTGCTCCGGCCAGATCAGCAGATGTTTGCCCTCCAGCATGTCGCCCTGCCAGAAGGGAACCTCCAGTTCCCGGCGGGGCTGGCGCTGGCGGGCGCGGAACCGCTCCTCATAGTCAGCCCATCCCTGCTGCAGCCGGCTTTTGGCCAGATGGTCCAGTGACAGGTTGAACCGCGCCACCGGCTGATCCCGGTCCAGTTCCAGTGCCCGCTGAAACAGCGGCACCGCCTCCTCCACCATTCCCTTGCGGCGCAGAAGCGTGCCCAGATTGGCATGGGCCACCGCCAGATCGGGGTTCAGCGACAGGGCCTTGCGCTGGCACTGCTCAGCCTCCTCGAACCGGCCCAGTTCAAGCAGCCCCACGCCCCGGTTGGACCAGGCATCGGCCCGCATCGGCGCCATGGCCAGCGCCTGCCGCGCCACCTTCTCCGCCTCTTCCGGTCGGTTCAGGTCCAACAGGACGGCGGCCAGGTTCGATTGCGCATCAACCAGATCGGGTTTGGCGGCCAATGCTGCGCGAAATGCACGCTCAGCGGCACGAAACCGCCGCACCGCCATCAGCATGCCGCCCAGATTATTCTGGATCGATGCTGATTTCGGTGCTGCATCAGCCGCCGCCATCACCCGACGCAGCCCCTCCTCGGTATTCCCTGACTGCCACAGCGCCAGACCCAGCAGATGGCTGGCATCGACATTCTGCGGCGATTTCGTCAGGATTTGCTGGTACAGGCTCACGGCCCCTGCCATGTCGCCCTGCTGATGTCGGGCAATGGCCGCATCCAGCAAACGGTCGGGCGAGTCGGTCGGGGGCGGAGATTTGCGGTCCATTTCCGGTCCGTCGGGGGCGGGGTCCCGCCACCTTAGCCCAAGCGCACCGCTGCATCCAACAAGCTTGGCAGGAGGTCAAAGCCTCAATCTGCGGAAATACTTAACCACACCCGCTAAACTGGCTAGCATGGGCAGCACGCCCGCCCGTCAGCGAACCGGATTGAGATGAGCACAGAGCCCACCCGCGCCCCCGCCCTGTTCAAGGGCGCATCCGTCCTGATCACCGGCGGCACCGGTTCCTTTGGCCGGCAGTTCACGCGTTTCCTCCTGAAATACGGCAAGCCGCGCCGGCTGGTCATCTTCTCGCGCGATGAATTCAAGCAGTATGAGATGCAGCAGCAATTCGCGGACATGGATAACCGCGACGTGCTGCGCTTCTTCATCGGCGATGTCCGCGATCAGCAGCGCCTGTCCATGGCGATGCGGGAGATTGACTATTGCATCCACGCCGCCGCCCTGAAACATGTGCCGACGGCCGAATACAATCCCATCGAATGTATCCGCACCAATGTGAACGGGGCGGAAAACGTAGTGCAGGCCGCACTGGCCAACAAGGTCAAGAAGGTGGTGGCCCTGTCCACCGACAAGGCCGCCAGCCCCGTGAACCTCTACGGCGCGTCCAAACTGGCATCGGACAAGATTTTCGTCGCCGCCAACAACCTGTCCGGCTCCGTCGGCACCCGCTTTGCCGCCGTGCGCTATGGCAATGTGGTCGGCTCGCGCGGCTCGGTCGTGCCCTTCTTCCGCAAGTTGATCGAGGAGGGGGCGAAGGAACTGCCCATCACTGACGACCGGATGACGCGGTTCTGGATCACCTTGAACAAGGGCGTGGATTTCGTCGCCACCTCCTTTTCCATGATGCAGGGGGGCGAGATTTTCGTGCCAAAAATCCCCTCCATGCGCATTGTCGATCTGGCCCACACCATGGCCCCGGACCTGCCCCACCGCATTGTCGGCATCCGGCCCGGTGAAAAGCTGCATGAGATCATGATCACCGAGGATGATGCCCGGCAGACGGTGGAGCTTCCCGACCGCTACATCATCGAACCCGCCTTCAAATGGTGGGATCGCGGCCCCTATGCCAAACAGGGGGCGGTGCCGGTCCCTGACGGCTTCAGTTATCGCAGCGACACCAACCCCGAATGGTTGTCAGAGGATGCGATGCGCGCCCTGCTGGAGCGGCCTTCGTGAGCAAGGGCCCCTTTCTGCCTTATGGGCGGCAATGGATTGACGAGGCCGACATCGCCGCCGTGGAACAGGTGCTTCGCGGTGACTGGTTGACCCAGGGGCCCAGCATCGGCTGGTTTGAGCGTTCATTCGCGGAAAAGGTGGGGGCGCGCCACGCCATCGCCTGCGCCAACGCCACCGCCGCCTTGCATGTCTCCATGCTGGCGCTTGACCTGAAGCCAAATGACGCCGTGCTGGTGCCCAGCGTCACCTTCCTGGCGACCGCCAATGCCGTCCGCTATGTCGGTGCGCAGGTGGCCTTTACTGATGTCGATCCCGATACCGGCCTGATGCGCCGCCAGGACGCCGAAGACGCAATCAAACGCGCAGAGGCCCGGGGCTGGCGCGTGCGGACCATCGCCCCCGTGCATCTGGCCGGGCAGACCGCCGACCTGGCGGACCTGTCGGCGCTCGCCGCCGAACGCGGGCTGACCATCGTGGAGGATGCGGCCCATGCCGTCGGCACCCGCCTGACCGGGGCTGATGGCAATATGGTGGCCGTCGGTGCCTGCGACCGTTCGGACCTCGCTTGCTTCTCGTTCCACCCCGTCAAGACCATGGCGACGGGTGAGGGCGGTATGGTCACCACCAATGATGACGCGCTGGCAAAGAAGGTGCGCGCCGGGGTTTCCCATGGCATGGCGCGCGACCCGGACGGGTTCACCAACCCCACCGCCGCCCTGGCCGCCGATGGCACGTCTAACCCCTGGTATTATGAGATGCCGGAACCCGGCTTCAATTACCGGATGACGGATATCCAGGCGGCCCTGGGCATCAGCCAATTGGCAAAGCTGGACGCCTTCGTGCGCACCCGCGCCAAACTGGTCGCGGCCTATGATGCGGCGCTCGCCCCGCTCTCCCCCATCTTGAAACCGGCTGGCCGCATGCCGGGGGTGGAGGCGGGCTGGCACCTCTATGTCGCGCTGATCGATTTTGCGGCCCTGGGCATGGACCGGGCCGCCTTTATGGCAGCATTGCGCCAGGATGGCGTGGGTAGTCAGGTCCATTACATCCCCGTCCATACCCAGCCCTATTACCAGCGACTTTATAGCGACCTGCATCTGCCGGGGGCTGCGGGCTGGTATGATCGCTGCCTGTCCCTGCCGCTCTATCCCGCCATGTCCCTGGCCGATCAGGATCGGGTCGTGGACAGCCTGACGCGCATCATCAAGGGTTAAGCCCATGTCCGCCATCATCAATCCAATGGACCTGTCGGGCCGGCACATCCTGGTGACGGGTGCCTCTGCCGGTATCGGTCGCGCCACGGCGATCCTGGCGGCCAAACTGGGCGCGCGCGTCACCGTCACGGGCCGCGATCAGGACCGGTTGGCCGCCACCTTGGCCGACCTGCCCGGCGACGGCCATCGCGCCGACGCCTTCAACCTGTCCGCCATCGACAACATCCCCGGCTGGATGAAAGCGGCGGCACAGGCCAATGGCCCCTTCGACGGTCTGGCCCATTGCGCCGGCATCCAGACCCTGCGCCCCATCCGCATCTTCCAGGCCGATTTCTTTGACGATGTGATGCGCACCAACCTGGGCGCCTCGCTGGCGCTGGCCAAGGGGCTGCGGCAGAAGGGGGTGAAGGCGGACAAGGCCAGCCTTGTCTATATCTCCTCCACCGCCGCCACCGCGTCCTCTCCCGCCAATGTCGTCTACGCGGCGGCCAAGGGCGGGATCATCGCCGCCACCAAGGGCCTGTCGGCGGAACTGCTGCCCGACGCCATCCGCGTCAATTGCGTGGTGCCCAGTATCGTGATGACCGAACTGATCGAACGCGGCTTTGAAAAGCTGAATGCCGATCAGATCACGCATCTGGAAAAGCTGCAGCCTCTGGGCTTCGGCCATCCCGACGATGTAGCGAACGCTATCTGCTTCCTGCTGTCTGATGCGGGCCGTTGGATCACCGGCACCTCGATGGTGGTGGATGGGGGCCGCACTGCATGAGCGGGTGGGTGCTGCTGGCCCATGGCGATGATCTGGCGGCCCATGGATGCTGGGCCACGGGCTGGATCGGTGCCATTCCGGTGCTGGTGCGCAATTTCAACGGCACCCTGCGCGGCTTCCGCAATGTCTGTTCCCACCGTTTCGCCCTGATGCTGACGGAACCCACCGGTAAGGGTCCGCTGCGCTGCCCCTACCATGCCTGGGTCTACGATCAGGACGGCGTGCCCAAAGCCATTCCCTTCAACGACACCGACTTCCACTTGGACGATGCCGCACGTAAGGCCCTGGCCCTGCCTGCCATTGGCGTGGCGGTGGCCGGCGGTCTGGTCTTCGCGCACCTGGACCCGGACGCCAACACCGCCATGCCCGCCAGCTGGATGGAGGGCGGCAACGGGGAGCGCACGCTGCCTGATGGCTCCGTCATCGCCGCAGGCCCCACCATCCGGCACCGGTCCTCTGCACGGCGGGAGGGGGCATGCTGAACTACGACATCTCCCCACCCCGCCGCCGGTTGCTGGCCCCCCGCTGGTTCCATGACCCGGCATCCTTCGCCACCGAACAGGCCGCCCTGGCCACCCGCCTGCCCTGGCGCTTTATCGGATTGGCGGATGAAGGCGTAACGGGTGACGCCGCCTGTGGCGGCTTCCTCTTCCGCCACCAGACGTCCGATGCCCCGCCGCTGGCCGACTGGCTGGGCCCAATGGCCGACCGGCTGCTGCTGCTCTCCACTGCCCTGGACAGCCCCGTCGCCAGCGACAGCATCGATTTCGCGGCCAACTGGAAAATCCTGGTGGAAAACACCCTGGATGATTTCCACGGCTCCACCGTCCACCCACAGACCATCCACCCCGCCGTCGATGCCGATTGGCATCGCCACCTGCACACCGACCATTTTGGCGCCCACAGCCGCTCGCAATGGAAACTATCGGAAGGTACCGCCGCTTGGTGGGAGAAGCTGGTGGCACGCGGGGCCTTGCGCCGTTTCGCGGTGCAGGACCTTTACGACCATTGCTTCATCTTCCCCGACCTGTATATCGCCAGCTTCCATGGCACCATGGTCATCGTCCACCGTGTGGTGCCCTTAGCCGTGGACCGCACCCGCCTGGAATGGCGGACCTTCCTTCCCGCCGCATCGGATGACGCGAAGGCCGCCAGCTTCCGGCGTGGCCTCGTCTCCATGCTCACCGGTTCGGCCCGGCAGGTGATCGCGGAGGACAAGCCCCTGTGCGAACAGGTACAGCAGGCCCGCATCGCCGCCACCGGCCCCGGCATCCTGGGCTGGCGTGAACAGCGCATGGGCGATGTCCATGACGCCCTTGCTGCCCTGCTGCCGCCGGAGGTGACGGAGCCATGACCAGTGCCCTGACCTTCCGCCAACCCACGCCCGACGATGCCGAATTGCTGCTGACCTGGCGTCGCCTGCCGGAGATTGCCGAACAATCCTTCAGCGAGGTGCCCGACGATATCGACCGGCAACGCGCCTGGATCGAACGCTCCAACGCCCGCACCGACTACACCCATCGCATCATTCAGGTCGATGGCATCGATGTCGGCTATGGCAGCATCACCATCACACACGCCGATTGGAAGGTCGGCACCATCGGCGTCTATATGGGTGACCGGCGGGGCCGCACCGGCATCGGCGCGCTCAACTTCGCGCCCATGCTGAACCACTGCTTCTACACCTTGGGCCTGCGTAAACTGGTCAATCAGGTCTTCTCCAGCAATGAGCGTGTCTTGAAGGGGCAGACCATGCTGGGCTACCGCCATGTCGGGGTCCTGCGCGAACATGCTGTGAAGAATGGGGAGGCCAAGGACGTCCATCTGTTCGAAATGCTGGCCGCCGACTGGGCCGCCGTGCGCCACCGCTTCGGCATCTTCTGTGACATGGACGGGCGCGTGTTTGGCGACGTCTGAATTGCCCTAAACCCCTCATTCTGATAGACTTGGTCTCATCACCACCCGACCCGCGCCCACCCCGTTCGAAGCAGACCGCTTTCGGACTCCAAAAGCTATGAACGGTGAAACACACCTTCATTTTATGTTTCACTTGGTTGCACGGGCCGCCAAATTCAGGGGTGCCGACATTCCCAGCCGGTAAGGCCCAAACTCCGAAACATCCGCATTTTCATGTTTCACAGCGTTGCACAGTGCCCGTGAACGTAACCGCAGGTTCCCCCGATGCTGGCCCACCCCGCCGCCCTGATCACCGCCGACTACCGCGATCCTGACCGGTACAAGGCCGAACAGCAGTCCCTGTTCGCCCGGTCCTGGCAATTCGTGGGCTTCGCGGACGAGGTGTCGGAACCCGGTTCCTGGCTGGTGCGGCAGATCGCGGGCCAGTCGGTTCTGATCCAGGATTTTGACGGGGACCTTCGCGCCCTGCGCAATGTCTGTTCCCACCGTTTCGCACAGTTGCGCGCGGGGGAGAGCGGTACAGCCAATGGCCCCCTGCGCTGCCCCTATCATGGCTGGACCTATGACCGGGACGGGGTGCCCGTCGGCATCCCCGGCAATGCCGACTGTTTCGGGCTGGACAAGGCGGGTAAGCAGGCCCTGGCTCTGCCCCGCTATGAACTGGACCGCATCGGCCGGTTCCTGTTCGTGCGGCTGGTCCCCGGCGGGCCGTCCCTGCTGGACAGCGTGGGTCCGCATGCCGACCTGTTGCAGGCCCTGTCCGACGGTATGTCCGCCCCCTTCGCACAGGCGGCACAACCGTGGGAAGCCAACTGGAAGGTCGGGATTGAGAATGTGCTGGAGATCTATCACGTTGACGCCGTGCATGCCGAAAGCTTCCGCACCGTGGTGGACGGCTCCTGGCGCGTGGTCCCCTCCGGCATTCATTCCATCGGCTATGCCGGCATTCGGCCAGAGGCGCAGCGCTGGTGGGACGGGGCCGGCAAACGCCTGGGCCTGATCCCGATCGATGCCGTGGCCGGGGTGGAGGGCTATGTCCACCTGCTGCTGTTCCCCAACCTCGCCATCGGCATCACGGCGGGCCGGATGATGAGTGTGCAGACACTGGAGCCGACGGGCCCTGAAAGCTTCACCCTGCGTTATCGTCTGTGTCTTGCCAAAGCCAGGGATGGGGCCAGCAAGGCAGCCCTGGCCGCCCTGACCAGTCACCTGACCGCCCTCAATGAAAAGCTGCTGTCGGAGGACCGGGCCGTCTGCGCCGCCGTCGGTGCCGGCCTGCGCCATGTCGAAGGGGCAGCCCTGCTGGGCGCGAACGAGGATCGTATCCGTCATTTCCATGCCACGATCCAGACCCTATCTAGGGCCGGTTGAACGCCATTCGGATTCTGTGATGACCCATCGTGATGACCCGGCCCTGGTGGCCGCCGCTGACCTGTTGCGGATTGAGGCCAAGGCCGTTCTGGCACAGCTGGACAGCCTGGATGCCGACTTCCTGGCCACCGTCAGCCATATCGCCAGCGGGGCCGGCAATACGCTGGTGGCCGGCGTGGGCAAATCCGGCCTGATCGCGCGGCTGCTCTCATCCAAACTGGCGTCCGTGGGGGCGCAGGCCTTCTACTATTCCGCCCTCGACGCCCTGCATGGCGAACTGGGCGCGCTGCGCGAAGGCGACCTTGTCATCCTGCTGTCCAACAGCGGTCAGACCCAGGAACTGATCGACCTGGGCAAGGTGGCGGCCCGGCGCGGGGTGAAGGTGGCCGCCATGGTGTCGCGCGTGCCGTCCGGCCTTTCACGGATCGCCGACTGGACCCTGCGCTGCCATGTAGAGCGGGAAGCGACGGAGACCAAGCTGCCCACCGCCAGCACCACCGCCATGCTGGCCCTGGCCGATGCGTTGGTGGTGGCCGTGGCCAAGCGGCGCGGCTTTACCATCAACGATTATGGCGACAACCATCCCGGCGGCACGCTGGGCATTGTGCTGGCCGGCAAGGTGCGCGACCTGATGGTGAAGGCCCCCGAACAGGTGGCGCTTGTCACCGCCGAACAGCCGATCTTTGAGACGCTGCTGGCCATGACCCGCTTCCCCAATGGCGCGGCCCTGGTGGTCGATGGGGCCGGAACGCTGGCGGGCATCGTGACCGAAGGCGATATCCGCCGTGGCCTCGCCGCCCATGGCAAAACCTTCCTGGAAAGGGATACCGGCGCCTGCATGACCGCACCCGTGCGCCGCACGTGCGGCCCCGACGCCACGGCGTTGGAAGCCCTCGAAATCATGGAAACACCGCACCAGATCAATGTGCTGCCGGTGGTGGATGGCGATGGTTCGGTGCTGGGCCTGCTGCGCCTGCACGACATTGCGGGTCTGGAGGTTGAAAAATCGCTGGGTTGACCGGCGAATTTCTGCCTAATGTCGTACAAGGATATGTTGAAGAAACAAGAAGGGTAATCCGGTGAAGGAGATGCGTACCCTGGGTTTCACGGAACGTGAAGCCATACAGGCCATCATCGACTTGATGCGCAAGCAGCGCCTCGAACTGCCTGTCGGTCAGGTCGTGGGGCTGGAACTGCATGAGGAGCCGGTATCGGCCGAGCTGATCATCGAGGACGATGACGGCAACCGCACGCATGTACCCCGCAACGCCCCGGAACTGGCGGCTTCCTTGGTCAATTACTGTATTAATCGCAAAATCCGCCTGCCCTCCATGTCGAACAAATTTGTAGAGGTCATTGCCGGCTCACTCAACCTCATCATCTATCTGGATAATGTGGACAGTCCGGCGGCGAAGAAGATGACGCGACGGGCCTAGGGCCGAACCCCAGCCAGAACGGCGTCCACAATCTTCTGTTCCCATAGGGTTAACGATGATACTGGTCCCTTCACCCGCTCAGAGACCGTTCCCGTCAGCAGATAGACAAAGCCCCAGCACCCACCCGGATCGGCCATGACGGCGCCCAGCAGGCCATAGGCATCGCCAAAATGCCCGCACAGGCGCGGGTCATTGGGTCCCGCACTCCAGCGGTCGCCATCCCCCGGCCCGCCGCCCTGGGTCGTACATTGGATGCCCAGACCCCATTGCCGCAGCAGGCCGCCGTCGGTATCGCCATTGTTGCCGACAGGGTCGTAGGTCCAGTGCGGGGCCAGCATCCGCTCAAACCCTGCCGGGGACAGCACGCGCTGCCCCTCCACCGCCCCCCGACCCAGAAGGAAGCGCAGAAGCCGTTCCAGATCGCGGGCCGACGCCCGCATGCCGCCCTGCGGCGACAGGCTGGTCCCGTTGCGGCCCGGCACGATGCGGGCAAGGTCCATGCCCGCCTTTACACCGAAGATGCTGGGCCGGTTGTCCGGCCGGATGCCGCCATAATCATCGACCTTCGCTACCCAGCTTCCATCCGCCTCCTGGCTATAAACCGGCGCCAGCGCCTGAAAGCGGTCCTCGTCCAGAAGCCGCACATCATAGGCCGCCCGCATGCCCAGCGGCCTCAGTACACGGCTGGTCACGACGGCATCGAACCGCTGCCCCGTCAGCCGCTCGATCAGGGTCGCCATGACGCCATAGTTCAGGTTGGTATAGGTAAAACGGCTGCCCGGCACCTCATCCGCCCAGCGCCGCCCCTCCGGATCAAAGGCACCGCCAGGCCGGACCAGCTCCTCCAGGCTGTAAGGCGGGGGCAGGCCATAGACATCGGCATCGCGTAGGGAGGATGTGTGGGAAAGCAGCATCCGGGTGGTGATGGGCCGGTCGGGATGATGCGGGTTACGGAAGGTAAAGCCCAGCAGCGGCGACAGATCGCCATCCAGGTCCAACCGCCCCTCATCCACCAGCTGCTGGATAGCAATGCCCACCGGCAGCTTGGAGATGGACGCCACCCGGACGGGTGTGTCGAGCGTCAGCGGGCGCTCACGGGCCGGGTCCATGACGGCGCGGCCCGCCGCCTGGGAAAAGACGGTCCTGCCATCCTTGACCACGATGACGGCCACCCCGCTGACCGGCGCGTCCGCCCCCATGGTCAGGCTCTCCATGGCATGGCGCAATCCCTGCCAATCCCCCGCCAGAACGGCAGGTACGGCCCATACCAGACACAGCAGCAATGCCCCGATCCGCCCCACCATGCGCCCCGCTTCCTCTTCGGCCTCCGGCGATGTTACCATACTGGCATCGCTATCCTATCCGGCATCAGGCATGACCCGTTTTCCCGACCAATTCCAGCCCGGCCAGCCGCCTTTCCTGATCGCGGAAATGTCAGGCAACCATAATGGCGATATTGACCGCGCCCGCCGCCTGATCGATGCGGCGCGCGATGCCGGGGCCGATGCCGTCAAGATCCAGACCTACACCGCCGACACCATCACCATGGATGTCGAGCGACCGGAATTCCGGCTGGAGGGCGGACTGTGGGCCGGTAAGACGCTGTACGAGCTGTATCAGGAGGCGCACACCCCCTGGGACTGGCACGAAGCCCTGTTCGCCCACGCCCGCGACGCCGGTATCGCCCTGTTCAGCAGCCCCTTCGACCCTACCGCCATCGACCTGCTGGAAAGCCTGAATACGCCGGCCTACAAGATCGCCAGCTTTGAACTGATCGACCTGCCCCTGATCCGAAAGGCGGCCGCCACTGGCAAGCCGCTGATCATGTCCACCGGCATGGCATCGCTGGGCGAAATCGCAGAGGCCGTGGCCGCCGCGCGGGAGGCGGGCAACGAAAATATTGCCCTGTTGCACTGTGTATCGGGCTATCCCACGCCGGTGGAGGATTGCGACTTGGCGACCATCCCGCACATGGCGCAGGCGTTCGGGCTGCCCGTTGGCCTGTCGGACCATACGATGGGCGTGGCGGTGCCGGTGGCCGCCGTGGCCCTGGGCGCGGTTGTCATTGAGAAGCATTTCACGCTGGCCCGCGCCGATGGCGGCCCGGACTGCGCCTTCTCACTGGAACCGGCGGAATTCAAGGCGATGGCGGAGGCCTGCCGCGTGGCCCATGCCGCCCTGGGTGAGATTTCTTACGCCCTGAAGCCGTCAGAGGCAGGCGGGCGGACCTTTCGCCGCTCGCTCTATGTCAATCGCGACGTGCCGGCGGGGACGCTGCTAACCGACGCCGATGTGCGATCCATCCGCCCCGGCTTGGGCTTGGCACCCAAGCATCTGCCCGATGTCCTGGGCCGTACCGCCGTCCGCGATCTGAAGCGGGGGGAACCGGTAGACTGGACCATGCTGGGCAAGACCCTCTGATGGCCCCCCGGATCATCGGCATCATCCAGGCTCGCATGGGTTCCACCCGCTTGCCCGGCAAGGTGATGATGCAGGTGGCGGGGAAAAGTCTGATCGGCCATCAGATCGACCGTCTGCGCCGATCCCGGCAACTGACGGGCCTGTGCGTGGCGACCAGCGACTTGACCCAGGATGACCCGCTGGCGGCACATGTGGAGGCGCTGGGCATCCCCGTCTTCCGGGGCAGCGAACGCGATGTGCTGGATCGTTTCTACCGGGCAGCCCTTGCCCAGCAGGCCGATATCGCCGTGCGTTTTACCGGCGACTGTCCCCTGATCGACCCGGCTTTGGTGGATGACCTGATCGACCTTTACCACCGCGCTGATCCCCCCCCTGCCTACGCTGCCATCGATGTCGCGTGCTATCCACGCGGTCTGGATGCAGAGATGGTGGGAATGGCGGATTTGCGCACTGCCTGGGATGAGGCGCGGGAGGATTTCGAGCGGGAGCATGTCATGCCCTTCCTCTGGCGCCGGCCCGACCGGTTCCGGCTGGACTGGCTGTCTGACCCCACGCTGAACGCGCCCTGGCGATGGTGTGTGGACACCGAACAGGATTTCATCCTGGTACGGCACTTGCTGGAAACGCTTTTGCCCGTTAAGCCAGCGTTCGGCTGGCGCGACGCCGATGGTGCCATGCGCACCCATCCGGATTGGGCGCTGATCAACCGGGATGTGGTCCAGAAGACCCTTCCCCCGACCTGATGTTAAGGAGTGTGTCATGACGCGCGCTGAATTCCTGGCCGCCCTGGAAGAGATGCTGGAAACGGATGCAGGCAGCCTATCGCCCGACACGGCGCTGGACAGCCTGGACAGCTGGGACAGCCTCGCCGTCATCAGCTTCATCGCTCTGGTGGATGAGCATTTCGACCATGTCGTGGCTGGCGAAGATCTGGCAAAGGCCAAGAGCATCGGCGACCTGCTGGCCCTGACCGGTGCCGACTTCGCCTGATCCCGATGTCGGCCCTGCCCCGCCCTGCCATTCCCATCAGCCGCACCCGGCGGCAGGTGATTGACCTTGGTGGCCGTCCAGCCGCCTGGATCAATGGCGGTCGTCTGGGCATTGGCGAGGGGGATCGACGCCCCCTGGTTCTGCTGCATGGGCTGGCAGGGGATGCGTTGACCTGGCAGTTCAATCTGACGGCCTTGGGCACCAACCGCACCGTTCTAGCGCCCGACCTGCCGGGACATGGGTCCAGTACGTTGGAGGTTGGGTCCGGCCATGTCGATGATCTGGCCCGCTGGGTCGGCGACCTGATCGACGCCTGGGGTCTGTCCCAGGTCGATCTGGTGGGCCATTCATTGGGTGCGCGCATCGCCCTGTCGCTCGCCCACCAGCAGCCGGCAAAGGTGGCGCGGGCGACCCTGATCGCCTGCGCTGGCCTCGGCAGTGACCTGGACCATCAGTTCCTGGACCGGCTGGCCGACGCATCCGACCTGACGCAATCGCGTCTGGCGGCGGCCCGGCTGTTCGCGGAGCCAGGACCCTTGGTGGAGCCGATGGCCCGTGCACTGACACTGCGTCAGTCGGTGCCGGAGAACCGGGCCGCCATCAAGGCGCTGCTGGATGCCAACCGCGCTGACTTGTCCGAACGGCTGGTCACGCGCGATTGGGCACCCGGCGTACCGGTGCAGTTGATCTGGGGGGTGGCGGACAGGATTGTCCCGCCACCGCCAGCCGACTCGATACCTGCCGCCATTCCTTTCCATCTTCTGCCCGGCGCAGGCCACATGCCGCATGTAGAGGCCGCCAGCCGCGTCAACGCCCTGATCGGGAGTTTCCATTGACCGACACCCACACCATGCTGGACCTGATCGCGCGCGAGACCGCCCGCATCCTGGCCGAAAAGGGCGAGCCGGCAACAGCAGCCGTGACGGCTGAGACGGCCTTCCTGGATGGCCCCCTGCCCTTTGATAGCCTGGATCTGGCGACCCTGATCGTGGCGCTGGAGGGACTGACGGGCAAGGACCCGTTCCGGCAGGGCTTCCGACAGTTCAATACCGCTGGTGAACTGGCGGCCTTGTACGCAGTCACGTGATGCCCATGCCTACTACCTGGGAATGGATCGGCGGTGCCGTCCTGGTGTACCTGCTGCTATTGGCCCGCAGCGCCTGGAAGCAGGGGGAGTTCAAGCAGTTCCTGTGGGGAATGGTGATCGTCGCCGGCTTGATCGGCTTTATCGGTGGGTTCATCTGGGCCTGGATTATTTTCGCTCGCAGCTGAAACTCTTGGAATGCCGCACCAGCCTGCCGCATGATGGTGCCATGCCTGCCGCTTCGCACCCACCCTGGGTAAACCCCACCTTCCGCCTGATAGTTGGCAACCGGACATGGACATGGCCGGAGCTGTCGGCCTTGTCCGACAGCCTGCCGACAGGCGCCTTATCTGTGGACGGTCATGACCTTGCACGGCTGGTTGCCACCCTGGTGGCCGGCTGGAACCGGGAAACGCCGGTGGTGCTGCTACGCGGTGGGTTGCCGGCACCGGATGCGATTGCCGATCGGGGACGGGTGCTGTTGTTGGAAACATCGGGCACGACAGGCACCCCCAAGCGTGTTGCCCGACCGTTCAAGGATGTCCTGCGCGGGATCAAAGGCTCCCGGGCTGATAATGGTGCCACCTGGCTGCTTACCTACGATGCCTGTGGTTTCGCCGGGTTACAGGTACTGCTGACCGCCTTGGCCGGCGGCGGGACCATGCTGACTGATCCGGCGGCGGACGCGGCAGGGTTGGCTCGCTTGGCCGTGACTGGCCGCGCAACCCATGTCAGCGCAACGCCCAGCTTCTGGCGTGTGTTGCTTCTATCAGGGGCTGCCCCACCGCTGGCTCGCATCACGCTCGGCGGGGAAGCAGTGGATCAACCGTTGCTGGATGCGCTTTCCGCACGCTTCCCCAATGTGCCTATCCGCTGCATCTACGCCTCGACAGAATTCGGGAGCCTGTTCACAGTCGCCGATGGGCGGGAGGGGTTCCCAGCCGAATGGTTGTTACAGTCACCAACGGAAATATCATTCCGTATCCAGAATGATATCCTTCAAGCCAAGCTGGATGGTGACTGGCAGGATACGGGCGATCTGGTAGAGATCGTTGAAAAGCGGGTTTTGTTCCGTGGCCGGAATGATTTTATCCTCAATGTCGGCGGAACAAAAGTAAACCCGACCTTGGCCGAGCGACGCCTGCTTTCCCTGCCCGGTGTCATCGACGCAACCGTCTATGGCATCGCCAGCCCGATTACCGGTGCCCTGCTGGCAGCGGACATTGTGGCACCAGATTGGCATACAGACGATAGCTGGCGCAGCCGGGTCGCACAGGCCGTGGCCGACCTGCCGGCCCCGGCCAGACCCCGCCGCTTGCGCCTTGTTGAAGGTCTCACCCTGTCAGCCGCCGGCAAGAAGCGCCGCATCGCGGAGGAAGCATGACCCGTACTGTCATCGTCACCGGCGGCAGCCGTGGACTGGGCCTCTCCATCACCAAGGCGCTGCTGGACGCCGGCTACAGCGTCGCCACATGCAGCCGCAGCATCGGCGACGCTTTACCCGGCCTTCTGGCCGCTCATCCCAACCGGCTGTACTGGCAGCAGGCGGAAATTGGTGATCCCATCACTACCCAGGCCTTCATCGACGCCACTGTGCAGCGCTTCGGTGCCCCCTGGGGATTGGTCAATAATGCCGGCATCGCGCGGGAAGGTATCCTGGCCACCTTACCGTTGGTGGAAGTGGACAGCCTGATCCAGACCAACCTGACCGGATCCATTCAGGTGGCGCGTGCCGTTCTGCGCCATATGCTGTCGCGGCCCGGCGGCGGGCGGATCATCAATATCTCGTCCATCATCGGCCAGCGTGGCTATACCGGCCTTGCCGCCTATGCCGCTACCAAAGCCGGGCTGGACGGGCTAACCCGCGCCCTGGCGCGGGAGGTGGGGCGACGGCAAATCACCGTGAACAGCGTTGCCCCCGGCTATCTGGACACGGAGATGTCCGGCACCCTGTCGGCGGGACAGCGCGACCAGATCACGCGGCGCACCCCCATGGGCCGGCTGGGCACGGCCGACGATGTGGCTCCCGCCATCCTGTTCCTGCTGGGCGATGGCGCACGCTATATTACCGGTCAGACCCTGACCATTGACGGCGGCATCACCTGCTGAACGGAAGGTAAGGCGTATGGCCCAGGCCCGCATCAACGGCATCGCCCTTCGCGGCATCGTTTCAGCCCTGCCGGCAGGGGTGGAGGATGTTACCCATATGGCCATTCGGTTCGGCACCGACCAAGCCGAACGAATCGCCGCCGCTACAGGCATCCGCCGCCGCCATATCGCCGCTCCCGGTCAATGCATGTCGGACTTGGCGCTACCGGCAGCACAAGAATTGCTCAGCGACCTGCAATGGGACAGCGGCTCCGTCGACGTGATGATCTGTGTAACCCAGACGCCAGACTATCCGCTTCCGGCCACCGCCTGCCTGCTGCAACAGCGCCTGGGCCTTGGCAAACAATGTGCGGCGTTTGATGTCGGGTTGGGCTGTTCCGGTTATGTCTATGGCCTCTGGCTGGCGGCGTCGCTTCTGTCGGGAATGGGACAGGGCCGGGCGCTGTTGGTGGCTGGCGACACAACCAGCCGAACCATGGACCCGGACGACCGCTCTGTCGCGCCGCTTTTCGGGGATGCAGCCACGGTCACCGCACTGGAATGGGATGCAGAGGCAGGTTGTCTGACCGTGGATACCGGCACAGATGGGGCGGGAGCACCCTATCTGATCCAGCCCGGTTGCGGTACGCGCCAGCCGGACGGTCCTCTGCTGTTTATGGACGGGACCCAGGTCTTCGCGTTCACCCTGCGGGAGGTGCCCAAGGCCATCGCGACAACACTGGCGCTTGCCGACACCGACATCACCGAAATCGACTATGTCGTCCTGCATCAGGCCAATGAAATGATGCTGCGCCGATTGGGTTCCAAGATTGGAGCGCAGGAAGACCAGTTGGTCCTGGCATTGGCGGAACGAGGCAATACCAGTTCTGCAACCATCCCTCTGGCCATCACCGATGCGCTGCAAGGCCCGATGCTGTCCGGCGCGCAAACCCTGCTTCTCTGCGGATTTGGCGTAGGATGGTCCTGGGGTACAGCCATATGGACCACGGGCCCAGCGCGGATTTGCCGGACCATTCTGGTGGATCAGAACGGAGACGTCATTCCGGCTGATTAACGGCCGGACGGCGACGAACCTTGGTCACGACCACGGGCGACTTGGCCTGCTTTTCCGACGCGTCGCCGGGCGCTGCCTCTGCTGGGAACAGTTTCCTGCAGATTTTCAGCGCACGGTAATAATTGCCGGATTGCACCAGCGTATGAACCTCGTCGAACAGAGCCGATTCGGTCGGCTGCGCGAGACGCGCCTCTTCCAGAATGATGCCGAACTTAATGAGGTTCAGCTCCGCATCCTCAGGGAAGATGTAGATCAGCTGGATGATAAAATAGAGCTTCTTCTCAATCGTATCGCAGTTCTCTTCCTTCAGGATCTCCCGACCCCGCAGGAAATTGACCTTGTTATAGAAAAACAGAGACACGGGATGATCGCCGACGCCAAGCACGGCACCATTAACGATCAGCTTCTCTCCAGGACGCAGAACAAGTTTCAAAGGCACGGCAGCATTTCCCGTTCAAGAACGCACGAGCCCGCTCGGCGGCGTCCATACTGCACAAGGAAGTAAGCCAGCCACCCCCCGCCGGTCACGAAAAAACGCACCAGCACACCCGAACATTTTGCCCCAGAAAGGCCGGCACAGGAGGTGAAGACAAACCAGAATCAGGAAAGGCGGGCTTTTGGCCCGCCTTTCCCTTGCCTTACGGCCCCTTGGCTTAGAACAGCCGCAGGATCGACTGCTGAGCCTGATTGGCCAGCGAGAGGGAGATGGTGCCCAGCTGCTGACGGGTCTGCAACAGCAGCAGGTTCGCGCCTTCCTCGTTCTGGTCGGCCTGGACCAGCTTGTTCGCACCTTCAACCAGGACGTTCGAGAATTCGTTAGTGAAGCTCTCGCGGGTCTGGATGACGTTCAGGTTGGTCGACAGAGCCTGAGAGGCGCTGCGCAGCGTGGACGTTGCAAAATCCAGGCTGGCAACGGCCTTGTCGATATCGGCCCGGTCCAGGAAGTTGTTCTGAGCGTAGTCGATACGCAGGCCCTGGCCGTCCGACGTCACGTTCCGGCTCACCACCTGGATGTTGGAGGTGTTGTCGGCATTGAACTGAACAGCCAGATCGTTCTCGGTGTTGGCATCGGTACGCTGAACCGTCGTCAGGTTGGCCGACTTCGCAGTCGAGGCTGCTGCCTTGACAGTAGACGCGTCAACCGTCACACGAACCGTACCGCTATCGAAGGTCAGCGAGTTCTCACCTTCGCTCAGCTTGGCATTGCCGCGGGCGTTAAGGCCCGAACGTTCCACCGTCACACCGTTGAGGTTCGTGGCCGACAAGGTAATGTCGACATTCTTCTCAATGGTCGAGACGCCGTTGGCAGACGTGCCCTTCGCTTCCAGCAGAGCGCGGTCAACCGTGAAAGAAACGGTCGTGCCGGAGGAGAAGGTGAGCGAAATAGCCTTGGTCGCGGCGTTGGAAGAGGTAGCGCCGATCGTGAAGCTGGAGCCGGTGCCGGTCGTCAAATCCGAGCTGACTTCGAAGTAGTCATTGCCGGCATTGTACACCACGTTAAACCGCTCGCCGGTACCGTCGGCCGTAGCGCTGGTACCAACAGCGGAGAAGTCCGAGCCGGCTGCGACTGCATTGGCAAGCTGGCTGGCAATCTGCTCGCGGAGTTCATCCGGCGTACGAGCGACACCACTGTTAACCAGATCCGACGCCTGAACCTTGTAGGAGAAGGACTGACCATTCACCGTCGCGGTGAAGGTATCGCCTTCTTCGATAGAGCCACTGATGGTGACACGGGACGTCTGAGGCGTACCCGAGGACCCGGCAGTGGTCGTGCTGGCAACTGCTGCCTGCGTGTTATCGAAGAACTTGAAGGTACGTGACTCGCCGTTCTCCGTCACAATGGCCGTACGCTCACGACCGCTGTTACCGCGGATTTCAACGCTGATGTCAGAGAAGTTGCCGGAAGTGGCAGAGATGGTGCCTGAAACCTTCAACGAGGCCAGACCGCGGCTATCTTCGGCCTTTGCGATATCTTCCAAATCGGCGCTGATAGCGCCTGTGCCGCTGATCTTAACAGAGTATGTATCAGCGCTGACCACATTCGTGACGCGGCTGTTCGACAGACCCGAAATGCTGTTGACACCCTTACGGCTGTCGGCAGTGCTGTCCAGGGTCAGGCCATTGCCCTTCAACAGGTTCTTGCCCTGATAGCCGCTATCGCCCGCGATCTTGTCGATCTGATCCTTGAGGCGATTGAACTGCTCTGCCAGCGACTTACGAGCCGAGATGGAGGAGGCGTCATTGCCCAGATTGGAGTAAGCGGTTGTGGTCAGACCACGGGCCTGCGCTACCAAGTCCTCAATGGCGGTGATACCCTTGTCACCGGCCTGGATGGTGCTGATGGCCTGGCCCATCGCTTCCTTGAGGCTCGACAAATCGCCCGCGCGAGTGTTCAAACCCTTTGCAGCAAAGAACGAGTTGGGGCCGTCAAGAGCGGAGTTGACCTTATTGCCGGTCGCCAGACGCGACTGGATGGACTCGACCTGCTTGTTGGTCTTCTGCAGGAGCAGAAGGTTATTACGCATACCAGCGGTCAAGCTGACGTCATTAGAAGACATGTGTCTCTCCTTTGGAGGTATGATCCACCCGAATTTTTCGGGTTCAATGAAGCAAACACCGATGAGAGGTCAGAGTCAAGCCGTTTAACGGCAAGCGCGTGAACCTATACGCTTGGACAGATCACGCGCCACATTGGCCAACGGCGTTGACCAGTCCAACGGCTGCTCCTGACGGAACAGCGTGATGGACGGATACCAGGGGCTGCTTGTCCGCCCCAACCCCCAACGCCAGTCGGGAACAGCGGGAATGAGAATGAACGTGGGAACCCCCGCAGCGCCGGCCAGATGCGCCGGCATGGTGCAGCAACTCACCAACAGGTCCACGCAGGAGAGAATCGCCAAGGTATCCGCCAGATCGGTAACCTCTGCCCCCAGATCGATAGCCCCGGGAGGCAATGGTATCGTCGCAAGATCGCGTCGGCCCGGACCAACTTGAAGGCAAACCGGGTCAATGCCAGCCATGGACATCAACGGCAACATTGCCTGTAAGCCCGGAGATCTGTCGCGATCCAGGGCATAGTCGGGATTCCCTGCCCAAACAAATCCCACTCGTAACCCCTTGGTGCCAGCCAGTCGTTTCTCCCACCGCGCGGCCAAAGCCGGATCAGGACGCAAATAGGGAACAGTCCCTGGGACATGTTGGTCATTCGCGACAAACAGGGAAGGCAGCGTCATGCAGTGCAGCACGCCATCCACATCGGGTACTGGCATGCCATCGTCCAGAAACGACTCGACGCCTGGAAAGGCAGTCAGCATCCGTCGAAAGGGCTCGGGACGCTGTAAGATGATATGAACACCCTCCTGCGCCAGTAGCGGCAGGAACCGCAATACCATCACGACATCGCCCAAACCCTGTTCAATGGTCACAAGGACGCGCATGCCTGCGCTTGGCCTGCCTGCTATGACAGGCAGACCAAAGGGAGCGGTGTGGCCACCAAGCGGGCCTGTGCGACGATAGGCATGCAGCGACCAGCCTCGGGTCATGTCCCCGGTAAGCAGATAAAGCAGCGACTGGTTCCAACGGGCGCGCGCACCTTCCCTGCAAGTGACGGATGCCAGACGCGCCGCCTCGGTGAAGGCACACAGCGCCTGGTGCGGTGCCCCCGTGGCGTGCAAGGCGGCTCCGAGAGAGTTCCAACCTGCCGCCGCGTCAGGTTCCAATGCGCAAGCGCGACGCAACGCCTTCACCGCACGCCCGACATCACCCGTTCCCAGCAAGGCCAAGCCAAAATTCCGCCACGCCCCGCCCATGTCCGACGCACGCTGTATGGCCTCACCATAGGCAATTGCGGCAAGGTGATTGTCATCCGCCGCCCGATATGCATTGCCTAGTAACAGATGAAGGGCCGGGATTTCGGGATTGGAGGCCAACGCCGCCTGAAATGCCGAGGCAGCCTCCAAAGGACGCCCCAGCCGCATCAGAGCCTGACCATGCTGAGCCTGTGCATGAGAATCTGTCGGATCCAGAACCACAGCCTGCGCTGCGATCACCAAAGCAGCCGCCGCATCATCATGTGCCAGATGCTTCTCCGCCTGCTCAGCGAGGGCGCGCACCCGCTCCTGCTCTACCTGCTGATGGATCATGTGCGCATTTCACCATGCCGCATCATACAGATGTCAAATAATTCGCATCGGAAAGCCAGGACAATCCCCGTAAGAATTAAATAAAATGCCGGAGACCTCATCGGCACTCCGGCATTCGAAATGCCGCGCTTGAACTTAATCAGATCAAGCCACGAAGTTGACCGTGCCCACAACATTCCCGCCGCCCGCAATTGCAACGGTCGGAGAGGCCGCCACGGTTGGGGAAACCGCCGGGGTACCCGTCGATCCAAAACCTCGAGCAGGGGAGGAACTGATTGCGTCAATGTTCCCGCGCGCCAAAGCCAGAAGCCGCTGACTACCCGAACGCTCATCGCCGGCACCGCTGGCTTCAGAAGAGCCCAGCTCACGGCCACGGAGTTGGTACTCGCGGACAACACGCTTCGACGGGTACTGCGTCTCGACATCACCGCTGCCGCCATCGCGGAACAGCAAAACCGCGACCGCTGCATCGCTATCATATTGAAGAACAGGGCTAATGTAGGGGAGCTGCGAGGCCCGGGCTGGTTGGTCCGCAGGCAAACGCTCTTCAGCTGCGGCGCTGCTTTGCGTCACCGCAGATACATATGGCACTGCTGCGCCCCTAATCCCCTCAATCTGCATGGCCGTGAGCCTTCTGATAGACGAGATTACAATAGCGCAATTAGACAAGACCAGCAATCGGATTCTTCAGGGCTCTTAAGTAGGCTGAATCATAGAGGGGCTTCAGAACGATGCCTCTCTATGGCCCACGGCATTTTCATTTTCGCAGTGGGGAATCGATCAGAAGTTTATCTTCAAAATTTTCTATTCGGCTTTGCCTACTCTTAGGGATGATTCCTCCGCCAAGGCATTAACCAATTCGGCGATTGCTATGCGCCAATCCCCCCAGTCAGTTTGTCGAAACAGGCGCAACCCTGGATACCAGGGGTTGTCCGAACGATGCCGAAGCCAGCGCCAGCAGCCGTCAAAGCGGGACAGAACCCAGGTTGGCCGTGCAAGCGCGCCCGACAAGTGGATCACCGCCGTATCAACGCCGATGACCATGTCCAATTCGGACACCAGTGCCGCAGTGTCTGCGAAATCAGCCAATTCCTCTGTCCAGTCGTGAATTGGAAAGGGCGCGTCACCAGAGGCCAAGGCCTTTGGTCCCTTCTGCAGGCTGACATAGCTGACGCCCGGCACTGTACCTAACAAGGTCAGTTGTGAGAGGGACAGGCTGCGCCGTTTATCTATGGCTGCCGCACGGGGATCCCCTACCCGACCATCCCCCGCCCACACCAGGCCGACTTTCACCCCAGGAAGCTCCCGCAGTCGATCCCGCCAGAGCTTCCGACGCGCCTCAGGCACCTGGAGATAGGGTGTATTGGAGGGAATAGCGGCCGGGGTCACTGTCCCCATACGCAGAGGAAGACCCAGCAAGGGGCATCGGCAGTCTACCGCATCAGGAGGCGGCAACCCAATGGGCTCCACATGGATATCGGATGGCAGACTCTCACGGAAAAGCCTGACCAGTGCCGGCTGCACCTGGAGAAGCGGGGTCAGACCTTGGTTGCGCAAAAGCGGCAGATACCGGACAAATTGTAAGCTGTCGCCATGCCCTTGTTCAGCGTGAATCAACAGCGTCCTACCAGCCGGCAACACGCTGCCATCCCATAAAGGCAGTCGCCGCAATGGCGCAGGCACATTGAAACCCGGCATACCCCAACGCCATTCATATTCGCGCCAACCTTCCGCGAAGTCGCCAGCCATCAGTCGAGCCTGCGCCCGCTGCCAGTGCACAACGGGATGAGATGGCGCCAGGGTCAGAGAGCGCTGATAAGATTGTTCGGCACCATCATCATCTCCCATATCGCGCAACAGGGTCCCTAGATCGAGCTGAGCCGGCAAGCTATTCGGATCAGCCCGTACCGCGGCCCGCAGAACCTGCAGTGCCTTATCCAGGGCTCCCATGCCATGCCATGCGACACCGAGAGCAACCAAGGGGGCCGCCACCCCTGGAGCCAGCTTCGTCGCTCTTTCAGCTGCCCCTGCCGCTTCCTCGTAACGCCCCAGTACGGACAATGCATCAGACCACGCAAGCAAGGCCGTACAGTTGTCTGGTTCCCGCGCCAAAATCGGTTCGATTGCCATTAGCGCTTCAGCCGGCCGTTCTGCCCGAAGCAGGGCGAGACCATATCGCAAGCGGATAGACATATTATTGGGTGCCAGGTTGGCAGCCTCCCCCAATGAAACCAGAGCATCGGGATGGTTCAGCCGCTTATCATCGATGAAGCGGTTGAACAGCAGCGCAGCCAAGTTGCCTGAGGCGGACGGCAAGCCCGGAACTAGCCCTATCGCTTGGCGCAATATTACTTCCGCGCCTGGATCGCCAAGTGACGCCAGCAGCGCCCCCCATTCCGCCAGCACCTCGGCACGCCGATCCGACGCCCCTTCCAACCGGGAGGACGCGTTAGAAAAGGCTTGTATGGCGTTGGGCAACTCACCCGTCTGACGGAGTGCGAGGCCCAAGGCGTGCCACCACTCCCCCTGTCCGTCCTTCATGCGCACCGCCGTGCGTAATGCTTTGACGGCGGCGTCCGGTTTGCCCTGGCTCAAACAAGCCATGCCCAGCAAATAATGGATGTCCGCCAGCGCCGGCGCAGCGACCAGAATATTCCGATAGGCACCTTCTGCTGCAACCAGATCACCCGCCTGATGAAGCGCAATGGCCTGATCGATCAATTCATTGATGCCCATGTCAGCTGCCCGCCTTCACTGCGGCGGTTGGCCTGGCTGGCGGAGGTGGTGGCTTGGCCGTTGATGGCACGGCTGATGACGAGGCCGCCGGCACTGTCGGAACAGGTGTGGCTGCCGGAGCAGGCACAGAAACAGCATGCGGCGATGCCTCTGGCACCGGCACCGGAGGCCGTGAGGGAACGTACATATAATTGTCATTCACTTGATTTTCGTGACTGGCACACCCGGCCAATCCCATCACAAAAATCAAAGCTCCAGCGATTTTCCCCAAAGACGCCTTGTCCACGCCACGCCACCATTCTGCCGGTCCATCTGGGCAGACTACGCCTAGCGTGCAACCTGATCCAGGAAGCTTTCGTCCTGAACTACTATGAAGCCATTGCGGTAGATGATCGCGCCAGCCGTCTGGAAGTTTTTCAGCGTCTTGTTCACGCTCTCCCGGGAAACACCCAGCATATTTGCCAGATCTTCCTGGCTGACAAAGGTCGTGATACGGGTACCCGTGTCAGTGGTACGCCCATATGACTGCGCCAGCATTAAAATACGCTTTGCCAAGCGTCGAGGGACGTTCAAGAACACCGTGTCTTCAATGATCGCACTGGTCCAGCGTACCCGCTCACACAACACGCCCATCAGGCGAATGCACAAATCAGCACGCTGCGCTAGGAACGGCATGAAGTCGCGCCGATCAATGCGCAGCAATTCCGTCGGCTCCTGTGCCACGACGGTGGCTGTGCGTTCGCCACCGTCCAACATGGCGATTTCTCCGAATAGCGCCCCGGTATCCAGGATATTCAGAAGCATGACCTTTGCTTCATCCGACTCGGTCTGCACCGCGACGCGGCCACGCAAGATGACATAGAGACTGTCGCCTGGGTCACCTTTGGTGAAGATACGCTCTTCTGCCACAGCACGCCGCAATCGTCCAAATTCCAGCACGGCATCCATCTCGGTGTCACTCAACACCGCGAAAAGACTGTTACGCCGAAGAAGGGCGGTATCAACAGCAGGCGACACAAATAACTCCCGATCTAGGCGGCGGGAATGACTATCTCCCATTCCCCGACAATACCAGGATTGACGCGGCGTCCAAATATTACAATTCACACGCGCATTGCATGCACAGGACGGGCCACCGCTTCCCACATGGCGGTATGTTCAAACGCATAAAGCGGTCGAACAGAAAGCGCACCGTCTGTCTGTCTCTCTTGAACCTGCTTCAGCAGAGCAACAGCGTCTTCTCGCTTCTGATCAGCCCGACCAATCGGCAGCCATTCACGAAAAGCTGAAAGCTCAAAGGGATCAACTCCCTCCTCGGCTTCGCGAAGAATACGCCCGTAATTGCGATCGCGATAGCAAAGATCCTTCGCGATCTCCTCCAAGCGGCGTCGCAGAGGCACCGATAAAATGCCAGCTGCATGGGCGTCGGACAAGGTGCGTCGGATATTAACCATGGCCTCCGACAAGGAAGGGTACCCTAATTCAGCCGGACCGTGCGTAACCGCCACCTCGTCATCATCTTCGAGGCGCCCATCAGCATAAGCCTGGAATACCGAACCCACTCCTTCCATACCGAAGGCATGCAACTCTGCGGCTCGCAAAGCCCCCATGCTGGCCGCCCCCAGAACCGGGATGCCTTTCGACATGGCAAACAGGATCTCCTTGTGCCAAACGGCGGGGACATTGCCGAAGTAGCCATCAATGATGGCAATTGCAGCCGGGCGATCCTCTACAGCTCGCAGCACGTCTCCCTGGGCAACGGGGGCGCGGTAGTCAGCGGCCAGTATCTGGCGAGCAGCAGAAAGCGGCAGTGTCGGTCCCAAAAAAACGACAACGGGATTGTTCATGACCAGCCCCCCAACTGTATCAGGCCAACCCGGCCGCGCGACGACCGCGCAGGCCCAGGCAATATTGCGACGTCGCATCCACGCCTTCCAGGTCCGGCACCACAACACGCACAACGGGAATGCCAATTTCCGGGCGCGTCAAATCAACAACAACCACATCGTTGATACCGACATTGGCCAGACGCTGGCGCAGCTCAACCAGATCCCCCCGCAGCGACTGACCACGCCATCCCTTGACCTGATTGAAGTCACGAACAGTCGCGCCAAGCCGAATGCGATTCAGCCAAAGCATCTGCTGTTCTTCGGCCAGGAAGTGGTCGTATTCCTCGCGGCGCATATCGTCGCGAGCGCCGGAAATGAATGTAAGCCTGCTCTGTGCCGCTTCTGTCAGGGCGCGCGCTAAGGCAATCTCGGGAACGAGGTTGGTACCATAACCGGCAGCCGGGCGGATTGTGGTGCCCAATCCCGCATCTGCCTGAACAATTCGGGCAAGAAATGTCGGAACACCGACATCGGACGTCATGTCCCACACACCAACCGCAACACCCGCCTTAGCAAACCGCGCAAGCAGCATCCGGCATGCAGGATCAGCTATGGTTTCCAAATCGACACGCGTGTCTTCCTGCGCCTCTTCTGACATCAGGTTCCACAACGTCCGGGCATCGCGTTCGATCACCTCCGACAATCCGTGGATTACAGCCTCAACCCAGTGATTGCCTGAGGCCAAGCCATTCGAGGTTGCCTGAAAGCATCCGTGTCCCGTGGGCAAAGGCAGCGTGTAGTTGCTGTGCACCATTTCATAGGGAATCCATAGGCAGTTACCATCCCGGAGGTTGGTACCTTCGGCCCATAGCAGTTGATGGTGAGGAGTATAGACGCTGTCCATATTGCAAGGCAGACGATCAGGAGCGACCACCGGCAACGAATACCGCAAGTCCTCGTAGGAGCCGATCCGCAACGATAGGTGCGACGCCCGTTCGGCGTGCCAACTCTCAATGCTCTCCATCACCGCCGACGCCTTGGCTGCGGCCAGTGTCACACCCTTGCCCTGTGAAACAGCCAGTCCACGGGAATTAGGACGATTAACCATTACAACAGGAATACCGATCGTGTCCAAGCCTGTGACATTCGCTACGCGCGTGATGCCGAATAAAGAAAAGAACGGCTTTACGCGGGTCAGTGTGTCCTCCGCTGAAACCAACCGACGCCACTGCGGCGCTTCCAGGTTATCCCAGTCGGTCAAACGGACCTGATCCATTGCCGATCCCCCTCAGACTTGTTTACTGTTGTGATGTTTGCCGGCCGGTACCGGCCCAAAACTATCTGGACCGGTACCCGGCATCGAATCAGAGCTTAGCGGAGTAGATATCCGCACTGGCGGAGTAGATATCCGCACTGGCACCCTTCTCCATCACGTTATGCCCGGCGTCACGACTGCGGACCGTGCTGGGCTCTTCATGGATAACATCGACCGTCCCGGCAGGACCGATACGGTACAGGCGACCATCCGCACCACGAGCAAGCATTGGTGTCTCCTTTAATGATTACATTTGTAACTCAACGTCCCGGCAACCTAGTTGCCAGTGTATTCATGTCGTTGAGCAAGCGAGCTGAGCGTAATCCAGTCTCAGGTCTTTGCTGTGTGAACCACTTCACAACGATGTATGCAGAGAGAACGCTATGGTGTGTCCGCCATCCGCAGTTCGGAGCGCCCTGTTCCGAACACGACACACGATCCAGCAAGGCGAGGTCGCCGATGAACGCTCCGCAATCCCGTAACGACATCACGGTCTATGAACCCCACGACTTGGAGGTCGATGGGCAACTCATCAGCCACAATGTCTGGGTGGACGGTCACCGGACTAGCGTCCGCCTAGAAGCGGTGATGTGGCAGGCCCTGCATGAGATTGCAGAAAAAGAGAGCCTGAGCATTCATCAGGTTATTACGATCGTTTCACGTCGGCAGCATCAGAATGCTTCTCTAACGGCAACAATCAGGGCTTTCCTTGTTGCCTACTATCGCGCGGTCTCAAAAGGTGCATCGACGATATTACTGCGAGACCTGTACGATATTCCCTCTGACGATAAGAATTAACTCAAAGGCTTATATTGGTTTGAGGCGACTTCCCTGATAAGGAAGTCGCCTTTTTTACTTGTACTCAATGCAACATTGTAGACAGGGATACCGGCATTCCACCGGTCGGCAGTTGTCGGGCCATCGCGGTAAAATCCGACTCCGCAGGAATGAAGCGACGGAGCAAGCCATATTGCCTCTCTTCCACAAGAGACAGGACTTGTTCACGTTCTCGGAGCGCATCCTCCAATCGGCCAGCAAGCGCCAAAGCCACGGCGCGGGCGTGGCGGGCCCAAGCAATGTGTAGGATCGCTCCCTGCGCGTGTGCGTGGCGCAAACTGTTTTCGATATCCACCAGCCCGCCAGCGACCCGCCCCATATGGGCCAGCGCCAAGCCTCGTCTCGCAAGATTGAGAGAGTCCATGAGGCTAGAGCCCGTTGCGCGAGAGATGGTCAGTCCCTCGGAACTGAATGCCAACACATCGCCAAACCGGCGCTGGCGCATACGGATTTCAGCCGCATATGCCCTTACGTAAATACGGTTGAACGGATGGATACTGGCGTCTGCCATTTCCAAGGCCATTTGGATCAGAGGTTCAGCATCCTCATCCTGCCCCAACAAGGAGAGACATTTTGCCCGGATAATGGACCAGAGCATCTTGGGGTCCATGACCGTATAACGACCCGAAATATGTTCCGGGCCTGCCTGCTTCGCCAAATCTAACAGTTTCAGAGCTTTGTCAGGCTCCCCCAGATCGACATGGCTTGCCGCCGCAATGACCAGAAGTTCCGGATGAGCGCGTGGCGCCCCCCCCGACAAGCGCAGCGCTGTCTCTGCCAATGCAACGGCTCGGTCAACGTAACCATAGACACGTTCAAAATTAACTTGCTGCACCAAGCCGTTCAGGGCCCGTCGGTCATCGCCAAGCGATTGCGCCTGACGAACGGCCAGTTCCAGTTCAACCATGGCACGTTCGCCCTGCCCCGCCGGCATAGCCGCACGGGCCAAAGCCACTCTCAGGTCAATACCATTGTCACGACTTTGCGGGTCGTCGCCAAGCTTCTCATTCGCCTGAAGTGCGATGGATAACAAAGATACGGCTTCGGGAGCCAAAGACCTGACTAGGGCTTCCATCGCCGCATCCCGCCCGGCATTGACAGCCATCGACCACAATTCGCCTCTGAACGCATGCCGCGTCTGCGCTGCCAGCCGGCCAGGCAATCCGGCCTGCTCCGGCCGATCAAGCAATTCCGCCAACTGGGCATTGAGATGACGCAGGGACCACCGGGTTACGCCAGCGTGAACCGTTTCGTACAGAAGGGCGTGATGGAAGCTGTACTCCTGGCGCGGCAGAAGACGCGTTTCGTCAATCAGCCCAACCCGAACGAGATCGGGTACACGTCGCCGCATAAGGTCATTACCGACCAGCGACGACAACAGACCCGCGTCAAAGGTTTGTCCGATCACAGATGCGGCCCGCAACAGATCACGGGCTTCTTCATCCAGCAGATCAATCCTCACCGCCAACAAAGTCTGCACCGTATCGGGCAGCGTATACTCGGTCACGGTGCCAGGCATCATGCCCCCGACATCGCCAAGCAACGTACCGTTCATCAACAGGACACGAATGCATTCGACCAGGAAAAGAGGGTTGCCACGGCTGCGACGGGCCAGGTCTGCCTTGATTGCATCAAGGACCGGGGCACGGCCCATCCACAAATCCAGCAGCAGTGCGACATCCGGCCCACTTAGAGGCGCCAATGAATGGCGTCGCAAGCGGGGGTGATCGACAAAGGTTGCGTCTGTTCCCCCGTCGCGACGTGACATGACAAGCATCACGCGGGTTTCTTCAGGAAGTGACAGCAGGGTAGAAAGAACCGCCTGAACTGCACTGTCCGCCCATTGCACATCCTCCACCAGCAGCAGCAACGGCCGCCGACTCGCGGCAGCCCCCACCAACGCCGCCAATGCCCTCATGGCAACCGTCAATACCGTAGAACCGCCGCCCCCTTCCCACTCATCAGAAGCAGGAAGCAGGATGCGCGCCAGGGCATCGGCCTCTTCACCGGCGGCACCAGCAGCACGAAGCATCGCGGAAATGCCAGCAACGGTGCGCGGCAAAGGCCCATCCAGCAACTCAACGACTAATTGGTGCAACGGATTGAGCGCACCCACCGGTTCCACCAGCGGGACCTGCCACTCAATGACCCTGAAGCCATACGAGCGGGTGGTATCCGCCAATGCCCGCATCAAGCGGGTCTTGCCCAAGCCTGGCGCTCCTAGCACCAGATGCGCTGTGAAAGCCTGTCGCCCCCCCGTCTCCACATTCGCAAGTGCGGATAACAGTTGCTTGCGAACATGCTCACGCCCAACCATCGGCAAATCATCGTCACTATGTCGACGACGACCACGCAGACCCAACAACTCATGGCTCTGAGTCGGTTCGGCACCACCTAAGGCCAGCACCTTTGAAGGTCTGGTGTCAACCCAGTCGATGACAAGACGCGCCGTACTATCGGCAAGGCGCGCGGCATTCGGTGGAGATGACTGCTGCATCTTTGCGGCAATGTGAATTGCAGCACCTGTCGCCGGATTTGACGATTGACGCCCAGCCAAGGCGTGATCCCACAATACCTCGCCCGAACAGATGCCAATGCGCACAGCCCGAGTACCGCGCGCAACCTCCCTCAGGATCGCATCGGCAGCGTAGCACGCGCGGACGGCATGGTTTTCCAGAGCGACCGGAGCACCAAAAACCGCATAAATTCCATCGCCCAGTGTCTGACAGATTGTGCCGCCGAAAGTCTGCACATGCCGTTGCATAATATCGATCAGGCCAGATAGCTGGTCGTATGCATCTTCCGGATCCTGCGGAATCACCAGTTTGGAAGATTCAACAACATCGCAGAAGAAGGCCGTGACCATACGGCGATCAGCCCGCGCCAATCCTGGCCGCAGGGCAACATTTGATGCAGTCATGCCCTCATGAGGGTAAACCACGATTTCGCCACCCGCCGCCGACATATTTGCCGTCCGCCAAAGCCAACTGTTGGTAACGGAACATTAATGAAAAGCCGATGTTTCAAGTCTCCAGCACATCCAAACACCGACAACCACGCATACGATAGCATCACGTTTCGACGCTGAAAACTGGTTACAAACAAAATATCAGCTATGCGACGACAAAATTCGCTTAAGAAATCGTATAACTTCTCCCAGGCCTGCGGCGGCACCTGATGAATGTAAGAATAGGCGCATAGACGAGAACCAAGGCCTGATCCTCGTACCAAGGGTTGACCAGTCTCTATCCCCTGCAACACGCCAAACTGGCGTGCCGACCGCACCGGCAATCTCCCCAACCGCCGTCGGCGCCGTAATCACGAGGTCCAAGTTTGCGATCAACGCCGCCAGCCCTTCCAGATCGTCGGAGAGGTCAAGGTCAGGCATCCCATGCAACCTTAAGCCTCCAGCCTGGAGCACATCAATTTCTTCCGATCGCGCCGTATATTGCAGATTGATAACTTGAATTCCGGGGATCCCAAGCAACGGCACCCATTCGGACACCGATGCATAATTGTGTCGCCGGCGGGCCGTAACCAAGCGGGATCGCCAGCAAATGCCGATCTTCAGGCCCGCTGGCAGGCTGTCCAGCCATTCCCGCGCTTTTGCCGACCGGCCCCGATCCACAACAAGATAGGGTGCCCCCCCTAAACCACTGACCTTTTCAGGGGAAAGGAGACTCGGCAGATCGCCAGCTGGTACATGGAAGTCTTCGTCCGGCTGCTCAGGTGCATCAATGCTGCCAGGTGGTAGTTTCTGTGCCCGTATGACCGCTTTGGGAAAACTACGTGTGAACAGCCCTACCAATCGAGGGTCGCATTCAATAGTTGCCACGCTCACCTGAGCGAGTGCCTGTGCGTACATGCTGGCAAACATCAACTCATCACCTAGCCCCTGTTCTCGCCAGATCAACAATTTCTTATCGGGCAATTTGTCACCTCGCCAAACAGGAATGGCAAAGCGACGATCAGGCAGCGCTTCTCCGGCGGCGAAACGCCAAGCGTAGTCGGCCCACCCGTCTCGTAGGCACCCATCCTCCAGACTGAGCAGAGCGCGCGACATGCGAACACGCGGCAAGTCCGGATCAATCTCAAGGGCCCGATTCAATGCCGAAAGACCTCGCGCCCGGTCTCCCTGCGCCAGCCGACAGAGGCCGATATTTCCCCAGACGTCGGCTGATGCCGGAGCCATGGCCAGTGCTTGAGACAGCACCGCCTCCGCCTCGGTAAGCTTACCGATAAGCTCTAGGGCCGCACCAAGATTGGTCAGTCCGCTCAAATTGTCAGGTTCAAGGCGGAGAGCGAGGCGATAGGTGTCGATAGCAGCCTCGACATGATCAAGTTCTTGCAGTGCGACACCTAGGAAGACCAAGGCCTCCGCGCTATCCGGCGCCGAGCCCACCGCGGCGCGGTGAAAGCCCAGCGCCTCTCCCAGCTTACCGCGTTCCACTAAGACATTACCAAGATTGGATAGGGTTTCAGCATGCGTGGGCCGGATGGCCACGGACCGTCTGTAGGCTTGTTCGGCGCCGGCGAGCTCCCCTTGCTGCGCAAGCACGGCCCCCAGGTTGTTCCAGGCCTGGGCGTGAGTAGGATCGACCCTCAACAGTTCCCGGTAATTTGCCTTTGCTGCGTCAAGGTCACCGATCGACCGTAGGCTGTTGGCCATATTGAAAAGGGCACCGTTATGGCCCGGCCGCATATCCAGTGATCGCCGGTAAGCATCAATAGCAAGAAGATGTGTACCCATGGCAGCGAGAGCATTACCAAGGTTGAAAAGGTACGGTGCATGGCCCGGACGTAGTTTTAATGCCTGCCTGTGCGCTTCCACGGCGGGAGCCGGATGGCCGGCAGCGCGCAAAGCGCTGCCCAGATTGTCGTGTATGTCCGATGCGTCCGGACGCCGCCGGACCGCATTCCGAAGCAATTCTACCGCCTCGGCCGAATTGCCGAGTTGCAGCGTCGCCACGCCCAGCAAATTGAGAAGTTGCGCATCACGAGGACTCCTGGCTAACAGAGCACGATAGGCAGCAGCAGCTCCCGCGATATCACCGGCCTGATGCATCCGCACCGCGTGTTCGGCCGTCACCGCCCCTTCCGCACCCATCATCTGCTCCCAATCCAACCCTATGCGAATGCACCACGCTGAGGCGGTACCCTAACCAGCCCCAGTCTAGGCCATTATCCTTGTCGGGCGTACCCCGATGTGAAATACTGTCTTCATGGTTTTACCGTTCAAAGGGCACGGCAACTGTTATGAAGCCTGCGGCGGGTTACAGCAATCGTCCCACTTCCGATGATCCTCGTGACGTCGAAGCCTGGGGTTTGACAGAAGCGGCACGCCGCTTGATCCATGCCCGGCAAACGCCGGAGAACTCGGATCTGCTGCGTCAGGCGCTTTCACTCAATCAACGGCTATGGACCATCTTTCAGACGTCCATGGTTGATCCGGAATGTCCGTTGCCAAAGGATATCCGTGATAATGTTCTGGCATTGTCGATCATCGTTGATCGCCAGACATTTGATCGGCTGATTGATCTCGACGTCAATAAGCTTGACCGTTTGATCGATATCAACCGTGCAGTTGCAACGGGTTTGTCGCAGCGTCCGACCGCCACCGCAGCACCCGCAACGGTGACGCAAGCCCCTCCGCCGGCAGCTGCTATGGCAAAGCCGCAGGCGGCGCCAGCGCCAACTCCCGGTAAACTCAGTATTTCGATTTGAGTTTGGATGCATGTGCATCGGCCAGGACGTTTCTTTGGAGATTCTTCGAAGAAACGTCCTGGCCGATAGATTGCATTTTATCAAATCATCTGTTATCGTGGTTGGTGGAAGGGGCGTTGGCGGCTGTCCGGTTTCCGGGCGCCACAAGATAGAGGGAGACTCGCAATGGTCTCGTCCGTGAGCGGATCAGGTTCGGTTTTGACTTCCAGCAACACGCCGCTGGTCAGTACCCCTGCGACCACTGCATCCGGTACCGCTTCCGCCTCCAGCGTTATCGCCGAGACGACCAAAAAGCTCTCCAACATTGAGCAGCAGCTGGCTGACTTTGCACAATCGACGGCTAAAGCCAATAAAAAAGCTGAAGCACAATCGAAGATTCAGGTGCAGACCTTTGAGAAGCAGGTGCGCAAGTCGCCCTACTCCACAAACGGCGCAGCGACAGACATCGGGACCCTGATCAAGGACACGACCCGTCTTAACGTCTATTCGAATATCAAGAAGGACGACAAAGGCGACGTCTTTAAAGTCCGTGTTCAGACCTCTGGCGAGGCACAAATCGGTGTACTGGGTGATCCTGGTTTGCGTGTCCAGGTAATGTCCCGTTTCGGTGCTGTCGTGGCCGACAGCAAGGAAGGTCTTGGTTCTACCAGCGACAATTACAAGGCGCTGCAAAAAGGCGAGTTTAAGCTGGGCTCTGGTGACTATTACATCAAGGTCACCAATGATGGCTCTGGCCCCGCCAAGGACAGCAAGGGCAATGTCCTGACATCGAAGAACTACGCCATACAGATGTCGATGGGCGTCTACCGCAAAGATTACGACACGGTAGCGCAGCAGCCGCGGGCTGGCGATGGCGTACCTCAGCAGTCGGCCGGGCAATTGGAACTGCAGAGCATGCTGACAGCCGCGCAGAATTTCGACACAGGCCTGTCGGGAACGGCGAAACTTAACAACGCGCTGTTCGGCTAAGAATCCAACGCGGGCAGCAACTCGCCGTCGAGACCTCTATGCAGAAATACTGATGTTGGTTCCGGCTTGCGCCACTGATGTTGCGCGCTGGTAGCTGGCGATGGCGTTGTTTGGATCAGCCCCGACCCGACTACCGGCGCCGGTATCGCTTTCATTCACGCCGCCGGTATTGCTTGATTGTCGCAGTTCCGTTTGGGCCTGTGCCTTGGTGGCATCTGCCCGCGCGGCAACGGCCCGATCTTGGGGGGACGGGTTCTGCGGTGCCAGAGCCGCACGCTTGACGACCTCCATCTTGGTGATCGTCGCTTCAGGATTGCCGCGCACGGGTGACGCGTCAATCGGCACTTCCCCCGCCGTCGCATAACGGCGTCCATCGGGACCTGTCGTGTATTCGAGCTGAATGCTGCCGGCATAAGGACCGCCAGCGGTTTTGTGCGCCTGCTCGTGGGTGCGCACTTCGGAATCGGTCTTTTTCAGCTGACGCAGTTGCGACTGCTGCTCACTGCTGAGGTCTTTTTCAGCCGCTGGCGTCCCCGGCGGGGCGGTGTCAGCCGTATCTGTGCCTTGCCCACGCCGCCCTGCGGCGACGGTTGGCTTGAACAAGGCGGACGATATTCCGGAAATGGCCATTGGGGGCTGCTGCGGGAGAACAGGGGTCTACCGCAAGGTACAACCACACGACCCGACACCAAACCCCAAAATGCGAAATCCCGGCCCCCAAGGAAGGGGACCGGGACTGACACGCCATGCAACTGGGGTAAGGGGCCGTTGCCGCCCGTCATCTTACCGCTTCAGGTTGATCGTCTCCGTCAGCATTTCGTCGGTGGTGGTGATCACGCGGGTGTTGGCCGTGTAGGACCGCTGCGCCACGATCAGCTTGGTGAACTCCTGCGCGATATCAACGTTCGAACCTTCGATGGAGCTGGCGGCGATCACACCAGCACCGTTGACGCCCGTAGAGGTGAAGCGAGCGCGACCGCTATCCGCCGTTTCGGTGAACGTACCGCCCGTCTCACGGCCCAGCGCGTTCGCGTTGTTGAACAGGACCAGCGGAACCTGTGCAATCACCCGGCGGCGACCATTATCGTAATTGGCAACAACGTCGCCATTCTCACGGATTTCTACATCGCGGAACGTGCCCTGCGGGCTGCCATCCTGAAGCAGCGAAGTGACGTTGATGGCGTTGCCTTCATACTCAGTCAGACCGGTCGCCTCACCAAAGGTACCTAGATCCAATGTGATACGCTGCGGGCCATTGCCATAGTCCACGGTGAAGCTCACTTGCGCCGGCTGGCCACCTTCGGTGACGGCGCTGACCGTCGCATTGCCGGTGCCGACATTGGCGGAAGACAGGCTAGACAGCGTACCGGCCTTCGCCGCATCCCCATTCGGCAGGGTACCACCGAAATTCAGCGTAATGTGCGGCGGGGTAGTGCCAATGTTGGAGCTGGGTTCGCCCAGGAAGGGGATACCATCCTGATTGCTGGTCATGGTGATGACACCGCCAACCGACGTGGCCTGCACGGGAATGCCGCTTTCCTGGTTAACCTTAAGGGCCAGATTGGCAGCAATCTCGTCCAGCGACACTTCATTGCCGGTGGTGGTGTAGGTGATGGTACGGTTGAAGTTGGGTGCCACTTCCTGCGTGCCGTTCAGCTGAATGCTGGCATCCTTGGCGGTCAGCAGGATGCCAGTGGTGACGCCATCATCCTTGATGGCCGAGGCCGTGAAGGGGGCACCGAAATCATTGCCGACTTTCGTGATGATGCTGTCCAACACGCTGGCCGGCGTCGGGAAGTCAGCAATATTCTGCTCCGTGATCTGAACCGAATAAGTGGTCCCGTTCATGGTAACCGCGTAGCGATTACCGACAACCGGCGTGGCCGTGGTGGTGGAGAAGTCGAAAAGCTGCGACGATGGATCCGTCGCCAGTTCGTCGGTGCCGGTCACACGGAACGGCGTGTCTACAGCATTTGCCGTCAGAACGATCTTGTTGCCGCTGACCGTCGCCGCCACATCGGCTGAGGTTATCGCCGGCAGGAACAGATTCGTCAGGGCCTCGGTCTGCGTCGGGGGCTGCGTCGGCAGGCCATCCAGGTCAGCCTGCGTCAACGGCCCATAGTTGTAGGCAGTACCGTTGATGGTGACACTATAGACATCACCTACCTTTGGTGCGGCGCTGGGGTACGACACCTCGGTCACCTGCGAAGCCGATGCCGAAGGCTGCGTTGTCGTGGTACCTTTCAGGGCGATCGGATCAACCTGGTTGGTGGACGGGCTGCGCAGGGTCACCGAATAGGTGGCACCGACGTCGCCCGGTACGCCCGTGATGGAGATACGCTGCGTCTGACGCGAACCCGTGATGTTGCCCTGTACAGAGCTGACGAAGGTAGTGTTGTCAGCGGGCGGCGCATTCTTGACGTTGGCTTGCATCAGGCGGTCGCGGCCGCTGACGGTGAAGGCCGTATTCACGGCATCAGCCGTCAGAACCAAGCGCGTACCCGATCGGCTGGCAGTGACGCCCAGACCCTGGGCATTGATATCGTTCGCGAAAGCATCCAGTTCCGTCTCCATGTCATTACCGGAAACGGGTGAGTAGGTGATCGTGGTGCCGTTAATCGTCACCGACATATCATTTTCGTCGGCAGTGATGTCACGATCAGGATAGCTCAGCTCCGTCACCTGCGATGCGGTTGAGGATGCAGCCGTTGTTGTCGTACCGCTCTGCTCGCCGACATTGAAGCTGTCGCCCACCGTCGTGCCACGCAGGGTCAAGGTGTTACCCGTAACCGATGCGATAACCTTCTCCGTGGAGGAGTTGGCATTCACCTGAGCTGCCAACGCGGTCACGACCCCGTTCAGATCCTTCAGCTGGCCGATATTGGCCGCCGTGACAGTCACCTTGTAGGATTGGGTCGAGTTGTTATCGACATTCAGAGTGAATTCGTCGCCGATATCCACCGAGCTGCCGGCAAAGGTGATGACCGACTGCTGCTGCTGCGTGCTCGTCGCTGCCGTCGTGACCGGGGTATTGGCCGTATTGATAGTCGGCGTCGCATTGTTGACGGTCGTGGTCAGCGTAAAGTCGTCGCCGGCGGTAGTGGAGGTGATCCGCAAGCGGCCGTTCGATACGTTGGCCGTCACGCCAACCGGCGGCACGGCACCGTTGATCTTGTCGGCCAGCGACTGCGCAACACCCGTCAGATTCGACAGCTGTGAGGAATTAGTGGTGGTCACCGACTCCGTGAACTCAACACCGTTTACGACAACACGATAGGTATCGCCGATCTTGAAGGCACCATCGCCGTTGGGCGACGTGAACTGTACTTCCTCAATCTGCTTGCGCGGCGTGATACCCTGGGTCAGCGACGTGGACTGCGCCGAAACCGGGAAGCCGTCCAGGTTGCCCGACAGCGGAAGGCTGCCGACGGCGCCGGGCGTATCGACGGACAGACGCCAGGCACCATCCACCTGCCCCGGACGCCAGCCCAGGGTGATGTCACGAGGTTTGCCCGTGCTGTCGAAAATCTGAATGGTGGTCGGCTGGATGGGCTGACCCGGGGTCGGATCGGTCGGCAGGTTTGCGCGCAGCTCGATCGACTTGGTGGGGACCGGGCTGTCGATATCAGCGGTCACCTGGATCGGCGTAGCGGAGGTCGAGAAGGAGTTCGTCGCCTCGCTGTAGATGTAACCGTTCAGCGCGAAACCGGAGCGGTTGACCAGGATACGCTCGTCATTCAGCTCGAAGGAGCCATCGCGGGTATAATAGCGCTCACCGGTCGGCACCGACGTGCCGTTCACTTCCGTCAGGCGGCTGACATTGAAGAAGCCCTGGCCACGGATGGCGAGGTTCGTGGTGCGATCGACGGTTTCGATGTTGCCAGCCACACTGTTGGCGTAGCTGGGGCGGGCCACCACACCACCAGGATTATGCACACGAGCATTGGATTGCAGCACCAGGTTCGTAAAGGCGGTATCAACGCGCTTGTAACCCGTGGTGCGTGCGTTGGCGATATTGTCAGAGATGTGACCAAGGGCGGCTGCCTGGGCCTGGAGGCCGGAGATGCCGGTGGTCAAGGATCCGAAGATGCTCATGGAACTGCTCCCGTTGGAGTGATGGCGTGTCGTGGTCTATTGAGCAAGTTCGATGCCAACCGCAGAAAAAATCTTAGCACTTTGATTTTATTGAATTCATGGGAACAAACTTGATCGGCATTCCCTGCCTCGGTACAGGGCGGGCGATGCCACTGGGCCAAATTTGCCGGGGAGGCGGTGTCTTTTGCCGGGACGAGGCAGACAGGAAAAGGGGCCGATCCACCTGCCGATGGATCGGCCCCTTTCAGGGCAATCTGTTGGATGAAAAGTTCAGTTCGGACGTGGGGGAACCGCGAAGAGACCCGTGCGGACGTCATTGGCCATCCCTTCCAGGAACTCTGCCGTCGTGCCGATGCCATGCTTCGCCAACAGGCCATAGACGGCGGCAGTGACCGACATGGTGCCAATCATGTCATACGGCACCCCCTCGCGCGAGGCGTTGACCCAGAAGGTGTTGAATTGGTCGAACAGCCGGGTGCGCATGGATTCATCGGCGCTGGGGGCGCTGCTGGGGGCGGGGGCGGCCGTGAAGCCATTGGGGGGGGCAAACGCGTTCATTTCTCAGTTCTCCTTTGGCTGGATCGGTTCAGGCAAGAAAGTTGATCAGGGACAGGGACTGCATGCGGCCAGTGATGGTGTAGCTGGCCTGCTGGGTAGACATTGCCGACTGCAGGCGGACAGCCACCTCGTTCTGGTCGATGCCTTCGATGGTGGCCAATTCGCCCTGGGCCTTGGAAATGGCGTCCTGGTGGCGGCTCTGCGTGTTGTCCATGGTGGCGGCGGCATTGACGACGCGGGAATGGACGCCCCGCAGATCGTTCTGCGCATCGATCAACAGATTGCGGCCTTCTTCCATCAGCTTGGTATAATCACCAGGGCGGTTTATGGCGGCGGTCAGCCGGCGCAGACCACTGACCAGCTTCTGGATCGCGGGGTCATTGCTGCTGACCCCGTAATTGACACTCAACCCGTCATCGACTTGCAGCTTCGCGATGTCATAGGCCGCCGATACCTGCCGCGAGGTCGCAAACTCAGTATCATAGAAGGGCAGACCTGGGGGGCTGACGATGCCTTCGAAGGTGTCCTGTTCGGCCAGCGGTGGGAGATCCTTGGTGATCAATCGTGTCTGGTTGCCGGCATTGTTGATATCCGCCACGGTCTGGAACTGGCTGTTCACATCCTTGGCGGTGAAAATCAGTTTCGTATCGTCCGCCGGATCAATGCTGGCCACTACCGACGCTGCAGGATCGGCGTTGATCTGCACGGCCATCCGCTGCGTCACCCAGTTCGACATGGAGGTCGGGGTGGTATAGGCCGGTACCTGCCCCGGTGCATCGGCCGGAAGGGGGGCATTGCCGCGCAGGATGTCAGTATCACTGGGGCTGATGACGTAGGAGTATTTCGTCGGCCCGGCGATAATCACCTGCGGCGGCGCATTCTCGTTCTGCACAATGGTGCGCGCACCGATGGAGACGTTGAATACGTCACCAACATCAGCTTCGGTCCCATGGAACTTCACATTGTCGATCTGCCGTTGCGTTTCGCTGGCTTCCTGTACCGTATAGGGTGCCTGATCGGCATTGACGGCATCGGGGGCCGTCAGAACGACATTCGCGTGCGTTCCATTGTCATAGACACGGCTGGTCAGTGTGAACTTCTCCTTCACATCATTCGCCGTCGCCGTAACGATACCGTTGGAAACCGACAGGGTCACATTGAAGGGCGGATCGCTGAACTGACGGATCTGATCGACAAGGCCGGTGCCCGTGCCGTTGGAGAACACTTCGTCCAACGACTTCTCATTTCCTGTCGTGACATAGGTAAAGCGCTTGCCATTCAGGACCATTTCATAGGTCTCGCCGGCATCCCCGCGCTCACCCACCAAAGTGGTGCGGGTAATCTGCTTTGCGGCGACGATGTCATCGACCGGCTTAGTGTTATAGCGAGAGCCTGCAAACAGATACCGGTCACCAACCCGTTCATTCAGCAGTGACTCCAGTTCCACGGTCATGCCGCGGATCACTTCACGTGTCGAGGCCATATCGGGCCAAGTGACATCGAAGGAGGAAATACCCGAACCTTCCAGGCTTTCGATGTTCAGCTTGATGACAGCGCCGTCGCCAGGGCCACCGGAAATGATGAACCGGTCGGCATCCACCTGCGGCGGAACCTGCTTCATGTTGACGGTGTTGACGGCGCGGCCGCCCAACCCATCGGTAACAGTGATCTCGAAGCTGCCCTTCGGCCCGGTCTGGCTGGGCACAGCGGAGATGGTGTAGGTCGCCTCGGCCTTGAACTTGCTGTTGATATCGTCCACCGACACCTTCATGGCACCAGAGGACTGGTTGGTAACACTGCTGACGCGTGAAGCGCCCGGCCCCTGCGGAAGACGCGTGGTGCTGGACAATTCCGTCGCCATGTCGGCCATACGATCCATCAGCGTGTCGTAAGACTTCACGCGGGTCATCGTCTGATCAATGGTCTGCGAATAGGCCTGACGGCGCACCAGTTCCGACTTCAGATCGAGAAGACGCTGCGACTGCGTGCCAAAGAAGGCCACGTCCTGTGACTTCTTACCCGTATTGAGCTGGGTCGAAAGGTCGTCGATCGCCGACTGCCCGCCCGTAAGCGTGCGGACCATGTTGATATAGCTGCCATAGCTGCTAATGCGGGTCATCTGACGATCCCCTCGATGGCATCCAACATATTATTGACCGTCTGCATCACGCGGGCGGCAGCGGAGTAGTTGCGCTGGAGCACCTGCAACATGGCGATCTCCTCATCCATGTTGACCCCGGTATTGTTCTTGTAGCGGCCTTCCAGCTGCGCCTTGAAATCGGTGGCGATGGTGGCCTGCTCGCTGGCGACCTTCTGGTTGCTGCTCCACTGAGCGATGACCGTAGAGACCATGGAGCTGTAGGACAGGCCGGTCGCCCGCAGACCGTCGGCATTCATGGTGCGGCCTGCGGCCTGCATCGACGCGGCCACGCCTTCGGCAGCGCTCGTCTTGACGCTATAGTCACCCGACAGAAGACCGGGATTGATCTCAATATTGCCGGCCCCGGTCCCAATGAAGAACCGGTTGGGCAGTTCGCCCTCCCCGACAGGGTTGGCGCTGGTATAGGCATCGGCAAAGCTGGTGGGTTCGCCCGGCTTGGTCGAACCCAGGAAAGCCTCCGCAATGGCTTGGGTCTGCGACCGTAACTTGCGCAGGATTTCCGCACCGGGCAGGTTGGAGGCGGGCTGCGGCGGTTCCTGCACGGACCCGTCCGAACGCAGCTCCAGCAGCGCACCCAGCTTTCCGTCTCGCACCATACCCGTCAGATCACGATCCGACGCAGAAGAGCGCAGCTGACCGTTGGCATAAGTGAACTTGACGGGCGCAGCATCCAGCAGCGATACGCCGGAAGTCGTGAAGATCGACAACTTGCCGTCCCCACGTTCTACGGTACGGATGCTCATCATCCCGGCCACTTCGCGCACCAGGGCATCACGGCGATCTTCCATCTCCATGGTCGGATCGCCAGCGCCGCGCGTTACCAGGATGTTGGTGTTGAGTTCGTCGATAGAGGACAAGGCTGCGTTCAGCTTGTCGACCGACTGGTTAATGTCCGTATCCAGCTGCTTCTCGATGCTGCCGATACCATCGTTCAGACGGCGCAGTTCGCGCGCCAGATCCTCGCCATGCACGACGATCTGGCCCTTGGCCACCGTGCTTTCCGGCGTGGCGGCCAGCTCTTTCCAGGCCGTCTCGAACTTGTCCAGCGCGTCGGTCACCGGCGGCTTGCCGGCTGTCGTGCCTAGCAGATCGGTCGCCTTGCGCATGTAATCGGCTGTCGTCGCCGCCCCGGATTCCTCCGAAATCGTTTGTTCCAGCTGCACGCGCAGCGCCACGTCTACCTGGCGCTTATACTGGGCTATACTGGCATTGCCCTGGTTATCAGAGGTCTGTTCCAGCGAATGCCGAGAACGGTTGGGATCATCCGCCTTGGCCACGTTCTCGGCAACCAGCCCCAGCTGCCCTTGGATCAGGCGCAGGCCGTTGCTTGAGTTGTTGAGGACGCCAAACAGGCTGGTCATCGGACGGGTCCCTTGTACCGGCGAAATGCCAGGACCGATCCCCATGACCGGCCCGTCCTGTCATCTGCAATAGGCGGGCCAACATTGGGGATTTAAGGATTTACAAGGGATTATGGGCATTCCAGGGCGGTCGATATGACCCGTGGGCAGAATCTGCCGGATGGAAAAAACCGGAAACGGCAAGGATGGCCTGGTGCAAGAACGAAAAACCCCCGCCCGTGTGGGCGGGGGTCTCAAAATCGGCTGGTAGGCCAGGATCAGGCCGAATGAACCGCCGCCGACAACAACGACAAGCGGCTGCGCACGATCTGTTCGGCCAACAGCCAATGTTCAACGTCACGACCGGGTGGCTGTCCTTCCGACAACCACAATAAGTAGGCTTCTTCCGCCACCTGACTGGTCGTCGGCTCAACTGCGATGGCAGCGTCAGCCTTAGGGACCGGATCGACCTTCTTGGTCCGGGGCTTGGGCAGGGCCTTCGCCTTCTTCACAGGTGGCACCAGGACAGGTTCGGTTTCGGGAACGGACAGGGCTTCGGACTTGGCGGATTTGCGCGGCATGGTGCTATCTCTCCATCGCAGGGAACCAAGCGGACTGGGCGCAAGGAGATGGTGCACTGCAACCGCAGAAATTTCCACTCCCTTCCTTTGGATTGCCTCGGAATTTCCGCAAGCCCACCCTGCGCTTTATGGCACCGCACCCAAAGCGTGCAGCACCGGCAGACGACGCCGGGCAAAGGATTCCCAGCGCTCGGCCAATTCCGCCTTGTGTCGTTCCGCTGTCGTGATCGCCTTGCCATCGCGCAGCACACGTTGGCCCAACGCTTCCAGCGCCGTGAAGGCATGAACCCCCGGTTCCTCCCCCCGCTGCAACGCCGCCAGGAACAGCTTGCCCAGCCTGTCGACCGCTACACCGCCACCCGTCACTGGGCTGGCCAAGGCCGGCATCCGGTCTGCCGATGCAGCATCCGCAAGCAGGAGTGAGTTCAGCCGCGCGCACGCGTCGCGTCGCTGGTCATCGCCCTCAGGCGGCAGGGCCGGTGCAATCAGGTCCAGCGCCTTCAGGGCCATCAACGCCGTCGCCCCCTCCCCCCCAACCTGCGCCATCAGGACCGCTTCATCCATCGGCCCCGCCCGCAACGCCGTCAGTATGGCGTGTGCCGCATCAAACGGCACCTCCAGGGGCCGCGTGGCTGGCGTCGCCCGGCGGGGCAGGTCACGCGGATGACCCAGCGGCGCCCAACGCCTTTGCACTGCCGGACCTGCCGTCCCCCCATCCCGGATGAACAGGTCGCGGCGAAAGGGCCGGTTGGTCACATAGTCGCGCAGCAACTCCCTGAAGTCAGGATCATCGGCTGCCGCCTTCCCCCCAACGGTAAGGATGGCATCCGCCAGCCCCTCCTCCTCCCACCGGTCGGCGGCCCGCACCTGCGCGGCCAGCCGTAGACCGGCAGAGGCTAAGGCCTGAGCCAGATCCGTGAAATAGGTCGGGTGCCAGCTCTCATTGAAATATTCATGCGCCAGATAGTCGACGGGCCGTTCCAGCAGGGCATCCAGGCGGGTTGTAACCGTCGGATTAACCCGGAAGTACCCGGCCTCATGCGCCCCCAACCGCTCTGCCAGGGCCAGGGAACCGTTGATACGCTCGGCCAAACTCCCCTGCCCCCGCCGCGCCGATGCCAGCATTAGTTCCCGCAGCGGCAGATACTGGGCCCAGCCCGGCAGAACGTTATAGCCGAGATAGACGACCCCGCCGGGCTTCAGATGCCGGTCCAGAAAGGCCACGATCTCCGCCCGTTGCTGTGGCCCCACCCAGGACCAGACGCCGTGCAGGGACACGACATCAAAGGCAGGAAGATCGCTATCGGCATAATCGGCAAAGCCCAACGGACTGACCGTCAGGTTCGGCAGGCCCGCACTATCGGTCAGCCATCTTGCATGGGCCACATGGTCCGGGTTGATATCATTGCCCCAGAACCGCGCCTGCGGGTTGGCGGCGGCCAGCAGGGCCAGACTGAACCCCTGGCCGAAGCCCAGCTCGCAATAATCAAAAGGCTGCCCCGGCTGGATTGGCGACCGTTGCCCCAGGGCATCGGCCATGGGCCAGGGTTGCAGCTCCGAGTGGAAGCTGTAGGTATAGCCAATTTCCGTGACATACCCGTCCGTCCAGCCGCGCATGATCCCCTTCCCTGCCCTATCCCTGTTTTCATGGCATGAAGTCGTGAACTCGGCTATGGAAAGCCCCGGCCCATCGACAGGAAACAGGCATGCGCTACGGAAAGCTGGAAGTCATCTGCGGACCCATGTTCTCGGGCAAGTCCACGGAGATCCTGAAGCGCGCCATCTGGTACACGCACGGCACCGGCTCCCACATCATGCTGCTAAAGCCGGCCTTTGACGTGCGCTATGCAGAGAACCGGGTGGTCAATCATGATGGTATTGGCTTCGACGCCATGCCTATCACCCGCATGCCGGCCATCGCTGACAGCATCAAGGCCGTCTTCATCGACGAGGTGCAGTTCTGCGTCGATCCGCATTATCACGGCGATGTCGTGGAGGATGTGCGCAGCCTGCTGCACCGGGGCATCGATGTTGCCGTATCCGGCCTGGACATGGATTGGCGCGGTCGGGCCTTCCCCGTGACAGCCACCCTGGCCGCCATGGCCGACGGCCTATGGAAACTGAAGTCCCGCTGCGCCGTCTGCGGGCATGAAGCGCACAAGACGTTCAAGAAGCACCGCAACGACCGCACCGTCGAACTGGGTCAGGCCGACCTGTACGAGCCCCGCTGCAACCTGCATTGGCACGATCACAGCGAGGCGTCGGGCCGGGAATTGTCATTGGATTTGTAATAAGCGCACTGGTGAAGGCCACAATGATGCGCTATCCCGCCCTTCAGCAAATGTCTTTCAGGAACGAGTGAGAAAATGAGCAAGTGCCCCTGCGACAGCGGTCGTGAGTTTGATGCCTGCTGCGGCCCCTATCTGGCCCGCACCACACCGGCCCCGACGCCGGAAGCGCTGATGCGTTCGCGCTATACGGCGTTCGCCAAGCAGGACATCAAGTATCTGGGCGAAACCCTGCTGCCGGGCACGCAGGATGATTTCGACGCTGAACAGGTCACCGAATGGGCATCCAAGAGCATCTGGACAGGTCTTGAGGTGCGCTCCACCGCCGATGGTCAGACCGCTGACGAGGCGTTTGTGGAGTTCGTGGCCAAGTTCACGATGGATGGCAAGGACCTGATCCACCACGAAACCGGCCGCTTCAAGAACCAGGACGGCCGTTGGTGGTATGTGGACGGCGTGATGGGCCAGCGCCCGCGCACCGTCGTGAAGGTGGGGCGCAACGATCCCTGCACCTGCGGGTCGGGCAAGAAATACAAGAAGTGCTGCGGCGCCTGATAGGCTCCACCTATCATCATAATCTGATCAATCGATTTCCTTGTTGCTATCCTTCCTGCCATCCTGAAACACACAGGATGGAGGAAGGATCATGGCAACCAAGTCCCTGGAAAAACTGATACAGTCGCTTCGTCAGCATGGGGCGGGACTGTCTGCGGAAAATGGCCGTTTGGTCATTGAAGGTTCGGCGCCAGCGGATATCTTGATGCAGGCGCACCGTCACCGCAAAGCACTGGCGGTGATGGTGCGCGCCCGTTCCTGACCAGGGCGGGCTCCCCTCCCCTGTCAGAGTATGTCTCAAATTGACCCAGAACAGCCCCTCGCCCGCCTTGCCCGCCGGCCATCCGCCCGTCAAGGCGCCCCAGATTGGCGTGCTGCTGATCAATCTGGGAACACCCGAAGCCACCGACTATTGGTCGATGCGCCGCTATCTGTCAGAATTCTTGTCTGACCGGCGCGTGGTCGAGGTGCCGCAGGCCATCTGGCAGCCTATTCTGCAGGGCATCATCCTGACCTTCCGGCCCAAGAAAAGCGGCCATGCCTATGCAGGCATCTGGAATCAGGAGCGCAATGAAAGCCCGCTGAAGACCTTCACCCGGGCCCAGGCCGACGGGCTGCGCACTGCCCTGAAGGGCGCGCATAATGACCGGATCGTCGTGGAATGGGGCATGCGCTATGGCCACCCATCGACCGCCAAGGGCATCGACAGCCTGATCGAACAAGGCTGCGAGCGCATTTTGCTGTTCCCGCTCTATCCGCAGTACAGCGCCACCACGACGGCGACCGCCTGTGACCAGGCTTTTCGCCATCTGATGACCCTGCGCCGGCAGCCGGCCATACGCACGGTTCCGACCTATCACGACGACCCCGCTTATATCGATGCACTCGCCGCCGGCGTCTCCCGCCATCTGGACGGCCTATCTTGGAGGCCGGAGCGGATCATCGCGTCCTTCCACGGCCTGCCGAAGATGTATCTGGAGAAGGGCGACCCCTATCACTGCTACTGCCTGAAGACGGCCCGCCTGCTACGGGAGAAGCTGGGCATGGATGCGGGGATGCTGACGCATGCTTTCCAGTCGCGGTTTGGTCGGACGGAATGGCTGCAACCCTATCTGGAACCCATGGTCAAGGCCCTGCCGGAACAGGGGGTGAAGAAGCTGGCGATCCTGGCCCCTGCCTTTGTCAGCGACTGCGTAGAGACGCTGGAAGAGGTCAATCAAGGCATTCGGGAGACTTTCCTTACCGCTGGGGGGACTGATTTCACCTACATTCCCTGCCTGAATGATCACGCCGACCATATCGGCCTGCTGCACGGCATTGTGGAGCGGGAACTGGCAGGCTGGATTTAAGAATCCTTACCCCTGGGGGGCAGAAGATTCTTTAACCTTCGATTGACCACGGACCAGGGTTAACCATAGTCTGAACAAGGTGTTGACGGTTTACGGGGGCATCCGGTGCGGCGCTTGGCGATGGTCCTGATGGTCTTGTCGCTTCCGGCCCTGCCCGCCCTTGGCCAGACCCCACCGTTGAAATTGGTCACTGGCACCGACTACGCACCTTATGTTGACCAGAGTTTGCCGGACGGTGGCCCTGTGACCCAACTGGTGCGACAGGCCTTTGCAAAGTCCGGCCAGAACGTGGAACTGACGGTAGAGCCGTGGCGACGGGGCTATGAAGGGCTACTTGCCCGTCGCTTCGACGCCACCTTCCCTTATATCCGGACCGAACAGCGGATGCGGGAAATGCTGTTCTCCGACCCGATTACAACGGTGCGCCAGCATCTGATCGTCGCGCTTGGGAATGAACGCGCAGCCATGGTTACCGGCTGGATGAAGGGCAAGCGGGTTTGCGCCGCTGTCGGTTATGGCTTGCCGCCCTGGATGGATACGCTGATCCGCCAAGGCGATGTGCTGCGCGTAACGCCAACCCAACAGCGCAGTTGCCTGTCCATGATCGTCGGTGGTCGCGCCGATTTCATGGTGGAGGATGAACGCATCGCCACCGCCCGCCGTGCGGAAGGCGCCGAGCGTGAAAAACTTGCCACCGTCCCAGGTCCCGCAGCCAGTGAAGCGACCCTGCACTTGATCGTCGCCCGTAACCACCCGAATGCGCAAAGCATACTGGATAATTTCAATCGCGGTCTGGCGCAGTTACGGGCCGAGGGGGCGATACCCGACCTATTGACGGCAAAGCCGCCTTCGTGACCCCATTGGCCTACCTGTCCCCTACTCCGGCAGGCTCATCAGTCAGGACCCATATCATGGAAATTACTATTGGCCCGGATGGCAACATAACACTGGCCCCCGAAATGCTGGAGCATCTTGGCCTAAAGCCGGGTGACCGGCTGATTGCGCTTTTAACGGCGGATCATCGCGTGGAATTGGCAGCGCCGGCGAAAGCACCTGGAGAGAAGCTGTTGAAAAGTATGCTCGGTCGCTCAGGCAAAGGATCCTAGAAAGAAGAAAGCCCAGGTGTTGGCTCCCCTGGGCTTCTAAAGTTTCCATCAGACTGAGGTAATTCGCTCCGCATCCTTACTTCCTGGGGGCGCGGGCGATCGGTCCTTTCGCATTTCATGTCCGGCAATTGCGACGTCGCAATCTAGCCACATGCAGAGAGACAGATACGCTATCCCAGGTCATTCAAAGTATGGGAGAACCTTAGCTAGCGCGTACTTTACGAAACCATTCGATCATCTCTGCGGGGTCCACCCCATGTCCGAAAACCCGCACAAAGTTTCCGTCACGATCCATGAGATAGATGAAGGCGGAATGATCCATCAGATAGTCTGACGTTCCTGCTTCCTCGGCTGAGACTTTCTTGTAGTAAGCACGATAAGCCTTGGCCGCGACCTCGATCTGTTCCGGTGTACCCGTCAGGCCTCGGATCTGCGAATGGAACAGGGGAACATACCCCGCCAGCTGCTGCGCCGTATCACGCTCAGGGTCGATGGTGATGAACAGGGCCTGTGCATCGGCGCGTTCTTCGTCCGTCATCTGATCCAGCGCCTGCCCGATGAGCTGCAGGTCGGTAGGGCAGATGTCGGGGCAGAAGCTGTAGCCGAAATAGACAAGCGATATTTTGCCTTTCAGAGTGTTCTGGGTGACCGGCTGCCCCGTATGGTCGGTCAGGGAGAAGGGCCCGCCGATGGCGGCGCGCCCCTGTCCCTGTTCCGATTTCTGCGGTGACAATCGGTCAGCGATCAGAATGACGGTGCCCAGCAGTGCTGCAGTCGCCAGCACAGCCAGACCAGTCCAGAATGTCCGGCGCTTCACGATGCGAACAATCAGTGCTGGTGGCCAGAATGCTCACCATGACCGCCATGGTCATGCTCAGCCATCGGTGCTTTTGCACCGGGCCCCTGTACCGGCACATTGACGGTCACGGTCCCCGCCTTTTCAAAGTTCAGGGTCAGAGGGAAGCTTTCCCCCTGCTTCAGCGGAGCCTTCAGGCCGATCAGCATGATATGCAGGCCACCGGGCTTCAGTTCGGTCGGCGTACCCGCAGTGACCGTAATGCCCCCCTCAACCGGACGCATTTTGGCAATTCCGTCCTGCATCAGGTGGGTATGCAGCTCCACCTTGTCCGCCACGGGGCTGCTGGCGCTCAGCAGCTTATCGCTACCGGCATCGACGTTGAGTGTCAGGAAGGCGGCCCCAACCTTTGCCATGGGGGCAGAGGCGCGGGAGAAGGGGCTGGTCACACTGATCTCTGCCTGCGCAGCAGTACAAGCCAGCAGCATGGCGGCGGCTGAAAAGAACAGGCTATGAGTGAATTTGCGCATTGGGAACATCCGTCTATGAAACATTGTGGAACAGGATGAAGGCAGGGAACGTCAGCCCTTTGGCGGCCCCCGCGCACCCAATCCATGTACCCAGACCGCCACGTACCGAATCAATGCCGGTACCAATATCATCGGCACCCGATCCCACGGCCATGACGGGAGAGGACCCGCCTGCTGAAGCGGTCCCAGCGGCGTCGGCAGCAGGCCGAACGGGCAGGCCAGCGTATGATCAACCGCTTGGGTATCGGCCTCGCCCGGCACAACCTGGACCACGCGGCACAGTGTCAAGGACAGGGTGCCCCGTCCCAAGGCGGTTCTATCGGGCATATAGCCGCGTGGCAGCAGGGCAATCAGTATCAGCACCGGCAACAGCGTCCACGCTGTCCAGTCCCGCCAACCATCCTGCCGCATGATCATGGCGCCTGTCATACCCATGCGATGCCATGCGGGAGGACCGCTGTCCAATGTTCTGTTGTCGCAAGCCCAACGCGACTTAATACAACCGGCTGCTCACCGATGGTCGGCCCAGCACCGCGCCCGGTTGGACAGCAAGTCATAGGCTGCATACAGGACGAGACCGTTGATCTGTACGTTGCTTAATCCTTCTGGAGATGCGACGTCGCAACAAATGTGATGTTAATTATCACTCTTAATTACTCAACATCTGTTGCTACCTTATGCCCGACAGTCCATTGTGAACGGACGAAAGGTTTCATCATGGGCATGCTGATCTTCTCCCGTCTGGCCGCGCCCTTTGGCATGTGGGAAACCCACGCCAGCGAGCCTTTGCAGGACACGCCGGATATGATGGTGGAATTGCGCGACCAATGGCGCGAATGCGCCGCCGGCCCCGCAATACCGCGCGCCCTGGACTTTACCCCGGTTGCCCTGCGCAGCATCGCCAATAACCTGGCCCTGGTGGATCTGCGCCTGGGCGTGGAGCAGGCGCGATATTTGTGGGCGGGGCAGGGGCTGGTGAAACTGTTCGGTTCGCCGCTGACCGGCAAGCTGCTGTCACAATGTTATAGTGGCCAGACATTGGCCGAAGTGCGCGACGCCTACCGTCGCATGCTGGATCTGGCTGGCCCCGTTTTCTCCGACCGCCGCTTTCGTGTCTTCACGGAGAAGCTGGGCTATCACCGCCTGATGCTTCCTTTGCTTGACGATGCGAGCGAAGTGGGATTCGCGATGCTGATGATTCTACCCAAGGGAAATCTCCACACGGCCAGCGATTGGCGCTGCCTGGAGATGGAATTGGACCTTGTCGAGGCCCTGCGCAGCACAGAGCGCTGACCCTTTCCTTACGGTTTGGGGGCAGGGGCCGCATCTTGGAGACTCGGCCGATCCTTACTCTTTGGGGGAGAGCCATCTCGCCCCGAATGCTTACCGCCCGGGGGATAGCTTCCTTACCGCTTGGGGACCCAAAGCCCTTGCGTTTGCTTATTTGTTTCCGAGTCTCGGGGCATACCAGGCAGAGGCCGGCTTTCGAGTCTCCTTACGGCATGGGGGAAGCTGTTACTTACGGCATGGGGGCTTGCCAGGTCGCACAAAATAGGCCCCCAAACAGTAAGGATTCCCCCAGGGTGTAAGGACTGGCACAGATGATCGCAGTCGGATTCGACACTACCCCAAACGGTAAGGATAAGGCGTTGCGATTCGGGGCCAAACGAACCCACCGACAATTCCGGATAATGCCTCCCCATCTCCACTAGAATTCTCAATCAACCCAAAAAACTGACCTGTTTAGTGTTCTAAGATTCTAATAAAGATTCTAGGGACCGGAGAAGCCCGGAATTGCTGGGGTTTTTGGGCATCATCCTTACAGGACGGGGGTATCTTTCCCCACTTCCCGGGGGCATTTCGCCCACGCCCCAGGGCGTAAGCGTGTCCCCCATCCGGTAAGGCATGGAAATCCCTGTGGAAAACACCTTTCCTTACTTGCGTCGGCTGTAAGGAAGGGACTAACTTCGGTGCCAAGAGAAGGGACCCGCCATGCCACCCAGCCGCCGCAAGACCAGCAGTGCCGAACCGGCGCGGGATGAGCCTTTGGCCGCCATCGTACCCTATGTTCCCTCGGCGGGCGACAGCGGCGTGGTGATTGATCTGGACGGCAGCTTGGTGGAAAGCAGCCGTGGCGGGGAGAATATGCCGGCCCTGGATCGTATGGGCCAGACGGCGCGTGTGGCCGCCGCTACCTTCGAACGGGACGGCTACAAGCACCTGATCAAGGCTGCGGAGGCGGTCTACTCTTACCCTGCCAATGGGTCGCGTCTGTCATTGCCGGCTCAGAAGATGCTCAATTTCATGATCCATCTGGCCGGCAGTCAAAACTTCGCCAACAAGCTCTATCGTTTGCCGAAAAAGGTGGTGCGCGGCAATCACAAGGGCAATGAACGTATTTTCGACGCTTTGAAGGAGATTTACGAAAGCTCTCTGGTGGTCATTGGTCCCTTCCGTGGACGGCGCAGCCGTGCGGAACTGCGCATCCTGTCCTCCTATGTCCGACCGGAAGATGAGGTGGAGATCGACAGCGCCGATATCCATTTCCAGTTCACGGACGCTTTCCTGGAGCTGCAACGCTCCTCCCAGCTATGGGCGCGTCTCTCCGGCCCGGCCATGGTGAAGGTCACCAGCACCTATGCACTGAAACTCTATGAGATCGGGATGCAGCGCTATCAGATGGATCATCCGTCGTTGACGCTGGATATCGAAACGCTGCGCAAGCTGCTGAACGTGCCGGAGGGAGCGTACAAGGATTTCGGCATCCTGCGCACCCGCACCATCGACCGTGCCATGGCGGAGGTCAACCAGTTGGCCCCATTCCGGGTGGAGATGCCGGAAGAAAAGATGAAGCGGAAGGGCCGCAAGATCGAGGAAGTGACCCTCGATTTCCACGCCAAGGATGAGGATGAGGCCGCCGACACCTTCCTTGAACGTGAGCGGAGTTCCACTGGCCGCAAAACACGGCGCGAGGCGGGGGAGGGGGCTGCACCCATCCTGACGGCCACTCCGCGTTCCCTGCCGGAACCCGCGCCGTCTCTGCCCGACGCTGATGATGCGGAGGCGCTGTGGGCCGCCGCCCGCCATGCATTGGGTCAGAAGCAGGTGCCGTCTCCCCTGCTGCGGGATCTGTCGGTGGTAGGGATTGAGGAAACGACGCGTGGTACCCGCAAGCTCGTCCTGTGCGCTGGTCACGCTGCAACAGCAGACACGGCCCGGCGCAGCCATGAGGCGACCATGCGGTCGGTCCTGTCCTCCCTCACCTCCGGCAGCATTGCAGAGGTGGAGTTTCTATCTGCACGCACCGGTCGATAATCAAAGCCCATATTCAAGAGGTGCACATTGTGGCCGGTGCGCGATGTGCAATCGGCACGTCAGGTACCCTGACAGCCTGCATTATTCTCCCCGTCAACAAATCATGACGGGATGCGGATGATGGATGTGAAAGACTGTAACGGCAATATCCTGGCCGAGGGTGACAGCGTCACCCTGATCAAGGACCTGAAGGTCAAGGGTGCCAATGTCACGCTGAAGCGCGGCACTGTCGTGAAGAATATCCACCTGACCGACGATCCAGAGGAGATCGAGGGCAAGGTGGAAAAGGTGAAGGGTCTGGTGCTGAAGACCTGCTTCGTGAAGAAGGCCTGATCCGACGCCTGTTGACGTCCTACAACCCCACCAGTTGACACACCGTCAACCAACCCCTATGCTCGCCACTAAGGAATAGCCACAAGCTTTTGGGGGCGCAGGATGGACGGTGCAGCGTTGAGGGCCGCGCGGGAAGCGCGCGGTGATACGCAGCAGGCCTTTGCTGACTGGCTTAACGCCCGCCTGGGCCGCCGGTATGACAAGGGCCGTGTGTCGCGCTGGGAAGGCGGAACGGAGAAAATCCCGCAGGCGGTGGCCGATATTGTTGATACGCCGGCCCGGCGGCAACGCGACCGGGCTACCGTCATCGCCATTTCCAATCAGAAGGGCGGGGTGGGTAAAACCAGCGCTGCGGTGAACATTGCCGCCGCTCTGGCTGCCCTGGGGCAGCGCGTGCTGCTGGTTGATGCCGACCCACAGGCCAGCGCCACTGTGCATCTGGGTATCAGCCAGGCCGAGGCGTCGGACGCGGGGCGGACCACCTATCACGTCATGCTGAAGGATCAGCCCGTATCCGGTGCGGTGCTGCCGGTCTGTGACGGGCGGTTCCATCTTCTGCCGTCCACCATCCTGCTGTCAGCGGCAGAGACGGAACTGATGGCGGAGCCCATGGGCACTCTGGTGTTGCGGGAGAAGTTGTCCAGCGTGGCGCGGTCCTATGATTACATCCTGCTGGATTGCCCCCCGCACCTGGGAATGATGACCTTGAACGCGCTGGCGGCGGCGACAGGCGTGTTGATCCCTGTGCAGACCGAGATGCTGGCCATGATGGGGGTGCCATTGTTGTTGGACACCATCGCCAAGGTTCGGCGGCGGGGTAATCCCGACCTGTCGATCATCGGTATTCTGCCCACCATGTTCACGTCCCGCCATACGCAGGACCGCGCCACCCTGGCCGACCTGACAGAACGGTTCGGCGGGTCGCTGCGCATCTTCTCCCCGGTGCCGCGTTCTACCATTTTCCCGCAATCAGTGGCCGCCGCACAGCCGACAGTGGATGTTGCGTCAGACCCCGCCATCGTCGCCCCCTTCCGGGAGGTGGCCAGCTCCCTGCTTGAAGCCGACCAGACGGAGGAAGCCCGTGTCGCGTAAGCTCGCCCGTACCAATCCGGCGCTTGCCCCCGCCACGCCGGCTGTGCCGCGCGATTCTGGTTTGAACCGGCTGTTCGGGACATCGGCTGATTTTCCGGAACTGGTGGAACTGGACCTTGATCAGGTTCACCCCAACCCGGAACAGCCGCGCCGGCATTTCGATCCTGTGGCCTTGATGGAATTGGCCGACAGCATCCGCCATAATGGCCTGTTGCAGCCGATCCTGGTGAAGAAGCACGCCGAGGGCGGCTATATCATCGCCGCTGGCGAGCGTCGCTGGCGTGCCCATGGCCTGTTGGGCAAGCCCACCATCTTCGCGGTCATCACCAAGGGTGACATCGAGGAAGTTGCCCTGGTCGAAAATCTTCAGCGCCGGGATCTGGACGCGCTTGAAACCGCCTCCGCCCTGGCCCGACTGGGCGAGCGGCACAATTACGCGCAGGAACAGTTGGCCGCCGTCGTCGGTCTTTCAAAGTCTGAAGTATCCCGCCTGCTGGCGCTGCGCGGATTGCCGGAGAAGGTACAGGTCGAATACCCCGCCTTCCGGGACAAGGTGACGAAAAGCCACCTGTTCGTTCTGGCCGATACGGAGGGGGAGGATGCGCGTTTGGCCCTGTGGGCGCGTATCAAGGATGGCGCAACCATCAAGGAGCTACGCGTCGCTAAGCAGAAGCCGACAGAACCTGTCGCGGAGAGCCCGGTGATTGCCGTCGCCCTTAAGTTGGGTCGCAGCCTGGACAAGCTGTCGCACCGTGCAGGCAAGCTGGCTGTGGAAGAGGTCCAGAGCCTCACGGTCCTGCGGGACCGGATTGATCGGTTGATCAACGGCTGAACTTGCGACGTCGCAAGTATTCCCCCAAACGGTAAGGATTATCGATTCTCCCCCAAGGAGTAAGGATTGCATGACAATGCGTTGGATGCTGACGGCAGCGCTGACGGTGACCCTGGTTACGAACCCCGCAATCGGCCAGAATCGGCCCACCGTGGCCCCTTTGGCGCCGACCGCTGCCGCCAAGCAGGCGCAGGTCGAAGGCTTCCGCAATGCTCGCTTCGGCATGACCGAGGCACAGGTACGCGACGCCATCGGTAAGGATTTCAAACTGTCCGGAGAGGCGATCCAGCGGATTGAGGAGCCGACAGAACGCACCACGGCCCTTCTCGTGAAGGTCAATGACCTGCTGCCGGACAGTGGACCGGCGGTGATTGCTTACCTCTTGGGGTACAAGACGAAGAAGCTGTTCCGGGTGAATGTAATCTGGGGGCAGGAGATTGGCTCCCCCACCAAACCGGAGCAGATTGTTGGCACGGCCAATGCCTTGCGCAATTATCTGTTGGGTCAGGGATATCGTCAGGAAGGGCTGATCCTCAATCAGGCGCTAAGTGACGATAATGTTTTGGTTTTTCAAGGTACAGATGAACAGTCCCGCCTGACCGAACTGATTCTGGGGATCACAAAGAAGTCGCCGGCCAAGCCCGACGCTCTGCCCGAGGTCACTGGTGCAAGCCTTCGGCTTTCCTATGTGGAGAAGCCGAAAGATCCCGATATCTATCGGGTGCCGGGCGGGTTCTGATCCTTACTGCCGGGGGGAATCCTTACGGCTTGGGGGATTGTGCTGTCTGGTGCTAAAAAAGATTGAGTACCTTGTCGGATTTGCCTGTCGCCATCCGTCTTCCTCATATCAGCCAGCATTTGGGCGGGAGGAGACGGCTTTGCGCACAGAAACAGGCTTTCTGATACCCGAAATTTTGCAACACGGGTCTGCCGACCCTTTCGCGTCTTCCTTGTGATTGGGATCACATGAACTGATCCATCTTCACCTGATAAAGACCGAAATTCCTTCAAGGCCGCTGTTTCGGCAGGGCGGTCTTTGCAGGGCCGTGACCTTTATCACGAAAGTGCTAAGTGCCTCGGCCTGCTTCGGCATACCCAAGGGCCGTCATTCATGATACATCCGCGACCGGATGTAATTTCGTGACCGGCTCAACCGGCAACAATAAAGTTCAAGGAACACTTGTCATGCGCATGACCACCCGGCTTTCCGGTCCCCTGTTTCTCCTGGCACTGACGCTCACCGCTTGTGGTCAGGATGGCGGCAGTGGTGCAGGTATGATGGGTGCGATGCCGCCGCCGGAGGTGGCTGTTGTCGCTGTTAATCCTGCACCCTACACGCTGACGACCGAGTTGACCGGGCGTGTGACGGCTTACCGTGTGGCTGAGATCCGGCCACAGGTATCTGGCATCATCAAGGACAGGCTGTTCACGGAAGGCAGTGAGGTTAAGGCGGGGCAGCCGCTTTACCAAATTGATCCCGCCACGTATCGCGCGGCCCTGGCGCAGGCTCAGGCCGAATTGAAAAGTGCTGAAGCACAACTGACATCGGTGAAGGCGCGGGCGGGCCGCTATAAGGAACTGGTGGCCGTAAAGGGCGTCAGCCAGCAGGAATATGACGACGCGATAGCCGAATTGGGCGCGCGGGAGGCGGCGGTGGCCGCTGCCAAGGCCGCAGCAGAGACGGCGCGCATCAATCTGGATTATGCGGGCCTGACGGCCCCCATCGCGGGCCGGGTAGGCCGGTCGCGCGTAACGCCGGGTGCCCTGGTGACTGCCGGTCAGGCGGAAATGCTGACCAGCGTCACACAGCTTGATCCGATCTATATCGACCTGACCCAGTCCGCCGATGCCGTAGCGGCACTGCGCCGCCAGGTTGCGGCGGGGGAGGCGACCATTCCCGAAGGCGGCAAGCTGAAGGTGAAGTTGATCCTGCCTGACGGCACACCCTATGCCGAGGATGGTGCCCTGGACTTCTCCGACATTACGGTGGACGAGGGGACGGGTACCGTCGGCCTGCGCGCCACCTTCCCGAACCCGCGCCTGGAATTGCTGCCGGGCATGTTTGTCCGCGCCGTAGTCGACCAGGGTACTCGTGCCGATGCCATGCTGGTCCCGCAGCAGGCGGTGTTGATCGGTCCTGGCGGCATTGCCACCACCATGGTGGTTGGCAAGGAGGACAAGGTGGAGATCCGTCCCGTCACGGCGGCCAAGGCTGTCGGCGACCAGTGGGTGGTGACCAAGGGCCTGGCGCCGAAGGAACGTGTGATCGTTCAAGGTGTGCTGAAGGCAGCCCCGGGTGCCCCGGTCAAGCCCGTGCCCTATAATCCGGCCCCGGCCGCGGCGGGTGCCGCGCCGGCACCGGCGCGCTGATCATTCCTGGAGAGAACCGAAATGGCGAAGTTCTTCATTGATCGCCCGGTCTTTGCCTGGGTGATCGCCATCGTCATCATGCTGGCGGGCGCACTGTCCATCATGCGACTGCCGATTGAGCAATATCCGGCCATCGCGCCGCCGGCCATCGCGGTCAACGCCTCCTATCCGGGTGCGTCGGCTGAGACGCTGGAGAAAACCGTTACCCAGGTCATCGAGCAGAACCTGAAAGGTATCGACAATCTGCGCTACCTGTCCTCCAGCAGCGATGCGTCGGGCAGTGTCACCATCACCCTGACCTTCAATGCGGGCACCGATCCCGACATTGCGCAGGTGCAGGTGCAGAACAAGGTGACGCCAGCCTTGTCTTCGCTGCCGGCGGAGGTGCAGCAGCGCGGCGTGATCGTGACCAAGTCATCCTTCAGCTTCCTGCTGGTCGCGGGTTTTGTGTCGAAGGATGGAAGGCTTGACGGCAACGATCTGGGCGATTTCGTCGCCTCACGCGTTCAGGACCCGATCAGCCGCGTGAACGGTGTCGGTTCGGTACAGGTGTTCGGTGGCGGCTATGCCATGCGCATCTGGCTGGACCCGGTCAAGATGGCTGGCTTTGGCATCACTGTGGATGAAGTTGCCGCCGCTGTGCGGGCGCAGAACGCCCAGGTTTCCGCCGGTCAGGTCGGCGGCACGCCGTCGGTCAAGGGTCAGCAGTTGAACGCCACGGTGACGGCGCAGAGCCGTTTGCAGACGCCCGAGCAGTTCCAGGCCATCCTGGTGAAGTCGGCCCGCGATGGTTCCGCCGTCTATCTGCGCGATGTCGCGCGGGTGGAACTGGGGGGCGAGAGTTATGATTTTGTGTCGCGCTACAACCGACTGAATGCGGTTGGTCTGGCCGTGAACCTGGCCACCGGTGCCAATGCCCTGGAAACGGCGGAAGCAGTGAAGCAGGCGATTGAGGCGCTGCGCCCCAGTTTTCCGTCCGGCGTCGATGTCGAATATCCGTATGAGACGACACCGTTCGTGAAGCTGTCCATTCATGAAGTGGTGAAGACGCTGGCGGAAGCCGTCGTCCTGGTCTTCCTGGTGATGTATCTGTTCCTGCAGAGCCTGCGGGCAACGATCATCCCCACCATCGCCGTGCCGGTCGTGCTTCTGGGCACCTTTGGTATCCTGGCGGCCTTTGGTTTCACTATCAATACGCTGACCCTGTTCGGTGTGGTGCTGGCCATTGGCCTGCTGGTGGATGACGCCATCGTCGTGGTGGAGAATGTGGAGCGTGTGATGGCGGAGGAGGGGCTTTCGCCCCGCGAAGCCACACGCAAATCCATGGAGCAGATCACGGGCGCGCTGGTCGGCATCGGTCTGGTTCTGTCGGCCGTGTTCATTCCCATGGCGTTCTTCCCCGGCTCAACGGGCGTCATTTATCGCCAGTTCTCCATCACCATCGTTTCGGCCATGGCGCTGTCGGTGCTGGTGGCGCTGGTGCTGACGCCGGCCTTGTGCGCGACCATCCTGAAGCCGCAGGACCATCATGAACGCGGTGGCTTCTTTGGCTGGTTCAACCGTGGTTTTGGTCGGGCCAACCGTGGCTATGTCCAGGCCGCAGGCGGTGTGCTGAACCGGAGTAAGCGGTTCCTGGTGCTTTTCGCGGGTTTGGTAGCCATCCTGGGCTTCCTGTTCGTGCGCCTGCCCACGGCCTTTCTGCCGGAAGAGGATCAGGGCATCATCTTCGCCATGGTCATGGCACCGCCGGGCTCCACCCAGGAACGCACCATGCAGACGGTCAAGCAGGTTGAAGATTACCTGCTGAGCCAGGAAGGCCATAACATCAAGGGTGTGTTCTCTGTCGGCGGTTTCAGCTTCGCCGGTCAGGGGCAGAATTCGGCCATGGTCTTCATCAATCTGAAGGACTGGTCAGAGCGCAAGGGCGCGGACAATACCGCGCAGGCCATCGCGATGCGCGCCATGGGGGCCTTCATGGGCCTGAAGGATGCCATGGCGTTTGCCTTCACGCCGCCGGCCGTACTGGAACTGGGCAATGCCACGGGCTTCGACTTCCAGCTTCTGGATGAGGCCGGGTCAGGGCACGAGGCGCTGCTGGCTGCGCGTAACCAATTGCTGGGCATGGCGGCACAGCACCCGGCCCTGGCCGGCGTTCGCCCCAACGGTTTGGAAGATACTGCCCAACTGCGCGTTGATGTGGACAAGCCGAAGGCGGCGGCACTGGGTTTGCAGATTGCTGACATCAACAGTACGCTCTCGGCCTTCTGGGGTTCCACCTATCTTGATGACTTCGTCGATCGGGGTCGTGTGAAGCGTGTGTTCTTGCAGGCTGATGCACCGTTCCGCATGCTGCCGGAGGATATCAACATGCTGCATGTGCGTAACGACCGTGGCGAGATGGTGCCCTTCTCCGCCTTCGCCACCGCGCACTGGACCTATGGTCCGCCCAAGCTGGAGCGGTTCATGGGCACGGCGTCCATGAATATCCAGGGGCAGCCTGCACCGGGCTACAGCTCTGGTGAGGCCATGGCGGCCATGGAGGAACTGGTGAGGAAGCTGCCGCCGGGCATCGGCTTCGCCTGGACGGGCCTGTCATTCGAAGAACGGCTGTCCGGTGCGCAGGCGCCCGCCCTCTATGCCATTTCCCTGCTGGTCGTGTTCCTGTGTCTGGCGGCCCTTTATGAAAGCTGGTCCATCCCGTTCGCGGTGATGCTGGTGGTGCCGCTGGGCGTGCTGGGGGCTGTGGTCGCGGCCAGCCTGACCGGCATGGCCAACGACATCTATTTTCAGGTGGGCCTGCTTACAACCATCGGGCTTTCCGCCAAGAACGCCATCCTGATCGTGGAATTCGCCAAGGAATATTACGACAAGGGCATGGATCTGGTGGAGGCGACCTTGGAAGCCGCCCGTCAGCGCCTGCGTCCCATCATCATGACCTCCCTGGCGTTCATTCTGGGTGTTTCGCCGCTGGCTTTGGCATCCGGTGCCGGATCGGGCAGCCAGAACGCAATCGGTATCGGTGTCGTCGGTGGCATGTTGTCGGCGACGGTGCTGGCCATCTTCTTCGTGCCGATCTTCTTTGTCGGGGTGGAAAAGCTGGTTTTGCGCTTTGGCAGCCATAAGAAGCCGAAGGCGGGGCAGGAGTGATCAATATGAACAAGCGTCTTATTCCTCTGACCCTCCTGCCTCTGCTGCTGGCCGGGTGCAGCATGGCCCCTGACTACCAGGCCCCGACCACGGGTGTTGCCGCTTCCTATCCCCAAACGGGGGGGCAGGCGGCACCCGTGGCTGATCTGGGCTGGCGCGACTTCTTCCTGGATGAAGGGTTGCGCGGCCTGATCGATCAGGCGCTTGCCCAGAACCATGATCTGGTGGCGGCCACTGCAAATGTGGAACGCGCGCGGGCGCTCTATCGGGTGCAGCGGGCCGATCAACTGCCGACCGTGGCAGCCGGAGCGTCGGCTACCCGTGCGCGGGTGAATGAGCCGGTGACCCAGACCGGTAACCAGTATCAGGTCAATGCCGGCATCACCGCGTTCGAGCTGGATTTCTTCGGTCGCGTGCGCAACCTGTCGGATGCGGCCCTGGAAAGCTATTTCGCGACCGCAGCGGCACGGGAGACGGCGCGTCTGGCCCTGGTGGCAGAGGCGGCGAACGCCTACCTGACCCTGCTGGCGGACCGGGAGCAGCTGGCCCTGACGGAGCGGACCTTCGGCACGCAGAAAGAAAGCTACGACCTCGTCAAGCTGGCCTTCGACCGGGGTGCCCGTTCCCTGCTGGATCTGCGGCAGGCGGAAACCGCGCTGGAGACGGCGCGGGCAAACCTTGCCGCCTTCCGCCGTCAGGTGTCGCTGGATGAAAACGCCCTGACCCTGCTGGTTGGCAGTCCGGTTACCGTGCCAAGAGACAAGGCTCTGGGTGAGGAGGGGGCCTTGCTGGTGCCGGCCCTGCCAGAGGGGTTGCCGTCTGACCTGCTGACCCGCCGGCCGGATATTGCGCAGGCCGAGCATAATCTGCGGGCCGCCAATGCCAATATCGGGGCCGCCCGTGCGGCTTTCTTCCCGCGTATCGGCCTGACCAGTGCGCTGGGGACCGCCAGCACGTCGCTGTCGGGTCTGTTCGAGAGCGGTAGCAAGGTCTGGAATGTCGGGGCCGATGCTAGCCTGCCCATTTTTGATTTCGGTCGCAACCAGTCGAACCTGGATGTCGCCAAGGCAGAGAGAGACATCGCCGTCGCCAATTATCAAGGTGCAGTGCGCACCGGCTTTCGCGAGGTCGCGGATGCGCTTGCCGCTCGGGCGAGCCTGGACGATCAGGTCAAAGCACAGACTGCCCTGGTGGCGGCCACGCGGGAGACCTATACCCTATCCAAGGCCCGATATGACCGTGGCGTAGACAGCTATTTGCAGGTCCTGGACGCGCAGCGCAGCCTTTACGCTGCCGAAAGCGGCCTGATCGTCCTGCGTCAGCAGCGGCTGTCGAATCTTGTCACCCTTTACAAAGCCCTGGGCGGTGGGTTGTCCGACCGGGCGCCAGCCTGAGTCGCTGTCTGACGACTACAGCCGTATGGCTCACGGTTTCGGCAGTGCAACAAATCCTTCACGCCAGGGGCGGTCCCGTACAGACGGGGCCGCCCCTTTCTGCTTTTCAGCACTGTTCCACAAAACCGAGTCGTCGCTGCGGCTTGCGCGACAAGGGGTGTTTCCCCTTACCGGACTACCCCGGAAGTCCTTGCCTTCCGCCATTTTAACCATCTGACCCCTGCGCAAAGGCATAGGGTCCCTCGTCTAAAGACTGTGCCTTTCCGGCATCAGATATGATAATCTCTATGTCAGTAAGTTGTTTTTGTCGGTCTGCGCTTCCAACGCAGACCTTCCCTACGGTAATGTCTTCTCGATAGGTCGGGGCCTATGGTAAACCACCATCGGCTTCGGCACTGCGGTACGAAGGGGCGGACCGCGGGATAACCTCAATAAGGAGTGCCTGTTTCAACGGTGAATTTCCGCTTGCCGTCGATTTCGACGGACCCATGGCGGGGGTTCCGGTGTTGTTGACAGTCAAACTCGCAAACCCGCGCCTGAAGGGTGGCAAAATTGGAATATCCTTTGGCCCTTATCCTGCAGATCGCCCTATCTGCCCTCATCTGCTTCGCCGCGAAGCCCATCGGCAATGCCCTTGGCATCATGGATAAGCCCGACAGCCTTCGTAAGCTGCATCGTGGCGCGGTGCCCCTGGTTGGGGGGCTGGCCATTCTGCTGCCGGCCATGCTGATTGGCGGCGGTCTTTCCTACATAGATGGCGTTGGTCTGCATTGGGTTATCGTCCCGGTGATGGTTGTGCTGTTCGTCATGGGCATGGTGGATGACCGGCAGCATCTTCCTCCTGTTGTGCGCCTCTCCATCTCCCTGGTGATGTTCTCGTTCGCCATCATCCTGGCCCCGCAACTGGCGTTGACCTCGCTGGATTTCGGCGATGGCATGCGTGTGGATATCCCGCCCTTCATGGGGGCGATGCTGACCATCATCAGCTTGGTCGGCTTCCAGTATGCCTTCAACATGAGCGATGGGGCAAATGGGGTGGCGTCGGGCATGGCCATGATCTGGGCCCTGTTCTTCGCCATGGCCGGCACCGGCACGCTGTCCATGCTGGCGCTGCTGATCGTGGCTGGCGGCGCCGTGTTCCTGGCCTTCAATATGCGTGGCCGCATTTTCCTGGGTGACAGCGGTGCTTATGGCATCTCTGCTGTCATGGGTCTGCTGGGTTTGGCCATTACGGGCCATGCGGAGAGCAGCCTGACCAACATGCAGCTGATGGGCCTGTTCCTACTACCCGTGCTGGACTGCCTCCGCCTAATCGTCAGCCGTCTACGCGCTGGTCGCGCCCCGTTCTCTCCTGACCGGGAACATCTGCATCATTATCTGCTGCGCTGGCTGGTGTCGCCCACCCGCACTGCCTTGGCCTATTGGTCCATGGTGGCCCTGCCCAATGCAGCGGGCGTGCTGGTCGGCGGAATTTCCGGTTTTGCCGTGACGGTCGTGCTGACGCTGATCATGTATCGTTTTGCTATCGCCCGTACAGCGGCGGTACCCGCCCCTGCCGCAGTTGTCGGTGGCGAGGTGCGTTGAGCTTTCGATCCCGCCGGGCTCCTCCCGAAGCGGTTTCACTGTCAAGCGGCCGGGGGTTTTCCCGGCCGTTTTTCTTTTTGTGGCGCATTCAGATTGGGTTCAGCGCCGTCCTGTCAGGATCGGTTCCATCATCGATCCCACAGGAAGAAACCCATCATGCCTTATCCTCGTTTTCTAGCCGGCTTGTTGTTGACCGGCTCGCTTGCCGCGGGTGCCTATGCTTATGCACAAGGGGCCGGCACTGGTGCGGCTCCCGTTGTCGGCCAGACGGCGTCCATTGACACGCTCCCCGTGCCGGTACTGCTCGACAAACTATCGGCTCAGGGGTACCGCGACGCCCGCTCTGTTGAACGCAAGAGCGGCAAACTGGTGGAGGTGAAGGCTATCGGTCCCGATGGGCATCGACAGGAACTTTATGTCGATGCCCGCACCGGTGAAATCCTGAAGGTGGAGCGCGACTGATGGCTGACATGACATTGCCGGTGGGGGAGGCCGCCTCCGCCCCGCCGAAATCCGATACTGTCCGCGTTTGGGACCCACAGGTGCTGCTTGTTCACTGGGGAATTGCCACCGCCTTTGTGATCGCCTGGCTGACAGCAGAAGAGGTCATGGCGGTGCATGAGGCGGCGGGCCTCGCCATCATCGCCCTGATCGGACTGCGTGCGCTCTGGGGCTTGATCGGCAGTAGCCATGCCCGCTTCAGCGATTTTACGCCGTCAGGTGCCGGGCTTCTGGCCTATATGCGCGCGCTGGTTCAGCGCCGGGCGAAGCGGCATCTAGGGCATAATCCCGCCGGCGGTGCCATGGCGCTGACATTGTGGTTTGCCCTGCTGGGTACGGCGGCGCTGGGCCTGCTGACCCGCTATCCCGTGCCAGCCCTGCGCCCCTACGGCCACTGGCTGGAGGAAGCGCATGAACTGCTGGCCAATGGCACCCTGGTCCTGGTGGGCCTACATCTGGCCGGTGTCCTGGCCAGCAGTCTGCTGCACCGGGAGAACCTGGCCCTGTCCATGCTGACGGGACGCAAGCGGGCGGAATGACAAAACCCGCACAAACAAAAACCCCGGCGCCCTTCGGTGCCGGGGTTTTGTCTTTGCGGAACGTCGGGATCAGGCCTTTGCGGCCTCGCCCTCGCTGCCCTCGGTACCCGGCGGGTCTTCCGCATCCATCGTCTTGCGCAGCCGGTTTTCACCCAGATAAAGCAGGATCGGGGCCGCAATGAAGATGGAGGAGGAGGTCGCCAGCAGGATACCGAACAGCAGAGCCCAGGCGAATTCCCGCAACGCCTCGCCGCCATAAAGGGCCAGCGGCACGATGGACAGGAACACCGCGATGTTGGTGTTGATGGTACGGGTCATGGTCTCGTTGATCGAGCGGTCGATCAGCTCACGCAGCGGCATCCGGCGGTAAAGCCGTAGATTCTCGCGCACGCGGTCATAGACCACGACCTTGTCGTTGATGGAGAAGCCCATGATGGTCAGCATGGCCGCCACGGCCGTCAGGTTGAACTGCAAGCCGGTCAACGCATAGAAGCCGATGGTCTTGGTGACGTCCAGCATCATGGTTACCACCGCACCCACACCGAACTGCCACTCGAAGCGGAAGGTAATGTAGAGCAGCATGAAGAAGGCGGCCAGCCCCAGCGCCAGCATACCGTCGCTGAACAGTTCCTGGGACACGGACGCACCCACCGCTTCGACGCGGCGCACCTCCGACCCGGGGAAGTTCTGTTCCAGGGCGGCGGTCACGGCCTTGATGGCGGCCTGCTGATTGCTTTCCGCTCCTTCCTGACGTTCCATGCGCAGGATGACGTCGCGGTCGGTGCCAAAGGCCTGCAGGGCCACAGGGCCGACATTCACGCCCTCCATCACCTGACGCATCTTGGGGAAGTCGGTGGCCTCTGCCGTTCGCACCTCCATCACGATGCCACCGGCAAAGTCGATGCCGTAATTCAGGCCCGGTTTGAAGAACATGGCCACCGACGCCGTGGACAGGATCACCGACAGGGCCAGACCGACATGGCGACCATTCATGAAGTTGATCTTCATGCCGGCGGTCTTCAGCTTGATGGGGCCGAAGAGGGGCAGTTCCTTGGCGCGGGTACGCTTGTACCAGATGGCGGTCAGAAGACGGGCCACCAGCGTGGCCGTAAACATGGAGGTGATGATGCCCAGCGACGTGGTGACTGCGAAGCCCTTCACCGAGCCGGTACCCACGACATAAAGCAGGACCATCTTGATCAGGGTAGTCAGGTTACTGTCGATGATGGTGCCACGGGCCTTGATATAGCCCGTCTCCAGTGCCGACAGGGCCGTCTTGCCCTTGCGCAGTTCCTCGCGGATACGTTCATTAATCAGGATGTTGGCGTCCACCGACATACCAAGCGTCAGCACCACACCGGCAATGCCGGGCAGGGTCAGCGTGGCTTCCAGCATGGCCAAGCAGGACAGGGTCAGGAACAGGTTGAACACCAGGGCGGCATTGGCGATCAGGCCAAAGAAGCCATAGGTCAGCCACATATAGGCAAAGACCAGGACAACACCGACGATACAGGAAATGACGCCGGCCTTGATGCTGTCAGCCCCCAGTTCCGGCCCGATCGACCGTTCTTCGACCACGGTCAGCGGGGCGGGAAGGGCACCGGCGCGCAGCAGGACAGCCAGTTCGGTCGCCGTCTGAGCCGTGAAATTACCGCTGATCTGACCGCGACCGCCCAGGATCGGTTCGTTGATGACGGGGGCGGAAATGACGCGACCATCGAGGACGATGGCAAAGGGCCGCCCGACATTTGCCTTGGTAATGTCAGCGAAGCGGCGGGCACCGATGCTGTCAAAGCTGAAGGACACCACCCAGCGGCCCGATTGCGGGTCGGCACTGGGCTGGGCATCGGTAAGGGTTGCGCCATCGACCTCGACGCGCTTGCGGACCAGGACCTGACCACCACCGGCTCCCCGGTCGCTGTTCTGCAACCATTCAAAGCCCGGCGGGGCGGACGATCCTGGAGCCACAGTGGCGTCGCCCACCAGATGGAAGGTCATCTTGGCGGTCTGACCCAGCAGACGCTTGATACGGCCCGGATCGGTAACGCCCGGAAGCTGTACCAACACGCGGGAGGCACCCTGGCGAGCCACGATGGGTTCATTCACGCCCGTCTCATCGATACGGCGGCGGACGATTTCCAGCGACTGGTCCACGGCCTTGCTGACACGATTAGTCAGGGCCTGCTGACCGAAATCCAGGCGCAGGCGTCCGGCTTCGGGCACGATGGTGAAATCGGCGATCTCACCGGGCAGGGATGCCTGGGTCAGGGGGCGCAGGGCGTCGGTGATGCGCGGTGCATCGCCCGGATCGGCCAGACGCACAATCAGGCCGTTGCCTTCCACCGCAACGCCGGCGGCGCGCAGGTCGGCAGTGCGCAACAGGCCGCGCACCTCGTCCACGGCATTTTCCAGCCGCTCGCGCCTCACGGCCTCGGCATCCACCTCCAGCAGAAGGTAAGAACCGCCCTGCAGGTCAAGGCCGAGGTTGAAATGGCGCATGGGCAGCCAGGAGGGCATGTTGTGCGGCCCCACCAGACTGGGGATGGCCAGCGCACTGCCCAGGAAGCAGATCAGCAGAATTGCGATGGTCTGCAGGCGTGTGAATTTTAACATGGCATTTATCCGATCATCGGCGGCAGCCAGATGGCTGCGCCCAGGTGATCAAGGGAGGGTGCGGAATGAATGGCGGATCAGGGCCGGGCGGGTGGCCCACGCGGCTGCCCAGGACCGGCGGCCAAGCGGCGGGCATGGATGGCCTCGGGTTCCGCCAGGGTCGCTTCGGCTGGGACGCGCTGATGGAAGAAGGCACTGGCGACGGGTAGGGCAGGACCGCCATGGCTCGCCCCCGTCAACGCCTTGCCATCAATGCGCAAGGTGGCTTGGATCAATGCCGGCTGGGCCGGGGCCGTCAGCCGCTGTTCACAGCCGCTATCATCCGGGCAGGCAGACAGGGCCGGGACCAGCCCCGCCCGCGCCATCGCATCGCCGCCACCCATGGCAGCCGCCAGCAGCACAAAGGCCGCCAGAAGCAGGAAACGCCATCGGGTGAAAGTAAGACGCAAGGGGACCACCATCCAGACCATGAAGGATGGAGGAATACGCTGGTGTTGGCTTGCTGGCAAGCGGCAGGGTTAGGCCAGACTGGCGCGGTAGGCCCGCCAGCCGCCGAAATGGGTGATATCGGTGGCACCAGCCAAGGCGTGGCTTTCGCATAGGAAACAGGTGACCTGTCGGCCATCATTCAGCGTCACCTTGCCCACACCCAGGGGGGCGGGGATGCGGGCGACGAACTGGCCGAAGGCGGCGGGGGGCAGGGCCCATTCTTCGGCCACGATGCCGGGACCTTCGAAGGCGGGTTCGCGGACCAGGCCGGGTTTCGGCGGCACGGTGCCGGCCAGGGCATAGAAGCGATAATCAGGGGCGGTGCGGACATCGGCCAGCTTGATCCCGCCAACGCTGGTCAGCTCGTGGTTCAGCGGCATGCCGGATAGATGGGCCCCAACCACCACGATGGGCAGCCAGTCGGCTTGTATGGTTGGCATGATCTCTCCCTTACCATGCAGTCGGCTGGCCAGAACGGCCAAACCATTGTCTGTGAAGGCAGGCCCGATGAGCGTCACGCCGAAAGGCAGGCCATTGGGGCGGAACCCGGCGGGCACGGCCACCGCCGCACAATCCAGCAGGTTCACGAAATTGGTATAACGGCCCAGATTGCTGTTCAGCCGCACCGGATCGGCCAGCATGTCGGCGACCGTGTAGATGGTGGGCGTGGTCGGCAGCAGCAGCAGATCGACATCGCACCACAGGCGGGCAATTTCCTGGGCATAGAAAGCCAGGGAATATTGGCCGACAAATGCCTCTACCGCCGTTTTGCCCTGGGCATCGGCGACGATGCTGCGCACCGTCGGGTCCATGGCATCGGCCTGGCCTTCAAAAAATTCCTCAATCGCGGCCAGACGCTCGGCCACCCAGGGTCCGCCATACAGCAGATGGGCGCATTCGCGCAGTGGCTTGTAATCAAACGGCACCGCCGTACCGCCCAATGACACCAGCCGTTCCACCGCCGCATCATACAGCGCCTCTGCAGCATGATCGCCCAGGAACTCCTTCTCCGCCCCCGTCAAAACCCCAAAGCGGAAGCCGGACAGGCGTAGGGGCCGGGTCTGTGCCGGCCGTGAGAAGGGGTCGGCAGCATCGAACCCTTCGGCCACACGCCGCACCAGATCGCCGTCGGCCACATCATGGGAAAGGACGGTGATACAGTCCTGCGACCGGCAGGCCGGCACTAGACCGCTGGTGGACAGCAGGCCCTTGCTGGGCTTGATGCCCACCAGATCGTTGAAGGAAGCCGGAACCCGGCCCGATCCCGCCGTGTCGGTGCCCAATGCGAATGCCACTTGCCCGCGCGCCACCACCACCGCCGAGCCGGAACTGGACCCGCCGGAAATATAGTCGCTATTGAACACACAGCGTGGGGCCCCATAGGGGCTGCGCGTGCCATTCAGGCCGGTGGCAAACTGGTCCAGGTTGGTTTTGCCGACCAGAATGGCCCCGGCGGCGCATAATTTCGCCACTACCGTGCTGTCGGCGGCAGGCGTGAAGGCAAAGGCCGGGCAGGCGGCGGTGGTTGGCAGGCCGCCTGCGTCGATATTATCTTTGGCCGCAAACGGGATGCCCCAGAGCGGCTTCGTTGGGTCATAGCCCGTGGCCGCCAGGGCCGCCGCTTCGGCACGCAATTGTTCGGCGGGAACCGTGCTGATCCAGGCGGCGGGGTCGGGGTTAGCGGACAGCCGATCCAACACCGCCTCGATCACCGTGACCGGGCTGGCCTTGCCGGTGCGATACAGGTCGGTCAGGGCCTGAATGGTGAGTTTTTTGGGCAACATCAGACGATATCCTCCACAATGGCGACGGTCTGTCCGGCATTCACGGTACGTCCCGGCTTCACCGTCACCTCCCGTATCCGGCCCGCCGTGGCGGCCTTGACCTCCATCTCCATCTTCATGCTTTCCAGGATCAGGATGGTGTCACCGGCGGCAACCATCTGCCCTGGTTCCACCATGATCTTCCAGACATTGCCCGTGACACCCGTTTCGATACCGGAACAACCGTCGGGAAGGGCGGTGGCGTCGGCTGTTGGGCCGCCATCATCGCTGACGAAACTGTCCAGGCCCTTGGCCTTCCAATCCTCTCGCTCGGCCTCAAACGCCGCCTGCTGGCGGGTTTTGAAGGCGTCGATGCTGTCTGCATTGTCGGCCTGGAAACGCAGATGGTCGGCGTAATCCAGGGTGGTTTCCTCAATCCGTATCGGATAGCGGCCATGGGGGAAGGCTTCGCGTGCCTCTTCCAATTCCTGTTCTGTTACGGGAAAGAAACGAATCTGGTCAAAGAAGCGCAGCAGCCAGGGGCTGCCCTGCTGGAACGGCGGCGTGCTGCGCCAGGAATTCCAGACTTGGATCGTGCGGCCAAATAATTGATACCCGCCCGGCCCCTCCATGCCATAGATGCACATATAGGCACCGCCGATGCCGACGGCATTCTCCGGGGTCCAGGTGCGGGCGGGGTTGTATTTGGTGGTGACCAGCCGGTGGCGCGGGTCCAGCGGGGTGGCGACCGGGGCACCCAGATAGACATCACCCAGCCCATAGACAAGGTAGGAGGCGTCAAAGACGATGCGCTTCACATCCTCCTGGCTGTCCAGCCCGTTGATGCGGCGGATGAACTCAATATTATCGGGGCACCAGGGGGCGTCGGCCCGCACCAGTTCCTGATATTTGGTCATGGCCAGCCGCACCTGCGGATCATTCCAGGACAGGGGCAGATGCACGATGCGGCTGGGCACCTTGGCCTGTTCGATGCTGCCCAGGCTCGCCTCGATCTCTGCCAGCACACCCAGCAGGGTCGATAGCTTCAATGTTCCGTTGTCGTAATGAACCTGAAGGGACCGGATGCCGGGGGTCAGGTCGATGATGCCGGATAGGGCGCGGGCACGGAGCGCTGTAACCAGCAGATGCACGCGCAGCCGCAGGCCCAGATCCAGCGCCATCGGCCCATATTCGACCAACAGATAATCATCCCCCGCCCGGCGATAGACGACCGGCACCGGCCCGTCGATCCGCGTTAGGATGGGGGAGGGCAGGCTGGCGTGGGTGATAACGGTGGGGGCAACGTTCCCCACCGGCACGAAGCGCACCTTGTCGCCGGGGTGCAACTGCCCGACCTTCCACAGATCATCCTTGGCCACGACCACGGGGCAGACAAAGCCGCCCAGGCTGGGGCCATCGGGGCCCAGGATGATCGGCATGTCGCCCGTGAAATCCACGGCTCCGATGGCATAGGCATTGTCATGGATGTTGGACGGGTGCAGCCCCGCCTCCCCCCCATCGGCTCGTGCCCATTTCGGGCGGGGGCCGATCAGGCGCACACCGGTGCGGGCGGAATTGAAATGCACCTCATAGGTGGCGGCGAACAGGTCAGCGATGTCGTCTTCCTGAAAAAAGTCCGGCGCGCCGTGCGGTCCATAATGGACGGACAATTGCCATTCATGGGAAAGGGTGGGCAGGGCTGGTGCCTCTGCCGCCCCCACCGGCAGCCCCGCCAGCGCCAGTGTGTCGCCTGCCTTCAAACAGCCCGTGGCATGGCCGCCAAACCGGCCCAGGGCGAAGGTGGCCTTGGAGCCGAGATATGTCGGCGCATCAAAGCCACCGGCGACGGCCAGATAGGTGCGCTGCCCCGGTCCTTGAATCCGGCCCAGCGCCAGGGTTTGCCCGGCCCGCACCGCCACCGGCGTGCCGTGCGCGATGGGTGCGCCGTCCAGGGTTGCGGCCATCACCGCCCCCGTCAGGGCGATGGTGGCATCAGCGTTGAAGCGTAAGGTAGGCCCGGTCAGCGTGCATTCCAGCGCCGCCGTCCCCTCCGCATTGCCCAGCAAACGGTTGGCCAGACGGAAGGATTTATCATCCATCGGCCCCGATGGTGGCACGCCCACATCCCAATAGCCCAACCGGCCCGGCCAATCCTGGATGGATGTCTGGGCACCGGGCGACAGTACCTCCACCGTGGGGGGGGTGAAGGCGAAATCCTTCAGGACAGAGGTTGCCACCTTGCCCTGTCGGAAAATCTCCGACCCGATGATGGCGGATAGATAGGACAGGTTGGTCTCAATTCCTGTCACGCGGCTGGCGGCCAGCGCCGCCGACAGCTTGTCGATGGCCGCATCGCGGCTATCGGCATGGACAATCAGCTTGGCCAGCATTGGATCGTAATTGGCGGTGACCTCGGTGCCGGTGGCGACCCAGCCATCGACGCGGATATCGGTGGGGAAGGTGACTTCGGTCAGAAGGCCGGTGGAGGGGCGGAAATCAGCGGCGGCGTTTTCGGCGTAAAGCCGGACCTCAATCGCGGCCCCGTGGGGGATCAGGCTGTCCTGGGGGGGCAGGGTGAAATCACCGGCGGCCTGCCGCACCATCCATTCAACCAGATCGACGCCGAACACGGCCTCTGTCACCGGATGTTCGACCTGCAGGCGGGTATTCACCTCCAGGAAATAGACCTGGGCGCGGGCCACGTCATAAATGAACTCCACCGTCCCGGCAGAGGCATATTTCACCGACTGGCCCAGGGCGATGGCGGCATCGCGCAATTGCAGGCGCACGGCCTCGGGCAGGCCGGGGGCGGGCGTTTCCTCCACCACCTTTTGATTACGCCGCTGAAGCGAGCAATCACGTTCGCCGAGTGCGACGACCCCACCCTTGCCATCGCCGAAAATCTGCACCTCAACATGGCGCGCCTCCGCCACGAACCGTTCCAGATAGACGCGGGCATCGCCAAAGCTGCTGGTGGCCATGCGCTGTACGGCGGCGAACTTGGCCGCCAGCTCGTCCGCACTATGGCAAAGCTGCATGCCGATACCGCCACCGCCTGCCGTGCTTTTCAGCATCACGGGAAAGCCGATCTCTGCCGCGGCGGCCTGTGCCTGTTCGACATTCTCCAGAATGCCGGTGCCGGGCAGCAGGGGCACGCCCGCCGCCTTGGCCAGGGCGCGGGCCGTGTGCTTCAGGCCGAAACCCTGAAGATGTTCCACGCGCGGGCCAATAAAGGTGATCCCCGCCGCATTCAGCCGTTCCACAAACCCGGCATTTTCCGACAGGAAGCCATAGCCGGGATGAACCGCCTGTGCCCCCGTCGCCTTGCACGCGGCAATGACGGCGTCGATATCCAGATAGGATTGTTTGGCCGGTGACGGGCCAATATGCACCGCCTCATCCGCCGACAGGACAGGCAGGGTAAAACGGTCGGCGTCGGAATAGACGGCGACAGAGGCAATACCCATGCGCCGCAGGGTTTTGACCACCCGCGCGCAAATCTCGCCACGATTGGCGATCAGAACCTTGGTGAACATCACATATCCCCTTTGGCGTCAGGCGGCCCAGATCAACACCCGGATCGGGGTGGGGTCGAAGGCGTTGCAGGGATTATTCACCTGGGGACAGTTGGAAATGACGCAGAGCAAATCCTGATGCGCCACCATTTCCACATAATCCCCACCCGATGACACGCCATCGGCAATGGCCAGCGTGCCGTCGGGGTCGATGGGCACATTCATGAAGAAATTGATGTTGGGCACGATATCGCGCTTGCCCATGCCATGGCGCGACACGGCGATCAGGAAATTCTCCCGACAGGCGTGCATATATTTGGTCTGATGGCCAAAGCGCACTGTGTTGCTTTCGCAAGAACAGGCCCCGGCGGAGGTGTCATGGCTGCCGCTGGTATCGGCGATGATGGTCGCCAGCGCATTGCCCCGGTTGGAATATAGCACCGAGCCCGGCCCGATATAGGGCGTGCCCTGGGCCAGCACCGTGTCCTGGGCGCTGTAGCGTTCGGTATGGTCGGACAGGCTGTAGAACAGGGTGTCGACCGCCTGACAGCCCTCGCTGTCGATGATGCGGAATACCTGGCCTTTGCGCACAATGCCGGACCAGGGATGCTCGGCCGCAATCACCTCATCATGGATGGCAGTACCCGTGTCGCGGCTGGACAGGACGGAGGTGAAGCTGCTGTTGGTCATAATCTCTTCCCTCCCCCGATCAGGCCGACAGATAGGCGTCGGTATTGATGAAACCACGTACAGCCTCTGCCGTGGCGGTGCGGCACAGATCATCGGCACCGGCGGCGGCGGCCTTATGGATGGTCAGTTCCACCGGCACAGGGGACACGGATGGGGCCAGCGGGTGGGGGGTGTTGGAGATGGCCAGGATCAGGTCCATTTCCGCGCGCAGTGACACGAAATCACCCGGCGTGACGCCCGCTTCATCAAAGCTGAACCGTCCGTCCGCCGTGACGGTGACGGGGGCGAAGAACGTGATGCAAGGCGGAATATCACGCTGGCTCAGGCCATGTTTGCCGACGGCCAGGATGAAATTGTCGCGCGCATTGCGCGCGCCGCTGTCGGGGCCATAGGTACGGGTGACGGATGCCGGGGTGGACCCGCCCACGACCGTATCGTGTCTGCCGCTGCTATCCTCCACAATCGACAGCAACACGCGGCCCATGTCGGAAAACAGCACCCGGCCCTTACGCAGTTCCGCCGTCCACTGAATCTTGATGGTGTCGGCATGGTTATAGCGTTCGGATGGATCGGCCAAATTCCAGGCCAGCAGCGACACGCCCGGCGTCGCATGCGGGTTGGCGATGCGCAAAACCTGTCCCCGCCGGATTACCCCGGTCCAGTACCAGCCGCCGGGCAGCGTTTCTGACAGGGTTACGCTGTCGGCGCTGGGCGGGGCGGTATCGCGCGGCGTGGGTGGGGGCAGGACCAGGGGGGCCCGGCCCGCAGCGGTGGCTTTCAGTTCCAGGTAACGGGCCCGATTGGCGGCGATCTGTTCTGGGGTCTGGCGGGGCATGGCGGCTCCCTCCCTTACGCAGCGTCAGCCGGGTCGTCCCGGTCTGGTTGCCCATCAACAGCGGCCGGGTCGTCCCGGCGGGGCGGATTGGGGTCTGTGCCAAAGCCTGGATTGCCCGCCACGCGGCGGGGCCAGACCTCGATATCGTTGGTGATGCTGGCACCATAACGCAGCCGCTCTTCGGGCAGGTTACGGCGGCGGTCAAAGGCGATGACGCGGGTGCCCAGGTGAAAGGCTTCCGACAGATCATGGGTGACCATGACCACGCTCATCGGATGTTCATGCCACAGTTTGCGCATCAGCTTATGCACATCCCCCCGGATGCCGGGGTCGAGCGCGCCGAACGGTTCATCCAGCAGCAGCACTTTGGGGCGGGATATCAACGCCTGGGCCAGCGCCAGACGTTGCTGCATGCCGCCGGAAAGCTGGGCCGGGTATTTATCCAGCGCGTGGGACAGGCCGACCGCGTCCAGCAACCTGGCCGCTTCATCCCTGGCCTGACGCCGGGCGGCACCGAACAGGCGGCCCAGCACGCCACCACCCTTCAACTCTGCCCCCAGCAGCACATTGCCCAGCACGGTCAGGTGTGGGAACACGGAATAGCGTTGGAACACCACGCCCCGGTCGGGGCCGGGTTCGGGCGAGATGGGCACACCGTCGATCAGGATTTCGCCCTTGGTTGGGGTTTCCTGTGACAGCAGCATGCGTAGAAACGTGGTTTTGCCACAGCCGGACGGGCCGACCAGCGCGACGAAGGAACGGGGTGCGATTTCCAGGTTGATCTGTTCCAGGACCACCTGCTCGCCATATTCCTTCCAGACATTGCGGACGGAGATCTGTGTCATGCCCCGGCCCTCGCATCCTCAAACCACGGGAAGGCCCGGCGTTGCAGCATCCGCAAGCCCAAATCCATCAGGAAGCAGAGCAGCGTAATCCAGACGACATATGGCAGGATCACATCCATCGCCAGATAGCGGCGGACCAGGAAGATGCGATAACCAAGGCCGCTTTCACTGGCAATCGCCTCTGCCGAGATCAAGAACAGCCAAGCAGGCCCCAGGTTGAGGCGGATGCTGTCGATCAGGCGCGGCAGGATCTGCGGCAGCACCACGCGAATGGCAATTGTCCAGCTGTTCGCCCCCAGCGTCTGTGCCTTGATCAATTGCTGTCGTGGCAGATCGTCGATTTTTAGCATCAGATCACGGATCAGGCAGGGCAGCACACCCACCACGATCAGGGTGATCTTCGACGTCTCCCCTAAGCCCACCATGATGAACAGGATGGGCAGCACGGCCAGCGGCGGCACCATCGACACCACCGTGACGAAGGGGGCCAGTGTGGCGCGTACATAGGGTAGCAACCCGGCGGCCAGCCCTACCAGCAACCCACCCGCCGCCGCGACGGCAATGCCTACCGCCAGTCGGGCCAGCGAGGCGCCCGTATCCAGCCACAGCAGCACATCGCCCGTGCGTTTGTCGGCGGTAAAGGCCATTCGGTCGATGGCATCGGCAAAGGCGGTCAGGCCCGGCAGCAACTTGTCCGCCGGGTTCTCCGCCAACCGCACCGCTGAGCCCAGGGCATAGGCAATCAGCACCGCCACGAAGGGTAGAGCCGCCAGCAGCAGCCAGCTTGTCCGGTCGGGTCGCTTGTTGATCAGACGCATGGGCGTCTCCATGGCAAGCTCGTAGCGCGGATTAGCGCAGCGTAATCCGCGCTACGGTTCATGCTACTCACAGCGTTCCGTCGGCCGCCGCCGCCATGTAGGTGTCAGCGAAACGGAACTTCACGAATTTGGTGTTGCCGTAGGTGACGCCGCCCGGAAACTCGATCCCCACAGCCTCCGCCGACGGGGCACCATTACCCAGCAGGCCGTGATCGAACAGGAAGCCGGCGACCTTCTGCATGGTGGCCTTTGGCTCGGTTCCCCGAACGAAGGCCAGCGCGTCGGCCGGCTTGTAGAACATGCGGGTGGCCTTAAGCTGTGCCTCGTACCCGGCGAGATCGGTACCCGACGCCTTACCCATGGCGGTGCGCGCTGCGATACCGGCGGGGGTATTGGCGGACATCAGCGCCATGGTTTCATACCAGATGCCGGCCAGCGCCTTGCCGAAGGCCGGGTTATCTTTCAGCACTTCAGTGTTGGCGACGGTCAGGTCGATGATCTCACCAGGGATCTGGCTGCTGTCGAACACCTTCTTGGCACCGGGCGTGGCCAGGATTTCGGCCACCAGCGGGTTCCAGGTGACCACCGCCGTCACATCCGCCGTGGACCAGGCGGCCACCATGTCGGCATCAGAGGTGGAGACGACGCTGACATCTTTCTTTTCCGTCAGCTTCACGTTCTCCAGGGCGCGGGTCAGCAGATAATGGCTGACCGAATATTCCACCAGATTGACCTTCTGGCCCTTGATGTCGGTCAGCTTGTCTTTGCCCTTCAGGATGACGGCGTCATTGCCGTTGGAGAAATCGCCGACGATGACGGCGGTGGTATCCACGCCGCCGGCGGCGGGAATGGACAGGGCATCCATATTGGTTACGGTCACTGCGTCAAAGGCACCGGCGGTGTACTGGTTGATGCTTTCAACATAATCGTTGAACTGCACCACCTCGATCTTGATGCCGTACTTATCGGCCCATTTCTTCACGATGCCCTGTTCGGCGGCGTACTGCCACGGCATCCAGCCGACATAGATCGACCAAGCCAGCTTGAATTCCTTCTTCGGCGCCGCAAAGGCGGGAAGGGAGAGCAGCGAGGCGGCAACCAGGCCGGCGGTCAATTTTCCAAGGAAGCGGCGCGTCTTCATCATCCAACCCCTGTCGTTCCAAACCGGTTTGGGGGTTGGCGGAGACCGGAAGAGGGCGCCAACCCACCTCGATCTCCCGGGCTTTTGTCCCGCCGTGTACCAGATGCGACCGATGGGATCGGTACCTGGCGGCAGCTCTCGGACCAGTCACCGTGGTCTTCCACAGTCGGAACCCTAGCCACCTTTAATACTCTGCATAGCAGCAAGGGTCGTGCCAGCCGACGGAGGGCCGTTTTACGTGGCGTGCGCGCTGCCGTTGCTGTATCGGCGGGCAGTTTGCCCATGATTGCCGCATAAAATTTGGGCAAGTCCAGCTTTGTCGCGCCTGCGGTTGACAGGCTGGCACCTCTGGGGCCATTTGCCTGCCAGTTGTCCGAGTTGATGGAGTGCCTGTCCGTGATCGAACGTCTGATCGAACGCACATTATATTCGGCCCGCTGGCTGCTGGTGCCGATGTATCTCTGTCTGGCGGTGGTGCTGATCGCGTTCACCATCCGGTTCGGCGTCGAGCTGGTTCATCTGTTCGATTACGCGCTGTATGGAGAGAGCGAAGCCGATCTGATCCTCGCGGCGCTCAGTCTGGTTGACCTGACCCTCGTGGGCAGTCTGGTGGTCATGGTGATGATCAGCGGGTATGAGAATTTTGTTTCCCGCATCGAATTGGGCGAGGATGACGAAAAACTGTCTTGGCTGGGCAAGCTGGATAGCGGCACGCTGAAAGTGAAGGTGGCGGCTTCCATCGTCGCCATTTCCTCCATCCATCTGCTGAAAAGCTTTATGGATGCTGACAAGGTGACAAACGACAAGCTGATGTGGCTGGTCATCATCCACCTGACTTTTGTGGTGTCGGCCGTGCTGATGGGCTGGCTCGACAAGCTTTCCTTCTCCAACAAGGGTAAGGACTGACGATGGGCGGGTCCCTACATTTGTGGCGGATTGGCCCCTTAGGGCCGTTTGGGATGCTTGTCTATGGCGGGAGGTTCATCGTTCCATAGGTCCTGTGTGGGGATGTGGGGGACGCGATGGACTGGAATGTGCTGTTTATCTTCGGCAGCCTGACGCTGGTGCTGCTGGGGTCGTTCTATTTCAACTATCAAGGCCGCCGCGACCTGGCACGCGCGATTCGGCTGGTGGTCGAAAAGGCCGATATGTCCGACCCGGCACTGGCTGCTGACTTGTTGAAATCACTTACGGCATCACCGTCGGACCTGCGACGTGGCACCCTGTTCATCGCTGTCGGGCTGGCCTTTGCGATCCTGGCCATCATTTTGGACCAGCCGGAGGCGCTACGCCCCATGCTAGGCGTGGCGGCCTTTCCCACTCTGGTCGGCTGTGCCTATCTGTTGTTTCATTATCTTTCGCATGGACGCCGCACCGGACCCAGTGTGTGACCTTTTGTTTCAGAGTTGCAATATTTCCAATTAACCATAAGAAATTTATTAAAAAATCCTTAAACCTGGGATATGTGATCTGAACATGTCCCGACGGGTAATGGGGGAACCGGGATGACCGGTCTTTTCAGGGGAATATTTTGGTACTGTACGGTCATTCTGGCCGCGCTCGCCATATACACCCCGGCCATGGCCCGCCCCCTGACTTTCGCCTTCGGTGACCATAATGAAGCACCCTTCGCCATTGTGGAGAATGGGCAGCTGAAGGGCGGCTTCGCGTTGGAATTCGGCCGTGCGTTGGCGTCGCGTCTGGGCCTGGATGCGACGTTCCGGTTCGTTCCGCGCAACCGCATCACGGCTGAAATTTCTACGGGCACTGTCGATGCCTATTGTCTGGCTGCTCAGCCCTATTACCCGGGCTTCACGGCGGATCGGTTCACCCAGTCCTTTTTCACCGATTACGATATCGTGCTGCTGTCCGCCGGGTTGCGCGGTCCGGCGGCCATTGACACTCTGCACGGTGCGCGGGTTGGGACGGTGCTGGGGTTCCTTTATCCTGCTGCGATCGAGACGCTGTTCAGCAGTGCCAAGGCCGAGCGCATTGATGCGCGCAATGCCGAAGGCAATCTGCGGAAGTTGCAGGGGGGACGCCTGGATGCGGTGATCCTGCCCCTGGCGTCATGGCGGTTGGCTCTGTCGCGTGATCCCATGCTGGCGAAGGTCGCACGCCCGGATTTCATCTCCATTGCCGCCCGCGACCGTGTCTGTCTGGTCAGTCCACTCAGTCCGGTCACGGTGTCGGAGATGAATCTGGCCATCCAGTCACTGGTGGCGGATGGAACGCTGGCGGTTCTGGTGCGTGACCTGGGACTATCGACATCCCTGCAATCATCGCAATTACCAATGACGGTGCTGGGCCCGGCGCGGCGCTGATCAGTCCAGCAGCCCGTCAATATCGGTCATCAGGCGCTGACGCCGTTGCACAACGGGTACGTTGTCGGCGTTGATCGCTGGCGTGTCTGCCGCTTCCTGCACGGGCGTTCCGGTGTCGGGCTGTTCATCGGCCAGAACGGCCGCCACCGCTGCTCGCACATCGTCCCGGCGCGCAGCCGGCACCCAGAATTCAAGCCGCACCAGCCCCGCCGCCTTGCGGCGGGCGCGTGCCCTGATTTGCCGGATCGCGTCGCTCATACCGTCACCTCTTCAGATGCGACCACAGTAATGCAACCTGCATGCGAATGAAAAGTGCAGCCGGCGCGGTGCGGTCATTCCATCACGGCGGCATGCTTGTCCAACGCGGCGGTCGCCTTTGGCCTGCGCAACAGCAGCAATAACGGAATGGCTGCCAGCGTGACCAGCATCATCATGTGGAAATCATTGAGATAGGCGATCATCGCTGCAGTTCAGGCTTTCGGTCAGCCAGCCGCCGAGTGTCGGGCCGATGATAGGGTCGACCATAACGCCTGCACCCCACATGGTCATGGCCTGACCATGCCGGTCGGGCGGGTTGATGTTCAGCAGTACCGTCTGCGACAGGGGTACAAGGGCGGCGCCGAACACGCCCTGCAACAACCGCCAGGTCACCATTTCCGTCAGGCTGCCGGCGGTCCCGGATAGCATGGAAGCCGCCGTGAAGCCGACCACGGATACCAGGAACAGCTGTTTTAGCCCGATCCGGTCGGTCAACCATCCCGTCATTGGCGTCATGAGGGCGGATGCGACTTGTTAGCGGCGTTCAGGCAATCCCCCACAGGCGCTTGGCTTCCTCTGCGATCAGGTCGGGAAACTCCTCGGGGAAAAACAGCATACCGCCGGGGATTTCCCGCACCCCCATGGCGTTCGGGAACAGGGTATTCAGATAGGTGGGTGCCTTGGGTGTGAAAATCGGATCGCCGGTGCCCCAGATGATGCGGACGGGCTGTCCCTTCTGACGCAGCACAGCCTCGGTGCCGGCCAGGGAATTGGCTTCCAGGGCCAGGGCATAACCATTGGTCAGGGTCTGATTGGCGACCAGCGGGGCCAGATACATGTCGATAGTGGCCCCCACCATCCGCTCTGGATAGGTGAAGGTCTGGCCACCCAGGCCGATCTTGGATCGGGCGCGGTCATGATCAGCCAGATCAGGGGCCAGCCATTCCCGGGCGAACGCGCCGGCCTTGGCCCGTTCGATCACGGGCAGAAGGGCGGGTGGCGGGCAATCGATTTCCGTATCGCCGTTGGTCAGTAGCAGGCTGCGTACCCTGTCCGGGTACTTGACCAGGAACAGCTGCGCCACGGCGACGCCACTGTCATTGGCGACAATGTCGACATAACGCTCGCCCAACCCATCCAGGAAGGCGGCCAGCATGTCTGCTTGTGCTGCCGGCGCCAGGCTTTGTCCTGCCCGCACCCTGGTATAGCCGAGCCCCAGGAAATCTGGTGCCAGACAGCGCCGCCAGGGCGACAGGCGTTCCAGCTGGCCCCGCCACTGAAACCCGTTCAGCGGAAAGCCGTGCAGGAACAGGGCAGCAGGCCCCTTGCCCCGCTCTACATAGGCGATGTCGCCGAAGCTGGTGTTCAGGAAACGGCGGGCGGCATGAAAGGCGCTGGCGTCAAGGGCTTCGGCTCCTGGGGTTGCGGTGCCACCAAGGACATGGCGCACCGGCAGGGCAGTGGTGGCCAGCAGACCCAGGCTGGACAGGGCAAAGGAACGGCGGTTCATGGCAGGGCTCACGATCAGGGTGGACATGCCACAAGCAATGCCGTGCGGGGGTCATGCCCTCAATGACGCCCCCGATCATGTCGATATGACCTGGCAGGTTATTGTCCTTGGCCGCATTCAGCTCTTACGCTACTCCCCATGATCAAGCCACAGACGCAACCCAACCCCGCCATCGTCCCTTCCAACGCCAGTCTGGGCGTTATGCTGCGCGAATGGCGTGCGGCGCGGCGGTTGAGCCAGCTTGATCTGGCTCTGGACGCCGACATTTCCGCCCGCCATCTGTCCTATATCGAAACGGGAAAGGCGCAGCCGTCGCGTGAGGTGTTGATGCGGCTGGCAGATGCGCTGGAGATGCCGTTGCGCGAACGTAACGGCTTGCTGGTGGCCGGCGGCTTCGCCCCGATCTTCCGGGAGACCGGCCTGGGCACACCCAAGCTTGTGGGCATGAAGCAGGCCATCGAGGCGATCCTGGCGCAGCAGGAGCCCTATCCTGCCTTCGTGTTGGACCGGCGCTGGAACATCATCCAGGCCAATGCGGCGGCGGCGCGGGTGAATGACTGTGTGACGCGCGGCGCGCCGGCGGTTCATGACAATATGATGCGGCAGATTTTCAGCCCCGGTCCCTTCCGTGACGCGGTGGCGAACTGGCATGAGATTGCCGGCGATCTGTTGCGCCATCTCTACCAGGAGGTGGCGATGAATCCCGCCGACCGCGTGGCGAAGGCGTTGCTGGATGAATGCCTGCGCTATCCCGATGTGCCGGCAAGCTGGCGGTTCCGGGACTTGGCGGCGGGGCCATCGCCGATGGTGACTACCATGCTGCACCATCCTGATGGTCGGGTTCTGCAGTTCTTCTCCACCATTACCAGTTTCGCCACACCGTATGATGTGACGCTGGATGAACTGCGTATCGAATGCTGCTTTCCGTTGGATGAGGTTACGGCAGCGATCTGCCGGGACCTGCGGGTTCAGAATATATGACGTCGCCGGCATGCCACCCGCGCGCCGCGCCCCGGTTGCGCACCCGCACCCTTCGCCCTAGGGTCATTGTCCATGGGGGCGCCTTTGGACGGGCAGCCCGGAAGACATAAGGGTGGGCCATGCCTTTCACGGCGAAAATCCTTCTGCTCGGCTCCGGCGAATTGGGGCGCGAGTTCGTCATTTCCGCCAAGCGCCTGGGCGCAGAGGTCATCGCTTGCGATGCTTATGACAACGCGCCGGCCATGCAGGTGGCCGATGGGCGCGAAGTGTTCCCCATGTTGGATGGTGAGAAGCTGCGCGCCGCCGTGGAGAAGCACAAGCCGGACTTCATCGTACCGGAGGTGGAGGCCATCCGTACCGAGATGCTGGCGGAACTGGAAAGCGAAGGCTTCACGGTGGTGCCGTCCGCCCGCGCGACACAGATGACCATGAATCGCGACCGCATTCGTGAACTGGCCGCCGTCGATCTGGGTCTGCGGACCAGCAAGTACCGCTATGCCGAAAGCTTTGACGAGGTGAAGGCGGCTATTGCCCATACCGGTCTGCCTTGTGTCATCAAGCCCGTCATGTCGTCGTCGGGCAAGGGCCAGAGCACGGTGAAGGAAGAGGGGGCGCTGGAGGCCGCCTGGACCTACGCCGTCGCCAATATGCGCGGCGACCGTGCCAAGGTGATTGTCGAGGAGTTCATTCCGTTCGAGTATGAGATCACCCTGCTGACCGTCCGCACCAAGGACGGCATCGTCTTCTGCCCACCCATCGGACATCGCCAGGAGCGCGGTGACTATCAGGAAAGCTGGCAGCCGATGGGCATGCGGCCGGACCTGCTGAAGGATGCGCAGGATATGGCGGCCAAGGTCGTCGACGACCTGGGCGGGCACGGGATTTTCGGGGTGGAGTTCTTTGTGACCAAGGATGAGGTCATCTTCTCCGAACTCAGCCCACGCCCGCATGACACAGGCATGGTCACCCTGACCTCGCAGAATCTGTCGGAATTCGACCTGCATGCCCGCGCCATCCTGGGCCTGCCCATCCCGGCGGTAGAGCTTTACGGACCATCGGCCAGCGCCGTGATCCTCGCCGACCGCGAGGCGAAGGAGTTTGGCTTCTCTGGTCTGGCCAATGCCCTGTTCACGGGTCGCCCGGAACAGGCGGTCGATGTCCGCCTGTTCGGCAAGCCTACCACGCGTCCCTATCGCCGTATGGGTGTGGCGTTGGCCCGTGGTGCCGATACGGACGAGGCGCGGGTGACCGCGCATGAGGCGGCGTCGCGCATCCGCATTGATTACAAGTGATGCCGTCAGGCCCGCCGCCCTTCAGCGCCATGACCGGCATCCATGTTGGTAGCCCGGCCTTCCGCCGGGTATCGCTGGCTCTGTTCGCGGCGGGCTTCGCCACCTTTGCCTTGCTGTACCATGTGCAGCCGCTTCTGCCATTGCTTGCCGACGGGTTCGGCGTGGCCCCGGCTGAGGCCGCCTTGGCTCTGTCTCTTGCCACCGGTTTCCTTTCGGTTTCGCTGCTGCTTTCTGGTGCACTGGCCGATATTTTCGGGCGTAAGCCGGTGATGGTGGCTTCGCTGACTTTGTCGGCGCTGCTGACCCTGCTGACGGCTGTTATTCCGTCCTGGCACGGGCTGCTGCTTGCCCGCGCCTTGTTTGGGGTAACCCTGGCGGGGCTGCCGGCGGTGGCCATGGCCTATCTGGGGGAGGAAATGCACCCCAATGCGCTGGACCGGGCCATGGGTCTTTACATCGCGGGATCGGCGATGGGCGGAATGGCCGGGCGGCTCGTCACCGGTATCGTGGTCGATTTCCTGCCCTGGCAGGTGGCGACCGTCGGCATTGGATTGATGGGATTGCTGGCCTCCTTGGCGGTCTCGCGATCCCTGCCGGTATCGGCGAAGTTTGAACGGCGATCCGCCCGGCCCGGCGGAATGTTTACGGCACTGGCGGCCCCATTGCGCCGTGGCGATCTACGGCTGCTGTTCGCGCAGGGTTTCCTGCTGATGGGCGCCTTTATCACCATCTTCAATTACATGGGCTTTCGCCTGCTGCTGCCGCCGTTCGATCTGCCGCAGTCGGTGGTGGCGCTGATCTTCAGCGCTTATCTGCTGGGCATGGGTTCGTCCTCCTCTGTCGGGCGGTTGACTGCGCGGTGGGGACGGCCGCGGGTCATGGCGGGTGCCGTGCTGATCATGCTGGCCGGCATCGCATTGACCGTGGCCGACAATCTCTATGCCATTGTCCCCGGTATCGGGCTGATGACTTTCGGCTTTTTTGGTGCACATTCGATTGCCAGCGGCTGGGTCGGGGCGCTGGCCCCCTCCACAGGCAAGGCGCAGTCCTCCTCCCTCTACCTGTTTTCCTACTATATGGGGTCCAGCCTTGTGGGGGCTGGTGGTGGCGTGGTTTGGGCGGCACGGGGGTGGGAAGGGCTGGTGGCTGTCGTGGGGGTGATGCTGCTCCTGTCGCTTTTCGCTATTGCTGTCTTGTCGCGAAAGGCACGGGGGTAGGGCATGGATACGATTCTCAACATCATCCTGCCCGTGTTCGGTCTGGTCGCCATTGGCTTTTTCATCGGTCGGCCGCCACTGTTCCCGGCGGATTTTGCCAAGTCGCTGTCCAACTTCATCTTCTATCTGGCGCTGCCCTGTTTGCTGTTCCGTTCCATGGCGTCGCGGGGCCTGCCGCATGGCGACGAGATGAACCTGATCGCCGCTTATTATCTGGCCCTGACGGCCATCATGCTGGCCAGCTTCTTTTATGCCCGCTGGGTCTATCGGGAGACGCTGGGCGGGGCGGCGACCTTGATGCTGGGGTCCTGCTTTTCCAACACGGTGCTGGTCGGCGTCCCTTTGATGCTGGCGGCGTTTGGGCAAGCGGGATTGCAACAGATGCTGCTGTTGGTCACTGGGCATTCCGCTTGGCTGATCGGCATTGCCACCGTCCTGGCGGAGGCGTCCAGGGCTGGAAAGGGGGGCGGGCCGCTGCGCATCGCGGGGCAGACGCTGGTGGCGCTGGTCAAGAATCCGGTAATCCTTGCCATTCTGTCGGGCGTCGCCTTCGGTACTGCTGGCCTTTCCATTCCCGGCCCCATTGATGGTGTGATGCGCATGCTGGGCGAGGCGGCGGTGCCTTGTTCCCTGTTCGCGCTGGGTGCCAGTCTGGTGGGGTTGACGGTCACCGACCTTGTCGGGCGAACGCTGTTCATGAGTGTCGTGAAACTGTTTGTGCTGCCGATGGCGGTGTTTGTTTCCGGCCGTTACATTTTCGATCTCCCGCCGTTGGCCCTGGCCGTGGCGGTCACGACGGCCAGCATGCCCAGCGGCATGAACGCCTTTCTTTTTGCCCAGCGCTATGAAACCCATGTTGCACGCACCGCCAGTTCGACCATGTTGACCACTCTGTTCTCTGCGCTGACCACGGGTCTGGTCATCGATATTTTCCGTGGCGGCTGAAATTGAGGTTTTCAGCGCGTGTGCGGGCTGCGATCGTAATAAATCGTTACATGCGTGAAACCATGTGTGACTTTCCGCCACAATCTTCCGCATGTAATGTCCCGCAATAGGACGGGGGGAACGTTGTTCATCGCAGGGGGCGGTGGGTAGCGGTGGATCGCCCTTGCCCGGTAGCCGCGCCCGTTGTCGCGGCCCCGACGATGGTGAACGATATGACGGTGCAGCCTCTTCACATCCGCCCTGGCCAGGATGGTAACGATAACCGGCCCAATCTTCCGGGTGGGCAGCGCTGGACCCCACCGGGCGGGCGAGGTCCGTCCAAGCTGAAATGGATATTGCTTGGCACTGTGCTGGTGGCCATTGCCGGCGCCGGTGCCTATGTGGCTTTTAAGCCCAAGCAGGCCGCAGACGGCAAGCCGGCGGCCGCCGCTGACAAGGGCGAGAAGGACAGTTCCTCCATCCTGACCGTGACGACGGTCAAGGCCACGTCGAACGACGTGCCGCGCCAGTTGCTGGTCACAGGTTCGCTGGCGTCATGGGACGAATTGCCGATCGGCACGCAGACTTCCGGTCTCGCCATCACCGAGGTGCTGGTGGATGAGGGCGACAAGGTGAAGGCCGGCCAGTTGCTGGCCCGGTTCGATGACAAGGTGCTGCGCGCCGACCTTTTGTCGCGTGAGGCGTCGCTGCGTGAGGCGCAGGCCTTGGCGACGGAAGCCGAGGCCAATATCCGCCGCGCTGAGGAACTGGCCCGTACCGGTGCCATTTCCACCCGCGATCTTGATGCCCGCCGGTCGGCGGCGCTGACCACCAAGGCCCGCGTCGGCGTGGCCGAGGCTGCGCGTGCCCAGGCAGTCGCCCGTCTGGCGCAGACAGAGGTGCGGGCGCCCACCGATGGCACCATTGCCAAGCGCAATGCCCGCCTGGGTGCGGTTATGTCGGCCGGTGGCACGGAACTGTTCCGCATCATCCGCGATGATCGCGTCGAACTGCTGGCCGAAGTGCCGGAGATCGACCTGCGCCAGTTGGCCGTGGGCCAGGAAGCGGAACTGTCCGCCGTCGATATCAACGGCAAGCCCTTTGTTGGGACGATCCGTATCATCTCCCCGGTTGTTGATACCAAGACGCGTATCGGCACCGTGAAGATCGACGTGCCGCACGATCCCTACCTGCGCCCCGGCATGTTCCTGACGGCCAAGGTGCGTACCGGTACCCAAAGCGCGCCGGTGCTGCCGGAAGAGGCCGTAGTTTACCGCGATGCCAGAAGCTGGGCCGTGGTGGTCGATGCCGCCAAGGATGACAAGGGTCACCACACGGTGACCGCGCGGGAGGTGCAGACCGGTCCGCGCGATGGCAATCGTCTGGCTATCCTGTCCGGCGTGAAACCGGGTGAGGATGTGGTGCTGACGGGGGCTGGTTACCTGAAGACCGGCGACAAGGTGATCATCACCGAGGCGCCGAAGGACAAGGTCAACCCGCTTCCCGCCAACTGACCGCCCCATAGAGAAAGGCACCGGACATGAGCCGCGGCAATATCTCGGCGGTCGCCATCCGCCACCCCGTTCCACCCATCGTGCTGTTCATCATCCTGACGCTGGCGGGTCTGATCGCCTTCGTGAAGATGGACATCACGGGCAACCCGGATATCGACTTCCCCATCGTCAATGTGGGCGTGTCGCGTCCGGGTGCCGCCCCGTCGGAACTTGAACAGGAAGTGACGAAGAAGATTGAGGATGCGGTGTCCAACATCACGGGCATCGACCACGTCTCTTCCAACATCACCGACGGTTATTCCAACACCACGATCGAATTCAAGATCGGCTACAATACCGATCGGGCCGTCAATGACGTGCGCGATGCGGTCAGCCGCATCCGTTCCGACCTGCCGCAGGACATCTACGAGCCGCAGGTGCAGCGCTTGGATGTGACCGGCGATGCCATCCTTTATTATGCTGTCACCTCTACCCACCGCAGTGTTGAGCAGCTGTCCTGGCTGATCGACAGCGATCTGGCCCGCTCCTTGAAGCGGGTGAACGGTGTGGGTGAGGTGGAACGCCTGGGCGGGCAGAACCGCGAAATCCGCGTCAATCTCAGCCCGGAACGCATGATGGCGCTGGGCGTCACGGCGGGCGAGGTTAATTCGCAGCTGATGCAGCTGAATATCGACATGCCCGGCGGGCGTGGCGAGATCGGTGCCGCCGAACAGTCCATCCGTACCCTGGGCCGCGCCCAGAGCGTGGATGAACTCCGCAATATTGAGATTGCAGTGGCCGGCGGCCGCAAGGTTCGCCTGTCCGACATTGCCGATGTCGTGGATGGTACTTCAGAGCTGCGTGGCGTATCGCGTCTGGACGGCGTGCCGACCGTGGGCTTCGCCATCAGCCGTTCGCCCAACTCCTCAGAAGTGACCATCGCCAAGGGCGTGGATGCGGCCATTGAGCAGCTGAAGAAAGATTATCCCGATCTGACCTTCAAGCTGATCATCTCCAACGTGAAATTCACGGTGGACAGCTATTTCGCGTCCATTGAGGCGCTGGTGGTTGGTGCCATACTGGCTGTGGGTGTGGTTTGGTGGTTCCTGCGCGATATGCGGGCAACGCTGATCTCCGCGCTGGCCATGCCGCTGTCCACCATTCCGACCTTCCTGGTCATGCACTGGCTGGGCTTTACGCTGAACGGCGTGACCATGCTGGCCCTGGCTCTGGTGGTCGGTATCCTGGTCGACGACGCCATCGTGGAGATTGAGAATATCGTCCGCCATATCCGCCAGGGCAAACGCCCCTATGAGGCGGCGCTTGAGGCGGCGGATGAGATCGGGTTGGCCGTGGTGGCCACCACAATGACCATCGTCGTCGTGTTCCTGCCCGTCTCCTTCATGCCCGGCATTCCGGGGCAGTTCTTCAAGTCGTTCGGTATCACGGTGGCCGTGGCGGTGCTGTTCTCACTGCTGGTTGCGCGTCTGCTGACGCCCCTGATGGCGGCCTACTTCCTGAAGCCGTCGCAGACGGACGAGCATGAGGCCGGCCCCTGGACGCACAAGTACCTGAAGCTCCTGGACTGGTGCCTCGTCCACCGCTGGAAGACCATCGCGGCGGGTACCCTGTTCTTCTTCGCGTCGATTGGCCTGACCTTTACCCTTCCGTCCGGCTTCATGCCGTCGCAGGATATCGGCTTCTCGAACCTGCAGATGGAAATGGCGCCGGGCGTCAATCTGGAGCAGATGGATGCCGCCGTGCAGCGCGCCGCGACCGTCCTGAAGGCCCAGCCGGAAGTGGAAGTCACCTGGTCCCGCGCGGGCCGTGGTGGGCAGGTGCGCCGTGGCTCAATCATCGCCCTGTTGAAGCCGCGTGGCGACCGCATCCATCAGAAGGATTTCGAGACCCGCGTTCTGTCTGAATTGCAGAAAATTCCCGGTGTTCGCTTCTCCTTCAACTCCACGGGCGGGTTCGGTAACCGCGACGTTTCCATCATGCTGACCTCCGAAAATGGTCCGCTGCTGGATAGCCACGCCAATAAGGTGCTGGCAGAGATGCGGACACTGCCGATCCTGAAGAACGTCACCTCAACGGCTGCTCTGCAGCGCCCCGAAATCCAGATCAAGCCGATGTTCGAACGGGCGGCGGAACAGGGCGTGTCGGTGATTTCCATCGGTCAGGTGGCCAAGGTGGCCACGCTGGGCGAAATCGACACCAATTCCGCCAAGTTCAATCTGGGTGACCGTCTGGTGCCGATCCGGGTGCAGCTGGATCAGGACGCCCGTGGTGATCTGGATACCATCGCCAACCTGCGGGTCCGTACCAACACGGGTGCCACTGTACCCCTGTCGGCTGTGGCGAAGCTGGAAATGGGCTCCGGTGCCGTCCAGATCGACCGTTTTGATCGTGCCCGTCGCATCTCGGTCCAGGCTGACCTGAATGGGGCGGAACTGGGCGAGGCGATGAAGGCTATCAATGCTCTGCCGTCGATGGCCCATATGCCCTCGGGTATCTCCAAGCCGAATTATGGCGGGTCCGAGCAACTGGAGATCATGATGATGGGCTTCGCGGTGGCACTGGGCACTGCCTTCCTGCTGATCATCGCCGTGCTGATCCTGCTGTTCCACAATTTCTTCCAGCCCGTGACCATCATGACGGCGTTGCCCCTGTCCCTGGGTGGTGCGGTTGCGGGTCTGCTGATGGGCAACATGGCCCTGTCCATGCCTGCCCTGATCGGTATCTTGATGCTGATGGGTATTGTGACCAAGAACTCCATCCTGCTGGTCGAATATGCCATCGTGGCCATGCGCGACCATGGGATGGGCCGCCGTGAGGCGCTGCTGGATGCCGGTGCCAAGCGTGCGCGTCCCATCATCATGACCACCATCGCCATGGTGGCGGGCATGATCCCCATCGCCGCCGGCTGGGGCGCGGATACGGAGTTCCGTCAGCCCATGGCCGTAGCCGTGATCGGTGGCCTGATCACCTCCACCGCTCTGTCGCTGGTCTTCGTGCCCACAATGTTCACGCTAATGGATGACATCCAGAAATGGATCGGGCCGAAACTGGGCCGGATGCTGACCAACAAGGAGCCGGAGCTTCCGCTGCGGCCCCAGATGGTCGATGGCGAATAAGCCCGATATCATGAACTGATCATCATACGCCCGGATGGCCCCCATCCGGGCGTAATCATTTTACAGGTTTCAAGGGTGTTCTTGTAACAAGCAGCATGGGCTGCATGTCTGGCATTTGCCGCGACCGCTTGCGGGGCGATGCGCTTGTCCCTATCCCGGCAGGTGCCGGCCGCCATTCGGGCGCGGCCCCCATGGAAAGGACCTGTTCGGTGAGCATCACCCGCCTGCATCCCGGTCGCCGCATGAGCGAAGCCGCCATCCATAACGGCACCGTCTATCTGGCCGGCCAGGTGGCCGATGATACCAGCGTCGATATCAAGGGCCAGACGACCCAGGTCCTGGCCGCGATCGACAAGCTGCTGGCCGAGGCCGGCTCCTCCAAGTCCAAGATCCTGTCCACGACGATCTATCTCTCCTCCATCGGCAATTTCGCCGCCATGAATGAGGTGTGGGACGCCTGGGTGGACCAGGGCAACCCGCCTGCCCGCGCCACGGTGGAGGCCCGTATGGCTGCACCGGGCTATCTGGTGGAAATCGTCTGCATCGCCGCTGTCTGAGCGATGTGACGACCCCGGACCAACGGCCCTCTGGCGGGGGCCGTTGGCTTGCGCTATCTGAACGCCCATCAACGGCGGACCCCGGCCCGCCGCCCCCGAAAAGCCCCGGAGCCAGAAATGCCCGATGATGTTGTGAAGCAGAGCTTCAGCCTGTTCCCCCTGGGTCCCGACACCACGCCCTATCGCAAGCTGACCAGCGATTACGTCTCCACCGTCGACTTTGACGGCGAGACCGTGTTGAAGGTGGAACCGGAAGGGTTGCGCCTGCTGGCCGAAGCCGCCTTCATGGACATCAACCATTTCCTGCGCCCCGGCCATCTGGGCCAGTTGCGCGCCATTCTGGAGGACCCGGAAGCCTCCCCCAATGACCGGTTCGTGGCGCTGGACCTGCTGAAGAACGCCTCCATCGCTGCCGGTGGCATCCTGCCCATGTGCCAAGATACGGGTACGGCCATCATCATGGGTAAGAAGGGCCGCAAGGTCTGGACCAAGGGCGCCGATGAGGCCGCCCTGTCCGAGGGTGTGGCCGACGCCTACCGGAAGCGGAACCTGCGCTACAGCCAGGTGGCCCCGCTCTCCATGTATGAAGAGAAGAACACCCGCACCAACCTGCCGGGCCAGATCGAGATCTTCGCCGAGGGCGAAGACGCCTACAAGTTCCTGTTCATGGCGAAGGGCGGCGGGTCGGCCAACAAGACCTTCCTGTTCCAGGCCACACCATCGGTGCTGGCGCCCGACCGTCTGATCCCCTTCATTGAGGAGAAGATGGCGTCGCTGGGCACGTCGGCCTGCCCGCCCTATCACCTTTCGGTGGTGATCGGCGGTCTGTCGGCGGAGCAGAACCTGAAGACGGTGAAGCTGGCCTCGGCCCGCTATTATGACAGCTTGCCCACCCAGGGTTCCGAATCCGGCCACGCCTATCGTGACCTGGAGATGGAACAGGCCCTGTTCAAGGCGGCCCAAGGCCTGGGCATCGGCGCGCAGTTTGGCGGCAAGTATTTCTGCCACGATGTCCGCGTCATCCGCCTGCCGCGCCACGGCGCCTCCATGCCCATCGGTATCGGCGTCTCCTGCTCCGCTGACCGTCAGGCCCTGGCCAAGATCACCAAGGATGGCATCTATCTGGAACAGCTGGAGACCGATCCCGCCCGCTTCCTGCCGGAAGTGGATGAGGCTGCGCTGTCGGGTGAGGTGGTGAAGATTGACCTGACCCAGCCCATGGATGATATCCGCAAGGTGCTGAGCCAGTATCCGATCCGCACCCGTGTGTCCCTGACCGGACCGCTGATCGTGGCGCGCGACAGCGCCCATGCCAAGCTGCGTGCCCTGCTGGATGCCGGGCAGCCGCTGCCCGACTATTTTAAGAATCACCCCATCTATTATGCCGGCCCGGCCAAGACGCCGGAAGGCTATGCCTCCGGTTCCTTCGGCCCCACCACAGCGGGCCGTATGGATAGTTTTGTTGATCAGTTCCAGGCGGCGGGCGGCTCTTTCGTCATGCTGGCCAAGGGCAACCGCTCGCCCGCAGTCAAGAATGCCTGCCAGAAGCATGGCGGTTTTTATCTGGGCTCCATCGGTGGGGCAGCGGCCCGTCTGGCCCAGGACTGCATCAAAAAGGTCGAATGCATCGCCTATCCTGAACTGGGGATGGAGGCGATCTGGCGCATCGAGGTGGAGGATTTTCCGGCCTTCATCATCACCGATGACAAGGGCAACGACTTCTTCGACGCCGCGAAGTGACAGCAGACAGCGCCCCATCCACCCGGATGGGGCGTTTTACATTTCCAGACAAGTCAGTCCGATGGGGCGGACAGCAGTTCCATGGCCTGTTCGCAGAAGGCGGCGCGGTGCCGCTCATATTCTATGCCGGCTTTCAGCACCAGATGGCGAAGCTGTTGGCTCTTGTCCGTCGGCGGCGGGGTGAAATCCCGTTTCTCAATATCCTGATAGGTTTTCAGCCGGTCACGATGATGCTGCGCCAGTTCGGTCAGCGTGTCTGGCAGGGTGGTGGGGCCGACCATTGCCTCGGCCCGCAACCGCACCATCATCTCATCGCGGATGGGCAGCGGCTCCTGACGCTCCGCTGTCCAGCGCGCCAGTTCCGCCTTCCCCGCCGGCAGAACCCGGAACGCGCGCTTTCGTCCGCGCGCGCCATCAACGGCGGTCCCCTCAATCAGGCCTGCCGCCTCCAGGCGCGCCAATTCGCGATAGATCTGTTGATGCGTGGCCTGCCAGAAATAGCCGATGGAGCGGTCAAAACGCCCCGCCAGTTCCGAACCGGCACCGGGGCGTTCGATCAGGGCGGTCAGCAGGGCGTGGGGCAGGGACATGCGGACGATCCAATTAATTCGGCTTCTGCCATGCCATATCAGGCTTTGGCCTTGAAGGCCGCGATATCCTGTCCAACACGTCGCCCCATCTCTGACGCCAGGGCCTGCAAGCCGCTCAGGGGCCGGATCATCACTTCGAACTCCCGGATCAATCCCTGTTCGTCAAAGCGGATGAAGTCGATACCCTTCACCTGTTTGCCCTCCACCGTTGCGGCAAACTCCAGCACGACATTCAGGCCATCCGCCGTTACAGCGGTGCGGTGATAGGTAAAGTCACCAAAGACCCGCATAACGGTGCCGATGGCCAGCAGCAGGGCATCCGCCCCTTCATAGGCCGTATGGGCCACGGGCGACCGGAAGATCGCCTGTTCATGGGTGATGCCCTGCAGGGCGGTGATGGACTGGCTGGCGACGATCTCGTGCCAGATAGCCAGGGAGGCCGCAGCAGCCGGGTGCAGGCCGGACGGATGGGGCATGGATTGTTTCCTTCTTCTGTAAGGCGGATCAGAGGGCGGCGGCCAGACGCGTGCCCTGGTTGATGGCCCGTTTGGCGTCCAGTTCCGCGGCAACATCGGCCCCACCGATCAGGTGGACACGGATACCCCGTGCCTCCAGATCGCCCTGCAATTCCCGCAGCGGCTCTTGGCCCGCACAGATGATGATGTGATCGACATCCAGCACCTGGTCCTGGCCGCCTACAGTCACATGCAGGCCGGCATCATCGATCCGGCGATAGGTGACGCCGCCCATAGTGGCCACTCCATGCATCTTCAGCACAGTCCGGTGGATCCAGCCTGTGGTGCGGCCCAGATTCTCGCCTAACTTGCCCTCCGTGCGCTGCATCAGAAAGACCTGCCGGCCATTATGTTCCAGCTCCGGCTTGGTGCAGCCGCCCGGCTGGCGATATTCGGGATCAACGCCCCATTGTCTGAAGAAGCGCTCGGCTGATGGTGCCTCGTGCCGTTCCACCAGATAAGTGCTGACATCAAAGCCGATACCACCAGCCCCGATGACGGCCACCTTGCGGCCCACCGGCACCTCATCGCGCAGGACATCCAGGTAACCCAGGACCTTGGGGTGGTCGATCCCCTCGATCGCCGGTTTACGCGGGACCACGCCGGTGGCCAGCACCACCTCGTCAAACCTACTCTCAGCTAACATGGCGGCATCAGCCCGAGTGTTGAGCCGCACCGTGACGCCTTTCAGCTCCAGTTGCCGACGGAAGTAACGTAGGGTCTCGTTGAACTCCTCCTTGCCAGGGATTTTCCGGGCGATGTTGAACTGTCCGCCCACCTGTGCCGACGCCTCGAACAGGGTGACCTTGTGCCCGCGTTCCGCCGCTGTGACCGCAAAGGACAGGCCCGCCGGCCCCGCACCGACCACGGCGATGTTCTTAGGCGATGCCGCCGGGGCGATGATCAGCTTCGTCTCATGGCAGGCGCGCGGGTTCACCAGACAAGAGGTGATCTTGCCGCTGAAAGTATGGTCCAGGCAGGCCTGGTTGCAGGCGATACAGGTATTGATCTCATCGGCCCTGTTCTGGCGCGCCTTGGCCACAAAATGCGCGTCGGCCAGGAAGGGGCGGGCCATCGACACCATGTCGCAATAACCTTCCGCCAGCAGGTCCTCGGCCACCTCGGGCGTATTGATGCGGTTGGTGGCGATCAGCGGGATGGAAACCTTGCCCTTCAACTGCTTTGTCACCCAGGCAAACGCCGCGCGGGGGACAGAGGTGGCGATGGTGGGGATGCGCGCCTCGTGCCAGCCGATACCGGTATTGAGGATGGTGGCTCCTGCCGCCTCGATGGCCTGACCCAGCTGCACTACCTCCTCCAGGGTCGACCCACCCTCAACCAGGTCCAGCATGGACAGGCGATAGATGATGATGAAGTTCGGCCCCGTCTTCTCCCGGATACGACGGACGATCTCGACAGGCAGCCGGATACGGTTCTCGTAAGCCCCACCCCATTCATCGTCGCGATGATTGGTACGGGCGGCGATAAACTCATTGATCAGGTAACCTTCTGATCCCATCACCTCGACCCCGTCATAACCAGCGAGCTGGGCCAGGGCGGCGCAGCGCACGAAATCGGCGATGGTCTCTTCAACTTCATCGCCTGAGAGGGCGTGCGGGACGAAATGGTTGATAGGTGCCTTGATGGCTGAAGGCGCGACAAGGTCCTCCTGATAGGAGTAGCGACCGAAATGCAGGATCTGCATCGCGATCTTGCCGCCTTCCTTATGGACGGCATCCGTCACGATACGGTGATGGGCGGCCTCCTCTTCTGTCGCCAGTACGGCGCCGAATGGGGCGGGGCGCCCGCGCTCATTGGGAGCGATGCCGCCGGTGACGATCAGCCCAACCTCGCCGCGTGCCCTTTCAGCATAGAACGCGGCCATCCGTTCGAAGCCGTTGGGCGCCTCCTCCAGCCCCACATGCATCGATCCCATCAGCACACGGTTGCGCAGGCTGGTGAATCCGAGGTCAAGCGGCTGAAGCAGGTGGGGGTAGGCGGTCATGTTGTGATCCTTTATGCAACTGGTTGAATAAAACATGACCGTCCATCGGGCCTACCGCAACCTGTTTCAGAACATAGCCGGCGCTATGCCGCCTGCGTGCGCCACATGGCCTGTTACGGTGTGATTTCAGAAAAGTGATGTTTGTGTGCAGAAAGTAGTTGCGCTGGGTGTTTGGGGTGTCCTATACCCCGGCTCCCGCAGCGAAGCGGCCCTGGTGGTTGTGGCGGTGCGGACGGTTCTTGGTGGTGATAAGCCACTGACATTGTTGGACTAAGACATCATCGCAAGGCGGGCTTTGGTTCGCTTCTGTTGGTCGGTTTCGCTTTTGTCTTTTGGGTTTTGCCGGTTCGCCGGTGGTGCCGAAAAAAAGATGAGGCGGTGAAAAAAACCGGTTGACAGGGTTTGGTGGAGCGACTAGAAAGCGCCCCACCGACGCGCCGGACACGCTCTGGCGGCGATGGTGAAACGATCCCTGAAATGACTGGCGCTGCGGCGTTGGTTGTTGAAGACCCGGGGCTTGAAACCGGGTGACAGTGTATCGTTGGGTTCTTTGACA
>NZ_JCAJXE010000004.1:0-854103 GCF_059489915.1 Niveispirillum sp. CC-CTL257
GTGGTGGAGAGGGCGGCGACGTCGGTGGTGTCGAGGCCCTGGATCTGGGTGGTGGTGAGCGAGACCAGCTGCGTGCTGTTCAGCGTGCCGACCTGGGTGGAGCTGAGGGCAGCGATCTGGGTGGTATTGAGGCCCCGGATCTGCGTGGTGCCCAGGGCACCGATCTGGGTGGTGGAGACCACGGCCAGCTGAGTGGTGGTGATGGAGCCGACCAGGGTCGCATTCAGGGCGTTCAGCTGGGTGCTGTTGAGGATGGCGACGTCAGTCGTCTCCAGCGCTGCCACCTGGGTGGTGGAGAGCGCGGCAACCTGCGTGGTGCCCATGGCCCCGATCTGGGTGGAGCTCATGGCTGCCAGATCGGTTGTCTCGATGGCGCGGACCTGGGTGGTGGTGAGGCCGCCGACCTGGGTGGTGGAGAGCACACCGACCTGTGTTGAGGTCAGGCCTGCGATCTGGGTGGTATTGAGCACCCGGAACTGGGTGGTGGTCAGCACGGCCAGATCGGTCGTCTCAATGGCCCCGAACTGGGTGCTGTTGAGCGAGGCGATCTGGGTGGTGGACAGGAAGACGATCTGGGTGGTCGACAGGGCGGCGACATCGGTGGTGTCGAGGCCCTGGATCTGGGTGGTGGTGAGCGAGACCAGCTGCGTGCTGTTCAGCGTGCCGACCTGAGTGGAGCTGAGGGCAGCGATCTGGGTGGTGTTGAGGCCACGGATCTGCGTGGTGCCCAGGGCACCGATCTGGGTGGTGGAGACCACGGCCAGCTGGGTGGTGGTGAGGCTGCTGACCTGGCTTGTGGCCAGGGCGTTCAGCTGGGTGCTGTTGAGGATGGCGACATCAGTCGTCTCCAGCGCGGCCAACTGGGTGGTGGTGAGCGCCTTGATCTGTGAGGTGGTCAGCACGCCGATCTGGGTGGAGCTCATGGCTGCCAGATCGGTTGTCTCAATGACGCGGACCTGGGTAGTGGTCAGGCCTGCGACCTGGGTGGTGGAGAGCACACCGACCTGTGTTGAGGTCAGGCCTGCGATTTGCGTTGTATTCAGCACCCGGAACTGGGTGGTGGTCAGCACGGCCAGATCGGTCGTCTCGACGGCGCCGAACTGTGTGCTGTTCAGCGAGGCGATCTGGGTGGTGGACAGGAAGACGATCTGGGTGGTGGAGAGGGCGGCGACGTCGGTGGTGTCGAGGCCCTGGATCTGAGTGGTGGTGAGCGAGACCAGCTGTGTGCTGTTCAGCGTGCCGACCTGAGTGGAGCTGAGGGCAGCGATCTGGGTGGTATTGAGGCCCCGGATCTGCGTGGTGCCCAGGGCACCGATCTGGGTGGTGGAGACCACGGCCAGCTGAGTGGTGGTGATGGAGCCGACCAGGGTCGCATTCAGAGCGTTCAGCTGGGTGCTGTTGAGGATGGCGACGTCAGTCGTCTCCAGCGCTGCCACCTGGGTGGTGGAGAGCGCGGCAACCTGCGTGGTGCCCATGGCCCCGATCTGGGTGGAGCTCATGGCTGCCAGATCGGTTGTCTCAATGGCGCGGACCTGGGTGGTGGTGAGGCCGCCGACCTGGGTGGTGGAGAGCACACCGACCTGAGTGGAGGTCAGGCCTGCGATCTGGGTAGTATTGAGCACCCGGAACTGGGTGGTGGTCAGCACGGCCAGATCGGTCGTCTCGACGGCGCCGAACTGTGTGCTGTTGAGCGAGGCGATCTGGGTGGTGGACAGGAAGACGATCTGGGTGGTGGAGAGGGCGGCGACGTCGGTGGTGTCGAGGCCCTGGATCTGGGTGGTGGTGAGCGAGACCAGCTGCGTGCTGTTCAGCGTGCCGACCTGGGTAGAGCTGAGGGCAGCGATCTGGGTGGTGTTGAGGCCACGGATCTGCGTGGTGCCCAGGGCACCGATCTGGGTGGTGGAGACCACGGCCAGCTGGGTGGTGGTGAGGCTGCTGACCTGGCTTGTGGCCAGGGCGTTCAGCTGCGTGCTGTTGAGGATGGCGACATCAGTCGTCTCCAGCACGGCCACCTGGGTGGTGGTGAGCGCCTTGATCTGTGAGGTGGTCAGCACGCCGATCTGGGTAGAGCTCATGGCTGCCAGATCGGTTGTCTCGATGACACGGACCTGGGTGGTGGTCAGGCCTGCGACCTGGGTGGTGGAGAGCACACCGACCTGAGTGGAGGTCAGGCCTGCGATCTGGGTGGTATTGAGCACCCGGAACTGGGTGGTGGTCAGCACGGCCAGATCGGTCGTCTCGACGGCGCCGAACTGTGTGCTGTTCAGCGAGGCGATCTGGGTGGTGGACAGGAAGACGATCTGGGTGGTGGAGAGGGCGGCGACGTCGGTGGTGTCGAGGCCCTGGATCTGGGTGGTGGTGAGCGAGACCAGCTGTGTGCTGTTCAGCGTGCCGACCTGGGTGGAGCTGAGGGCAGCGATCTGGGTGGTGTTGAGGCCACGGATCTGCGTGGTGCCCAGGGCACCGATCTGGGTGGTGGAGACCACGGCCAGCTGGGTGGTGGTGATGGAGCCGACCAGGGTCGCATTCAGGGCGTTCAGCTGGGTGCTGTTGAGGATGGCGACGTCAGTCGTCTCCAGCGCTGCCACCTGGGTGGTGGAGAGCGCGGCAACCTGCGTGGTGCCCATGGCCCCGATCTGGGTGGAGCTCATGGCTGCCAGATCGGTTGTCTCGATGGCGCGGACCTGGGTGGTGGTGAGGCCCGCGACCTGGGTGGTGGAGAGCACACCGACCTGTGTTGAGGTCAGGCCTGCGATCTGGGTGGTATTGAGCACCCGGAACTGGGTGGTGGTCAGCACGGCCAGATCGGTCGTCTCAATGGCCCCGAACTGTGTGCTGTTCAGTGCCCCGATCTGGGTGGTGGTGAGGGTGGTGATCTGCGTGGTCGACAGGGCGGCGACGTCGGTGGTGTCGAGGCCCTGGATCTGGGTGGTGGTGAGCGAGACCAGCTGTGTGCTGTTCAGCGTGCCGACCTGGGTGGAGCTGAGGGCAGCGATCTGGGTGGTGTTGAGGCCACGGATCTGCGTGGTGCCCAGGGCACCGATCTGGGTGGTGGAGACCACGGCCAGCTGGGTGGTGGTGATGGAGCCGACCAGGGTCGCATTCAGGGCGTTCAGCTGGGTGCTGTTGAGGATGGCGACGTCAGTCGTCTCCAGCGCTGCCACCTGGGTGGTGGAGAGCGCGGCAACCTGCGTGGTGCCCATGGCCCCGATCTGGGTGGAGCTCATGGCTGCCAGATCGGTTGTCTCGATGGCGCGGACCTGGGTGGTGGTGAGGCCGCCGACCTGGGTGGTGGAGAGCACACCGACCTGTGTTGAGGTCAGGCCTGCGATTTGCGTTGTATTCAGCACCCGGAACTGGGTGGTGGTCAGCACGGCCAGATCGGTCGTCTCGACGGCGCCGAACTGTGTGCTGTTCAGCGAGGCGATCTGGGTGGTGGACAGGAAGACGATCTGGGTGGTCGACAGGGCGGCGACATCGGTGGTGTCGAGGCCCTGGATCTGGGTGGTGGTGAGCGAGACCAGCTGCGTGCTGTTCAGCGTGCCGACCTGGGTGGAGCTGAGGGCAGCGATCTGGGTGGTATTGAGGCCACGGATCTGCGTGGTGCCCAGGGCACCGATCTGGGTGGTGGAGACCACGGCCAGCTGAGTGGTGGTGATGGAGCCGACCAGGGTCGCATTCAGGGCGTTCAGCTGGGTGCTGTTGAGGATGGCGACGTCAGTCGTCTCCAGCGCTGCCACCTGGGTGGTGGAGAGCGCGGCAACCTGCGTGGTGCCCATGGCCCCGATCTGGGTGGAGCTCATGGCTGCCAGATCGGTTGTCTCAATGGCGCGGACCTGGGTGGTGGTGAGGCCCGCGACCTGGGTGGTGGAGAGCACACCGACCTGTGTTGAGGTCAGGCCTGCGATCTGGGTGGTATTGAGCACCCGGAACTGGGTGGTGGTCAGCACGGCCAGATCGGTCGTCTCAATGGCCCCGAACTGTGTGCTGTTCAGTGCCCCGATCTGAGTGGTGGTGAGGGTGGTGATCTGCGTGGTGGAGAGGGCGGCGACGTCGGTGGTGTCGAGGCCCTGGATCTGGGTGGTGGTGAGCGAGACCAGCTGCGTGCTGTTCAGCGTGCCGACCTGGGTGGAGCTGAGGGCAGCGATCTGGGTGGTATTGAGGCCCCGGATCTGCGTGGTGCCCAGGGCACCGATCTGGGTGGTGGAGACCACGGCCAGCTGAGTGGTGGTGATGGAGCCGACCAGGGTCGCATTCAGGGCGTTCAGCTGGGTGCTGTTGAGGATGGCGACGTCAGTCGTCTCCAGCGCTGCCACCTGGGTGGTGGAGAGCGCGGCAACCTGCGTGGTGCCCATGGCCCCGATCTGGGTGGAGCTCATGGCTGCCAGATCGGTTGTCTCGATGGCGCGGACCTGGGTGGTGGTGAGGCCGCCGACCTGGGTGGTGGAGAGCACACCGACCTGAGTGGAGGTCAGGCCTGCGATTTGCGTCGTGTTCAGCACCCGGAACTGGGTGGTGGTCAGCACGGCCAGATCGGTCGTCTCAATGGCCCCGAACTGGGTGCTGCTGAGCTTGGCAATCTGGGTGGTGGACAGGAAGACAATCTGGGTGGTGGAGAGGGCGGCGACGTCGGTGGTGTCGAGGCCCTGGATCTGGGTGGTGGTGAGCGAGACCAGCTGCGTGCTGTTCAGCGTGCCGACCTGAGTGGAGCTGAGGGCAGCGATCTGGGTGGTATTGAGGCCACGGATCTGCGTGGTGCCCAGGGCACCGATCTGGGTGGTGGAGACCACGGCCAGCTGAGTGGTGGTGATGGAGCCGACCAGGGTCGCATTCAGAGCGTTCAGCTGGGTGCTGTTGAGGATGGCGACGTCAGTCGTCTCCAGCGCTGCCACCTGGGTGGTGGAGAGCGCGGCAACCTGCGTGGTGCCCATGGCCCCGATCTGGGTGGAGCTCATGGCTGCCAGATCGGTTGTCTCAATGGCGCGGACCTGGGTGGTGGTGAGGCCGCCGACCTGGGTGGTGGAGAGCACACCGACCTGTGTTGAGGTCAGGCCTGCGATCTGGGTGGTATTGAGCACCCGGAACTGGGTGGTGGTCAGCACGGCCAGATCGGTCGTCTCGACGGCGCCGAACTGTGTGCTGTTCAGCGAGGTGATCTGGGTGGTGGTGAGGGTGGTGATCTGGGTGGTGGAGAGGGCGGCGACGTCGGTGGTGTCGAGGCCCTGGATCTGGGTGGTGGTGAGCGAGACCAGCTGCGTGCTGTTCAGCGCGCCGACCTGAGTGGAAGTCAGATTGGCGACATAAGTCGTGCTGAGGCTGCGGACAAGCGTCGTGGAGAGTGCACCTACCTGAGTGGTGGAGAGAGCCACAAACTGCGTTGTCGAAATGCCTGGAAGATTGGTCGTGCTGATCGCATTAAGCTGCGTCGTCAGGAGCGCCCCAATCGTTGTGGTCGCCAGGCCTGAGAGCTGCGTCGTTTGAAGTGCACCGACTTGCGTCGTCGAGAGGACGGCGAACTGAGTCGTCGACAGGCCACCCGCCTGTGTCGAATTCAGCGTTCGAAGGTCCGTTGTGGTCCACGCAGCAAGCGCTGTCGTGCTCAGTTGACCGATCTGCGTGGTCGTCAGAAACGAGATGATCGACATGGCTACGACTCCGAATGCTTATAAAGTGGATAACGGACAGACTTCCCTGCCTGGAAAACCATCCTTCCGAACAGCATGCACACCACCAAGCAAGGTTTGTGCCACGTTGTACGGAACCCACAAAATCTGGAGCCGATAACCGGAAAAGCACCCAATCCGAAAGCGCACGCCAAAGCGACGCACCTTGCGGTCGTGTTCATTCCCCTTTTGGTATAGGCGCCCAAATTTTTTGGGTCAGTGTGGATAGAATACTGATCCGCCGATTGAGTCAAGTTACATTCGGCCTAACCCCGCCGAAACAAGCCCGACACCATCAGTTTCAAACGAGGTAACCCGATTACGGCGATTCCCGGCCCCGAGCGGCAGTCAAAAAGCGATCTGCCTGCGGCGGGCTTGTCGTTTTTTTGTCGTGTGTATCGCTGAATCGCATTAGCTTGCCCCCTCAATAGTCCCCTTTTTGCCGATGGACGTGGCGATTGTCCCCCTACATGACGGTTTTGCGGTGTCTTTTTCTGATGGCGTTGCACCATGGCGTGCAGCTTCATCCGGACGAGTTGCCGCCCGATACGCCGGCCGATCCAGTTCCAGCGGTTCTGAAGGCCATGCATGGCGCGGGCCTGAAGGGTCGTAAGGTTCGGATGAGCTGGAACTCCGCCTGCCATCTCGGCAGTGCTTACCCGGCAATTGCGATCCGGAAAGATGGCAGCTGGGTCATTCTTGCCTATGCCATGGCGGTGAGCGGCAAGATGTCGGCCGCCATATTGGATCCGATGCACGAAGCCGAGGGCGTAAAGTTCGTCCCGGAAGAGGAGTTCACAGCCAGCTGGACGGGCGAGGTCATTCTGGCCAAGCGCGTCTGGGCGCTGATGGATGAGAACCAGCCGTTCGGATTCCGATGGTTCTTTCCGGAAATCCTTCGTAATGCGAAGTTCTTCCGGGGGGTTGCCATTGCGGCGATCATGGCCAACCTGATCGGTCTGGTCATGCCGATGATGTTTCAGGTTCTGGTCGACAAGGTCATCACCCATCACAGTTATCAGACCTTGTTCGTCATCGTTCTTATTTACGTGTTGCTGACGGTTTTTGATGGCTTCTTCGGTTATGTGCGCCAGAATTTGATGATTTTGGCGTCCAATAAGATCGATGCGAAACTGACGTCGCGTACCTTCCAGCACCTCATGTCGCTGCCGCTGAGCTTTTTCGAGCGCAGCAGCGCCGGCGTGCTCACGCGGCATATGCAGCAGACCGAGAAGCTTCGCCACTTCCTGACAGGTCGGCTTTTCCAATGTTTCCTTGATGCCATCACACTGCCTGTGCTGCTGGTGCTGCTGTTTTTCTACAGCGGTCTGCTAACCGGTGTAGTGCTGGCCTTCTCCGTCGCCATTGCGGGCGTCATCGGCTTCATGGTGCCGATCTTCAGATTGCATCTGGGACGTCTTTACGAGACGGAGGCCGGGCGTCAGGCGCATCTGGTGGAGACACTACACTCCATGCGTGCGGTCAAATCGCTGGTGCTGGAGCATAACCGGCAGCAGACCTGGGATATGAAGGTGGCGCAGGCGGTACGCCGCCATGCCACCGTCGGCCGTATCGGTGTGCTTGGCGGGGTCCTGACCGCCGGGCTTGAAAAGTTGATGCAGATCAGCGTTCTGGCCATTGGCGCGGTGCAAGTGTTCGACGGCGCCATGACGCTTGGCGCCCTGATCGCTTTCAACATGCTGTCGGGCCGCGTCACGGGCCCGTTGCTGCAGATGGTCGCCTTGATCAATGAGTATCAGGAAGCGGACCTGTCGGTGCGAATGCTGGGCGAGGTGATGAATGCCGAACCCGAGCGCAGCGGCCATTCCCGGCAGTCGCGCCCCGTCATTACCGGCCAGATGGTGTTTGATGAGGTCACTTTCCGCTACAGCCCCGGCGCCACGCCCGCGCTGAACCGCGTCTCGTTTGATATCGAGGAAGGGCAGGTGGTGGGCGTGGTCGGCCGGTCAGGATCGGGCAAGACCACCATCACGCGGATGATCCAGTCGATTCATCTGCCGCAGGAAGGCCTCATCAAGCTGAACGGCGTCGATCTGCGTCATATAGAACTGGATCATCTGCGTAAATCCATCGGTGTGGTGCTGCAGGACAACCTTCTGTTCCGTGGTACGATCCGTGAGAATATTGCAGCCGCCCGTCCCGACGCGCCGCTGCATGAAATCCTGCACGCCGCCCAGATGGCGGGTGCCGATGAATTCATTGACCGGCTGCCCATGTCCTATGACACGATGGTTGAGGAGAACGCCTCCAACTTCTCCGGTGGACAACGCCAGCGGATCGCCATTGCCCGCGCCCTGGTGACCCATCCGCGTCTTCTGATCTTTGACGAGGCAACCAGCGCGCTTGATCCTGACAGCGAGGCTATCGTTCAGAAGAACCTGACGCGCATCGCTGAAGGCCGTACCATGGTCATTGTCTCCCACCGGCTGTCATCGCTGGTGCAGGCTGACAAGATCATCGTGCTGGAGCAGGGCAAGCTGATTGATTGCGCCCCGCATTCCATCCTGCTGCAACGCTGCGACATTTATCGGCACCTATGGCAAACCCAGACACAGCACATCCAATGACGGGGCCGTTCAGGGAACTTCGCGAGCGCTGGAGGCGGTTCTACGGTACGCCGGCGCCCCGGCTGCATGTGGCGCCGGAGGCAGTGGAGTTCCAATCCGAACTGGAAATCATCATCCGGGAGCCGCCCCCCCGCATCCTGGGTGCGCCGCATCTGATCGCGGCTGGGATGCTGGCGCTGCTGGCCCTCATCTCCTGCTTCGTGCAGATGGACCGAGTCGTGGTTGCGACGGGCCGTCTGGCTACCCAGGCCCCACCCATCGTCATGCAGCCGCTGGAGCGGTCCATCATGCGCGATGTCCGGGTGAAGGCCGGTGATATCGTGCGCAAGGGGCAGGTGCTGGCCACGCTGGACCCGACTTTCACCCTGGCCGACCGCAGCGCTCTATCGGCGCAGCAGCGCGCCCTGTTTGCGGAACTGCGTCGGCTGGAGGCGGAGGCCGCTGGCAAGCCGATCCAGGGCTTTGGACCGACAGACGCCGATCCCGACATGGCGTTGCAGGCCAGTCTCTATGCACAGCGCCAGGCGCAATACCGGTCACGACTGGATAGTCTGGATGGCGGCATCGCCAGCACGGAAGCATCCCTGCGCGCATCGGAGGGCGATGAGAAATCGCTGTCGGCGCAGTTGGCCGTCTACAGCGATGTCGAAAACCTGCGTGCGCAATTGTACAAGGCGCAGACGGGATCGCGTCTGCAATTGCTTGAGGCGCAGGCGCAACGTCTGGAGACGGAGCGGTCCTTGCAATCCACGACCAACCGCATCCAGGAACTGCGCGCCGATCTTACGGCGCGCAAGGCTGAGCGGCGCAATTTTGTGGATGACTGGCAACGACAACTGCTGGAGCAACTGGTCGCCACACGCCGCGAAGCGGCGCAGGTGGATGAGGACCTGGCGAAGGCCGTCCGCCGGAACGATCTGGTCGAACTGACAGCTCCCGCCGACGCCATCGTGCAGGAGGTCGCCAGATTGTCGCCCGGCTCCATCGCGCGGGAGGCTGAAGCGTTGATCACCCTGGTGGCGCTGGAGACACCGCTGATCGCCGAGGTGGTGATCGATTCCGGGGACATCGGCTATGTCAAGGCTGGCGATCCCGTGGAAGTAAAGGTGGCACCGTTCCCGTTCCAGCGGCATGGCATGCTGAAAGGCCGTCTGCGGTCCGTGTCGCGGCAAAGCTTCGTCCCAGGATCAGCGGAGGCGCTTGACGCCCTGCGCAGCCCCACGGTCGCCGGCGCCTATGTCCACCGCGCGCAGGTGGATCTGGAAAGTCTGCGGCTGGAGCGGATGCCGGAAGGGGCGGCGCTGACCGCCGGTATGGTGGTGCAGGCCGAGATCAAGGTCGGCAGCCGCAGCCTGATGTCTTACTTCCTCTATCCCGTGCTGCGCGGTCTGGACGAGTCCTTGAAGGAACCGTGACCAGACAGGGTCGAAGCGCTATGCCTGACGGATGGCCACGTGTTCCAAGGTAAGTTCAAAGCCGCACGTGAAATTTTCGGTGTCGCCCAGTGTCGCCCGCCAGCGTGCGGGCGACGTGCGGGTGCGGATCGCATCGTACAGAGTGCGGTCCGCATATAAGGCGACAGCCCGGTCGATATATGCGTCATCGCTTGTGGTGATCAGTTCGGGCAGACCCATGGCCAGCAGCAACGACCCCGCCATCCGGCTGGCAAAGGTTTCGCGTGACAGGGTCAGAACCGGCAGCCCCATGCGCAGCGCGTCGCTGGCCACCGTTCCGGCATTGTAGGGCGTTGTATCCAGAAACAGATCGGCCAGCGCCATGCGTGCGCGATAATGCCCAGGCACGGCGCGCGAGGAGAAGATAAGGCGGTCCGGGTCGATACCTTGCGCCTGCGCCTGCCGCCGCAGGTTCGCGACGGCCCATTTATTGTCGTCCAGCAACCACAGGACGCTGTCTTCGGCGCGCGCCAAAATCCGCATCCAGGCGGCGAACATCGCTTCCGAGATTTTGTAGGGTCCGCAGAAGCAGCAATAGATGAACTTGTCTTCCGGCAAACCCTCCATCGCACGGGACAATACCGGCAAGGCCATGGCTTGGCTGTCATTGGCCTGATAGACGCCGGGCAAATAAAGCGGGCGCGGCCAGTATTGATCAGCGACGGCCGGCGGGATGGCATATTCATCGGTCAGCAGGTAATCCAGCTCCGGAACCGGGATGGGGCCGATGAAGCCAAGATAGGTGATTTGAACCGGCGCCGGCTTCCAGCGCAGCACGTCCAGCCGTTCACCCTCGGTAATGCCGTTCAGGTCGATCAGTATGTCGATCTCATCCGCCCTGATCTGCCGGGCGAGCGCTTCATGGTTCTGGTCACGGACCAGACGGCAATGGTCCAATGCCGCAAGTATGCGCATGCGCATCTCGCTGCCATCCTCGGGGCTGGAACAATAGCCGTAGATATCAAACCGGTCGCGGTCATGTCGTTCCAACAGTTCCGCGATCAGGTAGGACATGGCGTGACTGCCGAAATTCGACGACATGTACCCGATGCGGAGCTTGTCATGGTGATAGCCGCCGGCGGGCGCCAGCGGTCGGGTCGCGGGTGTGAGACGCCGGTCCAGCCAGGACTGCACGGTCTGCCGCTGCACGGCGATGCGATCAGCCAGGGCAAGCGTCGCCAATGCGCCGCAGCGGTCACGCAACTGTCCTTCCGAAAGGCCCGGCACACCGGCACCGAACAAGGGCCAGGCGCACATGTTCTGCCGGACGAAGGACCAATGCTGAAGCACCTCGTGCTGATCGGGATTTGTCAGCAGGCTTTGGTAATAGGTGGCTTCAGCCTCGTCCAGCCGGTACAGCTTCTCCAGCAGGCGGCCGCGCTGGTTGAGCAGATTTACCCTGGCCTCGGTATCCTGTAATGCTGCGTCCAGCGTGAACAGCGATGCCGTGGGATCGCCGGCCTTTTCCTGGACACCCGCCAGATTGATGGCGGCCTGCCACAAGGTGGGGTGCAGCAGCAGGGCATTGGCATAGGCGGTCACGGCCGAACCAGTATCGCCGCGCGCGGCCAGTTCCACCCCCAGATTGTACCAGATGGCGGCGGCGGCATTGCCGCCATTGGCGGGCTGCAGCAGCCACTCATACATCATATCGGCGGCCCAATGCCGGTTGGGCAGCGGTTCCGCCTGTGCCAGCGCCGCCATGAAATCCAAGACGGCCAGACCGTTCAGCCATTCTCGCCACGCGGTGCGTGTCGTCTCTTCTGCGGGCGCCATTCCCGGTGGTGCGGCGCGCAACTGGGCGACAAGGACGTCCACGGCGGACGGGCCGCCGCTCATGCCGGCTTTGTCCAGAGTCGCTGATCCCAGGGGACAGGCGTCAGGGCGTGACGCCGCGCGAGGACGTTGCGGTACCGTTCCTCATAATCGGGCAGGAAGCCGAACTCCTCCGCGTCATGATCCATGGCGCTGCCGATTTCCAGGTAGAGGTCGAGATTGGTGAGGTCGGGAACCGGCAGGTCACCGGCTTCCCATTCGGCCCACATGCTGTCAAACGCGTCTTCCATCGAGCGGGCGAAGCCGTTCGTGTCGAACAGCACCGACCGGTGCCGCAGTTCCAGCAGCTTGGCCTTGGCGGCGGCGAGTGCGGCTGGGTCATGGCCCAGACGAACCGCTGTCTCTACATAGGCCCGGGGACCGTCGCAAACGAACTCCGGCAGGCCCGCCGCCGTGACCAGCGAGGCGCAGACGCGGGACGGAAAACCGCGCCCCGGCGCGGTCAGAACCGGTATACCCATCCACAAGGCGTCCGATGCGGTGGTGTGGGCGCCATAGGGACTGCTATCCAGGAAAAGGTCCGCCACAACATAGCGCGCAAGATGGTCAACATTGGCGGCGTAGGGCGCGAAAATCAGGCGGGATGGATCAATGCCGGCCTTAGCAGCCTCATCCCGAAGGCGATTGTCGCCTTCGTCACTGCCCCGCAGCAGCCAGAGGACGGAGCCATCGACCCTTTGCAGAATCTCCAGCCAGCGGGCCAGATTGAAACGGGTCATTTTCTGCTGACCGTTGAAGCAGCAGAACACCACCCCCGTTTCCGGCAGACCGTGCTGCGCCCGCGTCTGCGGGACCGGTGAGATGACACGGTGCCGATCATTGGGCTGATAGCAGGGGACGCGAACGACCCGTTCGGTGTAGTAGCGTTCCGACCCTGGCGGAATGATCACCGGGTCGGCGATGATATAGTGATGATAGGGACTGCCCATGGTGCCGGGATAGCCCAGCCAGTTCACGATGACCGGGGCAGGGCGGCGGGCCAGCACACCAGTGCGTGCGTCGCGCGTATTGCCGTTGATATCGACGAGGATGTCGATGCCGCATTCCTCAATCAGGGCGGCGGCTGTCGCGTCATCCATGTCGTTCACGTCATGCCAGTGATCGACGGAGGCTTTGATGCGCCGCATGATCTCATCATGGAGTTTGACGCCGCAATAGAAGGCCGTCACCTCTACCCTTGACCGGTCGTGCAGGCCGAACATTTCCACCGTCAGGTGGCCGATGGCGTGGTTGCGCAGATCCGACGAGAGGTAGCCGATGCGCAACCGTCCATCGGCGGCCCGCCGACGGTGCTTGAAATCAGCACTGGTCTTGAAGGTTTCCGGCCAGCCGATATCGTGCCGGCTATGCGAATAGGCATTGGCGAGACTGAGGATCGGATCGTCAGTGAAATAGGCCATGGTAAGGGGGGCCAGGGTCGCCGTGATCTTTGCCCCGGTCACGGGGCCGAACGATTGCAGCACAGGCCACTTGCATTGCCGTTGCCGCACATTGGCCCAATGCTGCATTTCCTCCCGCCGATAGGGAGCGACTTCCAACGAGCGGCGCAGCGCTTCTTCTGCCAGGGCCGACTCCTGTCGTCCCTGCCGGACGCGTGCCATCTGTTTCAGCACCGTCATCTTATAGTTGATTGTCTCGGCATTCACATTGGCCAGTGCCGCGATGGCATGTTCCCAATATTGCAGGGCAAGATCAACCTGACCCACCCGCTCCAGAGCCGATCCGAGGGAGATGACGCCCGGTATGAAATCCGGTCTCAGCCGTACCGATTCATTGAAGGAGAACAGTGCTGCGGTATTGTCATTCACCCCCAACTGCAAGGAGCCAAGATTGAACCATGCCGCATGTACGGTCGGGTCTTCGGCGTGATCTTTCACCCATTCCTGATAAAGACGGATCGCGGCTTCAATGCCTTGCTCTTTCTCGACGGTGTGGGCGTAGGTGAAGAGTTCGATGATGTCCATGGCGACGGCAACGCGGCAGTTGGCGGGGGCGGCGGTCAGTTCGTGGGTACGCCTAACTGATCGGCGAAATAGGCGATGGTGCGCTTCAACCCTTCCTCCAGCTGGACGGTAGGCTGCCAGTTCAGAAGGGTTTTGGCCTTGGTGATGTCCGGGCAGCGCTGCAGGGGGTCATCCTGCGGCAGGGGTTTCCAGACGAATTCCGATTTGGCTCCCGTCAGCCGCACCACATTCTCCGCCAACTGGCGGATCGTGTATTCGCCCGGATTGCCGATATTGATGGGGCCTGTCACCTCGTCGGGGGCGGCCATCAGACGGATGAAGCCTTCGATCAGGTCTTCGACATAGCAGAAAGACCGGGTCTGCGTGCCCTCGCCATAGATAGTGATCGGGTGGCCCTGCAAGGCCTGCACGATGAAGTTCGAGACAACGCGGCCGTCATTGGGGTGCATGCGCGGGCCGTAGGTATTGAAGATGCGGGCCACGCGGATGTTCACGCCGTTCTGGCGGTGATAGTCGAAGAACAGGGTTTCCGCACAGCGCTTGCCCTCGTCGTAGCAGGCGCGGGGCCCGATCGGGTTCACATTGCCGCGATATTCCTCGGTCTGCGGATGCACTGTCGGATCGCCATAGACCTCTGACGTGCTGGCCTGGAAAATCTTCGCCTTCGTCCGCTTGGCCAAGCCCAGCATATTGATGGCGCCATGCACCGACGTCTTCGTCGTCTGCACGGGATTGAACTGATAATGGATGGGTGAGGCGGGGCAGGCGAGATTGTAGATCTCGTCCACCTCCACAAAAAGCGGGAAGGTGACGTCGTGGCGCATCACCTCGAAATAGGGATTCGGCAGCAGATGACGGATATTCTCCCGCGAGCCGGTGAAGAAATTATCGACGCAGAGCACCTCGTGCCCGTCATTCAGCAGTCGTTCGCACAGATGTGACCCCAGAAAACCAGCGCCCCCGGCCACCAGTACCCGCTTGCGTGCGCGTTTCATGCTTATCCTTCTTGGTCATCCGCGAAGACGCCGCTTGATGGCGGGCCTTTCATGAGGAACATGCTTAATCTATAACCCAGCGCAGGGGGGGCATGCCAAGGGTAAGCGTTGCCGATCCTGTCCGCGTCGATCAAAGATGGCCGCGGGTGCTGCCGCCGTCGCTGCCCAGAGGGTGTTTCCTTGGCCATAACCCTTCGCCATTGCCTTGTATTGACCGGCTTTCTGGCCCTGGCCGGGTGCGGCAGCCCGCCGGTGCCAGCGCCGGCGCCACCCGTTCCAGCACCGGCCGATCCGGAACTGGTTTTCTGGGAAAGCGTGCGCGATGCCAAGGATCCGGCTGAATATTATGCCTATCTGCATGCCTATCCGGCGGGACGTTTCTCCGCCTTGGCGCGAATCCGCATCGAAGCGCTGACGCCTAAGGCCCCCAAGGAGCCACCCGCGCCGCCAAAGGCCAAACCGACCCCGACGGCGAAACTGCCACCCCCGCCGCCCAGCCACCAGCAGGGTGAGACGACCATCGCGGAGGTGCCGGCCCCCCCCGTCAATTGGGCGAAGATTGATGACCTGTCGGGCAAGTCCGGTCCGTTGCTGCGCAGTCAGATCATGGATTGCTGGGAACCTCCATCACTGCCGCGCGGGGCCGGCAGTTTCCGGGCCGAGATCGGTATCTATTTCGACCCTGCCAACGGACAGGTGCGAGGGGCGGCCTTCATGGGGGGCAACCGCGACATGAGCGATGATGTCTTTGCCCGGTTCGTCAACAGTGCCGTGGCGGCACCGATGGCGCCCGCCTGCCGGTCACTGGACCTTCGGCAGGCGGGCGTAGGCAAGGATGCAGGTGGGCTGGTGTTGCTGTTCGCGTTGGACAGCCCGCCATAAGCAGCTTGGGCCTTTAAGCCGCGCGTCCTTTGGCCGACATGTAGCTGTTGAACTGGTTATATTTCTCAATGATGTCCCGCCGCCAGTCAGGGTCGAGGCGGTCCTGGCGGTCGCGAGCTTCTATACAGGCCCGCACGGCAGCTTGCCTCGCATCCATGTCCATCGGTGCGCATAAATGCGGTGGCACCACCGTCTGGAACGCCTGAACGACATTGGGCGGTGGGGCAGGGCCCGTTGCGATCCAGGTTTGGGCGTCTTGGAAGCGGTCGCGGATAGCCAGTTCCATCATATAGTCGGCAGCGGGGACAAGTTGCGCGTGACCATATTCCGTGACGCTGATCATCGGCAATATCGGGGCTAGGCTTGGGACGATGGTGTTGACGTAGAGTTCCGCCTTCCAGTACCGCCGCGCGATCTTTTGAAAATGTTCAATGTCGTGCAACGGGACCAAACCACATTGCTCAAGAGGAAGGATCTCCACCTTTGGCTTGACCACCGAAACGGTATCGTTCGCAACGTCGACATACAGCGCGCCAAATTGTGTGGCGTTTTGAAAAAACCGTTCCCGCAATGCCCCCCAGATGGGCCGAACGATACCGCCCGCCGCGACGAAATCCGCAAGGGCGCGTTCCGCGCGCCGTTTTGGATTTTGAATACGCAGCATCAGTGCCGCATGCACTGCTTCCGTGATTTCCAAACAGCGCCCTAGTGGATAGAATTTCTCCTTGGAGCCTGGGAATTTACTTTGAAGTTCTGAATCGAGTTTGGATCGTATCTCCAGGAGTAACTTAAAAATATCCGTCTGGTTTTTTTCTATATATAATAACGTCAAAATTCTTTGTTTATTATCCACTGGTGCGGCTTGACCCGGCAGGATCGATGGTTGATCGTTAACCATATTTATTATATTCGAAGATGTTGTTGATGGACACATGAGGGTGTGTAGCGCCTTGGGTGGGTGGTGTCCAGTCTTGACATGCCCATTGCACATAGAGCCCGCGTCCCAGCCGCATGGGTGCGGCCACCTCATGGTTTGCGAATGCGAACGCTTCGCAATATAGTCGCTGCCGGACGGGAATAGTGATGTCGAGCCTATCAGCGACATTGGAAGCGAATAAGAAGCGTTTGCGTCTGCGTAAGCGCGGCAGAAAGGTTTGAAAGAGATGGATGAGAAGGTGAATTCCCAGGTGGCGCGCGGCCGTATGGCCCTGATGGCGGCCCTGTCCGTTGGTGTGGCGGCCTCTGCCGCCCCGGCGTTGGCCCAGCAGACGACGGCGCCCGCCGCCAAGGAAGGCGAGAAGAAGACCGTCATTCTGCCGACCCTGGGGGTGGAAGGCCAGGCGGCGGCGCCCGCCAACAAGCCGGAAACGGTCGCGTCCCCGAAATATACGGCCCCGCTGCGCGAGACGCCGCAGACCATCACCGTCATCCCCAGCACGGTGATCAAGGAACAGAACCTGCTGAACCTGCGGGATATCCTGTCCAACGTGCCGGGCATCACCTTCGCCGCCGGTGAGGGCGGGGCCGGCGGTTCCGACAGCATCACCATGCGCGGGTACAGCGCCACCAGCGACATCGCAGTCGATGGTGTGCGCGACAGCGGCGCCTATGTCCGTTCCGACAGCTTCAACCTGGAACAGGTTGAGGTCACGAACGGCGCCAATTCCGTCTATTCGGGATCCGGCTCCGTCGGTGGCACCATCAATCTGGTGTCCAAGACCGCCAAGGATGACAGCTTCACCCAGGCCAGTGCCGGCGTCGGCACCGACAATTACTACCGCGCCACGGTCGATGCCAACCAGAAGCTGGACGATAATACGGCCCTGCGCATCAATGGCATGTGGCACCGCAATGATGTGCCGGGCCGCGATGTGGAGGAATTCAAGCGCTGGGGCTTCGCGCCGTCGCTGACCCTGGGTCTGCGCAGCGACACGCAAGTCTCGTTCAGCTACTTCCATCAGGAAGACAACAACATTCCGCAATATGGCGTGCCCTATGCCCTGAACGCCTATTCCAACGGCATTCTGCCGGGGGCCGACGGCGAAGCCTATTATGGCTATCGCAACATCGACACGCAGGAAAGCACGGTCAATACCGGTACCGTGAAGATTGATCACCGTTTCAACGACAGCCTGTCGGTCAGCAACCTGTCGCGCTGGCAGAAGGTGGACGCCTTTGTCACTACCTCCTACCTGCAAGGCACCTGGTGCCTGTCCAGCGGCATCAACGCCTATACGGGGGCGGCCTGCACCACGCGCGGCCTGTTCACGCCCAGCACCAATCGCGGCATCACCCGCGATGCCACCACCACCATGCTGTATAACCAGACCGACCTGAAGGCGAAGGTCGTGACGGGCGGTATCACGCATGATCTGGTGCTGGGTGCCTCCATCTCGTCGGAGAATTTTGACCAGAAGTCGGGCAACCGTCTGCGCAATGCCGACGGTACCATCCCGACGGCCAGCTTCACCCCCATCACCATCGCCAACCCGGAGAATGTCTGGAATGGTCCGGTGAATTTCGCTGTTGGCGCCGATGCTGACAGCGAACTGGAGAATCAGGCGCTGTACCTGTTTGACCGCGTGCAGTTGACCGATCAGTTCGAACTGAATGGTGGCGTGCGGTGGGAACACAATAAGGGCAGCTATCAGACCACCAGCTTCACCTATGCCACGACGGGCGTCACCACCACGGCGGCACCGGTGGCCCGCAATGAGGAGAACCTGTTCTCCTGGCGCGCGGGTGCGGTCTATAAGCCGCTGCCCAATGGCAGCGTCTATGTCGCCATCGGCAATTCGAAGACCCCGTCGCAGAGTGCGGTCAACGGTTCCTGCACCGCGACCGGCGCCAGCACCACCTGTAATGTCGATCCGGAAACCGCCAAGAATTACGAGATCGGCACCAAGTGGGACCTGTTGGACGCCCGTCTGGCCCTGACCGCCGCGCTGTTCCGCAATGAGCGCACCAATTACAAGGTCACCTCCAACGACCCTGCCGTGCCGGATCAGCAGTTGGACGGCAAGTCCCGCGTGGATGGTGTGGCCCTGGGTGTTGCGGGCATGGTCAGCGAGGGCTGGAATGTCTTCGCCAACTATACCTATCTCGACAGTGAGGTTTTGCAGGGCGTGTCAGACTTCTGTCTGGCTAACCCGACAGTTGCAGCCTGTGCCACGGCACTGGCTGGCAATAATGGCCGCAAGGGTGCGCCGCTGACCAGCACGCCCAAGCATGCCTTCAGCCTGTGGACCACCTATGATCTGCCGATCGGTGTGCAGGTCGGCTATGGCGCCACCTATCAGGGCAAGATCTATCCCAGCAACTCCACGACCCTGATGAATGCGGTTCCCAGTTACTGGGTCCACCGCGCCTCGGCCAGTTACTTCGTCAATGATCAGGTCGAACTGCGCCTGAACGTCAATAACCTGTTCGACAAGACCTATTACACCCGCGTCCGCAATGTTGCGGCCAGCGGCTGGGCCACGCCGGGCGAGGCGCGCAACGCCATGCTGACGGTGAATTACAGCTTCTGATCCATCCGTCCCGTCGGATTGGAAGCTGTGGCGGCGGTCGTTTCATGCGACCGCCGCTTTTTCATGAGTGCTTTGATGCAAATCAGAGTGGATCGCATTTGCGGATGCTATAGGCTGCACGTCACGGATTTTTGTCAGGACCTATCATCATGATGATCAGCATTCCCGACCTTTTGAGTAAGGAGCAGGTGCGACATTGCCGCCAGGCACTCGACGCCGCCGACTGGGTCGATGGCAAGGTCACGGCGGGGTTCCAGTCGGGTAAGGTCAAGGAGAACAGCCAGTTGCCGGAAGGCCACCCGGTGGCACAGCAGCTGGGGCAGTTGATCCTGGATGCCCTGTCAAAGAACCTGCTGTTCATGTCGGCGGCCCTGCCGGCCCGGGTTTTCCCGCCGCTGTTCAACCGCTATGCCGGGGGACAGCATTTCGGACCCCATGTCGATAATGCCATCCGTCAGGCCCCGTTCGGCGGCCCGCGCATCCGCACTGACCTGTCCTGCACCCTGTTCTTCAGTGACCCGGATGAGTATGAGGGTGGGGAGCTGGTGGTGGAGGACCTGTATGGTCACCACGCCGTCAAACTGCCGGCCGGCCACATGGTTTTGTATCCCAGTTCCAGCCTGCACCATGTGCGGCCCGTGACGGCAGGCGCGCGTGTCGCGTCATTCTTCTGGCTGCAAAGCATGATCCGCGATGATGGCGAGCGCCGGACCCTGTTCGACATGGATATGGCCATCCTGGCGCTGAACAAGGATATGCCCGACCATCCGGGAATCCTGTCGCTAACCAACACCTATCACAACCTGCTGCGCCGCTGGGCGGAGGTGTGATCAAACCGCCCCCGCCAGCCACGCTGAGAACGCCTTCAGTGCGGGGCCGGGCAGGCGGGATTTGGGCCAGGTCAGCCAGTAGCGGCCCGTGGTGATGGTGGCGGTGAAGGGCTGAACCAGCCGGCCCGCCGCGATCTCCTTGGCGAACATCATCACGGGCGCGATGGCCACACCATGGCCCTGCATCGCCGCTTCCACCATGATCCAGGAACTGTCGAAGACGGGGCCGCGCAGAGGCGGGCAGGGGGCGTCGGCGGCAGCGAACCAGTTCGGCCATTCATCCGACCGGTAGGAGCGCAGCAGCCGCTCCCCCGCCAGATCGGCAGGGCCTTGCAGGCGGGCGGCGATGGTCGGCGTGCAAAGTGGGGTCATGGGGGCCGTGAACAGGGCCTGCGCCTCCATTCCGTGCCACGCACCGTCACCAAAGCGGATGGCAGCGTCCAGACCTTCTGCCTGAATATCGACGCGGTTATTGTTGGTGGACAGGCGCAGATCGATGAAGGGATGGTCGGCCAGGAATCCGTCAATGCGTGGCAGCAGCCAGCCGGCGGCAAAGGTGCCGACCACACCCACCGACAGCAATTCCGTGACCGGACCGCCATCAAACCGGTGCAGCAGGCGGGCAATCTGATCGAAGCTGTCGCGCACGCCGGGCAGCAGGGCCAGCCCTTCGTCGGTCAAAACCAATCCGCGCGGCAGGCGGCGGAACAGCGGCGCACCTAACCGCGCCTCCAGCCCCTTGACCTGATGGCTGACGGCCGCCTGCGTCACGCATAGTTGAATGGCGGCCTTGGTGAAGGACAGGTGCCGGGCCGACGCCTCGAAGGCGCGCAATGCGTTCAGGGGTAGGTGCGGGCGAGTCATGAAAGGCCTAGTTTTTCTAATGCTTCATCCGATTTATCACAGTTTGTCGGGGTCTGACAGCGCCGTTACCTTGTTCGCACAACAAGGGGAAAAGAGATGCTGACGCGACGCCAACTTATTGGAAACACGGTATTCTTCGGCGCATTGGCCGCCACCTCACTGAAAGGGCTGGCACCGGTGCCAGCCGGTGCCGCCCCGATGGACGGCATGAGGGAAGCTATGGCAGCGCTGGAGCGGGCGCGGGGTGGACGGCTGGGTGTGGCACTGCTGGATACCAAGACGGGTGCCGCCATGAGCTGGCGCGGGGATGAACGGTTCGCCATGTGCAGCACGTTCAAGTTCCTGCTGGCCGGCTATATCCTGTCCCGCGTCGATGCGGGACAGGAGCGGCTGGATCGTATGGTGACGTTCGGCAAGCATGAGCTGGTGATTTGGTCGCCCCTGACCGAACCGCATGTCGACAAGGGGATGAGCATCAATGACCTGTGTCAGGCCATCATGATTCAGTCCGATAATACGGGTGCCAATGTCCTGATGCGTGAAAGTGGCGGGCCGGCGGCCCTGACCGCCTTCCTGCGTGCGGCAGGGGATGGCGTGACGCGGGTGGACCGGATCGAGCCGGAGATGAATGTGGTGGGGCCGGGGGATGTACGGGATACGACCACGCCTGTTTCCATGCTGGGGCTGATGCGGTCGCTGCTGCTGGGTGATGTGTTGAAGCCGGCGTCGCGGCAGCTTCTGACCGACTGGATGATCGACAATCGGACGGGCAAGGAACGGCTGCGCGCCGGCCTGCCGGCGGGGTGGCGCGTCGGGGACAAGACGGGTTCCTATAACGCCTTCAACAATGACATCGCCATTCTTTGGCCACCGGCAGGCGGGCCGCTGTTGCTGAGCAGTTATTATGTCAATCCGACGGTGGACACTCCCGCTCGCAACGCCGTGCATGCCGAAGTGGCCGCCATCGTGGCCAAGGCCTATGGCACCGTGTGACGGACTGACAACGCGACTGAAATCGGGTACCTAACAAGGACAAGAACAGACAAGCGGGGAGGGTGCGGGTTGGCCATCGGGCGGCGGCAATTCCTGGCGGCGGCGCTGCTGGCGGTGCCGGCGGTACGGGCGCAGGAAGGGGTGCATCTGCGGATGTCCTGGTGGGGCGGCAATGATGTCCACCGCGCCCAGCTGCGCGCCCTGGAGGCGTTTGAGGCCCGCTATCCCGGCATCAAGGTGACGGCGGAATATACGGGCTGGGTCGGTCACCTGGAACGGCTGACCACCCAGATCGCCGGCGGCACCGCGCCCGATGTGATGATGGTCAACTGGAACTGGCTGAAACTGTTCTCCCGCGATGGGGAGGGGTTTCTGGACCTGGCCCAGGTGGCTGATATCATCGACCTCAGCCAGTTTGACCATGATGCCATCACCATGTCATCGGTGCGCGGGCGACTGAACGGTCTGCCGCCCAACATGACGGCGCGGCTGTTCTGGTTCAACAAGACCACCTTCACCAAGGCGGGCCTGCCGATCCCCGACAGCTGGGACGCGCTGTTGGCCGCAGGACCCCTGTTCCGTGACCGGTTGGGTCCCGACTACTACCCGCTGGACATGAATTTTCAGGATACGGTGGCCCTGCTCTATAGCTGGATCAGCCAGAAAACCCAGTTGCCCTTCATTGATGAGGAGGCAAGGCGCCTGACGGCGGATCGCGACCTGCTGGTGGCGGCGGCGAAACTCTATCAGCGGCTGGTGGATCAGCATGTGGTGCCATCGGCCCGCGACCGCGCCAGTTTCGGGCACGTGCAGTTGCAGGAGACGCGGCCCTGGATCACGGGCCGCTATGCCGGCATCTATCAATGGACCAGTTCGGTTGGCAAATATGTGGAGACGCTGGAACCGGGGCAGAAAATGGTCCTGGCCCCCTATCCCATGCTGGAGGGGGCCGCCGATCCCGGACTGCTGTACAAGCCCGCCATGATGTACGCCATCAACCGGCACACACAGCACCCGCGCGCGGCGGCCTTGCTGCTGCAATTCCTGCTAAATGACCCGGAGGGGGTGCGTATCCTGGGCGCACGGCGCGGGGTGCCGGCCAGTGCGGCGGCCCGGCGCATCCTGGAAGAGGATGGGCAGCTGACGGGTCTGGCGCTGGAGGGGCAGCGCCAGATCGAAAGCCTGCCGCGCGGCATCGTTCTGTCAGGATATTATGAGCATGCCCGCGTGCGCGACGGGTTCAATGATATATTGGAGAAACTGGGCTATGGCATGCTGTCCCCGGAAGAGGCCGGGCATGCCATGGAGCGAGAGATCAACGGCATTCTGAAACGGGTGATACGATAGCGATGCTTCTGATGACACCGGTTTCCAGTTCGATTAAGCTGAACGAATATCAATTGCCCTCCCGCCTGCGGTGCCGGCCCCATCATGAATGATTTCCGCCGCTTTGGACCGCAGGTCCTGCCGTTCCTGCGCCATTACCTGGGGGGCTGGGATTTTTTCAAGCCCAGCTGGAACTACGAGGATGGCTGCATCTTCAAGGGTTGCCTTGATTTGGCCGACGCCACGGGACGGTCGGAATTTTCCGACTTCGTCCATGACAAGGTCGGCGCACGGGTGGATGAGGAAGGTGGGATCGCGGGCTTTGATCCCGCCGAATATAATATCGACAACGTAAAGCCCGCGAAGGTCTTCTTCCCCCTCTATGACCGCACAGGCGAAGAACGCTTTCGCCGCGCCATTGAGACGCAGATCGACCAGTTGCGCACCCATCCGCGCACCCAATCCGGCAATTACTGGCACAAGCAGATCTATCCTTGGCAGGTCTGGCTGGACGGGCTGTACATGGCGCAACCGTTGGTGACGGCGCATGCGGTGGCGGCTGGTGACCGACCGGCCTGGGAGGATGTGGTCCTCCAGTTTATCCAGGTGCGCGACCATATGCGCGATCCGCGCACGGGGCTTTATTACCATGGCTGGGATGAAAGCCGGCAGGAGCGCTGGGCCGACCCGCAAACGGGCCTGTCCGCCTGCTTCTGGGGTCGTGCCATGGGCTGGTTCATGATGGCCATGGTGGATTGTATCGAACTGGCCGCCCCGTTCGACGGGCCGGGCCGGGCCGCCCTGATCGCCATGTTCCAGGATGCGGCCATCGGCCTGATGGCGGTGCGCAGCGACCGGGGCCTGTGGTGGCAGGTGCTGGACCGGGGCGGACATGAGGGTAATTACGAGGAAACGTCTGCCAGCCTGATGATCGCCTATGCCCTGATGGCCGGGTGCCGATTGGGCCTGCTGCCCGCCGATCACGGGCGGGCGGGGGAGGCGGCGCTGCGGACCGTCATCCGCGACTTTCTGACCGAGACGGAACTGGGCGGCATCTGCGGCGTCGCGGGTCTGGGCAATGATCCCTATCGCGACGGCAGCTACGAATATTACCTGTCGGAGCCGGTCGTCCCTAATGATCCAAAAGGGGTCGGCGCATTGATGATGGCCCTGGCCGAGGCAATGCGGCGATAGGGGCAGGGGGCGCGCCGAAAAATCCGGACGATCCCGCACATCACCCCTCGTAATCAGGGTTGTCATACATATCTGTAGCAGAGTCGGGGAGCATTCCTGTCCCCGGGGCCTGTCGGACCTGTCCGCCAGCCCTGGTGTGGGACTGTTTTCTGATCGCGTTATGATACCGGTTACCTTCGTCAATAAACAAAAACTGGTGGCGGGGATGGCAGCACATTGTGCCCCGTCATTTGGATCGGGTGCATGACATGACAGAATTTATGACGCGCCGCGCCGTCCTTGGCTGGGCGGGCGGCATGGGCGCACTTGGCCTGTTATCGGGCTGTGAGCGTCGGGGCGGGCGTATGCTGACCTCCAGCGATACGCACCCGTCCGATTACCCCACGGTGCAGGCCGTCAATGAGATGGGGCGGCTTCTGTCGGAACGGACAGAGGGGCGCCTTGGCATCCATGTCTATGCCGGTGGGCAGTTGGGGGCGGAGCGGGACACGCTGGAGATCACCACCTTCGGCGGGCTGGACATGAACCGGGTCAATCTGGCCCCGCTGACCGCCATTGAGCCGATGACGGTGATCCCGTCACTGCCCTTCCTGTTCCGGTCCACGGCCCATATGCGGGCAGCCCTTGACGGGCCGGTAGGCCGGGCGATCCTGGACAGCCTGCGGCCCCACGGCATGGTGGGCCTGTGCTTCTATGACAGCGGTGAACGCAGTTTTTATAACACCAAACGCCCCATTCAGGCCCCCGCAGACCTGAAAGGTCTGAAAATCCGAGTGCAGAATTCGGACCTGTTTGTCTCCATGATCAAGGCGTTGGGGGCCGATGCCACGCCCATGGATATGGGGGAGGTCTATCAGGCCCTGGTCCAGGGTGTGATAGACGGGGCGGAAAATAACCAGCCCTCCTACTTCACGGGACGGCATTTCGAGGCTGCCCCCTTCTACAGCCTGACCCGGCATGTCATGGCCCCGGAAATCCTGGTCATGTCAATGGCACGGTGGGAGAAACTGTCGCCCGCCGACCGGGAACTGGTGCAGGAAACGGCGCGGCAGTCGGTGCCCGTCATGCGCACGCTGTGGGACCGCCGCGTGACGGAGGCGACTGAAAAGCTTCTGGCCGGCGGTGTGAAGGTCAATGAAGTGGCGGATATCGCCGCCTTTTCCGACCTGATGCGGCCCGTATGGGACCGGTTCGTCACAACGCCTGAACAAAAGCGTCTGGTCGCGGCGATCCAGGCGATGGGCGACGGGGTCGGCGCGGCAGGGGAGGGCGCACAATGAACCATCTGGCAAATCTGACCCGTCTGGCATCGAGCCTGTTGATCGGGCTGGCGGGGTTTGGGCTGGTCGCGATGACGGCCATCGTTTCCTGGCAGGTCTTTGGCCGTTTCATCCTGAACTCCAGCCCATCTTGGTCGGAACAGGCGGCCCTGACCCTGATGATCTGGTTCGTCACCCTGGCGGCAGCCGTCGGCGTGCGGGAAGGGTTCCATATCCGCATCACGGCCGTGGAGGACATGGTGAAGCCGCCGGTGCGCAAGGCGATGCAGGTGCTGGCCGATCTGGTAGTGGGGGGCATTGGGGCAGCCATGCTGTTCTGGGGCGGTGATCTGGTCATCCGTACCTGGGGACATGTCATTCCGTCGCTCGGCCTGTCGCGCGGCTTTGCCTATCTGGGGCTGCCGCTGGCGGGCGGGCTGATCGTGCTGTTCGCGCTGGAGCGCATTCTGAAGACATTGGCGGGGCCGGCGGCGGCGGAAAAGGACGTGGTGTGATGGAAATCGCAATTCTGGGCGTCGCCCTGGTCGTCCTGCTGATGCTGGGTGTGCCGGTGGCGTTTGCGCTGCTGGGCGCGTCCATCGCCTGTTTTCTGGCGCTGGATATCCCGCTGGTGGTGGTGTTTCAGCGCATGGCATCGGGGATCAGCGTCTTTTCCCTGATGGCCATTCCGTTCTTCATCTTTGCCGGCGATCTGATGTACCGGTCGGGCATTGCGGAACGGCTGGTGCAGGTGGCGGGTGCTGTGTTCGCACCGGCGCGTGGCGGGCTGGGTCTGGTCAATGTCGGTGCCTCCACCCTGTTCGGGGCGGTGTCCGGGTCAGCCATCGCCAGCGCCAGTGCCATGGGTTCTACCCTGATCCCGTTGATGCGGGAACGGGGCTATGACGGCGACTATGCCGTCAATGTCACGGTAACGGCGGCCATTGTCGGCCTGTTGATCCCGCCCTCGCACAATATGATCATCTATTCCGCCGCCAGCGGCATTGGTGTTTCGATCAGTGATCTGTTCCTGGCGGGCGTGGTGCCCGGCCTGCTGGCGGCGGGGCTTCTGGGTCTGACGGCCTGGCTGGTGGCGCGGCGGCGCCATTACCCGAAAGGGACCTTTCCCGGCTGGGGCGCCCTGTTTCGGGCCACGATCTATGCCATGCCCGGCATCATGACGGCGGTCATCATCATGGGCGGCATCCTGTCGGGCATCTTCACGCCCACCGAATCCTCCGCCATCGCGGTTGTCTACACAATCTTGGTAGGGGCGCTGGTTTATCGCTCATTGGGACTGCGGAAGTTCCTGGAAACGGTGACGCAGTCGGTGCGGATCACGGCCATGGTGCTGATGATCATCGGTGCGGCAACGGCGTTCGGCTATGCCCTGGCCATCATGGAAGCACCGGCGCAACTGGCCGGTCTGATCACGGCGCTGACCGATAACCCAATCCTGGTGCTGCTGATCATCAATGTCGCCCTGCTGCTGCTGGGCACCTTCATGGATATGTCGCCCCTGATCGTCATCACAACGCCGATCCTGCTGCCCGTTGCTATGCAGGTGGGGGTGGACCCGGTGCATTTCGGGATCATCATGATGCTCAATCTGGGTATCGGGCTGGTGACACCGCCGGTTGGGTCGGTGTTGTTCGTGGGAGCCGCCGTGGGCAAGATCCGCATCGAACAGGCGGTGAAGACCATCTTCCCGTTCTATGTGGCCCTGCTGGTGGCGCTGATCCTGGTGACTTATGTGCCGGCATTGTCGCTGACCCTGCCTAACATGGTGAGGTAGGCGCAAAAGAAAAGGCCGGCACCCGTTGGGGTGCCGGCCTTTCACGCGATAAGGGACGATGAAGGATCAATCCTTGATTTGCGCTGGCTCCATGCGTGGGGAAAGCAGGTGTACGACCAGCAGCGCCAGCAGATAGGCCGAGGCGGCGACCACGAAGATCGGCGTGTAGGTGCCCAGCTTGTCCAGCACATAGCCCGCATATTTGGCCATGACCATGCCGCCAATGGCACCCAGCATGCCGCCGATGCCCACCACCGATCCCACCGCCGAACGCGGGAACACGTCGGACGGCAGGGTATAAAGGTTGGCGGAGAAACCCTGATGCGCGGCGGTCGCCAGGCCGATAATCAGGACCGCGACCCACAATTGATCGGCAAAGGCCGCAAAGGCCACCGGCGTGGCGCAGAGTGCGCAGACCAGCATGGTCAGCTTTCGCGCCCGGTTCACCGTGGCCCCGCGATGGATCAGCTTGGACGACAGCCAGCCGCCGGCAATCGAACCCACGTCTGACAGCAGATAGATCACGACCAGCGGCGGGCCAAAGCTTTTCAGGTCAAGCCCATGCCGCTTTCCCAGGAAATCGGGCAGCCAGAACAGGAACATCCACCAGATCGGGTCGATCAGGAACTTGCCCAGGGCATAGGCCCAGGTCTCCCGCACGCGCAGCAGACGCAGCCAGCCGATCTTTTCCGTCGTGTCGGCCGGATCGCTTTCGATATGCGCCAGTTCGGCGGGGCTGAGCAGCTTGCTCTCTCGCGGGCGGCGATAGACGATGATCCACAACGGCAGCCAGAGCAGGCTGGCAAGACCGGTGATGATGAAGGCCATCTGCCAGCCATAGGTCAGGGCCAGAAAGGGCACGACCAGCGGCGTAACAATCGCGCCGATATTGCTGCCGGCATTGAACAGGCCCGTGGCATAGGCGCGTTCCTTGCGCGGGAACCATTCGGCCACGGCCTTGATGCTGCCGGGGAATGCACCGCCTTCACCCACGCCCAGGATTGCGCGGGCGATCATGAAACCCACCAGCGAGCGTGCCGCCGAATGGGCCATATGGCCCAGCGTCCAGATGGCGAAGGCCAGGGCATAACCCCAGCGGACGCCGATCTTGTCCATCACCCGGCCAAAGGCCACGTAGGACAAGGCATAGGCTGCCTGGAAACACAGCACAATGTCGGCATAGTCGGTTTCAGACCAGCCAAATTCCTTGGACAGATCGGATTTCAGGAACCCGAGCATGCCACGGTCGACATAGTTGATGACCATGGCGGTGAACAGCAAAGCCACCACGATCCAGCGGACCATGCCGACCTTGACGCCGCTATTCTCGGTCGTTTCACTTCCCATCGTTTTCCCCTGAGTCTGACAGGATAGAGTATGGCCGTCTGACGCAGCCCTTTCTGGTAGCCGACCCTAATGGAAACCGGTGTCAATTGCAATGACACCGGTTGCTGAAAGTGTGGCTGCGATAATCGTTTCAAATGAAACCATATGTTCTTGCCCCAGATGCGTCTAGGACATAGAAAGCGTGCATAAACGACAGACCTCAGGGGTCATAATGAAAGACAGCGGGGATCATCGCAGCGGCTTGCTGCCGGCCTTAGGCCCGGTGCAGCTGGTGCTTCTGGGGGTCGGTTGCATCATCGGCGCCGGCATTTTCGTGATCACGGGTTCGGCCGCAGCGGATTATGCGGGCCCGGCCGTGTCGCTTTCCTTCCTTCTGGCGGCCTTTGCCTGCGCCTGCGCGGGCCTGTGCTATTCGGAACTGGCGGCGACGTCGAAGGAATCGGGCGGTGCCTACAGCTACACGCGCGATGCGCTGGGGCCGCGTATCGGCTGGCTGGTCGGGTGGAACCTGATCATGGAATATCTAGTGGCGGCCAGTTTCGTGGCCGTCGGCTGGTCGGGTTATCTCTCCGCACTCTGCGACAGTGTCGGCCTGTCCTTGCCCAAGGCCTTCACCAGCGCGCCTTTCAAACTGGCTAACGGCCATCTGGAGGCCACGGGTGCCATCATCAACCTGCCGGCGGCCCTGATCATCGGGCTTGCCACGCTCTGCGCCGTGATCGGCGTCAAGCGCTCGTCGGCGGCCAATATGGTGGTGGTGCTGATCAAGGTCACGGTCATCCTGGTGGTGATCGCGGTTGGTGCCTTCCATGTGAACCCGGCGCTCTGGACCCCGTTCATCCCGGAAAATACCGGCACGTTCGGCCAGTATGGGATCAGCGGCGTCATGAAGGCGGCGGGCGTGGTGTTCATCGCCTATATCGGCTTTGACGCGGTGGCGACCACGGCGCTGGAGGCGCGCAAACCGCAGCGGGATGTGCCCATCGGCATCCTGGGGTCACTGGCCGTCTGTACCGTTCTTTATATCGCCATGTCGCTGGTCCTGACCGGTACCGTGCCCTATACGCAGCTGTCGGTGCCGTCGCCGGTGGCGCTGGCTGTTGCCAATATGGGTGAGGGCGTGTCCTGGATCCTGCCGCTGGTGTCGCTGGGTGCCATCGCGGGCCTGACCTCGGTCATTCTGGTGCTGCTGGTGGCGCAGCCGCGCGTGTTCTTCGCCATGGCGCAGCACCGCATCCTGCCGTCGGTCTTCGCCAAGGTGCATCCGACATACCGCACCCCGCATATCAGCACCATCATCACGGGCGGTATCGCGGCAGCCCTGGCGGCCCTGTTCCCCATCGATTTCCTGGCGGAACTGGTGTCGTCGGGCACCTTGCTGGCCTTCATGATGGTGTCGGTCAGCGTCATCGTCCTGCGCAAGACGCGACCTGATGCGCCCCGGCCCTTCCGTGTACCGCTGGTGCCGCTGATCCCGATCGTGTCGATCCTGGTCTGCGGTTACCTGATCTCGGTCCTGGGCGAACATGCCTATCTGCGTCTGGGCATCTGGCTGGCCATCGGCATCGTGATTTACGAGTTGCGCAAGAAGCATGCGGCGGCGGTTGGCATGGCGTGAAGCCAGGGTCATCAACAAGTGTGCAAACGGAAAAGGCGGGGGAAACCCCGCCTTTTCCATGCCCGTCCCGTCAGGGATAGGATTCCCTGAGTTGACGATTCAAATAATAATATTATATAATTATTAAAAATTCAGGGAGGTGTGCAAATGGCAAAAGTCCGGCACTATCTGCAAATCGGATTGTTAGCGGTAACTATGATTTCCCCCGCCGTGGCAGCGCAGCAGCCCGGATCGAATCCGATCATCCGTGACATGTTCACGGCGGATCCGGCCCCGCTGGTGGTTGGGGACCGCCTGTATCTCTATGTCGGGCATGACGAGGCGCAGCGCGACGAGATGTTCAATATGCGGGAGTGGCTGGTCTATTCCACCACCGACATGCGGACCTGGACCGGCCATGGTCCGATCATGAAAGTCAGCGATTTCAAATGGGCCAAGAAGGATGCCTGGGCATCGCAGACGATTTTCAGGAATGGCCGCTACTGGTTCTATGCCGCCGTTGAACATGACGATACCCATCCGGGCAAGGCCATCGCGGTGGCCGTGTCGGACAGCCCTACGGGGCCGTTCGTCGATGCCAAGGGATCGGCGCTGATCAGCAATGACATGACGCCGAAGGGCACCCATAGCTGGGAAGATATCGACCCGACCGTCTTCACTGATGATGACGGGACCACCTGGATCGCCTGGGGCAACCGGCAATGCTATATCGCCCGGCTGAAGCCCAACATGATCGAGATCGATGGCCCGATCACGGAAATCACGCCCCCGCATTTCGAGGAGGGGCCGTGGCTGCACAAGCGGGACGGGTTGTATTACCTGACCTATGCCTCACTTGACCGGTCCACCCACCGGGATGAGCGCGTCTCCTATTCCACGGCCCCCTCCATCCAGGGGCCTTGGACCTATCGCGGGGAACTGACCGGATCGGGCAAGTACAGTTTCACGATCCATCCCGGCATCGCCCAGTTCAAGGGCAACTGGTACCTGTTCCTGCACAATGCCACCCTGACCATCGGCGATCTGAACGGTGCCCTGGGCCGCCGGGCGGTGACGGTTGAGCATCTTTACTATGACGCCAACGGTCTGATGAAGCCGGTGGTGCAGACGGGGGCCGGGGTGTCGGTGCCGCCGGCACGCTGAGTTTAAAATAAATACTTACGGGAGGAAACAGCATGAGGTTGAATACCCTCAAGGCCGATGTCGCGCGTATGGCCGTCCTGGCCGCGATCATCACCTTGGCCCTGTCAGTACCGGCGCATGCGCAGGTGCAGAATGACAAGATGACGCCCATCGCCATTCCGGCGCAGCCGGGGGCCATCGAGCTGGGCACCGGTCCGCTTCCAGGCGCCACGGTGCAGGAAAGCTGGCACAGCCAGTATGGCAGCCAGTTCGCGCGTAATGTTACCGTCGCGACCTTGACGCCGTTCCTGCCTGACTCGGCCAAGGCGACGGGTGCGGCGGTGGTCGTGGCACCGGGCGGCGGGTTCCGTACCCTGTCGATGAGCAATGAGGGCTGGGACGTGGCCCGCGCCCTGGCGGACAAGGGTGTGGCAGCCTTCGTGCTGAAATACCGGCTGAACCAGACGCCCCCCGAGATGGCGGCCTTTGAACAGTCCATGCGGGAGATGTTTTCAGGGGCGGCCCGCCCGGCCCGTCCGTCCCCGGATGCGATGATGGCCAATATCGCACCACAGATCGCCGACGCGCGGGCCGCCTTCGCCCTGGTCCGCCGCCGCGCGGCGGAATGGCGGATCGACCCGGACCGCATCGGCATGGTCGGCTTCTCCGCCGGGGCCATGCTGACCATGGCCACCGCCGTGGCGGGGGAAGATGCCAAGCCGGCCTTCATCGGTAATATCTATGGCCCGCTGTCCGCCATGAATGTGCCCGCCGATGCCCCGCCCTTGTTCGTGGCGCTGGCCGCCGACGATCCGTTGTTCGGCGGCCCCGACTATGGCCTGATTAACAATTGGCGCATCGCCAAGAAGCCGGTGGAGTTCCACCTGTATGAACAGGGCGGACACGGGTTCGGCATGTACCAGAAGACGACGACCAGCACAGGCTGGTTTGACGCCTTCACCCGCTGGATCGGCATGCACGGCTATCTGGCGCGCAAAGGCTGAGCAGGGATGAGATACGCAGCCGGGATTGGGATGGCCCGGCTGCGTATCCGGTGGGTCAGTGATGGCCCATGGCGGCTGCCTTGCCCTCCGTATCGGGCAGGACGATCTGCACATTCTGCATCATGCCCTGATCCTCGTGATCCAGGATGTGGCAGTGCAGGACAAACTCACCGATATAGCGGACATAGCGGGTGCGAATGGTGATGATCGCGTTGGGATCGGTGATCAGCGTATCCTTCCAGGTGCCCTTCATGCCGGCATAGATGCCGTCGGTCCATTCCTGACCCGTCGTCTTGTTGATGATGGATACGACCTGGAACGGGTTCACATGAATATGGAACGGATGGTTCACGAAGTCGGATTTCAATATCCATTGCTGTGCCGTGCCCAGGATCAGCGTGTGGTCCACCACCGCTGGATCATATTCCTTGCCATTCACCGTGAACTGGGTCGGTTTGACATTGATGTTGATATTGAAGGTGATGGGGATATCCGGCTGGCCCCATTTCTTGATTTCCGCATCCGTGATGGTGGGGTGGGGGACATATTTCGTCAGTTTCAGGCCGTCATTGATGCCGGCCACCACTTCATCTTTCACCGGGCCTGTCAGGGATGACGCCCCCTCCAGCAGTTTGCCCTGCACGAATTTGGTGGTGTCGGGAACCTTGGCCGGGCCCACGGCGTCGATGAAGCCGATGACCTTGGGATTGTCCTTGCCCGCGACCTGATCCGTGCCGTCGCTGTCGTCATAGACGCAGTAGCGCCCCGCCTCCGGCAGCACGAACAGGATATCGCTGCGATAGCCGGGCTGCAGGTTGTTCACATTCTTGGCATAAACGGCAGGTCGGGTCAGGCCGTCGGTCGCCACCTCATACTGGGTGACGTCGGCACCCGTGCAGGTATTCGTCACCTCCTGCTTTGCCGCCTTCAGGGATTTCAGCAGGCCGGTCTTGGGGGCTTTTGCACCCACCTTGCGGATGCGCAGGTTGATCGTCTCCTCCACCCCGGCATGGATCATGCGCCAGCGATAGAGCTGGCCGGGCGCGGCCGCCATCTGCGGGCGGACAACGCCGTTGAACATGGTGAAACGGCCGCTTTCGCTCCAGGCACTAGGATCGAACTGAACGTCGAAATTCTCGACCTTGCCGATCTGATCGTCCTTGCACACCCATTCGCCGTTGGCCCCGGTCTCCAGCTTGCCGTCCTGGTCGAAGCAGGCATAGGGGATCTGCTGGATCAGCATCACCTGCGCACCATAGTCGGCATTGGCCAGGACCGGTTGCAGCAGCGTGTCCAGATCGCCGTTGGAAAGTTCGGTCGGCGTGCGGTTGCCCTTGATCACCAGGGCGCCGGCCATGCCGCTGCCAACCTGCATGGCCGTGGAGCCGTGCTTGTGTGGGTGATACCAGAAGGTGCCGGCGGGATGATCCTCCGGCACATTGTACTCGTACTGGAAATTCACCTGCGGTTCGATATTCAGCAGCACATTATCGCTGTTGCCCGTGGGCGAGACCCAGAGCCCGTGGCTGTGCAGGTTGGTGTTGTTGAAGCAATGCGGCTGATTGGTGGGATAGGGCTTGCCCGTGCTGGGATCGGTGCCGCAGTTCGGCTCCACCGGCAACTGGTTGGACAGGCTGATGCGAACCGTCTGGCCGGGGTCCATCAGGATGGTCGGGGCCAGGAACTGATCGCCGTAGGAGCGCAGGCGCACCTTGTCGTTCTTGCCCGTGGCCGGGTTGTAGATGGTGCCGTCAGTATATTTGATCGGCAGGACATAATGGATTTCACGGCCCTGCTGAATGGCGGCACCCAAGGCGCCCAACGACAGCAGGTTATAGCCCTGCGGCTTTTCCTGATCGCGTGGCTTCTGTGCGTCCGATTTCAGGATCGGCGGCGCCTGCAGCAGGCGCGGCGGTTCCGCCGATACGCTGCCGCAGGCTGTCAACAGCAGGCCCGCGCCAAGGAAGGCGGCACCCCCACGCCACATATTCCGGTCCCGTCGCATACACCCCTCCTCCATCCTGGGTAAGGGCAGTAATATGACCTAAGCGACCGTTACGGAGCAATCTCAATCAGGAGAAGAATGGAGCGGGAGGTTATGCGCGCTTCATGGTGCTTTAGGCGCGGCGTCGTCCGGCCCGACCAGACCGCCGGACACGACCATCTTCAACCCATCCTCCACGCTCATGGTCAGGGGCTTCACCTGATCACGCGGCACGAACATCAGATAGCCGGAGGTCGGGTTGGGCGTGGTGGGCACGAAGACATTGACCCAGTCGCCGCCGCCCAGGGCGTCCTGCACCTGTCCCTTGGTGCCACCGGTGACGAAGGCAATGGCCCAGGCACCGGGGCGCGGAAACTCCACCAGCACCACTTCCCGGAACGCGTCCGATTTCTGGGCCAGCACGGTTTCGAAAATCTGCTTTACGGCGGAATAGATGCCGCGCAGCACCGGCATGCGGCCCACCAGCGCCTCCCCGAGTCGGACCAGCAGATTGCCGACGACCCCCGCCGACACCATGCCGACAAGCACCAGGAAAACCACCAGCAACAACAGACCCAGGCCCGGCAGGGTGAAGGGCAGCAGCTGATCGGGTTGATAGGGGGCGGGCAGCAGACTGTCGACCAGATTATCCACCCCGTCCACCACCAGCCAGGCGAGGTAGAGCGTGATGGAGATGGGTGCGGTGACCAGAATGCCCGTGAACAGATAGGCTTTCAGCCGGGCGGCCAGCGTCAGATGCAGGCCCGTGAATCGTGTCCGCTTTGGCTGTTCCTCACCGCCATCGGGTCCGCCCATGCTGGCCTCCATCCGCCATTGCTGCAAAAACAAGGATGTAACCGTAGCGGTTTGCAGGCGAACAGCCTAGATATACAATCCATTTACCTTATCCCCAGCGTGGATAGACGACGTGAGCGACGCCCATAACGCCAATCTCGACCGGATCGAATTGCTGCAAAGCCTGACGCCGGAGGCGCGTGCCGCCATCGCGCGGCAATGCAGTTGGCGGCATTTCCACCCGCATGAGCAGATCGTGGACCGGTCGTCCGACAGTCGCGATGTCTGTCTGATCGTGGAGGGCCGGGTCCGCGTCGTGAACTATTCCCTGTCGGGACGCGAGATCACCTTCGATGATATCGATGCCGGTGGCTATCTGGGCGAATTGTCGGCCATCGACAGCGGTCCGCGGTCGGCCAGTATCGTGGCGCTGACCGAAACGCTGGTCGCCTTCATGTCGCCGCGCCTGTTCCTGGAGACGGCCACCAACCATCCGGGCGTGGCGGCGAAGGTCATGCACCGCCTGACGCAGATCGTGCGCGCCTCCACGGGCCGTATCATGGATCTGTCGACGCTGGGCGCCAATAACCGGGTGCATGCTGAATTGCTGCGCCTTGCCAAGGCGGGCTTGCGCCCCGACGGCAAGGCGGAGATCACGCCGGTGCCCATCCATTCCGACATCGCCTCGCGCGTATCCACGACGCGCGAGACGGTGGCGCGCGTCATGAGCGACCTGTCGCGCGACAATATCGTCATCCGCCAGGGCAACAGTCTGGTCGTTCCGGACTTTGAGCGGCTGGAGGAAATGGTGGAAGAGGTGCGCGGGGACTGAGGGGCTGCATCCCGCCCCACGCAAGGGGCGGAATGTGAAATTTGGCGAGTGTAGCCTTTCGGACACGTTTTTTGCTTTTCAAACGGGCCGTGAGGGGCTATAAGAAAGTGACTTGACCGTTGCATAAGGGCAACGGTCAGGGACTTTACCTCCTTATGAGGCTCCCTTCATCTCTGGCCGGCTGCGTCTCGCAGCCGGCTTTCTTTTTGGCTGAGGCGCTGAATATGCGCCTCTGTCGGGCGTGGCGCAATGGGGATGGGGATATCAAAACCCCGCTTCGGTGCCAAGCAGCACCGACAGTTTCGGCGTCACGCCCCAGTCGGCGACCAGGGTGCGATATTCCTCCACCACCTTTGCGTCTGCTTTCGCGCCGGTATGGACGGCGCGCAGCAGGGTGTTGCGGGGCGTGTGTTCAGAGGGGACGAATTCGATGATCTCTGTCCGGTAGCCGGCCTGCCGCATCAGGCTGGCGCGGAGGGCATCGGTCATGACATCAGCGAAGCGTTCGCGCAGGATGCCGTGGCGGGTCAGCAGACCATAGGCGGCGGGCGGTTCACCGGCGCGCAGCTGCTTTTGCAGGTCATGGTGGCAGCAGGGTGCGGCCAGCACATATTTCGCCCCCCAGGCGACGGCGCGGGCCAGGGCGTCGTCGGTGGCCGTGTCGCAGGCATGCAGGGCCAGCACGATATCGGCCCCATCCACAGGCGCGTCGGCAATCGTCCCTTCCAAGAAGCGCAACCCGTCCCAGCCCAGGCTTTGCGCCAGTTCGGTGTTGCGTTCACGCGCCTGACGCTTTGTGTCCACGCCCGTGAATTCCACCGTCAGCCCGCGCACATGTGACAGGAAGCGATAGGCGGCAAAGGTCAGATAGGCATTCCCGCAGCCAAGGTCCACGACGCGCAGCGGGCGGTCGTCGGGCAGGTCGCCGCCTTTCAGCACGGCATCCAGGGCGCGGATGAATTCCTCCACCTGCCGGTACTTGTCCTGCCGCGTCGGCTTGATCCGGCCTTCGGCATCGGCAATGCCCACGGCCCGCCAGAACGGATCGGCGGGGTCCAGCAGGCGTGGCTTGGCCCGGTCATGGACCAGCGCCCGCTCCTTGGGTGCGGTGGTGGTCGTGCGGCTGATCATGGCCTCACCTTTCTTGGTGATGCGCAGCTGCACAATGGTGTCCAGCGTCTCCACATGCCAATTGCCCATGCCCAGCGCCAGCAGCGCATCCACGGCCTGTTCGGCGGCGGGGCCGAAAGCGGCGTTGCTGGTATGGGCCTGCCGGTCATCATAGGCGACGGTCTGCAAATGCGCGCCGGACTTCAGGGCCACCGGCCGCAGTTCGATCCGCCGCCATGGCGGCGACATATTGCGCATGCGCCCACTGGCGACCGCACGCACCAGCCGGTCCCCGTCCAGCAGCAGGGCGCGGATTTCGGCAAGGGCGGGGGCAAGGGGGCTGGCCATGGCAAAGACAATCAATCATCGGGGCGGAACGGGCGGCATCCTAGGCGTCCGCCGGTGTCTCCGACCAGTGCTATTCACACCTTATACCCGCCAGTTGGGATCATAGGCAGGGCGGTCCATCTGCATTGTGTCGCCATTGCGCACATACCAGCTACGGCCATGGGTGCGGCCGATCAGCTTCATGGCCGGTGTGTCCAGGTGATGGCTGTCAGCATCCAGAACGAACCGGTCGGCCACATGCGCCACCAGCACCTCGCCCAGGATCAGGGTCTGGCGTGGGCCGGTTTCAATGACGCTGTGACGGCGGCATTCGAAACTGGCGGGCGCGCTGGCGATCAAGGGGGCGGCGATCACGCTGGCCGGTAGGGTCTCGATCCCGGCATAGGCCAGTTCATCCACCTCCGGTGGCGCGTCGGCGGAACAGCGGTTCATGCGTTGGGCGTCCTCTTCGGACACAAGGTTTACGGTGAATTCGGCGGTGGCCAGGATATTGGCTGCCGTATCCTTCAGCCGCCCGTCGGGTCGGTGCATCAGGCCCAGCGCCAGCAGCGGCGGATCATCGCCTACCATGTTGAAGAAGCTGAACGGGGCCGCATTGCGCACGCCGTCCGCAGAGACCGACGTGACCCAGGCGATGGGGCGCGGGGTGATGGTGGCGGTCATCAGTTTGTACCGCACGGCGGGCGGCAGGGCGCGCAGGTCGAAGCGCATGGGGCAGGGTCCTTGAAAGGCCAATCTCGCCCGTCAGTTAGGACCGTGCCCCAACCCCCGACAAGGGGGTGGCACGCAACCCAGAACCAGGATTTTTGACGAGGGGTGAAAATACCTGACAGTAGCTGTCAGGTATTGGCCTGTAGAAAGGGGAGGCACGTCAACAAAGGCACCCTGTCATGACCATGGAAGTTAATTGCATCGCCAGCCGCCGCACCCTGCTGATCGCCGCTGCTGGCGCGGCGCTGGTCCCCGGCTTGGGGCCGGCAACGGCATCCGCGCCCATGCCCATTGGCGCGGGGCGCGGCGACTTCGACTTTTTTATGGGCACCTGGAATGTCCGGCACCGCAAGCTGAACGGTCGGCTGGTCGGATCGACCGACTGGCAGGAATTCACCGGCACCTGTGACGTGCGGTCGCTGATGGCGGGTCTGGCCAATTGCGACGACAATGTCCTGAACGACCCCAACGGCACCTATCGCGCCGTGACCTTCCGCCGCGTGGACCCCGATACCGGCCTGTGGAATATCTGGTGGTTCGACGAACGCCATGGGGAGGTTGGTCCGCCCCTGCAGGGTCGGTTCCAGGATGGGGTCGGCACCTTTCTGGCCGATGACACGCTGGCAGGTAAGCCCATCAAGGTGCGCTTCATCTGGTCCCACATCACCGCCACCAATGCGCGATGGGAACAAGCCTTCTCCCCCGATGGGGGAGAGACCTGGGAGGTGAACTGGTACATGTGGTTTGAGCGGTCGGCTTGATCAGGCCGCTTCCGGCTTGGCATGCCGTTCATAAAGGAAGCGCAGGACCGATGCCCGATAGGCGATGTAGCGGGCATCGTCCGACAGGTCCAGGCGGCGACGGGGGCGGGGCAGGTCAACCTCCAGCACCTCCCCGATTGTGGCCGAGGGGCCGTTGGTCATCATCACGATGCGGTCGGACAGCAGAACGGCCTCATCCACATCGTGGGTGATCATGATGATGGTGCTGTTCAGGCGGGTCTGGATGTCCATCACCGTGTCCTGGAGATGCGCGCGGGTCAGGGCATCCAGCGCCCCGAACGGCTCATCCATCAGCAGGACCTTGGGTTCCATGGACAGCGCGCGGGCGATGCCCACCCGCTGCTTCATGCCGCCCGACAGCTCGTCCGGGCGCTTGTCCACGGCATGGTCCATATGGACCAGCCGCAGGTTGTGGAGGGTCCATTCATGGCGCTCGGCCGCCGATTTGCTGGACCCGAACACCTTGTCCACGGCGAGGCGCACATTCTGATAGGCGGTCAGCCAGGGCAGCAGGGAATGGTTCTGGAACACCACGGCCCGGTCGGGGCCGGGGCTGTTCACCTCCTGCCCGTCCAAGATGACACCGCCTTGCGTGGCGCGCGTCAGGCCCGCGACGATGTTCAGCAAAGTGGACTTGCCGCAGCCGGAATGGCCGATGATGGAGACATACTGCCCGCGTTCGATAGCAAGGTTTACATCCGTCACGGCATGGAAGGTGCGGCCAGCAACCGTGAAATCCATGCCGACATTTTCAAGCGACAGATAGGGATGGGTCATGGGAGAGGGTCCTTGTATTGAACACTTGGAGGCTGCTGCGGAGGCGCTATCCGGCTGACGTGATGGTCAGTTTTGCAGTGCCTCCCCCGCGAAGGCGGGGGTCCAGGGGCCAAAAGCATCAAACGTCTTACCCGTGACCCTGGACCCCCGCTTTCGCGGGGGAGGCACATAAAGGCTCATGTGCCGTCATGCGCGCGACAAAGGTTGTCAACTGACCTTGCGGCCCGCAACGCGGTTGCCGATGATCGTGATGACACGGTCCAGGATGAAGCCGACCAGCCCGACATAGACCAGCGCCAGGATGATCTCGCTCATCAGAGAGCTGTTCCAGGCATCCCAGATGAAGAAGCCGATCCCCACACCACCGATCAGCATTTCCGCCGCGACGATGGCCAGCCAGGACAGGCCGATGCCAATCTTCAAACCGGTGAAAATGAACGGCACCGACGAGGGCAGCATGATGCGGAAGAAGAATTCCAGCGGTGACAGGCGCAGAACGCGGGCGACATTGCGGTAATCCTGCGGGATCTGCCGCACGCCCACGGCGGTGTTCAGGATGATCGGCCAGATCGAGGTGATGAAGATCACGAAAATGGCCGACGGGTCCGCCTGCCGGAAGGCGGCCAGCGAAATGGGCAGCCAGGCCAGGGGCGGGACCGTGCGCAGCACCTGAAAAATCGGGTCGAGCCCGCGATAGGCGAGGCTGGATTGCCCGATCAGCACACCCAACGCGATGCCGGTGATCGATGACAGGGCGAAACCGACGGCCACCCGCTTCAAACTGGCGGCCAGATGCCAGAACAGGCCCTTATCGACGCCGCCATTGTCAAAGAACGGATCGATGATCAGTTCCCAGGTATCGCTGATCACCCGTGAAGGCGGTGGCAGGGACGATCCTGCGCCGTGACAGGCCACCTCCCAGATACCCAGCAGGGTGACCAGCGCCAGCAGCAGCGGCAGCAGGTCCAACAGTTTTTGTAATGCCCGCGACAGGGTGGATTGCAGGGTGGCGGCAAGGGCGGAAAGCCCGCCGCCACCCTGCACCCGCGCCACGGGGCCATTCTCGCTGATCGTCGACATGGTTTATTTCCTCCCCCAACTCAGGCGATACGCTTGATGTCGTGCGATGCGAGATAGGCCGCCGGGTTGGCGGGATCGAAGCTGCGGCCATCGAAGAATTTCTCGATACCGCGAGAGGTGCCGGCGGGCAGGTCACTGGCACCCGCCAGCTTGGCGGCGTCGCGCCACAGATCCTGGCGGTTGACCTTGGAAATCAAGGCCTTGGTGTCCAGATCGCCCGGCAGATAGCCCCAGCGCTGATCCTCCGTCAGGAACCAGAGATCGTGGCTCTGAAACGGGTAGGAGGCATGGTTGGACCAGTATTTCATGATCTCCGGGCTGTTCTTCACGACGCGCCCGTCGCCATAGTCGATGGTGCCCGTGGCGCGGCCCAGAATATCCTCCACCGGGACCTTGAACCATTCACGGCCAGAGACGATCTGGCACATCTCTTCCTTGTTCTCCGGCTTGTCGCACCAGATCTGTGCCTCAATGACAGCCGTCAGCAGGGCCTTGGCGGCGTTCGGGTTCTTCTCCACCCAGTCGGCGCGCATGGCGAAGCTCTTCTCCGGGTGGTCGTGCCACAGTTCACCGGTGGTCAGGGCCGTGAAGCCGATGCCCTGGTTCACCAGTTGGGCGTTCCAGGGTTCACCCACACAGAAGGCCTCCATCGTATCAACCTTCATATTGGCCACCATCTGCGGCGGCGGGACCACGATGGTGGAGACATCCTTGTCCGGGTCGATGCCGTTGGCGGCCAGCCAGTAGCGCATCCACAGATCATGCGTGCCGCCGGGGAAGGTGACGGCGCATTTCACCTCCTTGCCTTCTGCCTTCTGCTTGGCAAAGGCTTCCTTCAGGCCCTTGGCCTTGGTGGTGATGCCCATCTCCTTGTAGCGGTTGGCCACGGAGATGCATTGGCCGTTGGTATTCAGCCGGGCCAGGATCTGCATGGGCACGGGCTGGTTGTTCTTGGTCACTTTGCCGGTGGACATCAGATAGGGCATGGGCGTCAGGATATGGGCGCCGTCAATGCCGCCGGCCCCGCCGCCCAGTTCCAGGTTGTCCCGCGTGGTGCCCCAGCTGGCCTGCTTCACGACATTGACGTCGGGCATGCCGTATTTGGCGAACAGCCCCTTCACCTTGGCGACAATCAGTGGCGCGCTGTCGGTCAGGGCGATGAAGCCCAGCGTGGCGCCCGTCACTTCGGGTGCGGCGGCAGCCCAAGCGCCACCACCGGGCAGGGCGGAGCGGGCGGCAGTCAGCAAGGCGGCGGCACCTGCGGCGCGCGCCGTGCCGGTCAGCAGTGAACGGCGGGTCAGGCCGGCGAAAGGCTTGTCGGTCTGGCTCATGATACGCGGGGCTCCCCTGTTCCGGCCTTGGGGCCGGGCTGAAAATAAAAAAGGCGCTCCGACGATCAGCAAAGGCCGCATGGCCCATGTCTGTCATCGGAGCGCCGTTGCTCCAGGCGATCCCTGCGTTGGAACCGCAATTTCGGCACCGCGGCCCCAGGCTGTCCCAGCCCGGAGAAAAGGCATCGTCACCTTCATGCCGCGAGTGCGAAGAGGTATTTGCGAGAAGCATGCCAAGTGCCAGTGGCACGAAAGGCAATTGGTTAATTGTTGTTTATCAAGCCTGTGGCTGATGGATTTGGACTGTCGGGTGATGGCGGCAGTTGGTCTGTGCAAAGAAAACGTTCAAGGTGCAGACATTGGTGGCGCGGATTTGTGCAGATGCGGGGGATGGTGATTTTTTGGGCGGAGGTATCCGCCTTATGCTGCGCGGACGCGGGTGACGAAGCCCTCCAGCCCGTCGCGCAGGCTTTCCACGAGGCGCGACAGTTCGCCCGTGGCGGACAGGGCGTTGCCTGTCATGCGGCCGATATGGTCGGCCCCTTGCGCCACATCCTCCACGACGCTGTCGATGTCGGTAGCGCTCTCGGCAACGCTGCGCATATTTTCCTCAATCCGCTCTGTATCCTGACGCTGCCGCATCAGGGCTGCTTCGATCCCGGCGACCAGGGCGGCGATGGCCTCGATCTTGGCCGCTGTCGCGCCGATGGCGGTGACGGCGGCACCGGTGGCGGCCTGCATTTCTTCAATCCGCTGGCCGATCTCGTCGGTCGCGCGGCCTGTCTGGCTGGCAAGGCTTTTCACCTCGCCCGCCACCACGGCAAAGCCCTTGCCCGCCTCGCCCGCGCGGGCCGCTTCAATGGTGGCGTTAAGGGCCAGCAGGTTGGTTTGGCCGGAGATCTCGCCGATGATCTCGACAATGCGGCCGATGCTGCGCGCAGCGTCGGTCAACCCCTCCACGGCGCGGTGGGTCTGCCGCGCCTCTGCCACGGCATCGGCAGAGACGGTCAGGGCCTGAGCTGCCTGATCATTGATGTCACGGATGGACAGTGACAGGGAACCGGCGGCCTGGACCACCGCCTCCACCCCGCCGCGCGTCTGCGAACTGGCGCTGGCCATGGTTAGGGAATGGCGGGCGTTGCGACCGGCCAGATCGGCCATTGAGCGGGCATCGCCCTGGATGCCTCCGGCATGGGCGGCCATGATGTCGAGGGCCTGTTCATGCTGCTGGCTGAACCGGTCGATCACGGCCTCCAGCGCTTCCCGGCTGGCCTCGGCCCATTGGCGTTCGCGCTGCTGCTGGGCGGCGGGTGACAGGTCGGGGTCGATACCGTCCGTAACCTGCGCCAGGGCCTGTGACAGCCAGGATGGCAGGCGGTCGGTTTCCAGTGTGACCATGGCGTCGGCCACCCGTTCCGACCAGTCGCCGTCCCGGTGCAGGCGGCGACGCAGGCCCCAGGCGAACAGGCGCAGATGCCAGGGCGCGCCCGCCAGGGGTGCCGCCAGTTCATGCTGCGCGCCAGCGATCCGGTCGGCGCACAGGGCCTCCAGATCGGTGATCAACCGGTCTTCAACCTGTTTCAGGCGGTTGATGCGGCCCGTGGCGGCGGCGAACCATGCCTGGGCGGTTGTGCCGGCCAGGGGGCGGTTGGGTCCCGTTTCCCGCAACTGTGCCCGCAATTGCAACACCTGCTCACAATCCGGGCCTTGCAGTGTTGCAGACAGAAAAGTGCGCTGGGCGTCGTCAGCATGGGTGGCGAACAGGTCCAGGGCCTGGGTTTGAGCCGCCTCCAACTGCGCCATACGGCGGAAGCGGGTGGCGTCGAACTGACCGGCGGTCAGGGCGGCAGCCCCCACCGCCCGTTCCTGCCCGGAAAATTCCTTGGCGCGCATGAAATTCAGCAGGGCCGTCAATGCGCGCGACAGGGCATTGTCGGCGCTGAGTCCGGCCACGGCGGTGACGACAGCCATCAAGGCCTCAATCAATGCCGAATAGGCCAAGGTGGCGGAGCGCAGATCGATGCTGCCGGCCCCTACCCGTGCCCGCAGATCGGGCAGATCGGCCAGGGCGCGGCGGGCGAAGGCGATACAACTGGTCAGTGATCCTTCCCAGCCCAGCAGATCAATGGCACTCAGTTCCGCCTGCACCCGGTCCAATGCCAGATCGCTTTCCGCCCGGCGCGCCGACAGGTCGGGCAGCATGCCGCCATCGGCCCCCAGATGCAGCGACGTGGTGCCCCGTTCCCGCTGCAACGCATGCACCAGCCCGCTGATCCCCGTGACCAGGGCACAGAGCCGGGCCAGACGCTTCAACCGGTCCAGGCGTCGCGCCCGCGCCGACAGCAGGAACCGCAGGGCCTTCACGCGGGCAAATCTCTGGATCGTCATGACGTGATCCTTCCAAACGGTCAGCAGCAGATAAGGGGGCGGCCAGGGCCGCCCCCGTCAGGCAGGCTCAGTAGGAATATTCAAAGGCCAGCCAGAATTTTCGGCGGTCGGGGAAGGCCCCGTCGCCGTCATAATCGGCATATTTGGCGCTGACGGTGACCTTGGGCCCCAGCTTCACCGCCGCCTCGACATCAATCTCGCTGCCATAGGAACGGTCGATCCTTTCGGCTTCGAAATCATGATACCAGAGGGCGGCGGAGAAGCCTGTGATGGGGCCTGTCGCCAGCTTCGTTTCGTAACCGATACGGCCATAGGCATCGTTGATGCCATTTGCCGGTGTGGTCAGGAAGACATCGGCATAGCCCTGGAACTTGTGCAGGGTGGCCAGCGGTGTCGCAAAGCCGCGCACGCCGTCACCCTCCAGGCTTTCATAGCCGCCGCCGACGGACAGGCCGTCATAGGTGGCGGTCAGTTCCAGCCCGATATAGTCCAGCGACAGGTTGCGGGGATTGGTCTGATAATCGGTTTGATGGGCGTAGTCGGCGGCGTAGGTCAGGGTGACCTTGTCCAGCGTATATTTGCCCGCGATCCGGCCGCCATAGGTGGCGGTGGAGAGGAGCGGCTGTTCCTCCAGGTCCAGAAGATAGGCATAGCCGGTGATCTTCGCGGCGGGCGATAGGGTCAGGCCGGCATTGAACAGGTGGCTGTCGCCCTCAAACTCACCCTGCGGGCTTTTATGGCCGAAGACGCGGTTGACCTGCGCCACATAGGCATAGGTCAGGTCCAGCTTGTCGATCGCCTGGGTGCTGATCTTCAGGGCATCCAGCGTCTGTTCATTCTGACGAAAGCCGACGGCGCCGATGAAACGCTGATTGTCCAGGTTCAGACGCTGCCGGCCCAGCGTGATGGCCGTCTTGGCGATGCCGGTATAATCTACTTGCAGGCGGTTCAACTCCATGCCTTCCGGGTCGGCAACCAGGGGGCGGCGGGTCTTGCCGTTCAGGCCATCATTGAAGGCGCTGCTGACATGGGCGATGGTCTCCGCCTCTGCCAGCAGGGAGAAGCCGTTGATCTTGCCCGTCTGAAAGCCGGTACGGGCGCGGGCGGTCTGGGCATGGGCATTCTGCGCCAAGCCTGCCTGATCGACATCTTCCAGGCGGTAGCGGAAATCCAGGATGAACTTGCCATCCTTCAACAGGCTGGCGGCGTCGCCAGCCAGAGCGGGTTGCGCCAGTAGGGGAAGGGCCAGGATCAGGGACAGGGCGCGCGCATTTTTCTGCAGCGTCATCTGAGGCTCCAAAATAAAAAAGGCGCCTAAACGATCCGGGAGTGACCCAGATGTTCAGACGCCATTGTCCGGCGGGACCGGCGGGCCGGCCCTATGAAGGGGAACCGCCATTGGTCCCCGCCGAATGGTTAACGCAAGTTTTGTGCCGCAGCTGCGAAGCGCTGTTTTCCATAAACTGGCATAAAGTTGCGCCCAATTATGGTGCAGTGCCGCATGATTTTTGGGCGGTTAAGTTCTGATCACTCCGCCGGCAACGCATCTCCGATCAGGGCGAGGTTCTGATAGGCGGCAAGCCCCCATTGGGACACGCCGTTGGTGGACATGCCCGCCACCTCATCCACCGGGTTCAGGACGGCATTGCCGGCGATGTGGGTGCGGGTGCCGGCAATCTGTTCCCCCTTGTCGGTGAACTCTGCCCAGGCGCGGGCGGCCAGTTTCGGGTCTTTCAGATGGTGGGCCGCATAGGCGGTGAGGCGGGAATGGGCCAGACGCAGGCCGCGCCCCTTCGCGTCCTGACCAAATCTGGCCCGGAACTCCGCCGCCGGGGCATTGTAGAAGGTGCAATATTCCAACCATGCAGCGCGATATTCCGGCACGTCCAGCAGGGCCAGCAACTCCGCATGCACCTCCACGGCGCCGAACACGGCAGACAGGTGGGAGACGCCGATCCTGTCGCCGGGACCGGAGAACTTGCCTGTGTTCGGGTCATAGGGCGCGCCGCCCGCCATCCAGCGATATTTCAGCGCGGCGACACTGCGCATGCCGTTCAGGATACGCTCACGCCAGCGTTTGTCCCCCGTCCGCTCCCACTCCGTCAGCCACGCGGCCAGCAGCGAGGACCAGGTGGTGCCGAACCCAGCCTCTATCACTCCGGGAGGGGCGGGGTCGGGCAGTTTGCGGCTGATGTCGACATTGGCGAGCGTGCGGTCGCTGTCCACCAGATCGCGCATCAGATCGCCCACCCGTTCATCGGCGGTCAGGTAGTAATAGATGCGACGATAGGCAGCGTTGGACACGCGCGGCTGTTTGGAACTGTCGGCCCAATGCTGCACCCCATGGCGGGTGCCAAAGCCTTTGTAGGGGCCGATATGGCAGACATCGACCTCCCCCGTATGCCGGGTCATGGCCTCTGCCAGCCGGAACACGTCCGCGCGGCCCGTGCGCAGGAAGCTGTACCAGAGCCAGAGATCGGGGGAGAGTTCGGAATTGGCCCATGCATAGCCGCCAATGTCATAGCGCCATTCATGACGGTCGCTGTCATAGGAATGCATGACATCGCCATAGTTCCAGAACCCGTACCAGCGCCGCTGCTCCACCTGATCGCGGTAAAGGTTCAGCAGGAAATCGGCCTGATTCTCAATCCGGGTGCGGGCGGGATTGCTGCGGCGGACCAGATCCCAGTCGCCAAAGATGGGGACAGCGCGCAACCGGGCCGGCGGCACCATCAGGCGTGGCGGGGCGGCCAGGATACCTGCCACTTCCGTGAACCAGTCACGGGCCGGCGTGGCGGGCAGGGACCAGAGATGCAGTTCGGTGGTGCGGGCAATGCCATAGGGTCGGCCCCAGCCCTCCTCATAATCCTCATAGGTGATTTCCAGGGCTTCGCGTTCCTGGGGGTGGGTCTTGATACCCAGCCCATCATGATAGAAGCGCAGATCCATGGCGGGCGCGTCGGGTGACCAGAGCCAAGCCGTCAGTTCCGCCATGTCGGTGGCCGCGTTGCGCACATCCAGGCGGGCCGGATGCCGCTTCCAGAAATCGGCCATGGCCAGGGCCGCACCACCCGCCGCCCCGCCGATATAGGCCAGCCCTCCCGCCCGGCGGCCCGCCTGCGCATCGATCCAGCCATGGCCGGGCTTGGTGCGTTTACGGATGGCGAAACCATCGGCATTGGCCTGTGACAGGGTGAAATCACCCCAGGTCGGGATCAGGTCCAGACGCTTCGACACCGTTTCGGCCATGCCGGACAAAGCCGGGATGGCGCGGCCATCGATCTGCGCCTGACGATAGTCCTTGCCAGGGTCGCGGCGCAGGCCGGTCAGCGGGCGGACAGCCTCCGCCCACAAGCCATCGTCTTCGCCGGTGAAGCGCACATGCCGGTCGTGCGGGGCGTCGGACATGGGGACCGATGCAGTGACGCCCAGGCCCCGGATGAAATCCTTATTCTCATCACCGTCGAAGATGAAGGAATGCAGGATACGGACGGATTCAGCACCAGCATGGAAGTAAAGCCGGATGGTGAAGGGCAGCCACGAACGCTCCCCGTCGCGGTGGGTCCCGTCCAGCTTCACCACCGCCCGCACTGGCCCGCGCTGTTCCACCGTCACACCGGTCACGGTGCCGATGGAGCGGCGCTGGCTGACGGTTTCCGCCTCTGTCAGGTCGGGCTGATCCTGCGACAGGCAGATCAGGCGCAGGTCGCGCAGAACCGTGCGGCCATCGACGGTGGCAAGGTCGATCAAGCGGTTGCCGCGCAGGGGAATGCGCCATTGCCGGGGGCCGGTGCTGACCATGATGGCGTCGGGTCCTTCGCTGACCCTCACAGGCTGCGCCGGTTCGGCGGCCTTGCCGGCGGACAGGGTCAGACCATTGGGACCGGCCCCCGCCCCGATGCTGTGCGCCGACCATTTCAGCGATCCGTCGGGCCAGATGGCAAGGGGCCAGGACTGCACCGGCACCGCCGCCCCCGACCCGTCGGTCAGGCGGAAGCGCTGCGCCGGCTTATACAGTCCCTGCGGCCAGGGTAAGCCCCAGGTCTGGCCCAGATGGCGGGCGGGGGCGGCACCGTCGATCCAGCCGACGGGGGTGTCGGGCGCCGATGGTTTTGCCTGTGCTGCTATGCCGGCCCCCCCGCTGGCAAGGGCCGTCAGCGCCGTTGCCTGCACGAATTGCCGCCGGTTGAAGCCAGACATGCGCATCGCCGTTTCCTTCCCGATCTTGATATTTACCACAATGTGATACATCGTCCTTAATATTGGAATTCAAATATCATATGAATGCGGGTAAGGTAAGGTCAAAACCAGACGACGGAGGAAACATGGCAACCCGGAAATGGCTGATGGCGGCCTTGCTGTGCGGTGTCGCTGCGATGCCGGCGGCGGCACGGCAGATGGAAAAGCTGGACCGCGGTCTGGTCGCCGTGGCCGCCGAAGGCGGCGTGCTGGTGGGCTGGCGTCTGCTGGACAGCGACCCTGCCGATATTGGTTTCGATCTATACCGCGATGGCAGGAAGCTGAACGCCAAACCGCTGACGCAGGCCACCAGCTTCCTGGACAAGGGTGCCGACGGGTCAGGCCGGTACGCGTTGCGGCGTGTGGGAGAGGCGACGGGCGCTACGGCCCCGGTCTGGCGCGACGGCTACCTGTCCATCCCGTTGCAGCCGCCCGCCGATGGCGTCACCCCGGCGGGGGAGGCCTATAGCTACAACGCCAATGACGCCAGCGTCGGCGATCTGGATGGCGATGGGCAGTATGAGATTGTCCTGAAATGGGACCCCAGCAATTCCAAGGATAATGCCTTTGGCGGCTATACCGGCCCCGTGATCCTGGATGCCTACAGGCTGGATGGCACGCGGCTGTGGCGCATCGACCTTGGCCGTAACATTCGGGCTGGTGCCCATTATACCCAGTTCCTGGTGATGGATTTCGACGGCGACGGCAAGGCGGAACTGGCGGTACGGACCAGCGACGGGACGGTGGACGGCACCGGTGCCGTGCTGGGCGATGCCAATGCCGATTGGCGGTCGCATGATGGGGAGGTGCCGCAGGCCGACCGTACCGGCGCCACCACGACGCCGGACGGGCGCAAGGTGGCGCGTGTACAGGGCCGCATCATGAAGGGGCCAGAATATCTGACGGTCTTTGAAGGGATTACCGGCAAGGCGCTGGCCAGCGTCCCCTATTGGCCCGCCCGCCATCCCGACACCAATGACCCCACGCCGGACCAGTTGCAGGCCGTCTGGGGCGATGGTTATGCCAACCGGTCCGACCGGTTTCTGGCCAGCGTTGCCTATCTCGATGGAAAACTGCCCAGCATCGTGATGGCGCGTGGCTATTACACCCGCACCACCTTGGCGGCCTGGGACTGGCGCGGAGGCAAGCTGGCCCCGCGCTGGCAGTTTGACAGCGCCAAGCCCGGCAACGAGGCCTATGGCGGCCAGGGCAACCATCAGTTGTCGGTCGCCGATGTCGATGGCGACGGCAGGGATGAGATCATCTATGGCTCCATGGCCCTGGATGATGACGGCAAGGGCCTGTGGTCGTCGGGCCTGCTGCATGGCGACACGATGCATGTCAGCGACCTGGACCCGCTGCGCCCCGGCCTGGAGAAGTTCGGCGTGCATGAGGTGCCGTCGCGCAATGGCGGCATCGGCGCCGCTATGCTGGATGCCGCCACGGGCAAGGTCCTGTGGTCCACGCCCACCGACAAGGATACGGGTCGGGGTGTCGCCATGGATATCGACCCGCGTTCACCGGGGGCGGAGGCCTGGGCCAGCAATTCGCCCTATCTTTATAGTGCGCAAGGGACGGTCATCGCCGCCAATCACCCCAAACAGGTGAATTTCGGCCTGTGGTGGGATGGCGACCTGTCGCGCGAACTGCTGGACAAGGAACAGGTCCTGAAATGGGACTGGCAGAAGGGGGAGACGGTGCGGCTTCTATCCCCGCCGGATGTGTCGTCCAACAATGGCACCAAGGCGACCCCGGCCCTGTCCGCCGATATTATCGGTGACTGGCGGGAAGAGGTGATCTGGCGGGCCAGGGATAACCGCTCCCTGCGTATCTACACCACGCCGTTTCCCACCGACTATCGTCTGGTGACCCTGATGCAGGACCCGGTCTATCGGCTGGGTGTGGCGTGGCAGAACGTGGCCTATAACCAGCCGCCGCATACCAGTTACTTCCTGGGCACCGGCATGAAAATGCCGTGATCAAGTTTCGGCAATGTTCGTGACGGAATCCCGGTGATCGATGCCGATCACCGGGATTTTTTATGGGCGGGATTGCCCCGGTTCCCCCCGCCAGAAACAAAAAGCCCCGCCACCATGCCGGTGGCGGGGCTTTTCTGATCAGAAGGCGATCAGTACTTGTAGCTCACGCCCGTGTAGTAGCGCTTGCCGGAATAGGCCAGTTCGCCCAGGCGGATATCCTCGCCCGATGTCGTGCGCTCTGCCTCGCCCGTCAGGTTCTTGCCTTCGATGAAGAAGGAGACACCGGTATCGCCCAGACGATAGGTGGCCTTGGCATCCAGATAGCCGGTACCGTCGCGGAACACGGGATTGCCCGACCGTTCGGCGGCGGCCTGCAGCCACTTGGTACGGCCATTATAGGCGACGCGGACATTGATGCCGTCCTTGTCGTAATAGGCGATCAGGTTGTAGCTGTGCTTCGACAGGCCGGGGAAGGGCAGTTCCTCACCCGTCAGCGAATTGAACAGGCCCACATCCTTGGCGCGGGAATAGGTGTAGTTCACGCTGGCCCCGAACCCGTCGAAGGGTGAGGGCAGGAAGGTGAAGGCCGTTTGCGCCGACAGTTCCAGACCGTCGATCTTGGCCCCGCCGCCATTGATCGGCATGGTCACGTCGAACAGCGTGCCGTCATTGAACAGGTCGATATTGCGGACCAGGGTGCGGGCCAGAATGAAGCTTTTCACATCCTTATAGAAATAGGAGGCGTTCAGCAGCGTGTCGGCATTGATGTACCAGCCGACATTCAGATCATACTGATCGGCGCGGTAGGGATCGAGGTCGGGGTTGCCCGACGTGCAACTGTCCAGCAGATTGTCGGCCTTGCCGGCCTCGGTCAGGTCATAGAGGCAGTTGGCGGCCGGCACCAGATCGGTGGGCTTGGGCCGCGCCATCACCTTGGCCCAGCCGATACGGGCAATCACCTCGTTCGGGATCAGGCCGAAGCTCATGTTGAAGGCTGGCAGCGTGTCGGAATATTTCTCGTTGATGGACACCGGCGTCAGGCCGACCGTCACGATGGAGGTGATGGGCGAACCGGTGCTGGTGGTGCCCGTCTGGCGGTTTTCGCGGCGGGTCAGGGCGCCCGTCGCGGTGATCTCCGTTTCGACATAGCGGACGCCGAAATTGCCCGACACGGGCATATCGCCGACATCGAATTCGAAATTCGCCTTGGCATAGCCGGCGGACACTTCCTCATCGATATCATGGGCGGGGATCTGGTCACGGCCATTGGCGCGGCGGATCAAGTCATGATTAAAGCCAGAGATATCGAACCAATCGCCGATCTGGCGGACCTGTGAAGCCATCCAGCCGTTCGGCACATTGCCGATATTGCCCTTATAGCCCTTGTAGAAATTCTGCGGCGTCTGATGGGCCGTGGCGCGGACAAAATCCACCAGCTTCTGCGGGGTCCAGATCAAACCATTGTTGGCGGCACCCAACGCCACGTTGGAGGTGACGTTGGCCGACGGCACGACGGTGCCGTCGGTGGCTGTGTAGCCCCCACCGGCATAGCGCAGCGAACCGGTCTTGCGCCACTGGCCGCCCACTTCAAGCGTGGTCAGCGACCAGCGGTCGAGGCTGTAATCCAGGTCCAGCTTGGCCGCATCCTCCGCGGTCTCCACCTCTTCCGGCCGGTACTGCACCGCCGCACCGCCATTGCGATAGGTCTCTGGATTGGACGGGTCGAAACCGGTGGGGAAGGTGAAGGTGGGGATGCCGCTTTCTGTCAGGGTGACGCCGATATTGGGCACAGTGGCGCTGATCGCGATGGAATTGGTATCGCTGTACATCGTGCTTTCGGACGTGGAATAGAAGCCCGACGCCGTCAGACGGTCACCAACCCAATTGAAGCCACCCGTATAGTATTTGGATTCCAGCTTGTAATCGAAGCCGCGCATCTGCGAGCCGAAGATATTGCCCGCACCCGTGGTGCTGTTCGGGGCCGTCGCAGCGGTCATCAGGCCGATGACATTATGGTTGGAATCCACCGTCACGCCGACCGGGTTGATGCGCGAAGCGGCAGTAAGGTCGATGGAGTAATTATAGTCGGTCAGGAACTGATCGCGCTTGTTCCAGTTGATGTCGGCATAGACATCCAACTCGTCCGTGACCTGATATTGCAGCGTCGTCATGGCCGAGACGCGCTTGTCGTTGCGATACCACATGCCGTAGCGCGGAATGCGCGGCGACAGGTCGTACCATTGCGATTCACAACTGGTGCGGTTGGCGGCCGTGCTCTGGCTGGCGCAGGCGGCCTTGGTCGCCACACTCTCAAAACCCGCCACATTGCGGGTCTTGTTGGGTGAATTGTCGTAGTCGGCCAGCGCCACCCATTCGGTGTTGCGCAGGAAATCGCCACGCGTATCGACATCATCATAGGTGACGTTGACCAGCACGCCGAAACGGTCATCCAGATACTTGTCACCGAAGGTCAGGTTACCGCGCGGGGTGACCTTCTTCTGCAGGTCCAGATACTGGCCGGCGGCAGAGACGGAGAACAGGGTCTTTTTCAGTTCCAGCGGACGGCGCGTCTGCACCGACACGGTGCCACCGACGCCGCCTTCGGTCATGTCGGCGGTGAAGCCCTTGAACACGTCGATCGATTTGATCAGTTCCGACGCCATGTCGCGCAGATCGGCACCGCGTGAACCGGTGCCAGCGCCGCCCAGGACGGAGACGCCGTTGATTTCAACGCGGTTCAGGTCAGGTTCGACGCCGCGGATGGAGACCGACTCCCCCTCGCCAAAGGCGCGGGACAGCTGCACACCGGTGATGCGCTGCAGGGCCTCGCCCACATTCTTGTCGGGGAACTGGGCCACATCTTCGGCCACCAGGCTGTCGACAACGGTGTTCGCCTTCTTCTTGCGGTCGATGGCCGACTGCAAGGAGGCGCGGGTGCCGACAACAATGATCTCTTCCAGTTCAACCTTTTCCGCCGGCGCAGTCTGTGCCAGGGCGGGCATGGAAACCGCTGTCATCAGCAGGCCGAAGCCAGCACGGGCAAACAGTTTCCCCGACCGCGCCGTGCGGCCCTTCGCGTACATCATCTCTCAAATCCTCCCCACAAGGCAGGCCGCCGGTTGATGGGGCGGCCAGGGTGTTTTCGTTACGTCTCGCACCGTTGTGTCTGGCGCAATTCCAATATATGGAACGTTGTCCCATAAATAATATAATATCATTCCATGACATATGAAAGCGGATTGTGAAACGCGCTCCCAAATTTTTGTCAAACTGTTTCAGATATTGAGAAAAAATCCCGACCGGGACGCGCCCGGCCGGGAGGCAATAGGAGGGAAGCAAGGTGAATATCACCTGCGTATCCAGGCCTGTCAGATCGGACAGGATCTGGATACCGGGCGACGGGGGCGCCGACCGGTTCTGCGCCGCTTTCGCGCTCCACGGTTACGTCATGCGTGCCCATGGGCAGTGAAAGGCGGAATGGGTTGAGTGTGGCTGTCCGGGTGCCGGGTCCGGGATGTTCACCGCTCTTCCCCGACCATGATACAGGATAGCTCGGGGAGCAAGAGAAATTTTCACATGACGAAACACATAACCATAATATGGGATTATCTGCCGCTGATGATTTGTATGCGTCAGGGTCGGACAGGCGGCATCTCCGAGGGCGTCAAAAATCGCCCTGAGGGATAAATCTCATATTGTGTGATGTTGATCCACATTGTATGACTAAATTGTATGACATTTGACGAGAGCCCCGCATAAGGGGCCGGACCATTGGCAAGGGAGTGGATCAATGACGCCCATTGCGTTCCGCATGAAACTGAAGCCCGGACATGTGGCCGAGTATAAGCGCCGTCATGACGCGCTGTGGCCGGACTTGGCCGACGCGCTGCGCGACGCCGGTATCTATGACTACTCCATTTTCCTGGATGAGGAGAGCCTTTCCCTGTTCGCGGTCCTGCGGCTGACGCCCGATAACAAGGCCGATGACCTGCCCAAACTGCCCGTCATGCGCCGCTGGTGGGATTATATGGCCGACATCATGGATGTGAACCCGGACAACAGCCCCGTGCAGGTGCCGTTGCCCAGCATGTTCCATTTCCCGTGATCAAGGCACCCCGACCCATGACGCAGATTTCCCGCAATGCGCGCCGTCTGGCGCTGATGCTGGCCCCGCTCTTGTCACCGGTGGCAATGGCGGCGGATGCCCCATCCTATATCCTGACATCCTTCATCAATGGCGATGCCAAATCGATGTCGGTCTACCGCTCCACCGATGCGGTCAATTTCACGCTGGAAAGGGCCGAAGCCTTCAAGCCGCCGCAGGGCCTGCTGCGCGACCCCAGCATCATCCGCCACAAGGATGGCTGGTATTATGTCACCTACACGACCGACTGGAACAATGACCTGATCGGATTTGCCCGGTCGAAGGACCTGAAGGAATGGACCTTCCTGGGTAATCACAAGATTTCCATTCCCGGCACGACCAATTCCTGGGCACCGGAATGGTTCGTGGACGAGGATGGGTCGGTTCATATCATTCTGGCCGTGTCGACCAACGGTCCCAACGGACAGTTCAAGACCTATCGCCTGACCGCCAAAAATGACAGCCTGTCCAGTTGGACGGAACCGTCAGTGCTGCACGGGCTTGGCCCCAACCATATTGACGCGAAGATCATTCGCGATGCGGGCCGCTACTACGCCTTTATCAAGAACGAGACGACTAAGTTCATCGAATTGGCGACGGCATCGAAGCTGGACGGGCCGTGGGTGCTCATCCGCACCGGCGACTGGGCGGGGTGGGGCACGCTGGTGGAGGGGCCGGCGGTTGTAAAGCGACCGGATGGCGGTTGGCGCATCTATTTCGATCAGTATGTCGACAAGCGCTACTGGTACAGCGACAGCATCGGTCCTGGTTTCACAGGCCAATGGGCGGCGAAGGTGGAACTACCGGGCGGCTTGTCGGGCAAGGTCCGGCACTTTACCGTGCTGAAGGATGAGCCACCGGCCAAGAAGCCGGTTGCGGCCCCGCTGGCTACGCCCGTCACCTGGGATCGTTACTCCCTGAAGGTTGGCGGTGAGCGGATTTTCAGCTGGGGCGGGGAAATGCACCCGTTCCGCCTGCCCAGCCCAGACCTGTGGCGCGACGTGTTCCAGAAGATGAAGGCGTCGGGCTACAACACCGTCGCCATCTATTTCGGCTGGGGCTATCACTCTCCCAAGCCGGGCGTTTACGACTTCACGGGGGTGCGCGACATGGATCGCGTGCTGACCATGGCGAAAGAGGCGGGGCTTTACGTCATCGTCCGGCCCGGCCCCTATATGAATGCCGAGGTCACGCGCGGTGGCTTCCCCAGCTGGCTGGTCAAGCAGCAGGCCAAGGCCCGCACCGACCATCCCGAATATCTGGCCGCTGCCGATGAATGGCTGACGGCCATCAACGGCATCTTGAAGAAGCACCAGATCACCGATGGCGGCGGCACGGTCATCGCCTATCAGATCGAAAACGAACTGGACGTGACGCAGCCGACGCAACAGCGCTACATGCAGCATCTGTATGACAAGGCGCGGGCCGACGGGATCACGGTTCCCATCTTCCATAATGACAAGGGCCGCAACGGCAATTGGGTGCCCAAGGGCAGCAATGTACCGGGTACGGTGGAAGGGCCGAATGACCTGTATGCCTTCGACGGTTATCCCGGCGGGTCGTGCGATGTGGATGCGACCGTGGGCAAGCCTAATCTGGCTCCCGATTGGGGCCTGTACGGTCCCGGCGGTGCCTTTGGCGGGGCCAGTGCATCACCCAACACGCCGGGCTTTGCGGCGGAATTTGGCGGCGGCTGGTTCGATTACTGGGGCAGCAACGGCGCCTATGACTGTAACGCGCAGCGACTGGGCAGCGGGTATCAGCGGGTGTTCTACGGCACCAACATCGCCAACGGCCTGACCATCCAGAGCTTCTACATGACCTATGGCGGCACCAGCTGGGGCTGGATGCCGGCCCCCGTGGTCTATACGTCCTATGATTACGGCTCTGCCATCGACGAGGCGCGGGGCCTGCGGGAAAAGGCGCGCGGTATCAAGCTGATGGGCCATTTCCTGCAAACGGTGAAGGACCTGACGCAGATGGACCGGGCCACCGGTCTGGTCCCGTCCAACCCGGCCATCCGGCTTTATCATAATGTGAACCCGGAGACGGGCACGCGTCTGCTGGTCGCCACGCATGCGCCCAACAATGCGCAGACGGATGATGTTTTCAGCTTCAAGTTGGCACTGCCCGATGGTGAATACAGCATCCCACAGGCGGGCACGCTGCGCCTGAAGGGGCATGACGCCAAGCTGTGGCTGGCCGGCTATAATCTGGAACGTCAGCGGCTGGTCTATTCTACGTCGGAACTGTTCACCCATTTGCGCCAAGGTGCGGGCGACCTTGCCCTGTTCTATGGACGGCAGGGGGAGGATGGGGAGATGGTGCTGCGGTACAGCAGCGCCCCCAATGTCACCGTGCTGGACGGCAAGGTTGAGAGCGTCTTTGACGCGGCCAAGGGTGACCTGCGCCTGAATTACAGCCATCAGGGCTTGGCCCGCGTGCGGATCAGCGGTGGGGGACGACCCGACCTTACCTTGCTGCTGGCCGACCTTCCGACCGCCGAAACCTTCTGGCGGCAGGAAACCAAGGATGGCGTTCTGCTGCAACGCGGCCCCACCCTGGTCCGCACCGCAGAGATTAAGGGCAAGGTCCTGGACCTGACGGGCGATACCGAAAGTGACAGCCCGCTGGAAGTCTGGGCACCGCCCGGCGTTACCTCCGTGCGCTGGAACGGTGCGTCTGTTTCGATGGAAAAGGGCGTGGGCGGCAGCCTGATGGCCCGCAAGGACCTGTCCGGTCCCGTGGCGGTCAACCTGCCGGACCTGACCAAGGCCGACTGGCGCTTCCAGGCCGGATCACCGGAAGCCGCCAAGGATTTTGACGACAGCGCATGGGCCGTGGCCAAGCCGGGCCGCACCGCCAGCTTTGTGAAGCCACCGGGTGGTCAGCCCCTGCTGAACATGGATGATTACAACTTCCATCACGGCGATGTCTGGTATCGGGGTCGATACACCGCCCAGGCCGGTGCCTCGAAGCTGGAACTGCATTACGGGGCCGGGGGTGCCGGCATGGTTCAGGTTTGGCTGGACGGACGCTATATCGGCCAGCATGTGCTGCCCACCGGCCTGCCGCGCCCGCTGGGCCAGGGGCTGGCGACCTTCACCATCCCTGAAGATTTGCAGGTACCGGGCGAGCGTGTGCTGTCCGTCATGGTCCGCAACAATTCCCATCATTGGGACCTGGATGTTGACGATCTGCACAAGGAAGCGCGCGGCCTGATCTCCGCCTCTCTCTCCACGCCGACGGGCAAAAGCTTCGCGGTGCCCATCGCCTGGAAGATTCAGGGCAATCTGGGGGGCGAGGATATTGCCGACCCGGTGCGTGGCGTGTTCAACAATGGCGGCCAGTACGGCGAACGACTGGGCTGGCACCTGCCCGGCTTCGATGACAAGGGCTGGACGACAGCGTCAGTGCCGGCAAATGCCGCACAGCCGGGCACAGTCTGGTACCGGACGGAATTCACGCTTGACCTGCCCAAGGGTCAGGACAGTGCCGTCGGCCTGTCGTTCAGCGATGCCACGGTCCCGCGTTCGGTCGGTTCCTATCGTGTCCTGATCTTCCTGAATGGCTGGAACATGGGGCAATTCATTGCTGATGTCGGGCCGCAGCGCACCTTCGTACTGCCCGCCGGCATCCTGAACCCCAATGGCAAGAACACGCTGGCCCTGGCCGTCACATCCGATGGCAAGCCCGGCGATACGCTGGAGGCTGTGAAGCTGATCAGCCTGCGCAATGCCCGTTCACCCCTGAAGGTGGGGACGGTGCCTGCGCCGGGGTACAAGGAGGTGGTGAAGTGAAAAGACACCCCATCCTTTCTATCCCCGTCATCCCGGCGAAAGCCGGGATCCAGGGGCCACAAGCCCGACGGTTCAACCCGCGTCCCGCGACCCAAACCCTATCGTAGCACGCTTGGCCCCTGGGTCCCGGCTTTCGCCGGGATGACGGGGGAGAGCCGGATTGACCAACCCAAGATCACGCATCGAAAGACCATCCCATGCCCAACCTCGCCCACGGCCTGCAGGCCGCAGATGTCACCCGGACCATCGACCTGTTGATCAGCAATCTGGTCGATATCAAGGATGAGACAGGGGAATTCCTGCTGCGGCTGGATGATGGCCGCGTCATCGACACCAAGGGCTGGAACGATTGGGAATGGACCCACGGCATCGGCCTGTACGGGATGTGGAAATATTATGAGATGACGGGCAGCGAGCGTGCCTTTCAGATCATGCTGGACTGGTTCCGCGACCGTTTCGCCGCCGGCACGCCGACCAAGAACATCAATACGGTCAGCCCGTTCCTGACCCTGGCCTATCTCTATGAGAAGACGGGCAATCAAACCTATATTCCGTACCTGGATACCTGGGCCGAATGGGTCATGCATGGCCTGCCCAAGACCGAGGAGGGCGGGTTCCAGCATATCGTATTCAATTCCGAGAACCCGCAGCAGCTGTGGGATGACACGCTGATGATGTCGGTGCTGCCGCTGGCCAAGATCGGCCTGCTGCTGAACCGTCCGGAATATGTGGAGGAGGCCAAGCGCCAGTTCCTCATCCATATCAAGTATCTGTTCGACACCAAGACCGGCCTGTGGTTCCACGGCTGGACCTTTGATGGCCGCCATAATTTCGCGGATGCGCTGTGGGCGCGCGGCAATTGCTGGGTCACCATCGCCATCCCGGAATTCATTGAGCTGCTGGACCTGAAGCCCGGGGACCCGCTGCGCACCTTCCTGATCGATACGCTGGAAAATCAGGTGAAGGCGCTGGCCAAGTATCAGACCGAGGATGGCCGTTGGCACACGCTGATCAACGATCCGACCTCGTATCTGGAAAGCTCAGCCGCCGCCGGTTTCGCCTATGGCATCATGAAGGCCGTCCGCAAGCGCTATATCAGTGCCGAATATGAGCCGATGGCCATCAAGGCCGTGCATGCCGTTCTGAACAAGATCGCGCCCGATGGCGAATTGCAGGAAGTGTCCTTCGGTACGGCCCTGGGCAGTGACCTCCAATACTACCGCGACGTTAAGCTGACCTCCATGCCCTACGGCCAGTCACTGGCCATCGTCTGCCTGACGGAAATGCTGCGCCGGTTCATTTGAGGGCGGGTAAGGTAACCAAAAACAAAACCCCTAGAGGAAACGCCGATGAGCCAGCGTAGTGTGAAGCCCATCAATTACCTGGCCTATGGTGCCAACGATATCCTGGGGGCGGGGTCGATGGCCGTGATCAGCGGCTGGATCCTGTTTTTCTACACGACCTTCTGCGGTCTGTCGGCCACGCAGGCGGCGGCGATCTTTGCCATCGCCCGTCTGCTGGACGCCATTGTCAGTCCCATTGTCGGGCATCTGTCGGATAATTTCTACCGCACGCGCCTGGGCCGCCGGTTCGGGCGGCGGCGTTTCTTCCTGATGATCTGTATCCCGCTGGTGCCCAGCTTCGCGCTGATGTGGGTCAGCGGGCAGGGGTTCTGGTATTATCTGGCGACTTACGTTCTGTTTGAGACGGTCTATGCCGTCGTGCTGATCCCCTATGAAACCTTGGCTGCCGAGATGACCAAGGATTACAGGATCAAGGCGAAGCTGGCCGGCATCCGCATCCTGTTCGCGCAAAGCTCTGCCATTGCCGCCGGCTTCCTGCCGGCCGCCATTGTCGGCTGGGTGGGCGGCAAGGACAGCGCCGATACGTTCCTGATCATGGGCATCATCTTCGCGGTGGCCTTTGCCATCGTGCTGTCCTTCACCTGGGCCTTCACCTATGAACGCTCCGTTGCCGAGGTGGAACAGATGAAGGCTGGCGAACCCGTCCTGACCCTGGGCGACAGTTTCAGGAAACTGTACAGCGACCTATTCTCCACCCTGAAAATCCGCGCCTTCCGCCTGCATCTGGGCATGTATCTGGGCGGCTATATCAGCCAGGACGTGTTCAACGCCGTCTTCACCTATTTCATCGTCTTCGTGCTGGCAGGCTCAGTCTCAGAGGCATCGAACCTGCTGGGCAGCATGTATATCGCGCAGCTGTTTGCGGTGGCGATGTTCATCCAGCTTTGCCTGCGCATCCATCCCGCCCCGTCATACCGGCTAGCGGTCTGTTTCTATATTCTGGGCGTTGTCGGTTTCCTGTCGATCCATTTCTTCCGGCCGGAAAACCTGCATCTGTGGCTGTTCGTGCCCATCATCCTGTCGGGCCTGGGTCGGGGTGGTCTGAACTATATCCCCTGGAACACCTATAACTACATGGCCGACGTGGACGAGGTAGTGACGGCCAAGCGGCGCGAGGGGATTTTTGCGGGCGTCATGACCTTCATCCGCAAGGCCACCCAGGCCGCCGCCGTGATGGGCGTGGGCCTGATCCTTGAGGCCGGCGGCTTCATGCCCAAGGCCGAGACGCAGAGTGATCAGGCCATCACCACCATCCTGGCTGTCATGGGCATCGGCACCATCGGCGTGCTGCTGGCCGGCTTTGCCGTGTCCCGCCGCTTCCGCCTGGATGGCCCGCGCCATGTGATCCTGATGGAGGAAATCGCCCGCTTCAAGGAGGGCCGCATGGACACCACGCCGGAGCGGCGTGCCGTTCTGGAAGATTTGACCGGGTGGAAATATGAGCGGCTGTGGGGACGGTAACCCTCGCCCACCATAATCGACAAAAGAGCGGAGGACCCCATGACGAGCCTGCCCATCGTCGATCCCCACATGCATCTGTGGGATTTCACGCGTCAGCATTATTCCTGGCTGATGGACCGGCCCCTGCCGCCCAATGCGGCGGGCAATGTCGAACCCATCGCCAAGCCCTATAGCCTGTCGGATTATCTGGCCGACACGGCGGGCTTCGATGTGCGTGGATTGGTGCATGTGGAGGCCGGCGCCAACCCCGACCATGCTTTGTCGGAAACCACATGGTTGCAGGAAGTGGCGGATCAGTGGCGGTTGCCCATGGCGCTGGTCGCCTTCGCCGCGCTGAACGACCCAGATGTGGAGAGGCTGCTGGCCGCCCATGCCGAACATGGTGCCGTGCGCGGTATCCGGCACATCATCAACTGGCACAGTGATCCGGCCAGGACCTATTCCGCGCGTGATGTGATCGGTGATGCCGACTGGCAGCGTGGCTATGCCCTTCTCGCCAAGTATGGCCTGTCATTCGACCTTCAAATCTATCCCTCACAGATGGCAGTGGCGGCGGAACTGGCCGCAAGGCACCCGGATATCCCCGTCATCTTGAACCATGCCGGCATGCCCACGGACCAGGATGCGGACGGACTGGCGCTGTGGCGCAAGGGTCTGGCCCTGCTGGCGGCACAGCCCAATGTGGCGATCAAGATTTCGGGTCTGGCCATGATCGACCGGCAATGGACCGTGGACAGCCTGCGGCCCTTCGTGTTGCACGCCATCGACGCGTTCGGCCCGGACCGGGCGATGTTCGCCAGCAACTTCCCCGTCGATAAACTGTATGGCGGGTTCGGGGTGCATTACGTGGCCTATGACGCGATCATTGCGGACTTCACCGATGCCGAACGCCGGGCGATGTTCGCGGGCAATGCCGCTCGTATCTACCGTCTGGCGGTAGAGCTGTGAGGGGGCTTTGTTTAATCCTGGCCTGTCTTGGTGCCGCCATGCCGGCCCTTGCTGAGCCCGACCGCTGGGATTTCCGTATCACCGGCGAAGGCGGGGGCGTCCCCGTCATGACGACCGACATCTATGACCCCACCATCGGTTATGGTTTCGAACCGGACTATTCGCCCGACGGCGATAAGCCCTTTGTGTTTTCTGTCAAGGTGCCGGAAGGGAATTACCGCGTCACGGTGACCCTCGGCTATGCCAGGACCAGCGCGCGGACATCCGTTAAGGCCGAAAGCCGCCGTCTGATGCTGTGGGGGGTGGAGACGGGCAAGGGCCGGTTCGAGACGCGATCCTTCATTGTCAATGTCCGCACGACCGCCCTGCCGACCCCACCCCCGAACGCGCCGGGCGGCACCGCCGTCCGCATTAATGAGCGCGAACTTGGCAAGCTGCATTGGGATGACAAGCTGACCCTGGAATTCGCCGACAAGGTCCCGCGCTTTTCCACCCTGACCGTCGAGAAGGTTGACGTTCCAACGGTCTACCTGGCGGGTGACAGCACCGTTACGGATCAGCCCGCTGAACCAAGTGCCAGTTGGGGCCAGATGATCACCAGCATGCTTACGCCCGACATCGCCGTTGCCAACCATGCGGAATCCGGCGAGACAATGAAGAGCTTTATCACCGGCCTGCGCCTGGACAAGATTTTGTCCCGTATCAAGGCGGGCGATTATCTGTTCATCCAGTTCGGCCATAATGACAGCAAGGCGGCATGGCCGCAGACCTATGTCGATGCAGCCTCGACATATCCAGCATATCTGCGCGTCTTCATCGCGGAGGCGAAACGGCGGGGGGCGGTGCCGGTGCTGGTCACCTCTCCCCATCGCCGCACCTTTGATGGGGCGGGCCGCATCACCAACAGCCATGGCGATTATCCCAACGCCATGCGCAAGGTGGCGGCAGAGGAGGGCGTGGCCCTGATCGACCTGAACGCGATGTCGAAGGATATCTATGAGGCGTTGGGACCTGATGTCGCCCCGCGTGCCTTCAGCAATGACGGTAAGGACGCCACGCATCACAACAATTATGGGGCGTGGCTGATGGCCCGCGCCGTGGTGGTGGGGATCGCGGCCAGCGACCTGCCCCTGAAATCCCATATCCGGCCTGACCTGTTGCCGTTTGATCCCAAACGACCGCCGGGGCCGGACGCGCTGACCCTGCCGGAAAGCCCGATCCGGTCGGATGTGACGCCACGGGGCAATTGATCCGAAGCCTTCCAAAAGGATGTGACCATGCACCGCCGCCAGCTTTTCTCCGCCGCTGCTGCGACCGCCCTGGTGACAGGATTGGCCGTCAGAGTCCACGCCGCCGATGCACCGGGAACGGTACTGCCGCTATGGCCGGGCAAACCGCCGGGCGGGGAGAAGGTGGTGGTGACGCAGTCGGAGATCGTGCGGTCGGACGATCCGCGCTTCAAGGATGTCGCCATCCTGAATGTCACCCAACCCAACCTGACCCTGTTCCGCCCGGCCAAGCCCAACGGGGCGGCCATGCTGATCATCCCCGGTGGCGGGTATCAGCGGGTGGTGGTGGGCAAGGAAGGGTACGATATCGCGCAATGGCTGGTAGGGGCGGGGATCACGGTCTATGTCCTGCTCTACCGCCTTCCCGCCGATGGCTGGGCCGCCGGGCCGGATGCGCCCTTGCAAGATGCGCAGCGCGCCATCCGCGTGATGCGGTCACAGGCCGGGCGTTATGGGTTCGATCCCAACCGCATCGGCGTTATGGGCTTTTCCGCCGGCGGGCATCTGGCTTCCATGGCGGCAACCCGCTATGGCAAGCAGACCTATGCGCCCGTGGATGCGGCGGATAGGCTGTCGGCTCGGCCCGATATCGCGGCGCTCGGCTATCCCGTCATTTCCATGACACCCGGCATCACCCATGCGGGGTCGGCCAAGCAGATGTTGGGGGATAATCCCAGTGCGGCGAGGATTGAGGAATTTTCCGCCGATAAGGGCGTGCCCGCCGACGCGCCACCCACCTTTATTACCCATGCTGCCGATGATGGTGCGGTGCCGGTGGAGAATGCGCTTCTGATGTATGGGGCACTTCGCGCGCAGAAGGCCAAGGTCGCCATGCACCTGTTCGAAGCGGGCGGACATGGCTTTGGCCTGCGTGCGGAGAAGGCTGCACCCGTGGCGGCATGGCCGCAACTGTTCCTGGATTGGAGCCGGACGCATGGCTTTGCGTAAGCTGTTTGCTGCTGCGCTGCTGCTGGCGGTCACGGCTGTCCCCACCTTCGCCGAGGCACCCAAGCCGCTCTACCGCGACCCTGTGTTCGATGGGGCGGCGGATGCATCGCTGGTCTATGATCCAGCCGGGCAGCAATGGGTGATGTTCTACACCAACCGCCGCGCCACCCTGGCGGGCGCGCAGGGCGTGGAATGGGTGCATGGCACACGCATCGGGCGGGCCGTGTCCAAAGATGGCGGCAATAGCTGGACCTATGATGGCACAGCCGACATCCGCTATGGCAATGGTGAGGACATCACCTATTGGGCACCGAATGTCGAATATATCGGTGACCAATGGCACATGTTCCTGACCGTCGTGCCAGGCGTGTTCAAGGACTGGAACGCATCGCGCGAGATCGTGCACCTGATCAGCCGCAACCTGAAGGTCTGGGACTTTGCCGGCAAGGTCGATCTGGGGTCTGATCGGGTGATCGATGCGGCGGTGCATCCGCTGCCGGGCGGCGGCTGGCGGCTCTGGTACAAGGATGAGCGCGACGGGTCGGCCACCCATTATGCCGACAGCAAGGATTTGAAAGTCTGGACCCATGGCGGCGTCGCCGTAAAGACGCGCGGGGAAGGGCCGCAGATCATCGAATGGCAGGGCTGGTACTGGCTGATCATAGATGCCTGGGACGGGTTGGGCGTCTATCGGTCCAAGGACCTGACCAACTGGGAACATCAGCCCGATCATTTGCTGAAGCAGCCGGGCACGGCCCTGACCGACCGGGCCAAGGGCGGGCATCCCGATGTGGTGGTCAGCGGTGGTCGCGCCTTCCTGTTTTATTTCGTGCAGCAGGGTGGGGAACCGGAAGCGGCCCGTGACCCGACATGGCAACGCCGGTCGGTCATCCAGGCGGCCGAACTGGGTTTCAAGGATGGCTGGCTGACCGCTGACCGCGAAGCCCCCGTGGATGTAAGGCTGCTGCCGCCATGACCAGATGGTTCGATATCCGGGCCTATGGCGGCGTGGGCGATGGGCGGACCATCAACAGCCCGGCCATCAACCGCGCCATTCAGGCCGCTGCGGATGCCGGGGGTGGGGTTGTGCGCGTGCCAGCGGGGGTGTGGTTGTGTTTCTCCATTCGCCTCGCCTCCCATGTCCGGCTGCATCTGGATACCGGGGCGGTGATCCGCGCGGCAGTGCCGGGGGCGCTGGGTGCCTATGACCTGCCGGAAGCAAATCCGCACGACCTGTATCAGGATTTCGGCCATTCCCATTGGCATAACAGCCTGATCTGGGGCGAGGGGCTGACCGATATCGCCATTACGGGTCCCGGTCTGATCGACGGGCACGGCCTCACCTCCAAGGGGCCGGGGACGAAATGGGCCAAGCGGAAAGGATACTTCCCCGAAAGCATGGCGGGGATGAGTGCGGCTGAACTCGCTGCCGAGGACCCGGAAGAAGCGACGATGCAGGGGCAGGGCAACAAGGCCATCGCCCTCAAACACTGCACCCATGTCACGCTCAGCGATTTCACCATCGCCAAGGGCGGGCATTTTGCCGTGCTGGCGACGGGGGTCGATCACCTGACCATCACCCGCCTGCGTATTGATACGGAGCGCGACGGGCTGGACCTGGATTGTGTGCGCCACTGCACCGTCAGCCATTGCCGCATCAACACGCCCAATGACGATGCCATCGTTCTGAAATCGTCCCTGGCGCTGGGGGAGGTACGGCCCACGGCGCATGTGCGCATTCATGATTGCCATGTCAGCGGCTTTGACCCCGGTACCATGCTGGATGGACGTTTCCGCCGCACCCAGGACAAGGCCCCCGATCAGGATGGGATGACGGGGCGCATCAAGCTGGGCACCGAAAGCAATGGCGGCTTTCACGATATCGAAATCACGCGCTGTACCTTTGAACGCTCACGCGGGTTGGCGCTGGAAGCCGTGGATGGCGGCATGCTGACCGATGTGCGGGTCAGCGATATCACCATGCGGGAGATCACGACGGCCGCCCTGTTCATCTATTCAGGCGCCCGGATGCGCGCACCGGAGGGCACGGCCCCCGGTGGCATCCGGGGCGTGCGGATCGAACGGGTGCGGACAACCGATGTCGATCCCCGCTTTGCCAGCATCATCGCCGGGCAGGCGGGCAACCCGGTGCGCGATGTGGTTCTGTCGGATATCGACATCACCTATCGCGGCGGTCTGTCGCCCCTGGACCGAACGGTGCCGGAGAAGCCCGACGCCTATCCCGAACCCAGCATGTTTGGCCCGCTGCCGGCCTGGGGCTTGTTCATTCGTCACGCGGCGGATGTGCGGGTACAGGGGGCCAGCCTTTCCACCCTGCGTCCCGATGGCCGTCCGGCCCTATGGCTGGACGATGTGGAGGCTGTGCATTTTGAGAAAATCAATCTGAACAACGACGCCGCGACCCCGCCCCTGGTCTGCCGGGATGTGCGCGGCCTGACGGGGGAGATAGTGCCATGATGATCAAGCGCTTGGGGCTGTTGGGCCTGACCCTGCTGGCCAGCCTGACGGTATCGGCGGCGGATGTGCCGCGTGAATGGGTGGACAAGGATACTGGGCACCGTGTCGTCCGCTTATCCACCGAGCCGGGGACCCGCAGCCTGTATTTCCATCAGAATGGCTATACGCCCGACGGCAAGACCCTGATCGTCACCAACCCGAACGGCATCGACACGATCGACCTGACGACGCGCGTGCAGAAGCGGCTGGTGGCCGGGGCTGACCTGAACCTGTTGTTCACGGGGCCTAAAACGGGTCGCGTCTTCTTCACCCGTAAACCGCAGCAGGCCGAGGGGGAGGGGGTGGAGGTCTTCGCCGCCGACCCCGCGACGGGCACGGTGGAAAAGGTCGCGCATGTGAAGAAGGGGCAGATTGGGTCGATCAATGCCGACGAAACCTTGTTGCTGGGCGTGCTGGCCGAACGGAAGTTTGAGCTGCAACCCGGTGCGCCCGACCCGAAGAATACGCGCTTCGACAATCACTACGAATATATCGGCCCTGACGGCAAACCCATGACCTATGCCGATGCCAAGGAGGTGAGGCTCTATCAGCGGCTGCAAGCGCGGGTACCGATGGAGATGTTCACCATCGACCTGAAGACGGGGGCGCAGCGCACCGTCCACAAGGCAACAGACTGGCTGAACCATCTGCAATTCTCCCCCACCGATCCCAACCTGATCATGTTTTGTCATGAGGGGCCGTGGCACCGCGTGGACCGTATCTGGACCATCCGCACCGACGGCACGGGCCTGACCAAAATCCATACCCGCACCATGAATATGGAGATCGCGGGGCATGAGTTTTTCAGCGCCGATGGCAAGACCATCTGGTACGACCTGCAAACCCCGCGCGGGGAGGATTTCTGGCTGGCCGGGTATGAGATCGCCACGGGCAAGCGCACCTGGTACCACCTGACCCGGGATGAATGGTCGGTGCATTTCAATGTGTCGCGCGACGGCAAGCTGTTTGCGGGCGATGGCGGCGATGCGGAGATGGTGGCAAGGGCCAAGGACGGCAAATGGATTTACCTGTTCCGGCCCGAAAACATCCCCGATGTGGCCGGCATCCATGCCCCCAATGCCGACGACCTGATCCGCCCCGGTGTGTTGCGGGCGGAAAAGCTGGTGAATATGCAGGATCATGATTACCGGCTGGAACCCAACATCACCTTCACGACCGACGGCAAATGGATCATCTTCCGCGCCAACATGCATGGCGACGTGCATGTCTATGCGGTGGAATTGGTAAAGCCCTGACGGGCAACAGCCCCTTGGTTTTCCACAATTTTCAGCTGCCGCGGCCGTCCTGATCTTGCTGTTTGGGCACGATTATGGGATGCTGTTCCGTAAATTGAGAGAGTGATACGAGCAGATGAGCAGCGCCACCGCCGAGCAAGATGAAGACACCGCCCCGAAGGCGACACCCAGCGGCAGCCAGACGCTGCTGCGCGGGCTGGACGTTCTGGAAGCGGTGGCCGACGGGCCGATCAGTCTGGCCAAGCTGGCGCAGCGCCTGGACCTGACGCGCAGCACCACGCACCGGCTGGCCGCCGCCCTGGTGGAACGCGACTTCCTGATCCTGACCCCGCGTGAGGGGTATCAGCTGGGGCCGAAGCTGCTGGAGCTGGGCTATCTGGCGCAGCAGCAGATGGACATTCCCCGCGTCGCCCGCCCGCATATCGAGGATTTGGCTGCCGCCACCGAGGATACGGTGCATCTGGGCGTGCTGGACGGGGAGGAGGCGCTGTATCTGGACAAGATACCGGGCCGGCGGCGTATCGAAATCGGCTCCCGCGTGGGTGAGCGTCACCCCATCGCCTCCACCGGCCTGGGCAAGGCCCTGATCCTGGATGAGAGCGAGGGGCGCTGGCGCAGCTTCTATGACAAGCGTTTCGGGGAGGCCGATTGGCCCGTCTGGCAGCAGCGCATGCGTGGTTACGCCAATGGTGGCTATGCCTTCGACCTGGAGGAGAATGAGGACCGCATCCGTTGCGTCGCGGCTCCCATCCGGGGGGCCAGCGGCAAGATCATCGCCGCCATCAGCCTGTCCAGCGCCGCACAATATATGAGCGACGACCGCATGCAGGAACTGATCGCCACCGTCAAGGACACGGCCCGCGCCATCAGTAAGGGCATGGGCTGGAACGGTGGCACGGGGCGGCGCTAAGCCGTTCCCCTTGATCATGACTGATCAAGGGAGATTCATGTTCCCTCATACGCCGGGCGCGGCCGTCCGGCCGCTTGGCTTACGCGGCACGAGCCGCGCGGCGGCGGTCGCCGCCGTATCGACGGTCAAACATTTTGACCGTCGAGATCACCCCATCACCCCAAACCAATACCGCGACACATGCCGGTAGATCTGCCCCGGTTCCAGCCGGGCGCTGGGGAACGCCGGCTGGTTGGGGCTGTCGGGATATTTCTGCGGTTCCAGGCACAGGGCGTCGGATTGGCGGTACAGCCGCCCGCCCTTGCCGATCAGGCTGCCGGGCAGGAAATTGCCGGAATAGAATTGCAGGCCCGGTTCTGTCGTCGACAGGTCCATCACCCGGCCCGTTGCGGGGTCCGACAGTCGGGCCGCGAAGACCGGTTCGGCTCCGCCGCCAGACCGCAGCGCAAAATTATGATCATAGCCACGGGCCAGCACCAGCTGCGCCTCACCCCCGTCGCGCAGGCAGGCACCTATGGCCTGCGGGCTGGTGAAATCAAAGGCGCCGCCCGCCACCGCCCGCAATTCCCCGGTCGGGATCAGGTTGGCGTCAACCGGCGTGTAATGATCGGCGGCCAATGTCAGTTCATGGCCCAGAATATCCCCGCCCCGAACAGCACCGCCCAAGTTGAAATAGGCATGGTTGGTCAGGTTGACGACAGTGGCCGCATCCGTGGTCGCCGTCAGTACGACCAGCAGGCTGTCATCGCCCAGGGTGTATTCGGCGCGGATATCCAGCGCGCCGGGAAACCCCTCCGCCCCGTCGGGGCTGTGCAGGGTGAAGACGGCATGGGTTGGCCCCTGTTCCGCCAGGGTCCAGGGCAGCAGGTCCAGACCCTGCATCCCGCCATGCAGGCAGTTAGGCCCGTCATTACGCGAGACATCATAGGCCTGCCCGTCCAGGGTGAAGCGCCCCCCCGCGATACGGTTGGCATACCGCCCGGCGATGGCCCCGATGAAGGTGCGGTTCTCCAGATAGGTTTCCAGATCATCATGGCCCAGGACGATATCGTCCAGCCTGCCGTGCCGGTCCGGCACCCACAGCGCCTGTAAACTGGCCCCCAAACCGATGATGCAGGCGGCCCAGCCCTTGGCATTGACCAAGGTCACCCGTTCCACCGCCGTGCCATCCGGCAAAGTCCCGAACAGGCTGCGGCCGGGCAGGGTGGGGACGCTTTCGGGCATGGACATGGGGGAACCTTCCGTATCGTTACCGGGGCCTTTCTAGGCTGAATAGTACGACTATTCAAGCCGTGCCCCTGCTCTTTGCTGGATTTATCATATAAAATAGGCTATCCAGACGCACCCTCGTTTCGGCCCGTCAAGGAAGCGTCCATGTCCCCTATCCAGATCGGTCTGGTTGGCATCGGTAAGATCGCCCGTGATCAGCACCTGCCCGTCATCGCCGCCAACCCGGATTACGCCCTGGCGGCGGTGGCCAGCCGGCATGGCCGTGTGGAGGGTGTTCCCAACTTCCCCGATCTGACGGCGATGCTGGCTTCTGCCGGCGGTTCGATGGATGCCATCAGCCTCTGTACTCCACCTCAGGCTCGCCACGCCCTGGCGCGGCAGGCGTTGGAGGCGGGCAAGCATGTGATGCTGGAAAAGCCGCCGGGAGCGACCCTGACAGAGGTGCATGATCTGATCGATCTGGCCCGTGCAAAGGGGCTGGCGCTGCTGGCCACCTGGCATTCACGCTATGCCCCGGCGGTGGAGCCGGCACGGGTCTGGCTCGCGGACAAGAAGCTGCGGCGGGTCTATGTGTCGTGGAAGGAAGATGTGCGCCATTGGCATCCGGGTCAGGAATGGATATGGGCACCCGGCGGCCTGGGCGTGTTTGATCCCGGCATCAATGCCCTGTCGATCATCACCCATCTGCTGCCCAATGCCCTGATCGTGGATAAGGCGACCCTGGAGGTGCCGGGCAACCGGCAGGCACCCATTGCCGCGACGCTGGTGATGCATGACCATCAGGGGCTGGCCGTGACGGCGGAGTTCGACTGGCGTCAGACGGGGCCGCAGACCTGGGACATTATCATCGAAACTGACAAAGGTACTCTGACCCTGTCGCGCGGCGGGGCGGTGATGAGCATCGATGGCGTGCCCCAGATCGAACAGAAGGAACAGGAATACGCCAATCTCTACGCCCTGTTCGCGCGGTTGGTTGCCGAACGGCGCGTGGATGCTGATCTGGCACCCCTGCGCATCGTGGCCGACGCCTACATGCTGGGCCGTTGGGTGTGGGTGGAGGATTTTGTGGAGTGAAGACGTCGGTCAGGTGCGGTCGAACCCTGACTGAATGACCGTGTGCATGGCGGCGGCCGCACCGGGGCCGTCGCCCGCTTCAATCGCATCCACAATCGCCGCGTGAGCGGCGACGACCTCCGCCTGCAGGTCCGGGCTGTCGATGGGGGAGGTGAGGGAGAAGGACGCGATCAGCGCGACCTCAATCACTGCCGCGAAGGATCGCATCATCGGGTTGCCGGACGCGCTGCCCACGGCCACATGGAAATCCAGATCGGCCTGGGCAAAGCTGCGCTGATCATGGCCGGGGTCGCCCATGGCGGCGATGCAGCGGCGAAGTTCGATGAGATCGTCCGGCGTTCGCCGCTTTGCCGCCAAGGAGGCGGCCTGCGGCTCCAGGGCGGTCCGTACCTCCACCAGATGCTGGCGCAGGGTTTCGTCCAGACCCTGGCTGACCTTCCAGGCCAGGACGTCGGCGTCGAAGTAATTCCAATGGATCGGGTCCTGCACGCGGGTTCCCACCCGCGTCTTGGAAATCAGCAGCCCCTTGGCCGACAGGGTCTTCAACACCTCCCGCAGGGCGGTGCGGGAGATGCCGAAGCGCGACAGCAGCGCCGGTTCCGGCGGCAGGTTGGCGCCCGGCGCATAGACCCCGGTCAAAATCTCCAGACCCAGGGTGCGGACAATCTGTTCATGGTTCGACAGCGGACGGTCGGCGGCCCAGCGGACAATGGACATGTTCTACCCCGTGCGCCCGGTGGGAGCGGAGAATTGCAGGATCAGGCGTTGCAGCCCGATGAATATGAACAAAAGCATGCCGATGGCAATCTTCGTCCACCAGGAAGACAGGCTGCCGTCAAAGGTGATCCAGGTCAGGATCAACCCCTGGATCAGCACGCCGATCAGCGATCCCGCCATACCACCCACCCCACCCGACAGCAGGGTCCCGCCGATGACGACCGCCGCGATGGCATCCAGTTCCACCCCCACCCCGGTCAGGGCATAGCCGGAACGGGTATAGAGGGAGAAGATGATACCGGCCAGGGCGGCCATCATGCTGGACACACCATAGACCAGGATGGTGGTGCGGGCGGTATCAATGCCCATCAGGCCGGCAAAGCGGGTATTGCCGCCCAACGCATAGATTTTCAGCCCGACCTTTGTGAAATGCAGCAGCACCCCACCCACCACAAAGGCCAGCAGCATCAGCATGGCGATCAGGCCCAGCCGTCCACCGCCGGGCAGAGACAGGGATAGGCCCGACAGGGTCTGATAGAATTCATGGCGCACGGGAATGCTGTCGGTGGACAGCAGCAGGGCGGCCCCGCGTGCCAGGAACATGGCCGTCAGGGTGACGATGAAGGGCGGTGCCTTCAGCCAGTGGATGGCCGCCCCGATGCCACAGCCGAACATGGCCCCGCCGACCAGCACAATGGTGAAGGCGGCCAGCGGGTGCAGTCCCGCCCCTTCGATCATCACCGCCAGCGCCACGGTCGTGAAGCCCATGACGGCCCCCACCGACAGGTCGATGCCGCCCGACAGAATGACAAAGGTCATGCCCACGGCCAGCACGCCCAGAAAGGCGTTGTCAGTCAGAAGGTTGCCTATAACGCGGCTGCTGAGCATCGACGGGTACTGTATGGCACAGGCGGCATAAAGCAGGATGAAGACACCCAGCGTGGCCAGGAAGGGCAGGGTGCGGGCATTGATGCGCATCATGCCGTTCCCTTTCGTGTCAGCCTTGCCCAGACGGGCTTGAAGGTTGGCGACTGCACCAACAGCACCAGGGCGATGACCAGCGCCATCAGCAGCAGGTTCAATTCCGGCGGCAGGCCGGAACGCAGGATGCAGGTGCGCATGCCCTGCAGGATAATGGCGGCCAGCACCGACAGGCCGATGCTGAACCGCCCGCCATAAAGGCTGGTCCCGCCGATGACGACGGCCAGGATGGCATCCAGTTCCAGCCAAAGCCCGGCATTGTTGGCATCGGCCCCCCGGATATCGGCGGCGGCGATCAGCCCGGCCAGGGCCGCCATCAGCCCCGACCAGACATAGACGCCAATCAGAATGCCGGGTGCCGGCACACCGGCGAGGCGCGCGGCGCGCGGACTGGTCCCCACTGCTTCGATGAACAATCCCAACGCTGTTGCGCGAACCAGCAGGCCCGTGACGATGGCGGCGGCCAGCGCGATCAGGACCGGCAGGGGCAGGCCTAGCAGACTGGCCGAACTGACGCCCGCCAGACCGTCATCGGTGAAGGTCAGGACACGGCCTTGCGTGATCATCTGCGCGATGCCACGCCCCGCCACCATCAGGATCAGGGTGGCGACAATGGGCTGCATGCGGAAGATCGTGACCAGAACACCATTCCACAGGCCACAGGCCAGACCCGTGCCCAGGGCCGCCAGCACCGCGACGGGCCAGGTATGGCCGGCATTCACACTGGCAGCGGCAACAGCCCCGGCGATGGCCATCGCCGCCCCCACCGACAGGTCGATACCGCGTGTGGCAATGACGGGTGCCATGCCAATGGCCAGCAGCATCACCGGCGCGCCCCGGTTCAGGATATCGATGATGCCGCCGAACAGCCGCCCATCAACCAGCCGCAATTCCAGAAAGCCCGGTGCCACAAGGACATTGGCCAGCAGAACCAGCGCCAGCAGGGCAAGCCGCGACCGGTATTCGATGAACCATCCGCTCATGCTATCGGTCCTGGCGGTTGCCCATTTACCGGCGTCACGATGGCGTCGATGATGGCCGACGGGGTGACATCCCCGCCCGTCAGCATGCCGGCCTGACGGCGTTCACGCATCACCATGACCCGGTCGGCATAGGCGGCGACCTCTTCCACCTCTGACGAGATAACATAGAGCGCCATGCCCTCGTCCCGCAGCTTCTCCAGCAACAGAATGATCTCCGCATGCGCGCCGACATCAATGCCGCGCGTCGGTTCGTCCAGGATCAGCAGGCGCGGCTTGGTCGCCAGCCAGCGGGCCAGCAGCGCCTTCTGCTGATTGCCGCCGGACAGAAGCTGGATAGGCTTTTCCGCGTCCGGCGTGCGGATACTCAGCAGTTTGATGTAGGTGTCGGCCAGTTCCCGTTGGCGTGCCGGCGGCAACCGCTTCATCCAGCCCAAGCGGGCCTGCAGTGCCAGCACGATGTTTTCCCGGATCGACAGGTCGGGCACAATCCCGTCCAGCTTTCGATCCTCAGGACAAAAGCCGAAGCCCAGGCGGATGGCATCGCGTGGGCCGCGCAGCGTGACCGGTTCCCCATCCACAATGATCTCACCCGTATCGGCCCGTTCCGCCCCGAACAGCAGTAGGGCCGTCTCCGTCCGACCGGACCCCAGCAGGCCGGCCACGCCCAGCACCTCGCCCTGCCGTACCTCCGCGCTGAACGGGGCCACCAGATGCCGTTTGCCTAGACCTTTTACGGTTACGAACGGCGCGCCCGGCCCGCGCGTGGCATGGCGTTGCAGATGGCTGTCGCCGCTGGGCAGCTTGCCCAGCATCATGGCGACAAGGTCCAGGCGCGGCAGTTCCGCCGTCTTCCGTTCGCCCACCAGCTTCCCACCGCGCAGCACGGTGATACGGTGGCTCACCTCATAGACCTGATCCAGGAAATGGGTCACGAACAGCACGGCCATGCCCGACGCCGCCAGTTCGCGCATCAGGCGGAACAGCACCGCCACCTCGACACTGTCCAGGCTGGCCGTCGGTTCATCCAGGATCAGGACACGCGCCGACATATCGACGGCACGCGCAATGGCGATCAACTGCTGGACCGCTGTGGAAAAGGTCGACAGCGGCTGGGCCGGATCGATGGACAGGCCGAAACGGGACAGAAGCGTCGCCGCCTCGCGCCGCATCCGTGTCCTGTCGACCAGACCGAACCGCGTCGGCTCCCGCCCCAGATAGATGTTTTCCGCCACCGACAGGTTGGGTAGCAGCGTGATTTCCTGATAGACGGCGACAATGCCGCTGGCGGCTGCGTCCGCCGGATTTTTGGGCCGCACCTCCCGCCCGTCCAGATGGATGGACCCGGCTTCGACAGGTTGCGCACCCGTAGCCAAGTTGATCAGGGTGGATTTGCCGGCCCCGTTTTCCCCCAGCAGCGCATGGATTTCACCGGCACGCAGGGTCAGATCCACCCCGTCCAGGGCCCGCACGCCCGGATAGGTGCGCGTCAGCCCGCGTGCGGACAGCAGCGTTGCTGCCGTTTCGGTCATCAGTACAGGTCCTTGCGGCGCTCATACTCCGCTGCTGCCGTGTCGGGCAGGTACAGGGTGGACGGGGTCTGCACCCATTTCGGCGGCTGCGTCCCATCCTTTTTATAAGCCGCCAGCAGGTCATAGGCCCGGCTGGCCATGTCGGGTGTCAGTTCGACGGTGGCGTTGGCATCGCCATCGGCCATGGCCTTGAAAATATCGGGCACGGCATCGATGGACACTGCCAGGATATCGCTGCCCGGCTTCAGGCCCGCTTCCTTCATGGCCTGGATGGCACCGATCATCATGTCGTCATTATGGGCATAGACGGCGCAGATGCTGCCCGGCGCTTCGGCCTTGATGAAGCCTTCCATCACCTCCTTGCCCTTGGCGCGGGTGAATTCGCCGGACTGGGTGCGGACGATCTGCACATTGGCGGCGCTGGAAATACCTTCCTCAAAGCCCTTCTTGCGGTTGGCGACCAGGGAGGCACCGATCGTGCCCTGGATTTCCACGACGCGGCAGTCACGACCCGCCAGCCTTTCCACCAGCCAACGGCCCGCCACGCGTCCTTCCTCCACCGTGTCGGAGGTCACGGCGGACAGATACAGGCTGGGGTCGGCGGTATCGATCTGCCGGTCCAGCAGGACCACGGGGATACTGGCCGCCTTTGCCTCGCCCAGCACCTCATCCCAGCCGGACGAAATGACGGGGGCTAGCAGGATGGCGTCCACGCCCTGGGCGATGAAGGACCGGATGGCCTTGATCTGGTTGGCCTGCTGCTGCTGCGCGTCGGAGATTTTCAGGGTGATGCCGCGTTTTTCCGCTTCCGACTTGGCCAGCTTGGTTTCCGCCGCACGCCAGCCGGATTCCGACCCGATCTGCGAGAAGCCGATGGTCAGGGCGCCGACAGTCTTGCCGGCATCCGCCGCCTTGTCCGCTCCGCCTTTGTCGCCGCAGCCCGTCAGGACGGCCAGCATCAGGGCCACGGCCCCATATTTCGCGAAAGCCTTCATCGCACCCTCTGTCGTTTTCCGTCCCCGGACCGGGCGCCGCCTTCTTGCCGGGGCTGCCCTGCCATTTCATGCTGGGAAAAATGATTAGTATTATTATATCATTTAGTCCAGCGCCAAATGCCATATCCTGGCGGTGTGGTGCATGGGCTGAGACAGAATATACCAAATCCCGAGGAGTGAGCGCGATGGCGTGGCGTCTGACGCAATTTGTGGACAAGCAGGGCAAGCGGGCCGTGGCCCTGCGCCAGGATGATGCGCCGGCCCGCTGTCTGGTTGGTGCCGCCACCACCTATGAGCTGGCGCAGCAGGCCATCGCAGAGGGTACGAACCTTCTGTCGTTGGCCCAGGCGCAGGCGACGGGGGAAGAGGTGGATATTGCCGCCACCCTGGCCGAGGGCCGCGTTCTGCCGCCGCTGGACCATCCCGACGCGGCCCATCTTCTGGTCGCGGGTACGGGCCTGACGCATCTGGGGTCGGCGGAAGGCCGGGACAAGATGCATCGCGATCTGGCCGACCCCGCCAAGCAGACCGACAGCATGCGCATGTTCCGCCTCGGCCTGGATGGCGGCAAGCCGGCACCGGGTCAGGTCGGTGTGCAGCCGGAATGGTTCTACAAGGGTGACGGCTCCATCCTGGCCCGGCCCGATGGCGACCTTGTCTCCCCCTTCTTCGCACTGGATGGCGGGGAGGAACCGGAGATTGCCGGGCTTTACATCGTGGGGCCGGATGGCAGCGTCTTCCGTCTGGGCTACGCGCTGGGCAATGAGTTTTCGGATCATGTGACGGAGCGCCAGAACTATCTCTATCTGGCCCATTCCAAGCTGCGCGTCTGCGCCATCGGGCCGGAACTGCTGCTGGGGGAATTGCCCGCCGATATCCGTGGCACGACGCGCATCGTGCGCGACGGCCAGACCGTCTGGGAAAAGCCCTTCCTGTCCGGGGAGGCCAACATGTCCCACAGCCTGTCGAACCTGGAATATCATCACTTCAAATATGACGGGTTCCGCCGCCCCGGCGACGCGCATGTGCATTATTTTGGCACTGCCACCCTGTCCTTCAGCGACGGTTTCCAGACCCTGCCCGGTGACGTGTTCGAGGTGGAGGCCGCCCCGTTCGGCCTGCCGCTGCGCAACCGGCTGGCGCAGGCGACAGAGGTGCCGGTGGTGGTGAAGGGGTTATAACCAAGGAAAACGGGGCGGTCCCGCGAGGAACCGCCCCGTTTTGTTACTTCACCACCAGCACCACGACCGACTTGGCCGGCAGGGTCACGGACAGGGTGGACCCGGTCAAGGTCGCCCCGGCGAACGAAGCCGGCTTTACCGCGTCCGGCTGGGCAAAGCTGTTATGGGCGTTCATGGCGGGGGCCGTCAGGATGCGGCCCGACACGCCCGCCGCCGTGACGCCATCCAGACTGACCGTTACCGGGACAGCCTCGTTCGGGTTGATGTTGGTCAGGGCCACCAGGACGCTGCCATCCTTGGCGCGGGCGGCAGAGGCACTGATCGCCGGCAGGCTGCGTTCAGCATAGCTGTATTTCGGCCCCGCCACGGTCACCGGGAACTGTATGGCCCCCTGGAAATCCTTATACATGTCAAAGACATGATAGGTGGGGGTCAGCAGCATCTTCGGCCCGTCGGTCAGGATCAGGGCCTGCAGCACATTGACCATCTGCGCAATGTTGGCCATGCGCACCCGTTCGCCATGCTTGTGGAAGATGTTCAGGTTGATGGCCGCCGTCACGGCGTCGCGCAACGTATTCTGCTGTTCCAGGAAGCCGGGATTGGTGCCGGGTGTGGGGTCGAACCAGTTGCCCCATTCATCGACGACCAGGGCCACCTTCTTCTGCGGGTCATATTTGTCCATGACCGCGCTGTGCTTGATCAGCAGATCATCCATCTGTGTGGCCGTCACCATCAACGCGAACCAGTCGCTTTCCCCGAATTCGGTGGCCGACCCCTTGTCCTTCCAGGTGCCGCGCGTGGCCCGACCGAAGGAGGGCAGGGCATAGTGATGCAGGCTGATGGCGTCGATCATGGTGGCCGACCCGGCCATCACGACTTCCGTCCATTTGACCTCTTCGTCATGGCTGCCGCTGGCGATGATCTTGGTCGGCTGGCCTGGGGCGGGTTTGATGAAGGTGCGGATCTGGCGCAACTGGTCGGTATAGAATTCGGGCCGCATATTGCCGCCGCAGCCCCAGGTCTCGTTCCCGATGGCGAACCAGTCCAAGGTCCAGGGCTTGTCCCGTCCATTGGCGCGGCGCGTCTGGGCCAGGGTGGAGTTGGACGGGCTGGTCATATACTCAACCCAATCCGCCATCTCGCGGGCAGAGCCAGTGCCGATATTGCCATTCACATAGGTCTTGGCCCCGACCAGTTCGGAGAAATCCATGAATTCATGGGTCCCGAACGCATTGGCTTCCGCCACCCCACCCCAGTTGGTGTTGACGCCGATCGGCCGCTTCGCGCGGGGGCCGATGCCGTCGCGCCAGTGATATTCATCGGCGAAGCAGCCGCCGGGCCAGCGGATCAGCGGCACGCGGATGGCCTTCAGCGCCTCCACCACATCCTTGCGATAGCCCCGGATGTTGGGGATGGACGATTTCTCCCCCACCCAGATGCCTTCATAGATCAGGCGGCCCAGATGTTCGGCGAACTGCCCCTGGATTTCCGGTGCCAGGACAGGGCCGGGCTGTGCGCCATTGACGGTGACCTTGGCATCCTGACCAAAGGCCGGAACGGCGGTCAGCAGTCCCAGGCACAGGGCCAGGCTGCGGTGCAAACCCTTCATGCGTATTTCCTCCCCCGCATTTCCCGATTTTTCCAACGGGGGCGCATCCTACCTGAAAAAATCAGTAGGATCATCATATAATATGATTATTGAGATGAGGGCAATTACATCAGGCCGGCACTCTTGAAGCTCACATATTTCCCGCCCTTGCCGATGATGACATGGTCATGAATGACCACACCCAGGGCGGTGGCGGCGGTGACGATCTGTTTGGTCATGTCGATATCGGCGCGGCTGGGTGTGGGGTCCCCGCTGGGGTGGTTATGCACCAGGATGACGGCGCTGGCGCTCAGCTCCAGGGCGCGGCGCACCACTTCGCGCGGATAGACGGGCGTATGGTCAACGGTGCCGCGCTGCTGCACCTCATCGGCGATCAGGGTGTTCTTGCGATCCAGGAATAACAGGCGGAACTGTTCCACCGGTTCATGCGCCATGGCCCCGGCGCAATAATCCAGCAGCTTCTGCCAGGATGACAGGATAGGTTGCCCCATCACCTGCTGCCGCGCCATGCGCAGGCCGATGGCGCCCACGACGCGGATATGGGCGATGGTGGCGTCGGAGAAGTTGAAACGGTTGCGCAGCGCCTCTGCCGATGCCTGGGTGACGGCCCACAGGCTACCGAACGCCGTCATCAGTTCCTTGGCCAATGGCTTCACATCGCGCCGGGGAATGGCCTGGAACAGCAGCAGTTCCAGCAGTTCGTAATCCTGCAACGCGTCGGGCCCGGATGCGATGAAACGCTGACGCAGCCGGTCGCGATGGCCGTGATAATGCGGCTGCTCCTCCACTCGCTCCGGCAGCGGCTCAGGCTTGGCCACTGCCTGTGGCCTCTCTGGCATGGGCTTTCCCGCCAGCATGGCGGCCAGCAGGTCATCGTCGGGCGGCGGGGCTTTTACGGCCGCCTCATCCATCCGTGTCGCCTTCGCCGTCCGCTTCACCGCCATCCCACCACACCCATGATGTGTAAGACCATCACTGCCCACTTTCCTACAAGTGTAACAGCGGTGATGATGGGATGCCAGACGGGAAGAGGGTGGGGAATTACGCGTAGGGCGGCTTAGTATAGCCAGCGGGCGACAGGGTGAAAATCTCGAACCCGTCCTTGGTGACGCCGATGGAATGTTCGAACTGTGCCGAAAGGCTCTTGTCCCGCGTGACGGCGGTCCAGCCGTCGGACAGGACCTTCACTTCATACCGGCCGGCATTGATCATCGGTTCGATGGTGAAGAACATCCCTTCCTCCAGCACGGCACCGCGGCCCTTCTGACCGTAATGCAGCACCGACGGCGCATCATGGAACACTCGGCCCAGGCCATGGCCGCAGAAATCGCGCACCACGGAGAAACGGAAGCTTTCGGCATAGGACTGAATGGCGTGACCGATATCACCCAGCGTCGCCCCCGGCCTCACCACCGAAATGCCGCGCATCAGCGCCTCATAGGTGACATCGACCAGACGCCGCGCCTTCACGCCGACATCGCCCACCATATACATGCGGCTGGTATCACCGAACCAGCCATCGACAATAACGGTCACGTCGATATTGGCGATGTCTCCATTGACCAGACGCTTGGGCCCCGGAATGCCGTGGCAGACGACATGGTTGATGGAAATGCAGGAGGCCTTGGTATAGCCCTTGTATCCAACAGTGGCCGATGTGCCGCCATTGGCCTCCACAAAGGCCAATATCTTGTCGTCCAGTTCTTCAGTGACCGCGCCGGGGACGACGAAGGGCGTAATGTAATCAAGCGTGGCGGCGGCGAGACGGCCGGCCTTGCGCATGCCTTCAAAATCCTCGGGCTTGTGCAGCTTGATGGAACGCTTGTCTTCGTATTCGTCGGCGAGTTCGGCCTGTGTCATCGGAGTCGGTACTTTCAACAACGGTAAACCATGGGTCAGCCCGGCACCTTACACGAAGCCGGTCCCTTGCCGCAAACCCGGTGTCCCAATGCCTGGGACCTGCATCAAGCATGGATGGGGGCGGTCCACGCCTTGCCATGGCGGCATTGCGTGCCCACCCCCTGCCAAGATGGCGCGGGATGCGCTATGGTGCCGCCACCATGAATGAAGACGACCTGATCCTTCCGCCGCCGCCGGCCCCGCCGCCCCCCTGCGCCACCTGCGGCAAACCCGAAGATTTGTGCCTTTGCGCCGCCCTGGTGCCGGAACGCACGCGCCTGCAATTGCTGGTGCTGATGCATCCCCAGGAACAGGATGTGGAGCTGGGCACCGCCCGTCTGCTGACCGGGCAGATTGAAAACAGCGTGCTGAAGATCGGCCTGTCCTGGCCGTCCCTGTCCAAGGCCCTGGGCCGGCAGGTGGATGCCAAGCGCTGGGGCGTGCTGTTCATGGGGTCGAAGGAAGAAGTGGCCAAGGTTCCGCGCGGCGGCATCGCCGTGTTCGGGCGCAAGGATGTGGCCCCCGACAGCGACCTGATCCTGTCCGATCTGGAAGGCATCGTGCTGATTGATGGCACCTGGGCCCAGGCCAAGACGCTGTGGTGGCGCAATGCCTGGATGCTGAAACTGCGCCGCATCGTCATTCACCCGGATTTCCGCTCCGCCTATGGCAATGTCCGCAAGGAACCGCGCAAGGAAAGCGTCTCGACGCTGGAGGCCGGGGCCTTCGTCTATGGCAAGCTGGAGGGCGATCCCACCTTGCAGGAGCGGCTGTTGAAGCCGTTTGACGAGCTTCTGTCGCGTTGGCGTAAGCATAAGCGCCGTCCGGTCAAGCCCGGCCTGCCGCCGCCGGTGTGATGCCGTTATGGGGGCGCGGGTGAAAGGCTGCCCGCGTCATCCCGGCCCGAAGAATTTATAGGACAGGCCCACCAGGGCGAAGATCAGCAGCCAGACCGCGATTTGGGGCAGCAGGCCCTGACGCGGGAACCGCGTGCCGCGCAGCACCAGGATCAACACCAGGACGGAGGAGATAAGGGCCAGAATCTGGTTCTCTGTCATGCCTTCGATATGGGCCGTGCCCATCGCCGCCGCAAGGGCTGGCACATCGCTTGCTTTTCTCCCTATGCTCTTCCCCGCTTTGCGGGGTGTCCGGGACAAAGGCATGCGGAAAAAACCGCCGGACGCAAAGGGTAACCGCTTCTTTCCGCTGCCTGGGTGCCGGCAAAGCCTGCCCAGGGGCATGGGCAATTTTTGCCCGGTGATGGGAAGGATCGTTCCATGGATATCCAGGGTTCAGGCAACAGCAGTCGTGTTCGATGGCAACCCGCCTCCGGGGCTTCCGGCACTTCAAGCGTTTCGGGCAGCGAGGCCCAATCGGCAGAGGCCGGCGAGAAGGTGGGCTTCCACGGCGCGCCCACGGGCCAGACCGCACAGGCGGGCGGCCTGACGGCCACCAACCATTCCATGGTTGAGGGGCTGCCGATCATAGAATTCCCCACACGGGAAACGGTCGCCGCCGATACGCAGAAAGTGGGCGACGAGTTGCGCATGACGCTGGCCATGGCTGGCATCAAGAGCGAGCCGCCGTTGGCTTTCCGCATTGATACATCGGGCAATGTAAAGGTGGATGGCGACGATCCCCGCGCAGCAGAGGTGAACAAGGTCCTATCGCGTGAGCCGGATTTGCAGAACCGTCTGCGCAAGCTGGTCAACGACGCGCAGTTGATGGAGCATGGCGACGCCATTGAGGGCTATTACAGCCAGGTCAATGCCGGCGCTGATGCGGAGGCCGCATCGAAGCGGCTGGTGGCGGCGGGGCAGAAGATTGGCGCCGCCACGGGATTCACACTCGATGCCGACGGCAAAGTGTCCCTGGAATGTACCGGCATGGGCAAGGAGCTGATGCCGCCGGAGCCGACGCAGGTGTCAGATGAAGAGAAGATGTGGCGGGAGATGATGCGCCTGACCGACCGCACCCGCCGCACCGGCGTCGTTGCCGCTGCCGAAGATGCCGAAGCGGCGGAGAAAAAGGACCGCGACCAGCGGGAAGGGACGGGTGACAACGCGTCAAATCAGCCCGCCCTGGGGCAGGGTGGTGCCGGCGGCAGCGGGACGGCGAAGGCAGCCGCCTGATCAGGCTGTGGGGGTGGGGCGGTCGTCCAGGATCAGTTGCAGGAATGCGAGATCCAGCCAGCGCCCGAACTTCATCCCCACTTGCGGCATCAGGCCGGTGCGCCGGAAGCCTAAGGCTTCATGCAGGGCGATGGAGCCCTGGTTCCCTGCCTCAATAGCGGCCACCATCACATGCTTGCCGATGGCCCGTGCCCGCCCGATCAGGGCCTGCATCAGCGCCTTGCCGATGCCGCCACCACGCTGGTCGGCGCGGACATAGACGGAATGTTCAACCGTATGACGGTAACCGTCGAACGCCCGCCAGTCGCCGAACGACGCATAGCCCAGTACGATGCCATCACCGTCCACCGCCACCAGAACGGGATAACCCAGCCGCCGCCGGTCCGCCATCCAACCCACCCGGTTGGTCGCATCCACCTGCACCTCGTTCCAGATGGCGGTGGTGTTGACGACCGCGTCATTATAGATGGCGGCGATGGCCGGCGCGTCGGCATCAACGGCGTCGCGGATCTGCATGGGGCATCCTTCACAAACAGGCGGTATCTGCCGCGATGACGGGTCTGGCGACGAGGCGTACCTGGAATAGCGTGTGATCGTTATCTGACGGACAACCACACGCTTGCCATCCCGCCCCACCTTCGGCTAGTTTCCCCATCCCTATAAGGGCTCGCTTGGCGGAATGGTAGACGCCACAGACTTAAAATCTGTTGTCCTCCGGGGCGTACCGGTTCGAGTCCGGTAGCGAGCACCAAATTCCGCCACACTATGCCGCCCTGACCTGTTTCAGAAGCGACGTGATTTCTTCACGCAGGCGTGACGCCTGACCGCCCAGTGCGGTCGAAGCCGTCAGGACCTGTTCCGCTGCGGCGTCCCCCTCCGTCGATGCGGCCAGCATTTCCGCCAGATTGCCGGAGACGGCCTGCGTGCCTCCTGCCGCTTTGTTCGCGTTCTGGCTGATGGCCGAGGTCGTAGCATTCTGTTGCTCGATGGTGGCCGCCACGGTCGAACTGATGCCGGACAGGTCATGGACAAGATTGTTGATGGCCAGGATGGCGTCGACGGCGATTGATGTCGCCTCCTGCATGGCACCGATCTGTCTGGAAATGCTCTCCGTGGCGTGGGCGGTCTGCGTGGCCAGGCTCTTTACCTCTCCCGCCACGATCGCGAAGCCCCTGCCGGCTTCCCCGGCGCGTGCCGCCTCAATCGTGGCATTCAGGGCCAGCAGGTTGGTCTGGGCGGCGATGTCCCGGATCAAATCGATGACGGCCCCGACCTGCTGTGCCGTCTGGGCAAGGTTTTGCACCGTGCTGCCGGTCTGTGCCGCTTTGCCGGCCACTTCCTCCGCCATCTGCGAGGAGAGCGCGACCTGCCGCGTGATGTCCTGGATGGAACTGACCATTTCGTCGGTGGCAGCCGCGACGGTCTGCACATTGGCGGATGTCTCATCGGCGGCCATGGCGCAGGCCTCCGCCCGGACCCTCGTGCGCTCCACGCTGCCGCGCATGATGGCGGCGGTGCCGCTCAACTGCTCAATGGCGCTACCCACGGAATCCAGGGCCTGGGCGATGGTCTGGTCGGCGGCGGCAATCAGACCGTCAATGGTGCCGGCGCGACGTATCCGCTCCGCCTGTTCCTGTTCCCGCTCCTGGATCAGACGTTCCGTTTCCAGACCGGACTGCTTGAACACGGCGATGGTCCGGGCCATGGCGCCGATCTCGTCCAGGCGGTCCAGGCCCGGCATGTCCACTGACCAGTCGCGCCGGGCCAGCCGGGTCATGCTCTGTTCCAGATCAGCCAGGGGGCGGGTGATCGACAGGCCGATGCGGCGCGCGGCAGCCAGACTGGCCGCGCTGATCGAGAGTACGGCAATGATCGCCAGGGTCAGACGCAGCCGTGCGGTCGCTGCCGAGGCTGCCGAGGCCGCTACAAGATCTCCGGCCAGGCTCTGTTCTACCCGTCGCAGCAGGTCGATATTGATCGTGGTTTGATCGAACCATTGCCGTCCGGTGACGCCCTTTGTGTCACCGCCATAGCCGGCTTCGATGGCGATGGCGCGCATCCGCTTCACATCCTCGATGGCGGGTCCGCTGACCGTCGCGGCAAGCAGGTCTGTCTGGGCTGGTGTCAGTTTGGCCAGCATCTGGGCCCAGAGGGCGCGGAATTCGCCATCGATATGCATGAATTGCTGGTGGGCAGCGGGTTCGAACCGGCCCAGGCGGAAGCCGGCAGCCCCGGCGGCGCGCTGCTGTCCCAGCCGTTCCTTCGCTTCGCCCAAAGCGACCAATGATGTTGCCGCCGCGATCTGTGCGTTGTCGCCCGACAGTGTCGGCAGATAGGCCGCCACGTCCAGCAGCCCCCGGATGATTTTGGTATAGACGCCTGTCACGGCCGGGACCGGACCTTCGCGGCGGTCGGCGCGGCTGCGAAGGTCGGGCAGGCCGGCCAGCGTCTGCACGGCCGCGTCCAGACGGCGGCGCAGACCGGGATCGGTGAGGGAGGGCATGCGCAGGTGGGCATGCAGGTTGGCCAGCATCTGGTCCGTCAATTGCCGCTGCGCGGTTAGCCGCGCGACCTCCGCCGGGTCGCCATTGCTGCTCAACATCAGTGACGAACTGCCCCGTTCCTTCTGCAGCTCATGCACGACGTCCGCGACATATCCGGACAGGCCGGCTACTTCCCGGAGATCGGCGGCGCGCCGTACAGTGGCGGCCTGATCCCACAAGACCAGACCGCCAAGAACCGCACCAAACAGGGTGGGAAGCGAAACCAGGATCAGCAGGCGATATGGAATCGACATCCGGGACAGATGTGGGAAGGGAAGGCGCATTGTGATCTCTCAAAAGGCAGGGCATGGGCTGGTTTGGAGTGACGTAATGGTCAGAAGAGGATCAGCGGATAGAGGTTGCGATCCTCCTGCTCGATCCGCTGATGAAGCCGGGCCAGGATTTCCTGTGTCTCCCGGTAGAACCGATCCGGTTCGGCATGGATCAGCAGCTCGCCCCACTGCTCCGCATAGCGCATGAAATCCTGCCGCAGGTCGCGACCGGTACGCAGATACAGGGCGGCGATGGTCCGGACATTCTGGTCGGCGTGATTGGTCAGGGACGGGAACAGGAAATGGTCCTCCGCGATGAGATGCAGCAGCACCAATGAAGAGATGGAGGCCAGCAGTGCCGCCGCTTGGCGCGCGCTCTCGGGCTTTCGCACCTGTTCAGAAACCTCGCCCAGCAGATCAAGACAGGATCGGATCTCGTCGTGCTGCCGCCGATAGGTGACCAGGCTGAACATGCCTTGTCGTTCCATTGTACTGACCGTGATTGCGCAGGACTATTGGTTCCACGGCCGGCTTTCCCGGTGGAATTTCCAAACAAATCCTGGATGTTGGAAGACTTGAAAGAAGGATCGAGAGGAAATTTCCCCGTAAATCCTGCATTTCATTGCAATTGTTTCAGCAGCTTTGTTGCAATTGTCACAGTCGCTGAAACGTGACCTGTGGTCAGTCTTACATCATCTTTTTGTTTCCTTCAAAATTTCGGCGATTATATGGAGAGGACTTCGAAAAGCAACATCGTAAATACATGATTAACCCGACGACCTATGTGTGTCGCTCATGCCAATTCGGCAGCATCGATGGTATCTGACAGCGATTGGATCGGGTGCGTGGCGCAGAAACGCTCTGTTATAACAATCCCGGCATAACGAGCGGCCCCTTCAGTATATTACTGTTATGCTGCCCCTTCCTATGATGGACACACATGGAGGAGCAGACCGCGACGTGAAGAAAATTCGTCGATCCCTGAGCGGAAGGGCCGGTGCCGCAAGGCTCTCCGGCAGCAAGCACACCATGGTGCGCAGTTGAAAACACTGCCCGCCGGGAACGGCATCATGCACAACATTCGAGACCGCCTCCAGGGACTGTCCCTCGGGCCGGACCGATCTTACCTGCACCTGATCCCCGCCCAACGGGTGAGGCGGGGTACGCGGTCCTTCGGTCCCGCCGGACCGGCTCTCCATGCGGATAAAAACCGAATGGAACAGGGGGTCTCGAACATGACCAAGTCTAATCGCACGCTGCGCGCTGTGCTTCTGGCCGGTGCCGCCCTTGCCACCGCCCTGCCGGCGCTGTCGCAGGAACTGATGCTGGAAGAGATCGTGGTGACGGCGCGCAAGCGGGCGGAAAGCCTGCAGGATGCCGCTGTCTCCGTCAGCGCCTTCACGGCCGAAGGGCTGGCCCGCGCCGGCATCGGCGATGTGCTGGAGGTGGTGAACCGCGTGCCCGGCTTCACCATGAATGCCGACAACGCGACCGAGCCGAATATCTTCATGCGCGGCATCGGCACCGACATTGAAAGTGCGGCCAGCAGCCCCGCCGTCGGCTTCTTCCTGGACGATGTCTATCTGTCCCGTGCACAGGGCACGAACCTGGAACTGTTTGATTTCGAACGGATCGAGGTGGTGCGCGGGCCGCAGGGCACGCTCTATGGCAAGAATGTCGTGGGGGGCGCCGTCAATTTCATCACCAAACAGCCGACTGAAGATCAGGATACGGTCGCCGAGGTGTCCGTCGGCAATTACAGCTTCCTGCAATTCCGTGGCGCCACTGGCGGTGCGCTCACCGACAATCTTTATGGCCGCATCGCCTTCTCCGCCCGTGGCCGTGATGGCTTTGCCTATAATACCTTCACCAAGAACGACGTGGAGGACCTCTCCTCCATGGGCGTGAAGGGTGCGCTGCGCCTTGTCGCATCCGAACAGTTGGAGGTGACGGCATCGGCCGATTTCTCCCGTCGGCGCAGCGACGGCCGCTGGATCGACATGGTCATCCCGTCGGCCCACAATGTGTCCTTCAAGAACCCCGACCCGCGCAGGGGCCCCAATAATGTCGATGGGCGCCAGCATTCCGATGTCGGCGGCGGCAGCATCAAGGCGGTGTGGAGCTTGGAGAACGGCTCCATCACCTCGCTGACCGGCTACCGTGATGCAACGTTCGAAGACAACAACAACGACGCTGGCTCCTACCTGGATATGGACAAGCTGCTGCGCGATGCCAATGGCCGTATTCAGTTCGGGCGCATCGACCGGTCCAAGTTCAACGATGATTTCTACATCAATGCCAAGACTGAGGATGTGCAGACCTTCAGCCAGGAGTTCCGCTACAGTTCCGACTTCGACAGTCCCTTCAATATCATGGCCGGCCTCTTCTATATGGGTGAGGATATCGACCGCAACGAAGATGCCGATTACATCTTCGTCGATTATTTCGCGCAAGGGCGCGAGACGGCCCGCACCACGGCCAAGGGCGACACCTGGTCGGCCTTTGTCGAAGGCACCTGGGCCGTGACCGACACGCTGAAAGCCATTGGTGGCGTGCGTTACACCAAGGATATCAAGAAGTTCACGGTGGCGCGTGCCGCCTTCGGCGATTTCCTGGGACAGGATTTCGAGGACGCGCAGGGCCGCCCCACAACCGCTTTCACCGCTGGCGACAAGCACACCTGGTCGGCCTGGACGCCCAGCGCCACCCTGCAATGGAAGACCAACGACGATGTCATGCTTTATGCCACTGTCGCCAAGGGCTTCAAGAGCGGCGGCTGGAACGGGGAGAATGCCAATAACCCGACCGAAGCCGCCGTGCCCTACAATCCCGAATTTGCCTGGAACTATGAAACGGGCATCAAGTCGCAATGGCTGGACAACCGGCTGCGCCTGAACCTGACGGGCTTCATCGCCGACTATAAGGACCTGCAGACGCAGCAATATGTGATCTTCAGCAGCTCCCTGCCGCCCGACAATGTCATCGCCAATGCCGGCAAGGCGCGGGTCAAGGGGCTGGAACTGGAATTGCTGGCGGTGCCGGTGGAAGGGCTGACCCTGTCGGGTTCCTATGCCCTGATGGATGGCAAGATCACGGGCGATCTGATCAGCACGGCCCTGCGCTATGATCCGTCCTGCTTCTGCTCAAGGCCCGTGCCCACCAACCTGAAGGGCAATAAGCTGCGCCGCACGCCCAAAAATTCCCTTTCGGCGGGCGCGCAGTATGAGTTCCCGGTGAATGACAAGGTCAATGGCCTGATCCGCGCGGATTACAGCTGGACCGATGGTTATTTCTTCGAGAATGAGAACAGCGCCCGCACCTGGAACCCCTCTTATGGCCTGATCGATGCCGGTGTCGGCGTCGTGGCCGATGATGGGGCCTGGGAACTGATGCTGTGGGGCAAGAACCTGACGGACAAGCTTTATACGGCGGGCAAGACCGACGTGATCGGCTCCGTCCTGGCCTCCTACGCTCCGCCGCGCACCTATGGCGTCACGCTGAAGGTGAAGTTCTGATGGGGCAGGGGCGGACGGGGATTGTGCCGTCCGCCCCTGCCTCCATGGTTTCCAGTCAAGGAGAGTGCGCCCATGAAATCCGCCTTCCGCCTGTCCGGCCTGTACGCGGTCCTGGCTCTGCTGTCCGGCGCGGCCCTGGCCAGCGACGAACCGGGCAGGATCGATATCCGCGACCCCATTATTCAGCGCTGGTACGACATCACGCCTGACAAGATGCCGCCCATGCCGGCCCCCGGCACCTGGGGCATGGACAAGGCAACGGGCAAGTTCGTGCATCCCAAGGCGACGGAGGCGGTGCATGGCGCACCCAGCTTCGACGGACAGCTGACATACTGGGATCAGAAGGATTACGCGCTGAATATGAAGGTGGAGGCGTTCTACCCGCTTTCCGCCTCGCCCTATCATGAATGGCAGAATATCGTCGATTTTGGCGACCGCCGGATCCTGTATGTCTATAACCGGCGGCACCTGAAAGTGTTCGACATTACCGATCCGCGGGACGCCAAACTGCTGGCGACCAAGGGTTCGGATTGGGGCAAGGATGGGCCGACGCCCGAAAAGGACCCGTTCCCCGCCGGTGACGGCATTGGCGCTGCATCGATCCAATGGAACGCGGCCCTTGGCAAATATGTCATGGTGCAGTCGTTTGAGGTGTCGCGCATCGGCATCCTGGAGGATAAGCGCAGCCAGCCCGACAAGGTGGATGCCATCCGGCATGCGGGCCACCTGAAGGGGTTCAAGGTCTATGCCATGAACGGCCCGTTGCCCGATCAATGGGACCTGATCGCCACACGCACCACCGACGCCGCCCACCCCGCCGCCCCCATCGGGCAGCAGCAGGGGTCGGGATCGCTGGATGTCCCGGCCTGGTATGGCGGCAAATACATGTTCCTGGCGACGGCCCCTGACGACACCTACGCGCTCGCCGAATATAAGGATTATCTCTACAGCCCCGGCTATCAGGCCTGGGACATGTCGAACCCGGCCAATCCGAAATGGCTGTCCAACTTCGCGGCCCCCGGTCAGATCATCGGCGATGCCGCGCATGAGGCCGCCTATCTGAAGAATCCGCGCGCCGGCAACCGTACCTCCTGGATGGGTGCGCGCATGCCGCTGTTCATTCCAAAGCCCGTGGAGAAGGGGGGTAAGGTCGCCTTTGCCGCCATGGCAGGTCTGGGCCTCTACACGCTGGACATCTCCGACCCGGCCAATATGAAGATTATCGGCCATCTGGAGTTGCCGCCCAGCTTTGCCGGGACGGAGGCCGACAATGTCAATCTCAGCCAGTATGAGAAGAGTGGCGTCATCTTCCTCAACGGCTATCCCATGAATGATGAGTGTTTTGAGCCGTACAAGGACATCTACGCCATCGATGTCCGCGACCTGAAACACCCGAAGATCATTTCTACCTTCCCGCGCCCGACCCCGCCCAAGGAGGCGGCCTTCACCGATTTCTGTCAGCGGCGCGGCAGTTTCGGGCCCAAGCGGCCGGGTTACCATACCCAGCCGGGCGGCGGGCGTGACGGGCTGGCCATCTATGCCTTCTATAATGCCGGCATTCAGATTTTCGATGTGAAGGACCCGGCCAAGCCGACCATTGCCGGCTATTACGTGCCGCGCTTCCCCACGGATGGCGAGATATTTGAAAGCGTGAAGGGCAATCTGGCCTTCGGCACGTACATCGAATATGACCGCAACATCATCTGGATGTTCACCAATCACGGCTTCTATGCCCTGTCCAGCCCGCTGCTGGGACCGGTGAAGGCTGGCGTGCCCACCACGCCCTGGCCGCCCCGGGACTGAGGCCGGGTAGGGCCTGACGCATTCCCTCCCTGGGGTCGGATCGCCGAGCGCGGCCCGGCCCCATTTTTCTGACCCACGATAGGGAACCCCTATGATCCGCGATCTCGACGAGGCGCTGGAAACGCTGCCCTTTGGCCGTTTGCGGGTGCTGGTTCTGCTGCTGGTGACTGGCATCATCGTGCTGGACGGGTTCGATATCCAACTGGCCGCCCTGGCCGCCCCCGCCATGCTGGCCGAATGGGGGCTGGATCGGGCATCTTTCGGGCCTGTGCTGGCGGCGTCGCTGGCCGGCATGGCGGTGGGGACGGCACTGGGTGGCACCGTTGGCGACCGGGTGGGGCGGCGGCCGGCCCTGATTGGGTCGGTCCTGTTTTTTGCCGCCATGACGGCCCTGTCGGCTTTGGCCGCTGGTCCGGTAACGCTGGGCCTGCTGCGGCTGGCAACCGGTCTGGGCTTAGGTGCCGCGGTGCCCAATGCCACTGCCCTGGTGGCCGAATGGATGCCAAGGCGCTGGCGGGCTTATGCCGTCATGTTGGTCATCGTCGCGGTGCCTGTCGGTGGCATGTTGGGGGCCGCCCTTTGCGCCTGGATGATCCCGGCCTTTGGTTGGCGAGCCTGCTTCATCCTGGGCGGGGTTGCACCGGCGTTTCTGGCCCTGATCATGATCATAACGCTCCCGGAATCACCCCAGTTTCTTGCGCTGCGTGATGATCGTGCTGGGTACCTTCGGCACCTAATGAACAGGCTGGCCGGCGATAGTCGTTTTGATAGTGGAATGATGTTCCGCACCCCCGCCCTTGCCGCTGGAAAGGGCGGGGTGGCAGAGCTTCTGTCGGCGCCGCTACGCATCACGACCGTGTATCTCTGGGCGGGCTTCTTTGCCGCCATGCTGGCGCTTTATGGCTGCCTGAACTGGTTGCCCGTCCTACTGTCCGGTCTGGGCCTACCCATGGATCAGGCAGTGCGTGGGTCCATGTGGTTCAATCTGGGCGGTGTGGCGGGGGCCGTGCTGGGTGCCTGGGCCGGCGGACGGTTTGGCGCGGCCCGGTGCCTTTCGGCCCTGTGCGTGACGGGGGCATTTACCCTTTCCATCGCAGCCATCGCCCTGGCTTTGGGCCATATTCCAGGCGTAACAGCCGCCATGGTGCCTGTCTTGCTGTCGGGCGGGGCCATTCTGGGGGTGCAGGTGGGGCTTTATGGTCTGGCCGCCGCGCGATATCCGACCAGTTGCCGGGCCGCCGGCATCGGCTGGGCCGCCACCTTGGGGCGCGGCGGGGCCGTGGTCAGCGCCCTGGCCGGCGGCTGGGTCTTGGCACAGCCGATGGGGGCTGCCCTGTGGCTTTGGGTCCTGACCCTGGCGCTGCTGTTCTGCTGGCGCGCGGTCAGGACCGTGTGATCAGGCCACTGTCACCGACAGGGTACCGACCCCCTCCACCATCCCGTCCAGCCGGTCCCCACGCTGGATCGGCCCCACGCCGGCGGGGGTGCCAGTGAAGATCAGATCGCCGGGCAGCAGCGTGATGAAACGCGACAGTTCGGCGATGATCTCCGGCACGGTCCAGATTATCTCCGCCAGGTCCCCCTCCTGTCGCAACTCCCCATTCACCGACAGGGCGATGCGGCCCGCATCGACGCTCGGCACCGCAGCGGCGGGGACCAGGGCGGAGACGGGGGCGGCATGGTCGAAGACCTTGCCCATATCCCAGGGCTTGCCGGCCTTCTTGGCCTCCCCCTGCAAATCGCGGCGCGTCAGGTCCAGCCCGACGCCATAGCCGAACACGGACCCGCCCGCGCCCAGGGCCACCACCAACTCAATCTCATGATGCAGGTCGCTGGTCTGCGGCGGATAGGGCAAGGTGCCGCCACCGGGCAAAACGGCGCTGGCCGGCTTCATAAAGAAAAACGGCGGTTCGCGGTCACTCGCGCCCATCTCGCGGGCATGGGCAGCATAGTTGCGCCCGACACAGAACAGACGGCCCACCGGGAACAATGCATCACTGCCCGCAACGGGCAGGGTGACGGGGGCGGGTGGTGTGATGGCGTAAACGGACATGGAGAAAATCCCGGTTCCAGGGGGTTAAATTAAGACCGCAGAGGCACGGTAAAGCATCCGCACCCCCACGATCAGCAGGAAACAGCCAAAGGCAACGGACAATTGCCGCTTGCTCAGGCTATGCGCCAGCTTCGCTCCCCAGGGGGCGGCCAGCATGGTGGCGGGCGCGATCAGGGCCAGGCCGATCAGGTTGACATAGCCAAGGCTGCCCGCCGGCAAATCCGCCCGGCTCCAGCCGGTCAGGACATAGCCGACGGTGCCCGGAATGCCGATGACCAGCCCGAACAGACTGGCCGTGCCCACCGCGCGATGGATCGGATAGTTGAACAGGGTCAGGACAGGCACGGTCAGGGTGCCGCCGCCAATCCCCATCATGCTGGAAAAGGCACCGATGGCCGCCGGCATGGTCTGCGCCACCGGCCCCTTGGGCAGCGAGCGGTTCAGGGTGAAAGCACCGGCGGGCAGCAGCATCTTCGCCGCCACCACCAAGGCGATGGTGCCGAAAATGGCGGCCAGGACCCCGCCCTTGGCATATCCGGCGATTGCCGTGCCGATGGCAGCACCCACGAATACCGCCGGCCCCCAGGACCGGGTCAGGTCCAGGTCGACGGCGCCTTTGCGGTGGTGACTGCGGCTGGACGAAATTGCCGTGGGGATGATGGTCGCCAGCGACGTTGCCACCGCCACATGCAGGCGCACCGCCGGGTCCACGCCCACCAGTCCCAGCACGATATCCAGCACCGGCACGATGATGATGCCGCCGCCGACCCCCAGCAGCCCCGCCAGTATGCCACCCGCCAGCCCGGTCAGCAGCATCAAGGCGGCAAGTTCGGCGATCTCAATCCAGGGGGGCATGGTGGCTCCATCGGGCAGGGGATTTTCTCCACCATCGGTAATCGCGCTATGGCGATCAAAGACCAAGGCCGCCGGGTGATATGGCGGTTTTGGCATAACACCCGCTATATCGCTTCTCCCATATCAGGCGGTGAAATCGGTATTTTCCCGGCATAGCGGACGGGCCTAGCCTGGGATCAATTCAGCCAAGCGGGAAAGCGCATCATGGTTTTACGGGTCGGGATCGCCGGATATGGCACCATCGGGGCGGCCGTGGGCCGGGCGCTGGATGCCGGGATGGAGGGACTGACCCTGACCGCCGTCACCAGCGGCGATGCGGCCAAGGCGCGGACCCGCATGGGTGGCCTGAAGGCACAGGTGCCCGTGGTCGATGCGGCCACCCTGGCCGAACTTTGCGACATCATCGTTGAGTGTGCGCCCACGGCGGCCTTTGCCGATATCGCCCTGCCGGCCCTGGCGCGTGGTCGTACCTTGGTGACGGTCAGCGGGGCCGCCCTGCTGCAACGCCCAGACATCATTGATGCCGCTGGCGCCCATGGCGGGCGCATCATCCTGGCCACAGGTGCCCTGCTGGGCTTTGATGCGGTGCGGGCTGCGGCGGAAGGGACCATCCATTCCGTCACCATGGTGACGCGCAAGCCCCCAACATCGCTGACCAAGGCCAAGGAAGTGGTGGAGCGCGGGCTGGACCTGCTGTCGCTGACCGAACCGTTGAAGCTGTTCGACGGATCGGCGCGGGAGGGTGCAGCGCGGTTCCCGGCCAATGTCAATGTCGCCGCCGCCCTGGGCCTGGCCGGCATTGGCCCCGACCGCACGCAGTTGCAGATCTGGGCCGATCCGTCCGTGACCCGCAATTGCCACCGCATCGTGGTGGACGCCGACAGCGCCCGCCTGACGCTTGAGATTGAGAATGTGCCGACGGTGGAAAACCCCGGCACGGGCCGCATCACGGCCTTGTCCCTCGTCGCTGCCGTGCGGGGCCTGACCTCGGCCTTCCGCGTCGGCTCCTGACCTTAATCCTTGAGGAAAACCATCATGGTCATCCCCTTGAAGCATGTCGCCATTTCCACCCAGGACCCGGAGGCGTCGCGCGATTTCTTCGCTAATGTCATGGGCTGGACCGTCGCGGGCCGCGTCGATAGCCGCAACGCCCAGGGCTATTACGTGACAGATGGCACGATCAACATCGCACTCCTACGCTTCAAGAACCGGCCTGCTGCCGGTCTGGAATTCCCCGAAGGCTATAACGGCCTGCATCATCTGGGTTTCCAGTGCGAGGATGTGGAAGCGACGGCAGAATATATGGAAGACCAGGGCTTCCCCCCGCGCCACGATATCAACATCGCCCAGGGTCTGGGCAAGAATCCCGATAAGGACAATGCCGAATATAAGATGACCGGCCCCGCCAGCGTCATGATCGATATTTCCGAACGCGGCTGGGTCGGTACGTCCAGCTACAAGCCCAAGGCGGGCTGAAACACCCTTCTCCCCTACACTTCAATTCCCGGAGCCATCCCATGGCCACCCAACCGTTCGCCCGCATCGTGCCGGCGGTCGCCACCCCGTTTTTCGCTGATGGCAAGATCGATCTGGGCCGGATGGCGGCCCATTGCCGCTGGCTTCTGGCCGAAGGTGCCGATGGCCTTCTGCTGTTCGGGTCCACGGGCGAGTCCGCGTCCCTGACCAATGCGGAACGCATGATGGTGGTGGACAGCCTGATCGCGCAGGGTATTGAGCCGGGCCGTTTGCTGGTCGGCACGGGCTGCTGCGCGCTGGCCGATACGGTGCTGCTGTCATCGCACGCCACTGACAGCGGCTGTGCTGGCGTGCTGGTGGTGCCGCCCTTCTTCTTCAAGGGCGTGCCCGACGCCGGTGTCCGCCGATATTTCCGCGACCTGATCGAGGGTGTGAATGATCCGCGTCTGGCGATCTATCTCTACCATTTCCCGCAGACGTCGGGCGTGCCCATCACCCCGACGCTGGCCCAGGATCTGGTGCGGGCGCATGGATCCACGATCCGGGGCTATAAGGACAGTTCCGGCGACTGGACCAACACCCAGGCCGTGCTGGAGGCCCTGCCGGGTCTGGAGATTTTCGCCGGGACCGAGGCGCGGATGGTCGACCTGATCGCGCGCGGCGGGGCCGGTTGCATCAGCGCCACCGCCAACCTGCATGCAAGGTCCATCCGCGCCCTGGTGGACGCTATCGGCACCCCGGCAGAGGGTGACCGGCTGGACCGCGTGGCGGAGTTCCGTAATGCCTTCGCCGGTGTGCCGCTGGTGCCGGCGGTCAAGGCCGTGCTGGCGCATCTGCATAATGATGCCGAATGGTCGCGCCTGCGGGCACCTCTGATGTCGCTGGACGGCGATGCAGAGGCGGCCCTGCTGCGCAAGCTGGGGCTTTGAGGGAGGAACGACCATGCCGACGCGTGCTGAGATTGAGGCCCTGGACCGTAACGACCCGCTTTCCGGGTTCCGGGATGAATTCACCCTGCCGCCGGGTGTGATCTATCTGAACGGCAACTCGCTGGGTCCGATGCCGACCAAGGCGGCACAGCGCGCGGCAGAGGCGGCGACGCAGGAATGGGGTGTCGGCCTGATCCGGTCCTGGAACAGTGCCGGGTGGTTCGCCGCCCCTTACAAGCTGGGCGACAGGCTGGCCCAACTGCTTGGGGCGGACGCCGGGGAGGTCGTGGTGACCGACGCCACCGGCGTGAACCAGTTCAAGGCCGTGGCCGCCGCCTGCGCCCTGCGTCCCGACCGGCGCGTCATTGTGATGGAAGGCAGCAACTTCCCCACCAATAATTACATGGTACAGGGTCTGGCCGCTTTCCTGGGCCAGGGTCACAAGATCCGCTTTGTGGAAAAGGATGGCATCCTGGATGCCATTACCGACGATGTCGCCGTCGTGGCCTTGACCCATGTCCATTACAAGACGGCCCATATCCTGGACATGGCCGCGATCACCGAAAGGGCCCATGCGGTCGGTGCCCTGACCGTCTGGGACCTGTGCCATTCCGCCGGGGCCATTCCGGTGGACCTGAACGCGGCAAAGGCCGATTTCGCGGTGGGCTGCACCTACAAATATCTGAATGGCGGGCCGGGCAGCCCGGCCTTCATCTTCGCAGCAAAGCGTCACCATGCCGCCATGCAACAGCCCTTGTCCGGCTGGTGGGGCCATGCCGCCCCCTTCGCCTTTGACCGTGATTACCGCCCCGCCGATGGCATCGGGCGCATGTTGACCGGTACGCAGGGCATCCTCTCCCTGCAGGCCGCCGAACCCGGCATCGACTTGGCCGTGCGCGCCGACAAGCACCTGGCCTGGGCCAAGGCCCGCACCATGGGCGACCTGTTCATCGCCCTGGTGGAGGAAAGGCTGGGGTCGGATATGTTCCGCCTGGACAGCCCGCGTGACGGGCATCAACGCGGCGGCCATGTGGCGCTGGCCCATCCCCAGGGCTATCCCATCATGAAGGCCTTGATTGAGGCCGGCGTGATCGGCGATTTCCGCGCGCCTGACACCCTGCGCTTCGGCTTCTCGCCGCTCTACCTGCGCTACACGGACATCGCCGATGCCGTCGATATCCTGGCCGACATCATGGAACGCGGGCTGTGGCGCGACGAACGGTTTCAGGCAAAGGACGCCGTGACCTGATCGTAGCGCGGATTAGCGAAGCGTAATCCGCGGATACCCCGGCACTGTCGCACTGCGGATTACGCTTCGCTTATCCGCGCTACCAATATCCCCATCATCGCAAGGCCCGCCCATGTCCAGCCAACCCCGTGAGCAATGGTCGTCGCGTCTGGCCTTCCTGTTGTCGACCATCGGGTCGGCGGTGGGGCTGGCCAATATCTGGCGTTTTCCCTACACGGTCGGCACGGGCGGCGGGGCGGTGTTTCTGCTGACCTTCCTGCTGTCGGTGGTCGCACTCGCCCTGCCGCTGCTGATCGCCGAACTGATGGTGGGACGGCGCTACCGGGTATCGCCGCCCAACGCCATCCGGGCGGCGGCGGTGGAGGCGGGGGCCAGCCCACGCTGGGGCTTTCTGGGACTGGCGGGTGTAGCGGCGGCCATTCTGGTCCTGTCCTTCTATAGCGTCGTGGGTGGCTGGGTCATGGCCTATATCCTGGACCCGGCGGCGGATAGCGCCGGTATTGCCCAGGCCCGGTTCGACGGGCTGGTCGGCGATCCCGTGCGCCTGTTCGCCTGGTCCAGCCTGTTCCTGTGGGCGACCGTTGCCATTTCGGCACGCGGTATCACGGGCGGGGTGGAACTGGCGAACAAGGTGATGACGCCCATCCTGTTCCTGCTGCTGCTGGCCATGGCGGGATATGCCATGCTGGTGGGTGATGTTGCGGCGGCGGCTCGGTTCCTGTTCACGCCGGATTTCAGCAAGGTGACGCCCGACGTGCTGCTGGATGCCTTTGGTCAGGCCTTCTTCGCGCTGGGCGTGGGGGCCACCAACCTGATGGCCTATGGCTCCTACATGGACCGGGGGGAGAAGGTGATCCGGTCGTCGGTCATCATCGTGGGATCAGCGGTGTTCGTGTCGCTGCTGTCCGGTTTCGCGGTGTTCCCGGTTCTATTCGCCATGGGGCTGGACCCTGCGGGCGGCCCGGCCCTGACCTTCGTGACCTTGCCGTACATGTTCGCCCAGATGCCGGGCGGGGCTGTGGTGGGGGTGGCGTTTTTCGTGCTGCTGTTCGCGGCGGCCATTACCTCGGCCATTTCCATGATGGAGGCGCCGGTATCCTTCCTGACCGAACGGCTGGGCTGCAAGCGGGCCTATGCGGCCCTGCTGTCGGGCGGGTTGTCCTGGGGCCTGTGCATCCTGTCGGTCCTGTCCTTCAACATCTGGTCGGATGTGAAGCCGCTGGCCTGGGCAGGGTTGCTGACGGACAAGACCTTCTTTGGCCTGTTCGATTACCTGACCTCCAATATTGTCTTGCCCGGCGGCGGCTGCCTGATCGCGGTCCTGGTCGGGTGGAAGATCAGCCGGGCAGTGCAGGTGGGGGAGTTGGGGGAAGGGTTGGCCTTCCGGGCCTGGCGCTTCTGCATTCGCTGGATGGCACCCTTGGCTCTGGCGGTGATCTTCGCGGCGAAGGTGGTGGAATAAGGGGGCTTCGGCCCCCTTAATTCATTTCACGATCCGCCGACACATCCTTGGCCACCCGCCGCAAGGCACCGGCGAAGTAGGTGGCCGCCGGCGTCAGATCCACGCCCGTCCGCAGGGTGATACCCACCGGCCCCAGGGCGGTGCGCAGATTGACGGGCAGGCGGACCAGACCCGGTTGGCTCTGCACCACCTGATAGGGCATGGCGGCGACCATGTCGGTTTCCAGCAGCAGGGTATGGTTGGTCAGGATGGAGACCGATTCCACGGTCTTGATGGGCGGCTGCAGCCCCGCCTTGCGAAACGCGGTTTCGATCTGTCGGCGCAGGCTGGTCTGCGGTGGCGGCAATATCCATTCCTCATCCATCAGGTCCGCCAGGGTCAGCTCGCCCCGTCCGGCCAGTGGATGGTCCTTACGCGCCACGATGGATACCGGCTCGTAATAGAGAACCTCCTGCGACAGCCCATCACGCTCGCGATATTCGGGCAGGCGGCCCACCACCATGTCCAGATCACCGACGCGCAGCATGGGCATCAGCTTGTCGTTGGTGCCCTCCACCACCTGGATATTGATGTTGGGCCGTTCCTTCTTCAGCAGGACGATGGCGCGCGGCAGCAGGGTGGGGGCGGCGGCCAGCAAGGTGCCCACCGCGATCTTGCCGGTCGTGCCGGTGTTTAGCGATACCAGCTCTTCCGACGCGTGGCGGAGCTGCGACAGGATCAGCTTGGCGTGCCGCACCACCACTTCGCCGAACAGGGTGGGTGTCACCCCGCGCGAGGTGCGGTCGAACAGATCCATGCCCAGCGTCTGTTCCAGTTCCCGAATGGTCTTGGTGGCCGCCGGCTGCGCCATGTTCAGCACCTGGGCCGCGCGCAGGATATTATTATGTTCGGCCACCATCACCAGCAGCTGCAACTGCTTGAATTTCAACCGCGCCCGCAGGCGGTTCTCCAGCACCAGCGGCGTCAGGTTCAGGCTCATGTTTTCCTCCGTGCCCCGTGCATCTTGATTTTCCCCTTCTCTCGTCATCCCGGCGAAAGCCGGGACCCAGGGGCCGTAAGCCCAACCCGTCCAACCCGCATCATTCACTGCTGAGGGGCCGCCGGTTCTTTGGGCACCTGGGGCCCGGCTTTCGCCTGGATGACGATGAAGAAGCATCCTCATCAGCTATAGCTATTCCCATATATCGGATCACTGAAATGGTATTTTTCTATTATACAAGGCCCCGATAGCGTGGAACCCATCAGGCCGCGCGGGCAGTCACTGCCCCGGCAGCAGAGAACGGGTTTCGTTCCATGTCCCACCACGCCTATCCCTTTCAGGGCCGCACCATACCCGCCTATATCGGTGGGCAGTTCGTGACGGCGGGGGACAGTTTCCCCAACATCTCCCCCATCGATGGCGCAACCCTTGCCCCGGTACATCTGTCGGGTAAGGCAGAGGTGGACAGTGCGGTGAAGGCGGCGCGGGCCGCCTTGCATGGTCCCTGGGGCCGCATGCCGGTACGCGACCGGGTGACCCTGCTGCGCGCTGTGGCCAATGGCATCCGCGCGCGGTTCGATGATTTCGTGGCCGCCGAGGTGGCGGATACCGGCAAGGCGCTGCATCAGGCGCGCAGCATTGATGTGCCGCGCGGGGCCGCCAATTTTGACCTGTTCGCCGATCTGGTCCTGACGCGCGCGACGGAGTGCTTTCAGACCGACACGCCCGACGGGCGCGGGGCCGTGAATTACACGATTGCCAAGCCGCTGGGCGTGGTGGCCGTTGTGTCGCCCTGGAATCTGCCGCTGCTGCTTCTGTCCTGGAAGCTGGCCCCGGCATTGGCCTGCGGGAACACCGTTGTCGCCAAACCGTCAGAGGATACGCCGTCAACAGCGGCCCTGCTGGCCGAGGTGATGCATCAGGCGGGGATGCCGCCCGGCGTGTTCAATCTGGTCCATGGGTTCGGACCGGACAGCACAGGCGAATTCCTGGTCAGCCACCCCGGCATCGACGCCATCACCTTCACCGGGGAAAGCGGCACCGGCAGCGCCATCATGCGCAGTGCGGCGGCGGGCGTGAAACCGGTCAGTTTCGAACTGGGCGGCAAGAACGCCGCCATCATCTTCGCCGATGCCAATTTCGATGATGCCGTGGCCGGCACCGTGCGGTCGGTGTTCAGCAACTGCGGGCAGGTCTGCCTCTGTTCTGAACGCGTCTATGTCGAACGCCCGATCTTTGACCGGTTCGTGGCCGCCCTGAAACAGAAGGCGGAGGCGATCCAGGTTGGCAGCCCTTATGACGGGGCCGAAATGGGCCCCCTGATCTCCGCCAAGCATCGGGACAAGGTCGTCTCCTATTTCGATCTGGCAAGGCAGGAAGGCGCCATCACCATCACGGGCGGCGGCGTGCCGCGTTTCGGTGACCATCGCGATCAGGGTGCCTATGTGCAGCCCACCATTATCGCCGGCCTGCCCGAGGATGCGCGTTGCGTGAAGGAAGAGATTTTCGGTCCCATCTGCCACATCGCCCCCTTCGATAGCGAGGAGGAGGTGATCGCCAAGGCCAATGACAGCCGTTACGGCCTGGCCGCCGCACTGTGGACCCGCGATGTGCAGCGCGCCCACCGGGTGGCGCACGCGCTGGAGGTCGGGATTGTCTGGGTCAATGACTGGTTCCTACGCGATCTGCGCACGCCGTTCGGCGGCGTCAAGTTTTCCGGCATCGGGCGGGAAGGGGGGCAGCATTCGTTGGCCTTCTATTCCGAACCCACCACCATCTGCATCAAGCTGTAAGGGGACACCATGGACGCGCAAAGCCTTGAGGCCGTGGCCCTGAAACTGCGTCTGGCGCAGAAGGAACGCAGCCCCATCCCGCCCATCACCCCGTTGCTGCCCACGGGCGATATCGCGGCGGCCTACCGGGTGCAGGAAGCGAACACGGCGCATGCCCTGTCGCAGGACCGGCGGCTGGTGGGCCGCAAGATCGGCCTGACCAGCTTCGCGGTTCAAAAACAGCTGGGCGTGGATCAGCCGGATTACGGCATGCTGTTCGCCGATATGGGCTTTGGCGATGGGGAGGAGGTGCCCCTTTCGCTGGTGCTTCAGCCGAAGGTGGAGGCGGAAGTGGCGCTGGTCCTGGGCCGCGACCTGACGGCGGATCGCCACACCATCGCCGACATCATCCGCGCCACCGATTTCGCCCTGCCAGCCCTGGAAATTGTGGGCAGCCGCATCGCCGACTGGAAGATCGGTATTCTGGACACGATTGCCGACAATGCCTCCTCCGGCCTGTTCGTGCTGGGCACGGCACCGCGCAGGCTGGCCGATCTCGACCTGTCCTTGTGCGGGATGAGCCTGCGCAAGGGCGGGGAGGTGGTGTCGACCGGCGTGGGTCGTGCCTGCCTGGGCAACCCGCTGAATGCCGCCCGCTGGCTGGCCGACCGCATGGTCGCCTTGGGGCGTCCGCTGCTGGCCGGCGATCTCCTGATGACGGGGGCGCTGGGTCCCATGGTCACCATCGCCCCCGGTGAGGCGGTGGAGGCAGAGATCGCCGGCCTGGGCACGGTGCGGTCCCAGTTCGTCTGAGTGCTGCTGCCGCTCTACCAAGGACCATCCTATGTCCCGCCCCGTCCCGTCCCCCCGGCATCTGTTAATTGAGGATGTGACCCTGCCGGCCCTGCGGTTCCGGTTCGGGCGGGAGGCCCTGTGCCTGCTGGCCCGCGCGCTGGAAGGGGCGGGGGTGGATGGGATCGTGATGCCGGCGGGCGATTGGGAACTAGCCGAACTGCTGGCGGGCGAGGGGCTGCGCGCTACGCTGTCCATGACGGTGGAGAGCGTCGGCGAGGTTGAGCGGGCAATCGGCCTGGGTATCCGTGCCTTGCGTGTTCCGCTCACCACTCTGGAAGCGGCGGAACCCGTCATCGCGGCGGGTCGGAGCGTTGGCCTGCATGTCACTGCCCTGACCATGGACAGTCATATGTCCGGTCCCGGTGATCTGGCGCGGCAGGCGCTGGCGCTGGAAGGGTTCGGGGCCAGTTGCATCCATGTCCTGGATGTGACGGGTGCGCTGGACATGGACGGGGTGGCGGCGCGGTTGCGTGCCTTTGACCGGCTGTTGTCGCCCACCACCGAGCGCGGGATCAGCGCCAGCCATGAAGTGTCGCTGGCCGTCGCCAATGCCCTGGTGGCGGTGCAGAACGGCGCAGTGCGGGTGGATGCCGCCCTGGCCGGTCCCGCTACCCCGCTGTCCCATTTCATCACTGCCGCCACGCGCAAGGGCTGGCGGCATGGCTGCGACCCGCAGGCGCTGGCACAGGTGGCCGGCATGCTGGGGCCGACGGTTTGTGAGCATATCAGCGGGAGGGCCGCATGACCGGTGCCGGTTACAGTCCCGCCGCGCGGCGCAAGGCCTCGTTCATGCGTCCCTGCCAGCCAGGCCCCTGTGCCCGGAAATGGGCCAGTATGTCTGGGTCCAGACGCAGCGTCACCTGCGCCTTACGAGTATCGGCCTTGGGCCGGCCAGCCTTGCGCATAGTCCCCGCCGCCGGTCGCAGCACCGTGTCACCTACGGCCAGTTCGGCACGGGCAAAGAAGTCATCGCTTAGTTCCGGCGCGTCATCCGGATCAACCCAACTGCTGCTGGAAACGGGCTTGTTCGCGCTCATTGGCTTTCCTCATCGAAATCACGCGGCGGCCACCAGCCACCGGCGTCCAGACCACAACCAGCATCCGTCCGTCCAACATTCCAAAGGTGATGTAGCGCGGCTCCGGATAGATGAACCGGTCATCCAGCATGGTCAGGGTCAGTCCCCGGAACAGCAGGGCGGCATCGGCAAAGTCAAGGCCGCGCTCCGCCAGTGTCCGGTCGCGCTTGGCCGGGTCGAACGTGATGTTCATGAGAATATTTGTAACGACAATAACGCCATCGGTCCAGCAGTTTTTGTAGTGACAATAATCGATGGGGAAGGAGAGGCGTGATGCCTGATATTCATGATCTGGCCCGCACCCTGGACGATGCCGCGCGTGCGGCCCGCGCCACCGCGCAGTTCTCCACCAGCGGCATCGACCTGACGCTGGATCAGGCCTACGCCTTGCAGGCGGCCCTGGTGGCGCGGCGGGTGGAACGCGGGGCCGGCATTATCGGCGTGAAGATGGGCTTCACCAGCCGCGCCAAGGCCTTCCAGATGGGTGTGCATGACCAGATCTGGGGCCGGTTGACGGCGGATATGCTGGTGGAGGATGGGGGAAGCATGCCCTTCGCCCGGTTTGTCCATCCCAGGGTGGAGCCGGAAGTGGCCTTCCTGCTGAAGGCCCCTCTGTCCGGTCCGGTTACGCCGCTGCAGGCATTGGCGGCCGTGGATGGGGTGGCCCCGGCGCTGGAGATCATCGACAGCCGCTACCGTGACTTCAAATTCTCGCTGGCCGATGTCGTGGCGGACAATGCGTCTTCCAGCGGCTTTGTTACCGGCGGCTGGCACCGGCCCGACCTGGACCTGCGCACATTGGGTATGGTCATGACCATCAATGGCCGCGCGCGGCAGATGGGGTCCAGCGGGGCCATCCTGGGCGATCCGCTGCGCTCTCTCGTCTCGGCCAGCCGGCTGGCAGGTGCGGCAGGCGTCACGCTTCAGCCCGGCTGGATCGTTCTGGCCGGGGCGGCGACGGCGGCAGAGGCTCTGGCCCCCGGTGATCATGTGGCGCTGGAAGCCCAGGAACTGGGCCGCGTCGAGTTTCAGATGACGGCAGAAGGATCGGCAGAATGAGCAGCGATGCCATGGTCATCGAGGGTCGGGCGGTACCCAGGGGACGCTTCCCCCATTTCCGCCGGGCCGGCGATTTCATCTTCGTTTCGGGCACCAGTTCACGGCGCCCCGACAATTCCATCGCCGGCGCCACGGTCGATCATCTAGGCGCCACCGACCTTGATATCAGGACCCAGACGCGGGCGGTGATCGAGAATATCGGCGGCATTCTGGAGGCGGCGGGTGCCAGCCTGCGCGACGTGGTGGAGGTCTCCACCTTCCTGGTCGATATGAATGATTTCCAGGGCTACAACCAGGTCTATGGCGAGTTCTTCGACCAGGAGGGACCGGCGCGGACGACGGTGGCGGTACATCAACTGCCGCATCCCCATCTGCGGATCGAGATCAAGGCCGTGGCCTATAAGCCCCTGAAGGGAGGGACCCCATGCTGACCTATGGCCTGCCGCTGAATTTCGCGAAATGGATCGAGGAGCATCAGCATCTGCTGCGCCCCCCGGTCGGCAATGCCCAGATATGGTCGAACGCCGATTTCATCGTCACGGTTGTCGGCGGCCCCAATCAGCGCACCGATTACCATGTCGATCCGCTGGAGGAGTTCTTCTACCAGATCAAGGGCGACATGGTTCTGCGCCTGTGGATCGACGGCGCGCCAAAGGATGTGCCGATCCGGGAGGGGGAGATTTTCCTGCTGCCCCCCAACGTCCCGCATTCGCCGCAGCGTCCCGTCGAAGGGTCTGTCGGTCTGGTGATCGAGCGTCAGCGGCCCGACGGTCTGCTGGATGCCTTCCAATGGTATTGCGATGGCTGCGGCGGCATCGTCCACAAGGCGGAGGTGCAGTTGTCCAGTATCGTCAAGGACCTGCCGCCGATCTTCCAGTCCTTCTATGACAATGTCGAAAAGCGCATCTGTCCTTCCTGCGGCACGGTCCATCCCGGCAAGGTCGCCAAGGCAGGTGCGGCATGACAATCATCGATATGCACAGCCATTTCGTGCCCGAGAACTGGCCCGATCTGGCCGAACGCTTCGGCACGGTGCGCAACTGGCCCTGGATGCGCCATCATGGCGGCGGACAGGCCATGATCATGCTGGGGGAGGAGGAATTCCGCCCCATTGATGAACGCTGCTGGAACGGTCAAGCCAAGCTGGCTGACATGGGCCGTGACGGTGTTGATATCCAGATCATGTCGGCCACACCCGTCCTGTTCGGCTATACCCGTCCCGCTGATCAGGCCCTGGATTGCGCCAAGCTGTTCAACGATGCGGCCCGCGACATCTGTGCCGCCGATCCGGCCCGCCTGAAATCGCTGTGCCAGGTGCCCTTGCAGGATATCGACAAATCCTGTGCCGAGGTCAGCCGCGCCATGAACGATGGCCATGTCGGGGTACAGATCGGCAACCATGTCGGTGACAAGAACCTGGATGATGCCGGCATCGTCACCTTCCTGCATCATTGCGCTGATATCGGTGCCCCCGTTCTGGTCCATCCCTGGGACATGATGGCCCGTGAACGCATGCCGAAATACATGCTGGCCTGGCTGGTCGGCATGCCGGCGGAAACGCAGCTGTCGATCCTGTCGCTGATCATGTCGGGGGCTTTCGAACGGCTGCCCAAAAGCCTGAAACTCTGCTTCGCGCATGGCGGCGGCAGCTTCCCCTATCTGCTGGGTCGGGTGGACAATGCCTGGACCCACCGCGATATCGTGCGCAAGGATTGCCCCAACCTGCCTTCCTCCTATGTCGACCGGTTTTACGTGGACAGCGCCGTGTTCAACCACGCTGCCTTGTCACTGCTGGTCGCCACCATGGGGGAGGACCGGGTGATGCTGGGTTCCGACTACCCGTTCCCGTTGGGGGAGCAGCGGGTGGGGGCGCTGGTGCGCGGCCATGACGGCCTGTCGGCCCCGGCCAAGGCCAAGATCCTGGGTGGCAATGCGGCGGGCTTCTTCGGGGTGTAAGCCCTACCCGCCGTTATAACAAAATCACCCTCCGCAATAGCATCCCTATGCTTGTTCTGTGCAGGGCCGGGCGCGACACTGGCCGCACGTAATCCCATCCATCCATCCGATCCGATGACGCCGCCGGCAAGGCCGGGCGGCCAAGGGGGAAGTCATGTCCTGGTATGCCCTTGCCACGCTTGAACATGCCGATGGTCCGGCGGCTCTGGTACTGCCCGACGGGGCCGTGAGGCTGGCCGATCTGACGGATGTCGGCGAGATTGCCGGTCTGTCAGTGACCGATATCATCCGCCGCTGGACCGCACTGGAGGCGCGTATCGACCGTCTGGCTGTCGCCGCCGACAATGGTGCGCGTCAGGGCAAGGTCGCGCTGCTGAAGAACCCGCGCACCGCCGTGCCGTTCCAGCCTTTCCGCATCTTCGGCGCCGCCTCGAACTATATCGAGCATGCGGCGGAGATGGAGACGAAGCTGGCCGCCAAGGCCGACAGCACGCCGTTCGTCTTCATGAAGTCCCAGTCCAGCATCATCGGCCCCGATGACCCCGTGATCCTGCCGCCCGAAAGCCAGAAGGTGGATTGGGAGGTGGAGCTTGGGGTGGTTATCGGCAAGGCCGGACGGCGCATCCCGGAGGCCCGCGCCTTGGACCATGTCGCGGGATATGTCGTGGTCAACGATATTTCGGCCCGCGACCTGACGCGCCGCGCCGACTTCCCGTTCAGCCATGACTGGTTCCGCGGCAAAAGCTTTGACAGTTTCACGCCCGTCGGCCCCTGGTTTGTGCCGAAATCCTGTGTGCCCGATCTGCACCGCCTGCGCCTGACCCTGTCGGTGAATGGGGAGATGATGCAGGACGGGACCAGCGCCGACATGATCTTCAATACATTTGAACAGATCGCCTATCTGTCGCGCCTGCTGGAACTGCGTCCCACCGACCTTCTGGCCACGGGCACGCCCGCCGGCGTGGGCATGGCGCGGGGCATCTTCCTGAAGCCGGGCGACCGCATGGTGGCCGGTATTGAGCATGTGGGTGAGATCGCCAATCCTGTGATTGCGGAGGGGTGAGATGCGCCAATTCGCCCGCACACTCGTCACCGCCACCCTTCTCACCGCCGGCCTGCTGCTGGGCGGATGCGGGGAGGACAGCCGCGAAGCCGAAAAGGTCACCTTCAACATGTCCTGGCTGCCACAGGGCAGCATGGCCGGGGTCATCCTGGCCATCGATAAGGGCTTCTATGCCGAGGAAGGGCTGGCGGTGGAGGCGGTGCGCGGCTTCGGCGGCATCCGCACCGCCAATGAGCTGGACCAGGGCATGTTCCAGTTCGGCTATGCCGATCCCCTGGCCGTCATCCTGAACCGTGCCAATGGCGGCACGGCCCGCATGATCGGTGCCATCAGCGACCGCTGGCCCGCCGGCCTCTGCTTCATCAAGGAACGGCACAAGGTCGAAAGCCCCGCCGATCTGGCCGGCATGGTGGTCGGCGGCGGGCAGAATTCGCCCATGCAGGTGCTGGTTCCGGCCTGGCTGGAAAAGAACGGCGTGGACAAGGGCAAGGTCACGCTGATGCAGTTGGACCCCGCCGTCGTCGTTGCCTCCCTGGTAGAGGGCAAGATTGATGCGGGCGAATGTTGGCTGGGCAATTCGCTGCCTTTGTTCCGCCGCCGGGCGGAAGAGGCGGGGTTAAGCCTGGGCTGGCTCGCCTATGCTGACTTCAACCTGGACATTTATGGCAACGGCCTGATCAGCAGCGACAAGGTGATCAAGGAACGGCCCGAACAGGTGCGCGCCTTCCTGAAGGCGACATATCGCGGCTATGCCGCCGCCCTGGCCGATCCCGACGCGGCGGTGGCCGTGATGCTGAAACATTATCCCGTGCTGGATGCGGACATCACCAAGCAGCAATTGCTGGAAACCGGCGCGTTGCTGAAGCAGCAGGCCCGTGCCGGCTGGATGGAGGCCGACCGGGTGGCGGGCACGCTCGACTTCCTGCGCAGTGCCTATGGGCTGAAAGCCGACGTGAAGGTCGGCGACGTGTTCACCACGGATTACCTGCCAGCAGAGTGAGCGTCGCGTTCTTCTTCGTCATCCCGGCGAAAGCCGGGACCCAGGGGCCACAGGCTCTGACCTAAACACAGCGTCCATCATCGCTTGTTCAACGTCGGGCGCGCGGCCCCTGGGTCCCGGCTTTCGCCGGGATGACGAGAAAGCAGTCGGCATTGAGACGAGAAAGGAAACGCCATGTTTCGACCCAAGCCGCTGAAGCTCGGCCATCTGGTGCTGAAGGTCCGGGATATCCAGGCATCGCTGGCCTTCTACCGTGACATTGTCGGGCTGGAAGTGTCCGACTGGATTGACGGGCATATGGTTTTCCTGCGGGCCGGCACTGACCATCATGATCTGGCCCTGTTGCAGATGCCGGCGGATCAGGCGGCAAGGCACGATCCTGCCACCTCTCCGGTAGAGCATTTCAGCTATCAGGTCGCCGATATGGGCGAGATGGAGCGCATCACAGCCTTCCTGATGGAACGCGGCGTGCCCATCGACCGGGGCTATGGACGGCACGGGCCGGGCGGTAACACCTTCATCGTGTTCAAGGACCCGGACGGCAACAATGTCGAATTCTATTCCGACATGATCCAGGTGGATACCGACCATCCGCACACGCCCGCCATCTGGCCCGGCAAACAGATGCATACGTTCGACCGCTGGGACCTGGAAAAATTCGTGGTCCCGCCGCCGGCCCGCATCGAACAGCTGAAAAAGGGAGGGGGGAAATGACCGGCACCATCCGGCGCGCGGCGGAAACGCTGCTGTTCTGCGCTGTCCTGATCATCCTGTGGGAAGGTGGGGTCAGGCTGTTTGAGGTGAAACCCTATCTGCTGCCCTCGCTCTCTTCCATCGCGGAGGAAACGTGGCGGGCGCGCGCACAGCTCTGGCACCATTCCCTGGTGACATTGGGGGAGGTGGCGTTGGGTTTCGCCTTTGCCACGGTCCTGGGCGTGGCGCTGGCGGCCCTGATCTTCTTCGTGCCGTTGGCAAAGCGCACGCTCTACCCGTTCGTGGTGGCGCTGCAATCCATCCCGAAGATCGGGTTGGCGCCCATCATCGTGGTCTGGTGCGGCTATGGGCTGGCGTCCAAGGTCACCATGGCCTTCCTGTTCGCCTTCTTTCCCATTGTCATCACGACCCTGGGCGGTCTGGCCAGCACGCCAGCCCATCTTGAGGAACATTTCCGGGCGTTGGGGGCGAAGCCCTGGGCGTCGTTCTGGCGGCTGCGTGTGCCATCGGCCCTGCCCAGCTTTGTGGATGGGGCCAAGGTCGCCATGCCGCTGGCCGTGATCGGGGCCATCGTGGGGGAATTTGTCGGGTCCAATGATGGGCTGGGCAATCTGATCCTGATCGCCACCGGGTCATCGCAGACGGCCCTGTCCTTTTCGGCCCTGCTGGTCGTCACCGGCCTGTCGTTGGCCCTGTTCTATCTGATCGAAGCATTGGGGAGGCTGGTATGGTGGCGGCAGGGTTGAAGCCTGTGGCGGATATGGCCCCGGTCGCCATCGCCATCGACGGCGTGACCAAGCGGTTTGGTGGGCTGACGGCGCTGGATAATGTGACGGCGGAGATCCAGGACCGGGAATTCGTCTCCATACTGGGGCCCAGCGGCTGTGGCAAGAGCACCTTGCTGCGTATCCTGGCGGGCTTGGTCGGATGCGAGGAGGGCGGGATCGACATTTTCGGCGGCCGGGTCAATGGCCCGCGCGATGATGTCGGCGTGGTGTTCCAGACCTCCAACCTGCTGGCCTGGCTGAATATCGAGGCAAATTTGCGCCTGGGTCTGGAGATACGCCGGGGCAAGGCGGCGGCGCGGGGCGCCGATATCGGGCCGATGGTGGAGACGCTGGGCCTGAAGGGCTTTGAAAAGCATTTCCCGCATCAGCTGTCGGGCGGTATGCGCCACCGGGTGGCCATCGGCCAGACGCTGCTGTGCGATCCGCGCGTGCTGCTGATGGATGAACCGTTCGGAGCGCTGGACGCGCTGACCCGGGATAGGTTGAACATGGAATTGCTGCGCATCTGGCAGCGGGACGCCAAGACCGTCGTCCTGATCACCCATTCCATCGCGGAGGCGGTGCTGCTGTCCGACCGGGTGCTGGTGATGTCGGAACGGCCGGGCCGGGTGATCCGCGATGTCACTATCAATCTGCCCCGCCCGCGAGACCCCAGCCGGACGCGGGAGAGCGCGGCGTTCGGGGAATATGTCGTGGAACTGAGCCGGTTGATGGGCGTCGGTTGACGCCACACCGCATCCTTTCTTGAAATCGGGGAATTCCAATGCCCTATCTGTCGCTTGGCGAAGATCAGCTTTATTATGAAACCCATGGCGAGGGGCCGGCCATTGTGCTGGCCCATGGGGTGGGCGGCAATCATGCCGTCTGGTTTCGGCAGGTGCCGGTCCTGACCAAGGCCTATCAGGTCGTGCTGTTCGACCATCGTGGTTTCGGCAAATCCACCGACCGCGCTGGCCTGGGTCGCAGCGCCTTTGCCGATGACCTGACCGCCTTGCTGGATCATCTGGGGCTCGACCGGGTGGCGCTGGTGGGGCAATCGATGGGGGCGGGGACCTGCATCAATGTCGCGCTGCGCCATCCGGGCCGGGTTGCGGCCCTGTGCGTCGCGTCGTCCCTGCATGCCATTGCGGAGGAAGGCGATGTGGCCGACCTGATGGTGGCGGCGCGGGCGGCCAGCAATGCGCTGCCTCAGCTTGAGCGCGTACTGGGCGCGCCATTCAAGCAGCGCGAGCCGGAACTGTCCTGGCTCTATGCTGCCCTGTCGGGTTTCAACAATACCGACCGCAAGGGGCTGAAGGGCGATTGGCCGCGCAGCGTGCCGCCGGCCCTGCTGGGCAGCCTGGGTTTCCCCATCCTGTTCATCGCCGGGCATCTGGACCCTGTCTTCCCCGTCGATGCCATACGGGCGGTTCAGGCGCAGGTGCCGGGCAGCTTCCTGGTGGAAGTGCAGGACACGGGCCATTCCGTGTTCTATGAACGTCCCGTCGAATTCAACGACAGCCTGTTGAGCCTGTTGCAGATGGCGGGCTTCAAGGGGCGTCGCAAGTCCGTTCATTCCAACAGCGCCGGGTACAGGCCGGTCGTCGCGTGAAAGAGGTTATCGCCATGAAGCCGCCCGTGCTGCTCTATGCCTGCCCCACGGTGGATCAGGAGGCCTGGGTCAAGCCCCTGACCGCAGCATTGCCCGGCATCGATATCCGTCTGTGGCCGGATACGGGCGACAAGGCGGAGATCGATTATGCCTTTGTCTGGAAGCAGCCGGCGGGCATCCTGTCCGATCTGCCGAACCTGAAAGTGATCTTCTCACTGGGGGCCGGTGTCGAACATGTCCTGACCGATACGACCCTGCCCGCCGACATTCCGCTGGTGCGCATGGTAGACCCTACCCTGGTCACCGGCATGGTGGAGTTTGTCGTGATGCAGGTGCTGCACTATCACCGGTCCATGCCGGACTACGCCGCACAGCAGCGGGCCGGCATCTGGAAGCAGCTGCCACAATTGCTGCCGTCCGAACGCCGGATCGGTATCTTGGGGCTAGGCGAACTGGGCGCGGCCTGCGCCAAGGCGCTGACGGGTTTCGGGTTCGATGTGGCGGGGTGGAGCCGGACGGAAAAGCACCTGCCTGGCGTGCGCGGCTTTGCCGGGGCAGAACAGCTGGATGGGTTCCTTGCCCAGACCGACATTCTGGTCTGTCTGCTGCCCCTGACCGATCAGACGCGCGGCATCCTGAACCGCCGCACCCTGTCGGCGCTGCCGCGCGGTTCCTATCTGATCAATGCCGCGCGCGGCGGGCATCTGGTGGAGGATGATCTGATCCCGCTGCTGGATACCGGCCATCTGTCGGCGGCGACACTGGATGTTTTTGCGGTGGAACCGTTGCCTGGCGGGCACCCCTTTTGGACGCACCCGAAGATCACGCTGGTCCCCCATGCCGCCGCCTTGACTCATCCGGGCACGGCATCGCGCATCGTGGCCGCCAACATCGACCGGCATCGACGGGGGGAGCCCCTGCACAATGTCGTGGACCGCACGCGCGGCTACTGACCCCCGTCAGCCCTTGTCCAGGGCGCCGGGGAACCGGTCCACCTTGCGCAGGGCCGGGAACAGCACGCACCACAGCGCCACGACCACCAGCGTGCCGACCCCGCCGACGATCACGGCGGGGCCGGCACCCCACCAATGGGCCGTAAGCCCGCTTTCAAATTCACCCAACTGGTTGGACGCGCCTATGAACAGGCTGCTGACGGCGCTGACGCGGCCACGCATGTCGTCGGGTGTTTCCAGCTGTACCAGCGACTGGCGGATGAAGACGCTGACCATATCCACCGCGCCCATGACAATCAGGGCGATGCCGGCCACGATGGCCGAACTGGTAGACCCGAAGATGATGGTCCCCACACCGAAGGCGGCGACGCAGACGAACAGCACCCGGCCCACCCGTCGCCGCACGGGCCAAAAGGCCAGGATCAGCCCCGTCACCAATGCCCCCACCGAGGGCGCGGCGCGCAGGATGCCAGCCATCACGGGGCCGGCATCGAACTGATCCTTGGCCAGGACCGGCAGCAACGCCGTCGCCCCACCCAGCAGTACCGCAAACAGGTCCAGCGAGATGGCGCCCAGCACGATGGGCTTGCCCCAGATGAAGCGGAAACCCGCGAACAGGGTTTCCAGGCTGACCTTCTTCACCGCCGCCGGGTTGGGCTTGGGCGGCAGCTTGATGAACCGGACCAGGGTGAAGGCGATCATGAACAGCAGGGCGCAAAGGGCAAAAACCCAATGGCCGATAAAGCCGTAAAGCAACCCGCCCAGCGCCGGTCCCACGATGGACGCACCCTGCCAAGCCGATGAATTCAACGCCACGGCGCGCGGAAAGATGGCGGGTGGCACAAGATTTGGCACAAGCGAGGACGCCGCTGGCATCTCAAACGCGCGGGCCGTGCCCAGGATGGTGACCGACAGGAAGGCGGGCCATAGCGCCTTGGTATTATCGTCCCAGAGCGCCAGCCACAGCACCAGCATGGCGACGATTTCCAGCCCCTGGCAGACATTGATCACGCGCCGCCGGTCGAACCGGTCGGCAACATGTCCGGTGACCAGGACCAGCAGGATCGACGGCAGGAACTCCGCCAGTCCGATGAAGCCCAACGCCATGGCACTGCCCGATACGTCATAGACGCGCCAGCCGGTGGCGACGATCTGCATCTGCAACGCCAGAATGGCGCAGATGCGGGCAAACCAGTAAAGCCGATAGGGGGTATAGGCGAAGGGGCTGGTCGGCTGATCGACCGGGGAGGCATCGGACATGGGACCGGGCAGGTAACGGGCGACAGACGGAAACTATGCGCCTCGGCCTTGCGATCCGTTAAGGGCGCTTCCTGCAACGCTGGGGCGCGCGCGGTGGCGGCGAACTATAATCAGGTGTGGCGCCTTTCTTTTTCAACCACCCTTTATCGGTGAAATTGGTTCGGTCTGGGCTGGCGGCGCTCTATGATGGACCCCTGGCTTTCAGGGGGAATGCATGTCGATCAAGGATGATGTCGTGGTCCGTGTGGCGCAGCGCCGCGACGTGCCGGAGATGGTGGCGCTGCTGACCGACGACATGCTGGGGCAAGGGCGGGAAGGGGCCACCGACCTGGAACCCTATTACGAGGCGTGGGACGAGATAATCCTGGACCCCAATGCCGAGATCCTGATTTTGGACCTGGATGGCCGTGTGGTGGGCATGGCGCAGCTGAACTATGCCAGGGGCTTGGGCCGCAAGGGTATGCGTCGCTGCACCATTGAGGCGGTGCGGGTAGCCTCCAACCTGCGCTCCAAGGGGCTGGGCGCTATTCTGATCGAAAATTGTCTGGATATGGCCCGTGCCCGTGGCTGCGGCATGGTGCAGTTGACCACTGACAAGCGGCGGACCGATGCGCACAGGTTCTACCAGCGCCTTGGCTTTGATGCTTCGCATGAGGGCATGAAGCTGTATTTGTAACGCACGGGTGCCAGAGTGTGGCGCCCATCTTTGACCAGGAGATCGCCGTAAATGAGCACCGCTTCCGCCGTCCCCCCCGTCCGCGTCGCCATTCTGGGCGCTTCCGGCTATACGGGTGCCGAGCTGATGCGATTGCTGTTGCGCCATCCGCGTGTGCGCATCACGGCCCTGACGGGGGAGCGTGCGGCCGGCAAGCCGGTGGCAGACGTGTTCCCGCATCTGGCCCCCTATGACCTGCCGGCCCTGACCAAGATCGCCGATGTGAACTGGGACGATGTGGATTTCGTCTTCTGCGGCCTGCCGCATGGCACCACGCAGGAGGTGATCGCCGGCCTGCCCGCCCATGTCCGCGTCTGCGACCTGTCGGCGGATTTCCGGCTGTTCAATGTCGACACCTATGCCGAATGGTATGGCCACGCGCACAAGGCCGTGGATTTGCAGGAAACCGCCGTCTATGGCCTGTCGGAGGTGGCGCGCGAACAGGTGGCGAAGGCCCGGCTGGTCGCCAATCCCGGCTGTTATCCCACAGCGTCGCTGCTGCCGTTGCTGCCGCTGTTGAAGGACGGGCTGATTTCCGCCGATGACATTATCATCGACGCTAAGTCAGGCGTGTCCGGCGCGGGCCGCGATGCCAAGCAGGGCAGCCTTTACTGCGAAGTGGCGGAAGGCATGCATGCCTATGGCATCGCCTCGCATCGCCACGCGCCGGAGATTGAGCAGAGCCTGGGCTGGGCCGCCGGCCGCGGCGATATCCGCATCGCCTTCACCCCGCACCTGATCCCCATGAACCGGGGCATGATGGCCACCACCTATGTCCGCATGAAGGATAGGGTGGACGTGGCGGCCCTGCGCGCCAGCCTGGAGAAGGCCTATGCCGGTGAGGCGTTTGTGAAGCTGTTGGCCCCCGGCGTCGGCCCGCAGACGCGCCATGTGGCGGGCTCCAACCTGTCGCTGATCAATGTTTTTGCTGACCGTATCCCCGGTCGCGCCATCCTGGTCTCCGTCATCGACAATCTGATGAAGGGCGCGTCGGGTCAGGCGGTGCAGAATTTCAACATCATGAACGGGTTTGAGGAGACGTTGGGCCTGGACGTTGTACCGGTGTTCCCGTGATCCATCCCCGCCCCATCCCCACCATCCTGCCCTTCAAGGGCAAGCTGCCCGTCATCGACCCTTCAGTGTTCCTAGCCAATGCCACGGTCATCGGCGATGTGGAGATCGGGGCGGGGACGAACCTGTGGTTTGGCGTCACCGTTCGCGGCGACGTCAACGCCATCCGCATTGGCCGTAACAGCAACATTCAGGATGGCAGCGTCGTCCACTGCACCCGCAACCGGTTCAGCACGACCATCGGTGACAATGTCACCGTTGGTCATCTGGCCCTGCTGCATGGGTGCGTGGTGGAAGATGGGGCCTTTATCGGCATGAAGGCCTGCGTCATGGATGGGGCCGTGGTCGAAGCGGGTGCCATGGTTGCCGCCGGTGCCCTGGTCACGCCGGGCAAGCGGGTGAAGGCGGGAGAGCTTTGGGGCGGCAGCCCCGCGAAGTTCCTGCGCCCCCTGACCGAGTACGATATCAAGATGCAGATGTCCATCGCCCCGCATTATGCGGAGATGGCGAAGGTCTATCTGGACGAAGTTGGGGGCGGCATCGGTTAACGCGGCCGCATCCCCTCCATCAATATCCCGATAGACGTATTAAGCCAGCGGTCGATGGGGGTGAAGTTGCTGTCGCCCTTGGTAATGACCAGGGACACAATTCCGTGGCCCATGGCCCAGACACTGTCGGCGAAACCTTCCGGATCGTCGGCGCGCAATAGGCCGGCGGCAACCAGCCGCTCAATCCCAGTCTGCAAAATACCGAAGCTTTGCATCGCCTTGACGGCTTTCTGCGCCACCTCCTCCGGCACCACACCGGAGCAGGGAAGGCCGCGATGGCCCAGAGTGGGCACGAAGCGTGACAGGCTGGTCATGAAAACCAGCCGGTATTCGTTGGGGTGCGCCAGACCATAGCGCACATAATTGATCATCAATTGCCGCAACTGGCCCAACGGATCGATCGCCGCGTCGGGCGGCACTGTCATGGCCGCCACCAGACCATCGAAGAAATCCGCCGCGATGGCGGTCAGCAGCGCCTCCTTATCGGCGAAATGATCATAGATGGCGGTGGGGGTGATGCCTGCGGCATCGGCGATGCGGCGCATGCTGGCTTGTTCAAACCCTTGGGTCACGAACAGGTCACGGGCCACGGCCAGGATCTGCGCGCGCCGTTCGGCGGCGGGAAGCCGTGTCCGCTTGCCCGACTTTACTGCACGCGTGCCTTTTTCGTTAACCATGCCATCAACTTTCAGAATCCCTATTGACCTATAGCCCAGTCGGACTAAACCTAACACCGTAAACTTATCGCCGTTAGGTTAGGTGTGCCATGCTGCGCGCGTCCATCCCGCTGATCCTTGTCCTGGCCCTGTCCGCATGCGGCAAGGGTGATCCCGATGCGGCACAGGCGGCCCCCGCAGCCCCGCCCGTGCCCGTGTCGGTCAGCGTGGCCCGCCCCGCCCCGGAGGCGCAGATGGTGAAGGCTACGGGCACCGTCGCCTTCAAGCGGGAAATCCCGCTTTCCTTCAAGGTGGCGGGCAAGGTGGAAGGCTTCCAGGTCGATATCGCCGACCCGGTCACGCGCGGTCAGCGTCTGGCCCGTATTCAGGTGACGGAAGTGGATGCACAGCTGCGGGCCGCCGATGCCCGCGTCACCAAGGCGCGGCAGGATCTGGACCGGCTGCTGCCCCTGGTCGCCAAGGGTTTTGTGGAGAAGGCGCGGGTGGATGCGGCCAAATCGGCGCTGGACACGGCGCAGGCCGACCGTGACGCGATCGCCTTCAACCGGGGCCTGTCAGAGATCACGGCCCCTGCCGATGGTGTGGTGCTGGCACGACCGCTGGAGCCGGGGCAGATCGTGCCGGCGGGGACCACAGCCCTGGTCATCGGGGATCGTGAAAGCGGGGTCATCGTGCGGGCCGGCCTGTCCGACCGTGACGTGGCCCGCATCGGGACCGGCAATGCGGTGGAACTGGACCTGCCCGAAGGCAAACTGACGGGTCAGGTCACCCGCATCGCCGCCAAAAGTGCCACGGGCACCGGCGTATTCGATGTGGAGGTGACGTTGCCATCGGCACCGGCCCACCTGTCCAGCGGACGCATTCTGACCCTGTTCATCGCGCCCCGGCCCGGTGGTGCAGCCCCCCCGCTGGCGGTTCCGGCCTCTGCCATCATCGAAGGCTTCGGCGATCTGGCCACGCTCTATGTCGTGAAGCCCGATGGTAAGGGGGTGGAACGACGGCAGGTGAAGGTGGCGGGCCTGCGCGGTTCCGATCTGCTTGTGGCCGGCGGCCTTGCGCAGGGTGAACGCGTGATCTCGGCCGGCGGTGCCTATCTGCGGCCCGACAGCGCCATCACCATCGCGCCGGCGGGGAAGTAAGCCATGGGCAATATCGCCGCCTTTTCTGTGCGCCAGTGGCAATTCACACTGGTGCTGTTTGCCATGCTGGCCGCCATGGGCGTCAGCGCGCTGATGTCCATCCCGCGTGCCGAGGACCCCAGCTTCCCCATCCCCACCATGCTGGTGGTGGCGGTGCTGCCAGGGGCCGACACGATCGACCTGGAAAAGCAGGTTACCGACCCGCTGGAAGACGCCATCGACAGCCTGGACGACATCACCAAGATTACATCGCGCACCCGCGACGGGGTGGCGGTGATTACCGTGGAGTTCGACTGGTCGTCCGACGCGGAACGCAAATATGATCAGGTAGTGCGGGAGGTGAATGCCATCCGCCCGACCCTTCCTGCCGGCCTTGTCCGGCTGGAGGTGAAGAAGTTCAATACGGCGCTGACCAATTTCATGCAGGTGGCCTTAATCGGTGATGGTGTTTCGGTACTGGAACTGCGCAAGCGTGCCGATGACCTGCGCGACATCATCGACCGGGTGCCCGGCGTCTGGGAAAGCGATATCTGGGGGGAGGAGCGGACGGAGGTCCGCGTTGCCGTCGATGCCGGGCGTCTGGCCGAACTACGCCTGCCCGTCACGGCGGTGGCCGACGCCTTGAAGGCGGAAGGGGCCGCCGTGCCCCTGGGTGCGCTGCATGCCGGGGAACGGCGTTTTACCGTCAAGACAGAGGGTGATTTCGACACGCTGGACGATATCGCTAACACCGTGGTCCGCGCCGCTGATGGCCGGGTGGTGCGGGTGCGCGATGTGGCGGATGTCACCTGGGCGTCGGATGAGGCCAACCACATCGCGCGCTTTAACGGCACCCGCGCCGTCTTCATCACGGCCAACCAGAAGCCCGGCCAGAATATCTTCGATCTGAAGAAAAACACCTATGCGGCGCTGGATGAGTTTGAGCGGTCCTTGCCGCCCAACATCAAACTGGAGCGCGGCTTTGATCAATCGGAGAATGTGGCCAAGCGCCTGTCGGCCCTGTTCCGCGACTTCGCCATTGCCCTGGGATTGGTGCTGATCACCCTGATCCCGCTGGGGTTCCGCGCCTCGCTGGTGGTGATGCTGGCCATTCCGCTGTCGCTGGCCATCGGCGTGACGGTGCTGCAATTCACGGGCTTCACCCTGAACCAGCTGTCCATCGCCGGCTTCGTGCTGTCGCTGGGCCTGCTGGTTGATGACAGTATCGTGGTGACGGAAAACATCGCCCGCCATCTGCGCATGGGCAAAAGCCGGGAAGAGGCAGCGATTGAGGGTACGCGGCAGATCGCGGTGGCCGTGCTGGGCTGTACAGCTACGCTGCTGCTGGCCTTTCTGCCGTTGATGTTCCTGCCGGAAGGGTCAGGCAAGTTCATCAAATCGCTGCCCGTCTCCGTGCTGGCGACCGTCGCCGCCTCCCTGTTCGTGGCGTTGACCATGATCCCGTTCCTGGCGGCGCGCATCCTGTCGCGACATGAGGACCCGGAGGGGAACAAGGCCCTGCAATGGGTGATGGGTGCTATCCATGCCGTCTATCGTCCTGTTCTGCACCGGGCGCTGGAACGTCCGGGCATCACGGTGCTGATCGCGACAGTTCTGTTTGCCGGCTCCATCGCCCTGGTGCCGCGCATCGGGTTCAGCCTGTTCCCATCCGCCGACATTCCGCAGTTCCTGATCGAGATCGACCTGCCCGACGGCGCACCCCTGGCGGAGACGGACAAGGCCGTGAAGTTCGTGGAGGCGCAGGTCAAACAGATGCCGGATGTGCGCTTTGTCATGGCCAATGCCGGGCATGGCAATCCGCGCATCTATTACAACATCACCCCGCGGGAGGATGACCCCACGCACGGCGCCATCTTTGTCGGCCTGACGGAATGGAAAGGCCGGCAGAGCACGGCGGAACTGGACAAGCTGCGCGCCCGGCTGGCGGCATATCCCGGTGCCCAGATCATTGTGCGGGTGTTTGAGAATGGCCCGCCCATCGAAGCACCCATTGCCGTGCGCATCCTGGGCCCGGAACTGCCGGTGTTGAAGGAACTGGCCGCCAAGGTGACCTCGATCATCGAGGGCACGCCCGGATCGCGCGATGTCGTCAATCCGCTGCGCCTGGACCGTACCGACCTGGATCTGGGCATTGATCTCGACAAGGCCGGCGTGCTGGGCGTGCCGGCGGGGGCCGTGGACCGTGCCGTGCGCCTGTCCCTGTCGGGGGAGGCGGTGGCGACCTACAGGGAAAGCGATGGCGATGACTACCCCGTCACCCTGCGCCTGCCGATGGAGGGCCGGCATGAGCTGTCGGTGCTGGGTGACATTCGCGTGCCGGGTGCGGCGGGGGCGGTGCCACTGTCCGCCCTCAGCGACCCGCATTTCATCACCAGCCCGGCCCGCATCGACCGCTTCAACCGTGAGCGCGCCGTTACCATTACGGCCTTCACCGCCACCGGCTACAATACCGACCGCGTCACCCGCGCCATCGGGGAGCAATTGTCGGCCCTGGGCCTGCCGCCCGGTTACCGGTTGATGACGGGTGGGGAGGCAGAGTCGCGGTCCCGGAGCTTCGCCGGCCTGTCGGGTGCGATCCTGGTCGCCATGTTTGGCATCATGGCCGTCCTGATCCTGGAATTCCGCAGTTTCGCTACGACCGCTGTGGTGGCCGGCGTCATCCCGCTGGGCATTATCGGCGGTATGGTGGCGCTGTTTGTGACCGGTTACACGCTGTCCTTTACGGCAGTGATCGGCTTCATCGCCCTGATCGGGATCGAGATCAAGAATTCCATCCTGCTGGTCGATTTCACCACACAGCTGCGCCGGGCCGGCACGCCGCTGAAGGCCGCGATTGAGGAGGCGGGGGAGGTGCGGTTCCTGCCCGTCCTCCTGACCTCCGTTACGGCCATTGGCGGCTTGATGCCGTTGGCTTTGGGCGGCTCGGGCCTCTACTCCCCCCTGGCCGCCGTCATTATCGGTGGGCTGGTGTCGTCCACGGTCCTGTCCCGTCTGGTGACGCCAGCCATGTATCTGCTGCTGGCACCTAAGGAGGTGGATTGATCATACCCGTCGGATCATGTCCGCCGCCTTTTCTGCAATCATCACGGTGGGCGCATTGGTGTTGCCGCCTATGATGGTTGGCATGATGCTGGCGTCCGCCACCCAAAGCCCGTCAATGCCGTGGACGCGCAGATGTGGATCAACCACGGCGTCAGCGTCGGTTCCCATCCGGCATGTCCCAACCGGGTGATAGATCGTGTCGGAGCGCTGCCGCAGCTCCTCACGAATGTCCGCGTCTTCTTCCAGCAGTTCGCCGTGCAGGGCGGCACCCCGTACTCGACGCAGCGGATCGGCGTCCAATAGACGACGGGTCAGCCGAAAACCGTCCACCATCGCGTCCAGATCACGCGGGTCATCATAGAAGTTGGGATCAATCACGGGGTCGGATAGCGGGTCCGCCCCCCCCAACCGGACAGTCCCCCTGCTCTTGGGGTGCAGAAGGCAAAGATGGCAGGAAAAGCCCTGCCCCAGGCGGATGCGGCGTGCGTGATTTTCGACGATGGCCACAACGAAATGTAATTGGAAGTCAGGCCTGGGAGAGGCGTCATTACGACGGAACAAAGCGCCGCCTTCGGCGTAGTTGCTTGTCCACATGCCCATCCGATCACGTCGATATCGGAATAGCTCCTGCATGAGGTGTTTGGCAGCGGACGGTGTGGTGCCGACCAGATCGGGATGCGTCGCCCGAAAGCTGAAAATGTAATCGACATGGTCCTGAAGGTTCCCGCCCACGCCGGGCAGGTTGTGCAGAACCGGAATTCCAGCGTCTATCAGATGCTGTCCAGGGCCGATACCGGACAGCATAAGCAGGTGCGGCGACTGAAAGGCGCCGGCGGCCAGCACCACACCGGCCCGCGCCTTTACGTGCATATCGGCGCCATTGCGGCGGATTACTGCTCCGGTCACCCGGCGGTTCTCAAGGGTCAATCGTGACGCGCGGCTTCTTGTCAGAATTGCCAAGTTTGGCCGTGATCGTGCGGGGTCCAGATAGGCCCGTGCGGTATTCCAGCGTTCCCCATTCTTCTGGGTCAACTGATAGATGCCGATGCCTTCGGGTGACGGGCCATTGAAATCATCCACCCTGGGAAGACCGGCATTGATACCGGCCTGGACGAACATCTCGGTGACACGGTTTCCAGTTCGGGAGTCGGCAACATTCAGCGGTCCGCCCTTGCCGTGACGATCATCGTCGAACCGCTCATTATGTTCCGACTTCCGAAAGTAGGGCAGCACCTCATTGAAGGACCATCCGCAATTACCTTCAGCTGCCCACTGATCATAATCTTCAGGGGCACCGCGCAGATAAACCATGGCGTTGGTCGAACTGGACCCACCAAGGACACGACCGCGTGGCTGGTATCCGCGGCGGCCTGCGAGCCCCGCCTGTACCGTCGTCTGAAACCCCCAGTTATTCAGCTTGGTCGGCAGCATGGCCACCAGTGCCGCCGGCGTTCGCACCACCCACTGGTCATCGGTGCCCCCAGCTTCAACCAAGGCCACCTGACGGCTGAAATCCTCGGATAGTCGGGCCGCCAGGACACAGCCGGCCGACCCGCCACCGATAACAAGGTAATCCACTTCCATCCCTGACACCGTTCTTCTTTACATTATCGTAAAGCGTCTCACGGGTTGGGTGGAAAGAAAAGGGGTTACCAGGCTGGAACAACAGCGCCTTTGAAAGTGGTCTCTATGTAGCTTTTTACTGGGGCTGAATTGTAAACAGAAATCAATTTTTTTACCCAGGGCTTGTCCTTGTCTGCGGTGCGCACGACAATGACATTGGCGTAAGGGCCGTTGGCCGGTTCCCGCGCGATGGCATCCTTCACCGGGTCCAGGCCGGCTTCCAGCGCGTAATTGCCATTGATGGCGGCGGCGTCGACATCGCCCAGGCTGCGCGGCAACTGCGCGGCGTCCAGTTCCACGATCTTCAGGTTCTTCGGGTTCTGGGTGATGTCCAGGACGGTGGCCTTCAGTCCCGCCTTGGGGTCAACGCTGATCAGGCCCTCATGGGCCAGCAGCAGCAGGGCGCGGCCGCCATTGGTGGGGTCGTTGGGGATAGCGACCTTGGCCCCCTTGGGCAGGGCGTCCAGCGACTTGACCTTGGCCGCGAAGATACCCAACGGGAAGGTCACCGTTTTGCCAACGGTCACCAGCTTGAAACCCCGGTCGGCAATCTGGTTATCCAGATAAGGTTGATGCTGAAAACTGTTGGCGTCCAGGTCGCCGCTGTCCAGGGCGGCGTTGGGCACGACATAGTCGCTGAATTCCAGCACTTCCAGGTCCAGACCCTGGGCCGTTGCTTCCTTCTTCACCACTTCCATGATCTGGGCGTGCGGGCCGGGGGTGACGCCGATCCGGACTTTCTCTGCCTGGGCGGGCAGGGCGGCGGCCAGCAGGGCGGCGGTAACGGCCAGCAGGGCGGAAATGCGCATGGTTTCGGGCCTTCACATTCTCAAGGGTTACGTTTGTCCAGGCGGCGGGCCAGCGCCTCACCACCCGATTGCAGGACCTGCACGACGACGATCAGGATCAGCACCACAGCCAGCATCATTTCCGGCATGAAGCGCTGATAGCCATAACGGATGCCCAGATCACCGAGACCGCCACCACCCACCGCGCCGACCATGGCGGAATAGCCCACCAGATTGACGGCGGCCAAGGTCAGGCCGCGCACGATGCCGGCCCGCGCTTCGGGCAGCAGGATCTTGGTCACCACCTGAGCCGGCTTCGCCCCCATGGCGCGGGCGGCATCCAGCAGGCCGTTATCCACCTCCCGCACGGCCCCTTCCACCACCCGCGCAATAAAGGGGATGGCGGCCAGGGTCAGCGGTACCGTTGCGGCAGCGGTGCCGATGGAGGTGCCGGTCAACAACCTTGTCAGCGGCACGATGGTCACCACCAGGATGATGAAGGGGGTGGAGCGGGTGGCATTCACGATCAGGCCGACCGTGCGCTGCAAGGCCGGCTTGGGCAGCAGGTCGCCCGACCCTGAGAGGGCCAGGAACAGCCCCAGCGGCACGCCAGCCAAGGTGGCCAGCCCGCCCGCGACCGCAACCATCAGCAGGGTCTGAACCGTGGCGTCAGCCAGCAGTGACAGCATCTGTGGCGACATGGCCCAGAACCTCGATCTCCGCGCCCTGGGCGCGCAATTGGTGGATGGCGGTGTGGATGGCGCCGGCATCACCCGTCAGGGCGGCGATCAGGCCGGCAAAGGGCTGTTCGCCCAGCGGCTGCACCCGCCCCGCCACCAGACGCACGCCAATACCGGCGGCCCCCAGATCGGACAGAAGCGGGCTTGCTGCCAGATCACCCACGGCATGCAGGCGGATCAGGGTGGCACCATCGCCAACAGGCGTGGGCGACAGGCGGGCGGCCAGGGCAGGTGGCAATTCCGTGCCCGTCTCCCCCAGCAGGAAACGGCGGGTCGTCTGATGCTGGGGATGGGCGAAGACCTGGGCCACCGGTCCCTGTTCGATGATGCGGCCCGCCTCCAGCACCACCACCTGATCCGCAACTTCGCGCACCACCGCCATTTCGTGGGTGATCAGCAGGACGGTCAGCCCCAGTTCACGATTGATCTTGCGGATCAGGGCCAGGATCTGCCGCGTGGTTTCGGGGTCCAGCGCGGATGTCGCCTCATCACACAGCAGCAATTGAGGGTTGGGGGCGAGTGCGCGGGCGATGCCCACCCGTTGCTTCTGCCCACCCGACAGGGCGGCCGGATATTGCGTCGCTTTGTCGGTCAGCCCGACAAGGTCCAGCAGTTCGGCCACGCGGGGGCCGATCTTGGCCGCCGGCCAGCCCGCCAGTTCCAGCGACAGGGCGACATTGCCCGCCACCGTGCGGTTGGCCAGCAGATTAAAATGCTGGAAAATCATGCCAATGGATTGCCGGGCGCGGCGCAACGCCGCCTCATCCAGGCTGGTCAGGTCGCGACCGCCGACAATAACGGTGCCGGCATCGGGCCGTTCCAGAAGATTGACGGCGCGCAGCAGGCTGCTTTTGCCGGCACCGCTGGGTCCGACAATGGCGGTGATGCCGCCCTGCGCAATATCAAGGTTGATGCCGGCCAGGGCCGTCACGGTACGGCCATCCTTGCCGTGGAACGTCTTAGCAATGCCCGCCAGCTGCACCATGCCCATCGGGGGGGCGTCGCCGGGCGCGTCCTGTCCTGTCACAATCGGGTCCATGTCACTCATCGGGCGGTCGTTGGTCGATCCTGCCCTGGATTGCTGCTGCCGCAAAGAGTGAAGTGGGGGCGGCATATGGACAATCGGCGAATTTACGCGGCTGATATGTGATGTGCCGCATATTACACAGACGGTTTGTATTAATTGCCCTGTCCGATAGATTGCCGGGCCATGTGCAGGGTGCGCTGGAAATGGCCGCGGATGACCTGTTCCAGCTTTGGCGTCGGCACCACCAGGGCGTTGCGGCCATCCAGGTCGGCGCGGCGCTTTTCCAGATAGCCGTCATCGACGGCCCGTTTGATCCGGTCTTCGCGGGTGCGGTTCGACCCGCTTTTCATGGATTGGCAGGCAGCACTGACCGTCAGGGGGGAGCCACGCCAGTAACCGACGGTACAGCCCACGAACAGATACCAATATTCCTGCGTGAAATAGCCGGGCCGGTTCTCAAACGCGCGGTCCCAGTCGCGCGCATAATCCTCCAGGAAGCCCAGCCAGCGGAACAGGTCCTCGTCGCTGATCGTCGGCTGTTCCATCAGCGATCCTGTGGGCCAAAGACGGAGCCGGAAAGGGCGGGGCTCATGAATTCACCAAGGTTCTTGAAGGCCACGCGGAAGAAGACGCGGTCACCACGGTCGATGCCGGTACGCCGCGTATTGTCGCGTTCCGCCACCAGGGAGAAGGTCAGGCATTCTTCCTGATAGGTGATGCTGGCACTGGACAGGACCGGACCACCGCCGGGGGCCAGATCGCGCCGGTGTGCCAGACCGACAGACCAGCGGTCGGTCAGCGCGGACGAGATCCCCAGCGTCAGTTCTTCGCGGTTGCGGGTGGCAAGGCCGCCATCCTGCGTCAGCTTGTCCAGATAGACATAGGAGCCCGAGACCCGAAACTGCGACGGTCCGAACACGCCATAGACATCATGCAGGCGCTGCGCCCCCGTCTCGCTGTCCAGCCGGAAGGAGTAGGAAATGTCCATCCACGGGCTGGGCGTCAGTTCCAGTTTGCCCACCACGTCCGACTTGCGGCGACGCAGGCCGGAGCCGCCGGGGAAATCCGCGTCACCTTCCAGCCGCTGGCTCTGGCCCAAGAACAGGGTGGAGGAGCCGCCGCCAAACCCATACAACCCCGCCTTCACGCCATAGGTCAGGCGCTGCCCGCCCTCCAGCCGATCGATGCCGGGATAGCGCGAGGCACGGAACAGGTTCGTATAATCGAACTCGATATCCTGGCTGTCCTCATTCGGAATGTTGGAATTATTGTCGTAGTTCGGGGCCGCCGACAGCATGACCATGGGTTCGACTAGGGTCTGCACCGTCGCATCCTGGCGCGCCAGCGGATAGGAGACAGTCCAGTCGGCGTGCGGGAAGGCACGGAACCGCACCTTGTCATCCGGTTCGACGCTGCCGTCGGCCCGGCGCAGGTTCGACACCCAATAGCCATCGGCGCGCGCCTCCGCCTTCAGCACGGAAACGAGGCCGAAGCCGGTAATATCATCGCGGCGCCAGCCGGCGGCGGACGACACGCGCCGGGTGTCATTGCCCGATGAGCGCAGCAGCGACAGGAAGCCCGCATCGGCGGACCAGCGACCGCCCAGCAGACCCCCCGGTTCGCCTAGCGCGCTGTAGGTCACCATGGGCAGAACGACCGGCTCCTCCTCCGGGTTGCCGGGGCGCAGATCCTGGAAATCATAGACATTGAGGGCCAGATAGTCGCGGCCTTCGAACCGCTCCGCAAAGGCGCGGCTGGCCAGAATATCTTCCTTGCTGTAGTCGTAGCGCAATAGATGGGTGTTATCGGTCACGCGGCGCGCGTCAAAACCCCAGCGCCAGTTCTCATCAATGTCGAACCGGCCCGTGCCGAAAATGTGTCCCCGGAATTCCTTCTTTTCCACCACGCCGCCCGTGGTTTCCCGCGCCCGGTCGGTATAGACCGCACTGCCCGACACGGTGATGGACCCGGTTGCGAAGCGCTGCCGGTATTCGCCACCCAGCAGCAAACCGTCCTCTGTGCTGGGCGTCACCTCCAGGGTGAAATCCTTGCTCTCATCAATGTCGAAGAAATAATAGAGCCTTGCATAGGTGCCCAGGTCGGAGCTGATGCCGCCGCCCGGTGTCAGGAAACCGCTGCGCCGTTCCACGGTGGGGTCGGGATGGCCGAAGAAGGGCAGCCAGAACACGGGCACGCCCGCCACCTCCAGCGTCGCATCACGGTAATAGACATCGTGGGCCTGCTGATCATGGGTGATGCGGGCCGCCCGGATCTGCCAGATGGGCGGACGCGTCGGATCGGTCGCGCACAGCTCGCACGGGGAATAGACCGCGTTCTCCATGCGGGTATAGCGGCCCTCGCGCCGCTCCCCCTGCAGGGCCGCGAATTTGGAATTGTCGGACAGCAGGATGCGGACCTGATCCACGAAGCCCTGCTGCAGGTCGTCGGTCAGTTCGGTGTAGTTGGCAAACATCACCTCGCCCGTCGGCTCCATGATGGAGACATTGCCGGACGCGGTGACGACATTGGTTTTTTCGGAAAAACTGACACTGTCAGCCAGCAGCAGCCGCCCGCCCTGCGACAGTTCCACCTTGCCCCGGGCCGTGATGACACCCAGGTCTTCATCATAATCCACGCTGTCGGCAGACAGCAGCACCGGCTGACCCGTTGCCTTGTCGGCCTTGCCAGCCGTCGGCACCTGCTGAGCCAGCGCCGCACCCGACAGGCCGAAAGCCAGCACCGTGGACAGGAGCAGGCGGCGATAGGTCCAGGCAGGATGCATTTTCAACAGCGTCTCAGGCTTACGGTCGACGGGTGCTAGCTTGTCCCCGACGAAGGGTGCGCTGTCAACTGATGCCGGGGGGAGGCAGGTGGGACATAGAGGCGGGAGAAGGGGTAGGCTGGATATTGTCCGATAGGTTCAGGCAGAGCGTGTCCAGCCGCTCTGCCTGAACTTCACCTCTGCACTTCTCTTGGACGCTCCGGGATCGGCGGTGAAGAAAGTAACCGCGCCTTCTTCAACGCTCTCTACGTAACCACCGGGCGCCGAAGTCCGTTGGGCACCCATTGCCCGGATAAGACCGTCTGCGGCGGGTGTATGCGTCCCGCTGGCGACCATTCTGACGCCGTCTTGTTCGAGCTTGCCCGCGAATACATACACCATGAGCGCGCCGACACCCTGCTGCGGTGGGTCTGCTGCCATATAATGCACCATCGCAACGGGTGTTCTCACTCTTCGCTTGCAGCACCAGAAGCCAGTTACCTTTGTGTACGAACGATATTCTGCTGTTACGTAGATTCTATTAGAGAATATTACCTCTCCGTTTTCGCGATAAGCGGTATAGGTACCATCAATGCTGATGCCATCGCCGACTGTAAGCTTAACGACTTGACGCGCAGTGTCACCAGCATCCTTGTGCAACTTCGGAACCTCGCCACCATCGTATTTGGGTTTAGTTGGTGGCGTGGGTGGTCCCGCTTTGGTGAATGTGAAGGTGGCTGAACTGGGCCCGATCGCCAGCCCGTATGATCGGGGCTGGTCGTCCACATCCAGTAGCTTTTGCTCCATTTTCTGAATGGCTGGCGCTGTGCGACCGGGTGCAATGAAGGCGGTTGGCGGCTTCTTGATTGCTCCGGCCAAGGGCTTCATTTGGGCGGTTGGCGGTGGCGCGGGAAATCCCGAGCGGTGTGCCGAAGGTGCTGCTGGTTTGACGACTGGCTTGCATTGCACAATGCCGCCCGGCATGGGGCGCATCGGGGCAACGGGAGGAGGGGCGAATCTCCGCTCCGGCCGCCGCGACTGAGTCGGTGGGGGAGGAAGGCGTTTGGTCATGAGCGCCCTTTTCGACAAGGTGGCCAACCCGACGATTTACAGTGAGGGATGTCCCATTGAGGCTGGAGTTGGACACTTCACCGCAGACAATCAATATGACTTAATTGTGCTGGCGGCGCTCGTATAAAATCATGTTCGGAATATGCGTTTAAAGGCTATAACGCGGCTTATAATGAATTTGGGCTATCATCTGGTCCCGTGGCTTAGGATGCCGACTCATCGGTATGTCAAACTTCGGCGGCACGGGCGGCCGCCGGACAGGCCCACAGCCCGTTATCAGTTTCAAGAAATGCAACAATCTTAAAACAAAAACCCCCGCCGGATCACGCCGGCGGGGGTCTTCGCATTCAGGCCTGTTCGGCTGAACGACGTCGGACTTCTTAGAAGTCCATGTCGCCCATGCCGCCCATGCCACCCGGGCCACCGGCCGGAGCGGACTTCGGCTGCGGCTTTTCGCCGATCATGGCTTCGGTGGTGATCAGCAGGCCGGCGATGGAGGCGGCGTCCTGCAAGGCGGCGCGCACGACCTTCGTCGGGTCGATGACGCCGAACTTGAACATGTCGCCATATTCGCCGGTCTGGGCGTTGAAGCCGTGGTTGGTGTCAGCCTGCTCCAGCAGCTTGCCGACGATCACCGAGCCGTCGAAGCCGGCGTTCTGGGCGATCTGACGGACCGGGGCCTGCAGGGCCTTGCGGACGATGTCCACGCCGAACTTCTGGTCGGCGTTCGGGGCGACCAGGGTTTCCAGCTTCTTGGTGGCGTACAGCAGGGCCACGCCGCCGCCAGCGACGATGCCTTCTTCCACGGCGGCGCGGGTGGCGTGCATCGCGTCATCAACGCGATCCTTGCGCTCCTTCACCTCAACCTCGGTCGCACCACCGACGCGGATAACGGCAACACCGCCAGCCAGCTTGGCCAGACGCTCCTGCAGCTTCTCGCGGTCGTAGTCGCTGGTGGTCTCTTCGATCTGGGCCTTGATCTGGGCGATGCGGGCCTCGATGTCGGCCTTGGCGCCTTCACCATCAACGATGGTGGTGTTGTCCTTGGAGATCGTGACCTTCTTGGCGCGACCCAGCATGTCCAGGGTCACGTTTTCCAGCTTGATGCCCAGATCTTCGCTGATGACCTGGCCGCCGGTCAGGATGGCCATGTCTTCCAGCATCGCCTTACGACGATCACCGAAGCCCGGGGCCTTGACGGCAGCGATCTTCAGACCGCCACGCAGCTTGTTGACCACCAGCGTGGCCAGCGCCTCGCCTTCCACGTCTTCGGCCACGATGACCAGCGGACGCGAGGACTGCACGACGGCTTCCAGCACCGGCAGCATGGCCTGCAGGCCCGACAGCTTCTTTTCGAACAGCAGGATGTAGGGGTTTTCCAGGTCCGCGACCATCTTGTCGGCGTTGGTCACGAAGTAGGGCGACAGATAGCCGCGGTCGAACTGCATGCCTTCGACGACGTCCAGCTCGGTCTCCAGGCTCTTGGCCTCTTCAACCGTGATGACGCCTTCGTTGCCGACGCGGGCCATGGCCTCGGCGATCTGCTTGCCGATGGAGGCTTCGCCGTTGGCGGAGATGGTGCCGACCTGGGCGATTTCGTCGTTGGTCGTGACCTTGCGGGAACGCGACTGGATGTCGGCCACAACGGTGGCAACGGCCAGATCAACGCCGCGCTTCACGTCCATCGGGTTCATGCCAGCGGCGATGGCCTTGGCACCTTCACGGACGATGGCCTGGGCCAGAACGGTGGCGGTGGTGGTGCCGTCGCCAGCCAGATCGGCCGTCTTCTGCGCCACTTCCTTGACCATCTGCGCGCCCATATTCTCGAACTTGTCAGACAGTTCGATTTCCTTGGCGACCGAGACACCGTCCTTGGTGATGCGAGGAGCGCCGAAGCTCTTCTCGATCACGACGTTGCGGCCCTTCGGACCCAGGGTCACCTTCACGGCGTCGGCCAGAATGTCCACGCCGCGCAGCATCTTGGCGCGGGCGTCGGAGCCGAACTTTACTTCCTTGGCAGCCATTGCTCTATCCTCTGAATTTCGTTGTTGTCAGGTATGGATCGGTGATCCGACTCAGGCGTTCAGAACGCCCATGATGTCGCTTTCCTTCATGATCAGGTATTCGACACCGTCGATCTTCACTTCGGTACCGGACCACTTGCCGAACAGGACGCGGTCGCCGGCCTTCACGTCGAGAGCGACCAGCTTGCCAGCCTCGTCACGGGCACCCGGACCCACGGCGACCACCTCGCCCTCCTGGGGCTTTTCCTTGGCAGTGTCGGGGATAATGATGCCGCCGGCCGTCTTCTGTTCGGACTCGATGCGCTTGACCACGACGCGGTCGTGCAGCGGACGGAACTTCATAGGATCTCTCCCTGAAAAGGCAAAAGGGTTTGGCGTGAGCCTGTTGTTAGCACTCACGCTCGGTGAGTGCCAATGACCTAATCATCCCGCCCCCAACTGTCAAGAAGCGCTCTGTCATAAATCAGTGAAGTTGCCATGACACAGCGGAAGAGCGGCGGCGGGATGGGTTGCCAGCGGCCGTCCGCCGGAGTATGGCAAGGGCATGAGCGACGCCGATACGATGTTCCTGTTCGACCGCCCTTTGATCCGCCAGCGGCGCGACCGCGCGGCATCGGGGCTTTCCGCCCATGATTTCTTGCTGCGCGAGGTGGCGGAACGGCTGGGCGAACGGCTGGACATGATCCGTCGGGAATTTCCCCGTGTGCTGAGTCTGGGCAGCCATGGCGGTGAGGCCGAAGCCGCCTTGAAGGGGCGCAATGGTATCACGCACATGGTGCATGCCGACCTGTCCCCTGCCATGGCGCGGCTGGCCGGCGCGAATACCGGCAGCCCGGCCCTGGCCGCGGACGAGGAGGTCCTGCCCTTTGCGCCCAACAGTTTCGACATGGTCATCTCCAACCTGTCGCTGCATTGGGTAAACGACCTGCCGGGTGCCATGATCCAAGCGCGTCAAGTGCTGCGGCCCGACGGGCTGTTCATTGCCGCCATGCTGGGTGGGGACAGTCTGTTTGAGCTGCGCCGGTCGTTGATGGAGGCGGAGATGGAGGTGACGGGCGGTGTTTCGGCCCGGATCAGCCCCATGGCCGGTCTGCGCGATGCGGCGGGCCTGCTGCAACGTGCCGGATTCGCCCTGCCGGTTGCGGATATGGACACGCTGACGGTCAGCTATCCCGACCCGTTCCGACTGATGCGCGATCTGCGCGGCATGGGGGAAACCAACGCCGCCCTGTCGCGCCTGAAGCGTCCGACGCGGCGTGAGGTCATCGTGCGTGCCGCCGAGCGCTACATGGACCTGTTCCGCGAGGAAGACGGCACCGTGCCGGCCACGTTCGAGGTGATCTTCCTGGCCGGATGGTCGCCCGACGCCAGCGTGCAGCAGCAGCCGGCCAAGCGCGGCAGCGCCTCACACCGGCTGGCCGAAGCATTGAACAGTATTGAGCAGTCGACGGGTGTAAAGCCGCACTGAGGGGCTGTGGCCTACAGCCAGTCGTGCCACATCTGCCGATAGGCCGCCTCTACCTGTCCGGCGAAACGGTCGGGGTTGCAGAGCGGACTGTCCTTCATGCGCTGACGCAGGTCTCGCCGTAGACCGTCGAGCCGGTCCAGATCACCCGCCAGCGCGGCGGCAATGTCGAGATAGGCGTCTTCAGTATCGGCCACCAGTTCGTCCAACCCCAACCGGTGCAGCAGGCTGGCCGTGACGCGGGCGACATGGTGGGTCCCGCGTAAGGTCACCACCGGTGCCCCCATCCACAGGGCCTCACAGCTTGTGGTCGTCCCGTTATAGGGGAATGGGTCCAGGGCGATATCGACGCGGTCATAGGCACGCAGATGATCGCCCTGATCGGGGATCTGCGGCAGAAGGTCCACCCGGTCCAACGCAATCTTGTTGGCGGTGAACAGTGATTGATAGCGGGCCTTTGTGGCCGGATCGGCAAAGGGCCGGCTTTTCAGGATCAGGCGCGAACCGGGTACACGGTGCAGAAGGGCGGACCAGAGCGCCACCACTTCCGGGCTGATCTTGGCGTTGTTGTTGAACGAACCGAAGGTGACATGGCCGTTCCGGCGCGCGGGCAGGGGGCTTGGCGCACCCGTTTCCTGTGCCGGTCGAAAGCACAGGAAACCATCGGGCAGCCGGACCAATTTCTCCACATGCCAGCCATCAGTGACACCCGGCGGGTCGGCAATGGCGTCAGTCAGGCGGTAATCCATGGCGGTCATGCCCGTGCCGTCGGGATAGCCCAGCCAGGAGACCTGGATGGGCGCCGGCTTGCGGGCGAAAATCAGCGGGCGGCAATCACAGGTATGGCCCGCCACATCAACCAGGACATCAATCCCGTCGGCGCGGATACGGTCGGCAGCCTCATCATCGGTCAGCCCGGTCAGGGGGACCCAGTGGCCAGTAATGGCCTTGAACCGGTCGGTGACGGCATCATTGCGGCGGGAGATGGGGTAGCAGAAGATCTCCACCTGCGACCGGTCATGTCCGCGCAACAACGGTTCCAGAAAGCAGGAGACGGCGTGGCCACAGAAATCCGGGGAGACATAGCCGATGCGCAACCGCCGGTCCGGTGTGCGGTCATTGGCAAAGGAAGGGGCAGCCGGGGTCAGGGCGGCGGCATGGCGCTCACCCCAATGCCGGTGGGCACGGAAAATCACTTCCGGCGGTACATGCGGCGTGTAATGCAGGGCGAACAGCAGGTTGGAATGCAGCAATGACAGGGTCGGGTGCTGCTCCAGCGCATGTTGCAGCAAGGTGATGGCATCCGTGGCGCGGCCCTGTTCTTTCAGCACCTCCCCCAGATTGACATAGGGTTGCGGCAGGCCGGGCTGCAGGCGCAGGGCCGTGCGATAGCATTCCATAGCCTGGGTCAGCTCGGACGCTGATTTATGCATGTCGCCCAGGTTCGACCAGGCCTCTGCCATATCGGGCCGGATGCGGACCGCGCGGCGATAGGCCTGACGGGCTTGATCGGCTCCCCCCAGGTCGCGCAGGATGTTGCCCAGATTGAACCAGGCCTCGGCATAGTCGGGCTTCAGCGCGACCGCCCTCATCGCGACCTTGGCCGCCTGTGTTTCCTGCCCCATGTCGGACAGCACGCAGGTCAGGTTATTCAGAACCTGGGCATCGTCGGGATTGGCGCGCACGGCCCGCTCGTAACAGGCTACAGCATCTGACCAGCGCCGTTGGGCGCGCAGCAGGATGGCATAATTATTGTTGGCATAAGGGTGATCGGGATTGGTGACCAGCACCTGCCGATACAGGGCCTCTGCTTCTGCCAGCCTTCCTTCCTTATGCCGGGTCAGCGCCGTTTCGAACAGGTCGGTCAAGGCGTGCTCCCTTGGCGCAGCAGGCCGGCATCGGCCAGGATGGCACGCAGTTTATGCGTTGCCTGGCCCCAGGTGAAATTGCTCAGCAGATGGGCACTGGCATCGGGCAGGGTGCTGTCGCGCCCGGCAATGATGTCGGCGATGATCCCGGCGGCGGCGTCCTCATCGGGGTTCCACCAGTCCAGCCCGAAGAAGGGCTCCCACGGTTCCGCGCTGTAGGGCAGGTGGGCTGGGCCGGTAGTGGACGGGATCATGCGGGCAAAGCGGCTATCCAGGTAATCAAGATAGGAACTGTGGGAAGGTGCTATCAGACCCATTCCCATGGCCCCCGCCTTGGACAAGGGCAGGTCCCAGCCTTCGCCATGCGACAGGCTCCAATAGTAATTGGCAGCACGGAACAGGCCTGTCATTTCCGCCTCGCTCAACGGCTGGTCGACCAGGACGATGGGGGCGGCATCAGCGAAGGAACGGCCCACATGTTCCTGTGTCTGACGGACGATGGTCTGAAGGTGCCGTCGCGCCGCCTCTGTCCCGCCCTTGCCGGGCTTCAGGATCAGGACGGCATCATCGCCCCGGTTGGTGGCACGCAGCCAGACGCGCAGCACCCCGTCCAGGTTCTTGCGCGGGATCGCGTCAGAGACATTCAGGAACCGGTGGCGATAGCTGGCCACCTGTCGCCCGCTGCCATCAACCAGAACCAGCGGCGGCGCATCGGCAGCCGCCGGTTCCGCATCCACGCCCAGGGGGCATACGCGGATCCGATCCTCGGGATAGCCCTGGCTGGCCCAGGCCAGACGGGAACTTTCCGTTGGGACAATCACCATGTCGGCATTCAGGCTCTGTTTCGCCCAGGTGGGGGAGATGCGCGGCCCTTCGAACATGGAATAGAGGATGGTGGTCAGACCGGGAATGGGTTCGACGGCCAGGGGGACCATGATGTTGATGGCGGCCTTGGCCCCCACCGGGGCCTCCAGCGGTTCCTCGCTCCAGGTTTCGTGCCCGAAGATACCGACCACCTGCAAGGGCACGCCCTGCTGCCGCAAGGTCTGGATATAGCGGCGCCCCATATGGGCATAGCCCGACGCTGTGGAGAAGGGACCGCGCAGCAGGATACCGTCACCGGGGCCGGGCCCGCGGGCCGCCGCAGACTGGCCGGCAGCGTGGTAGCGCTGGCAGCGCAGCGCATGCTTGATGGCGTCATCATGGCTGGCGTCGATCTTCAACGCGCGCCGCAGCGGGTGCAGGGCTGCGTGCCACTGTCCACGACGCATCATCGCACCCGCCCGCTGCACATAGGCGTAGGTGTTCTGTGGGTTCAGCGTGACGGCGGCGTCCAGCGCCTTCATTGTCCGGTCCAGATCATGCGGAGCCCAGGCCAGGGACTGGTTGATGCGGATGCCCTCATCCTGCGGCGACAGCCGCGCCGCACGGTCAGCCAGCCGGGTTGCGGCCTCCCGGTCACCCCGCCATGTATTGCACAGTAATCCCAGCCGGTCGAAGGCGACGGCGCTGGCCGGGTTCAGTACGGCCAGATGCCGCAACCACCGCCAGGCCGACTTCTGCTCCCCCGCATTCAGCCGGGCGATGGCAAGGTTGGTGACCAGATGCTCATGGTCGGGCCAGCGTGCGACGGCGGCGCGCAGAATGTCGATCCCTTCCGCCGTCGGTTGCCCCGTGGTCAGACAGACGCCCAGCAGATTGTGGGCCATGGGGTCGCCGGGTGCCTCTGCCACGGCACGCCGGGCGGCGACGGTGGCCTCGGCGACCTGACCGGCGCGATGCAGGGCGATGGCGTGGGTATAGGCGTCCATCGCGTTACCTGTAGGGGTCGGGCTGCGACAGGAAGTGGCGGACATAATCACCCACTCCGTCTTCCAGCGCCGTCATAGGGGCCGTGTAGCCGGCGGCGCGCAGCCGGTCCAGCTGGCCTTGCGTGAAATACTGGTACTTGGCGCGCAGATGGTCGGGCATGTCGACATAATCGATTGCGGGCTCCCGGCCCACGGCGCGGTACAGGGCCGTGATCAGATCGGCGAAGGATCGGGCCTGACCGGACCCGACATTGAAAATGCCGCTGACCCCAGGAAGATCCAGCAGCCAGAGCACAACATCCACACAGTCGCGGACATAGACAAAGTCGCGCAGTTGGCCGCCATCGGCATAGTCGGGGCGGTGTGATTTGAACAGGCGGACGCGGCCCCCGGCGGCGGCGATGGCATGGTTCTTGGCGACCACGCTCATCATCTCGCCCTTATGATATTCGTTGGGGCCATAGACATTGAAGAATTTCAGGCCGGCCCATTGTGGCGGGCGGCGGCGGCCACGCCGGACCTGATCAATCACGAACCGGTCAAAGACGAGCTTTGACCAGCCATAGGCGTTGAGCGGGCGTAACCGCGCCAGCATCGCCGGGTCATTATCGTCAGAGAAACCCTGGCTGCCATCGCCATAGGTCGCCGCCGACGATGCGTAGATCAAGGGCACGTCATGGCCGCTGCACCAGTCCCACAGCAGAGTGGAAACACCGATATTGGTATCGGCAATCAGGTCCGCGTCGGTTTCCGTGGTGGCGGAGATGGCCCCCATATGCAAGATGGCTTTCACCGACCCGGCACGATTGGTCAGGAAAGACGGTAGCTGATCGGGTGCCACAAAGCCGGAAACCAGATGCTTGGCCAGATTGCGCCATTTGTCACCCGACCCCAGCCGGTCGCAGACCACCACCTCCTCCCCCCGCGCGGCCAGTGCCGCGACAAGGTTGGAACCGATGAAGCCGGCTCCGCCGGTTATGAGGATCAAGCCCGTCATCGCGTCATACCTGTGGGTCAAGCTGCCGCATCAATAAAGCTTTCCGCGAAATCCCGCCATGTGCGTTCGGTGCGGATGAAGATCTTGCCCCGGTCGCCAATGGCCCGCGCCTCCTGACGCTTCGCATACAGCGTTTCCAGATGCGCCACGGCTTCGTCCACTGAACTTTCGCACCAACCCTGGCGTGCGCCGTGCGGGTTGGGGACGGGGGTCTGCTGGCGCAAGGGTAGGCAATTCTCCTCACCGATCAGGTCGCGATGGCCGGTATTGTCGGACAGGATGACGGGCACGCCACAGGCCATGGCCTCCATCGCCACCAGATTGGTCGCCCCCTCGCACCGGTTGGGGAACAGGGCGGCATGGCATTCGGCCAGGATGGGCGCGATCTGCGCACGGGTCAGGAAACCCAGATCGACAAAGGCATTAGAAGGCACACCATGGTCGGCCGCCCAATCGGTGATGCGCAGCCGGTGGGTTGCAGTGTCGATGCGCGGTGCGCTGACCGACAGGGGCGATTCCACGATGTCGGCGGATGTATGCGGCCAGGCGTTGTGCCAGGCCGTGACCAGCAGCGCCTCGGGATGGCGTGCATGGAAAATGCGAAAGGCCGCCAGCACCACGTCCTGGGCCTTGCGATACTCGATCTTGCCACCGGAAAACACCACGAACCGGTCACCAAATAGGCCCGTGCGGGGCAGCAGCGGCAACTCGGACGGGTCCACACCCTGGAACGTCACCCGCACATCACGCAGGCCGCGCTGGGACAGCAGGTCCCTGTTATAGGTTGAGTGAACAATGATCCGGTCATATTGGCGGGCCCGTTCCAGGGTGGATTTGTCCAGACTTGTATCCTCGAACGCGATGACGCCGATATTGGCCTCTCCGTGATAGAGGTCGCTGGTAGGGCCGGGGATGAAGCCGTTCCCCAGCGCATGCAGGGCCGTACAGTCATGCAGCTTCAGCTTCTTGCCGCCATGCTTGGCGGAAAGGGCTGAAATCTGGTTATAGCCATCCATCAGCGGTTCCAGCTTTTCCCGCGTGGACGGGCGCATGGTGATGAAGGCTGGTTTCTCCAGCAGCAGCGGTGGCTGGTTCCGGTCAACCAGACACAGGGCGGTGTGGACACCCACCAGGCCCCAGCCATGGATTTCCGTCAATTGCCAGGTCAGTGCCAGATTACGCGCCAAATCCAATCCCCGAAGCAACGACCACCGGATAAAGGGGGCAGGCTGGCAGCTTGGCACCAGCCGGCCCCCTTGTCAGTACCCGGAACTATCCTCCGAAGGTGAGGTTGCCGGTTCCAAGCTTGGCATTGGAGACGACACCCAGCAGCTTGATCTCCCCAGATGTGATGCTCTGCTCACCATTAGTTTTGGTGATCACATAGACACCCGTATCGGTATTGTCGCTGGCCAGGACCATGACGCTGCCGCCGGCACTGGGGTTCTTCAGGGCGCCAATGGCGGTTCGGATGGCGATCAGGCTGTCATCGGTCAGGCTGCTGGCCGTGGTGGTCAGGCGCACCACCTCGTCATTGGCCATATCGATCTGCCCGGTGGCGCGGTCGGCCCCCTGCACAATCCCGTCGCTGTTGCGGTCCAACAGGCTGCGCAGGCTGCCGACCAGGGCCAGACTGTCCAGAGCCGTCTGGAAGTTGGTGATACGGTCGAAGCCTATATTGGCACCCGCCGCCGCACCGTCACCGGCATTGCGATAGACGATCTGGTCTGCCACCTGACCGGTACCCAGTGCGATCTGATCGGCACCGGCCCCGCCTTCGAAGCGGATGGCCTTGCCGTCGGCCACGGTAACGACGTCCGCCCCGTTACCGCCCGTCAGGGTTTCGACCCCGTTGACCTGGATGGTGCCGCCCTGGCTGCCCAGGGTAATCACTTCCCGTGATGCGCCGCCGATCAGGGTTTCGATCCCGCTGACCAGCATGGTGGCCCCGCTGTTGCCGATCGTCACAATGTCGGTGCCATTGCCGCCGGTCAGGGTCTCCAGACCACGGACCAGCAGGCTGTTGCCGCCATCGGCCAGACGGACGGCATCCGTGCCGGCACCGCCCACCAGGACATCAATACCCTTTGCCCACAGCGTACCACCCACGGCACCGGTGAAGACGAAGTCGGTGCCGCTGCTGCCGATAAGGCTTTCAATGCCCTCAACGGAGAGGGTGGCACCACCGCTGGCCAACGTGACCTGATCCAGGCCACGGCCACCGATCAGCGTCTCCAGCGCGGAGACAGTCATGCTGTTGCCGCCATCGCCCAGGGTGACGCGGTCGCGGCCACGGCTGCCCACCAGTTCCTCGATCTGCTGGATCCAGATGGTGCTGGAGGCACCGCCCAGATAGATCAGATCGGTGGCCGGCGAACCCGTCAGGCTTTCCAGCATTTCCACACTCATCGTGGAACCGACGCTGCCGGTGCTGGTCACCACGTCATTCTGGGCACTGCCAATCAGCGTTTCCAGCTGTGTCACGGCGATGGTGGTGCCGGCGGTGCGAGCCAGGGTGATGACATCCTGGCCGATATTGCCGATGACCGTGGCATAGCGGTCGATGCTGAGCGTGGCACCAGCGGCCGGCAGGCGCAGCACATCATCCACCGCGCGGATGGTCAGCAATTTCTCGCTGTCCAAGGTGCGGGCGTCCAGGTCGGAGGTCTGGACCAGAAGCTGTGCCGTCTCCACCCCGTCGATGGTGGTGAAAAGCAGTGTCTCCAGGGTGGCGTTCACATCGGCCACGCTGCCCGTGACACGGATCGCGGTATTGCTGACCTGGGTCACGGTGGCGGTGCCGGCGGCGGTCACTGCCACGGTGCCACTGGTCGGCGTCAGCGTTACCGACAGGACAGGGCTGTCGGCGTCGGCGACGCTGATGCCCTTGATCGGGGCGCTGGTGCCGCGCGGAATGCTGATGCCATCGGGGATTACCGTCTGCGGCGGCTGCAACACCTCGATCAGGATCATGTCGCTGTCATTGGGCGTGACAGGGTCATGATCGTCCGTCTCAATCCGCAGCGATGCATCCGGCTTGCCCAACAGGCCCGTGAACTCCATCGTCGCCAGCGACTGTTTCACGGCGGCGGTGGCACCGTTTAGGACCAGCACCCCGTTGGCACTGCGCGTGACAGTGACGTCACCCATGGCGGTCACATTGACGATACCATCGGTGGGGGTCAGGGTGACGGTCAGGACTGGGCTGTCGGTGTCGGCGACACTGACGCCGATGATCTCGCCTGCGATACCGGCAGTCACCAGCGGCTTGACGGGCAGGATGTTTTCCGGTGCCGTCGCCACGCGCAGGTCCAGCGTTGCCACGTCGCTGCGCGGCAGGGTGTTGTTGCCAGCCACAACCTGGATACTGCCGGCTGTGCTGCCGCTGTTGGGCGTGAAATACAGGCCCGCCAGGGTGGCGTTCACATCGGCCAGCGTGCCCGTCAGGGTGACGGCCCCGCTGCCCCGGCTCTGGCTGGCCGGGCCGACCAGGGTGATGGCACCGCCCGTGGCGACCAGAGTGACCGTGACGGTGCCGCCCTGTGCGGCCTGAACCGCGATACCGCTCACCATGCTGCTGCGACCGGCCAGGACGGCGGTGGTCGTGGGCATGGACAGGCGCGGGTTGGCCGGGTCGTCATTCACGATGGTGGCATAGGCCTGGGCGACCAGGATATCCATGCCGGATGACGGGTTGGACAGGGTGACGGTGAACCGTTCATCCTGTTCGATGACGGTATCGGCGGTCACCCGGACCGTGATGGTCTTCACCGTTTCGCCAGCGGCGAAGCTGACGGTGCCGGCGGGCAGGGTGCCCCCGAAATCGGTGGTGTCCAGACCGGAATTGCCACTGACCCGGTAATCGACCGTTGCGGCCCCCAGGGCGCTGCCCGAACGGGTGACCTGGAAGGTGAAGTTGGTGAAGCCGCTGTCGCCCTCCGCCTTTGCCGTATCGACGGCTGTGATGGAAAGACGGGTGGGAATGACGGTTCCAACCTGCGCCCCGGCCACCGCCGCATCCAGGCTGCTGCCCGTCAGGGCGGCGACAGCGGCATCCAGGTTGCCGGCGGCGGTGCCGTTGCGCAGGGCCGTGACTGTTGTCGTCTGGGCGACGACCTGAACGCGGGCGATTGCGGTAAGGGCTGCCGTCGGGTCGGCTGTTGCGGCGGCGGTATTCACCTGTGCATTGGCCGCCGCGATGATGATACCGGCATTGGCGGCAACGGCCCCGACCTTGGCGGCATCCACACCGGGCAGCCGGGAGGCGGCCCCGCGCAGGATGGTGGCCAGTGTGCCGGGGTCGGCCAGGTTCAGGGTCGCCCCGACTGGCACGGCCCGGATAGCATCGGCCAGCGCATCCAGGATGGCAAGGCCCGCCTGTCCAGCCCCCAGCGTGGTGGTGGCGGCACCGTTCATCACGGCGGCACCATCCACGATCAGGTTGGCGATCTTCACCGCCTCCGCCTGGGCCTTCACGGCCGCCGCGACCTGCGCGGTGTTGGCACCCGATGCCGTCGCCGCCTGCAGCGGATCGACATTCATCAGGTCAAGGCCAGCATCAATGCCAAGCACCGCCTTCAGCTGAGCCGACGCTGCCTGATTGGCTGCGACGCTGGCCTGCTTGCCCGCCAGGCCGACGATGGCGCTGGTCAGCGGGTTGATGACGGTGGCGCGGGCCGGCGCTTCATACACGCCGTCGAAGGTCTGGCCCGTGGAGATATCGGTGCCGCCCACCATGATGTAGGCACCGCTGCCGCCGGCGATGGTGTAGTTGCCGGTGGCGTCGGTGACGGAGGAAGCCTCGCCGGCATCCAGGACACCATTGCCATTGGCGTCCGCGAAGACGCGGGCGCCACTGATATAGCCGTCCACGGTCTTGCCGCGGATGAAGTTGACGACAACGCCACCGAAACTGGCGCCCGACAGGGTAAAGTCAGGCAGGGCGGCATTACCCGCCGCATCCTTGATGGCGGCGGCATTGATGATGCTGCCGGAGACGGAGATGCCGTCACTGTCCACATCGCCCTCACCCACGACATAGCGGAAGGTCAGGACCGAGCCGCCCGAGCCGCCGACATAGGATGCCTGGCGGCTGGCATTGCCCACCAGCAGGGCCAGGGCGGGCGTACCGGTGACCGTCACGGCCTCGCTGAAGGTCAGGCTGATCTCGACGCTGTCGCCTGCGAAGTAGGTGCCGGCAGGTGGGGCGGAAACACCTGTGACCCGCGGCGGCAGGCGGTCGCGTGCGCCATCCAGGATGGTGCCCGATACGCTGGACGGGTCGTTGATACGCGGGGTCAGGACCAGACCGGAGGAAGAAAGACCCTCCAGCTTTACCGTGAAGGTTTCATCCCCTTCGATCAGGGTGTCTGATTTCACCAGGATGGTGATTTCCTGGGTGGACTGGCCCGGTGCCAGAGTGACCGTGCCGGATGGCAGCGTGTCCCCCGCGAAGTCGAACCGGTCGATGCCGCTGCTTTCGTCAATGCGCCAGCCGACGGTGACCGTGCCATCGATAGCGGGAGTTTGCCCGGCGGTGCGGCTGATTGTGAAGCGATAGGCGACCAGGGCGTCGCCCGCCGGTTCCACCTGCACCGACGCCGCGCCGCTGCTGACGCCGATGGCGATCAGCTGTTCTTCCGCGATGCTGATATCCACGGCGCTGGCAATGCTGCGCTGCCCGTCGCTGACGGAGTAGACGACGCGCCCGGCCGAGCCGGAGAAGCCGGGATTGACGCGGAAGGCCAGACCGGCCAGTTCAGTGGCCGATACTACGGCACCGGCCGCAACCGCGCGGCCATCGGCATATTGCAGGACGCCGTTGCTCGGCAGTTCGCCAATGGTGACGGATAACTGATTGCCATCCGGATCGACCGGCATGTCGATGGAAAGGCCGATGGCCCCGGAGTTCTTGGCGATGACCACCTGCTTGGGCGCCTGGATGACCGGGTCGTTATTCTCACCATCGATGGTGATGATAACGGTGGCCGTGGATGTCAGGCCGCCCTTGTCGGCGATCGTGTAGGTGAAGCTGTCCTGGCCCTTGCCACCCAGCGGCAACGCCTTGAACGCGCCGTTGGGATCATAGGTGTAGGTGCCGTCAGCATTGACCTGGACCTTCGCGCCAGAGGCCAGACTGATCAGACTGCCAACCCCGTCCCCACCATTGACGCCGATGATGGTGCGGGTGTCACCGATGTCGATATCGGTGTCGTTACTCAACAGGCCGGACCCGGTCAGGACGCCGGTTTCACGGACGCTGCCGGCGTCATCCACGGCCTTCGGGGCCTGATTGACGTCAGCGATGGCGACGGTAAAGCTCTGCGTGACAGAGGCCCCGGTTTTGTCGGTGGCTGTGACGCTAATGCCCAGGTTGCCGGCGTCATTGAACCCGGGCGTGCCGCCGAAACTGCCCGTGGCAGCGTCGAAGATCAGCCAGGCGGGCAGGGCGCCGCCACCCGCCAGGGAGGCGGACAAGGTCAGCGTGTCGCCCGTATCGACGTCCTTGAAGGTCGTGCCGGGCAGGGTGAAGGTAAAGGCCTTGCCTTCCGACGCGGTCTGATCGCCGATGGCTGTTCCGATGACCGGGGCATCATTGACCGACGTGACCGCCAGCGTGATGGTGCCGCCGACAGGTGCGTTACCGGCGATATTATCGGTGACGATAAGGCTGACGCTGGTTGGCTTGTCATTGTTTAGGGCCGGCACAAAGCTGGCCGCTGCCAGCGCCGCATTGATCTGCGCCATCGTGCCGGTGGCGGTCCAGATGCCCGACGTGGCATCATAGATGCCCCCACCCTCAATCCGGCCCGTTGTCGGGTCGGCCAAGGTCAGGGTTGCGGTCAGGGTGGCGTTCGGTGCCGCGGTCAGGGTGGCGCCGGCCAGGGACACGGCCCCACCATCTTCCACATAAGAGAGATCGCGCGACAGACCCGTGGCCGTGATCTGGCTCTGCCCCACGATGAAGGGCGCGCCTGAAATCCCACCAGCAATGGAGTTACCGGCGACGTCGGTGATGCCGGAACCACCGACTGTTAGTGTCAGGGTGCCGCCGCCGGTCACGCCTGTGGCCGTTACCTCGACAGTTTGCGGGTCCACGACAGTGACAGCGCCAATGTCACCCTTTGCCGTGCCTGTCGCACCCAGACCAAAGGCACCGGCGGTGACGCCGCTGACGGCTTCGGAGAAGCTGACACGCCATGTCAGGCTGGTGCTGCCCGGTGCCGGGGTGCCGACCACCGACACGCCGGTCACGGTGGGTGCCCGGCCATCAACTGTAATTGTGGTCGGGGTGCTGACCGTGCTCACCAGTCCGGACTTGCCGGTTGCGGTGGCGCTCAGGGTCAGGGGACCTGTCGTGGCGCTGGCGTTGAAGGTGATGCTGTAGACGCCATTCACGTCCGCAATGCCGCTCAGACCGCTGGCGACGCCGCCCACCAGCAGATTGACCTTTGCGCCAGCCTCTGCCGTACCGGTTAGAACCAGGCTGCCGGCTTTGGTGATGCCGTCGGTGGTCGAAATACCGGTATCGCTGCCGCTGGCCAGGACCGGCGCACTGGGCGTCTTGGTCTGGGCCTGGACGGCCAGGGTGAAGCTCTGCTGACTTAAGCCGCCCTTACCATCGCTGGCCTGCACCGTAACGGTACGGTCGCCGGTTTGGACGCCTGTCCAGTTCACGCCATTCTTGACGGTTACGGCACCGGTCTTGCCGTCGATCGCAACTAGGCCGCCGGCATCGGCCAGCAGGCTGTAGGTAACAGGGGTCGTGCCCGGATCTGTTGCAAAGGCGGTGATCCCGACGGATGTGCCTGCTTCTGACCCCGTCTTCACACTGTTCTCGGCCGTATCTTGATCGACCGGGAGAGTGGGGGGCGTGTTGGTGACGGCGATGGTGAAGGTCTGGGTGCTGACACCGCCTTTGCCATCACTGGCCTGCGCCGTGACGGAATGGCTGGCTGCCGTCTCAAAGTCGATCTTCTCGGCGTCCTTCACCGTCACGACACCTGTTTTGGCGTCGATCTGGAACAATCCGCCGGCATCATTCGTCAGGCTGTAGGTGACTGGCGTGGTGCCGGGATCTGTAGCCTTGACGGTCAGGCCGACGGTGGCGCCCGCCTTGGATCCCTCGACCACGCTGTTGGCCATGTTTTCATCATCGACCGGCACGGTCGGCACAACATTCAGCAGGTCGATTGTGAAAGTTTCGGTGCTGGTGCCGCCCTTGCCGTCGCTGGCCAGAACAGTGATCGCGTGGCTGGCCGATGCTTCGAAATCCAGCTTGTCGCCATCTTTGACAGACACAATGCCTGTCTTGGCGTCGATCTGGAACAATCCGCCCGCATCATTCGAAAGACTGTAGGTAACGACGGTATTGCCGGGATCGGTCGCCTGCGCGGTGATCCCGACCAGCGTGCCGGATTTGGCCCCTTCCGTCACGCTGTTGGCGGTCTTATCGCTATCCAGCGGCTTTGTCGGGGGCGCGTTGGTGACGTCGATGGTGAAGGTTTGATTGCTGATGCCGGAATGGCCATCACTGACATGGGCCACAATCGTGTGCTTTGATGCCGTTTCAAAGTCCAGTTTAGTGCCGTCCTTGACGGTCACCACACCGGTTTTGGCATCGATTTGGAAGCGCCCACCGGCATCGTCTGTCAGGGTGTACACCAGGGAGGCGCTGCCGCCGTCGATTGCATTGACGGTGATCCCCACGGCGGTGCCGTTGGCCGCACCTTCAATCACGCTGTCGGCCGCGGCGTCCTTGTCTGTGGGGATGCTCGGCGGAACGTTCGTGATGCTGATGGTCAATGCCTGTGTCGATGTCAGATTTCCGTCGGAAACCTCCACGGTCACCGAATGACTGGTGGCTTTGTCGAAATCGAGAAGTTTACCGTCCGCGACAGTGACCAGGCCTGACTTGCTGTTGATCGCGAAGCGTCCGCCTGCGCTATCCACCAGCCTGTAGGTGAGGGCGCTGATATCGCTGGCGGTGACGTAGCCAACCGTGGTGCCGGCAGCAGCGCCCTCCACGACAGGAACGAAGGAGTTAGCAATGTTCGTCGGCGCGACAGTATCGACCGAGTAGGAATTGCTTACGCTGGTAGCGGTGACGAGGTTGCCGGCCAAGTCCCGGACATTGCCGGGAACCACGCCGAGCTGTAGGGTGCCCTCGCCCGAAATCTTGCCCAGATTGACCGTGTAGGTGTCGCCGCTGCCCGTAACCGACAGAATAGAGGACGAAATCGACTTATTGTAACCGGACACGTCCACGGCAACAAAGCTCGACACTCCAATGCCGGTTACCGCCTCGGAGAATTTCACGGTAAAGGAGGCGGTAGAGCTGCTGGGGTTAACAGAGCCGTTAACAACCGTCGAACGGATGGCCGGGGCGGTGGTATCGACAGCGATCACTGTCGAGCCACCGCTCTCCGTCACGTAAAGATTATCCAGCGTCAGACTGGCGCGATCGGTCAGTACAACCTGATTTCCGCCGAAACTAAGGATGGCATCATTGCCGCTGCTGCTCAGGGTCAGCTGATTTTCGGTGAAAACAGACCCGCTTATGCGCAGCTGCTCCGTTTCGGCCAGGTCCGTAACCGTATCGCCATTGCCGATATCGAACATATCGATGCCTGCGCCGCCGGTCAGCGTATCGCTGCCATTGCCGCCGGCCAGGGTATCGTTACCAAGGCCACCGACCAGTGTGTCATTGCCCGCCTGGCCATCCAGATAGGCGTTGATGCTGCCCGCAGTAGCACTCAAGCCTTTAACGGTGATGAAGTCCCCACCTGAACCGCCAATGACGGTTTCCAGCAGCCAGACAGCCAGCGTGCTGCCGCCGGACAGGCTTACAATATCCAGGCCCTGCCCGCCAACCAGCGTCTCCAGCTGCGACACGACCATGGTGCTACCGCCCGACCCGGTCGAGGTAACGACATTCAGGCTGCCGTTACCGATAAGGGTTTCGAGTTGCGTCACGGCGGTAGTGAAGCCGGCACCACTCAGCGCCTGTACATAGTCAGTCCCAGTGCCACCTTGGATCGTTTCCAACAGTGAAAAGGCCAGTGTGTTGCCATTGGAACCGAGTGTAGCGACGTCCCGCCCGGTATTACCCGTGAGTGTCTCCAGAAGCGAAATCAGCATGGTGGAGCCGCTGCTGCTGGAAACGGTGACATTCTCTACAAAGCTGCTGCCCGTCAGGGTCTCCAGCAGTTCCACGGCCACCTTCGACCCACCACCCCTGCTCAGCGTCACAACATCCTTGCCGACATCGCCCACGATGGTCGCATAGGCGTCCACGCTGACCGTGGCACCGGCTGACGGGAGATACAGAATCGTAGCGGGCACAAAGATGGTGACCGTCGTCAGCGCACCGCCCAGCGACAGCGTTTCCGTCGGCGTATAGACGGTCTCCAGGCCTGACACCAGGATGGTGGCGCCGGTGTCGGTGAAGGTGACGACGTCGTTACCGCTGTTGCCGATGACCGTTTCGAGGCCGATGGCGCTCAGCGTTGTGCCGCCAGCGTTACCCAACTTAACGATATCGATGGTGCCGCTGGCACCGATGACACTTTCGACATCGTTGATGGTGATGACGGATTCCAGCAGCGAAACGGTGACCGTCGTGCTGCCGTCCAGTTCCTGCCGGTCAACCGAAACGCCTTTCAGCACGACCACATCATTGCCATCGCCGCCGGTCAGCGTGTCCAGCAGCGAGACGGTGAGCGTGCTGCCGCTGGTGGCAGGGCTCACCAGTTTGACGATATCGGTGCCTGAACCGCCGGTCAGTTCCTCCAGCGCCTGGACCCGGATGGTGCTGCCGGACGTGCCACCCAGGGTGGCGGCATCATAACCGCTCCCACCGATCAGGGTTTCCAGGTTGGTGACTGTGATTGTGCCACCGCCACTGGCCATGTACAGCTGGTCGTCACCGGCCCCGGCATCAATATTCTCCATCAGCGAAACGGTGACGATATCGTTGCCGCTGGTCAGGGTTGCTGTATCACTGCCCTTGCCGCCGATGATCGTCTCGACATCGGAAATGATGACATTGCTCTGCAGGACCGGGACGCTGTCGACCACGACGAAAGTGGCTTCGAGCGTCACAACGTCGGTGCCGGTGCCGCCGATGATGGTCTCAAACTGCGATACCAGTATCTGGTTGCCGCCGTTGGCCAGCGTCACTTTGTCGATGCCGCTGTTGCCGATCAGGGTTTCGATCTGCGAGACCCTGATGTCATTGGCACTGGTGCTTGTCAGGCTGGCGGCGTCATTGCCAGAGCCACCGATCAGCGTTTCGATGCCCTGCATCGCCACGGTAATGCCGCCGTTGCCCGTGTTCGTGATGACATCTGTGCCACTGGCACCCGTCAGGGTTTCCAGCAGGGCGATGGCAAAGGTGCCGCTGACCGTCGCTGTGACGACATCCTTGCCGGCACCACCTGCCAGCGTCTCCAGCGCTTCGAACCGCAGCGTGCTGCCGCCACTGCCCAGGGTGATAGCATCTGTCGCCGCGCTGCCGACGATGGTCTCGAAATTGACCAAGGTGGTCTGATTGGCGGAGGTTCCGAACAGCGTGACCACGTCGGTTCCCGCACCGCCGACCAACGTGTCCAAGGCGGACACCATCAGCGTTTGGCCGCTGCTGCTCGCCAGGATGATGGCGGCACCGCTGCCAGTACCCACCAGGGTTTCCACCAGGCTGGTGGTCATGGTGCTGCTGCTCAGGCGGACAACGTCATTGCCGCTGCCGCCGGTCAAGGTCTCCAACAGGCTGACGGAAATCGTGTTATTTGTATTGGTCAGGATAGCGACATCACGACCGTTATTGCCGGTCAAGGCTTCGACCAGATGCACGGACAGGGTGCCACCGCCCGTATCAAGGCTTGTAATGGCATCTAAGCCGCTATTGCCGGTAATGGTCTCAACGCGCGACACCGCGATGGTAGCGCCGCTGCCGGAAATCTTCATTTCGTCAATACCGGTACCGCCCACCAGCGTTTCCAGGGACGACACCAGGACGGTTGCACTGCTGGCCAGGGTGACGACATGTGTTCCGTTGCCACCAATGATCGATTCAAACGATGACACAAGCATTGTGGCACCGGACGTCCCCAAGCTGCTGACGACGTCCGTTCCGCTGGAACCGATCAGTGTTTCCAGCCGCTCAGCAATTGTCACCGTGCTGGACGCCGCCAAGGTGACCACGTCAATCCCGTCACCGGTGCCGATCAATCGTTCAAACGCACTGATGTTCAGCGTGTTGCCTGCGCTGTGGAGGAAGGCACCATCGGAAACGTTGCTCCCGATCAGCGTTTCCAGGAGCCCGATGACGATTGTGCTGCCTGCGGTACTATTGTAACTGACAACGTCTACACCGGTGCCGCCGGTTAGCGTCTCCAGTCGGTAGACCTGAATGGTATTGCCGGCGTTGTCCAGAGTGACATTGTCAAGCCCACTGCCACCGGTGAGTGTCTCCACAGCCGATATGCTGAGGGTATGGCCGCCCGTGGAGAGGGTGACGATATCGGCGCCGGTTCCACCTGTCAGCGTCTCGACACCGCGTATCGTTGTGGTGCTGCCGCCATCGGTCATGACGATCACGTCAGTGCCGGTACCGCCGATGAAGCTCTCAATTTTGTCCAGCAACAGGGTATTGCCCGCAGTGCCGGTCACGGTAGCCACTTCCGTGCCCGTGCCGCCAATCAGCGTCTCCAGCGCGGAAATCCAAACGCTGTTGCCGCTGTTGCTGAGGGTTATAACGACATCCTTGCCTACACCGCCCAGTATCGTCTCGACCAGCGTCAAGCCAAGGGTGGTGCCGGATGATGCCAGGCTTACCTCGTCAAGCCCGGAACCGCCGGTCAGCGTCTCAATATCCCCAACCTGGATGCTGTTGCCGCCGGACCGCAGGGTCACCTCATCTTTCCCGCTACCGCCGATCAACAGCTCCAGCAGCGAGACGTTAATGGTATTCCCCTGATTACCCAGGCTGATAGCGTCGGTGCTGATGCCACCGGTTAGCGATTCCACCAGCGTTACCATCATCGTGGTGCCACCGCTGGCCAGGGTGACCCTATCGGTTGCGCTGCCACCGATCAGGGTTTCAATGGCACCGACAACGTAAGTGCTGTTGGTTGCTGCGGCCGTCAGCACATCAATACCGGTGCCGCTGCCCAGCAGCGTTTCCACAATACTGAAGGCCAGCGTCCCGCCCAGGCTGCTCAGAATAGCCGCCTGGATGCCGGACGCGCCCACCAGGGTTTCGACCAACGAGACTTGCGTCGTGCTGCCGCCAGCGGCGAAGGTGACAACATCCTGGCCCACGCTGCCGGTCACGCTTTCAAGATTCTGGATGGTGACGCTGTTGCCGCTGTCGGTCAGGGTCACAGCATCGGTTCCGGCACCGCCGATCAGCTGTTCAACCCCGGCCACCGCGACCGTGGCCCCTTCGCTGGTGAAGCCGACAACATCCTGACCACTGCTGGCCATCAGGGTTTCCAGCAGGCCCACAAAAACCGTGTTACCGCTGTCCGTCAGTGTAACAACGTCGGTGCCGCTCGCACCGATGATGGTTTCAACCTTGGATATGGTTAGGGTGGAGCCCAGCGCTCCGGTGCCGTTGATGGCATCCGTCAGCGCGGACGAGCCGGTCAGCGTCTCAATCAGCGAAACGGCCAGTGTCGTGGCGGCTGCCAGTGTCACATTGTCCGTGCCGGCCCCGCCCGTCAGCTGTTCGATCAGGGAGACGGTGGTGGTGGTACCCGCCGTTGTCAGGATGACATTGTCACTGCCGGTGCCGCCGATTAGTGTCTCGACGCCGATGACCAGCAGGGTGGTGTCGCGGCTGTCGGCAAAGCGGACGACATCCTGTCCCGTGCCGGTGGTCAAGGTCTCCAGCAACGCGACAGTAATGGTGTTGCCGGCATTGCCATCCACCGTGACGATGTCGGTGCCGGTGTCGCCAATCAGGGTGTCGATGGCGCTGACCAGGAGCGTAACGCCAGCGGTGCCTGTGCTGGTCACCGCTTCAATGCTGCCGCTGCCAGTCAGTGTTTCGACCAGCGCGATGGCGAAGGTGCTGCCGCCAGCACCAATCGTCAGAATGTCAGTTCCAGCCCCGCCCTTCAGCAGTTCAATAGCGGTGGCCGTGATCGTGTTGCCGCCCGTGCCGAGGGTCACCTGATCGTTGCCCGAACCGCCGGTCAGGGCTTCCACCGCCGTTAGGGTGATCGTGTTGCCCAAGTTCGACAGGGTCAGGACGTCGGTACCAGCACCACCCCGCAGCGTCTCAACGCCGCCGAGGCTCATCGTATTGCCGGATGCGGACAAGGTCACATCGTCAATGCCCGTGCCGCCCAGCAGGGTTTCGACCTCTTCCACCAGCATGGTGGAGCCTGATGTGCCGGTGGAGGTGACAAACTGGGCACCACTGCCGCCGACCAGAGTTTCTAGCGCGCTGACGGAGAAGGTGGCTGCACCGCCGGCATTGGTCACAACATCCTTGCCGGCCCCACCGATCAGGCTTTCCACCAGCGATATGGCAACTGTGTTGCCCGATGCTGCCAGCAGGACCGTATCGGTGGCGGTGCCGCCGACAATCGTCTCTACCAGAGACACCGCCATGGTGCCGGCCGTGGTGTCCAACTGGATATGATCCAGGCCCGCACCGCCATTCAGGCTTTCAATCAACGACACCAGCATGGTGATGCCGGCGGGCCCCGTGGTGGTCACGAGATCGGTTCCACTGGAACCGATCAAAGTCTCCACCGCCTCCACCGACATGGTGGAGGGGTTCGTGAAGGTGACGACATCCGTTCCGCCGCTGCCGATAACGGTACGATAATTAAAGATGTCGTTGCCGCTGGGCAGATTGATGATCTGATTGCTGATAACAATCTGGCGGCCATTGCTCAGATCGGGTTCGGTGATCGTGATCGTGCCATTCGGCGTATAGACCGTTTCGATCCCCACTACCCAGATAGTGGCCTCCGGGTCGGTCAACGTCAGAACGCTGCTGCCACCCGCACCGATCAGCGTTTCCACGCCGACAGATGTGATCGTGGTGCCGGCTGTCAGCGACGCCACGTCAACGCCACTTCCACCCGCCAGCTTTTCAATCAGGGAGACGGCTATGGTGTTGCCACCCGCGCCCAGTGCAACCGTGTCAATGCTGCCGCCGCCGGTTATGCTCTCCACAAGGCCGACCGTGATGGTGCTGGCCGTTGTGTCGGCCATTGTCAGCTTGTCTGTGCCGGCGGTGCCCGTGAACTTCTCGATGCTGGACACGCTCAGCGTTGTACCGGCGGAGAAGGCCAGCAATTCATCAAAGCCGGAACCGCCTGCCACCGTCTCTATGCCGGCGACTTGGAATGTGTTGCCGTCACTACCCAACCTGGCCAGATCGGCCCCAGTGCCGCCCGTCAGTGTTTCCAGCTGCGACACAGTGATGGTCACGCCGCCGGCATCCGTCAGGTTGACCTGATCATGGCCGGTGCTGCCGATGACGGCTTCGATGCCAGAGACCGAAAGCGTACTGCTATGGGTGGTCAGGCTGATAATGTCGGTGCCGGTGCCGCCGATCAGGCTGCTGAATTCACCGACCCGCAGCGTGGTGCCGCCATTGTCCAGGATCGCAACGTCTGTGCCCTGGCCGATATTCCCGACCAGCGTTTCCAGGCCGCTGACCGACAGGGTGGAGCCGAAGGAGCCGGTATCGGTGATGACATTGATGGCGCCATTGCCGGTGATGGTTTCCAGCAGTTCCACCGACATGGTGAAGCCGCTCGTCCCCTGCGCCTGTACGGCATCAATGCCGGTGCCGCCGGTCAGGCTCTCCAACAGCGTCACCGCGATGCTGTTGCCACCGTCGGCCAGGGTCACCTTGTCCAGGCCCGAGCCGCCCAATAGTGTCTCCAAATTGGAAACACTCAGGGTGGCCCCGTCCGTGCCGGTGCCGGCAACGACATCCTGACCAGTACTGCCGATCAGGCTTTCCAGCAGCCGCACGGCCAGAGTGGAGGATTGGGTGAAGGTGACAACGTCATTCCCGGCCTGACCGATGATTGTCTGATAGGCATCGACGGTGACCGTGTTGCCGCTGGCACTCGGGACCGTCAGGATGCTTTCTGGCGGGTTGACCACGATGAAGGTCGTGGCACCGGCCAGATTATAGGTGGCGTTGGCCGTGTAGACGGTTTCCAGGCCGGTGACAAAAACGGTCCCGGTGGTGTCCCGGATGGTTGCCACATCAACGTCGGCGCCGCCGACCAGACTTTCCAGGCCTGATACGCTGATCGTGCCGCCATTGGCATCGAACAACAGCGTATCACTGCCGGTATTGCCGATGATGGTTTCCAGCAGGCTTGTGGTGATCGTATTGCCGCCACTGCCCAACAGAGCAATATCGGTCCCATCGCCGCCGGCCAGGGTCTCCACCAGTGAGACGGACAGGGTGACGGTGGTGCCGCTGCCACTGCGCGCAGTCACCACATCATTGCCGGAACTGCCGGTAATGCTTTCGACCCCGGTGACGGTCAGTGTGCCACCAAGCCCACCCAGTCTCACGCTGTCGGCACCGCTGCTGCCGGTCAGGCTTTCAATCGACGTGACAGAGATGGTGGTGCCAGCAGTACCGCCCAGCCCCACAATGTCCGTACCGCTGCCGCCGGTCAGGCTGTCGATCAGAGAGACGGTGACAGTACTGCCGCTGTTATCCGTGATGGAGGCGACATCATTTGCCAGCGTGCCGGTCAGGCTTTCGATCAGCGACACGGCGATGGTGCCGCCGCCTGTGGCCATTCTGACATGGTCAATGGTGCCGCCAGCGTCGCCGAGAACACGCTCGACCGCCGCGACGGTGAGGTCATTGCCATTGGTGTTCGCGGACAGGCGCACCGTATCGGTGCCGCTGTTGCCGACGATGTTTTCCACCAGATCGACCGTCAGCGTATTGTTGCCGACACCCAGCGCCACCGTGTCAGTCGCACTGCCGCCACGCACGGTTTCGACCAGGGAAATGGTCAAGGTGTTGGCCGATGTCTGGCTGACAGTGACCAGATCATTGCCGCTGCTGCCCGTAACGCCGTCAATGCCGGTAACGGACAGGGTGTTGCCGGAAGCGTCGGCCAGGACGGCGATGTCGGTGCCGGTGCCGCCAACCAGACTTTCGATCAGCGACACGGCCAGTGTCGCCCCGCCGTTACCCAGCGTGATAATCTCGGTGCCGCTGCCGCCTGTCAGGCTTTCCATCAGCGAGACGGTGAAGGTGCCGCCGCTGTTGCCGTCCAGCGTACCGCTGTCGCTGCCTGTGCCGCCAATCAGGGTTTCAACATTGCTGACCGTGATGGTACCGCCGCCCGAACCCATGACCGCGACATCGGCACCGGTATTGCCGACCAGGCTTTCGACCTGTGACACAACCAGGGTATTGCCACCGGTGCCGACGAACACCGTATCTGCGCCGCTGCCGCCCAGAATGCTTTCAACCTTGCTGACAAAGACGCTGTTGCCGCCGGCGGCCAGGATGGCGCTGTCCTGTGCCGTATTGCCCACCAGTGTTTCGACCAATTGCAGGGCGAGTGTGGCCCCGCTGGTGGTCGTGGTGACGACCTCTGTACCGGCACCACCGGTCAGGCTTTCAATCAACGAGATTTGGATCGTGGCACCACTGCCGCCGACAACCGTCACCCGGTCCGTACCGCTGCCGCCGATAATCCGTTCCAGGTCGGTGACGCTGACGGTGTTACCATTACTGGATGACAGGGTGGCCTGATCGTTGCCGGTACTGCCCACCAGACTTTCCACCAGCGAGACGGCGATGCTGCCGCCGGTGCTGAGGAAATTCACCAAATCCGTGCCGGCGCTGCCGGTAAGGCCTTCCACCCCCCCGACGGTGACGGTGGCACCGGAGCCGCCCAGGGTCACCAGATCGTTGCCGCCGCCACCCAGGAACGTTTCAACAGCTGTGATGTTGACGGTGGAACCAGCGGCGCCGGTGCTGGCGACCACGTCGTTGCCGCTGTTGCCGACCAGACTTTCGATCAGCGACAGGAAGAGGGTGTTGCCGCTCGCGCTGGAAAGGGTAAGCGCGTTGACACCGCTGTTGCCGATCAGGGTTTCAACCAGACTGACAGACACGGTGCTGCTGGCGGTGCCGGACAGGGAGACGGTGTCGTTGCCGTCACCGCCTGTCACGCTTTCAACCAGGGTGATGGCAAGGGTGTTGCCACCGGATGCCAGAACGACACGATCATTGCCGGCAGTACCGACCAGTGACTCCAGACTCCCGGCGGTGACCGTCTGGCCGCTGCCACCCAGCGTGACGAGGTCAGTGCCGGTGCCGCCCAGCAGCGTCTCAATGCCGGTGGCCAAAAGGGTCGTGCCACCACTGGCGATGGTAACAACATCGCTGCCGCTGCTCAGGCCGGTGAGGGTTTCGATCCCGGAAATAGTCAGCGTGCTGCCGCCGCTGGCAAGGCTGACCACGTCCGTTCCGGCACCACCACGGACAGTTTCAACCAGGGCCAGAACAATGGTGTTGCCGGCGGCATCCAACATGACGGTGTCGGCCCCGACATCGCCGGTCAGGCTCTCCACCAAAGAGACGCTGGTGGTGGAGCCCAGGGTGGCCGTGCTGCCGGTACTGGTGATGACATTGGTGCCGGCATTGCCGACGATGCTTTCCAGTTGCGATACCGCGATGGTGAAGCCGTTGGCATTCAGATGGGTGACAATATCGGTGCCACTGCTGCCGATCAGCGTTTCCACGCCCAATACGGCCATGCTGGTCGTGGCCGTGCCATAAAGGACGGTGTCGGAATTGCTGCCGCCCGTCAGGCTTTCCACCTGGCTTACCAGCATCGTGCTGCCATGGGTGCCGGTGACCGTCACCACTTCGTTGGCACTGCTGCCGATCAGGGTTTCAAGCAGCTGCACGGCCAGCGTCGTGCCCTGCGTCTGCGCCAGGGTGACGATGTCGGTGCTGGCATTGCCGATGACGGTTTCAAACGGAAGGATGACGTTGCTGCTGCCGCCTGTGGCGGGCATGTTCAGAATATTGGTGACGCCGCCGATAACAATCGTCTGTGCGGCACCCGCCAGAGCCAGCGTCTGCGACGCTGTGACAACAGTGTCGACGCCGGACACGAAGATTGTGGCCTTGCTGTCGCCGAACGTGATGGTGTTGGAGCCGCCGCTGCCGATCAGCGTTTCAACACCCACGACTTGGGTGGTGTTGCCACTGGATGCCAGCGTGACAATATCCCGACCGCTGCTGCCCTGTAGCGTTGACAGCAAGGCGGCCATGACGGTCTGGCCGCTGCTGCCGGCCAGCGCCACCGTGTTGACGCCATTGCCGATCAGCGTTTCGACCAAGGAAACGGAGATCGTGCCGCCCTGCGTGCCGTCCGCACCAAAATAGACACTATCGACAAAGCTGCTGCCGACCAGCGTTTCGACACTGCGGACATCCAAGCTGGTGGCCGCAGTGGACAGGTTTACAATGTCCGTCGTAGAGGAACCGACAAGCGTGCCCAGCATGTCGACACTGACGGTCGACCCGGCCCCCAGCGTGATGATGTTGCTGACATTGCCGCCGGTCAGCGTCTCGATGTTGTACATCACGGCTTGCGTGATGTCGGTGGCCAGGAATTGAACCCTGTCGATGCCGCTGCTGCCCGTCAGCGTTTCGATCGCAGCAATCGTCAGGGTGCTGGCGCTGGTGAAGGAGATGTGATCGGTACCAGAGCCGCCGATCAGGGTCTCGATATCCCGGATCAGCATGCTGTTAGTGAAGCTGCCGATTTTCGACATCGTGACAATGTCGGTGCTGGCCGTACCCTGCAGGGTGTCCACCAGCGCGACATTTGTCGTGCTGCCACCGGTTTGCAGGATGCGCACATAATCAACCGTGCTGGTCGAGGAGCCGATCAGCGTATCGATCAGGCTGATGCCCATGGTGGTGCCGGCGCTGGCGCCGGGCGCAGTCATCCAGATGACTTCTGCTCCGGCCGACCCGATCAGGGTTTCGACCAGGGAGATGAACATCGTGCCCATGCTGGTCGCGGTGACCAGCGCCGTGGTGCCGTAGATCGGCGTTGCCCGCCGTTCCTCGATGGTGACGACATCCTGACCGCCGCTGGACCCGACCAGCGTATCGATATCGGCAATGGTAATGGTCGTGCTGGCATCGGCCAGGATCAGCATGTCCTTGCCGCTCGAACCACCGGCCACATACTCGATGCCCGACACGTTCATCGACATGCCGCCGGTGCGGGTCTCGATGGTGCCGGTTTTATAGGCGTTGGTAACGACGTCGTAGCTGCTACTGCCGATCAGCGTATCGACGAACGAGATGCCCATCGTGTTGCCGCCGGAACCCAGCGTATAGACATCGGTCTTGGAGCCATGGCCCAGGATCACATCGAACCCGATGACCAGTGCTGTGTTGCCGTTCAGCGTGCCGACGCTGGCCAGCAGATCAAAGGTGCCGTTGCCGATGATCGTTTCGAACAGACCGATGACGGTGGTGGTGCCGTTGCTGTTGGTGGAGATGGCGATGTCGTTACCACTGTCACCGATCAGCGATTCAATGAAGCTGATCGCAACAGTATTGCCGGCTGTGCCGGACAGGGTCATGATTTCGGTGCCCGTACTGGCACCGATCAGGGTCTCCACGTTGCTCAAAAGCATCGTGTTGCCGAAACTCGACATGGTCAGGGTGTCGGCACCCTTGTTCCCGATGATGGTTTCCAGATGCTGCACGCCCAGCGTATTGCCGGCGGTGCCACCCAGCGTGATCACTTCCTTCGGCGTGACGCTTCTGACGCCGTAAAGGTGATCGATATTCGTCACGGTCATGGTCTGACCGGCGCTGCTGAGTACGAGGCCCTGAGAGCCGCCAGCCCCCCTGACGAAGGAATAGACGGTACCCGTTGAGAGGGTTACGTCCGCGCCACCCGAAAGGGTCAACGTACCGCCAGCAGCCATATCCGTTCCTCGTCCCACCCGCAGGGACCTTGCCTATACCAAAGGCGTAGGTCCTGGTCCGACCGACAGAATCGGTCTGACAATAACTCATACTGTCGTATTACCCTATCGGTGCGGCGACGGAAACATAAAAACCAGCAGGCGAGCAGACTACAGGTATATCTTCGGGATACATGTCGCAGATTGCGGGGAGACGTGGGCGGGGGCGATAAGGGTTCTGAACTATTCCTTGGGATAGGAAGCCAGAGAAAAAGATAAATTTTAACCAAACTTCTTGATTTCTTATTTTTGGTGTAAATCGGTTAATGTGTACTTGTTAACAGAGAAAATTGCTGATCTTGATGAGTTACCCCAAAAGGACAGGTGAGGCCCAGGGCTGGTAGGTTACGAGGCCTGATTGCGCGCGGTCCGGCCGCCAGAACCCCACCGCGCGGTCATTCAGCAGACTGGCGGTGAAGGAGAATGTGCTGTTGGAAATGGCCAGAACATCGGCGGCGCACAGGGCCTGGAAGTCATCCAGGAAACCAGCCCCATCCACAGGTGGCAGGCCAAGCGAGGGGACGGGCCTGTACCGTGCAAAGGCGGCGATGAGGCTGGGATCGTCGGTCGCGATATAGAGAACGGGATTGCGCAGGGTGGGCCACAGCCCGTCCAGCCATTCCAGATACCAGGCTTCGGGTGCGATCCAGAACGGCCCCCATCCGAAATCACCCCGCCGCAGATGCAGACAGACAACCGTGTCGCCGGCCTGCCGCAGTCGCGCCTGCACCTGATCGAAACGGTCGCGCCAGCGCTGGCCCTGCGTGAAGATATGGCGGAACGTAGCGGCATTCGGTGCCAGGGGGCCGGTATCGCCGCAGAAATAGCCGTCGATGTCATGCCCGGCGGCGTCCGCTGCGGCATTGGCCGACAGGCCGGCGGCAAGCCCGGCCTCTTCCTCCGACAGGCGTGGCAGTGAAGGTCCCGGCAGTGGGTCATCCAGGTCAAAGAGATGCCGCCCGATCCAGGGGGGCGTTTCCAAGGTCAGGCCATGGCGTTCGGCATAAAGGCGGGCCACGCCATATTGCAGGATCTGGTTGCCGAACCGGCCATTGCTGCCCAACCGCGTCAGGGCCAGCCGCCGCTCCGGCGTGCTTGCCGGTTCACGAGGGGCTGGTGCCAGTCCCCATTGCCGTTCCAGCAGCAACAGGGCACGGCGGGTGAAGGCCTCTCCGAAACCGGCATTGCAGGCGATGGCCTGATCCCAGGCGGCCAGCGCTTCAGGCTTGTGGTCCAATGCCTCCAACGCGGCGGCCTTCGCCGCATGCGCGTCATAGTGGCCGGGAGACAGCGCGATGGCATGGTCAGCGACCGCCAGCGCGGCTGATGCGTCACCCATTTCCAGTAACAGACCCGACCACTCCGCCTGATACTCGACTTTTGTCGGTTCGGCGGCCATGACCACTCTCAGATGTTCTTCTGCTTCCTGTCTTTGCCCCAGGCGGCGCAGGGTACGGGCAAGCAGGAAACGCCCATTGGCGTTACCAGGAGCCAGTTCCACCGCGTGGTGCAGGTGCGGCAGGGCAGCCGCCACGTCCCCATCCTCCAGCAGTATCAGGCCGAGATTGACGCGGGCCGGTGCCAGACGGGGATGCAGACCAACCGCCCGGGCAAAGGCGGATCTCGCCTCCGCCCGCCGCGAAAGGCGGTGCGATGCCATGCCCAGTTCGAACCATGCGGCAGGCAGATCAGCATCAATATCCGTGGCCCGGCGCAGTAAGGCATGGGCACCGGCATGATCACCCGCCGCTGTCCGCTCGCCGGCCAAGGTCATCAAGCTGGCGGCGGTGCCGGTGCGGTTGCGTTTTCCCACGTCCGGCCCAACGGACAGCGCGTGCAGACGACGGCGGATCAGAATTTCAATCGCCATGAAGCGGCCATCAACTTTCGCTCCTTCTCCAGGGGCGCGTCCGCTGACCATTTCCGCCTGCATCCGGTCCAGCACATTGCCGGGACTCATCCGGTAGAAGACTGTCTTGATGCCGATCTTCACGCCCTGCAACAATTGTGAGATGGCGCGGGAATAGGCGACATCATCGGCAGTGGCGGGCCAGAACGGTGTTTCCTCCGGGAACCCGCCGGTGCGGAGATGTGCTTCGCGGCGGATACAGAGATTGCAGGGATAGGTGCGGATGGAGGCGTCGCGCCATGCGCTGGAGACCTGATCGTCGATCCGGTCGAACAGCATGTCCGTGCGCACATAATCCCACTGCGGATTGGCGTCAAGCGCGCCGGCGGTGACATGGAAATGACGGTCCAGGAACAGGTCATCGGCATCCAGGAACCAGAGATAGGGGCCCATCGCCGCCGCCGCACCCGCATTGCGTGCGCGGCCAGCACCCCGGTTCTGGTTGTTGGCGATGAGCGTCAGTCCCTGTTCAGGATGCGCGCGCCCCCAGGAGCGGACGACATCCACGGTATCGTCGGGTGATCCATCGTCCACCACCACGATATGCACCCGCGCATCTTCCCGGCCGGAGGCGCTTTGGTAATGGGCCAGCGTGGTCAGGATACTGTCCAGGCTTTCGGCAATGGTGTTCGCAGCTTTGAACGCCGGGATGACGACGGTGCCGATGCTCCCATATTGTTGGCGATGGGTTTCAAGTGCGGACAGCGCGATTCCGATGCCACTGTCTGGCGGCGCGACCGCACCCGCCTTTGGCAGCACGGCAATGGCATCACCTTCCCGTCCCAGGATCAGCCAGACCGTGGCCAGCAGCCGGGCCAGATGGCCGGAGGGCGGGATGAATGTCGCCAACCATTCCAGATGGGCTGCCGCCTCGTCGAACCGACCGGGGTCCAGCAGGGCGGAAATCTGGTTCAGCGCCACATGCAGCGTGGCGTCGATCTGCTGGTTGAGGATCTCCTGCTTTTCATGCAGCCGGGCAGCGCGTCGGAACAGCCGCATCGCGGCCAGCCCGTCGCCCGCCTCACGCAGATGTGCCGCCAGATGCTGAAGTGCGGTCGCATCGGCGGGGTTTTCCGTCAGAAGGCGGCGGCATTCCACCGGGTTCATTCGCATAGCCGTGCCCATGCCGATCTCGTCACGCATTCCATAGCAACCAAACTATGCTAACAGGAACGAAAAGCTGAATGCCGTTGTGGTTCAAAAGGTCATGCGACTAGCCTTCCTCGACACAACATTTGGCGATTACACGCCGCAGACAATGCAGGCTGCGCCGTTGGGTGGCACGCAGTCTGCCGCTTGTTATCTGGCGCTTGCCCTGGCCCGGATGGGCGTAGATGTCACACTGGTGAACGGCACCTCTGCGCCGGGGATGGCGGACGGCGTTATGTGCCGACACTATGGCACTATGCCCGTTTCCCTGTTGGCGCGGTTTGATGTGCTGGTGGTGATGGGCGGCTGCGACAGCGACAGTGCGCGCAACCTTCGCGCAGCCCGTGATGGAGGCTGCCGGTTTGTGCTGTGGACCCAGCATGCCGGGGATCAGCCCGCCATCGCCAATCTGGCTGACCCCGATGTTGCCAGCCTGTGGGACGCATTCATTTTCGTGAGCCGGTGGCAGCGGGAGGATTATATCCGGCGGTTCCGGCTTCCCCGTCATCGCTGCCATATCGCCCGCAACGCCCCGGCCCCCTGCTTTGCCGGGCTGTTCGCGCCAAAGGACAGCATCACCGCCGCCAAACAATGGCCGCCGGTGCTGGCCTATACCAGCACACCGTTCCGGGGGCTGGATGTGCTGCTGGCGGCGATGCCCCTGATCCGTGCCGCGATACCGGGAACGCGGCTGAAGATATTTTCATCATTGGAACCCTATGGCGTGCCGGTAGAGCGTGATCCCTACGCCGCGCTCTATGATCGCTGCCGGGCGATCGAGGGGGTGGAATATGTGGGCAGCGTATCGCAGCCTGCCCTGGCGGCGGCCCTGCGGGAGGTGACGGCGCTGGCCTACCCCAACCGCTATGCCGAGACCTCCTGCATCAGTGTGATGGAGGCGATGGCGGCGGGGTGCCTTATCGTATCAAGCCAGTTGGGTGCCCTACCCGAAACCGCAGCGGGGTTCGCGCGGCTGATCCCCGTGCCGACGGACCCAGGCCAGCATGCCGCCCGGTTTGCCGACGCCCTGGTGGCGGAACTGCGCCGCCTTCATGAACAGCCGGAAGCGGCGGAGAACCACCGGCGTGCGCAGATACAGCATGTTGACGCTGAACATGGCTGGACGCGGCAGGCGCAGCGCTGGCTCTCATTTCTGTCCGACCCCGCCAGCTGGCAGCCGCTGACCCAGAAGATCCCCGACCTTCTGGGTCAGTTGCGGCGCCCCATGGCGTTGAATGACCAGGACGCCATGGCCGACCTGTGCCAGCGGATATTGTCGCTGGACCCCGCCCATGCCGGTGTCTGGCGTGTGCTGGCGCAGGTGCAGGCGGCGCTGGCGCACCATACGGCGGCGCTGCTGTCCCTGGGCCACGCCTGCCGCCTGGAGCCATTGCCCCCGGCGGAATGGCAGGACCTGATGCCAGCCCTGTTGACCGGGGTGGTGACAGGTACGGACGGCACATCGCCTGCCGCTCGTATCGCGGCGCTGCGCGGGATACAGCCACTGCTGTCCGATAATGCCGGCTGGACCGTCCAACTGACCGCCGCTGTCCGGCACCTGGCGTCGCAGGCCAGGGCGGCGGATGACGCGGCGGCGACGCTTTCTGCCTGTTTGCTGGCCGCAGACCTGGCGCCCGACGACGCCGGCATCCGGCTGGCGGCGGCCATCGCGGCCCAGGCATTGGGCGATCACGCGCTGACCCTGGAACTGGCGGCGCAGGTGCTGCGGATCGACAGCGCCATCATCCTGTCCTCTCGACAGACGCGGGGGCTGCTGCAGACTTGGCTGGATGCGGCGGAACAGGCAGCACTGAACGCACAGGCCGCCGAGGGTGTGGACGCTGTCGCACCGTTCTTCCATGCCATGGCCTTGATCACTGGGGCGCTGGGTGGCGATGCCAGCCTTGCCCGACAGGCCGCCGTCACACCGGAACCGACGGCCCGCCGTGCACTACTGCTGCGCATGGTCGCGTCAAGACAGCGTCTGGCTGGACGTCGGGCGGAGCAGGTGGAGCTGCTGCGTCAGGCGGCGGAACTGGAGCAGGGGCCTGCCGCCGGACAGCGTCTGGCAGAGGCGCGGATGGCGCTGTCGCAGCGGCTGCTGCTGGAAAATCTGGGACAGGTCCTGACCGACGGGGCCAATGGCCGCCTGGGGGCGGGCTGGCAGGAACAGGCATCGGCGTTGATCGCGCAGATCGAAGGGTTGATGCATCTGGAGGGGAATGACGAGGCGGAGCGGTCGGTGATGTGGTGCTCACTTCGGGGCTACGATGCCTTTTTGGCCTGGTTTGCCGCCACCGGGCGGGGTGCCCCGCCACTGCCCACCCCGCCGCCGGAAGGGCGCAAGCTGTACGACTGTTTCCAGTTCTATAATGAGTTGGACCTGCTTGACATACGGCTGGCTGAACTGTCGCCGGTGGTTGATCATTTCGTGCTGGTGGAGGCCACCTATACCCATGCCGGCGCGCCCAAACCGCTTTACTATGCGGAGAACCGCGAACGGTTTGCGCGCTACGCTGACAAGATCATCCATGTGGTGGTGGAGGATGATCCCGGTGGCTTCGCCTGGGTGCGGGAGGGGCATCAGCGTCAGGCGATCATGCGCGGCCTGACCCAGGCCGGCCCCGCCGACATGGTCGTGATCAGCGACGCAGATGAAATCCTGCGGCCCGAAACCATACAGCGCCTGCGCGCGGCGGGGCCGGACGGGCCATCGCTGTTCGCCCCGCATCTGGACATCCATCTCTATTTCCTGAACCTGCGGGCACCTGACCCCTGGGTTTCGGTGGCGGCGGCCCCGTTCGCGCTGGTGCGGCAGGTGGGGGCCAACAATATGCGCTATCTGGCAAAGCAGGGGATTGGGCAGACCATTCCCACCGCCGGCTGGCACTTTACCTGGATGGGCGGGATGGAACGGTTCCTGGCCAAACTGGGTGCCTATGCTCACCGCGAGATGATGGGCAGTTTCGGCCTTGACGGGGATGTCAACCGCGCCCGGCTGGAAAAGTTCTTTGCCACGGGTCGGTTTGAGGAGGGGGGCATCCCTGGCATGTGGACGGCTCTGACGCGGGTGCCCATTGATGACAGTTTCCCCGCAACCCTGCGTGCCCGCCGGGGCGAGTTTGAGCGGATGGGCTGGATCGCGCCGGAGGCGGGCAGGTGAGCGTCACCGCCAACGACCTCATGGCCAGGGCCATCGCACTTCAGAATGCGGGGCAACTGCCAGCGGCAGAGATGCTGTTCCGTCAGGCGCTGGAACAGCGGCCGGAGGACCCGGACATCCTGATGGCGCTGGGCGTCTCGGCGTTGCTGCAGGAGGATGCACGGGCCGCCGTCCCCCTTCTGGCCCGTTCCTTGCGGCAGAGGCATCAGAACGCCGCCGGCTTTTCCAATCTCTGCGCGGCGTTGCGTGCCCTGGGCCAGCTGGATCAGGCAGAGGTGGCGGGACGGGAAGCGGTCCTGATCGACCCTGGTCTGGACATGGCCCAGCATAATCTGGCCAGCGTGCTGCTGGACCGGGGCGACCATGCGGGCGCGCTGGAGCCATTGCGTCGCTACATCGCGCTGGTGCCGGATGCCACCTTGCAGCGTTTTCTGCTGGCGACATCCCTGATGGCCCTGGACCGGCATGCGGAGGCAGAGCCGATCTGGCGGCAGTTGCTGCGCCTGACGCCGGAGGATGGCAGGGCGCATGCCAATCTGGGTGTCGTGCTGAAGAACCTGCGCCGATATGCCGACGCGATTGCGGCCTATCAGCGGGCGCTGGTCCTGATGCCAGACGAAGCGGCGGTGATGAACAATATGGGCCTGTCACTGTCACAGTTGGGTGACAGCGACGCGGCAGCTGTCCGCTGGCTGAACCGGGCCATCCGGGTGAAGCCTGATTTCGCCGATGCTTGGTTGAACCTGGGACTGGCTAAGCGCAACCAGAATCAGATTGATGAGGCCCTGGAATTCTGCCGCGCAGCACTGGCGGCCGATCCCAACCATGCGGAATCGCATACGCTTCTGGCCACCTGTCTGCTGCTGAAGGGGGAGATGCGGGCCGGCTTCGCGGCCTATGAATGGCGCACCCGTCTGCGGGACTTCCCCGCGCATCGGCGTGACTATCCCTCACCGGCATGGGCCGGCGGTGACGCAGCGGGCCTGACCCTTCTGGTCCATGATGAACAGGGCTTGGGGGATGGTATTCAGTTTGCCCGCTATCTGCCGCTGCTGGCGCGGCGCGGCGCGCGGGTGGTGGTGGAATGCGCCCCGGCATTGGCCCGCATCTTCACCACCCTGCCGGGGATAGGGGCTATTATCATCCATGGTGCCCCGCTGCCGCCCCATGATGCGCATGTGCCCCTGCTGAGCCTGCCGCATCTGCTGGGAGTGGACGAAGCGCCGAACTTGGTGCCTTACTTGTCCACTGAGCCGGCGTTGAGCGCGGACTGGTCACGTCAGCTTGCAGGGTTCGTTGGTTTAAAGGTGGGCTTGGTCTGGGCCGGCAATCCCGATTTCAAGGATGATCACCGACGGTCACCAGGGCTGGCTGCCTTCATGCCCTTGCTGGACGTACTAGGCATCTCCTTCTTTGCCCTGCAAAAGGGCGTTGGGCGGGGGGATATGGAACGGTTGGGCGGCAGTTTGGGGGCGAACTTCACCGACTTGGGGCCCCAGGTCGCGGATTTCGCCGATACGGCCGCCATCATGGCCAATCTGGACCTTGTCATCAGTTCCTGTACGGCCCCGCCGCATCTGGCGGGTGCCCTGGGGCGGCCGGTCTGGACCGTCCTACCGTTGAATGCCGATTGGCGTTGGCGGCAGAGCGGGGAGCAGACATTCTGGTATCCCAGCATGCGCCTGTTTCGGCAGGAAAAGGCCGGCGATTGGGGGCCAGTGATGATGCGCGTCCGTGACGCGCTGGTCAGTCTTGTGGCGGCACAATAAGCGTCTCTGGCGGCAACCCCGCGAGGTGCCGTTCCCACATCAGGCGAAAGGCGCGCTCCAGATCGCGGGCGAACCCGGCTGTATCGAACAGCCCCGATGTGCCACGCACCCTCTCCAGATGAGCTTTCAGCGCCAAAATTCGTGCCCGGTCACGGATCGTGGAGAGGGCTAGCTCTTCATATCCCGCAGCATCATCTGTGATCAGATCGAGCAGGCCGACAGCGTGCAGCAGACTGGCCGCCACGCGCGCCGCGAAACCGTCACCCTGCTGCGTGACCACCGGCACGCCCATCCACAGCGCGTCCGATGTTGTGGTGTGGCCGGTATAGGGGAACGTATCCAGGCAAAGGTCGATCACGCGGTATCGGGCCAGATGCTGCGCCAGCGGGGCCGGGCCGACGAATGCCAGCCGGGCGGGGTCGATGCCGGCCCGCGCCGCCGCGGTCCGCAGGTTGGCCGCTGCCGCGCCCTTTGGATCAAAGAGCAACAGGCAGGCATCTGGCACAGCGCGCAGCAGCCGCATCCAGCAGGCAAACATTTCAGGTGTGATCTTCTGCGGCGCGTTCAGGGCAGCAAGGATGAAACTGTCCGCCGGCAGACCCAGGCTGGCCCGGTCAGGTGAGGTTAGGGGCAGGGGGCGGGCACTGTCATTGACCTGATAACAGCGTGGCAGGATGACCAGACGCTCATGGTAGAAGGGTTGATCGGCGGCGGGGGTCACGATCGGGTCGCCGATCAGATAATCCATCGCACCGCCCCCGATGGTGCCGGGATAGCCCAGATAGGCCACCTGTATCGGGGCCAGCCGCCGCGACAACAGGTCCAGCCGTGCCCCCGCTGTGTAGCCTTTAAGATCGACCAGGATATCGACGCCCTGTGCCGCCGCCCAATCAGCAACCTGCGCGGTATCAAGGTCGCGCAGACTGTGGAAACCGTCCACGGCGTCGCGTATGCGCTGGCGGGCGGCACTGCCATCCTCATGTCCATAACATCCGGCCAGAACGCGAAACCGGCTGCGGTCATGCTGTTCAAAAAGACCGGTGATCAGATAGGCGGTGGCATGCGCGTGGAAATCCGCCGACAGATAGGCGACGGTCAGGCGGCCATCCTGGCGTTGGCGGGGCGGCAGGGGGGAGGGGGCCCAGGCCACCTGCCGTCGCCAGACCGTTTCGGCGGCCCGCCGCTGTCGCGCAGATGATATCCCCGCAATCTGCGTCAGCAGCGGCAGAACAGTGTAATCGCTGTCAATTCGGCTTTCAAGTCGTGCCCGGTCACGATCATACTGACGCCAGTCGGCAATTTGCAGGCGACAGGCAAAGGCCTCGCTTTCCGCCACGTCCAGCGACGGGTCCAGGCGGACGGCGCGTTCAAAGGCGGCGGCGGCCCTGGCCGGGTCAATGGCCCGCAACGTTAGCCCCAACGCCCGCCAGGCGGTGGCTGATGCCGGTGCCAGCGACAATGCGGCCCGACACTGGCGAAGGGCCAGTTTGGGCTGATCAAGGCACAGCAGGGCGTGGCCGATGCGCCAGTCTGGATTGTTCGGGGCCAACAGGCTGGCACGGTGGAAAAGACCGGCGGCATCCGCTGCCCGTCCCTGGCGCTGCCGGATCATGGCCAGATTGCCATGGGCATCGGCGATGGCCGGGTCCAGGGCCAGGACATTCTGGAACAACCGGGCCGCCGCCTCACCATCCCCCGTTGCCATGCACAGCACAGCCCGCAGGAACAGGCCACCGACATGATGCGGCCAGTCCCGCAGAATGTCCCCGCACAGAGTGTCCGCCGCCAGCATGTCCCCCCGGTGATATGCCTCCATCGCGGCCCGCAGCAGATCGGTAGGGGTGGGGGCATGCAAAGCGGGGTTCATCCTGATGCGAGACGGTGGGATGGGCGGAGCATGGCGGGACCTGCCGCTATTGCCAAGCCACTTGTCCATGCCTATCCATGAAGCCGCAGATAGACGGGGAGGGCGGGCCGATGAGCGGGGAGGGCTTTCGCCGGGCGATGGAGGCGGGTCAGGCCGCCCATGCCGCCGGTGATCTGCAACAGGCCATCGCCTGTTTCGCCGACGCTGTCCGCCTTTGCGCCGCTCATCCCGTGGCCCTGTTCAATCTGGGCATTGCGCTGGAGGATGCAGGACAGGCCGACGCAGCCCTGCCGGTACAGGCGGAGGCGCTGCGGCTGCGGCCCGATCATCCCCCAATCCTGTTCCGGCTGGGCAGTCTGCTCGCGGCATCGGGTCAGCCAGAGAAGGCCTTGCCCCTGTTGTCTCGTCTCTTGACGATCAAGCCGGATTTTCCCGACGCCGCATTCCGCTGCGGCAATGCCCTGATGGCCGTGGACCAGCCGGTGGCGGCGGAGCGTGCTTATCGTCGGGCGCTACTGCTGGAACCGGGCGGGGCAACAATCATCAACAATCTGGCGGGGGCGCTGCGCCGGCAGGGACGGGTCGGTGATGCCGCCCACTGGTATCGACGGGCCGTGGCCCTCGCTCCGCAAAGCGCCGAATATCACAAGAACCTGGGTACGTGCCTGATTCAGCTGGGCGATTGGCGGCAGGGCTGGCCCCATTATGACTGGCGGTGCCGGCAGTCCGTATGGCGCTGGCGGCGCGATGTGCCAGGCATACCGCGCTGGGACGGCTCCGACCTGACGGGCAAACGCATCCTGGTGCATTTCGAACAGGGCCTGGGCGATACGCTGCAATTCATTCGCTATATGGCGGTGTTGAAGGATCGGGGGGCCTGGACCCTGTTTGAATGTCAGCCCACGCTGCGCGATATCCTGCGCGGTGTTTCCGGGATTGATGAATTGATCTGTCATGGTGATCCGCTGCCGGACGCGGATTTCCATGCACCGCTGATGAGCCTGCCGGGACTTTGCGGCTCCATACCCCAAACCGTGCCTGCCGCGTCGGTTCCCTATCTGCATGCGCCGCCAGACCGTGTGGCCGCGTGGGCGTCTCGAATCGGAAACGGGGGTGTACGCATCGGCATTAACTGGCAGGCGGCCGGTGCCGACCGCTCCATCCCCCTCGCCGCTTTCGCACCGCTTGCCGCTATAGCCGGTGTCCGCCTGTTCAGTTTGCAGCAGGATGTGGGGATTGATCAGCTAAACGACTGGACTGGTCACGTTCCAATAACAGTTTTCCCGGATGCGGAGCGTGAACGGGAGCATGGCAGCTTCCTGGACAGTGCCGCCATCATTGCCAATCTGGATCTGGTCATCAGTTGTGACAGCGCCATGATCCACCTGGCGGGGGCCATGGGAAAGCCGGCCTTCCTGGCGCTGCCGTTCCTGGGCGACTGGCGCTGGATGAACGATCCCGCGCGAACGGTCTGGTATGATTGCGTATGTGTGTTTCGCGCGGAGTCACAGGGGGAATGGGCAGCGGTGATGGACCGGATCGCTCAGGCCATAGTTGATGGCGCTATCCGAAAGATACGCTATGTTCACAGTCAGAATTCATAAAATCATAAGATTTTCTATAGATTGTGCACTATAGCTGGAATTTCGGTTATTGTGCCGCCTTGGCATGGTATGCCTGCGGCCAACATGCTTTGTCTGTTAGATTTGGTTAATGGGCTTGGGAGGGAACTATGAAGGGATGTCTTCGCCGGTCGGTGGTCATGGCCACCATCAAGGCGGCGCTGCTGATGAGCGTGACGATCCCGGTTCTGCTATCCTCTCCGTCCCATGCCGCTTCCTGCACCGGCGCCATTCTCTGCAACGGTGATTTCGAGATTGCGACAACGGTCGCAGGCTCGGACGCTGTGGCGTTCGATGGTTGGACCGGCACGGATCCGGCGGGCCTGCGGGCCGGTGTCGGTGCCGACGGCAAGGGCAACAGTGCGGAGTTTCTGTTCTCCACCAACACTTTGTCGCAGGCCCTGGCGACGGGCCTGGGTGATCGCTACCAGATCACGTTTCAGTATAAGAGCGACGGCGGCCAGGGCCTGAGCGCCTATTTCGGCGATGCCCGTATCTTCGATTATGTCGGCGACAGCGCGCCCCCCACGGGCTGGAAGACCTACAGCTTCAATGTCCAGGCGTTTGGCGGGGAGACGGTCCTGCGCTTTGTGGCTGACAGCCTTGGGGCCGCACAGAATATCGACAATGTCACGGTAGCGTTGTGCCCGACCTGCACGCCCAGCACCACCGCCAATCTTGGCGCTGTGATCGACCGTACCAAGGCCTTCTACACGACCGATGACGCGGCGGGCAGCGGCAGCAACCTGTCCGGCACGCGCACCCTGACCTTCGATGGCGGCACGCTGCGCCCCGGCACCACGGGTGCCCTGGGCAGCCAGGGGCAACCTGTCAATCTGGTGCTGAATGTCGGATCTGCGGGGGGAACGCTGGATAATGCAGGCCAGAATATCGGGCTGGCGGGCCGCATCGTTAACACGGCCTCTGCGGCCACCCCCTTCACCCTGATCGGTGCAGGTCAGGACGCGATCACCAGCCAGATCACCAATCTGGGCACCCTCGTGGTGGCCACCACGGGCCGCACCTCCTTCTCCGGTGCCATCGAAAATGCGGGCGGCAGCTTCCTGGTGCGCAATGGCGGTCAGGCAAACGTGACCGGTGGCCTGACGGGCGGCACGATTGCGGTGGAAAATGGTCAGCTTTCCGTGAACAGCGTGGTGGCGGCCCCGGTGACCGTGGGTGCCCAGGGCACCTTGCGCGGTGCTGGGCGGGTGTCTGGCAGCACGACTGTCGCCGGTGCGCTCCGGCCTGGCAATTCCCCCGGCACCCTGACTTTCACTGGTCCCGTGACGCAGCAGACCGGCAGCGCGTTGGTGCTGGAGATTGATGGGCCGGGAACGGGCAACGGGGCTGGGAACTATTCCCGCGTCATCGTGACGGGGGCCGGCAATGGCTACACAATCGGCAGCGGCGTGACGCTGACCCCGGTGCTGCGCGGTATTACCTACGCTGCCGATGAAACGGCTGGCACCAACAGCTACACGCTCAGCCTGGGGCAGCGCCTGACGGGCGTGGTGCAGGCTGAAGGCGGTGTAACGGGTACCTTCGCCACCATCACCCAGCCTGTGGCCGGTCTGCCCGCCAGCGGGCGGATCGTGGCACTGTACAGCGCCAACAGCATCGATCTTTACGTCGGCGTTGCTTCTTACGCTGGCTTGGCCGGCTTGACCGGCAATCAGCGCGCGGTGGGCGCTGCCGTGGATGCGTTGGAGGCGGCGCGCAACCCAGCGGCACAGCCTATTTTCAACGCGCTGATCCCGCTCGGTATTTCGGCGTTGCCGCCGGCCATGTCCGCCCTGTCGGGGGAGTTCAGTGCCAACCTGCCGCTGGCGGCGACCGATGTCAGCCGTGGCTTCGGCGGCATGATCGCCACGCGTCAGGGCGGGCTGCACGGCGCGGGTCAGCAGGGCTGGCAGGCCTGGGGCCGCGCCTTCGGCAACAAGGCACGCACCAGCAGCGACGGTAACAATCCCGGCTTCCGTCACCGCATGGCCGGCGCCATGGCCGGTGCTGATATCGGGGTTGAGGAAGGGGCGCGGGCGGGCATTGCCGTCGGCTATGCCGACAGCCGTGTGACCGGTCGCCAGGACAGTGGCCGTGTTTCCATCGACAGCTATCATATCGGCACCTATCTGGGCTGGAACCAGGAGGCGCTGTTCGTGGATGCACAAGCTGGGGTGACATTCAGCAGCTATCAAACGGCCCGGACCATCACCATCGGCACCCAGGTGCGCAACACCAGCGGCGACACGAACGGGCACAGCATCGGGGCCGGTCTGGAGGCGGGTTACCGTCTTGATCTGGACGGTATGCAACTCACGCCCAGCGCCTTCCTGCGCTATGACGGCAGTGATGTCGATGGGTTCGCCGAACGCGGTGCCGACGTCTTCGGTCTGACGGTGGCCGACGACGCCCAGGCTGACCTGCGGGCCGGCGTCGGTCTGCGGCTTACGACACCGGTGGCGCTGGATAATGGCGGCACGCTGGTGCCCGAACTGTCGGCCCGGTGGGAACATGATCTGTCCACGCCCGGTAACAGCACCAACCAGTCGCTGCTGGGGCAGGCCTTCACGGTACGGGGGGCGGCCCCCGGTCGCGACACGGCGGTGCTGGGTGGCGGCCTGTCCATGGAAATTGCTGACAACATGCGCCTGTCCGCGCGCTATGATGCAGAACTGAGCGATAACCGCACACAGCATGCTTTGACCGCCCAGGTGCGTATTACTTGGTAACAGGGCAAAGCTGTCAGAAGCAGGATCGACGTGACCGCGAAGAAGCGCAAAGCTGCCGCCCCCGCAACGCCGGCTCCGGCCCCGCCACCCCCGCCCGCCCCCGCTACAACCAGCGCTGTCTCCCTGCCCCCCGGTAATGATGATCAGCTGCGGCGCACGGCGGAGGATATGGTCCGCGCCAACCCACGCGACGGGACGGCGTGGAGTACGCTGGGTGTTGTTCTGCGCCGGATGGGCCAGGTGGAGGAAGCGCTGCTGTGCTATCACCGGGGCCTGGAACATGACCCGGACAATGCCGGCATCTGGTCCAACCTTGGCAATCTGCTGACCGACCTGGGCCGCCATGCAGAGGCGTTGGACGCTCACGCACGCGCCTTGCGCACCATGGGCGACAGTGCGCCCCTACTGTTCAACGCCATGATCAGCAAGCGCAAGGCCACCGCCTTCCGTGAGGCGCTGCTGATGATGGACCGGGCGCTGGCGGCCGATCCGCATTCGGCGCAGTTGCGCTGGGAACGGGCCCTGACCCTGTTGCAGGTGGGGGAGTATGAACAGGGCTTCAAGGATTACGAATATCGCCGGGGCATCGCCACTTATCGCACCCGCCCCACGCCGGGCACGCCGTGGGATGGTGGCGATCTGAGGGGCAAGCGCATCTTCCTGTCCACCGAACAGGGGTTCGGCGACACGCTGATGGCGGCCCGCTATGTCCCCCTGGTCAAGGCGCGTGGGGGGCGCATCCTGTTTGAATGCCACCCGGAACTGCGCCGTGTGCTGGGCAGCCTGCCGGTCGATGAATTCGTGCCGGCGGGGCACGCCTTTCCTGATTTCGATGTCCAGGCCTCGCAGATGAGCCTGCCTCATCTCTGTGGCACGCGATACGACAACGTGCCGCCGCCCGTCTCCCTTCATGTTCCACCCGACGCGCGGGCCAAGGCGGCGCGGGTGCTGGGGCCGGCGGAGCCGGGCATCTTGCGCGTCGGCATCATCTGGTCGGGCCGTGTCACCTTTGCCGACAATGCACGTCGCGCCACCAGCCTGAAAAACTTTCTGCAATTCGGCACTGTCCCTGGCGTGCGTCTCTATTCCCTGCAAAAGGGACCGCCGGAAGATCAGCTGAATGAACTGGGCAGCCGCGTCCTGGTCACGCCACTGGGGCCGCATATTGAGGATTTCGCCGATACGGCGGCGTTTCTGGAAAAGCTGGACTTGCTGATCATGACCGACAGTTCCACCGCACATCTCGCTGGCTCCCTGGGCACACCGGTCTGGAACCTGATACAGTTCATGCCCTATTGGGTTTATGGCGATGGCGGGCGGCAGACGCCCTGGTACCCGTCCATGCGCCTGTTCCGGCAGACCGATGACCAGGACTGGACCCCGGTCTTTGCCGAAGCCATGGCGGCACTGCGGGACCTGGCGTGGGTCCGCCGCCAGTACGCCAAAACTTGTGGCACCTGAAAAGGGTGCGGTATCTGTCTGCCTGCGGGTTGGGTGAAGGGAGAGTGTCATGGGCTATTACGACATGGTTGAAAGCAGCTGGCAGCTGAGCGACGCCGCCCTGGAATATGCGCAGAAGGCGGGCCGCGCCGTGGAGCCGGCAGAATTCTGGGACAAGGTCTTCTCGCAGTCGCCGCTGGTCGATGCCGAGCGCACGTTGCGCGAAAGTCCGCAGCGTGACCGCATCTTCCTGAAATCGCCCTATGGGCTGCAATATCGTCCCGCCCAGAAGGACTGGGTGCCCTTCCGGCATGGCGCGGTCGATCTGTCGAATGAAAACAACATCTGATCAGGCGCTGGCCGACGCGCTGGCCGACCATCGCGCCGGCCATCCTGAACGGGCGGCTGCCACCTATCGCCGGCTGCTGGCGGATGACCCCGGCAATGCCGATCTTCTGCATCTGCTGGGTGTGACCGAACGGCAGGCGGGTAGGGTGGCCCCGGCGCTGGCCCTGTTCCGGCAGGCCCTGGATCGCGCGCCGCATCTGGTGGAGGCCCGGCTGAACCTGGCCAACGCACTGTTGTCACAGGGGGATGCGGCGGCGGCGCGGGCGCAGTGGCGGGCCGTTCTGGCGCTGGACCCTGCCCATGGTGCCACCTGGCACGCCTATGGCTCATCCGGTGCCGGGCATGGCGGGGCGGGACGGGCGGAGGCGATCCGCAACCTGCGCCGCACGGCCCGCCTTGACCCCGAAAAGGCGGAGATTCATCACGATCTCGGCATCCTGCTGCGCCAGGATGATCGGATTGAAGAAGCCATTGACTGTCAGCGCCGCGCCCTGTCGCTGCAACCCGGCTTCCTGTCGGCCTGGATGAGCCTGGGTAACGCTCTGCTGGAGATGGGGGAGATCGACGCCGCTGCCCAGGCCCTGGAACGGGCCGTCTGCCTGTCCCCTGGCACGCCGGAAATCTGGTTCAATCTGGGCAACCTGCATTACCGGTCTGCCGATCTGGACCGCGCCTTGATCTGCTATCGCCGTTCGGCGCGGCTGGGTCTGGCGGCGGCCCGTGCGCGGGTGGTGGCAACCCTGTTCGATCAGGGACAGGACGCGGCAGCAGAGGCGGCGCTGGTTCAATACCTGCCTCTGGAGGGCACGGACGTTTCCTCCATTCTGGAATATCTCTACGCCATCATGGTCCGTGGCGGTCGAACCACGGACGCGCGGACGCTGTTCACGCGGCTGGAGACGGTCCCGCTGGCCGGTCGGATCTATCCGGTCGAATGCCAGACCGCGCTGTCGGCGCTGGACCTGATGGAGGGGGATCCCATGGCGGCGGCGTCCCGGCTGCTGTCTGTGCAGTCGGATAATTGCTGGATGTTCACCGTCCGCTCGTTGGCGTCACTGGAGCGCACGCGCCGGCAGCAGGGTTGGCGCTGGCAGCGGCCGCAAAACCTGGACAGGGACAAGCCGCGCCTTACCTCCACGACCCTGGGCAACCGGGGGCGGTTCGCCCATAATGTCTTGGAATATGTGCTGCTGCGGCTTTACGCGGAAAAGCACGGTTGCGTGCTGGAGACGCCGGACTGGGTGGGCGGTGCTTATTTCGATCTGGATGACCCGATGCCCGGTGGCCCGCTGCCGCCCTGGCCGTTCGCGCGGCGTGTTCTGAACGGTTCGGTCATGGGCACCTGGACGGCGGAACCCGTGTTGGACCGCGACGCGATGTCCCCTCTGTTCCTCTATGAATATCCTGCGGAGTTCCGTGACCGGATACGGTCATGGCTACGGCCAAGACCGCAATGGAAGCCGTGGATCGACCCGCCTGTCGATGCGCTGCGCGCTGTGGGGCGTACCATCGTCGCCATCCATATCAGGCGGGGCGACTTCCTCCAGTTTGGCTACCCCATCACGGAGACACAGACCTATGTCGACTGGCTGCGCGCCCTGTGGCCGACGCTCGACAAGCCGGTGCTGTATCTGGCCAGCGACGATATCCCTGCCGTGCGCGCCGCCTTCCGCGAGTTCCGGCCCGTCACCTTGCATGATGCGGGTCCGGCCTGGCCGGGGCTGGAATTCCTGCAGGATTTCCATGTCCTGACCCAGGCCGACATTGTCGGCATCAGTGCCGCCAGTGGGTTCAGCCAGTTGGCCGCCCGCCTCAACGCGCGGGCGCGCTTGTGTGTTGAACCGGACATGAAAACCGGCGGGATCAAGCCTTTTCAGGCTTGGACATAGCCAGCGCGCTCAGCGCGTCCCCCACGCGCCGGACCACCGGACCCCATTCCCCGCGTTTTTCCTGTCGGAACAGCCGCATGGACGGATACCAGAACGTATCCTCCCCCGTCGCCAGCCAGCGCCAGTCGGGCGAAAAGGGCAGCATGGTCCAGGTCGGCCGCCCCAGGCCGCCTGCCAGATGGGCCGGCCCCGTGCAGGAGGTGATGATCAAGTCGAGATTGGCCATGATGGCGGCAGTATCAGCGAAATCCCCGATCTCTGGCCCCAGATCGACAAAGCTGTCCGGCAGTGCCCCCACATTTTCCAGATCCTTGCGCCCCGGCCCCTTTTGCAGGCCGAAGAAGCAGACCCCGGCCATGTCCAGAAGCGGGCGCACCACCGCCAGACCGGGGGAGCGCAACCGGTCCGCCTTGAATTCCGGGTTCCCGGCCCAGACCAGACCGACCTTCAACCCCTTGTACCGGGACAGTTTGTCTGCCCAAAGCGCCAGCAGGTCCGGCTCTGCCGCCAAATAGGGGGCGGCGGGGACATTATCTATACGGGCACCCAACCGATAGGGCAGTGACAGCAGCGACACATGTGCATCATGCGGTGGCAAGGGCTGGAACCGCCCGACCACCCGGCCGATGCCCGGCATGCTGCCCAGCAGCCGCACCAGTTGGCTGTTGCATTCCAGCACAACATCCACACCGCGTTCGCGCAAGCCGGGCACATAGCGCACAAACTGCAATGCGTCACCCACGCCCTGTTCGTCATGCACCAGCAGGGTGCGGCCCGTCAGGTCCGACCCGCCCCAGGCAGGAGAGGTGAAATCCCGGCGGGGGGAGGGGAAGTCCGGCATGCGGGAGCGCCATTCATATTCCGCCAGCCCTTCCTCATATTTTCCCTGCATCAGCAGGCTCATAGCCAGGGCGGTATGGCCGGCGGCCAGCATGGGGTCATGCTTGACCACCGCGCGGGCGCTGCTGATCGATTGTTCAATCAGCATTTCCTCGCGGCTGGCCACGGACAGGTTCAGATGGGCCGTGGCGCTGTCCGGCTGCCGCGCGATGGCGCGCTGGAAACATTCCATGGCTTCGGGATATTGGTCCTGATCCTGCAAAACGATGCCCAGATTGCTCAGCAGGCCGGGATCGTCGGGCGCGAAGCCCAATGCCGTGCGGTAGGCCGCCGCCGCGTCGTCCAGCCGGCCCAGCCGTCGCAGGGCCACACCCAAATTCGTATAAGCGTGAACCGACAGCGGCTGCATGGCCAGCAGATCGTACATCGCCTCAATGGCCGCTTCCGGCTTGTTGTCCAGGATCAGCAGGCGGCCCAGTTGCAGGCGCGCCTCCGATGAATAGGGGCGCAGGGTGATCAATTGCCGTTGCGCCGCCACCGCGTCGCCCGTGCGCTGCATCTGATCCAGGATATTGACCAGATTGACCAGGCCATCGGCGAAATCGGGTGCCAGACGCAGCGCCCGCACACAGGCGTCCAGCGCCTCTGGCAGCCGGTTCAGGCGGCGAAGCGCGCTGGCCAGATTGGAATGGCGCAGCGCGTCATCCGGTGCGGCCTTCACGGCTGCCTCCAGCACGGGCAGAGCCGCCACATAGTCACCCTTCTGAAGATACAGCACACCCAGACGGCCCAGGGCGTCGCCATGGCCGGGCACCCGGCCCAGAACGGCGCGATAGGCCCCCTCGGCCTCGCCCAGCCGGCCCGCATCATGCAGCGCTGCGGCGGCGCTGAACAACTCGGCGACGGAAGCGGGCGCGCTGCGCTGTTCGCTCATCGGGATGATCTCTCCTTTCGCGCCGATTTTACGGGTCCCATCCCGGCGGCGGTGCCCTTATAGATATGCTTATCCGCATTGGCATTGCCGATGCCATCGCAATTGTCGGAATGGGTTGATGGGTGAAGAGCGTGGTAATGGCCGGCGGGCGCTGATCACCGGCATCACCAGCCAGGATGGTGCCTATCTGGCAGCGTTGCTGCTGGAGAAGGGGTATCGGGTGACCGGCACGCTGCGCCCCGGCGGCACACCCTTATCGCGCGCCTGGCGACTGGAGGAGATGGGGCTGCTGGGCCGAATCACGACGGTGACGGTCGATCTGTCGGATGGGCGTGCGGTTTCGTGGCTTCTGGACGATCATATGCCCGACGAAATCTATCACCTCGCCGCACACAGCTCCGTTCACTCCTCCTTCCATATCCCGGCGGAAACCTTCGCCAGCAATGCTGTCGCTACCACCAACCTGCTGGAGGTGATCCGCACCCGCCGCCCGGACACCCGCTTCTACCACGCCTCGACATCGGAAATGTTCGGCGACGCGCCGGAGGTGCCGCAGACGGAAACGACGCTGTTCCGTCCGCGCAGCCCCTATGCCGTGGCGAAGGTTGCCGCGCATCAGATGACGACCCTTTACCGCATCGCCTATGGCCTGTTCTGCGTCAACGGCATCCTGTTCAACCACGAATCACCGCTGCGCGGCCCGGAATTCGTGACGGCCAAGATCGTGCGCAGCCTGACCCGCTGGGCTGCGGGCCATCAGGCGGAACCGATGACATTGGGGCGTCTGGATGCGCGGCGTGACTGGGGCTTTGCCGGTGACTACGTGCGCGGCATGTGGTCGATGCTGCAGGTCGATCGGGCCGACGATTATCTTCTGGCCACAGGGCGGACCTGGAGCGTGCGCGACTTCGTTTCCCTGACGGCGCAGGCCCTGAATATCCGCTTGCATTGGCAGGGGGCGGGGGCAGGCGAAACCGCCATCGATCTGGACAGCGGCCACACCTGTGTCATGGTCGATCCGGCCCTGTTTCGCCCGGCAGAGGTTGGCGAACTGCGCGGGGACAGCCGCAAGGCGCGTCAACGCCTGGGCTGGTCCCCGACCGCCGACCTTCCCGCCGTCATCGCCATGATGGTGAAGGCCGAACAGGCCCGCCAGGGGCTAAGTCAGTTGGCTCTCAGGGGATGATGGTGACCGGCTCGCCATTGGCGGGATTGGCCATGACGACGCTGACCCGGCTGCTTTCGGGCACCGAAAGGTCATAGGTCACGCCGCTGGACAGATAGGCGAAGCAGGCAACATGCACTGTGCCTTCCTGGCTATCTGCCGGTTGACGTTGCAGCGGACATTGCTGCCCGCCAATGGTCAGTTCACGGAGCTTGCCTGCCTGCGCCGGACCCAATGTCAGCTCAATACGATGCACACCTTCGCGCCCGGGTGTGAAGCTGCAACGCCCGGCTGCGGTCATCATACAGTCTTCGGCCTTTTCTTCGGTCGCTGCCTGGGCGGGGGCAACGGGCGCAAATACCAACGTGGCCGTGGCCATCATCAGGCCCACGGACCAACGGAACAAGGAAAACATGGAAACCTCGTCACAAACTTTTAACCAACGCCCCGCGACCTGAATAAGGCATGAACAGATAGGTAATCAACCCCTGAATTGTAGCGTAATTGTTATACTTCCGCCTTATACCCGGTGGGCAGGCCATCAAGCTATCGATGCTGTGGCAAGGAAAGGCGTGACGCGCCGGGGCCGCCCATGCTTAAAGAGGGGGGAACGGATCGGGAATAGCATCATGTCGGCAGAAGAAGATATCGTCGAACGCCTGCGCCGCCGCGCGGCCCGCGCCCGCGACCGCTACCCGGACGAAGCCGAAGATCCGGCGACTCTGGTTGGCGGTCTCATCCAGGATTATGAGGCCGCTGCGGAGGAGATTCAGCGCATGCGGGATGCCCTGAAAGACCTTTCCAGGCAGGCACTGCGGGCCATGCTGGGTTGAAAGATCATGTCATTTCAGGGATTTGGCGGTAATTTGCATTTTATCCAACGAAGCATTTGCACCGGCTGAACCGATGCGCTATGGTCCGCGCCGCTTGGGATTGATTCCCAACGCCGGCATGGACCCGTAGCTCAGCTGGATAGAGCGCTGCCCTCCGAAGGCAGAGGCCGATGGTTCGAATCCATTCGGGTCCGCCACTTTTCTTCAATGAAATATCAGGTGAGCTACTGCTTGGTAACGTGATCGCAAAGATCGGCGATTACGGTGTGTCGAGGGCCCATAGATGGGGCGGAGGCGTCGGCACGCACGTGTCTGGGTGCCGACGGTTGTTCCGGTTGATCACAGCGCCTTGAAGGTGAAGTTGGAGAATTTGGCGGTGCCTGTGCCGGCGGCGTAGATCCCAGGGCGCAGCATCAGGAAGCCGCCGCGGACATTATGGTGGTAGCCCGACACTTCCATACCGCGATCAAACCGGGTCCAGGTCTTGCCGCCGTCGCCGCTGAAATCATAATAGACGATATGCCGATCATTGGTGGTGCGCATGCGCATCCTATTGCCGAGCGGATTACCAGGACGCCCCCGTTCAATGCCATATTGATGGGTCACGAACCGCTTCTCATCGAATCCGACACCGCAATAAAGCTTTTCATCATAGAAAAGCACCATGCCGGCGACACCGCCCGCCTCGATTTCGATATCGCATTCGAACTGGTACGAGGTGTCACCGGCCACCAGCAGCAGGGGTGAACTGTCCTTCGGCGCCGTTCCGCTGGCGACCAGGCTGAGCGTGCCATTGGCGATGCTGGCGCGGCTGTTTTCGGTCGGGCCGGGTTTGAAGAAGTTCCACTTGGTTCCGATCTGGAGCACCTTGAAATCGTCCGACAGGGCCATGCCATGTGGCACCCTGCGCCCGCCCTTGGGGGCCGGCAGAGGCTGGGACAGATCGCCGCCCGTCATGCGGAACCAGCCATCCGCCGTCCATTCCACAGGATCCAGCAGCGTCTGCCGGCCCAAGGTCCAATACCCATTCTCAAACCCGTGATAGACCGACCACCAGTCGCCCGCCGGTCCTTCGACCAGGGTGGCATGGCCGCGCGACCACCAATATTCATCATTGCTGATGGTGCGCACGATGGGATTGTGGGGGCAATCCTCCCACGGGCCATGGATGGATCTGGCGCGTGCGGCGATCACCATATGGCCTGTCGGCGGACCGGCGGTGCCGCCGACAGCCGTGATCATGTAGAAATATTCGCCATGCCGCATGATCTTCGGCCCCTCGGGCGAGAAGCCTTCGACAATCCAATCGGAAGGGTAACGCCAGGGGTTATAGACCCTCTCCGGCTCTCCCACCGTGGACAGGCCGTCATCCGATAGGCGGATGCGGTTTCCGCCCGACAGGAACAACCAGCGCGAACCGTCCTCGCCCACGGCATGGCCGGGGTCGATGAAGCCGGACAGGCCCAGATATTTCGGATCGCTCCACGGGCCCTCAATCTTGTCCGCCCAGATCACATAGGTGCCGGTTGGATTGCCCTTCACGGGGATGTACAGAAAGTATCGGTTATTGTGCTTGATCAATTCCGGCGCCCAAACGGACCCTAGATTTTTCGTCAGCGCCGCCGTCACCGGTCTCCAGTTCAACAGGTCCTGGGAATGCCAGATGACCAGACCCGGATAGCTGTCGAAGGTGGAGAAGGTGATGTAGTAATCCTTTCCATCCTTAAGGATGGTCGGATCGGGATGGTCGCCGGAAAACAGCGGGTTCAGGAAACGGCCATCACCCAGATCGGGCTTGCGCTGATTGTCCAGGCCCCGCGCCCATTGCGGCCCCCCCGGCTTGCCCGGGGGGATGCAGGCCGCAGTCTGGGCCGCGGACGCCGCGTCAACGGGGCCGGCGGCAAGGCCCGCACCCCCCATCAGGGCCAGGCCAAGCGCGTTGCGACGGGAAATCTCGGTCATCTTTTCTTCTCTCGTCGATCGATGAGGGATCAAAGGGCTGTCACATTCATGCCGGAACCGGTGCGCGTGACCCGTACTGGCTTATTCGCGTCCAGTTCCACATCCATTACCTGATTGCCCAGGCGGATACGGTGCGGTCCCGCAACCTGCGCTTCCAGCAGTGCCTGATCCAGCTTGCCGCCCGACCAGGATAGGTCAACCCGGACCGCGCCGCGCGCCCGCAGTCCGCTGATCGCCCCCCTGGACCACGCCGCAGGCAGGGCTGGCAGCAGATGGATTTCGTTCCGGCGGCTGCGCAGCAGCATTTCGGTGATGCCCGAGGTGCCGCCAAAATTTCCGTCGATCTGAAACGGCGGGTGGCTGTCGAACAGGTTGGGATAGGTGCGGTTGGGCCGCAGCAGCATGCGCAGAACATGATGCGCATGCTCGCCATCACCCAGTCGCGCCCACAGGTTCAACCGCCAGCCAATACCCCAGCCGGTAGCCTCATCACCCCGGATCTCAAGCGTCTTGCGTGCCGCCGCCGCCAGTTCCGGCGTGTCGAATATGTCGATCTGGCCGCTGGGATACAGCGCATACAGGTGGGAGACATGGCGATGATGAAGATCGGGGGCCAGCATGTCCCAATCGCCGATCCATTCCTGCAACTGCCCGGCCCGACCGATCTGATCGGGGGCCAGCCGAGCGCGGGTCTTGGCGGCCTGCTCACGGAATTCCGGATCATGGTCCAGGATTTCGGCGGCCTTGATGCAATTACCGAACAGATCGCGCAGGATCTGCTGATCCATGGCGGGACCGGCCACCAGGGAGGAGCCCAGATGGTGGTCATTCTCAGGCGACAAGGACGGGCTGGTCATCAGATAGCCGGTCCTGGCATCCGCCACCAGCGTATCCAGGAAGAATTCCGCCGCCCCTTTCATAAGGGGATAGATCGAGGCCAGGAAAACCTTGTCCCGGCCATAATCGTAATGATCCCAAAGATGCAGGCACAGCCAGGCCCCGCCCGTGGGCCACGTGCCGAACTTGGCCCGGTCAATGGGAGCCGTGGCCCGCCACAGGTCGGTATTGTGATGGGCCATCCAGCCGCGTGCGCCATACATGTCGCGTGCCGTGCGCGCGCCGGTCTGCGCGATATCGCGGATCATGGCGACCAGTGGTTCCACCATTTCCGGCAGCGATGTTGGCTCGACCGGCCAGTAATTCATCTGTGTATTGATATTGATGGTGTATTTGCTGCCCCAACTGGGCTTCAGACTGTCATTCCAGATGCCCTGCAGGTTGGCCGGCTGTGTGCCGGGCCGTGACGAGCAGATCAGCAGATACCGGCCGAACTGATGGTAAAGGGCAGCCAGCGCCGGATCGTTCAGCGCTTCGCTGTTACGCACCCGCTCATCGGTGGGCAGGTCGGCGGCGGCAGTCCTGCCCAGGTCGATGGACATCCGGCGGAACAGGGCGCGGTGGGCGGCCAGGTGCGTGTCCAGCAATTGCACGAACGGCTTGGCCGCCGCCGCCTGGATCTGCCCGCTGGCGATGAGGTCGGGGTCGGCCGTGACATCATCGTAGCGACGATAAGATGTGGCCGCCGCCAGCAGCAGCACCAGGCTCTGTGCACCTCTCACTGTCAGATGATCGTCCCCACTGTCCAGGCTGCCGCCCGCCGGCAGGGCGCGGACCAGACAAGTGAAACGCAGTGCACCCGCAACACCATGCTGTTCCCCATTGCGGCCCCACATTGCCAGAAGGTCAGGGGCGTCGGCCTTGATCGCCGTCCCCTTATGCGGGGTGGACAGCCTCACATCCACGTCGATCCTGCCCGACCCTTCCGCCGACAGACGGATGATCAGCACCTGATCAATGGGCGAGGCCAAGATCTCCCGCCTGTAAACCGTGTCGCCAACGCGAAAATGCGTGGTAGCGACGGCACTATCCAGGTCCAGGTCGCGGCGGTAGTCGGTGGCTTCTCCCAGTCCCGGAAATTCCAGCCAAAGGTCGCCCATTGTCTGGTACGACATCTGGCGAAGAGGTTTTGCCATTATCCTGGCATTCACTACGGCTTCAGCCTCGGCGAACCTGCCCTGGGCAATCAATGCGCGCACCTGCGGCAGGGCGGCCTTCGCCTCTGGATTGACGGGGTTATAGGGGCCGCCGGACCAGAGCGTATCTTCGTTAAGCTGTAACCGTTCCTTGGTGATGCCGCCAAAGACCATGGCGCCCAGCCTGCCATTGCCAATGGCCAGCGCCTCCGTCCAGACCGTGGCCGGCTGTCGGTACCACAGTGTCAGGGGATCGGCGAGCGGAGCCGAAAGGGTGGCTGCCTCACTCATCTGGGTCTGAACCAGAACCGGAGCGGTCAGGGCGGTAGCACCCATGCCCTTAAGGGTCTGTCTGCGGGTCCAAGTTTTCATCGCTGCTCTGGTTCCTGTCATACGGTTCCAACGGCTGGATGGAGATGCGCAGGCAGAGGGAGTGCTTGGATTAATGCCTGGTCACGGCCTGATGTGTTGCTACCGGTGTCATTTGGTTGCTTTTACAGCGGCCTTTTGCTGGCCGCATGTGACCTCGACATTGCCTGATCAATCATCGCTGGATGAGTATCCGCGATGCAAGATATCGGGGCTTTGCGGGTGCTCCGTCCATCACGTTTCGTCTCCCCGGTACGCATCATTCTTACTTGCTTGATAGCGCTACCATATGGGCCCTCCGTTGCCCCGTCAACCCGCTGTCGGCGTTATCTGTTCGAAATATTCGATCAGCAGTTCTGTCAGCACCCGTACTTACGGGCCGGATGCTGGCCTGGCGGGCGGATGACATAGGCGCCGGCGGGGGTGGCGGGTGGCGCGTCATGACGGGAACCAGCGCACCCAACGCCACATGCGGGTCGGTCAACCCGTCAGGAAGATAGACGATCCCCAGCCCCGCAATGGCGGCAGCGAGAAGGGCGGTGCCATTGTTAGCCTTGAAGCGCCCTTGCGGAAGTCCGGGATTTCCGGTCTGTGGGCGTAAAAAGTGCCGGGCTTGGTGTATAGCCGGCCCGGCACCCGTAATCGTTGGTCGGATTGCCCCGATGCCGTCAGCCTGGAATGTCGCCCCACGTCCTGGGCACGGGTTGACTTTGCTGCTTGCCCCGTTTCTTGCTGCCCGGTGTGGCCGACAACGCTTTGGCATCGGCGGGCGGGTTGAACAACTGACAGGGTGGAGGGTTGTTCACCATGGCGTCAGCCACCTGGTTCCATGTCTTGGCCGGGTCAGGCTTTTCCATGGAGAAGCTGGTGTAATGCTGGCTGACGATCGGTGCGAATGGATAGGGGGGAATGTTGGGCGGCGTGGGCGACTGGTCCGGTGGCACCGGGAGGCCGGGGAACCCCGAGAAATAGAAGCTTTGCGGGTGGCGATAGGGGGCAGCCGTTTTGTCTGTCGCGTCCGGCGTATAGGCAGAATAGAAGGCGTAGCCGAACATGATGTCGCCCTTCGCGGTACGATCCGGCGAGACGCCCACCTGTGTTACCGCTCCGGTTTCCCGGCTGATCCACACCGAATAGCCCTGAATCTTATCGGGCATGTTGTTGCTGTCGACCTTGGAATAGGGCAGGTGCTGGATGAAGTTGCGCCGCGGGGGATGGTTCAGCGGCGAGAACAGGCAGACCTTGGGCATCCAAGCTGGGCGGTCCTCATAAGTGACGAAGAACGCACGGTTGCCCATGGAGACAAAGGCGCAGGAAAAGCTGTTGTCGATGGGGAAGATCGGCAGGCACTTCTTCTCGTAATATTCCATCATGGCGCCCGAGCCGGTGCCACCCGTCCAGGTGCTGTCATAATAGGTCCAGCCCTTGGACGTGGTATATTCGGTGCCCGCGGGCGGCGCGCCATTATAGGGCGGAGAGTGTTTCTCATACCCTTTCGTCACCACATACATGTCCCAACTGGCAGTCCAGTAGACCGGATAGAGCGGATCGCTGGGTTCCCCTTCCGACCGCGCCACCAGACAGTCGGCCGGATCGCAATTGGAATAAACGGCGGGGTTATGCACCCCGCGTGTGGAATAGACGGGGCTGACGGGGCCGCTTTCGGTGTCCGCCGTGACTGGCATGGACGCCGAAAGCAGCAGCAACAGGACACCGGCGGCGCGGGCCGGAATGGTGTGCGCAACCATAATTGTTCCCTCCGGTCATAAGGCGGATCAGATGGACGGCTGATAACGGAAGGCCAAACCCGTCGACTTGTCGGGTGAGCCGGGCAGCGGGGTTTCCAGGACCTGCTGTGCCAGCAGGCGCAGTTCATACATGATGCCCATGGTCCGGTTGATGGCGTCCGGCGTGCCGTTGAATGTTTCGTGCAGGGCGCGCAGCAGGCTGGTATAGGCTGCCGCGAATTGCAGCGACACATGCTGTGCCCGTGACCCTGCCGGCAGGGCTTCGGGGTCCGGGTTCTCCTGCATGTTCCAGACATTGCGCGTGTCCAGCGTGAGGGGGGCACCGGAGAAGGAGTAGCCGTGTTCGGCGGCCGGATCAGCCACCAGCCGCTTGCCCTTCACGATCTGCTCAAACCGGTAGTAATGGGCGATGTCGCCTTCCATATCCAGGGGGCTGGTCGTTGTGCCCTCACCCTGCTGCACGATAACGTCGATGGCGGCGCAGGCGCTGTCAACGTCATGGATGCTGAACAGTTCGTCGGCGGGGAACCAGCTGTTATCCACCATCTGTGGCCCCGACGGATGTGCGAAGGCGATGGGGCCGAACTCCCTGATCTTGTCGGCAATTGCTTCATAGAATTCGCCGATGGTGGAATAGCTGGGGGCTTCGGCCACGGAGGATTTCAGTACCAGCGGCTGTGCCGGCTCCTCAATCTTCATGAACACGTCGCGGACCAGCTCAATAGAGCATTTGGCCAGCGGCACGATCAGACCGTTGCCAATGCCCATGGGCAGGGGACCCGGATATTTCGGCACGAAGGCAGGATTATCGATGGCTGGCCGTCCCCCCAGCGCGATCAGGAGGTTGGATGCGATGCTCATGTGGAGCATCTCTTCGATCAGCACCGACCGGATGATCTGCGCGACCGGCTGGTTGGTGCCCAGTTTCAGCGTGAAATAGGCGCAGAGATAGGTGGGGATCGTCGCATGTTCCAGTTCGATGGCGTTCTGTACCATCAGATGCAGATCGGCGGGCGTCGTGGCGGCGCGGACCTGGGCGACATATTTCGGATCAATCTTCAACATGGCCTGCTCCTCCCCCTCACGCCTTCACGCCCGGTGGCACGGGTGCCCCATGACCCATGCGGCGGATGGCCTTGCGAAGACCCGGACTGCCGCGACGGGTGGCGACGTCGCCCAGCACGGGCGGCGGGGCCGGCGGCTCCAGCGTCGAACTGGCCCTGGCCGGCGGCAATGCACCATAGCCGCCCGGCGCGTTCGTTAGGTACCCGCCAAGCCAGTCGACGATCATGCGAAGCTTGGCCTCTGACATGTCGCGCGTAGCCGGCATATAGTTGGGGTCCTCCGGCGGTCGGGTGAAAGCCAGATGCAGCAGGCGTGCATGCTGTACCACCGTGTCATAGTTGGAGAAGCTGAACAGCCCCCGGCTCATGATCGGGTACAGGTTGCCGTACTGGCTCAATACGGGTGCGATATCGGTGTCCCAACTGGGCGTGGCGGGCGGGTCGAACCCGTCGCGCACATGCACTGCCACCTGTTCGAACATGGGCAGCGGCGACTGCCCGTTGCCCGCTGGTACATAGTTGATTTCGTAAATCTGCCCGTCGATATAGCCACGCGGATTGCCGGGATCGGCGGCGTAGTAGGTGAGGGTGGCCACCCCCTTGTCATCGGCCAGGATGGCGGCGTCCATGCGCACCTTGTCAGCCGGCACATTGATGGTGGGGATCGGGGCCTGGGGCGGGTTGACCTGATCCGATCCGGCACCGCCGCTGGTATCGTCGGGTGCCGCCAGCGACACCTGGATGCTGGCCCCGGCGAACGGTGCGCCATAGCGCATGGCGTAGATGGTGGCCGTGCTGCTGGCCCAGCCCGTTACGGGTGCGTCCAGCCGCTGTATGAAATTATCGGCCCGCGCCCACTGCCCGCCATTGGTTTCGCGGATGCCAACAGTCCAGATCCCGTTCACCTGGATCAGCAGCGCCAGCGGGTGATCATCCACAAGCGCCTTGGCCGCGTCCGGCACCACCGCGTCGATGATACCAGCTGTTCCCTTGAACCAGTCGATGTTGCTGTAGCCAGACAAGGTTGCGATGGTGACATAGTCACCCGGTGCTGGTTTGTTGCCTTCATCAACAAGGGTGGCAATGCCGCCATCGGGCAAGATCTTGTCTGCCCGGGTCAGCACTACCAACTGGATATCGCCCAGATCCTGCGGAATGATGGGTTGACTATCGACCACGTCCGGCTGATCCGAAGCCAGCAGCCACAGTGGCAGGGCCATGCCGTAATCCACCGAAACCCGTTCATTACCGGCACTGAACGCGGCGTTCATATAGCCGATATTATAAGCGGATGCGGAGGGCGGCCCGTCACTGGCGTCGGCAAGGGCGGGGGAGAAGCGCCGCCCCGGCGCGAAGGTTTCCGGTTCCCCATCCTTCCATGGCGCGATCGTGCCCAGCAGCCTGCCATAGGTGAAGTTGGTGGTGTTCGGGCTTTTGGAATAGCCGTAGGTCATCAGGCTGATGGATAGCCGACCGCTATTGGCCGCCGCCTCTTGCTTCAGTGCCTTCAGCACGGGCGATGCGTCGGCATCGTCATGCCAGATCAGGTCGGTTAACACGCCGGTGAAACGGGCCGAAGCGCCAGGGCTGGAGCCCACGACCTTGCCCGTGGCCTTGTCCGTCAATCGTCCAAAATAGAGATCGCGGAAACAAGCCGGCGGCATGGTGCCGGACAGCAGCGTCCGTGTCCCGTCCGTCAACTCGATACGCAAGCCCCAGATGCCGGAGGCGAACTGATATTGCGGATCCAGATCGACCAGTTTCGCGGCAGTACGCGCCGCCTGCGTGGCGATGCGCAGGGACAGGGCGGCATCGCCCGTCGTAGCCTTTCCGGCCGGTCCCACTGCACCTGTGACAGCACAGTCCAGAAGGCGGAAAGTATTGCCGCCATCCGGGTTCCACCAGCCATTATAGGTCGTTTTCCCATCGGGATGCTGGACCCAGGATGACTGGAAGCGCGGCTCAAAGGTGGGGTTGCTGTAATTGCGGACATCATTGTTGACCGTGTTCACGTCGGCCTCAAAAAGGCCGCTGAAGGTCAAGCGCGGCAGGCTCAGGTAACTCATATACCCTCCACGGCCTTAGATAGAAACTTACCCGTATAAAAATCTCTCACAGGTGGGTTTCAACTGCACGTGAAAATTTATCAGGTGTATAACTTGTGATACTTATCCCGTAAAACACATTGCAAGTACAATGGCTTATGCGTAGTCTAGTTGGCAGAGGGCTGCGGACAAGCCCAATCCAATGCGCAGGTGAGGTGCGATGCGGGAAGTCCGAATGGGATGGGGACGGATGGGGCCTGGGCGGAGCATGGTGGGTTGGCTGGTCCTGCTGACCGGCCTGCTGGCGTTGATCCTGGTTCCCTTCGCCCTGCTGGATGCGCCCCTATCGATGGCGGTGACCGGCAAGCTGGATGGAACCAGAAGTCCTATAGTGGCAGCGGCGCTGGTCGTCAGTGCGCTCATGGCGGACATCCTGCTTCCAATACCGTCCAGCATTGTCTCCGTGGCGGCGGGTGCCCTGCTGGGCTGGGCCGGCGGCGCAATGGCGGTGACGGTGGGCATGATGCTGGGGGTCGTATCCGGTCACTGGCTGGGCCGCGCCGTCGGTCCCCGACTGCTGCCGCGCATGTTGCCGGAAAGGGAGCGGCAACGCCTTTTCCGGCTGGTCGCGCGGCATGGGGTCTGGATGGTCGCCGCCCTGCGTGCTGTCCCCGTCCTGGCGGAAGCGTCCGTTATCGTGGCGGGCATGGCCGGTGTGCCGCTTCTCCGCCTGTTGCCGACCTGTCTGGCATCCAGCATCTGCGTCGCCCTGCTTTATGCAGGGACCGGTGCGCTGGCCGCGCCCTGGTTCGGTGATGCTGTGCTGTTTCCAGCCGCCTTTGTGCTGGCCCTGCTGCCGCCCTCGCTGGCCTGGTTCGCTTCTCGTTTGATCCGCAAATCACCGGAATGACATCGCCGATGCCGATCACCCGTCTTCCCGCTGCTGCCCTTGCGCTGCTGGCCGCTGGACCTGCTCTGGCGTCCGATCCGGCACCCGATGCTACCCCCATCATCGTTGTCCGCTCGCGCCTACCGGTCACGACCGATCCAGGTGTGACGGTCCTGATGCCCAGAGCGGGGGACGTGGCGCTGTCGGCACTGCTGTCGCGCGCGCCGGGCCTGTTCGTGGAAGAGGGGGGTGGGCCGGGGGCCGTCGGGTCCATCCATCTGCGGGGCACCGATCCCAACCATACGGCCGTTCTAGTCGATGGTATCAAGCTGAACGATCCCACCAACAGCCGGGGCGGTTCGGCCGATGTCGGCGCGCTGCTTCTACAGGGGGTGGATCGGGTGGAGGTTGTGCGTGGCGCGCTGTCGACGGTCCATGGCGCGGACGCTTTGGGCGGGGTCATCGCCGTCGAGACGCGGGCCGGCACGTCCGACCCGTCCGGCGATATCGCCCTGACCCTGGGAAATGGCGACCATCATCAGGTGGAAGCGGCACTACGCGGTCCCCTGGGGCCGGTCCGGGCCAGCCTTTCGGCCGGCGACCTGCGGTCCGCCCGTGTTCCATCGGGCAATCGCCTGGATGCGCGGCAGGGCGTGTTGCGGTTCGACGGGGAGTGGGACGGCGGTTCGGCCAGCGCCAGCCTGCGCCGGCTGACCTATGACGCACGGGCCTTCCCGGACGATAGCGGCGGGGTGGAACGGGCCGTGAACCGGACGCTGGAACAGCGGGAGGGGGCGACCACGGCCGGCGGCACGCGACTGCGTTTCGCGCTACCGGGGTCCTTTGGCCTGTCGGTCGACGCGTCCGCCCTTCGCGTGCGAGAGGATACGGAGACGCCGGCGGTGGTCGGCGGTCCCGCCAATCCCGGTGGCCTTCCTGCGATGCGCGCCGACAATCGCTTCAACCGCCGCAACGGCACGGCGACGCTGCATTACGCGGCTGATAATGGTGTGCGCCTGTTGACGGGCCTGGGCCTTGAGCGAGAGGAGGGGCGCAGCGACGGCCGCCTGGATTTCGGCTTTTTCCAGCTGCCCAGCCGGTTCGACCTTTACCGCACTACCCGTTCTGCCTTTGCCGAGGCTGGATACCAGCCCGAAGCCGGATTTGGCGGCCAGGCCGGTCTGCGTCTGGACCGCGCTGGCGGTCATACCGAGACGACCCTGTCCGGCGGCCTTTCCTGGCGTGATCGGGACAATGTCGTTACCGCTGGCTATGGCGAAGGCTACAAGTTGCCCAGCTTCTATGCACTGGGCAATCCGCTGGTCGGCAATCCCGGACTGCGGCCCGAACGATCACGCAGCCTTGACGCAGCCTTTACGCACAGTCTGCGGGTCCTCCCGGGTGAGGCGTCGCTGCGCCTGTTCCACATGCGGATCCGCGACATTGTCGATTTTGAACCCGGCCCGCCGCCGCGTCTTGTGAACCGCCAGAGCCTGCGGGCCAGGGGGGCCGAATTGTCCCTCACGTTGCGGCCGGTGGACGGGTGGAGCGTGACGGGATTTGCCACGCACACAGATAGCCGCTTCGTCGATGGGTCGCCTGTGCGCGACCGGCCGCGCTGGCAGGCGGGCGGAGAGGTGGCCTGGACCTCCGGCCCCTGGCGTATGCGCGGCGGGTTGCGTCATACGGGGGCACTGCTGGACAGCGCCATCCCCACCGGCGATGTCCGGCTGGGTGCCTATCCGCTGCTGGACCTGTCGGTGGGCTGGACGCCCCTGGACGGGATCGACCTGGACCTCACGGCCCAGAATGCCCTGGATCGGCACTATCAGCAGCGTGTGGGTGTACCCGGCACGGACCGCCGCCTGCTGCTGATAGTGAAGGCCGGGTTCTAACTGGGTGGCGCAACTTGCGGCCGTGATAGATGTGCTGGATATTCCCCGCGCCCATATCATCGGTAACAGTTTCAGTGGTGCCGTCGCGCTTTCCATGGTCGCGAAGACCACATCATCCCGTTGTCCGACCCCTTGGCCCTGCATCAATGGATCGGGCGGCCATCGCTCTATGTGTTCAGGTGCTGCGGCCATTGGACCCAGATCGAACACGCGGCTGATGAGTGATTTTCTGGCCTGGGGGATGAGTATTCATCGGTTGTTTTCGTATGAACGCCGCTGCAGCAGGTATATAGGCACAGTCAGCGCCACCAGCAGCCCGGCCGTGGTCAGCATCCACATTTCCGACAGGGCGATGATCAGGATGCCGAAGCCGAGCCCCGCCAGGGCGATCATTCTTGCACGCAGCCGGGCTGCCGGCCGCCGGATGTCGGGGGAAAGGCGCAACAGGGCAAGGCAGGCATAAACATAGACCAGCACGTTCAAGATAACGGCCATGTTCACCACCGTGCTGAACTGTTCGCCCAGCGTGCCTGACAGGGTGGAAACACAGACAATGCTCATCAGCACGGCGGTGATAATCAGGTTGCGGGACGGTGCGCCATGGGCATTGATCTTGGAAAGGGCGCGGGGGAACAGCCCCAGCTGTGCGGCCGCCTCTGCGGTTTCCGCACCCACCAGCATCCAGCCGGCCAGCGTCCCCGCCGCCTTGACCATCGCGCAGATGGCCAGGATGCTGGCGGCCACAGGGCCCCAGATGCGCGCCGCCACTTCCGCGAAGGGTGCGGTGGAACGGGCCAGTTCGTCAGCCGGCACCACACCTGATAAGGCCGTGCAAGCAATGATATAGGTAATGCCTGCCAGCGTGATGCCACCCGCCGTGGCCAGCGGCACATCGCGTTCCGGTCGTTTCACCACGGCGGCGACCACCGCGGCACTTTCCAGTCCCAGGAAGGCCCAGATGATCAGGCCCAGCGATCCCAGTACGGCCGACCCGTCCGATCCATCCGTGACGTTCCAGGAGGCCGTGAAGATAGCGGGGTCGAACCAGACCCAGCCCAACCCGCCGACCAGCAGCACCGGCGCCAGCCCCAGGACAAGGGCCACACCCTCGAACCGAGCGATTACTTTTGCTCCTGACAGGTTGACGAAGGTCAACAGCCAGATGATGGCGACGGTCGATGCCGCCAGTACCACCGGCACCTTCATCGCGCCCACAAAGGTGCCCAAATAGCCGGTCACCGCCAGCGCGATGGCGACATTGCCAAACCAGGTGGCTATCCAATAGACGAAGGCCGACTGGAAACCCAGGTAGGCACCCAATCCATCATGTACATAGCCTGTAAGTCCCAGTTCCCCCGGTCGCAGCATCGCCAGGGCCGAGCAGACCCAGCCCAGCAACAGACATCCCGCCAGCACAACCACCCAGCCGATCAGGGTAATGGAGCCGATGGCCCCCAGGCTGGTCGGCAACAGGAAGACCCCGGAGCCGATCATATTGCCGGCGACAATGGCACCCGCTGCCAGCGGGCCGATCTTCTGGTTGCGGCTTCTCATTCGCCGTTCCCCCGCACAATGAACGTGAAACGGCCCGCCTGTCGCATGCCACCCCTCCCCATCGTCGACACCTGGAACGGTCATTTCGTGTCGTTCGGCGCGGTGTTGAAGAAATCCTATTTCTTGCTGATCGATTGTTCAATAATATAGTTCTTGTTTGATGAGATTTCCCGACCGACCAATGAGACGGAGTGCAGCGATGGTCCGATCAACCCCTTTTTCAGGCCTTCGCCGCTGCGTACTGGTGTTGCTCACCCTCGCCTTCACGCTACCAGCCGCCAGGGCGGCCGATATTGCGCAGACTCAGACGCTGGCGCTGGAGATTCTGCGCGACCTGGTAGGGGCGGAGGCGACGCCGACCCATGGCACGATCAAGGCCGCGACCCTGATCCGTGATCGGGCACTGGCGGCTGGTTTCGCGCCGGGCGATGTGGCCCTGCTGGCGCCGGCCCAACGGCCCAATCGGGCCAATGTCGTCGTGCGGCTAAGAGGGCAGGGCACAGGGCGGCCCATTCTCTTCATCACGCATTTGGATGTGGTGGAAACCGGAGACCAGCCATGGACCGTTCCACCCCATCTGTTGACGGAGAAAGATGGTTTTTATTACGGCCGCGGCACCCTGGACATTCAAGGGGAGGCGGCAATCGTGCTGGCCAACTTGATCGCGTTGAAGCAGCAGGGCTATCGCCCGGACCATGACATCATTGCCGCCTTCACGGCGGACGAGGAGGCCGGTGACGCCAACGGCGTTGACTGGTTGCTGAAGGCGCATCGCGACAAGGTCGATGCCGGGCTGGTCATCAATCCTGATGAGGGTTCTCCCGGCATGCGCGATGGCAAGCCCGTCTATTACGGGGTGCAGACCAGTACCAAGCGATACGTAACCTTCGTGGCGCGGGCGGAGGCACCGGGCGGGCACAGCGCCTTGCCGCGGCCCGACAATGCCATCATCACCCTGTCGGCCGCTTTGGCACGGTTGGCCGATCACCGGTTTCCAACACGGCTTTCAGAGACGACGCGCGGCTATTTCCGGGGATTGGCGGAGCAGCAGACGGGACAGAAGCGCGCCGACCTTCTGGCCCTGGCCGGCCCAAGCCCCGATCCCGCCGCCATCGAACGCCTGTCAGCTGATGTGGAGCGCAACGCCGTGCTGCGCACTACCTGTGTGCCCACCTTACTGAAGGCCGGCACGGTGGAAAATGCCCTGCCTACCAGTGCAGAGGCCACGATCCAGTGCCGCCTGTTGCCCGGCGACGATCCGGCCCGCGTTGCGGACGCACTGCGCGCCGCCATGGCCGCGCCGGCTGTCAAGCTGACCATGACAGAGGCAGGGCATGCCAATCCCGAACTGGCCCCGCCAGCCGGCATGGTGGAGCGGGTGCGCAAGGTGGTGCAGGCGCAATGGCCGGGCGTGCCCGTGCTGACGACACTGAATATCGGCGCATCCGACAGCTCCTATACGCGGGCTGCTGGCATCACCACGCTGGGCCTGGGCTCCATCTTCTACGATCTGGAAGATGACCGCATGCATGGGCCTGATGAGCGGGTCGAGGCCAAGCGGTTCCAGGAGGGGGTTGAATTCATGGGGCGGCTGATGAAGGAGTTGGCGGGAGGGTGATGGGCGGCCTCAAATGTCCCCACACCCCCAGTTCCGACCAGTTTTGACCCTACCAACCGATCTCGATAAGTTTTATCTGCGCACTCTCACGCAAGGGAGGGGACACGCCGGGCGTGGATGTCGGCGATGATCTCCCGCGCGGCATTGTGGCCAGGGGCACCGGTGACGCCGCCGCCCGGATGCGTGCCTGACCCGCACTGATACAGGCCCTTGATGGGCGTGCGGTAATCAGCATGGCCGAGCATGGGCCGGGCGGAGAAGATCTGGTTCAGGTCCAGCGCGCCGTGGAAAATATCTCCACCGACCAGCCCGAAAGTGCGTTCCAGGTCCAGCGGGCTGTTGATCTGCCGTGCGATCACTGAGGCTTTGAAATTTGGGGCATAGCGGCTGACGGTGTCGATCATCAGGTCTGCCACCGCCTCGCGATGGTCGTCCCAGGAACTGCCATCGGGCAGTGTCGGGCTGACATGCTGACAGAACAGGCTGGCGACATGCTGGCCCGGCGGGGCCAGCGTACTGTCCAGCGTGGAGGGGATCAGCACCTCCACGATCGGGTTCTTCGACCAGCCTCTCTGCTTTGCATCCATGTGAGCCTTGTCCATGTAATCCAGACTGGGCGCGATGATGATACCGGCCGTGTGGTGCTCGGCCCGTGCTGTGCCGGGCAGGCAGGTGAAGCTGGGCAGTTCAGACAGGGCGATGTTCATGCGGAAGGTGCCCGATCCGCAGCGCCAATTGCTGATGCGGTGATGGAATTCCGTCGGCTGCTCATTTGCTGCCACCAACTTGCCGAACAGCAGTTTGGGGTTCAGGTTGGATACGACCAAGCAACCGCGCACGGCCTCCCCTTTGGCGGTGACAGCGCCCACGGCGCGGCCCTTCTCGATAATCACTTCCGTCACCGGGCTGTCGGTAACGATTTCCACGCCCGCCGCCATTGCCGACTTTGCCATGGCTTGAGTGATGGCACCCATGCCACCGACGGCATGACCCCAGGCGCCCTTTTTTCCATTCACCTCGCCGAAAACATGATGCAGCAAGACATAGGCTGAACCCGGCGTATAGGGGCTGGCGAAATTGCCGACAATGCTGTCAAAGCCGAACAGCGCCTTGACCGGGTCGCTCTCGAACCAGCGATCCAGGTAGTGGCCGGCCGACATCGCGAACAGGTCCAGCAACTCGCGCTGCAATTCCAGATCCAGTTGGCGCATGCGCTGACCCAGCTTGGCACCCTTGATCAGTTCCGGAATGGCCGCGAACAGGCCACCGCGCACGACGTTGGGCGGGGTCTGCAGCACGATGTCGCGCAGTACATCAGCGATGGCACCCGTCTTTTCCTCGTACTCATGCAGCCGGTCGGCATCGCGGGGCGAGAATTTGGCGACTTCACGCTTGGTCAGCCCGTTGCCACCCGCCTTCAGGTAACGGGCGTCATCCAACGGCAGGAAATTGGCGATCTCCCGCTCAACCACTTTCAGGCCATGGGCATGCAGATCCAGATCCCGGATCACTTTCGGATTGAGCAACGAGACGGTATAGGCGGCAACGGAGTTGCGGAAGCCCGGCGCAAATTCCTCCGTCACGGCGGCACCGCCGACCACATGGCGCTGTTCCAGCACCGTGACCTTCAGGCCTGCCTTGGCCAGATAGGTGGCGCAGACCAGACCATTATGGCCGCCCCCGATGATCACGACGTCGCGCATGAACCCTGCTCCTGTTTGCCGGCACGGGGCCGGGGTTTCAGCTTTTCGGTTGGCTTTGCTTGATCACATGAAGAAAATGCGTGCGACAGGCCCCCTCACTTCATCGGTACGGCTCGGCGGCCTCTCCACCCTGCGGCCGGAGCCTGGGGCAGCCTGCTTTCGGGGATCAACGACCGGATGCGCCGGGCGAAGGACCTTAAAGACACTTCGTTCTTGCCCAAAGGCCCGGTGGAATAGGCTGTACCATTCATGCCCTGCTGTACCCGTTCGATCAGGGACTTGTCCTCGATATTGACCTGACGGTTGATGCGCCAATTGGCATAACGCACGGCTTTCATCTCCCGCCGCTCGTCAGGATGCACATAGGCGATCTCGCGGATCACGCTTTCGGTGGGCGAGGTTGGGATCCATTGCATGAAGTCGATCTGGTCGGGATAGATGTCGAAAGCCTGATTGGGCCAGAGCTTGAAGTAGGTCCAAAGCCGCTGACGTTCGGGCGGCAGGTGCGGCACTTCCGGTAGATATTTCTGATAGAAGCGTTCCGACAGGTTCTTTGATGGCGGGTCAATCAGTCGGCCCCACATTTTATCGACCCATTCCCTAGCCTCCAGCCCATACCCGTGGCCGAACAGGCGGGTGAGGCCAGGATGGGCCACCGTGATATGCAGACTGTCGGAGTAATTGTCGCCCACATTCTTCCAGTTTACGGCACGTGGCCGCATGGTTACACGGCCCAGCGGCACCAGTTCCTCCAGCCGGTAGAATTCGATCTCGTGCTCGTAGGGCATCATCATCTCGGCCACGCGGGGACCGCCATCATCTTCCAGCCGAATGAAGATGAAGCCATGATAAATCTCGAATGCCACGGCCAGCAGCGGGTAGTCCGCGAGCCGGAAGTCGGGGAATTCCTTGCGGTGGGGCACACCCGTCAGGGCGCCTTCGGTGTTGTAGGTCCAGGCATGGTAGGGGCAGATGATACGCTTGCCGCAATTGCCCGCGTCACCATCCAGCAACCGTGCGGCACGGTGGCGGCATACATTGTGGAAAGCCCGCACCTGTCCATCATTTCCGCGCAACACCACGACGCTTTCGTCCAGAAAGTTGAAGGTGTGATAGTCGCCGGGGTTGGGGATGTCGTTATTGTGGCAGACGATCTGCCAGGAAGTACGGAAGATCACCTCCCGCTCGACATCGAAGAAATCGGCGTCACGATAGATCCATCCAGGCAGACTGAAATCATCATCCGCATCTGCACCCTGGGTCGTCTGGTCGGAAAAATTCCGGAACGCGTCAGCCATGGGTGTCTCCGTACCGACCGCTGAAAGGGCAGCGGGTAAGCGCAATTCTTGTTGAACAATCGTACAAAAACACGCGCATCCTGTCAATGATACCTGCGCGTCGCTGCCTTGGACCAGGATTCCGGCCAGGAGACGCTTTCCGCACGACAGGCCAGAGAGGTGCGTGATAAACAGACCGGCCCTTCAGCAAGGAGAGTGGCGATGGCCGCGCCGACCCGCAAATTTTCCCGCATCCAGCCGGAAATGCGCCGGGAGCATCTGGTCGAGGCCACCCTGCGCTGCCTCGCCCAACATGGCCATGCCGGTGTTTCGGTACGCAAAATCGCAGCGGCTGCCGATGTCTCCATCGGCCTGATCAATCACTACTATCCCAGTATCGATCAGTTGATCAGCCATGCCTATGAGATGCTGTCGGGCGGCATCGCTGCCAGCCTGCTGAAGCGTGCGGAAACCGGCGCCACCCCACGCGAAAGCCTGAGCCGTTTCATCCAGGAAAGCTTTGGCCCCGCCGTATTGGACCCCAATATGCTGGGCGTCTGGGTGGTGTTCTGGAGCATGGTCCGCCATTCAGAGGATATGCAGGCCGTGCAGCAGCGCACCTACGGCCAGTATCGGCAGGTGTTGGAGCGTCACCTGGGGGCTCTGGCATCGGAGAGCGGCCTGCCATCGATGAATATCCAGGCCGCTGCTACGGCATTGAACGCCTTGTTGGATGGGCTCTGGCTGACCTGGTGTCTCAATCCCACCAACTTCAGTGTGGAGGAGGGTGTCGCCATGTGCGAGGGCTGGGTGGATGCCTTCGTTGCTGGCGCCTTCACGCGGCTGAAGCTGTGATCCTTTCCTTGCGTCACGGGCTGCCCTGAAGTGGTCTCCGTGATCTGATTGTTGCTGGCTGATGCGAGATTGATGGCTCTTACGAAGCAGCTTTCAGTGTTGCAGGCTGCCCGTGCCGATACGGCTTAATTTATTAAGTTTTCAGAAGAATTCCCCGACCCGGCGAGCGTTCGCGAAGGCGATACGTCATCTGGCTGACAGCCAGCGTTCCATCATCCTGACGGCCTGCCGGATTGATCAGCATCCAGAATTGGTGGCTGAACTGATCCTGATGGAGGGCACGCCGGATCTGATGGATGGTTTTGCTCAGAAGGTGCTGAGCTTTCTCACGGTGGTGCCAGCGGATAGCCCTTGGCGGGCAAGGTCCAGGATCATGGCAAGGTTCCCCAAGCTTGGTCGCCAGCATCCTTCCCGCAAACAGAGGAAGACAGCGTCGGGCCGACAGTAAGCAATACGCAGCCAGTGGTATAGGTCAGTTGGATTTAATATGAAATTATCCCTTTAGTCGTCGTGATGAAACGGCGGCTCCATAGAAATATCAGACAAGTAGGAGGCCAATATGGCTGCGCGTCAGTGCAATGTGGAGTTCAAGAACAATACCGGTCGCACTCTAACATTTTACCGGAAGTTCGCTCAACATGGCGAATACCTGATCAATCCGCCGGGCGAATTGCATGACGGCGAAACTGGCAACTGGGAAACCGGCTCCGATGGTATCATGACCGGCGCTGAGGCGACCGTGGAATACACGGATGCTGACAAGAGCGTCTATCGCCTGCATTGGGCGAACCCGTTCGTGGGTCCGACCTGGGAGACGCACATGATCAGTCCGGACAATGGAAAGTACGGGTTGGACGGCAATGCCGGTGGTTCTTCCGGTGGGAACGCCAAGTTCACGTTCCGGGCCTTCAAGAAGTAACGGCTAAGGCGGGGTGTCGATGGATCACCGTCCGCGCCGCCCCGCACGCCACAACCCAAGATACATGAGGTCGCTATCATGGACGTCCGCCTTGAGTCACGCAAACTCATCCATGTTACCAATCACAGCGCCTATGACGTGCTGGTAATGGCAACACCGAACAAGGATTGGTCTGTCGCCGATATCGGCTTCTCCTTTGTCAGTTCCGCCGTGTTGTCGGCGTTGATGCCCACCAAGGCGGCATCCGGCGGGGCGGTTGTGGCGTCCCAGGCATCGAAACTGACGCGCACGATCAACAGCGCACGTACCCTTTATTCCGCGTTCGGCAAGGCGCGGAAGATCTATAGCGCCATGGATGCATTGAAGCGCAAGGAATTCGAGAAGCAGCAAGACTACGTGGCCGACCTGTTCCGGCGCATGGCGGTTACGGTTCCACGTGGCGAAATGCGGATGATCAATGAGAAAGTGATCAACCCGTTCGACAAGATCAAATCCGATGTTCCAGTTGCGTTCACGCAAGCAGTGAAGGACACCGCCGGACCGGGCACCAGCGACGATCTCGTCCGCACGGCCGGATATGCCGGCACGGCCAAAAGTTTCATGACCAACCTGATGAACCTGTCCAACCCCAGCCAATTTATGGCCATTGTCGAGGACGTGGCGGACATTACGCTGTTCATTGCCACAACCGATTTCTCCCGCATGACATGTTTCAACAGCAATAGCGGGCATTCCTGGATCGTCGAGGACCAGGAGATCGTTCGTGCAGAGCCCGACCGTCCGGATCAGGCGAACCGGTCACTGGGCTGGCAGATATTCTCCAATATGGTGGGTAGTGTGCTGGCGGTCGGGGAATATCTTGAACCCGGCGACTCGTTGGATATTCAGACCGTCAATTATGGCAGTGAAGGCGATGGCCGGCGGAAAGGTGCCGATCAAGGCCCAATCCGTACCGATGAACCCACGCAACCAGTAACCGGCGCACGCACCGACCTTCCCACGCAGGTGTCCACGTCAACCCGGATCGACAATGACCAGTCCCCCCAGAAATCCAGGCTTGTCGATGACGAAAGGGATGCGGGCGGCGGCGGTCTCGGCACCCTGGCCAGTGACGCCCTTCGTGAAGGGGAAAAACTAGTCCGGGATAAGGTGATTGACCCTGCCATTGAAATAGGCCGGGGATTTGGCACCGGGCTCAAGACGGTCGGTTCCTCTCCCTACAAGCTCTACTACCGGCCTGACGGCAATCTGGTGCTGTACAAGATCGCGGGCGATTTTCCGCAGGAGCGGTGGAGTACGGGTACGGCCGGACAAACCGCGTGGCGGGTTGTCATGGAGACTGATGGCAATCTGGTCGTCTACAGCGCGCCGGGCAAGATCGCCTGGTCGCTGTGGAAGAAGGTCCCCGGCAATGTCGGGGCGGGTGCCTATATCGCCCTGGACCGGATTACGGGGGATATCGGCTTTCATAACAGCGGCATGGATACGCCTGACTTCTTCATCAACAAATTGTCGGACCGGTTCTGAGGTCAGGCCTCGGCAACAGTACCGTCGTTCCATCTCTAGCCGGAGAATTCAAATGCCCGTCGCTGTGAAAGTCATCAGCTACAATGTTCACCTATTTGGCGGTCTGTCTTCCCTGACCGTGAGCGCCATGGGGTTGGTTGCAACAATCATTCATGATGACGAACAGCGTCTGACGGCGCTGGAACAGGCATTGGTCAACAGCAATGCTGATATTGTCTGCCTGCAGGAAATCTGGAGCGACGGTTTTAAAGACAGACTGACGCATAATCTCAACAATCTCTACCCATACTCCTACTACAAGCCGTTTGGTGATCATCTGCACTTCTCAGCCAAGCAGATTGGATCCGGCCTGTTGCTCCTGAGCAAACACCCGATTGCCACTAGCGGCTTCGAGGCGTTCGGGAAGTTGACCGGCGATGACAAATTTGCCGAGAAGGGAGTGCTTTGTGCGCTTGTTAACGTGCAAGGGACTGATGGTCACTATCCGCTGCTGGTCCTGAATACACACACGCAGGCGGGCAACGACGATGGGGCCGTTCTGTTGCGGTCGGACAATATCAGCGATCTTGTCGGCGCTTTGAACCGGTTCAAATTTTCACTGCCTGTACCGGATGCATCGCTTTTGCCGCTTGTGGTTGCCGGCGACTTCAATGTCATCGCTGAAACGCCATCGGGCAATCATGCTGGTGAGTATATTTTCTTGTCCCGCGAGTTGGGTGCCTGCCGGTGTATCGACTTGGCTGCTACGCTTTACCCCGATCGGGCGCAACACCCGCTCATTACGTCGGACCCTCAGCGCAACACTCTTATCCCCTTGTTCGATCCCAATGACCAGACGCCGAGCCGGCTGGATTATCTGTTTGTAGCTAATATCGGGATCGAGGACGCATCGTTCCATGTCTATGATGACTGGCGCTATGGGGGAACGAAAGGGGCTGTGGATATTTCCGATCATTATCCGATCTCTGCATGTATCCCCCTGGTCATGCGGGTCTGACACCGGACGGTCGATGTGACATTGTTCCGGGGCAGGGCATGACCGCTGATTTGATCGCCTTCAGCAATTGCAGACATTCACTATCTTGTGAGTGAAAATCTAATCCGCTATATTGATGCAGCGCATATAAACAGGGAGGTGCTGCAAAATGGCGTTGAAGGGACGGATCGCGATTGTCACGGGCGCGGGCGGCGGGTTGGGGCGGCAACACGCCCTGTTCCTGGCCCGGCAAGGGGCCAAGGTTGTCGTCAATGATTTGAGCCAGGAAGCGGCCAATAGCGTGGCGGTGGAGATTGCGGCGGCCGGCGGCGATGCCATGGCCATTGCCGGATCGGTGACGGATGAGGCGGCGGTGGCGGCCCTGGTCTCCCGCACCATGGCGGAATGGGGCCGGATCGACATCCTGGTCAATAATGCCGGCATCCTTCGTGACAAAAGCTTCGCCAAGATGGGGCTGGATGATTTCCGCATCGTCCTGGATGTGCACCTGATGGGCGCTGTCATCTGTACCAAGGCGGTGTGGGAGATCATGCGGACCCAGCGCCATGGCCGCATCGTCATGACCACCTCTTCCTCCGGCCTCTATGGCAATTTTGGGCAGGCCAATTATGGTGCCGCCAAGATGGCGCTGGTTGGTCTGATGCAGACGCTGGCCATCGAGGGGGAGAAATATGGCATCCGCGTCAATTGTCTGGCGCCCACGGCGGCGACACAGATGACCGATGGGGTGCTGTCGGGCGACAGTCTGGAACGGCTGCACCCGTCGCTGGTCAGTCCGGCCCTGCTGCCGCTGGTCTGCGATGACGCTCCGACGCGGACCATCCTGTGCGCCGGCGGCGGTAATTTCGCGGCGGCTAACATCACCCTGACCCCGGGTCGCTATATCGGCAGCGGGCCGGAGGTTGGGGGGCAGGTGGTGGAGCGTCTGGCGGAAGTGACGGACCGCACCGGGGAGATCGTGCCCGGATATGGCTTCATGCAGGCTGAACGTGAACTGGCGGCCAGCGGCTGGAGCCAGCCGGTCATGGCCGTGGCCCGCTGACCTCGCGGCGGGAGGGGGATCACCCCTCCCGCACCTTGCAAACCTCTTTGAAGCCGGCGGCCATGAAGGCGGCCATGCGGGCCTTCACGGCGGCGAAATCGTCGGACTTGCACAGACCGCCCGACAGCTTGTCGATGCGCCCTGTGCGCGCCAGGGTCAGCAGCAGCGCGCCCGTGACGAAGTGATAGCCCCAGAAAATATCCTCTTCGGCACAGCCGGGCAGGGCCTTCTTCAGCAGGTCGATCAGGCGCAGGACGACCGGATCGAAATGCTTGTCCATCAGTTCGGCGCCCCATTCAGGGGTGTTGGCGACTTGGGCACCCAGGGCCGCATAATTCTTCCAGCCCTCGCCGCCCTCAATATAAAGGTCAAGGTCGGTGTCCAGGAAGGCGTGCAACGCCCCTTCCACCGTGGGCCTCCCATTGGTCGCCTTCTCATATTCGTCCAGCACCGTCATCCGCCGTTCGCTGGTTACGGACGCGCGGCGGGCGAAAACGGCGTCGAACAGCTTCTTCTTATCCTCGAAATAATAGTTCAGCAGAGTGTGGTGCACGCCCACCCGCTGCGCCACGTCCTTTAGCGTGACGCCATAGAGACCGTGCTTGGAGAAAAGGTACTCGGCCTCGTCGAGGATCTGTTCCATCATCTCCGCGCGCTGCTCTGCCTTGGTGGAGCGCCGGCGGGATTTCACCTGTTCAGACACCAGTTCGTCTTTCCGTCAAAGCCTGTACCGCGACGGGTGACGCGTGGTGCGCCTCCGCCCTTTCATCCGCCGCCATATTGAACCCGCAGGCGGATTTTGTCGATCTTGCCGGTTCCCGCCAGCGGCATGGCATCCAACCGGATGACGGCATCGGGCAGCCACCAGGGGGCCACCTTGCCCCGCAGCGGGGCCAGCAGCCCGTCATCATCGATCTTGTCCCGCGTCTCCACCAGCAGGATGGGCCGTTCGCCCCATTTGGGGTGTGACCGGCCGATGACCGCGACCAGCGACACCTGCGGCAGCGCGCCGACCAGGGCCTCAATCTCCGCCGGATTGATCCATTCGCCCCCTGATTTGATCAGGTCCTTGGCCCGGCCCGTGATCATCAGATTGCCGGCCCCGTCGATGCGGGCCAGATCGCCGGTGGGAAACCAGCCATTTTCATCGGTGGCCGGTGCCTCCTGTCCGAAATAACGGTCGATGACGGCCACGCCGCGCACCCGCAAATGTCCCTCTGCGTCCCGCTGCTGCGGCAACGGTTTGCCATCCGCGTCGGTCAGCAGCAGGTCTACCCCGACCGACGGCCGGCCCGCCAGGGCGGCATCGCGCACCGGGTCATTGGCGGGGGCGACCGTGCCGGACGGGGACAGTTCGGTCATGCCCCAGCTTGTTTGCACGATCACGCCCAGACGCCGCTCAATCCGTTCCATCAGGGCCGGGGGCAGGGGGGAGCCGCCGACAATGACCCGTTTCAGGCTGGGTAATTCCCCACCCGTCGCGTCCAGATGCTCCACAAGGCCCAGCCAGACGGTGGGTACACCAACGCCCACCGTGACCTGCTCCGACGCGATCAGCCGGGCCAGGCTGGCCCCGTCCGTGTTGCGGCCCGGCAGTACCAGCCGCCCGCCCACCGCCGGCACGGCAAAGGGCAGGCCCCAGGCGTTGGCATGGAACATGGGTACGGCCACCAGCACGCTGTCGCGCCCCGACAGGGCCATGACATCGGTCTGCAGCAGTTTGAGTGTGTGCAGGAAGCTGGACCGGTGGGTATAGGTCACTCCCTTGGGCGCACCCGTTGTGCCCGACGTGAAGCACAGGCCCGACGGTGCGGTTTCCGCGAACCCGCCCCACGCCGCATCCCGTGACGTCCCGTCGACCAGCGGCTCCAGCGCGGTGGCCAAGTCCCAATCGGCGGGTGCCTCGCCATCAATGACCAGCACATGGGCGATACCGGATGCCAGCGTCGCCACCTGCCGGGCCAGCGGCACCAGGTCGGCACTGACCACCAGGATACGCGCCTGCGACTGGTCCAGCATGGACGCCAGCTGGGGCGCCGTCAGGCGGGGGTTCAGCGTGTGGCACACGGCCCCCGCCCCCATGATGGCGTACCAGACCTCCACATGGGCCTGACTGTTCCAGGCCAGCGTCGCCACCCGGTCGCCCCGGCGCATGCCGCGCCCGGCCAGGATGGCGGTGACGCGCAAGCTTCGGTCCAACAGCGCAGCATAGCCGACGCGGCTCGGTTCCCCCCCGTCGCGGGCCGTCACCAATTGGGCATCGGGATGCCATTTGGCGGCATGACGCAGGAACTGATCCAGCGTCAGGGGGAAATCCTGCATGATTCCGTCCAGCATCAGCAGACATTCCCCTTTGACGGCAGCACGGGTGAGGCGACGCCGGTATTCCAGTTCCAGGCCATGGTGCCCGCTGCCCGGCGGCGACAGACGGCGGTTTCATGCAGGGCGAACATGCCCGGCCGCATCCGCACCCCGGGCTTCGGCGTACCGGCAAAGGCCATATAGGCTTCATCCTTGCCAAAAACCGGCCACGCCGGTTGCCCGTCGGCCACGGGTGTGCCGGTGCGGGCAAAGCTGGCCCAATAACTGTTCATCGCCGCCGACAATCGGCGTTCGGCGGCATTGTCCGGCACTTTGGGCCACAGCGGCGGGGTGCGGTCGGCGGTGCCGAAAACATAGGGGATTTCAGCGGCGTGGAAGGCGTGCAGCCCATGTTCGTCCGCCGCCGGATAGCCATGGTCGAAGATGTAGAGATAGGCGCTCTGCCCCAGGGCCGTCTGGTTGCGGGCCAGCCGTTCCGAGGTCCAGCCATAGAGCGCGTCGCGCGTGGTGGCCAGCATGCTTTCTTCGACATTGCTGGCCTGGTAGAGCCGCAGGAACAGGTCGGCCAGATCGCCATACCGCTCGCGGATCATCGCCTCATAGGCCGCCCCATCGGCGGGCTTGGGCGGCAGCAGGAACCGCAGGGAGCGGATTTCACCGCTGTTGAACCCGGTCAGAATGGGCACCGGCGCCTGCTGCCCCTTATCGAAAATCTCGACCAACTGCGCCGGCAGCACCTTGCCATCAACGGTGCCGAAGGGGATGTACCCGGCCTTGACCGCTTCCGCCGTCAGGGTCTCCGCATCCATGGCACGCAAGGCGGCGACATCGGCGGCCCCCACCTTGCCCGCCACATAGGTGCCAATCCCCTCCGCCGCGAATTCCCCGTTACGGGGCTGTTTCAGCTCCGGCGTGGAGATCATATAGGCGCTTTGCGCGATGGCCTTGCCGAACAGGCCCTTGGCCTGGGGTGAGGCCATCAGATACATGACCGACAGGGCACCGGCGGACTCCCCCGCCACCGTGACATTGCTGGCATCGCCGCCAAAGGCGCCGATATTGTCGCGTACCCAGCGCAGGGACGCGATCTGGTCCAGCAGGCCGTAATTGCCCGAAATCTCGTCGGGGTTTTCTGCACTCAACCCCGGATGCGCCAGATAGCCCAGGATGCCCAGCCGGTAATTAATGGAGACAACGACCAGCCCCTGTTTTGCCAGCGCCGATCCGTCATACATCTCCTCATGCCCATATCCGCCGGTTAGCGATCCGCCATGGATCCAGACCAGCACGGGGGCATTCTTGGCCCCCTGCGGTGCCCAGATGTTCAGGGAAAGGCAGTCCTCCCCCATCTCCTTGGGCGGGTTGGCATAGATGCTGGCCAGACGCGGGCGCGGCTGCACACAGGCGCGTCCGGGTTCGCCCGCATCGCGGACCCCGGTCCAGGCGGGCAACGGTTCCGGTGCTTTCCAGCGGCGTTCACCCACGGGTGGTAGGGCATAGGGAATGCCCTTGAAAACATTCACCCCGTCCTTGGCACGGCCGGCGACGGTGCCTGCCGGGGCGGTGATTGTGGGATTTTCCTGCGCCACCACGGCAAAGGACAGAAACGTGGCCGCCGCACAGGCGCCCAGACGAAGGGAAAGGCGCATCAGCGGCCTCCATTCCGGTTTGCCATGCCCTTCAATACCCGCCCCAGCATCAGGAACATGCCGATGGCCAGGAAATAGAAGGGGATCAGGGTGTAAAAGGCCAGTTGCAGGGAATTGTCGGGGTTTGCGGTCCGGAAATAATCACTGGCCGCGCCCAGGTAGGTGGGACCAAGCCCCAGCCCGATCAGGTTCATGACCAGCAGCAGCAGAGCCCCCGACATCACCCGCTGATTGGGCCTTACCGCCTCCTGCACCAGGGCCACGGCGGGCGACAGGTAGAAATAATTGAAGAAGGTCGGCCCGATCAGGAACAACAGCGCCAGTTCCCAGCCCGGTGCCCACACGAAACCCGCGAAGAACGGCACCGCCCCCACCAGACCCACGGCGGGGATCAGGGCATAGGCCTGCCGGTATCGCACAGAGTACCGGTCGATCAGCCGGCCCGACACATACATGCCCAGGCTGATACCCACCCCGATCAGCAGCGCATAGTAAAGCGCCACCTCCTGCAGGCTCATCCCCTTTTCCCGCATCAGCAACAGGACGGTGAAATTCATCACCGCATAGGTGACGAACTGCGTCGCTCCGCAGGCCAGTGACAGCAGCAGCAGGTCCTTGCGGCGGAAGAACATGGAGACGGTTTCCATGAACCCAGCCTTTTCCATCGGGGCGGGTGCCGTGCCTGCCGCCGGCTGGTCCAACCCGCCGCGCCTGGGCTCCTTGATGGTCAGCCACACGATCACCGCCGCCACGATGCCCACCACGCCCAGCACGACAAAGGCGCTGCGCCAGCTATAGGCGGCGGCGATCGAGGCTCCAAACGCCACGCCCATCGCTTGACCCAGCGGCGGCCCCAGATTGAACAGGCCCAGGGCGGTACCCCGCCGGCCCGGTGCGAAATAGTCGGTGATGATGGCGTAGGAGGGGGGAACGCCCCCGGCCTCTCCCACCCCCACCGCCATGCGGGCGGCCACCAGCTGCGGATATGTGGCGGATAGGCCGCAAGCGACCGTCGCCGCACTCCACAGGGCACACGCGATGGACAGCACTTTCACCCGGTTCGCCCGGTCGGCCAGCCAGGCCACGGGGATGGAGATGGTGCAGTAGAACAGCGCGAAATAAAGCCCGCTGATCAGGCCCAACTGTCCGTCGGTGACACCCAGATCATCCTGGATGGGCTTTGCCAGGATCGACAGCAACTGCCGGTCCAGGAAGTTCAGCACATAGACGAAGCAGAGTGCTGCCAGCACGTACCAGGCGCGGGCGTCCGGCGGCGGGTGGGCCGCCGGCGCTTGCAAGGGGGTGGGGGCGGCCTTCATGGCTTAATACTCATAGCCGATGCGCACACCCACGGTGCGCGGCCGCATCGTGCCGAAGCGGCTGGCCAGGAAGGCCTCCGGGTGGATGTAGGTGATCGAATGATCGTCGAACAGGTTTTCCACATAGGCGGTGGCCGTCCAGCCCCCCTTGGTCACCCCGAAGCTGGCATTGACGTTGCTGTAGCTGTCGGTCTTGCCATAGGTCGGGCTGACCCGGTTCGGGGCCCCCGGCACATTGGGGAAGGAGGAGGGGAAGGAGCCCACATGCTGCCAGTTGGCGGTGGTGAAGGCATCCAGCTCCGGCACCAGATTGAACCAGTACTGGGCGAAGACCGATCCCTGGAAGCGAGGGGATGACAGGCGGGCACCCTTCACCGCCCCGGAAATGGCCGCCTCCGCCGCCGACAGCTTCGTCACCTTGGCGTCATTGACCGATCCGTTCAGCCCGATGGTCAGGCCCGTGGCCGGCACGGCGGCGATTTCGAACTCAATGCCCTTGCTGCGCGCTGCCCCAATATTGGTGGCGAACTGCACGCTGTCCGACGTGCGGTTGGCCTGTACCTGGATGTTCTTCCAGTCGATGTAATAGGCGGCCAAATGTGCCGTCAGCTTGCCGTTCAGCCAGCGGCCCTTCAACCCCAGCTCATAATTCGTCAGATCGTCGGAACTGGCGCCATAGGGGATGATCAGGTCATTGGCATTCACCACGCTGGGCCGCCCCGCATAGGCATTGACGACGGGTGCCCGGAAACCGGTGGAAACGCTGGCATAGGTGGTGATGGCATCATTGGCACGATAAGACGCACTGACCTTGTAGGAGGGCTTGGAGCCCTTGGCCTTCACGCCCTCCACCGGCGCGATAGGCACCATGGCCAACTGCCCGGACTGTCCCGTCAGGGCCCAGGTCAGATAGGCGGAATTATACCCGCCCTCTGTAAAGCCCTGCGCATCCAGGCGGCCATAGCGCAGACCGCCCGTCAGCCAGAATTTCTCATTCACGTGATAGGTCAGCTCACCGAACCCGGCCAGCTCGTGCGAGATCGTGTGGACATATTGGCGCTGGTAGTATTCGTCCGGCAGACCGGTGATGCGGCGCGCGGCCAGGAAGGCCGGCGATGACCGATAAAAATAATCAACGTCGTGCCGGCGATCCAGATAGAAGCCACCGATGGTCCAGTCCCAATCCCCACCGGGATCGGATGCCAGCCGCACCTCTTCCACAAACGTGTCCTGATAGCCATTGGCATCCAGGCCAAAGGCGATGGCCTGATTGAAGGTGCCGGCCAGATCGACCCAGAATTTCTGATCGAAGGTGGAATAGGTCGATGAACTGGTCAGCTTGGCGCCATCGAATTGATAATCGATGGTGGCGTTGTAGGTGGTCAGCACGCCGGAATAGAGGTCGGGCCGGTCGGAGATGCGTTTCTCCTTGCCCAGCGATGGGCTGGTCAGCGAACTGTCGCGCGGGTTGCTGTCCTCGCGTGAGGCCAGCAGACGCACTGACATCCGGTCCGACGGTTTCCATTGCAGGATGGCGCGCCCGCCCCAGCTTTCCAGCGTGTTGGAATTGTGGATGCCTGTCCCGACATTGTCGAGATAGCCTTCCTCATGCCGGTAGAAGCCGACGACGCGCAGCGCCAGCTCATCCTCCACCAGCGGTGTGTTCAGCATGACGTTGTAGCGCTGGCGCAGACTGTCTGACCCGGTCAGGCCGAAATCCGTTTGCCCGGCGGCATCGAATTTCCGAAGATCCGGGCTCTTTGTCAGGACGCGCATGGCACCCGACAGAGAGCCGGAACCGAACAGGGTTCCCTGCGGCCCGCGCAGGAACTCCACCCGCTCAACATCGAAAAGGGTCGGGTCCAGCACGGTGGTGTTACCAATGGTGGAAATGGGCAGTTCGTCGATATAGACGGCCACCGTGCTTTGCAGGTTGGCACCATAGCCATTGGTGGCGATACCGCGCGCCGTAAAATTGTTGAAATTGGCGCTGGGCCGGTTCAGCACGACGCCCGGCGTCTCCCGCGCCAATCCCTCATACCCGACCACACCCTTGATGTTCAGGTCTTCTTGCGAGAAGGCGGTGATAGACAGCGGCACCTCGCTGATATTCTGGGCGCGGCGGGTGGCGGTGACGATGATTTCCTGCAGCGCGTCTTCCTGTGTCGCGGCCTTGCGGGCTGGCGCCGTGTCCTGCGCCATGGCGTGGGTCGAAATCGTGGTCAGCGCGACCGCGCAGGCGGACGCGAGCAGCTTGGCCCTCATGTGAAGCGTTCTCCCTATTGGCCGCCGGTCATTATCGCCAGCGTGCTTGAGGGAAAGAATGGGGCAAGGCCTTACTGGAGTCAACATTCACTATCATGTGTGTGAATATTATTTTCAGGATACCGGTGCCCCTTCGAGACAAAAGGAAAGCCAGCAATCCAGGGGACTGCTGGCGTCGTTTTATACCGTCGGCACCCACATCCATGAGCTCGGGCGTGCGCCACGTGGCGCGCGACGGTGGTCACCGCCGTCCGACGGTCAAACATTTGACCGTCGGTATTACCGCAAGGGCAGGGGGGCTCTGGCGAAGGTTTCAGCCCTGCTTAAGGATATCAATGACGCAGGCGCAGACGTAATCGACATCCTCCTCGGTCAAATTGAAACCTGACGGCAAGTTCACGCCGCGCGCGCCGATATCGTATGAGATCCGGTTCTGCTTCCTGGCCGTTTCCACCCCCGGCAAGGCGGTATAGGCAGGCAGACTGGACAATGGATGGAAGAAGGGACGGCTGTCGATATACCGCTCCGCCAGCGCCTTCATCAGGGTATTCTTGTCGATACCCAGGTCGGCATGAACCAGGATGGTGACCATCCAATAGCTGTTCTTCACGCTGGCAGGTTCCGCGTTCAGGACCAGACCATTCACCGGGCCCAGACGCTGTTTGTACCAGTCGAATATCTGCCGTTTGCGGGCGATCAGGTCTTCCACCCGTTCCAGCTGGGCCAAGCCGAAGGCGGCTTGCAGGGCGGACATCTTGTACTTGTAAGCGACCTCAGCATTATAGAATTGGACATCACCGGGCACCCGCCCATGGTCGCGCAGGAATAAGATTCGGTCACGCAAGGCCCGGTCGCTTGTGACCAGCATGCCGCCTTCGCCGGTAGTAAGGGTCTTGGAGCCATGAAAGCTGAAAACGCCGGTCCGACCGAAGCTTCCGGCCTTCCGCCCGTCATATTCAGAACCCAACGCTTCGGCTGCGTCCTCGATCACTGGGATACCATGCCGTTCCGCGACCGCCAGCAGTGCCGCCATGTCCGGCATGCTGCCGTAAAGATCCACGGGGATGATGGCCTTGGTCCGCGGGGTGATTGCGGCAGCGAGGGCATCGGCGTCCATACACCATGTCACCGGATCGACATCCACAAAGACCGGTGTGGCGCCAACTTGCGATACCGGCGCTGCAGAAGCGATCCAGGTGGCGTCCGGTAGGATCACTTCGTCTCCCGGCCCGACACCCAGGGCCAGCAGTGAGAGATGGAGGGCTGCGGTACAATGCGGAAGAGAAATGGCGAATTCCGTTCCGCAATATTCCGCGAATAACGCCTCGAATCGGTTGTTGAAGCTGTTCGCGTTCTCATACCATGCGTTGGCCGCAGCATCCGCAACATAGGCAACTTCCTTATCGGTCACCCATGGCCCGGCGACGGGTATCTTTTTGCGCATCGCATCAATCCTTCACGCAACGCAGATAGCCGTTCGGCGCTACAGAGATCGCCAGTTTGTTATCCATGTCCTGGTCGATCTCGAAACGGTCATTTTCTTTCAAGAAGGCATGGACCGCAGTCTTTGGGTTGTTGCCCACATCCCAAGGCCGGTCAGGGAACCAGCCGGCAGGCATGTCCTCCACTACCGTGTCGAAGACGACGAGGTATGAGCCACCTTTGACGAGTGAGTTGTAGGCCTCCAGTTCCGCCAGTACATGATCATGCGTGTGGTTGCTATCCAGAATCACCATCACACGCTTGAAGGCTGCTGCATATTCCTGGACGCGAGCTACCGTTTCCGGATCGATGGATGATCCCTGGATAAGGTGGATATAAGGGGCCATCGGGTGAGCTTCGATGGCCGCACGGTTATGGGAACGAATATCGATATCGATCCCGATGACCTTACCCTCCACGCCCATCATCCGCATTAAGGACGCGTAGAAGATTATCGAGCCGCCATGCGCTACCCCGGTTTCCACGATCAGATCCGGCTGCACCTGCCAGATCAGTTCCTGCATGGCGACCATGTCCTGCGGGAACTGGATGATGGGTCGACCCATCCAGCTGAAATTATAGGTGTAGCGATAGGGGGCGGTCTTAATGATGAAGTCGATGGCACTGCGCCGGACGTCCGGGTCAGCGGCCATACGTTCCGCATCTTCCCGACGCTCTTGCATGAATTGCTGATGGTTGATCATTCTGGCCCCAATCCGTCCGCCGTTGTTCTTGGCAAGTGGATTGTTATATACTTTTCCTTCCTTCGATAATCAAAATCAACGGCAGCGGGAACGTTGTATTTTGTTCGAGCTTGGCTCCTTACCTGGATGCGCCGTGCCAAGACGTGAATAATATATTTCACGGTAAGTGATCGCTAGAGACAATATGTCTTTTAGGTCTTTAAATGGTGAGAAAGATGTTTTAATGAAAATCTCCAGGTCCATTCTCAGCATTTGTGTTCCCACTTTCAATAGGTCTGCATTTTGAAGCAATGCCTATCACATATACAATATTCGTATTTTCCTTTTGAAATTGAGGTGGTCGTATCGGATAACGCTTCTTCTGATAAAACGCCTCATATTGTTGAGTATTTCAACACGTCCGGTTTCCCGGTTTCGTACCATAGGCAGCGCTATCCCGTACCGGCCTATGAAAATTTGTGCTGCGCCCTTAGATTAAGTCGGGGAAAATATTCCGTCATATTGTGCGACGATGATTACCTTATTCCTGACGCACTTGCTGCCGCGGTCATGCGAATGGAGACGATGCCAGGGGTCTCGGCAATCTTCACGCCTCTGGTAATGTATGATGAGATTTCTGGAAAGGAAACAGGGCTGTCGTTTACGGGTACGATGGATCTTGTGTCAAGTTTACAAGAATTTCTTAGTTTCTTTGATCATTTTAATAGACATGATATGAGTGCACACATCGGTCTATATCGCAAATATGTTATCAGTAATATTGACGATCCCATAAAATTAGCCGATTTTAAATGGCCGTGAGATCTGCAGGTCGCCGGCAACCATTTGCATGCTGACATAGGTATACGAGACGTTTGCTTGGCCGTTGGTGATGACATGATGTTCAGTTACGCCATCACGGACAGTTTTGAACAACGGCAATCGCTCAACCTCGTGGAATCCAATCTCCTTGTGAAGGTCCAGCACCAGCCAGTTGAACGATAGAACCTTCGCTGTGAAACGCGTCACTTTCAAATCCCGGTTGGCCCACGATAGCAAAGCCCGCTCTGCGTGAAGGACCAGGTTGGCGTCACCCCCACTCTCACCCCGCAGAAAATTATCCAGTTCGGCAGCGCCCCCCCCAATATTCGCCAAGCCCATATGTCCAACGCGTCGCCCGGCTTCGTCGGACAAGATGAAAAGGATACGGTCCTCATTCTTCAGGACAATATCCGAAAGGTAACGTCGGGTGAGAGTGGGGCTGCCCTCGAACTGGGTCAGGAAGAACCGCGTGAAGCGCTGGCGCCATCGTGTCATCGCCTCCATCAGTGCGGCATCATCGGGAGTGTCAACAGTCACCGGGCACAGTTCACCGATCCGTAACCCGGTGTCGTTCAGAACAGGAATGATGCTGGTGCGTCGCCCATTCTTAATCTCTTCCAACAGCGCGGTTACATTCAAGGTCATCTCTCGCACACTCGCTCGGCTAAGCCTTCTTAAACCGGTGCCCGACATCGACGGTCCCAAACGTGATCCGGTATGGAACCATGTGGGAAGGCAGGCGTGATTTCATAAAAGCGGACAGTGTCTCCTTCTGAACGGTCACGCCGGGGCGTAGTTGCACCTTCATTTCCACATGCTGACCAGTGATCGGGTTGGCACGGCCATAGACCGAGACCAGGGCAACGCCTGGATACTCCAATGCTGCCCTTTCCACATCACTGGCAAAGAACTTAAGGCCGCCAACATTGATGACATCATTTGTTCTGCCCACGACACGGATGAAATCGCCGTCGGTTTCGACGATATCCTTTGTGCTGTACCAACCCTCCGCATCGAAGGGAGAGGGCGCGTTCAGATATCCCAGCATGCGGGAAGGGGAGCGCAGCTCAAGGACATTGTCGATGATCCGCGTTTCCACGCCATCGCCCCCGATCTTCATGAACAGGCTATCCCGGGATTTCGATTTCACCCTTACGATGCCCAGTTCGGACATGCCGAATGTCTGCCGGAAATCCACGTCCGGCATCAACCGGCATAGCTCGTCAAGCGTTGGTTGATCCATCCGCTCCGTACCATAGGTGATGACCTTCAGGCAGTCTGGTACCCGTTCGGGTATCGCGCCGCTAATCAGCATCATGCGCAGGAATGTCGGCGTGGTGGGGAGAAGCTCCACGCCATAAGCCCGGATCGTTTCCAGGATCGAGAGGGCGGTACGCTCAACGGGTGCCACCACCACGCCGCGGTTGAACAGGGTATGAAACAGCGTATTAATGCCGCCAATATGGTCGAAAAGCAGGAAGCCCAAGGTCCTTAATGTCGGACGGGGTGTTTCGAACCGGTCCAGGAAATAGGTCATGTCATGAAGGATTGCCTTCGGCCTGCCTGTCGTGCCGGTGGAAAACAGCACCAGCCCTGCATGCCCTCTCCGCCGCAACTCTTCGATCAGCGGATGGGGCCGCGGTGGTGGACAGCGGATTACCTGGCCATTCTTGATGACCACATCCACATGCGCCTGCTCAAAGAAATACGGGTGATCATGTCGTGTCTCCTGGGTCAACGGAACCAGGATCGCGCGCAGATCGATCAGTCGCAGCAAGGTCGCGATGCTGACCGGATCGAAATCACCGATCAAGGCCACGGTATCACCCGCTCTGACCTCGCTCAAATCCAACAGTTCCTGGGCGGTGACGTCCTCCAACCGAATAGATCGCTCCGCGTCGATGAGGAAAGGCGTGTCGATGCCGGCCCACCTTTTCGTCAACTTCGTCAGCAGTTCCATTACGCCCCCCCGACATGCAGGACCTGGCCGGTAATCGTACCGGCCTGCGGTGTCAGCAGCATTTCCACAATGTCACACACATCGGACGGTGTGCATTGCCGGGGCAGCACCTGTCGATCAACGATATCCTTGATCTGCTGGGATGTGATGCCCCGCAGCAGGTCTGTGGCGATCGGTCCGGGTGCGACGCAATTGACCGTAATACCGAAATCGCTCATTTCCCGCGCGAAACTGTAGGAAAACCCCTCCACACCTGCCTTTGAGGCGGCATAAACGGCCTCACCCTTCAATCCGAGCCGGACTGCGATGGTAGAAAAATTGATGATCCGGCCGCTCTTACGTCGAATCATTAATGGTGAAAACGCCTGACAGGAAAAGATGGTGCCGACCAGATTGGTCTGGATGATCCGCTGGACCGTGCTTTCGGGCGTCATCACGGCAAGGTTCATCGCGGCGATGCCAGCGGCATTGACCAGACCTTCAACCGGCTCGCCTTCCTTGCGCAGCCTCGTGGCCATTTCCTTAAGGGCAGCGAATGATGTGACGTCACAGATTTCGGTTCGAAACGGTGCTTCCACAGCGCTACGGGCAAGGCCAATGACCGATTTGCCCTGTTGGCTCAACCGCGCGCAGATCGCGTGTCCAAGGCCCTTGCTGGCGCCGGTGACGATAATCATTCAACCCGCCTGCTGTTCTGCGGCTTGCTCTAGAAATGCCTTGGTCAGTGAACCAACAGTGCGAAACATGCTGCGTGACCGGGACATTGCTGTTTCAGATGCCCAATCGAATTCGAAGCCATGATCACTCGCTAGTTCTTCCAGCCGTAGGCAAAGCTCCACCAGCGACATTGAGTCCAGGATGCGATTTTCGCCGAATAACGGGGTGTTGGCGTCAATAACAATGTCCGGCAGGTTAGCCAGCTCGATGATAATATTCGCTATGGATTTTTCAAATTCATCAGCTTGCATTGTCATGGCGATACCATAATTTCAGAAATTACAGGTCAGTTTGCACATGGGGGCTGATACCGTCAAGCCACACAGGATTGCCCGGAAAATCGACGTCATTCGTTGGCATGGTTATATCCATGTGCCCCACGAGACGTCAGGTCCAGAGTTTCCAGGGGGCGACACCCCGGACCCACAGATCCTCCAGATGCATCTTGTCGCGTAACGTGTCCATGGGTTGCCAGAACCCATCATGCCGAAAGGCCCGCAATTGATCCTGGGTTGCCAGTGTCTGCAGCGGCGCCGCTTCCCAGGAACAATTGTCCCCATCAAGCAAGCTCAGAACTTTCGGCGACAATACAAAGAAGCCACCGTTGATGTAGCCGGCATTGTCACCAAGCGGTTTTTCCGTGAAGCGGGTCACAGCGTCACCTTCAAGGTCCACAGCACCGAAGCGACCGGGTGGGCGGACTGCGGTAAGGGTTGCGTCGCGACCGTGGGAATGGTGGAAATCGACGAGGCTGCGGATGTTGATATCGGCGACGCCGTCACCGTAAGTCAGACAGAATGACGACTCTTCCGCGAGATAGGGAGCGACACGCCGCAACCGTCCCCCGGTAAGCGTGCGGGAGCCAGTATCGACCAGGGTTACCCGCCAGGGTCGCGCTTCGCGGCGATGATAGGTTACATTGCCGGCGGCCATGTCGAAAGTCACATCAGAACTGTGTAGAATGTAATTCGCGAAATACTCCTTGATCACATAGCCCTTGTAACCGAGGCAGATAATAAAATCATTAAACCCAAAGTGACTGTAAATATTCATGATATGTATGAGAATCGGAATTTCCCCGATTTCCACCATGGGTTTGGGCTTCAGATGGGTTTCTTCCGACAGGCGGCTCCCCAGCCCGCCCGCCAGTATCACGACCTTCATGCCACTCTCTCCGACAAAAATCCCTTTTCAACCAATCTATTAAATAAAATCGATGCTGGCAAATGCCATGTCGCGCACAGGTGTTTACTTGACAAGTACGTCGCCCAAGCCGACTGCTTGTCGCGGTGCCAAGGACAAATGCCCGGCGGAGATGTTGCAGACGGTGGGGACCATGGACGAGCTTCAACGGACGCGCGATGGCTTTTGGGTCGGGCGCCGCGTGCTGATCACGGGGCACACAGGCTTCAAGGGCGCGTGGCTGGCGCATTGGCTGGCCGCTTTAGGGGCAGAGGTGTATGGTTTGGCTCTGCCCCCGCTGCCAGGCCCCGGCTTGTACAATCTTTCCCTCCCGATCCTTGCGGATGAATGGCTGATCGATATCCGTGACAGGGATTCTGTGGGGGCGGCCATGCAGGCGGCGAGACCTGAGTTGGTCATGCACCTCGCCGCACAAGCCTTGGTTCGGCCCTCCTACCAGGATCCTGCCGACACCTTCTCCACCAACGTTACTGGTACGGCTCATGTCCTGGATGCGATCCGTGTGACTCCGTCGGTCCAGGCGGCTCTTATCGTCACCACCGACAAGGTTTATGAAAATGATGATAGCGGTCGTCCTTTCCGGGAGGATGACCGACTGGCGGGGAAGGACCCCTACAGCGCATCCAAGGCCTGTGCGGAACTTTTGACCCGATCTTATAAGGACAGTTTCCTGATAGACAGGGGGATGGCAATTGCAACGGCACGGGCGGGCAATGTCATTGGCGGTGGCGATTGGGGCATTGACCGGCTGATACCTGACATGGTGCGGGCGGCTGCTGCGGAAGGGACGATCACCGTCCGTTACCCGGCCGCTACCCGGCCATGGCAGCATGTGCTTGATTGTCTACGCGGTTATCTGCTGCTGTCCCGTCGCCTGCTGACCGCTCCCGATGGGCTGCCGCCCGCGGTCAATTTCGGTCCTCCGCCGGGTGAGGTGATCAGTGTGCAGGAGGTGGTGGAAAGCCTGCGGGATGGCCTTGGCATCGATTGGCGACAGGCGCCGGGTCCGCATCCGCCGGAAGCCATGGCCCTGACTCTGGATCCCGCCCTTGCCCGTCGGGCGCTGGGATGGCAAACGCTGTTGTCGGTGCGGGAGGCGGTGACATGGACCGGTGACTGGTACAGGCATTGGCAAGCGGGCCATGACGCACGGGAGTTGACGCAAAGCCAGCTACTCCGTTACGCGGAGAAGGCGCTGTCCAAGGGGGAAATGGTGGCATGACTCAACCGCACTGCCGCTTTTGTGATGCGCCGCTCGGCCTGACACTTGTCGATCTGGGCAGCACACCTTTGTCGAACGCTTATCTGCCAGCCCATAAGCTGACAGAGCCGGAGCCTTCCTATCCCTTGCATGCGCGCGTCTGCGGCCAATGCCGCTTGGTCCAGGTCGAAGTTGCGGAAACACCGCAGGAAATATTTAGCGAGTATGCCTATTTCTCGTCTTACAGCAGTTCCTGGGTCGCGCATGCGCGCCGCTTTGCCCAAAGTGCCATGGGGCGCTGGCGCCTTGACGCCGGCTCACTGGTCATGGAGGTAGCGTCCAATGATGGCTATCTGCTGAAGCATTTCTTGGAGTTCGGGGTACCCGTGCTGGGCGTGGAGCCTGCGGCCAATGTCGCGGCTGTCGCGCAAGCCGCAGGCATCCCCAGCGAAGTTGCATTCTTTGGTCGGTCGACGGCACAGCACCTCGCCGCACGGGGGCAGAAAGCCGACCTGATCGTGGGCAACAACGTGCTGGCTCATGTGCCGGATATCAATGACTTCGTCTCGGGCTTCCCCCTGGTTTTGCGGGATGATGGCGTTCTCAGCCTGGAATTTCCGCACCTGCTTCGGCTGATTGAGGGGGTCCAGTTCGATACGATCTATCATGAGCACTTCTCCTACCTGTCCCTGCTGACGGTGGAGCGCATTCTCGGAAAACATGGTCTGCGGGTATTCGATGTGGAAGAACTGCCGACCCATGGCGGCAGCCTGCGTGTATCTGCATGCCATACACAGGCACGGCACGCGCGGGGGCCGGGACTGACGGTAGTTCGGGCACAGGAACGCGCGGCTGGGCTGGATAACGACGATATCTATACGGGATTCTCTCCACAGGTAGCGGCTGTCCGCGACCAACTGCGGGCCTTCCTGACCCAAGCACGCAAGGCCGGTAAACGGGTCGCTGCCTATGGTGCCGCCGCGAAGGGCAACACATTGCTGAACTATTGCGGCGTGGGCCGGGATCTTATCGACTATGTCGTTGATATGTCGCCGCACAAGCAGGGGCTGTTCATGCCGGGCAGCCACCTGCCCATCCTGTCCCCTGGCAAATTGCTGGAAACGCGGCCGGATTACGTCTTGATCCTTCCCTGGAACATTGCCGGAGAGATCCAGACACAATGGCCTCAGGTGCGGGAATGGGGGGGGCAGTTCGTCGTTCCGATCCCGGAAGTGCGCGTCTTGCCATGAAACTGGTTCCCCAAGTCATTGACGGCATGTTCGAAGTGCTCCCGACCATCCATGAGGATGAACGGGGCCTGTTCGCCCGCGTATTCGATGCCGGCATGCTGGCCGATGCGGGTATCCACCATGACTGGCCGCAATGGAGCACGTCCTGGAACCGCCATCGCGGCACTCTTCGCGGTATGCATTTCCAGCGGGAGCCGGCGACAGAGGGGAAGTTCATCCGCTGTACGTCAGGCCGTGCGTTTGACGTGACCGTCGATCTGCGACGGCACTCACCGGGTTATCGTCGCTGGGTCGCTGTGGAATTGTGCGCGATCCGCCGGAATGCCGTTTATATTCCGCCAGGTTGCGCGCATGGCTTCCTGACCTTGGTCGATGGCACTGAATTGTCATACGCAATCAGCGCAGCCTTTCAGCCTGAACTGGCCGATGGCGTTCGCTGGAACGATCCGGCGATCGGAATCGAATGGCCTTTCCCGCCGGAGCGGATCAATGACCGCGATGCCACATGGCTGGACCTGAAGGATTGAGGATGGAGGGGCGAAACGCCCCTCCCGTCTAATCAGAAGCGTTCGCCAGTCAATTCCTCGCTCTTGACCCACAGCGCCTTCGCCGTTTCAGGATTGATGGCATAGTCGCGAACACCCTTGCGTACACCGTCGCCATGCGCCAATGGGGCGACACTACAATCCTCGCAATAATGCCCGCCGATGCTCTCCCCGTCCGCGACGACAGCCACCCAGACGGAAGTTGCCGCCGCCTGCGGGATGCTCTTCAGCTTGAAGGCCGGGGCGCCCGTTTCCGCCTTTGCGACGGCGTTGATGCGGGCGACCAGGGCGTCCATGTCCTCCTGCGAAACGCTGCGCTTCAGTCCGGTTTCAGCCCCGCCGGGATGGACCGATGCAGCGCGGATGCCCCGATCCTTCCAGCGACGGTCCAGTTCGACGGCGAACAGGGCGTTGGCCGTCTTCGACCGGCCATACGCGATCCAGGCATCATAGTCCGTGCGTTCGAAGTTCGGGTCGTCCAGGTCGACGTCGGAGAAGCGGTGCGCCGCCGATGACAGGACCACCACCCGGCCGCCATCCCTGATCGCCGGCGCGATGCGGTTGATGAAGGCAAAATGGCCCAGGTGATTGGTGCCGAACTGCATCTCGAACCCGTCGGCGGTACGGCCGAACGGGGTGGCCATGATGGCCGCATTGGCGATCACGGCGTCGAAAGGACGCCCATCGGCGATCAACGCATCCGCCGCCGCCCGCACGCTGTCAAGAGAGGCGAGGTCGAGCGTGATCAGGGAGAATTGGCCGCCACCGGCCGCTGCCGCCGTCCGGACATCTGCGCAGGCCTGTTCGGCGCGGGCAAGGTCGCGCACGGCCCCCACAACCTCCGCTCCGTGGGCCACCAGCGCGCGGGCGGTTTCCAGGCCCAGGCCGGACGATGTGCCGGTGACGAGAATGCGCTTGCCTGAAAGTGTCATGCCGGCCAGCACGTCATCGGTGGTGGTCGTTACATCGAACTGGGGCATTGACGTTTCCTCATGTCTGGGGAATGCTGTTTTCCTGTCGCATCCATAATATCGGGACTGCGATACAACCGGCTGCCCGATCCTGGCGATCACTTGCCCAATCCTATCAAACAGTGACGAAGGGGAGGCGTTAACGCCCATGCATGACGCGATGGAGATCATGCGGCGCCGGGTGCTGCGGCACGCGACCTCTCCCCGTACCGAAACCCCGATCCCCCGACTGACATTGAGCGTGCTGCGTCGGCCCAGCAGCGGTGTTGCCACCATGCTAACGCCCGTTACCTGTCTGATCCTATGTGGCCGTAAGCAGGTGACGGTGGGAGAGACGACGCTGGAATATGATCAGGGCCGCTACTTCGTGGCCTCACTTGACCTGCCCGCAACGGGCCGGGTGGTGGATGCCAGCCCGGCGGAGCCATACCTTGCCGTGGGGCTGGAACTGGATCGAGGAACTCTGGCCGATCTGATTGCCAGCCTGCCGCCGGGGCTGGTCAACAACACGTCCGTTGCGGGGAATCAGCCCTGTTTCGGGACCAGCGCTATTATGCCGGACCTGTTGGAGGCCTGGAACTGGCTTCTGTCGCTGCTGGACCAGCCGGAGGATGTGCCGGCCCTGGCGGCGGCGCGTGAACGGGAAGTGCTATACCGTTTGCTGCGCGGACCGTTGGGTGCTCATCTGTGCCAGATCGCGCAGGGTGACAGCCGTCTGGCCCGCATCCGCCGGGCGATCGACTGGATCGGCAGTCATTATGAGGAAACGCTGCGCACCGGCATGCTGGCAGAGATCGCCGGCATGAGCGTCGCTTCCTTCCATCGGCATTTCCTGGCGGCGACGGCGATGAGCCCGCTGCAATATCAAAAGACCATGCGCCTGCACATGGCGCGCCGCCTGCTGGCGTCCGGCATCGAGGCGGGGGAGGCGGCCTATCGTGTGGGCTATGAAAGCGCGTCGCAGTTCAGCCGCGAATATAGCCGCGCCTTCGGTATGCCGCCATCCCGCGATGTCGAAAGGCTGGTGGGGTAGGCAGGCCCCTTATCCGCTTTATCGCACGCCCTTGATGAAGGCTACACACAGCGTGCCGAGGATGATGAAGCCGATTCCCATCGGGAACAGCACGCCATAGGTCCCGGCAATGCTGACCATGGCGCCCGCCAGCCCGACACCCAGCGTCTGCGACAGGGTTGTGGTCATGTTGATGATGCCCAGATCCTTGCCAGCATCATCCTGCGACGGCAGAACCTTGGTGATCAGCACGTAGTCGACCGACCCGAAGCCACCGAAGCCGGCCCCGATCAGGCAGGAATAGATGACCATGCCCAGGAAGGTGGGGAAGGCCAACGGCACCAGGATGGCCCCGACCATCACGGCGGCACAGATATAAATCAGCGGTCGCGTGACACCCAGACGGTCGCTCAGCCAACCGGCCAGTGGGGTGCCGATGGCAGCCCCTACCATGCCGGCGAGGCCCATGGCCGGTACGTTCTTTACGGCGTCGGCTCCCAGCCCCACATAGTCCTGCAGGATGTAGAGCAGATAAACCTTCAGTGGGAAAAAGCCCGTCAGCATTAAAAAACGGCCCAGGAAGGTCCAGCCGAAGGCCGGGTATTTCACGGGATTGACCCAGAAGGTGGAGAGCAGCTTTGACAGGTTGAAGGGCGGTGTCGGTTCCCCGATATTTGACCGGCGGTTCACCACCACGAAAATGATGACGGCCAGCAGCAGCAGCATGCTGATGACCCCATAGCCCAGCATCATCTGATCCGCGAAGGCGGCACCGAATACCTGTCCGAACAGCACACCCACCAGATGGGAAAGCCCGATGGCGGCGGAGAAGATACCCCTCCGCACCATCGGCACCCGTTCCGGGATGTAGACGGTGATCGGCGTGAAGACCAGATTGGTGCTGACCTGGATCAGCAACCAATAGACGGCCAGTTCCGTGATACTGTCGGCCTGCGACAACAGCAGGGCCAACACAATGGTCGCTCCGGCACCGCCCAGCATCCACGGACCCCGCCCGCCGATCCGGCTGCGGGTCCGGTCGCTGAGTGCACCGGACACCGGTGCGGTGAACAGCGCGCCGATAGCCCCGATGCCGATCACGAAGGCCAAACCGCCTGCTGCCCCAGCAGGATCAATCTTCTGCACCTGCAGGGCCAGAAAGACCGATTGCAGGGCTGTCCAGAACAGGAACAGCGACACCGCTGCAAGCCCCAGCGTGAAAAGCAGCCCAAGCAGCCGCTGTTCACGCAGGCTGGGCGCTTTTCCCCCGTGGGCGGGGGCATCGGTGCCGGTGACGGTGTCTTGGCGGGCAACGGACATGGGCGCTCCTTATGCGCGGGGCAGGGGATCGGGTCTAGGGGATGGGCACCCCTATCGTCCATATCGCTCCAGCAGATTGAACAGGGTCCGGGCGGGTTGTTCGGAGGGCAGGTAATTGATGAACCACCCCTCATATTCCCCGGCGATGGAGCCCTTGAAGCCATGATCGGCCAGCATGCCCAGCAATTCCTTGTAGGGCGTGTTGGGCTCCTCCCCATCCGCATCGAACATGTGGGCCTTGGCGTGGCAATGCACCGTGTATTTTAGCAGCGGTTCGAAGGTGGAAAGCGGGTTGGTCTGGATCTGCCCCGGCGCGTTCGGCCCCTGCCAGCAGGAGAAGTCGGGCACCAGCCGAAACCAGGGAGACTCCACCGTTTCCAGCGCTTCCTGATAGTAAGAGGGCGGGTGCGGCGCGTGCAGTTCCACGCCCCAGATGACGCCGTACTTCTCCAGCGTCGGCAGCACGGCCTTCACGAAATCGATCAGTTCGCCCACCGGTTCAGCATTGAAGGCGGGGCGCATGACCTTGGCGCCCAGATGCGCCGTCAGGGCGATCATCCGTTTGGCATTGTGGACCAGTTCGCCCCAGGTCTGAGGTCGGTCACTGCGGATATTCTTGCCGAAATAGCAGCTGAAACAGAAAATCTCCATGTCCAGCGAGGCCACCAGTTCCCGGATGGAGGTCAGGTCGTCCAGGTTGGGATTGGGCCAGCCGGGGATGTGCTGTTCCGCGATGATCTCCACGCCGTCACAACCGATCTCGGCGGCTTTGCGGATGGCATCGAAGACATTCATCTTGCCGGCATGGATGTCGGCGCCGAAGGTGTAGAGGCTGAGGCCAAGTTTCATTTCAACGCATCTCCAGTTCGCCGGTCAGCCGGTAGGGCAGCGTGTCATTCGGGAAGCCGTAGCTGAAGGTCGTGCGCATATCGATATCGACACCGACCTGATTGGTGGTGGCCACGATGTCGGCCAGTGCCGCGTCGGTCAGCAGCACTTCCGCCACCTCCCCCATACCCCACCAGATTTCATGCAGATATTTGGCATAGGCGGCGGGAATCCTCTGTCCGCGCAGGGCGATGAAGGTATCCGTCTCCGGCACGGTGTGTCCGTTCACGCTGATCCTGATGAAGGACACCGTGGACAGATAGGTGCCCGTGTACCAGGGATTGCGGATCAACAGGCGCCAGCCGTCGGGCGTCCTTTCAATGGCGTTGTCGGCGAATAGGTCGCGCTGACCCACGCGGGAAAAGACGACGATCCCCTGCTTGGCCCTGTCGGCCTGGTTTCGGTTCGTCCGCTGCAACTCGTTGCTCATCGAGCGTGTCTCCTCGGCATGATCTGCTTTTCTCCAATCGGCGGGGTGCAGAAGCACGGGCGGCGTATGGAGATCGGGTGAAATCTGTGGGAACCGGCGGGAGGCGCTGATCGACCGCCGCTTCCAATGGAAACGGCGTCGTGTGCAACCATATTGATGATGAACAGGTGCCGCCCCGCTGACCAGAGGCAATGCATGCCCTGGTATGTCTTTCGGGGGTCGGTTCGTGTCATCGCCGCCGGGCAGCCATCCCGTGCGTTCGCTTCATCTCTTGAGTAGCAGGCTTTCATCTGGCATGCAAGGCCTCTCGTGAACGAAATGAGAAGATGTGGGACAGGTCAGTTTGCGGGGAATTTGTCGAAAGATGGCAGAATTCCTTGGTTCTCTGATCTTGTATTGGCTGCTGTCATTAGCGGCAGTCTCAGCGGTGCAACTTTTCCATCGGCAGGCCAGCGCCCGTGTGGCAAGGTGGTTCGCGGTTGGAACGAGAGAAATACCGTAAACTAGAATTCTTGCATTCTAGCTTGTGGCGCTGTATCACCGTTACTGTGGATGCATGATGCGGGCCCCAAGATGGCCTCGCCAGTCTCGACAGGCCAGCTGGTGCGGCATCTGCAATCCGCTTATCGATCAAATGGCATCAGAACGCCCCGAAGCGGCGTCAGGCGATGCGTCCAAATTTAAAGATGGCAGGAGACGTGATGCGGCGGCTACGCATGGGATTGATCGGCGGCGGTGCCGGTGCCTTTATCGGCCCGGTTCACCGCATCGCCGCCGAACTGGACCGGGAGATCGAACTGGTCGCCGGTGCTTTCAGCAGCGATCCCGCCCGGTCGCGTCAGGCCGGCGACATCTACCGCATCGATCCCCGGCGGGCCTATCCCGATGTGGCGACGATGCTGGCGACCGAGGCGGGCCGTGACGACGCGATCGACTTCGTTACGATCGCCTCGCCCAACCACCATCATTTCAGCGCGGCGCGCATGGCGTTGCGGGCTGGGGTGGCGGTGATGTGCGACAAGCCGGCGACGGCCACTCTGACGGAAGCCAAGGAACTGGCCGCTATCATCGCCCGTACCCGCCGGCCCTATGGCCTGACCTACACCTATTCCGGCTACCCGCTGGTGCGGGAGGCGCGGGCACGGGTCGCCGCAGGCGGGCTGGGCACCGTGCGCAAGGTGGTGGTCGAATATCCCCAAGGTTGGCTGGCCGGGGCCGCCGAAGGCAAGCAGGCGCTATGGCGTACCGATCCGGCCCAGGCGGGCGAGGGTGGGGCCATTGCCGATATCGGTGTGCATGCCTTTCATCTGGCGGAATTCGTGACGGGACTGCGCGTCACGCAGTTGCTGTCCGATCTGGCCGCAATGGTTCCAGGCCGTGTGCTGGATGATGATTGTCATGTGCTGTTGCGTTTCAACAATGGTGCGCGCGGCGTGCTGCTGGCCTCCCAGATCATGGTGGGGGAACGCAACGGACTGCGCCTGCGGGTCTATGGCGACAAGGCGGGCCTGGACTGGAGCCAGGAACAGCCCAACGCCCTGATCTGGCGGCATGGCGACGGGCGAACGGAAATCATCCAGGCGGCCGATGCCGGCCTTGGTCCCGACGCGCGCTGGGCCACCCGGACGCCGGGCGGACACCCGGAAGGCTATCTGGAAGCCTTCGCCAATCTATACCGCGATTTCGCCCGGCAATTGCGGGGGGAGGAGGGCAGCCTGCTGCCCGGCATCGATGATGGGCTGCGCGGCATGGCCTTCATCCATCTGGCCGTCACCGCCAGCCGGGCCGGGGCCGGCTGGGTCGAATTCGAGGTGTAGAGATGCGCACAATCAAGGGACCCGCCATTTTCCTGGCGCAGTTCGCGGGCGACAAAGCCCCCTTCAACTCATTGGACGCCATTGCCGGCTGGGCGGCATCAATGGGTTACAAGGGCGTGCAGATACCCAGCTGGGATGCCCGCCTGTTCGATCTGGAACGCGCAGCCGGCAGCCAGGACTATTGCGACGAGGTGCTGGGTACGTTGGCCCATCACGGCCTAGCGCTGACAGAACTATCCACGCACCTTCAGGGCCAACTGGTGGCGGTGCATCCCACCTACGATGCGCAGTTCGAAGCCTTCGCGGCTCCGGCCGTGCGTGGCAATCCCCGGGCGCGGCAGGAATGGGCGGTACGGCAGATGCATCTGGCGGCCCGTGCCAGCCGCAACCTGGGCCTGACGGCGCATGCCACCTTCTCCGGCGCGCTGGCCTGGCCCTATCTCTATCCCTGGCCGCAGCGTCCGGCGGGTCTGGTGGAGGATGCGTTCGCCGAACTGGCCCGCCGCTGGCGACCGATCCTGGACGCGTTCGACGCCGTGGGGGTCGATCTCGCCTATGAAATCCATCCGGGCGAGGATCTGCATGACGGCGTGACGTTCGAGCGGTTCCTGGCGGCGGTGGATAACCATCCGCGCGCCAACATCCTTTACGATCCGAGCCATTTCGTGCTGCAGCAGCTCGATTATCTGGCGTTCCTGGACATCTACCGGGCACGGATAAAATGCTTTCATGTCAAGGATGCGGAATTCCGGCCCGATGGCCGCTCGGGCATTTACGGCGGTTACCAGTCCTGGGTTGACAGGCCGGGACGGTTCCGGTCGCTTGGCGACGGGCAGGTGGATTTCGCGCGGATCTTCGCCAAGATGGCGCAGTATGATTTCCCCGGCTGGGCCGTGCTGGAATGGGAATGCGCGCTGAAGCATCCTGAACAGGGGGCGGCAGAAGGTGCCCCCTTCATTGACCGACATATCATCCGCGTCACCGAACATGCTTTCGACGATTTTGCCGCCGGCGGCGCTGACAGGGCGCTGAACGCACGGGTCATGGGCATTGGAGCGGTTTCCGGTTGACCGGAAACCGCTCCGGCGGCGACTGCCGCCGCGCGGCTCATGCCGCGTGAAGCCAAGCTGCGGATGCAGCGCCGGCGATTGAGGAACTGAAAGGCTAGAGCGTGTTTCCGGTCAGCGGAAATACGCTCTAATGGCTCGGAAAGATCAAGGAATGGCTGATTTCGACTATATCGTGGTGGGAGCCGGCTCATCCGGCTGCGTCATGGCACGGCGGCTCAGCGATGATCCCGCCAACAGGGTGCTGCTGGTGGAAGCCGGTGGTACCAATCAGAGCGTATTCATCAAGATGGCCGCCGGCTTCGCGAAGATCATGGGCAATCCGGACTATTACTGGTCCTTCCCCGTGGTGCCGCAGCCGGGACGCAGGCCGGAGCGGCACAGCTATGGGCGCGGTCTCGGCGGCTCCTCCGCCGTTAACGGCACATGGTACCTGCGCGGGCAGCCGCGCGACTTCGATGGCTGGCGTGACATGGGCCTTCCCTCCTGGGGATGGAATGCGATCCGCAAGGCCTATCGCCAGATGGAGGATTATCAGGCCGACGGTGCCGACCCGTCACGCGGCTTCGACGGCCCACAGCAGATCACCCAGGCCACCTACCGGGGCGAGGTTTTCGATGCCATCGTCGGTGCCTGCCAGGAGATGGGCATCCCCTGGACGCAGGATATCTGCACACCGTCAGTGGAGGGGGTGGGGCGCACGCAATATACCGTGAACCGCAAGGGGCAACGGGCCTCGGCCTATGAATCCTTCCTGGCGCCCGTTCGCAACCGCCCCAACCTGTCGATCGTTACCGATTGTCTGGTGAAGCGGGTGGTGATCGAAGGGGGCAGGGCCATTGCCATCGAATGCGAGCGGGGCGGGGAGATCCTGCGCCACACGGCGCGGCGCGACATCGTGCTGTCGGCTGGCGTCTACCGCTCGCCCCAGCTTCTGATGCTGTCCGGCATCGGGCCGGGTGCGCACCTGGCGCAGCAGGGCATTCCGGTTCTGCGCGACCTGCCGGCGGTGGGTGAGAATTGGTGCGACCATCAGAAGATGGGCATCTCCTACGACCTGCGCAACCATCCGGGCCTGAACCGGGAATTCAAGGGCTGGCGGCTGCCGCGCAATGCCCTGCGCTATTTCCTGACGGGCACGGGGCCACTGGCGCGGGTCGGGATGCCGGTCACCGCCCTGGTGTCGGGGGAGGGGGCGCCCGCCGACTGGCCTGACATGCAGCTTGCCGCGTCGCCCTTCGCCATGCGTACCGTCAAGGAAATGGCTGCCAATCCCGGCAGCCCGATTTCCGACAGGCCGGGCATCACCTTCGCGGGCTTCCATCTGCGGCCCAAGGGACGCGGCACGGTGCGGCTGGCCAGCGCCAATTTCCGCGATGCCCCCATCGTTGATCCTCGCTTCTGGCAGGAGGAGGAAGATCAGCGCAAGGCGCTGGAACTGTTCGGCCTGTTGCGCCGGATGGCGGGTGCCAAGGCCCTGGCCCGCTTTGTCGGGGAAGAGCGGCAGCCCGGCCCTTCCTGTCAGAGCGAAGCGGATATCATTGCCGAACTGCGTGGCATGACCGATCCGGGTCTGCACGGGACAGGTACCTGCTCCATGGGCGTCGATGCGGCCACATCGGTGGTGGATGATGCCTGCCGGGTGCATGGGATTGAAGGGCTGCGGGTCGTCGACTGTTCGATCATGCCCACGCCCGTGTCGGGCAACACCAACGGCCCGGCCATGGCCATCGGCCAGCGGGCGGCGGACCTGATCCTACGGTGCTGATGATGCGAAAACGGCCCGCGATGAGCACCGCGGGCCGTTTTCTTTTTAAAAATCGCTGTCAGACGAAACCGATCCAGCGTCCCGCGAAGATGACCCCGGTCCAGAACAGCAGCGACAGGCCGCCCGCAATACGGGCACCGGCCGGTGGATGCCGCGCATGGTCCCAATCCGCGACGCGGCGCCAGACCGTGGCGTGAAAGACCGCCATGTTGATGCCGGCCAGCATCAGCATCAGCATCTTGCCCTTGAACGGTCCCTTCCCGACATAATCGATGGCATGGCCGCTGAACAGCAGCAGGCCGGTCACAGCGGCCAGGGCGAACGCGGCCCAGGTAAAGGGCAGCATCTCCCTGACCAGATGCCGGACACTGCGCCGGTGCGCGGCCAGGCCCAGCAGGCGCAGATCGACAATGGCGATGGTGCCGAAGACCAGGGTGAGGGCGATGACATGCAGCGCTCCGATGCCGGGCAGGGCCAGTGCGCTGTCGCGCATGAACTGCCCGACCATTGAGGTCTGCACGGCGTGAAGAAAGTCGCTCATGATGCTCCCCTCAAACCGCGTAAGCGACCCAGTGGCCGCAGACGACCACGGCGATCCACAAGCCCAGAGACACCCAGGCCAGCGGCTTCGGCTGCCGGGATGCCAGCAGCGTCACTACGATGGCCGCCAGCAGCAGCACCAGCTTCGCCCCGAAAACCGGGTTGCCGAGCAGCCTGTCCGGTCGCGCGACGGCCATGGTCAGTCCTGATAGCAGTGCTGCGGTCAGTGCCGCCCAAAGCCAGGGCCGATAGCGGCGCAGAACCGTACCCACCTCCACATCACCCGCCAGGACACCGGCCAGCCGCAAATTGCTGGCCAGTGCGGAACCGATGATGAAGGCGATGGCGATGAGGTGGATGACCAGCAACGTCGGTGTCACCCAAGGCAAAGCCAATGGGGCGGTGATTTCCATGATCTCCTCCCGGCAGGCATAGGCCAGGGCTTGCGCTTACGCGCTCACCCTGGCCTATGCCCCAGCCTCAGAACTTGAACCCGGCCCGCACGCCGAAGGTGCGCGGATCGGAGATCTGGGCCGTGCCGTCGGTCATGGCCGGGTAATTGGCGGACAGCGCGACACTGCCCAGAGCAATGTCGTTCTCCAGGTTCTTGGCATAGGCCTGGACGTAATAGCGGTCGCCGGGCGCATTGTACGTCGCCGTCAGGTCCGTGCGGGTGAAGCTGGGCTGACGGAAGAAATTGCGCAGCGCTGTATTGATCAGGTGATAACCGCCGCTGATCCGCGACCGCGCGCCCAGCACCAACGACCCTTCGCCCAGAGGCAGTGTGTGGTCATAGCCCAGGGTAGCCGTCCATTTCGGCGACCGGTCCAACTGTTCGCCCTTCAGATTGACGCCGGGGGAGACCAGATAATCCGTGTAGCGGGCGTTCAGCCAAGCCAGCGACAGGTTGAAACGGTTGCGCGCGTCGGGTTGGGCCAGGGCCTCCAGTTCCACGCCTTCGATCTTCGCCTTGCCGGCATTGCTGGTCACCAAGCACGGCGCGCCACCGCAATAGGTAGCCGAGATCTGGCTGAGCTGCAGGTTGGAATAATCGTAGTGGAAATAGGCACCGGTCAGCCGGACCTTGCGGTCGGCCAGACTGGTCTTCATCCCCGTCTCATAGGCGGTCAGGGTTTCGGGCGAATAGAACAGATCGGTGGCCGGCACCGGAGCGTTGCAGTTCAGCTGCCCCGCCAGACACCCCTCGTTGAAACCGCCGGCCTTGTAGCCTGTGGAGACGTTGCCATAGAGCATCGTATCATCGGTCAGGTCATAGTCCAGACCCGCCCGCCAGGTCAGCTTGGTATAGCTGACAGCGGCATTGTTCAGCGAATCCCGCTGGCCGCGCGGATTGGTAGTTCCCGGCTGGGTGGCGGGCGTGAAATCCAGCGGATCGGTGACATTGGCGTGGTTGATGGTGGCGCCGACGCGCGACTTGTCATCGCTGGTATGGCGCAAACCGCCCGTGAAGCGCAAATCGTCGGTCAGATTGAAAGTTGCCTGCCCGAAGAAGCCCAGGGTCTTGGAGATGGTCGGGTCCTGCGGGAAGCCATAGACATAGCCACGCTGCCCCGGCGTGAAGCCGCGCGTGCCGAACAGCAGGAATTCCACGCCCGACTGTTCGCGGAAATAATAGATGCCACCCTGGGCCAGCAGGCGGTCGGTCTGATAGGCGAAGCGAAGTTCGTGGGACTGCTGTGCATACTCGCCATCGAACGTTGCCTCCAGCGGCACCCGCGTGCCCGGCGGCGGCAGACCGGGCAGCGCCTGATAGGTCAGGCCGACATAGCCGCGTTGCAGCTCGTCGCGCGTGAATTCCCGGTAAGAACCCAGATAGGTGGCGGTGAGGTTCTCGACGATATCGACCTCCAGTTCGCCATGGATGCCCCAGGTGCTGTTGTCGCTGGTGGATTTGCGGCTCTGGGTGAAGCCCAGGGTGCGCAGCTCCTTCGACGACTGGTCGGAAAGCCGTACCGGCGTGGCACCGCGCTGTCCGTTCGGGGCCGCGGTGATCGGCATCTGAAAGAAGTTGGACAGGGCCACCCCGGTCTGGGGATTGCCCTTCATCGTGCTGGTGTCGCCCTTCAGATAAAGCCGTACCCGCTCCCCGATATCGGCCTTGGCGCTGAGCCGGAAGGACAGGTCCTTCTTGCCGGCATCGAGCGAGGGGGTGGACGTGCCTTCATACAGATAACTATCACGGTAATTGTAATTGGCGGCGGCCCGGATGGCGATGTTATCATCCACGGGCACATTCACCATGGCGGAGGCCTGCAGCGTGTCGTAGCTGCCATAGGTGAAATCGCCGGACGCCTGGAACTTGTCCTTGGGACGGGCGGAGATCAGGTTGACCAGACCAGCCGTGGTGTTGCGGCCGTACAGCGTGCCCTGCGGCCCGCGCAGCACCTCCACCCGTTCCAGGTCGAAGAAGCTGACTTCCTGCGCCTGGGGTCGTGCGATATAGATACCATCCACCAGGAAGGCGGCGGACGGGTCGCCCTTCTCGCTGTTATCGGTGCTGGAGACGCCACGGATGGTGATCTGCACGCCGGCACCATTGACGCGGTCGATGGCGAGGTTCGGCACGGCGTCGGCCAGATTGGTCGGATCGCTGATGCCCTGGTCGCGCAGATTGTCGGCGCTGACGGCCGAAACCGATATCGGCGTCTTCGACAACAGCGTTTCCGCACGCACGGCGGTGACCACGATTTCTTCCAGCACGAACTCCTCAAGCCCGGTATTGGCCGGTGCCGGGGTCTGTGCGAAGGCCGTGGCTGTGGTCAGGCCGGTCAACAGGGCCGTGCCGGCCATAAGGAATTTCTTCATGAGTACCTCCCCAGGATATTTATTGTCGTCGGTTGGATTGTTTCCACAAGGTCGGGGCGGTTGGCTGAACCACACCCGAAACCTCGTTCTACGTGTTGCGGAGCTTTCCGCGTTTGGCGCGCACCCTCCCTTTCCGGCCCCTCCGGTGAAGCGTCCGGAGGCCGGTTGGTCATGGCTTGATTTTGAAGATGTCGCGGGCTGCGATGGCTGTTTCGCGGACCGCAGCGATTTCAGAAGGCTGGCTCCGCGCTGACGCTGTCGGATGCGTATGCGTGGGCATTGCGGACCAGCCAGGCGACCATTGACACCTCCTCCTGGTTGCGGGGTGCGTAAATCATCACCGTGTCGGGCGACACGGTGGGGTATCCGGCCAATGGGTGCGGTTCCGCCCAGCCTTTGGCGATGGCCTCGCGGCGCAACGGGTCGGGCAGCACAGTATGCAGGCTGCCATCATCCTCCAGATGGACATGGGCGAATTCGTGGCCCAGAAGGAAGGCCCGTGGCCGTTCCGTGGGCTGCCCGTTGCGCAGGTAAAGGCCGACGGTACCGGGCGGGGCGCGCCGGCTGCCGCCGGTTTCCACACCGGGCAGGGCCGACAGAGCCGTCAGCAGCAATTGCCCCAACTGTCGCCGATCCGCCGGAATTTGGTCGATCTGGCTGTGCGGGGCATGCGGGGTCGTCCGGGGCCGGGGCCCATCGCGGGCAGACAATCCGCCCTCACGCGGGGCAATCACATCCATGGTTCACCTGCTGATTCTGTGTCGGTCACGGTGAGTGCACCGTGTAGGTGTCAACACTTCCTGTTCGACTGTTCAGTCGGGCAGGATCACGCATTCTACGCGCCCACCGGGCATGCCGCGCACGCGGATGGTCACGGTGGAGGGACCGGCCTGTCCGGCGGCGCTCAACGCGCCGCGCACCGCGTCCACATACAGGTTCAGTTGCACCGGCAGATAGCGCCGGTCGAGATAGGCCAGGGCCTTGCCTGCAATATCAGCGATCTTGTCTGCCATGAACAGGGCAGCCGCCGCTGCGTCCTTCTTATCGCAAGCGTCCAGCAAGGGCTGGAACCCGTTCTCCAGCGGATAAGGTGGGGGATTGCCCACCACCTCATGCATGCCGCGGAACATGGCCAGCCGGTCCAGCAAATCGTCAATCATCTGCGTGACGTGGCGCCCGCCATGACGGCAGAGAGTACTGATCAGCCGGCGGAACGCCAGCCGCCGCCGCGTGGCACCCCGTGGGCTTTGCGCCAGTTCCGGTGCCGCTTCGATCCGGGCCACGGCCCGGCGGACGATGGCCATATCAGCCTCCGTCAACCGGTCCGCCCCCGCCCGGATGGCCATGGCGGCGTTGAGTATCAACAGGGAGAAGACCTGCTCCAGATCATCGATGGAATAGCTGACGACCCGTCCCTGCTGGTTGGTTTCCGCCTCGATTAAACCTTCCTGCTGCAACATGCGCAGCGCCTCGCGTACCGGTCCCCGGCTGGTGTCGAAATCCAGGGCCAGCTGCACCTGTGAGAGCGGCTGACCACCCTTCAGTTTGCCGGACAGGATCATCCGCCGCAGTCGGCGATAGACGGCGGCGACATTCTCACGAGACGGGGCGGAGGCGCGTTCATTCATGATGCAAACCATTCTAGCAAGATTTGTCGACAGCGCAACGGCAAACTGTTGACACTTTGATCTTCGTCTGCACATTGTATCGGCATAACGATCCAAGTAGGGAGGATGATATGCCGACGGATGCACTGGCCGTCTGGGCAACCATGGAGGCGCGCCCCGGAAAGGAGGATGCGGCACGCGTCTTTCTGACTGAGGCCGCGCGCCGCCTGCAGGCCGAACCCGGCACCACCAGCTTCCGCGCCATGGATTTGGGTGGCGGACGCTTCGCCATCTTCAACACTTTCACCGACGAGGATGCCTTCAAGCTGCATGTCGGTGGTGAGGTGGCGCGCTGGGTACGGGACAGCCGTGAGGACCTGTTCACGGAACCATATGCAATCACCCTGTGCCGCACCTTCGCCGCCAAGGGGGGTGTCCCATGAGCACGGTGCCGGATTGTGAGGTCCTGGTCGCCGGTGCCGGTCCCACGGGCCTGATGGCGGCGTGCCTGCTGGTGCGCAGCGGCGTGAAGGTGAGAATCATTGAGCGTCGCGTTGAACCTACACGTGAATCCCGCGCCTTTGCGGTACAGGCGCGTACCCTGGAGCTGATGCAGTCCATCGGTCTGGCCGATCGTTTTCTGGCGCGCGGCGTCATTGCCGGGTCGGTAAACCTGCATGTGAAGGGACCGTTCCGGGGCGGGCTGAATTTCGATCTGGCTCGCACGGCCGATACGCCCTTTCCCTTCATCCTGATGATTCCGCAATCAGAGACGGAGACGTTGCTGATCCAGGATATGGAGGCGCAGGGTGTACGGGTGGAACGCGGCAAGCAATTGCTGAATCTGGTGCAGGATCAGGACGGGGTCAGCGCCCATGTCACGGCCCTGGACGGGACGGTCGAGGAAATCCGCAGCGCCTATATCATCGGCGCGGATGGATCGCGCAGCGTGGTACGTGAGGCGTCGGGCATCGGCTGGCACGGGGAGATGCTGCCGCAGCGCTTTCTGCTGGCCGATTGCAAGGTGGAATGGCCGCTGGACCATCACCGGTTCCGTGTCTTCATCAATGGCAAGCGCATCGGCCTGTTCCTGCCGCTTTATGGCAGCCGGCTGTCGCGCGTGATGGCGACCGACCTTTCCGGCGGCTTCGGCGAGGGGGAGGCGGCGCAGCCGCTGCCACTGGACCTGAAGGAAATGCAGGAAGGCATGTCGGCCGCCATCAACATGCCCATCACGCTCAGCGATCCTGTCTGGATCACCCGCTACCGTGCGCATCACCGGTTCGTGGACCGCTATCGGTCGGGCAGGGCCTTCGTGGCGGGCGACGCAGCTCATATCCACTCGCCAGCGGGCGGGCAGGGCATGAATACCGGTCTGCAGGATGCGGCGAACCTGGCCTGGAAGCTGTCTGCCGTGCTGCGTGGCGGCAATGCCGCCTTGCTGGACACCTACGACGGGGAGCGCCGGCCCGTGGGCGAGAAGGTGGTGAAAAGCACCGGCCGTCTGTTTGCCGCCGCCGCTGGTCAGGCGGGGTTCAAGGCGGCGCTGCGTGACCTGATCCTGCCACTGGCGCTGAAGATCATTTCCCGCGCCAGACCCATTCAGACCAAGGCCTTCCGCCGCCTGTCGCAGCGCGACATCGTCTATCCCGCCGGCACGGCGGCGGTCGTGGCAGACAAGGGTGGCTGGAAGACGGGGCCGGGGCCGGGCGCACGTGCGCCAAACGCCCCCTTGCGGTCAGGGCGCGACGTTTTCGATCTGCTGGCTGGCTACCGGATGACGGTGCTGGCCCTGTCGCGCAAGCCGCTGGACCTCCGGCAGATCGAGCATCTGAACCAATCGCTGGCCGGGTTGGTGGCGGACCGGGCCAACCTGTCCGCGCATCTGGTGGCGCGTCAAGATTTCGGCATGGGTCCGGGGGTGGAATTCACCGCCCTGCCGGATGTGTTTGAGCGTTACGGTGTGGATCTCCGGGATGGTCAGGCTCTCTACATCATCCGTCCCGATGGGTATGTGGCCTGGCGCAGCCCGACATTGAACATCCAGGGAGCGGCTTCCTTCCTGGCGGATGTGGCGTAACTTTTCCGATCTGACTGCGGATGCACCGCCGGTCGGGGCAGGGTTCACCCCCTGTCCTTGGCCGGTGGTCTTTTTTTGCGCTGAAACACAGCACGCAAAAAAGGCGCCCGCCGTTGCCAGCGGACGCTCAGTCGGGGTGGGAGTTTCCCCGTCCGTCAGAAATTTCCAGGATAGAGGCCGCCGTCCATCTGGATGTTCTGACCCGTGATGTAGCCGGCGTAACGTCCGCACAGGAAGGCGCACATGGCACCCATTTCCTCGGGATCGCCCACGCGGCCGGCCACATGGTTCTTGGTCAAATGCATCGTAATCGCCTTGGAATGGCGCAGGCGGTTGGTGTCGAAAGGCCCAGGAAGCAGATTGTTGATGGTGACGCCCTTGCCCGACAGGGACGGAACCAGCCCTAGCACGAAGCCCGTCAACGCGGCACGCGCCGCACTAGACAGACCGATCACGGGGATCGGCACGCGCACGGAGGATGAGGTGATGTTGACGATACGCCCATAGCCGCGTTCGGCCATCCCATCGACCGTCAGGCGGATCAGGTCCACCGCCGTCAGCAGATTGGCGTCCAGCGCCTTGATCCAGGTATCCCGATCCCAATCCCGGAAATCACCGGGCGGCGGCCCGCCATTATTATTCACCAGGATATCCGCCTGCGGGGCCGCCGCGACCACGGCGGCCCTGACGGCGGGGTCGCTGATATCGCCAAGGACGGGGATCACCGTCACGTCCGGCGCTTCCCGCCTTATGTCGGAGGCGGTCGCCATCAGCGTTTCTTCGGTTCTTCCATTGATGACGACATTGGCTCCTTCACGCGCGAGCGCCATGGCGCAAGCCCGGCCCAATCCCTGACTGGCCGCGCAGATGATGGCGCTCTTGCCTTTCAAACCCAGGTCCATGATATTTCCCTTCCTCAATCGATCTCGTAATTACGGCCGAAATCGGGGGGCGGCGGACCATCGGCGGACCAAAGGAACATGCCGTCCTGCTTGGTCCACTCAATGGCCTCCCAGTCGCATTGAGCCGGGATATGGTCCATGTCATAGTAATATTCGCACATGCCATTCCACGGATCGCGGAAATAGTGGAAGTAATTGGACCCGATGGCATGGCGCCCCGGCCCCCAGGCATGCTTGTAACCCTTGGTCTTCAGCTTCACCGCTGCCAGTTCCGCCTCGTCAACCGAGGCCATTTCGAAACTGGCATGGTGGAAACCGGGGGCTGGCGAATTCAGGAAGCCGATGACATGATGGTCGCTGTCACCGGCGATCCGCAGGAACGCGCCATACTCATCCTTCAGCGTGTCGGACACCTTCATGCCCAGCACCTGGCAATAGAAGGTCAGCTTGCGCGTCACGTCGGGCGTGAACAGGATCAGATGGCCCAGCCGGCGCGGATTGGTGGGGAGCGCCCGGGTGGGACAGCCGCGTGTACCAGCGCGCGGGTTCAGGCCGGGGCTGTTGATTACCGGTCCCGGTTCTGGCGCGCGTCCCGCATTGTCCGCCACCTGCACATTTAACAGATGCCCGTCCGGATCTAGGAACCACAATCCCTCGGCCGCACCCGCGAAGGGGCGAGGCAGCAATTGGACGCCGCGCGCATGCAGGCGGCCGGCAATAGCTTCCAGCCCCGCCGCATCGGCCCCGAAGGAGACATGGTGGAAGCGCCGCGACTGACCCGTCTCCACCAGCACGATCTGGTCCTGCGCCCGCCCTTTGCAGCGAAAGGCCAGATGGTCGGCGCGGTTTTCAGCCGACAGGCCGAAACTCTCGTAAAAGTCGGCACCGGGGGCCAGGTCCGGCACGCCCAGGGCCAGATGTTGCAAGCCGTTGATCATCTTGGCACTCCTCCTCCCGTTTTATCGTTGTCCCGGCGCCGTCAGGCACCAAGCCGGCCTGCCAGCCGGGCCACAGTCTCTCCCTGATGGCGGGCACCTTCCAGTTCGGTTTCCGATGGAAGCCGCTCACCCTTCATGCCGCTGACGGTGCTGGCGCCATAGGGGGAACCACCCGTCACCTCATCAATGCGCATCTGTCCCTGGTGCGAGTAAGGCAAACCGCACACCAGCATGCCATGGTGCAGCAGATTGGTGATGATGGAGAAGAGGGTCGTTTCCTGACCGCCATGCTGGGTGGCGGTGGAGGTGAAGGCCGCCCCGATCTTGCCGCGCAGCGCGCCCGTATACCAGAGGGGCCCCGTGCGGTCCCAGAAGGCCGCCATCTGGCTGGCGATGCGCCCGAAGCGGGTGGGGGAGCCGACGATGATGGCGTCGTAATCGCCCAGTTCCTCCACCGTCGCGATGGGTGCTTTTTGGTCCAGCTTGAAATGGGCTGCCTTAGCAACCTCCTCCGGTGCGGTTTCGGGCACGCGTTTCACCACGGCATCGGCCCCGGCGCTGCGGGCGCCATCGGCAATCGCCTCGGCCATGATTTCCATATGGCCATAGGCGGAGTAATAAAGGACGAGAACCTTCGTCATTGTGCTGTTCCTTGTTCAGGCCGCCTGATGCCGAGCCGTGGCGATGCCCATGCCGGCGTTCCATTGCGGGATGTCGCGGTAGAAAATCTGCTGATGGTCGAAGGGACCCGTGGCGGCCATGGCGGCATAGGCGGCAACCCAGTTACGCACCTCATGCCCGCCACAGCCGGCAAGCCGCGTCAGCTCCGCCTCTCCCAGTGTGGCGATGCTGTCGAAATCCAGGGCCGCCATCTGCTCCATGAAGCCGCGGTCCCAATCGGGATTCAGGGGCGTGGCCCTACCTTCGCCGCGCGCAAGCTGGCGCGCCGTCTCATAGTTGGCCTGTTCACGGGCGCGTCGTGCCTCCATGGGCGGGTTGCGGCCGGCGATCAGCATTTCGGCCACGGGTGGCGGCGCTGTCTGGATGCTGGGGATGGGGGGATCATGCGACAGGCCGCCCGAGCCCAGGATCAGCACCCGCCTGTTCAGGCCCGACAGCCAGCGCCCGACCGCCGCTCCCAGCCGCCGCACCTGCCGGAAGGAGGGCAGGGGCGGGCCGGAACAGTTGATATGGATGGGCAGCACCGGATAGCGCGCGACAGTGCCGGTCAGCAGGACCAGCAACTGTGCGAACCCGTGATCCAGTTGCGCGCGATAGGACATGGCGGCATCGACATCGGCCGCATGCAGGGCGCGCACGCAATCCAACGCCAGATCCTCCGGCACGTTGAAAGCGTCCCCCATGCCGCCGATATCATAATCGCCGATGGCCGTGGCGCGGATGCCAACCGTGAAGGGCGGCAGCATATCGTAGAAGAAACCCTTGAAATGATCGGGCGCGAATTCGACGATCAGTTCGGGATCGAATTCAGCCACTTCCGCCGCCAAATCGGCAAAATGACGCCGTACATCGGCATCCACCTGCGGATCGGCATCCACATGGTCCATCAGCGGGGTGTGGGAGGCGCAGATCATACGAACATTAGGGGGTGACATGGACGCCCCCTTTCAGGCAGCGGTCCGGCTTGCGGCCGGTGCGTGCTGTGCCAGGAACTCCAGGTGCAGGCGGTTGAATTCGTCCGCCTTCTCCCACTGCGGCCAGTGCGCGCAATCATCCATGATCACCAGCCGCGCATCGGGGATGGCACGGGCAAAGCGTTCACCGGTCGCGATCGGCGCCGTGGGGTCATGGTCGGTCCAGATGACCAGGCTCGGTGCCTTGACGCCCGTCAGGCTTTCATCCGTCAGCACGTTGCGCATACGGATGTCCATGTTCTGCAGGCACAGGATATGTTCCATGGCGCGCAGGAAACCCGGCTGCGTATAGATGGCAAGGCGCAGTTCAACCAGATCGTCGGTCACGCGCTCAGGCTTATGCATCAGCCATTCCAGGCGGGCGCGGACGGTGGCGGGGCTGGCCTCCGCCACGGCCTTCATGGTGACGTTGTACACGCGCTGCATAACGGCGGGATCGGTATTCAGGCCGCCGGCAGTGTTCAGCGTCAGGGTCGCCACCCGGTCGGGATGATCAATGGCGAACTGCGCCGCGATCCAGCCGCCCAGCGACTCCCCATGGACATGGATGCGGGCCAGGCCCAGCGCATCGCAGAAATCCAGAAGATGCTGAACATAATGCCGGATTTCATAATCATGGTCGGGCTTGTCGCTGTAGCCGTGGCCGATCATGTCCAGCGCGATGGTGCGATAATGCTCGGCATGCGGCAGCAGGTTGCGCGTGAACGCCTCCAGATGTCCGCCCGTGCCGGGGATGAAGACCACCGCTTCATCGGCGCTGGCGTCCCCCGCCTCCACATAGCGGGTGCGGATCGGGCCCGCCTGGACATAACCCAGTCGAATGCTGCCGCGGGCAATTTCGGGCCAGAGATGCATGGGTTCCTCCCGTCATTTGTTGCACGCTAGCATGCTAGTTTTGAATGTGCTTGTCACCGAATTTTTTGGGTAAAGGTGAATCTGGGTAAAAACTGCATAATAACAAATGGTTGAATGGCCTCACCGTGGCCGGTGCACGGGAATGCCGATCCTCGTATCACGCGTTTTCCGCAAACCGTTGGGGGTTCAGCTGATACCCAAAGCCTGACTTGCAAGGCAGATCCGCATTTCGCTGTTGCATCCTAGCACTCCGGCTTGTAGGGATTCCAGGGCGTGCCTGTGAAAGGGATTTCATCGTGAACAAGAAGGACGAGGTCTACGAACTGCTGGTCAGCCGGCTGGTCGGGGCGGAATACACGTTCGGACAGAAATTGTCGGTAAAGGAGGTGGCCGCCGATACTGGTGCCAGCCGCCAGCCCATCATGGCCGCCCTGAACCGCCTGTCGGCGGAAGGATTCGTGCGCATTATCCCGCAGGTCGGATGTGAAGTGGTCAACCCTGACCGTGATCAGATCGCCGACTTCTATCTGATGTTTGAACGGATGGAGGGGTTGTTGGCCGAACTGGCCGCCGCCCGCCGGACAGATGCGCAACTGAAGGAATTGCGCGATATTCAGGCCCGTATCACGGCCATCGACTTCACGCAGGCAGGGGCGGCGCAGACCTATCTTGAACTGAACCGCGCCTTCCATCAGTTGATCCACGACATGGCCCAATCGCCCTTTGTCGATGAGCGGCAGAGCAGCAATTTCAACATGTCGGATTTCTTCATCAATCAGGCCATCGGCTTCTCAGCTTTCATGGGCGGAGCCGCGCAGGAGCATGAGGAGATCATCGACGCCATCGCGTCGAAGTCCCCGTCACGGGCCCGCAGTTTGTCGGAAAGTCATATTGCCGGCGTCGCCTCCGCCGTCTCGTCCGGTCTGCGTGCCAAGTGGGCGCGGTAACCATTCATTTTCTGAACTGACATGCTTGCATGCCAGTTCGCGATGTGTAACAGTATCCCCGTGATGAAGCGGGAAGGGTCGGAAAGACCCGGCCGCTTCGCCAGACAAGGGGCCGGAACAATCGGCCCTTAACGAAATGCCGGCCGATGGCAGCGCCGGACCGGCACGGGGAGTGCGCCACATGCAAGATCATCCTGCCCAGAGGGCGGCCTATGATGCCGACGCCCTGCGGAACAAGTATCGCACCGAACGGGACAAGCGCCTACGCCAGAACGGGGCAGGGCAGTATCTGGATGCCGCCGGCGAGTTCGCCCATTTCACCGAGGATCCCTATGTCGCTCCCGGCTTCACCCGCGACGCGGTGACGGAGGATGTGGATGTGCTGGTGATCGGCGGCGGCTTCGGCGGTCTGCTGACGGCGGCAAAGCTGTGTGACCGCAATCTCCGGTCCTTCCGCATCGTGGAACAGGCGGGCGATTTTGGCGGCACATGGTACTGGAACCGCTATCCCGGCGTTCGTTGCGATATCGAATCCTATATCTATATGCCGCTTCTGGAAGAGGTGGGAACCGTCCCGGTAGAGAAATATTCCACGGGGACAGAGATCTTCGCCCATGCCCAGGCCATCGGCAGGCATTACAATCTCTATCCGCATGCGCTTTTTCAGACCAAGGTGCAGCGTTTGGAGTGGGACGAAGCCGCCGCACGCTGGATCATTTCCACTGATCGCGGCGATGTCATTCGCGCCCGCTTTGTATCGGTCAGCCAGGGCCCGCTCGCCAAGGTGAAGCTGCCCGGCATCCCCGGCATCAGAAGCTTTAAGGGCAAGATCTTCCATTCCAGCCGCTGGGATTATGACTATACCGGCGGGGATGCGTCGGGCGGGCAGGTCAAGCTGGCCGACAAGCGCGTGGCCATCATCGGTACCGGCGCCACTGCGGTACAGATCGTGCCCCGTCTGGCTGAACATGCGATGCAGTTGCTGGTGTTTCAGCGGACGCCCTCGGCCATTGATGTGCGCAACAACCGCCCCACGGACGGGGACTGGTTCAAGGCGCAGCCCAAAGGCTGGCAGCGCCGCCGCATGGAAAATTTTCTGTCCATCATCAATGGACGGCCGCAGGGCGAGAATCTGGTGGGCGACCACTGGACCGACTTGTGGGAGCGCATGGGCGCCCTGATGGCCCAGGGGCAGGGCAAGGTTGCCCCGCCGCAGGCCATGCAGCAGGCCGATTTCGAGAAGATGGAGCAGATCCGGGCCCGCGTAACGGCGACCCTGGGTGACGGTGCGGCGGCCGAAGCCTTGAAGCCCTGGTACAATTTCCTGTGCAAGCGCCCGCTGTTCAGTGATGAATATCTGCCCGCCTTCAAGCGGCCCAATGTCACGCTGGTCGATACTGGCGGATGTGGTGTGGAGGCGGTGACGGAAACCAGCGTCATCGTCAATGGCGTCGACTATCCCGTCGACTGCATCATCTTCGCCACCGGCTTCGATGTCGGTGCTGCCGCGCACAAGGTTGGCGGTTATACGGTGATCGGGCGCGGGGGCCGGTCCATTGAGGAGAAGTGGCGGGGCGGCCTGCGCTGCCTGCACGGCACCATGTTCAGCGGCTTCCCCAATTTCCACGTCGTGGGCGGGGCGGAGCAGGGGACGACGGCCTTCAACTTTACCCACACGCTGGACATTCAGGCGACGCATGCCGTGGAGATCATCCATTACGGCCTGCGCAACGGCGTCGCCGCCCTGGAAGCCACGCCAGAGGCCGAGGAGCGCTGGCTGGCCACCATCGAGGCCAAGCATGTGGACCACGAGCATTTCTATGAGGAATGCACGCCTGGCTTCCTCAACAATGAGGGTGCCTTCAAGGATCGGCCGACCTATGTCGGCGGCACCTATGGCGGCGGTCCGCTGGAATATGAGGCCGTGATCACGGCATGGCGGGCGGAGCGGCTGGCGCAGGATATGGATATCCGCGCCCAGGGCCGCGCGGTGGAGTAGCGCTTACCGGCGTCGCATGCGCTTCGTTCGTGCGACGCCACCACCGCGCCCACCTCTAGCATTCTAGAATTTATCAATTCCAGCCCACCGGAGGGCTGGCGCAAACCCGACAATGATCAAAGAACGGGAGGAGGAAGCCATGTTTAGCCACAAGATGAAGGGTGCAGTCTGCGCTATGGCACTGTTGATGCCCGCGCTTTCGCAGGCGGCGGAAACACAGGTGGCCCAGTCGGGCGATATGCTGGACGAAATCATCGTCACCGCCACCAAGGCTGGCGAAACCACGATGCAAAAGACGCCGCTGGCCATCAGCGCCTTTTCCGCCGACAAGCTGGACAGTTCACTGGTCCTGAACGTCAAGGATCTGGTGGCGGTCACGCCGAACCTGTCGGTCGCGCAGGTGACGGCCAGCGCCGTCATCTATATGCGCGGCATCGGCAGTTCCAACGTTTTCGGCGGGTCCGACCCCAGCGTGACGACGCAGATCGATGGTGTCTATATCGCCCGCGCCTTCGGCCAGTTCCAGGATTTCGTGGATATCCAGCGGGTCGAGGTCCTGCGCGGGCCGCAGGGGACGCTTTATGGCCGCAATGCGGTTGGCGGCACCATCAACATCATCTCCAAGAAGCCGTCGGATACGGCCACAGGCAAGCTGCAACTGACTGTCGGCGATTACGAACGTCGTCAGGCGCAGTTCTATGTCAGTGGCCCGCTGGTGGAAGAGAAACTGCAGGCCAGCCTGTCCGGCACCTATATCCGCCATGATGATTATATCGATAATATCCATGCCGCCGGTCAACCGGGCACTAACAATGCCAATCGCGGTGGCGTGCGCGGGCAGGTGCGTTTTGTCCCCGCCGACAAGGTGGAGATGATCACCCGCTTCGATTACAGCGAAAGCGATGAGCGGTTCGACAGCTACAGCCATCTGCTGGTGCCGTTCCGCCCCAATGGCACCAACCCGGCACCGCTGGCGTCCAGCATTGTTGGCGACTATTCCAAGGTCGCGTTGAATTCGCCGCAGACCAACGACACCAAGCTGTGGGGCGTGGCGCAGGAGGTGAATGTCGATCTGTCGGACGAATTCGCCATCAAGTCGCTGACCGCCTTCCGCAAGAGCCGGTACAATCTGCTGGTGGATAGCGATGGTACCGAACTGCTGGCCCAGATCAGCAATCAGAATGAATGGTCCAAGCAGTTCAGCCAAGAATTGAACCTGACGGCCAATATGGACCGGTTCAACGGCGTGGTCGGTCTGTTCTATTTCCATGACAAGACCAGCACCCTGCTGCAATCCACCAACTATGCCAGCCCCGTCCTGCCGCCGGCCAACGCCTTCTATATCCGCACCGAACCCGACAGCTTCACCACCTCCTACGCGGCCTTCGCGCAGGGCACCTACAAGCTGACCGCCGAACTGGGCTTCACGGCGGGCCTGCGTTTCACCCAGGACACCAAGCGGATCGAGCAGAATTTCAACCGCGTGTCGCTGGCCACCAACGCCTCCACCCCCGGCTTTCCCTTCGTCTATGAGTTGAAGCGGAAGTTCGACGCGGTGACCCCGAAATTCGGGCTGGACTATCAGGTGACGGACGATGTCATGCTCTATGCATCCGCCACACGCGGGTTCAAGAGCGGCGGCACCAGCATCTTCGCCAACAATGCCACCGACCTGTCCTTCGCGCCGGAAACCATCTGGGCCTATGAAGGCGGTATCAAGAGCGACGTGTTCGACCGGCGCCTGCGCTTCAATACCAGCCTGTTCCATTATGATTACAAGGACCTGCAGGTGCAGTCGCTGATCGCGCCAGGCGTGGTGGCCATCCGCAACGCCGCCAATGCCCGCGTTCGCGGCGTGGAATTCGAGGTGACGGCGCGACCGGTCACGGGGCTGGAACTGGGCGGCAACCTGTCCTTCCTGGACACCAAATATCGGTCCTTCCCAACCTCCAGCGTGCCCAACCAGCTCGTGAATTTCGTGGCAGCCGACCCCCGTTACAGCGCCGCCACCCGCACCTTCAATGCCACCAGCAACAATCTGAACGCCGCCCCCAAAAGCTCCCTGTCCACATATGGCCAATATAATTTCGATGTGGGGCCGGGCGCGGCCTTTGTCCGGGGAGAGTATTTCCGGCAGAGCAAGGTCTATTACGACGCCTCCAACGCCGACATCTTTGCCCAGAAATCCTACGACCTGATCAACGCTTCCATCGGCTGGAACAGCGACGAGGGTGGTTGGGGCGTGCAGGTGGTTGGCAAGAACCTGGCTGATGAGCAGTACCTGATCACGGTGGCGGCCAACGGCCTGGTGCCCGCCGGTCTTGCCGGCGCCCCCCGCACCTTCGTGCTGCAGGTCTCCAAGAGCTGGTAGCCCTGGTGCTGTCCCCCTGCGGGTTGCCTCTGCCCGCAGGGGGCCTTTCCTTCTTCTTCTCTGAAGGTGTCTCATGGAACAGGTGATGGCCGATCTCGCCGCCCGGCTGCGCGGTGCCTATAATACGGGACCGGTCTCCCCGTTGCGGGGAGAGCTGCCACCCGGTGATCCCACGGGTGCGTATCAGGTGCAGGAGGCCAATACGCGTCACTGGCTGGAACAGGGGCGTCGGCTGGTCGGTCGCAAGATCGGCCTCACTTCCAAGGCGGTTCAGAAGCAGTTGGGTGTCGATCAGCCCGATTACGGCATGCTGTTCGACGATATGGCGGTGCTGAGCGGTGATATTGTCGCGGCGGGCCGGCTGTTGCAGCCCCGGATCGAAGCGGAAGTGGCATTCGTCATGAAAACCCGGCTGGATCGCGAACGGCTTTTGATGCCTGATGTCGTGAAAGCCGTGGATTTCGCCCTGCCGGCATTGGAGATCGTGGATAGCCGCATCGCCAACTGGGACATCACCATCACCGATACCATTGCCGACAATGCCTCTTCCGGCCTTTTCGTGCTGGGCACCATGCCGGTACCTTTGGATCGTTTCGATCCATATCTGTGCGGGATGGTCATGGAACGGAATGGCGACCCTGTATCCCTGGGCGCCGGAGCCGCTTGTCTGGGCAATCCCTTGAATGCACTGCTGTGGCTGGCGGAACGGATGGCGGCGGTCGGCCGACCGCTGGATGCCGGTGACGTGGTCCTGTCCGGCGCTTTGGGCCCGATGGTGCCCGCCAAATCCAATGAACAGTACGAAGCCCGGATCGCAGGGTTGGGTTCCGTCCGTGTCGGCTTTGCGTGAAGCGCCAAAGCGGCACGACAGTGAAATCGCCGTGGCGAATTTGGCGATCATTCGTCGATCACACTAAAATGTGTGGGCGCTGACCACCATCCTTATAAGGGACAGCAACACGAAACCCCACATTTCCGCCATTCCATGTCCTGGCATGCCGGCTGCAAATGCGTCTGCCAACGGCTTGGGCCTACACCGGGGAAGGTGCGGCCTGCCGAAACGTAACGCGCCGCAGACGGGGGATTGGCATGGAAAAGGTCACAACGGTGCAGATGGGCCGGCATTGGGCGCTGCGCGGATGGGGGGATCGGCTGCAGGGCGTGCGCCTGCCGAAATGGGCGGCCCTGGGCCCGCGCGGTAAGCGGGTGGCAGCCATTGGCGGCGTGCTGCTGCTGGGCGCCAGCGGCTTCACCCTGATGGTGGCCAGCAAGCCGGAGGTGGCGCGGGAGGATCGGCCGGAGCGGGTCTGGTCCGTTGATGCGGTGAACGTCGCGCGGGCCGATCACCGCCCGGACATGAACCTGATGGGCACGCTGGTTGCTGGACGGTCAGCGGAGTTGCGGCCCCTGGTGGCCGGTACGGTCAAGGCGGTGTCGCCGGCCCTGCGCGATGGCGGTCTGGTCAAGGCAGGTGAAACGCTGCTGGAGATCGACCCCTGGGATTATGAGCTGAATGTGCGGGAGACGCGGGCACAGTTGGCAGAGGCCAAGGCCCGCCTGGATGAGTTGCGCGCCACCGCAGCAGCGGAAAAGTCGCGCGCCGAACTGGCGCGTCAGCAGCTGGGCCTGAAGGAGCGGGAACAGGAGCGCGCACAGTCCCTGTATGAGAAGGGCACCATCTCCATCGCACGCCTGGAACAAACGCAAGCGGCCCTGGCGGCAGAGCGCCAGACCCTGGCCGCCATGGAAAACGGGTCACAGGCCGGGGCCGCGCGGGTGCGTCAGCAGGAAGCGACCATCGACCGGCTGAAGGCGGCCCTTGACCGGGCCGAAACTGATCTGGCTCGCACCCGACTGACCGCGCCTTTCGATGCCTTTGTCGGCCAGACCAAGGCAGAGGTCGGTATGCGCGTGTCGGCAGGCGATCAGGTCGCCACCCTGTCGGGCACGGAAGGGCTGGAAGCCCGCGTCACCCTGTCGACCGAGGCCTATGGCCGTCTGGCCGCCGATGGCGCGGGCGTCGTGGGTCGCCGGGCGCAGGTCACCTGGAAGCTGGGGGAACAGCGCCTGACCTATCCGGCGACTGTGGAACGGGTGATCGATCGGATCGACACGGCCACTGGTGGCGTCACCATCTTCGTGCGGCTGGAGGCACAAAGCCTGGATCAGCCGCTGCGCCCCGGTGCCTTTGTGGAGGTGGCGCTGCCCGACCGTGCCTATGTCGCGGTCCATCGCCTGCCGGTCACGGCGGTGCATGGCAATGACACCGTCTACATCGCCAATGCCGAGGGCCGGCTGGAAAGCACCAAGGTGCATGTCGTGGCCCGCACCAGCGACGCCGTTTTCATCGACAAGGGCCTGAGCGACGGTGCCAAGGTCGTGACCACGCGCTTCCAGGAAATCGGACCCGGCCTGAAGGTCGCGGTCCGGGAGATGCCCGGTAGTGACGCCCAGGTCGCCACCAACCCCGCCAAGGATAACCAGGACAAGGCTCCGGCCGGGGAGAAGAGCGAATGAGCAGCGCCGGCTTGATCCGCACCTTCATCCGCCACAAGGTGGCGGCCAATATCCTGATGATCATGATGATGATCGCTGGCTTCTGGGCGCTGGCCAAGCTGGAACGACAGATGGAACCGGACTTCGACGTGCCGGGCATCTATGTCGGGACGGCGTGGCAGGGCGCGTCCGCCGACGATATCGACCGCTCCATCATCGAGGCCATGGAACGCGAAGTACGTTTCCTAGAAGGCGTTGATGAGGTGACGGGCCGTTCGCGTGAAGGCATCGGCGAACTGTTCATCAATTTCAAGCACGGCACTGACATGGCCAAGGCCCTGTCAGAGGTCGAAAGCGCCATCAATAACATCACCACCCTGCCGCAAAGTGCCGAACGCCCGGTGATCAACCGCTTCACCATCACGGATGAGCTGATGGAACTGGCGATCTCCGGCCCGCTGCCGGAACCGGCCCTGCGGGCGCTGGCCAAGCAGGTACGCGATGGCGTGACGGCGCAGGGCGTGGACCGTGTCTATATGTCCGGTCTGCGCAATGCCGAGATCTGGGTGGAGGTGCCGGCGGCAGAGCTGCAGCGCCTGGATACCACCCTGGGCTCGATTGCCCAGCGTCTGGCCCATGCATCGACCGATGTGCCGTCGGGCACCCTGTCGGGCAATATTGAAAAGCAGATGCGGTCCATGGGCCGGCAGGATGATGCCGCCGGTGTCGCCGGATTAACGCTGCGCACTGACGAGCAGGGTCAGCGCGTGACCATGGGGCAGGTGGCCCAGGTCAGCGACGCCTTCGACGACCGGGGCGTGACGGGGCGGCGCAATGGCAATCCCGCCATCAACCTGTCGCTCCAGACCTCCAAGAATGGCAACCTGATCGAAATCACCGAACGGGTCGATGCCTATCTGGAAAAGCTGCGCCCGACCCTGCCGCCGGGCGTGACGGTCGAAAGCTATGACCGCAATTCCGACGCACTGGAAGATCGCATCGGCATGCTGATGGACAACGCCGTCGGCGGCATGGTGCTGGTCATGGCGGTGCTGGTCGTGTTCCTGCGGCCCTGGGTGACCTTCTGGATCGCCATCGACATTCTGGTCAGCTTCCTGGTCACCTTTGCCATCATGGTGCTGATCGGGCAGAGCATCAATGTGATGAGCCTGTTTGCCCTGATCATGATGACGGGCATTATCTGTGACGATGCCATCGTCGTGGCCGAACATGGTCAGACCCTGATGGACAGGGGCATGGAACCGGCCAAGGCCGTGGAACGTGCGGCCCAGCGTATGTTCTGGCCCGTCACGGCGGCCGCCATCACCACCATCGCCGCCTTCGGCCCCATGCTGATGATGCGTGGCACCACGGGGCAGTATGTGCTGCCGCTGCCCGCCATCTCCATCGCGGTGATCATTGCCTCGCTGCTGGGCTGCTTCCTGATGCTGCCGTCCCATATGCGGCACGCGCTGGAGAAGGGGCAGAAGTCGCCGCCGTCAAAGCTGCGCGTGGCGTTTGAGGAAAAGTTCAACGCCTTCCGCGACGGCCCTTTCACCCAGGTGATCGCCTGGACCACCCATAATCGCGGCATCACGGTGGCATCAGCCCTGACCATCATGGCGCTGGCTATCGGGTTGCAGGCGGGCGGCCATGTGAAGTTCGCCTTCTTCCCGCAACCGGAAGGCAATCAGGCACAGTTGAACCTGCTGTTCACCCCCGGCACCCCGCGTGAAGTGGTGGCAAGGCAGATCGATGAGGCCGAAGCCGCCCTGTACCGCGTGGAAGCCGCCTACGGCCTGAAGCGGGGTGAGATCGTGAAGATGACGTTCGGCAAGCTGGGCGTTACCACCGGCAACAACCTACCCGAACAGGTGGGCGATTATATCGGCTCCATGAAGGTCGAATTCTCGGTCGCCGATGACCGCGAGCAGCGGCTGCCCGACATCATGAAGAAGTGGGAGGCAGAGACCAAGCTGCTGCCCGGTATCGATCAGGTGATCTTTTCTTCCGAACAGGATGGCTTCGGTGGCGACGGCTTCGGCTTCCGTCTGGTCCATAATGACCCCTATGTGTTGAAAGCTGCGTCGGAGGATCTGAAGAAGATCATCATGACCTATGGCGGGGTCAGCGGGGCGCGGGACAATCTGCCGGCGGGCAAGCCGGAACTGGTGGTCAAGGTCACGCCGCGCGGCGAGGCCCTGGGCTTCACCACCGAGAATGTGGGCCGCCAGCTGCGTGACGCCATGGACGGGGCCATCGCCATGCGCTTCGCCAAGGGTGATGAGGAGGTGACGGTGCGCGTCCGCCTGCCGGAAAGCGACCAGACGGAGGCGCTGCTGGCCGGCCTGAAGCTGCGCTCCCCGACTGGTATGCAGGTGCCGCTGGCCGATGTGGTGGAACTGTCGGAACGGCCCGGCCTGTCGCGTATCCTGCGCAACAAGGGCCAGCGCACCGTGTCCATCTTCGCAGAGGTGGATCACCTGAAGGGCAATTCCGGCGAAATCCGCAGCGACATTGAAAAGAACCACCTGCCCGGCATCATGGAGAAGTATGGCGTCAAGAAGGACCAGAATGACGGTTCGCGTCAGGAAGCGGAATTCTGGTCGGACTTCATGCTGGGCATGTTCGTGTCGCTGGGGGCCATCTATCTGGTGCTGGCCTGGATCATGGGCAGCTTCGCCCGGCCCCTGGCGGTGTTGATGATCATTCCCTTCTCCATCGCTGGCACCATCTTCGGCCATTGGGTGATGGGGGCGGATATGACCATCTGGTCCTACATCGCCATCATGGGTATGGCCGGCGTCTTGGTGAATGATAGTATCCAGGTGGTCAGCAGCATTGATGACCGTATCAAGGATGGCGAAGCAGTGGAAAGTGCCGTGGTGCATGGGGCGGCGGAACGGCTGCGTCAGGTGCTGCTGACGTCACTGACCACCATCTTCGGTCTGCTGCCGCTCTTGACGGAAACGGCGTTCCAGGCGGCCTTTCTGGTGCCCATGGCGATTACCTTCGTCTTCGGCATCGGGACGGCGACGGTGCTGGTCCTGCTGCTGATGCCGGCCTTGCTGATGCTGGTGGAAGATAGCAAGCGCGGGGCCGGGCGCGTCCGCCTGCTGTTCGGTCGGCGACAGGAAGTGGCGGCGCAATAGGCTGCACCTCCGCTGCCAGGCCACTTATGGTTGGAGTTTGATCAACGATCATTGTAATTCAGAACGGTGGGTGCAGAAATGGTTGCTTGACCAGTACGGGACGCAATATGCCCGTACTGGTCAATTAACAAGGGCAGGCAGCCGGTGGACGAGATAGTACTCGGCCTAGAAACCACGCAAGCGCGTGTAGTTTATGATGGCACCGTTGTGCGGGTGGTTCTTGAGGGGGAAACGGCCATGGGCGACATCCTGGCTGTAATGGAAGCTGCACAATCGAAGGGCTGGCTATCGCCGACATCGCGCATGATCCTTGACGTGTCACGCTATGGCGGCAGTATCGATTGGGAAGGTGTGCGGGCAATTCAGGCCATGCCCTGTTGGGGCAACGCTGAGGAGCGTCGCACCCGCGTCGCCTACATTGTCCGTGACAGCATGTGGTCTTTGTTGATCCGCATGATGTCTGCAATTTTCTCTACCACTCAGCACGGCACTTTCCTAAGTGAAGAGGCAGCCCTGAATTGGTTGCTGTCCGATGATCCAGTCGTCAAGCGTGCCCCATGACCCGCTCCACCGTCCAATAGAGACCGATCAGGGCGATCAGAGCAGAGGCTGGGGTTGTGACACGGGCCTTGAACCAGGGCTGATTCTTGCACCAATGCAGGACAAGAATGTAGGTGAGGGCGATCACCGCCAATTGTCCAAACTCGATCCCGACATTAAAGGCCATCAAGGCGGTGACCCGACCGTCCGGCGGTAATCCCAGATCGGCCAGCACGCCGGCAAAGCCAAGGCCGTGCAGCAGACCGAAGCCGAAGACCAGTGCAGGCCGCCAGGGCGTCATGCGTCGGGCCAGGATATTCTCCACCGCGACATAGGCAATAGAGAGCGCGATCAGTGGCTCCACGATTGAGGCTGGCAGGCTCACCACGCCATACAACGCCAATGCCAAGGTCAGGCAATGGGCTACCGTGAAGGCTGTCACCTGAACCAGCAGCGGGCGCATCCGTGTCGTCAACAGCACAAGCCCCAGGACGAACAGCACATGGTCGGGCCCGTCCGGTACGATATGGATGAAGCCCAGATGCAGATACTGGCCGACAATCTGCGTCAGGGTGGGTGGCAGGCCGGGGCGCAGGGGCAGGGGTGGCGTCGCCTGATCCCCCTCCACCCAATGGGTCTGCCCCGCCAGCAGCAGCGGATTCTGGCCGCGCAGCAGGTCGAACTGCCAGGACAGGGTGCGGGCATCTGCTGGCAAGGGGCCGTCAGCGCGCAGCACGATGAAGGCGGGCTGCGACTGATCCGCCGGCATCCGCAACTGTTCGACGGACAGTGTCGCGACCACGGCCTGCCCATCAATCACGATCCGCAGATGGGAGGGCAGGTGCGGCGACAGGTCGGTCAGGCGGGCAGCCGCGACCTCTTCTGTCAGGTCGCGGCTCAGCGGCAGGCCGTGCGTCTCTTCCAGCCTGTTGATCAGGGGGGTGGGGGCTGTAACGATCCGGGCCGTCCAGATGCCATCGCCCGGTTCCACAATGATCTGGCTATCTCCGATCTCATGGCCACCAGCAGGGGCGACGAGCAGGAGCAGCAGCGTCACCAGACCAAGAAGAAGCGATTTCATCAGGGGGCCGGGTAGATGTTATGTCTTGGGTGTAGGAACGTGACGGGTCACGCACCACACCACAAGACAAAACCGCAACTGGCATGATCAGCCGATAATGCCATCGGCATCGAACGGCATACGGCCTTCGATCTGCCCCAGCAGACGGTAATGGCTCAGCCCGCTATCGAATTGACCGGCCGCAACAGCGGCGGCAACATCGGGATTCTTGGCCAGATAGTAAGATTCGTTGAACTGATCCGTCGCCAACCGGCCCTCAAAGCGGCCATAAGACAGATAATGATCGATGGCCGACCCGATCTGTCCGCTGGCAATGGCCTGGGCCACGTCGGGATTGAGTTCCAGGTAATCGCTGGTGCTGAAATAAGCGTTGGGATTGCGACCCTCAAACTGCCCAAACAGCAGGTAGTGCTCAAACGCGCTGCGGATTGACCCGTCAGCAACGGCTTTGGCAATGTCGGGATTATGAGCCAGATAGTAATCGGTGTCGAAGAACGCAGCCGGGTCGCGATCTTCCTCCGCCCCGAAGGACCAGAAGTGATCCTCAAGCGAGGAAATAGCGCCACCGGTTACAGCCGCCGCCACATCCACATTGCGCACACCGTAATAAGCATCGTCGAACCGGACCTGGGTCAGGTTCTCGCCCCAGTTGCTGCTATCGATGACGCGGTCTGCGAACTGCACATACTCAACATTGTGGATGCTGATATTCCCCTCGGCACCAGTAACGACGGCCCAGGTGGAGTTACCTTCAGTCACCGCGGCGATGGTGTAAGACGCCGCATTGCCCGACAGGACAATACGGTCAAGACCGCTACCCCCGTCCACACGGTCACCGTTGGTCAGCCCGGTGATGACATCGTTCCCGCCGGCCGCAGAGATACTGTCGGCCCAGGCGGTCGTGCGGATCGCATCGTTGCTGTTCGTCCCCACGATGGGGGCGACCTTAACGTCGCTCACCGCATCACCATATTTGCCAAAGGTGACATAGGCCATGTCGCCGGAAAAGCCGATGCCGACACTGTCCCAGCTGTTGGACAACAGATTGCTGGCCGTTCCGGGATTGGACAGCCACTCCGTCAGCAGATCACCGCGCACCGTTCCGGCCAGGACGCCATCGGCATTTTCCGCGATGCTCTGTGGCAGGGTCAGTTGCAGACCGGCCCCCACCGCCAGCACGCCAGCCACAAATCCCTGCCCATCACTCCAGTGATGAAGGGTCGGCACGACACGGGCGGCCACAGAGACCTGGGACCAGGCGCTGTAGCCCACATTGCTGTCGAAATCACCGGCGTGTTGACCGGCAAGGACGGACAGGTCGAAACTCGGTTTAAGGGGGGACAGGCCCTTTTCCGCGCGCAGCGCGTTAATGGCGTGAAAAAGGGCCAGTTCACTGGTCGACAGGCTGGTGCTGCCGGCGAACAAAGTGGTGGTTGCTGCCAAACTCATGATCTTCAGCCTCCGGCGACCAATGAGCCGACCTGCGACGTCAGGTGGATTTCCACCGTCGCCTGGCCAACCACGGTCAGATGTGCTTCGACATTGGCAACCAAAGCCCCCAAATCCGTGACGATGGCGCTTGACGTGCCCGCGTCATCGGATTTTTCGATCACCAAACTATCCAGCCCCTTGTCAAAATTCTCCACCTTCGCGATCAGATCTTTCGTATTCCCGTCAATCACGACCAGGAACGTGTCAGCTTTCTTTTCGATGCCGACAAACGACACACGGTCGTCGAACGTCACCTGCACATGTTCGCTGCCGATGGCATAGGACAGAGCGACCCCCTCGCTTTGTCCGGCTGCGACCATGATTTCCTGCTTTGAACCGGTAACGGTCGCGTCCACGGCTGGTGTCGGGACCGTCAGGACCGAATGTTCCTTTTCAACCGTCACAGCGGTCAAGGCACTGGCGGCAGGCGTCGATGCAGGTGCATCCACCTTGTCCGAATAGATGTCCTTGGGTGCTTCAACGGGTGCGGCGCTGTCATCCAACGCCGCCGTGCCGGTCGTTTTCTCGCGATGCTCCGGGGTCAGACTGCTATCGACGGCTGGCAAATCCAGCGCGGCCTTGGTAGCATCGTCACCGTGATCGCCAGCGTGAGGCGCGCCGACCGGGGGCAGGGGCGATGCCGCCGCTTCGTGTGTGACGGCGTTGGCGATCACATCTGCGGTCAGGACGGCAACGACTGCGCTGACAATGCGCAGGAAGGCGTGAGTGCCATCCTTGTCGTCATCGCCATCGGCGGCGGTGGTGCCATGGTGATCGACCATGCCGATACCGGCCAGGGTCGAGACATCCATATTCGCCAGGGCCTGACGCAGCGTGTCTCCGGACCAGGTCTCCCCGTCCAGGACATGCACTACGAAAAAGCCATCAATGCGCGCGATATGCACAAGCGCGTCACCGGTAGAGACATCTTCAATCGCGAACCAGGGATCGCCCTCGTCGGAGAGGCCCGACGCGGCCTCCACCATCAGACCATGGCGGGCAAATTGATCCAGGCACCGATAGACATCAGCGATGTCCTGATTGCTCCAGGAGCCGCTATTGCCACTGGCCGCACGACCGGGGAAGCGGAATATCTCGGCCGACGCGCTCATGCCGGCCTCCCTTCTTCTTGGTTCTGCCGCAGGGCGGCGAAGGCATCGGGTTCAAAGGCGGAAAGGTAGCCAGCGGCGAATTCCGCCGGTTCCATGCCCAAGGCCAGCGCCCAGCCGGCAAGCACACCTTCTGGAAGGCGGCCGCGACCGGATTCAATGGCGCTGACCAAGGTCGGCGTGGCAAGCCCTACCGTTTCAGCCAGTGTGCGGGTCGTGAAACCACGATCAACGCGCCGCTGACGGATGATACGTCCCCACGCGGCCCGGCGTTCCCGCAAGGCTGACATCCGTTCGCGCGATGCAACGTCCACCACTTCGTGGCGAGATGCCTTCAACTGCGCAATATGGATAGAGACGATTTCGCCCATCTGGCGGCCACCTGAATCCTGCTAGTCCTTAAACAACACGAAAGCGCGGGGCCTGCTGGTCCCCATCGCTGCCGCCGGGGGTGTTTGTACCGGCATCGCCGAACAGAATGGAATGGGTAATGGGGTCATAAAATTGCATGAGGGTTCGCACAAATTCCGCCGGCTGCATCTGCAGGGCACCCGCCCATGCCAGATAGCTGTCCGGCGGGATGCGACCACGCCCCGCCTCAATCATCGACACCATCGTGTAATATTCAAGGCCAACCGCCTCAGCCAGCGCACGCTGGGTAAGGCCGACCTCGCTTCGACGGCCTTTCAGCCAAGCACCCGCCTGTCGGCGCAGCTCCTTGACCTCTTCACCGCCACCATGTTGAGGATGTGAATACATCCGGCACCCCATGAACTCTAACGTCTGCGTCGAACATAAGCGACTTTATAACAGAATACCACTTTTCTCTCGCTGACGGGGGTATGCACCTGTCCCCACCCCTTGCATGCAACAAAATATAGGGGGTTGATGGCGATAATGGGGCGAGAGAGATAATCCGAACGGGGTGCAGGGCGGTCGGAGCCGCGCGACTCCGGTGCGACTCCGACCGATGGCTTCCGGTTATTCTCCGGTGCCCGTTACGCCTGCCCGTGACGGGCATTCCAGGAGGCTTCAACCTCGGGCGGGCGTTGCAGGATCAGGCCATACCAGCCCAGGCCCTTATAGGTTTCGTAGCCCGGGGTCAGGGCGAACGCCACCATCGTGCCATCCTCCGCCGTGTAATAGCCCATGTCCCGCCCGGCTGTGGTCAGCGGATAGCGACCGATCAGCAGATAGCGCTTGTCGCTGGCGGCCAGCACCCGGAAGTTGCTGTCGACGATCAGGCATTTGGTGCGGCCTTCCAGCCGCTCCTCCTCCGTCAGGCGGACATTGCCGACAACGGAACCGGCCTGCGGGGCCCAGTCGAAGAAAATGCCCAACACCCCCAGGGGACGGCCATTTTCTTCCCCGCCGGCGCGGATGGCCGTGGCGTAGGTGGCGACCGGCTGACCATTCAGCCCGTCATGCGGGGCCACATCAGCCACGGCGAATTCCGTTCCATCCCGTGTGGCCATTGCATCCTGGAACCAGGTCTCGCCGGCAACGGAACGGCCCAGTACGGGGTACTTGCCGGGTCGCCCGCTGGCCACCACCCGGCCCTGCGCATCCGCCACCCAGATATCAAGATAGACCGTGTAGGATTTCAGGATCACGCCCAACCGGTGGCTGGCATGATCGGCAGTGGCCGTGCCGGGCTTTTCCAGCGCATCGACCACGGCGCTGTCGGTGGCCCACCATCGGACATCGCACGACCGCTCGTAAAGGTTGCGGTCGATAATGTCGATCATGTTAAGCGCCAGATCGGCAAGCCGTTGGCCGCGCATCGACCCGACCAGCCCCTGTCCCAACTGGTGCAGACGATTGGCGCTGCCGACAATCTCGTCGCGCATCTGGCTGGCTGCATGGTCAATCTCTGATGAGATCGTCTGAACCTCCGCCGCGACGACCCCGAATCCGGCACCATGAACGCCGGCCCGCGCCGCCTCGATCTTGGCATTGAGGGCCAGTATCTTTGTCCGGCGGGTGATGTCGCCGATGGCACTGGTCCGCATGGCGGATACTTCGGCGACCTCACGGGCCAGTTCGATGATGGTTTCGGGGGAGGCCTCCTGATCAGCATTCGCCCGATATGCGGAAATATCCGCCGTCAAATCTTTCGGCATGTGTACCACGGTTCTTTATTGGCATTGCGAACACTTGGTGGGGTTTGCTTCCTTGACGCCACGCATCTTTGCGAAGGCGATGCGGCTTTGCGCCGTCTGACCTGCTTACTGTAGCAACTGATTAAAAATTATCCAGATGAAATATTGATTAAAATATGAGCAACTTATTTCTTTTGGATAGGCGGCGAAACATTAAAGCTCTTCTCATTTATGTTCCGTTAACGCATTGTCGCACAATATTTAATCTTTAACGCTCAATAAATAGACAGATCCAGGGAGCAACCTGTATCGCCCCTTTTCAGAAGCGCCCGCTTGCGCTACTCCCACCATGATAAAACAGCGTCTCTTGCTCAGGAATCCTGGACCCATGGCCACCATCTTCGTTGCGCGCAGCGCCAATCTCAGTCAGTGGGGATCGGACGTCGGATTGGGCAAGAACCTGTTCAAGGTCGGCATTTGCGATGGCGACCCTGCGGAAATTCTGGCGGCCGGAATGGCGGGGGAGAAGGATTGGGCCCTGGTCAAGAAGCAGGCCGATATCGACCTGACTGAAGAGGAGATGGTCGAACGGCTGAGCAAGCGTCAAAAGCGTGTCGATCCCACCTACTATCCCCGTATCAAGGGGGAGACCGCCCTTTTCAAGGTTGCGGACAGCGATGTGCAACGTCACATCGTCCTGGCGCGGGCCATGGCCGGGGAAAGCGAAAAGGCGGCGATCAAGTTGAAGGTTGCGGATTTTGCCAACTATCTGATCGCCAACGCGCTGAGGTGAAATTACATCACCCGTCAAGATGTCGGCCCGAGGAAGCCGCGACGGTATCAAACTGGCGGCAGGGCGACGCCTTACCACCGGTGCGCCTTGATCCTGACACCAGGGATTCGACAGGCGATGTGCATCGACGAATGCTTTTGGATGATAGGGTTGATAACGCCAATTGTCCGTGGTCGCCCCGGCGGCGGCCAACCTTTCTCCCATTCATGAATGCAGGACGCGCACATCCTCGTACCGGTACCTAACCCACTCCCTGCTGCTGCTTGCCGAATTCACGGAGAAACCGTTGCTTCCGGTGTGGGCGTGACGATACTACTGCATCCAGTAATGCCGTCACCGGAGGGGATAAGTGCATAATAAAGGCATGGCGCAGGGCGTGGCGGCGAACTTGCAGGCCGTCAAGGAGAAGCATCTTGCCGGCAAGGTGGAGGAAGCCGAAAAGGGATATCGCGAACTGCTGAAGCGGCACCCCGGTTTGAATGAGGCTCTCCATCCCCTCGGGATCGCCTTGCAGCAACAGGGCAAACATGCCGAAGCCGTCGAATTTATCCGTCGGTGGGTCAAGATCGCGCCGAAGGACTGTGATGCGCAGATCAATCTCGGCAATTCTCTTCTGAATTTGAAGCGTGGTGCGGAGGCGTCGCAGGCTTATTCTGCGGCTTTGGCAATCCGTCCGACGGCACCCGATTTATTGCTGCTGAAAGCTATGGCCGATCAGCAGTCGGGCGATCTGCCGCTGGCGGAGCAAAGCGTGCGTCGCATGTTGGCGGCGCACCCAGCCTCGCCGGAGGGGTTGTTCACCCTGGGTATCATTCTGGCGGGCCAGGGGCGAATTGACGATGCCATTCAGGCCTATCGCGACGCTCTACGCCATCGCCCCTCCATGGTGGAGCCGATGGTCAATCTGGCCAGCCTGCTGCAGAATCGCCAGCAGCGGGACGAGGCGGTAAGGCTTTACAATGAGGTACTGCGCCTTCAACCGGGAATGCCGGAAGCGCTGCTGAATTTGGCCACACTTCAATATGAAGACGGGGCCGATCCCGAACAGACGCTCCAGCTGTTTTTGCAGGTTCTGGAACGGTTGCCTGATCACGGCGATACCCTGAACAATATCGCCAATGTTTACATGAACCAGAACCGACTGGGGGAGGCGGAGACCTATATCCGCCGCCGCCTGGCCGTCCCGCCCGAATCCTCTGGCGCACACGGAACGGCGGCCGCCCTGTTCATGCTGGGCGGACAGTGGGAGGAGGGTTGGCAGCACCTGGAATGGCGTTGGTTGCGCGATAATCTACCGGTGCCGTTGCGCGATTTCGGCAAGCCGGAATGGCGGGGCGAGGATATCAGCGCCAAAACCATCCTGATCCACCATGAACAGGGGCTGGGAGACAGCATTCAGTTCGTGCGCTTTGTACAGCAGGTAGTGGCGCGCGCGGGGCAGGTGATCCTGGAGGTGCCGGCTAACCTGCTGGCCCTGTATGGTCAGTCGATACGGGGCGTGACCCTGGCCACCTATGATGAGCCGCTGCCGCCGTTTGACGTCCACATCGCGATGATGAGCCTGCCTTTGGTGCTGGGCGTTACGGTGGACACAGTTCCAGCCCCCATCCCCTATCTGCATGCCGACCCCGCACGGGTGACGAAATGGCAGGACCGCATCCCGCAAGGGGGCTTCCGCATCGGCATCGTATGGCAGGGAAAGCCGGGAACTGGCGTTGACAAGGGCCGTTCCTACACGCTTGACCAACTGGCGCCCGTTGCCCGTGTCCCCGGCGTCACGCTGATCAGCCTCCAGAAGGGCTATGGCCTGGACCAGTTGGAGCATCTGCCGGAGGGGATGAAGGTCGAGACGTTGGGCCCCGATTTCGATGAAGGACCGGGGGCCTTCCTGGATACGTCTGCCGTGATGCAGCATCTTGATCTGATCATTTCCTCTGACACGTCGGTGGCCCACCTCGCGGGTGCCTTGGGCCGTCCCGTTTGGGTGCCCCTGAAATTCTCGCCTGACTGGCGCTGGATGGTGGAACGGGCTGACAGTCCTTGGTATCCGCAAACCATGCGCCTGTTCCGGCAGACCAATCCTGGCGACTGGGCGAGCGTTTTCCAGCGACTGGCCGCCGATGTCACCGCCCTGAAGGATGGTGACCGGTCGAAGCTGCAGGCATCCCCGCCGCCGCCGCGCCCGCCCTTGAAACCCTTCCCGCCTGTACAGGCACCGCCGCTTCCAGCGCACAGGCCGCCCGCCAAGCTGATATCAGGTCAGGTGCCGACTAAAGTTGAGGTTGCTCAACGTTCCGAATTCGTCGCGTCGCACCGCGTCGCGGATGGTGTCATGGAAACGGATACCCTCTATGGGCGTATGCGTTATCCGGCCAATGACAAGTTCATTGGATTCTGTCTGGACGTTTATGGCGAATGGGCTGCTGAAGAAGCAGAGTTGTGCAGGGCGCTTCTGAAGGAAGGCGATGTCGTGGTGGAAGCAGGGGCCAATGTCGGTGCCTTGACTTTGGCCCTTGCGCACGCTGTTGGCAAAGGCGGCCACGTGCATTCGTTTGAGCCGCAGCACTTCATTCATCAGTTGTTGTCCTGGAATGTGCAGGCGAACGACCTGCCGCAGGTGCAGGCCCTGCGGGCGGCGGTGGGTAAAGAAGTGGGCAAAATCCATGTGCCGCTGGTGGATTACAGCCGGGTCGATAATTTCGGTGGCTTATCGTTGATTGGTGCCGAAACGGGAGAAGAGGTTCCCCTGATTACCGTCGATAGCCTTGGTCTCAATAACCTGCGCCTGCTGAAGGTAGATGTTGAGGGTATGGAACTTGATGTGATCATGGGCGCGCAGGAAACTATCAGCCGGTGCCGTCCCGCCCTTTATTTGGAACGACCGACAGGCGACCGGGCCCGCACGCTGATTGATATGATTGCCAGTCTCGGATACCGGATATGGCAGCATGACAGCCCGCTGTTCCGGGCAACTAACTTTCGGCGCTGCTGGAATGCGCTGTCTCAACAGGGCATTTCGGTCAACTTGCTCTGTTTGCCAGCGGAGAGCAGACCTGTTGTTATCGGTTTGAAGGTGATCGACCCTTCTGCCACGGCTGATTGACAGCCAGAATAAATCTGACGTTTCGGGTTATTTGAAAATGGGGCTGACGGTGGACGTTCAGAGCAAATTGATAAACGAACTTAACGACATCAAGATGGCGCATCTTGCCGGCAAGGTGGAGGAAGCCATCAGTCGATATCAGGCGTTACTTGCCGCAGCTCCGAACTTCGTCAGTGTCTGGCACCCTCTCGGGATTGCCTATCAACAACTAGGGCAACATGACAAGGCGATCGAAGCCATCCTTCAGTCGCTGACCTTTATCGCTGACGATTATGACGCTCTGGTCAACCTCTCCATTTCGCTTCAAGCCATAAGTCGCCACGCAGAAGCCATCGGAGCAAGCGAAAGGGCCGTGCGGCTCAAGCCGGGCGCAGCTCCCGCTTATGATGTGATGGCGCAGGCTAAACAGGCGATCGGGGATATTGCAGGGGCCGAGTACGGATATCGTCAAAGACTGGCAATTGAACCTGATTCGATCGATGGATTGTTCAAATTTTCAAGCTTCCTGGTGACGGTTGATCGCAATGATGAAGCAGTTGTTGGTTTTGAGCATGCGCTAAAAATCAACAACAATATACCCGAAATTCATGTCAATCTGGCCAATTGTCTAGTTCGTCTGGGTCGGGGCGAAGAAGCGATAAAGCATTTCAATGAGGCATTGCGTATGCGGCCCGACATGGCCGAGGCATACCTTAATCTGGGTAATGCATTTTTTCGCTATCGTGGTGATATTGAAGGCGCCCGGCACTGCTTCGAGATGGTGCTATCCAAGGAACCGAACAATCGCAACGCCTTGAATAATTTGACCAGCCTGTCAATGGAAATGGGAGATGTACAGGCCGCTGTTCGCAACACGCGTCGAATGTTGGAAGTCCATCCTGCGGATCCGGTGTTGCATGCGACAGCGGCTAGCGTCTTCTTGACGCTGGGTCAGTGGCAAGAGGGGTGGCAACATTTCGAATGGCGCTGGCTGAGAGACAATCTGCCGGTGCCCTTGCGGGACTTTGACAAGCCGGAGTGGCATGGCGAGGATATCAGCGACAAGACCATCCTGATCCATCATGAGCAGGGATTAGGGGACAGCATCCAGTTCCTGCGTTTTGTTCAGCAGGTGGTGGAACGCGCGGGGAAAGTCGTGCTGGAAGTGCCAGCAAACTTGTTGGCGCTTTACAGTCAGTCAATCCCAGGCGTAACCCTGGCGACCTACCGCCAACCATTACCGTCCTTTGATGTGCATGTCGCCATCATGAGCCTTGCTCACATTCTTGGCGTTAATGTGGACCAGGTGCCGGCACCCATCCCATATCTGCGGGCCGATCCTGTGCGGGTTGAGGCTTGGAAGGAGCGCTTGCCCAAGGAGGGATTCCGCATCGGGGTCGTGTGGCAAGGCAAGGCTGGGGTCGGGGTTGACTTTGGCCGTTCCTATCGACTTGAAAATCTCGCGCCGGTGGCCCGGCTGCCTGGTGTGACCCTGATCAGCTTACAGAAGGGCGATGGTCTGGATCAGTTGGACAGCCTGCCGGAGGGAATGCGGGTTGAAACTTTGGGGCCTGACTTCGACAGCGGGCCGGACGCATTTCTGGATACCGCCGCTGTCATGCCGCACCTGGATCTGATCATTTCCTCTGACACGTCGGTTGCGCATCTGGCCGGTGCGTTGGGTCGCCCTGTGTGGGTACCTTTGAAGTTTGCGCCCGATTGGCGTTGGATGCTCACACGGGAAGACAGCCCCTGGTACCCTTCGAACATGCGGCTTTTCCGTCAACGTCAATCTGGCAACTGGTCAGAATTGTTCGAAAGACTGGCCGTTGATGTTGCGGCGCTGAAGGATGGGGACACAAGCCGGCTGATCCCGTCACCGCCGCCACCGGCACCGGCACCGTTGCCATATCCGCCCGTCATGCGGCCGCCGCTGCCCGCCAATCGGCGCGCGGCCTTGCTGCGAACCTTCGGGGCATCGAGGGAAGTGGCGCCCGGCATTATGGAATCCGAGACCCGGCATGGCCGCATGCGCTATCCCGCCACAGACTTGTTTATTGGCCGCTATTTGGATGCCTATGGGGAGTGGTCGGAGGAGGAAGCCGTCATTTGCCATGAATTGTTGCAGCCGGGCGATACGGTGATTGAGGCGGGCGCCAATCTCGGCGCACACACGCTGGCCCTGGGCGCCGCCGTTGGGCGCGGCGGGCGGGTGCATGCGTTCGAACCACAGAAATTCATTAATGAGCTGCTGGCCTGGAACGTCGAAGCCAATGGTCTGGATCAGATCACGGTTCATCGGGCTGCGGTGGGCTCCGAACCTGGTGAGTTGCTAGTCCCCGACGTCGATTATAGCCGATTAGGCAATTTCGGCGGCATATCACTTGGTCGGAGCAGCGGCGGAAGCGATAGCGTCCCCGTCGTCACGATCGACAGTATGGGGCTTTCGCAACTGCGTCTGTTGAAGGCTGATGTGGAGGGTATGGAGTTGGAGGTGCTACGCGGCGCGGTTGCAACCATACGCCGCTGCCGTCCTATCCTGTATCTGGAGAATGACCAGAAGGACCGTTCGGCGGCGTTATTCGAGTTCGTCTATTCCATGGGCTATCGAATCTGGCAGCATATGCCTAGAGCGTTCAGCCCGCATAATTTCCGGGGCAACTTGAAAGATATTAATCCGGATTGTGTTTCGGAGAATATTCTTTGTGTCCCTGCTGAATTTGAAACCGTGGTGGTCGGCCTGCCTGAAATCGTGAAGTAGGCGTAGGGTAAGGGCGGTGCATCCCAATCCCTGTATGGTCTGCATGGGCTGCCGGGCCTCTATCCGGCAGGCAAGCGCAGCTGCCTATTCGGTAGGATAGGTGCCACGGCTCTGTTGCAAATGCTAAGGGTATGACCAACGGTGCGGCAGGCGACCTGTGGTCGTCGCCGCTCCTGATTCTGTCAGGATCAGTCATCATGCGCATTGGCATCAGCCAGAAGATCATGTTTTCCAATCTGTTGGTGCTGTTACTGCTGGCGGCGGCGACGGTGTTGATGCTGTTGGGTGCCGGACGGCAGCAGAAGCAGATCGCGCAGGCGAACCGCGCCGCTGACCTGGCGGCGGTACAGTCGCTGGACCTTGTCTCCACGGCCCGGCTGCTGTCGATCAATCTGGTCCAGATTCAGCAATGGCTGACCGACGTGTCGGCCACGCGCGGCCTGGACGGGCTGGATGACGGGTACGCCGAGGCGGAAAAGGCCCGTGACCACGCGCGCGAGAATCTGCGCAAGTCCAAGGAACTGGCAAAGGCCATGGGACAGACGCAGCTGGTGGCACAGCTGGACAAGGTCGGGTCTGCCCTGGACCCGTTCTATGATCTGGGCCTGAAGATGGCCCATGCCTATGTCAAGGACGGCCCGGCCCAGGGCAACAAGCTGATGGGCGAGCTGGATTCCAAGACCGAGGCCCTGACCGACGCGCTGGACGCGGTCGTTAAGGAAGTGGACGTCATCGCTGCCAAAGCCACCGACAGCATGCATCGCGAGCTGGGCAGTGCCGTGGATATCGCCGATGATCTGGCCGACCTATCTTTGATCCTGCTGGTGGTGGGTGTGGCCCTGTCGGCCTTGGTGATGTTTGTCCTTAACCGGCATGTCGTGCGGCCGCTGATTGGCTTGACGGAGGTGCTGGGCGCCATAGGCGACGGTAATCTGACGGTCCGGGTGCCCGCCGCCGGTGACCGGACGGACGAGATTGCCGACATGTCCAAGGCCCTTGCCATCCTGCATGAACGCACGGCGGACAATGTCCGCCTGCGCGAGGCGCAGGTGGTGGCCGAAGCCAAGGCGCGGGAGGAACGCGCTGCCGCCCTGACAAGCATGGCCGAGACGGTGGAAAGCGAAAGCCGGGTATCGGTAGACAATGTCGCCGCCGAGGCCGCGATCATGGACGAAACCGCCGCCGGGATGGAACGGTCGGCGGCCCAGGTCAGCGACAATGCCCAGAATGTGGCCGCCGCCGCCGAACAGGCGCTGGCCAATGCCGAGGCCGTGGCCAGCGCCACCGAGGAACTGACCGCCTCCATCCAGGAGATCAGCGCTCAGGTCGCGCATGCCATGAATGTCAGCCGCAAGGCCGTGGAAGGGGGCGAGCGCACCCGCGCCACCATCGAGAGCCTGCGCGAGGTGGTGGGCCAGATCGGGGAGGTCGCCAACCTGATCGGTGACATTGCCGGCCAGACCAACCTGCTGGCGCTGAATGCCACCATCGAGGCGGCCCGCGCCGGGGAGGCCGGCAAGGGCTTTGCCGTCGTGGCGTCGGAGGTGAAGAATCTGGCGACCCAGACCAGCCGGTCGACGGAGGACATTACAGCCAAGATCAGCGAGATCCAGTCGGCCACCGCTGCCGCTGTGGAGGCTGTGGCCTCGATCAGCGGTGCCATCAACGATATGGACCATATTTCCTCCACCATCGCCGCCGCGATGGAGGAACAGTCGGCGGCGACCAAGGAAATCGCCCGTAACGTGTCGGAGACGGCCAACGCCAACCGCGAGGTCTCCCGCCGCATCGCCCTGGTGTCCGAGGAGGCCCATGGCACCGGCGAGAAGGCAGTCCTGCTGCGCGAAGTGTCGACCCACGTCACCGATGGGGTGAACGCCCTGCGCCAGACCCTGGTCCGCGTGGTCCGCACCGCCATTTCCGACGTGGACCGCCGCGCGGCCCGCCGCTATCAGGTGGGCCAGAAAGTCAGCGTCCAGATCGGGGAACGGTCGGTGGAGGCCGGCCTGGACAATATCTCCAGCGGCGGGGCGCTGCTGACCCTGGACGGCGTCAGCAGCGGACAGAAGGGTCAGCTGGAATGGCGGCAACTGCCATCGCCCATCGCCTTTACGGTGGTGGCCAGCGAACAGGGCGGCTGCTCTGTCCGCTTTGACCAGACCGAGGCGGGCCAGCATGTGCTGGCTGACCGCCTGGACGGTCTGCGTCTGGCTGCCGCGTAAGCCAAAGCCCATACAAAGAAGAAGCCCGGCGACCGCATGGCCGCCGGGCTTCTTCATGTTCTACGCGATCAGATCTTGGCGATACGCAGGTTGTTGGTGCTGCCGGACTGACCGAAGGGGATGCCGGCGACGACGACAATCCGCTCGCCCGGCCGCACGAACTCTTCCTTCACGGCCAGCGTGCGGGCGCGGTCCACCATCTCCTCATAGGTACCGACATCGCCGGAATGGATGGCGTGCGAGCCCCAGACCAGCGCCAGACGGCGGGCCACACCTTCATGCGGAGTGGCGGCCAGCACGGGCACGTCGGGCCGCTTGCGGGCGATACGGGCCACGGTATTGCCGCTGGCCGTATAGGCGAAGATGGCGGCGGCGTCGATCGTGTCGGCCAGATCGGCGGCCACCCCGGCCAGGGCGTGCGATGGGGTATGGTCCACCTCCGGCTCCAGCGCGGTGATGATGGGGCGGTATGTGGGGTGATGCTCCGTGCTGGCGATGATGCGGCTCATCATCGACACGGCTTCCACCGGATACTGGCCCGAGGCGCTTTCGGCGGACAGCATGACGGCGTCGGCGCCGTCATAAACGGCGGTGGCGACGTCGGAGGCTTCGGCGCGGGTCGGGGTGGGGCTGGCCACCATGCTGTCCAGCATCTGGGTGGCGACGATCACCGGTTTGGCGGCCAGACGCGCGGCGCGCACCAGTTCCTTCTGACGGCCGGGCACGTCCTCATGCGGGATTTCCACGCCCAGATCGCCACGCGCCACCATGATGGCGTCCGACAGGCGAATGATATCCTCAATCTTCTCAAGTGCCTGCGGCTTTTCGATCTTGGAGACCAGACCGGCCTTGTCGCCGATCAGGGCCTTGGCCTCAATCACGTCGGACGGGCGCTGCACAAAGGACAGGGCGATCCAATCCATGCCCAGCGACAGGCCGAAGGCCAGATCGGCGCGGTCCTTTTCCGTCAGGGGCGACAGGTCGAGCGCCGTGCCGGGCAGGTTCACGCCCTTGCGGTTGGAAATGACGCCGCCGACAATCACCTCTGCCGTGATCTTGTCATCGCTGACGCCGCGCACCCGCACCCGGACGCGGCCATCATCGATCAGCAGGTCCTGGCCGGGCATGATGGCCTTGAAAATCTCCGGATGGGGCAGGGGGATATTATCCTTCCCCCCCGGCTCCTTGCCCAGGACGAAGGTCACCTTCTCCCCGTTCACCAGTTCTTCCTTGCCGGCGGTCAGGGTGCCGATGCGGATCTTGGGACCCTGCAAATCCTGCAGGATGCCGATGGGACGGCCCACTTCCTTTTCCAGGGCGCGGATGGCGGCGTGGACCTTGGCGTGGTCCTCGTGGCTGCCATGGCTGAAATTCAGGCGGAAGACGTCGACGCCGGCCAGGAACAGCTCCTTCAGCTTTTCCGGCGTATTGCTGGCCGGGCCGACGGTGGCGACGATCTTGGCGTGGCGATGGCGGCGCATGGGCGATCCTTGAGGCTCTGGTGGCACAAAAATATTATGGGGGCACGGGGGCGCCCGTTCATTCCCATTCCCTATAGCATGGTTCGTGGGAAAATTGATCCCCCCAGTTACAAGAATTCGATGTCAGTTTGGTAATTCAGTTACCGAAACGCCATTCCTGGCGCGCTCGTGCAACAGGATGCAACACAAAACAAGGGGGTGTTGCACGGGGACAGGGGGTGGACCTGTCATGGGGGCAGCGGCCAAGCGCTGCTGCCCGCACTATAGCATTGTGCGGCGGGGAAGTCAGCGGTTGGGTGAGCTTGCATAAAAACGCCTTCCCGACGAATGCCGGGAAGGCGTTATAGAGGCCTGAGCGATGAAGAGAGATGGTGCCGATCAACCCCGCGCGGGACGGCGCAGGAAGTCGGGCGTCCAGTCACCACCGCCCTCGGCACCCTCACGGGCCGGGCGCTGGGGCCGCTGCGGCTTGGCGGCACCGTCGCGGGCGGGGCGATTGTCGGCGGTCTGCTTGGCGGCGGGGCGGGAATGCTGTTGCGGCTTGCCCTGCTGGGCCGGACGCTGTCCCTGACCCTGGGGACGCGGCTGCTGCGGACGGGCGGATGGGGTGGCCGTGCCCTCTATGCGATTGGTGTCGGCGCGGGGCGCGTCGGTGCGCGGACTGTCGCCGCGTGCCGCCTCTGCATGGCGCGGCTGGCCGCGATGGCCCCGGCCCTGCTGGGCACGCTCACCCGGCTGTCCCGCCGGCCTGGGCCGGTTGCCGCGCTTGGGTTGCGGCTGCGGCGGGCGTTCGGGCTTCAGCTGCGGCAGAACGGCGGCGGCAGCGGGTTCCATGGCGTGGCGCGGGATCGACTGCCGCGTCACCTTCTCAATCTGCTTCAGCAGCGGACGGTCGGCGGGCGTGACCAGCGAGACGGCGGTGCCGGCCCGACCCGCGCGGCCCGTGCGGCCAATGCGGTGAACATAGGCGTCGGGCACTTCCGGCAGGTCATAATTGAAGACGTGGGTGATCAAATCCACGTCGATGCCGCGCGCCGCAATGTCGGTGGCGACCAGGGCGCGGGTCTTGCCGGCGCGGAACGCATCCAGCGCGCGTTCGCGGGCATTCTGCGACTTGTTGGCGTGATAGGCGTCAGCCTCCAGGCCAGCACCCGCCAGCTGTGCCGCCAACTTATTGGCGCCATGCTTGGTGCGGGTGAAGATGATGGCGGTTTCCACCGCCGGATCGGACAGCAGCTTCACCAGGGTCGGTGCCTTCTGCGCCATGTCCAGATGGATCACCGACTGGTCGATGCGCTCCACCGTCGTCGCGGGCGGCGTCACCTCCACCCGGACATGATCACGCAGCAGGCTTTCGGCCAGACCCGACACATCATTAGGCATGGTGGCGGAGAAGAACATGGTCTGGCGGCCCGTCTTGGGCAGCTTTGCCACGATCTTCTTCACCGCCGGCAGGAACCCCATGTCCAGCATGCGGTCTGCCTCGTCCAACACAAACAGGACGACATTATCCAGCTTGCACTTGCCCTGATCCATCAGGTCGATCAGGCGGCCCGGCGTGGCGATCAGGATATCGACCCCTGCCGCCAGCGCCTTGATCTGCGGATTGATCGATACACCGCCATGCACCACGGCATTGGTGAAGGGCAATTGAATGCCCAGCAGGTCGAAAACGGTGCCGACCTGCAGCGCCAGTTCACGCGTGGGCAGCATGATCAGGGCGCGCGGATAATGCGCCCGCGCCCGCTTGTCCGCCTTGGCCAGGGCCTGCAGGACGGGCAGGGCAAAGGCCGCCGTCTTGCCGGTACCCGTCTGGGCCAGACCCAGCACGTCACGGCCCGCCAGTGCGGCGGGCAGGGCCTGCGCCTGGATGGGGGTGGGGGTGGTGTAGCCGGCAGCGGACAGCCCGGCGGAAAGCGGGGACAGCAGCCCCAGACCATTGAAATCAAGCATGTGAGGAAACGTAACCCTGTAACCGGCCCGGCGCAGGATGCAGCCGGACACCATAAGCACCACCGGAACGGTGGCGGCCCGATGGGGCGGCGGTTCCAGAATGTTGCGTTATGGAGAGCTTATCGCATGGGATTGTGCGCTGCGACAAGGGCGGAAGGCGGGGGGCAGGGGTGCGGTGGGGTGGGGCGATGGGATCGTAGCGCGGATTAGCGTCAGCGTAATCCGCGGTGCTACGGTGCCGGGCTTTCCGCGGATTACGGCTTGCGCCTAATCCGCGCTACGACAGCACAAGAGCGGAAAGCGGGGGGGCACTGATTCTAGATAAAAGGCGTATGCTTGTCAGGCTGATCCGCTCCTTCTCCTAGTGAGTTGCTAATAAACTGCGCTGTCATAATGTATCTAAATCGTGGATCGTCTAGCTTTTCTTTATAATCTGGAAGCCCCATGTACCATTCTAATTTACTTGACTGATTGACGTTGCTCTCGAAATCAGGAACGGGGCCGATATGCTTTTCAATTAAAGTAAGATTTTTGCACCGATCCCTTATTGTGGGAATATCAAAACTATCTGTTTCCAGAGAATGCGCAAAATCATTTCGAATGTTTTTCAGAGTTGATAGGTCTCTATAGGCTTCTTCTGATAGCAAACCCATAAGATAAGCTAAATCAATTTTTGTACTGAAGGCGCCAAGTGCGCCACTTGGCCTGAATAGTTTCTCGGAGACCTTTGGCTGATCGCTGCGCAGCCTAGCTCGAATAGCTTGCTCTAATCGGCGCTCGGCTATTGATCCAGCAACAATTCCAGCGGCTCTATCAGAGTCGAACTCAATTTGCTCAAAGGGGTTTGGTCCAATTCTTGTTTCTCCTTTACCGTAATAATAATAACCTAATCCTTCTGTCGTTAATAAGAAGTTATCCCCTCCAAATGAAGTGGCGGCCGGGGATTGCGTATCCCTTGTGCATGATATTGTGGTGACCTTTCGAAGCCACTTTGCAATATTTCCTGACTCGTGGCGAGGAAAGCCGTATCCGGTCCAGCCAAAACTGGGGTGTCGAATCCAGAAGGTTGCAAATTTATTCTCGCTATCGGGAAGAACATACCATCTTGGATTAAAATCGGATAGTGGGTGAATGCCTTCTTTCATATTTAACGGTACTGGGTCCTGCATTTGATGTCTGGTCGTGCCGAGTGCGGCAATTAGTTGATCGACAGAATGAGTATTCATTGCAATCAAATGAATATTATCTACATTATTTGATACTATTAAATTAGCGCTCTGGCGATCTTCCGAAATATCAATTTTTATTGTAGTGGAGTCGGCGTTTTCATTAATCATTTTCGATGGCTCCGCACTCAAACACGACCAGAATTTAAAAATCTCTTAGGATATAATATGCAGAACACACCAAATCAACAGTTGGAAACCATCAACATAAAGATGGTCGCCATATATGTGGCTGCATTTTTTGCGGTACGCAGCGACTATGGGAAATTCCCTTAACTGTGTATACGAGCAAAATAGAATGGGTGAACGATTGGGTGTTGAACCAATCCCCCGTCCGGAATCCCGCACAAACCCCACTACCCCTGTCCGGAAATCCAGACAAAACCCACCCCCACCCCACGCCAACCCCTTGATTCCCCATCACCCCGCCCCCTGGCACAGCACATGCCTATAGGCCCCCGAAGGCGGGACGGGGCTATGCGGCCTCCCAACCCGGCGGACACGGATTAATTGGGAGAAGCGACATGGCCCAGGGTGCCAGCATCGCCGCCAGCCCGGCGGCACCGAAGAAGTTCTATCAGAGCCTTTATGTGCAGGTGCTGGTGGCCATCGCCGTCGGCGTGGCGCTGGGGCATTTCTACCCGTCGGTGGGTGAAAGCATGAAGCCGCTGGGCGATGCCTTCATCAAGATGATCAAGATGCTGATCGCGCCCATCATCTTTCTGACCGTCGTGCATGGCATTGCTGGCATGGAGGATATGAAGAAGGTGGGGCGCGTCGGGTTCAAGGCTCTGATTTACTTTGAGGTTCTGACGACCATCGCCCTGGTTCTGGGCATGGTGATCGTCAATGTCTGGCAGCCGGGGGCTGGCATGAATGTCGATCCCGCCACCCTGGACACCAAGTCCATCGCATCCTATGCCGCCAAGGCGCAGGAGCAGGGCACGGTCGCCTTTCTGATGCACATCATCCCCAGCACCGTCGTCGGCGCCTTTGCCGAGGGGGAGATTTTGCAGGTGCTGTTCATCGCCATCCTGTTCGCCTTTGGCCTGCACAGCCTGGGTGACAAGGGCCGGCCCATGCTGCACCTGATCGATCAGGCCTCTGGCATCTTCTTCAAGATTGTCGGCGTGCTGATGAAGGTGGCACCCATCGGTGCCTTCGGGGCCATGGCCTTTACCATCGGCAAATATGGTGTCGGCACGCTGCTGTCGCTGGGGCAGTTGATGGCCGCCTTCTATGCCACCTGCCTGATCTTCATCTTCGGCGTGCTGGGCGTTGTGGCGCGGGTCTGTGGTTTCTCCATCACCCGCTTCATCCGCTATATCCGCGAAGAATTGCTGATCGTGCTGGGCACGTCGTCGTCGGAAAGCGCCCTGCCGCGCCTGATGGCCAAGCTGAACAAGCTGGGTGTGGAAAAGTCGGTGGTGGGTCTGGTCGTGCCGACCGGTTATTCCTTCAATCTGGATGGCACCTGTATCTATCTGACCATGGCCGCCATTTTCCTGGCCCAGGCCACCAATACCGAGCTTAGCATCTGGCAGGAGTTGGGTATTCTGGCGGTGCTGCTGTTGACGTCGAAGGGTGCAGCGGGGGTGACCGGGTCGGGCTTCATCGTGCTGGCCGCCACGCTGGCGACCGTCGGGCATATTCCGGTGGCGTCCATCGCCCTGATCCTGGGCGTTGACCGCTTCATGTCGGAGGCGCGCGCGCTGACCAACCTGATCGGCAATGGTGTCGCCACGCTGGTGGTGGCCAAGTGGGAAGGCGCGCTGGATACGGCCAAGCTGCAGGCCGAACTGGCCAACCCGACGGGGATTGAAGAGGCGATGGAGCGGCCGCGCGGCGTGCTGGCCCCGGCTGAGTAAGGGTTTGCGGCACCCCTGCTTCATCCCTTATCCTTTGCCGCCATGACCTCCACCCCTCCCATGCGCGGCAGCAACAGGGTGAAGACCGGCCTAATCGGCCTGGGCTTCGCCCTGTTGGCGTCTGTGCTGGCCTGGGCCGGGGGTGAACTGGCGGCGGGGATCAGCCGGGATGCGTTGCTGGATCAGGCGGGGCCGAGGCGGGCCTTGTTGATTGCGGGCCTGCGCAGCGAGTTGACGCGGCATGAGACGACGCCCGCCATCCTGGGCCTGTCGCGCACGCTGCGCACCGCCCTGCAAAGCCCGGATGATCCGGCGGCGGTGGAGGCCGCGAATATCTATATGGAGCAGATTGCGGCGCGCACAGGGGCGGCGGCGCTGTATCTGATGGATACGGGCGGCACGACGCTGGCGGCTAGCAACTGGCGGCAGGCAGACAGTTTCGTGGGCCGCAACTTCGCCTATCGCCCCTATTTCCGCGACGCGCTGTCGGGTGGGGTCGGGCGGTTTTATGGGGTGGGCACCACCAGCCGGGAACCGGGCCATTATTTCGCCCGCGCGCTGGAAGAAGGCGGCCTGACCCTGGGCATCACCGTCGTCAAGGTCTCGCTGACCCCGGTGGAGAAAAGCTGGGCCGGGCTGTCGGACAATATCCTGGTGGTGGATGGCAATGGGGTGGTCATCCTGTCATCGGTGCCCGACTGGACCTTTCGCACCCTGGCGCCCTTGTCGGACGCGGAGAAGGTGCGGCTGGCCGATACGCGGCAATATGAGGGGGTGGCGCTGCGCGCGCTGGACTGGCGGCCGGGGGCCGATGGGACGGTGACGCTGGCGGGGGACGCGCGGACCTACCTTGCCAGCGACAGTGCGGTGGAGGGCACGCCCTGGCGGCTTTATCTTCTGTCCAGCCTGGATGGGGTGGCGATGGCTCGCACTGTGGGCCGCGTCGGCGGGGTGGGGGTGGCGGCGTTGTGCCTGCTGGGCTGGCTCTACTGGCGGCAGCGGCGGCGGACAAGGCGGGCCTGGGAACGGTCGGCGGCAGCGCTGGAGCGGGAGGTGGCGGCGCGCACCGCCGAACTGGTGGCCGCCAACGAGGATTTACGCCGGGCGCAGGATGATCTGGTGCAGGCGGCCAAGCTGGCGGCCCTGGGCCAGCTGTCGGCAGGCATCACGCATGAGCTGAACCAGCCGCTGGCGGCATTGCGCACCTTTTCCGACAATGCGGCAGCGTTTCTGGAGCGCGGCAGGCTGGACCGGGTGGAGGAGAATTTGCGCCATATCGCGGGCCTGACGGAACGGATGGCGCGGATCACGGGGCAGTTGCGCAGCTTTGCCCGGCGGTCGGACAACAGGCCGGAGCATGTGGCCGTGGCAGGTGCCATCGACAGCGCCCTGACCCTGCTGGCCGAAAAGGTGCGGCGGGTGGGGGCGGAGATCGTGCTGGACTTGGGCGCCGGGCTGACCGTGCGCTGTGACAGGCTGCGGCTGGAACAGGTGTTGGTCAACCTGATCGGCAATGCCTTGGACGCGGTAACGGGGCGGGAGGTGCGGCAGGTGGTGGTTTCGGGCGCGGCGGCGGGGGGCCGCGTGCTTCTGCGCGTGGCCGATACGGGGCCGGGGATTGCCGATAACCATATGCCGCATCTGTTCGAGCCGTTTTTCACGACCAAGCCGCCGGGGGTCGGGTTGGGCTTAGGCCTAGTGATTTCGGCCAGCATCATCCGCGACCATGGTGGTAGTCTGACCGCCGCGAACGGGCGGGATGGCGGGGCATTGTTCAGCATCGACCTGCCGGCGGCAGAAGGGGTTTAGGGCATGGGCGCACCGCGCATCCTGCTGGTGGAGGATGATGATTCCGTCCGGTTGGGCGTGGAACAGGCGCTGGAGCTGGCCGACCTGCCCGTGCGCGGCTTTGCGGCGGCGGAACCGGCGCTGGACGCGTTGCGCCGTGACGGGGCGGATGTCCTGATCACCGATGTCCGCCTGCCGGGGATGGATGGTCTGGCGCTGCTGAAGGCGGCGTTGGCGGTGGAGGCGGGGCTGCCGGTCATCCTGATGACGGGGCACGGCGATATTGCCATGGCGGTGGGGGCCATGCGCGACGGGGCCTATGATTTCATTGAGAAACCATTCGCGTCCGACCGGCTGGTCGCCACCGTCAACCGCGCGCTGGAGAAGCGCCGGCTGCTGGCGGAGGTGGGGGCGCTGCGTCAGGCGCTGGTGCAGCAGGATGGGCTGGACGCCGCGCTGCTGGGCCGGTCAGCGGGCATGATGGCGGTCAAGAAGCTGATCCGGCAGGTGGCGGATACGGGTGCCGATGTCCTGATCCTGGGCGAGACGGGCAGCGGCAAGGAGATGGTGGCTCATGCCCTGCACCAATTCTCCAAACGCGCGCCCAAGCCGTTTGTCGCCATCAATTGCGGGGCGATCCCCGACAGCATGGTGGAAAGCGAGCTGTTCGGGCATGAGGCCGGGGCCTTCACGGGCGCTGCCAAGACCCGCATCGGCAAGCTGGAATTCGCCGATGGCGGCACGGTGTTTCTGGACGAGATTGAAAGCATGCCGATGGCCGCACAGGTGAAGCTGCTGCGCGTGTTGCAGGACCGGCGGGTGGAGCGGCTGGGCTCCAACCGGTCCATCCCGCTGAATATCCGCTTCGTGGCGGCGACCAAGGAGGATCTGGCGGCGTTGTCGAAGCAGGGGCGGTTCCGGGAGGATCTGTATTTCCGCCTTAACGTCGTGCCCCTGTCGATCCCGCCGCTGCGGCAGCGGCGCGACGATATCCCCATGCTGCTGGACCATTTCCTGCTGACGGCCAGCGACCGGCTTGGCACGCCGCCACCGCTGGTTCCGGCGGCGGATCGGCAGGCGCTGTTGGCCCATGGCTGGCCCGGCAATGTGCGGGAGCTGCGCAATGTTGCCGACCGCATCGCCCTGGGCTTGCCAGCGCTCCTAGGTGGTGGGGCGGACGCGGTGGGGTTGGCAGCGCAGGTGGAGGCGTTTGAGCGGCAGCTGATCATGGCCGCCCTGACCGACAGCAAGGGCGACGTGCCGGCGGCGGCGGACGCGCTGGCCGTTCCGAAGAAAACACTCTATGACAAGCTGAAACGTTTCGGTATCGAAATTGATAGTTTCCGATAGGGGATCATCATATCGATACCGGAATGAACCATCGGACCGCAGAAGTCATATCACCACGTTGACGCGATTGCGCATATGCCCTTATAAACCTAAGCGATAAAATCCTTGGGGAGGGAATGATGCTGCGCCAGATTGAGCCGTCACGTCGCAATTTCCTGGTGGGGGCAGGCAAGTTCGCGGCCGTCGCACCGCTGGCCGCCTCCATGCCCTGGGGTGCGGCGCGGGCGGCCACGCCGGTCAATGCCTGTCCGCCTGTATCCGCCTGGACCGACCTTAACAAGGCGGTCAGCGGTGGTGTGCTGCGCCCGCAGGACCCGTTCTTCAATGATGTCTGCCGGCCCAACAACCTGCGATACAACACCTTGCCCATGGGCATTGCCCGCTGTTTGAAGACCGAGGATGTGCAGAGCGCCCTGAAATGGGTGCAGCAGCAGGGCCTGCCCTTCGCCGTGCGGTCCGGCGGGCATAATTATGCCGGCTATTCCTCCACCAACGGCCTGCTGATCGACATGTCGCTGATGGCTGGCGTGGAGGTGGTGGACAAGAAGGAAGGGATCGTCCGGGTCAAGGGCGGCACCGGCAACGCCCTGGTCTATAAGGACCTGGAACGGGCCGGGCGCACCATCACCCATGGCCGCTGTGACGCCGTAGGGGCGGCGGGTTTCCTGCTGGGTGGCGGCATCGGGTTCAGCATGCGTATGTATGGCATCGCGTCGGACCTTCTGGCCGGCACCACCGTGGTGACGGCGGATTGTGAGCGCCATGATGCCAATGCCAAGAATGACAGCGACCTGTACTGGGCCTGCCGGGGTGGGGCCGGCGGCAATTTCGGGATCAATACCGAATTCCTGCTGCGCACCTTCCCGGCGGAAACCGTGTCGGTCTGTCAACTGACCTGGACCGACAAGCAGGCGGATGTGCTGTATGAGTTGCTGACAAGGCTGCCCAACCTGCCCAATACATTCGGCAGCAAGATCAATGTCACCCTGCCCAGCATCCAGGAACGCTGTCAGGGCAAGGGCAGTGTCGTGTCGATCCTGGCGCAGTTGCACCAGACCAAGGGCAAGACCCTGAAGGATATGTTCGGCCCGCTGTGGGAAACGGCCACCAAGGTCTGGGTGCATGAAAACATCCCCTATTGGGTGGCACAGGATTACCTGGCGGAGGAGACGTATCCTTATTATTACCAGGAGAAATCCAGCTATATGAAGGCGTCCGGCATCACCCGTGCGGCGGTGGATGCGATGTTTGAGGCGCAGCGACTTCAGCCCGGCACCTCCATGCCGGTGGCGTACAAGTTCTTCCAGACGGGCGGGGCCTGCAACGACATGAAGGCGGACGCCACGGCCTATGTCCATCGCGGCTATGACTGGCTGTTCTCCGTAGAGATGAACTGGTGGCAGCCGACGGACCCGCAGGGCCTGATCGATGATAACCTGACCTGGCAGAAAGATTTCTACGCCCTGGCCAACAAGACCTGTTCGGCGGTCGGCGCGTACCAGAACTTCCCCGACCCGACCCTGGATGATTGGGCCAAGGCCTATTACGGGGAGAATCTGCCCCGGCTGCGGCAGGTGAAGACCAAGGTCGATCCGAAGGGCGTGTTCAATTACGGCCAGGGTATCAAGCCGCTGTAAGGATGGGGCCGGAGGGGGATGGCGGTCGTGCAAGCCGCCATCCCCTATTTCATGCGAAACCGGTTGCGCAGGCCCAGGCCGATCAGGAACAGCAGGATCAGGCCAAGAATAGTCTGCACGCCGGACACGACCAGCGCACCGGGACCCAGAGTGTCCAGCACCTTGCCCATCAGATCCTTGCGGATGCCCAAACCGGCCAGACAATTCACCGCACTCAACCCCACCGCCGTACCCCAGCCCAAATCGGGCTGCAGGAAATACAGCGCCGGAACCCCGGCATCGAACAGGCCGGCCATCCAGACGAGCGGCTTCAGATAACTCCGTCCATAGTCGCAGACCCAGCCATAGGCGGCGATCGGCAATCCCTTGAACCACCCCGCCGCCGCCCGTCGACATTGCAATTCCTTGGCGAAGAACATGAGTTCATCCTCATGCTTCTTCAAGCGATCCATTTCCTGCTTCAACCGCTCATAGGCATCGGTGAACCGCCCGGCCTCATCGCGGTCCCACGGATCGGTCGGCCATGTCGCCCCACGCCAGACCGTATCCTCATGCAGCTTGGCCCCATGGAACCGAGGTGGTTCCCCCAGAAACCGGCTGCCCTTGAAGTCGGTCGGGGCTTTCAACTCGCTGTTGGTAAAGCGTGCAACTCGGCGGAAAGTGGCGCCGCTAAAAAGGGCGGAACCGGTAAAGGTTGCACTGCGGAAATCGGCGGACATAGAAAAAGTGGCAAGGGTGAAAACGGCGTCTTTAGAGAAAGTGACGCTGATGAAATCGTTAAACATAGAAAAATCGGCGCAATTGAAATTTGCATCCCCAAGGAATGTGGCACCGCGGAAACTCGCGTGCCAGGAAAAATCGGTGGCACTAAAATTGGCCTCACCAATGAAGCTGGTGTCGCGAAAATCGGCGTGCCCAAAGAATTTGGCGAAGCGGAAATCGGCGTGCCCAACGAATTTAGCGTTGCTGAAATCGGCGCTCGTAAAAAAATAGCCCTTCCAAAAAACATTCTCGTTAAACTGACATCCCCTGAAGTCAATCCCGTTGCCCGCATCTGGCATCTTAATCGTGTCTGTCCCCGCCCTTTTCCAGAATCGCTGTCTGATGACCGTCAATTCGGTATCGTCAAGGGGTATCAATGACTCTCGTTGTTTATCCGTCCATCGCGACGAATAATAGCGGTTCCACACTTCCCGGTTTTTTGCCTGAAGTTCGTCATCCTCCCATTGTGGTTCTCCATAAAGAGTCGCCAGCAGATACCAGGGGTTTTGCGAGGCGAGAGTCAGGGTGGGTGTTGCTGTGGGGCTGGTCATGGGCCTGGATGTTTATGGTTGCAGGACCCGTGAATGGTACGCGGTGATGGGTGCCTATGAAAGCGGATGTTGAGTGACTGGATTGATAGTCGTGCCGGGTCGGTGATCCTCAGTCTGCCATCGGCCAGGGGGCAAGAGCCGGGCCGATGACTGTCGTCAATCCGCCAGATCACCCTTGGCAACCGCGCTTTCGATCAGGGTCATGGCTTCCAGGATCAGTTGGCGCATGGCGGTGGCAGCTTCGTCGGCGTTGCCTGCAAGGATGGCGTCGGCCACCTTCTGATGGTCGGCGACGCTGGCCAGACGCACGCCCTTGCGCCGGTTGGTCAGGCGGATGGAGGTGCGCAGGGCCGCGTCGACGACGTCGCGCAGCTGGGCATAGAAGCGGTTTCCCGTCGCCTCCAGCACCGCGACATGGAAGGCGATGTCGGAGGTCAGGGGATCATCATCGCCCTGTTCGGCGGCCTGCATGCGGGCCATGGCGGCCTGGATCGCGGCCTTGGCCTTGTCGGTCGCATGCCGGGCGGCCAGTGAGGCCGCGACGGGTTCGATGGCCAGACGCACCTGTGTGAATTCCAGCAGCAGGGTGGGGGAGAATTTCCGCTCCAGCAGCCAGCGCAGGACATCCGGGTCCAGCAGGTTCCAGTTGCGTTCCGGCTCAATCCAGGTGCCCTGACGCGGGCGGGCCTTCAACAGGCCCTTGGCCGTCAGCATCTTCACCGCTTCGCGCAGCACCGACCGGCTGGCACCCAGGCGCTTGCACAATTCCGCCTCGGTCGGGAACGGATTTGCCTGACCATAGGTGCCGGTGACAATGTCAACGCCCAGCTGCTGCAGAATGCCATAGGTGAAGTTCCGGCCGGATTCCGCGCGCAAGCCCCGTTCACTCCCGCTCATGCCTTTGCGCTCCCCGTTAACCGTCCGCCGCCCCGGCGGTCATACCCCACCGCGTCGGCGATAGCATATTTAACAGACGATGGGCAAAGGCAAGACGGAGTGATGGCTCCCTCAGTCGCGGGGAGCCGCCGCGCGGATGGAGAGCAGACCGGCCAGGGCCAGATCGCCGCCATCCAGACCGATGGCACTGCGCCCCGCCACGGACAGGGCCGCCTGATAGGACTGGATCAGGGCCGGGCTGGCGACCAGGATCACGGGGTTTTCGGGCGTGTCCGCCACCATGGCAAGGCCGCCCGCGACATCGCCGCCGATCACCAGACCGGACAGGAAGGACAGGGCATCCTGCGCATTCATGCCGTCCAGCAGCTGTCGTGAGCGTGCCTGAAACAGCAGGTGGGAAAGCGGGGCACCCGACAGCGCGCGTTCGACGCCCATATCGAAAGCCGTTCCCATCTGCGGCTGCAACCCGTCGGTGCCCCGGCCCAGAACGCTGTGTGTCCGCAGCAGGGCGAACAGCTCACCGGTGAAGCCGGTCTGGAAATTCTCCACCCGCCCGTCCTGCAACAGGACCCATTTGGCATGGGTGCCGGGCAGGCACAGAAGATGGCGGCCCTGGGCCAGATCGGGCCGCGTCGCCAGCACGCCCAGAATCTGCGTTTCCTCCCCCCGCATTACATCGGGGGCATCCAGGATGGTGCGGGTGGACAGGCCGGGAACGATGGCGATGGTGCCGCCGGCGGTGGTGAAGCGGGTCAGGCCGGTGGCCAGCGAGCCGACATTGGCGGGGCAGGGATGATAGGCGGCCTCCACCCAGCCGATGGTCGATCCCACCATCCCGCAGAGCAGGCCCGGCAGCGCGCCATGGGTTTCGCGCCAGGCGGCGGTCAAGGCCAAGTATATCTGTTCCAGGCGACCGGCTGACGCGGCCACGCCCGGCCCCTCCGCCCGTTCAAGCACGCGCCCGTCCGGCCCGCACAGCCACAGGCGCAGATTGCTGGTGCCCCAGTCGCCGGCAATGAACGCTGTCTCGCCCTGCATTTGGCCTTCCCCTTGATGGGCCGACAGACCGGCCCCTGAACATGACCTGCGATATATATGATAATTTGGCGACCATAAAGGCTCAAAGCTTGACTGGTCGGATTTATCGTATTATTGAGGGCGCAGAGTGGTGCCGATACCGCGTCCCCCTTCCTCGGATGCGGATCCCTGTTGGGCCACCCTCCCAACCGACTTGATCCTTATGGACCCGGTCCCCGGAAGGGGGCCGGGCTTTTTTATGGTGTGCTGTCCAGGCGGCGTTCGGTGATGTCCAGGCGGGCCTTTAACGGGTCGGTTTTCACCACCGGCCCGTCATTGGTGAAGTCGATCAACCGTTCATCGCCCCCCTTGAACAGGGGGGCAGCCGGATCATCGGCGGGGGCGGGCGCGCCCGTTCTGGCAAAGCTGGTCCAATAGGCGCGCAGACGCGGGGCCATGGACAGGTCGGCCTTGCTGGTCAGGCTGCCATAGCGGGGCAGGACGTGGTCGAACACGAAAGGCAGTTCCTTGGCATGCTGGGTTCCGGGCCAGCGGTCGCGCATGCGTTCGGCGACATAGGAAAAGCGGTAATGATAGGTTGGCACTCCCAGGGCCGCCATGGCACGGACGGTGGCGCGGGCGGGTTCGATGAAGATGGCGTCGCCGGAGACGCGATGCCCCACCTTGTCCGCCGTGTCGGTGCCGGTGGGGTCGTAAATACGCGCTGCCTCATCCCGCAAGGTGCCGAACCGGGACAGGACATCCTCCTTGGTGCCCCCCTCGTGCCAGCCATCGGCGCTGGTGGCGCCGGCCATATAGGGGATGCGGGCGACCTTGCCGGCCCGCATCAGGGCCAGCGGTTCACCCACCATCAGGGCACCATCCACCATGGGGCCGGAATAATCAGCCGTGGCCCGCAGGGTGGCGAGGTTCAGGTTTCCCACCAGCCTTTCCGCCGGCAGGGCACGCAGGGCGGCCAGGGCATCCGGGCCGGTGCCCGTGATCCCCTGGGCTTCGGCGAAACGCTGGCCAATCTCCTCCCCCTGTTTCAGGGTGGGGGAGGGCAGCAGCGTGTCGCGCCCGCCGCCGGACATGGCAATGGCCTTGTGGAACAGACCCGCCGCCAGCGGCGTGGTCAGCAGGACATTGACGGACTCGCCACCCGCACTTTCCCCGAACAGGGTGACATTGGACGGGTCCCCGCCGAACGCCGCGATGTTGGCGGCGACCCAGCGCAGGGCCGCGATCTGATCCATGAAGCCGTAATTGGCGGTGGGGCTGCCCGCAGCCTCCGCCGTCAGGGCCGGGTGGGCGAAAAAGCCGAAACGGCCCAGCCGGTGATTGGCGCTGACCAGTATCACGCCATCGCGCGCCATTTGGGAGCCGTCATAGATGGCGGGGGAGGTGCCGCCATTCACATAGCCGCCGCCATGGATCCAGACCATGACGGGCAGCTTCTTTCCCGCCGCACCGGCCGGACGCCAGACATTGAGGAACAGACAATCCTCCGCCGGAATGGTGGCCAGCGGGGCATCGTCACCGATGAAGGGCTTCTGCGCGCAATCAGCGCCATAGGTGGTGGCCGCCCGCTCCCCCTCCCAGGCGGCGGCGGGAGCGGGGGGGTGCCAGCGCAGATTGCCCACGGGCGGGGCGGCGAAGGGGATGCCCAGGAACCTTTCCACGCCACCTGCGCTTTCGCCACGCACAGCGCCCGTTTGCGTCCGGGCCAGGGGGCCATCGGCGGCCTGCGCGCCCGGTACCGCTAACAAAGCGAGGAGGAGGAGTGTCCTGGCGTTCATCCCTGCTGTTCCTTATCGGTTATTGGCAGCGGCAGGGTAGCAAGGGCGGGACGGTCCCGCTACCCGTTCAGCAACGGGTTGGCGCGCAACCGGTCGACCGCCATATCGACAAAGGCGCGAACCTTGGCAGGGGCGTGCCGGCCCTCCGGGTGCAGGACATGGATGGGGATCGGCTCCTCCTCATGCTCTGCCAGAACGATGCGGAGCTGTCCGGCGGCCAGGGCGGGGCCGACCTGATAATGCAGCACCCGCGTCAGGCCCCAGCCGGCCAGGGCGGCGCTGATCACGGCCTCGTTGGTGTTGCATTGCAGGGTGGGGCGGACGGATACCCGCTGATCCCCATGGAACCGCCAGTCATTGGCGGCCCAGGCGCTGGTGGAAGCGGCGATACGGTGGTCGCGCAGGTCTGCGGGGATTTGTGGCGCGCCATGTCTGTCAAAATAGGCCGGGGAGCCGCAGATCACGCGTCGGACGCGGCCCACGCGGATGGCGGTGAAGCCGCTGTCGGGCAGATGACCGATGCGGACGGCGACATCGATGCCCTCGTCAATGATGTTCACCGACCGGTCGATGAACAGGGTGCGCACCGCCATGGACGGATAGGCATCCAGATAATCCATCAGGATGGGCAGCACATGCATCTGCCCGAACAGCAGCGGGGCCGTGACAGACAGGGTGCCGGTCGGCGTGGCATAGGCACCGCCCGCCGCCGCCTCGGCCTCTACAATGTCGGACAGGATGCGGCGGCAATCCTCCAGATACCGGGACCCACCCTCCGTCAGCTTCACCGACCGCGTGGTGCGGGCGAACAGCCGGGCACCGATGGCCTCCTCCAGCGCGGCGATGGCGCGGGTGACGGCGGGCGCGCTCAGGTTTAACTGGCGCGCCGCCTCGGCGAAGCTGGCCGTCTCCGCGACCTTCACGAAGATGCGCATGGAATACCAGCGATCCATCCTGTTCCCTTCCATGGCGGGTTCTCCGGATGGATATAAGGCGCTGTGTGGGGCCAGTTGCCAAGGGGAACGCGATCAACGCGTCAGAAACCGAAATGGCTGAGGCCCGGATGATCATCGGGGCGGCGGCCCTGCGGCCAGCGGAACTTGCGATCTGCCTCAGTGATCGGATGTTCGTTGATGCTGGCGTGGCGGGCGCGCATCAGGCCGTCCTCCGCGAACTCCCAATTCTCATTGCCATAGGCCCGGTACCATTGGCCGCTATCGTCGCGGTACTCATAGGCGTAGCGGACGGCGATGCGGTTGCCGGTGAAGGCCCAAAGCTCCTTGATCAGCCGATATTCCAGTTCCCGGTTCCATTTACGGGTCAGAAAAGCCTCCACCTCTGCCCGACCATTCACAAACTCCGCACGGTTGCGCCAGCGTGTGTCGGGCGTGTAGGCCAGCGCCACCTTGGCCGGGTCGCGGCTGTTCCAGCCATCTTCGGCCAAGCGCACCTTCTCAATGGCGGATTGTTCGGTGAAAGGAGGCAAGGGGGGACGGGACATGGGGCTTCTCCGGGGTCAGAGGTCGAGTTGTATGGGTTGATCACCGCTGGGGACGGAACAGCAGATCAACACTTCATCAGATGCGCGCGGGGCGGTGGGCTCCTTGAGGTAGCTGACGGTGCCGGCCAGCAGCCGGGTCTTGCAACTGCCGCAGGTGCCGCCGCGACAGCTGAATTCCGGGGACAGGCCGCGCGCCTCCGCCAGTTCCAGCAGGGTGCCGGAACCGGGGGTCCAGCGCGCCTCCTTGGCCGAGGCGGTGAAGGCCACGGGGACCGGGGCGGTGGCGGGCGGGGGCTGCGGCGTTATCGGTTTTGGGCTGTCGAGGGTGCGGGTCAGCGAGGAGGGGCCGAAAGCTTCGGCATGGATGCGATGGTCAGCGATGGTCAGGGCGCGCAGACCGTCATACTGCGCCTGGGTAAAGGCGGGCGGCCCGCAGAGGTAGAAGTCGTAATCGTTGAAGGACAGGTGGCTTTTCAGCAGGGCGGTGTCGATGCGGCCGGCGACATCGTAATCCCGGCCCTCCATGGCATCGTTGGGATCGCTCAGCACCCGGATAACCCGCACGGCCCCTCTGGCCGCCGTGACCAGTTCGGCCAACTCCCGGTCGAATGGACGGTCGGCCCTGGTCCGTGCAGCCTGGAACAGGATGGTGGGGCGGATGGATCGGGTGCGGAGCCCCTCATAGACCACGTGGCGCAGCATGGCCAGCATCGGCGTGATGCCGACACCGGCGGCCAGCAGGACGGCAGGCCGCTTCTCACCGGCGTCGATGGTGAAGGCACCGGCGGGGGCGCGCGCCTCAATCCGGTCGCCCCGGCGGACATGGTCGTGCAAGTACTGGGACACCAGCCCGTCGCGCTTCACACTGATCCGGTAATAACCATCGGACGGTGCCACGGACAGGGTGTAGGTGCGGATCAGCGGCTTGTCATGGCCCGGCAGGGTGACGCGGATGGGCAGATGCTGTCCGGCCAGATGCGGCAGCAGACCGGCCCCGTCGGCGGGTAACAGGTGGAAAGACCGGATGGTCGCCGACTCCTCCACGATGCGGGCGACCGTGAAGGGCCGCCATTGGGTGGAGAGGTCGGCGGCCCGGAGCCGGTCCGCCGCCTGCTGCCAATCGCCCGTCATCAGGGAATTGGGCGACCAGCCCTGCTCCCGGAAGGACCAGCGCAGGGGCAGGGCCGCCGGGCGATGCACCACGCGGCGGGCACGGAAGGACCAGAGCCGTTCGGCCCCCTGGAACGACGCCACCTCCGGCCCGTCCAGGATCAGGGCGGCATCACCCGTCATGTGCAGCATGTCGCCGGTCGTGAAATCCACAAAGACCAGCCCGGCCTTGCCGTTCAGCAGGATATTGCCCAGGGTCGAGAAGAACAGGTTGCCGGCGAAATCCGGGATGGTCAGGGTGCCGTCATCACCGACGCGCACAAAGCCCGCCTTGCCGCCGCGATGGGAGACATCGACCTGCCGATGTCCCTCCCGGTCGGCATAGGATGCCACGAAGAACGTGTCCGCCGCCTCAATCACGGCGCGGGCATTGGCGTCGATCTGGTTGCTTTCCTGTACATCGCCAGTGAAGGGTTCGGCGGGGGCGCGGGCCAGGGCGACGTCGCGCAGCTGGATATATTGCGGGCAATTGCCGAAGCTCTGATCCACCTCAAACCGCAGCAGGCCGGGATGGGTGGCGCGGATGATGCCGTTGACACGGTTGCGACGGCGGGTATGCAGCTCAATCCCCAGCAGGCCAATGGCGTCACCCGCCTGCATGCCGGCACTGGCCGGGTCCTGCGGGCTCAAGGGCACCTGGATATCCAGCCGCGTTGCTGTGGGGGAGGTGATGAAACCCGCCCCACCGGCCAGCAGCGTGGCCCAGGCATCGCCCCTGTCATCCACTGACCCGGCCACGATGAAGGGGACCTGGGCATAGAAGTCGCGATGCTGCTGGGGCATGAAATCGCGGATCACCCGCTGCCCCACATCCTGCATCCGCGCAGCCACGCCCAGCTTTTCCTGAAGCGCCGTTTCACCTTCGTGCCAGACGGGCAGCTTGCTGCTCATCATCCCCTCCATCGCTTGGGGGTCAGAGATCAGGCGAACAGGCCGACCTTGTTGCGGGCAAACGGCACGAAACCGGGCAGCCCCTCGATACGGCTCAGGAAGGCCTTTACGCGCGGATAGGTAGTAAGGTCCACATTACCCTCCGGCGCACTGGACAGATACGAGTAGAGGGCGACATCGGCAATGGTGGGGCGGGTGCCGACCAGCCAGTCACGGTCCTTCAGATGAGCCTCCAGCCGGGTCAGCAGCGTGTGGGCGCGGGCGATCACCTCGTCGGGGTTCAGCTTCGCGCCCAGCAAGGTTATCAGCCGAGCCGCCGCCGGGCCGAAGGCCAGATCGCCTGTGGTGACGGACAACCAGCGCTGAACCGCAGCGGCCCCTTCGGCATCCTCGGGCAGCCAATTGCCGCCATGTTTCTTGGCCAGATAGATCAGGATCGCGACGCTGTCGGGGATCACGACCCCGTCATCTTCCAGCACCGGCACCTGACCGAACGGGTTCAGGGCCAGGAATTCCGGGCGCTTATGCGCGCCGGCCATCAGATCGACCTCTACCAGTTCATGCGGCAGGGCCAGCAGTGACAGAAACAGGCGGGCGCGGTGGGCATTGCCCGACAGGGGATGGTAATGGAGCTTCATGGTTCTGATCCCTGGTTTCATGGGGCCGGCGGTCCCGGCCTTCCAGGGGAGAATGGATCATGAAGGTGATGACGTTAATCCGCTGCCTGAGCAGTTCATTATTTCATCGGGTGAAATAGTGTTGAAACAAAAAGGGCGGAACCTTTTGGCCCCGCCCTTGGATCGTCAGCTTAGTTGGCCGGTCCCGGAGTCACATGCGCCTTGGTCCAGCGCTCCACCTCACTGTACCAGAAGACGCTGTTCTGCGGCTTCAGGACCCAGTGGTTTTCGTCCGGGAAATAGACCAGACGGCTTTCCACGCCCCGGCGCTGAAGCGTGTTGAAAAGTTCGATGCCGTGATTGATCGGCACGCGCAGGTCCTGTTCACCATGCAGGATCAGGGACGGGGTCTTGAAGTTGCCCGCCTGCATATGCGGGGAATTGCGGGCGATATTGGCCTGATCGTCCCAGAACTCCTTGAACCGCGCCTGGCTGCCGCTGAAATCGGCGGCGTACTGGGTATAGAGGTTATAGACCGGCGCGTGGATGACCAGGGTCTTGAACGGATGTTCACGGCCCAGGATGAAGCTGTTCAGGTAGCCGCCATAGGAGGCACCGGCGGCCAGCATGCGGTCCTTATCAATGAAGGGCTTGGCGGCCAGCCATTCGGCGGCCTTCATCGTGTCCTGATAGGGCACCTCACCCCATTCCGGGTTGATGCTGTCGGTGAAGGCCTGGCCAAAGCCGCTGGACCCGTGGAAGTTATGCCAGGTGACAACATAACCCCAGCCGGCAAACACCTGCGCGTTCCAGCGATAGCTGAAAGCATCGCTGATGGCATTGTGCGGGCCGCCATGGACCAGCATCATGGCCGGATACTTTTTCGTGGGATCAAAATTGGGCGGATAGACCACCCACATCTGAATGTCGGCGTTGTTCGCCCCCTTGTAGGTGACGCTTTCCACCTTGCCCATCTGGAAGCCCGTCAGGGCCTGGGCATTGGCGGCGGAGATATCGCGGACCTTGCCGGACTTCGCGTCGATGGCGACCAACTCGGCAGGCGCGCTGATCGACTGACGCAGGGCCACCAGCGACTTGCCGGCCACTTCCACATCCGTCACATCACCGGTGGAGCCATCGGTGATGCGGCGCGGCTTGTCCTTGCCCTTGGGGTCATAGCGATAGACACGCTGAACTGATGCATCGTCCACCGCGCCATACAGGGCGGCACTGTCATCGGTCCAGGAGAAATCGCTGGCCGACCGGTCGAAGCCGTCGGTGATATTGCGGGTGGCACCCGTGGCACGGTCGCGGACCATCAGCTTCGCATTCTCGCCATAGAAGCCGAAAATAGTGCGCTGATTATAGGCAAGCGACTTGCCGTCCGGGGAATAGACGGGATTGCTGTCCGGCCCGGTCTTGTTGTCGGGTGTGATGTTGGTGGCGGAACCGCCAGCAACGGCAATGGTGAACAGGTCGATATTGGGGCGGTTGCCGACCTTGTCGACATTGACCGGGAAGGCGATTTCCTTGCCATCAGGGGAGATGTCGAACGGCGCGCCGCCTTCGTTATACTGCACCGACACGCCAGACCCCAGCGTGATAGCGCGCGGGGATGCACCGTCAATGTCGGTGGCGTAGAGATGGTTCTCGCGGTCGTCCAGATAATGGTCGAAATAGGCGATGGGAGCCTTGTCCCAGACCTTGGCCGACATCTTGGTCTCTTCCCGGTCCTTCAGGCGCTTGGCCTGATCGTCCCAGGATTGCAGGTCGGTCCAGACGCGGGTCATGAAGACCAGGCCCTTACCATCGGCCAGCCATTTCGGGGTGCGGGCACCGGTGGGGACAGTCGTCACCCGCTTGGCCTCGCCCCCGCCCACGGGCAGGACATAGATCTGCGGGGCCTTGTCATCGTCGCGCTTGGCGGTGAAGGCGATATATTTGCCATCCGGGCTCCACACCGCGTCGGCCTCTGCCGCCGGATCGGTGGTCAGCTGCCGGGCCGGGCCGCCATCGACGGGGAACAACCACAGGTCGGCGGCGCGCTTGTCCGTCTTCAAGTCAAAGACGGAAACCGACACCACCGCCGACTTGCCATCGGGCGACAGGGCGGGCGAGGCCACCCGCTTCAGACCCCACATGTCCGTGGCGGTCATCACCTTCTTCTCCTGGGCCATGACCGGGGCGGCAAACGCCACCGACGCGGCCCCCAGCAACAGACCCACACGCGCGAAAGACCCAAAACGCATTTCTTATCCTCCGTCCGACTGGATTTTGGGGCGCAGGATGCCAGCGATGGGGGTAGCCCGATAGGGCTGTAACAAGCCTGTTACGAAGCGGTGACAATTGTGTCGGGTGTGCTGCCGCTTGACGCAGTGACCAACGGCGGCACAGATAAGGGCCAAGAGATTGAAGGGGGCATGATGTCCGTCGCGATTACCCTGACCGTCAATGGCGTCCGGTTGAGCCGTGAGGTGGACCCGCGTCTGCTGCTGTCGCAGTTGCTGCGCGATGAGCTGGGCCTGACCGGCACCCATGTCGGGTGTGATACCAGCCAGTGCGGGGCCTGCACGGTTCACCTGGATGGCGCCTCGGTGAAAAGCTGTGCCGTTCTGGCGGTACAGGCCGATGGGGCGGGTGTGCTGACCATCGAAGGGATCGCAGGACCGGATGGGGCGCTGCACCCGATGCAGGCGGCGTTCCGGGAGCATCATGGCCTGCAATGCGGCTTCTGCACGCCGGGCATGGTGATGGGGGCCATCGAACTGGCCCGCACCGCACCCGACCTGGAGGAGGCGACGATCCGCGAGGGTCTGGAAGGTAATCTCTGCCGCTGCACCGGTTATCAGAATATCGTCAGGGCCTTGCGCGCCGGCGCGCAGGCCATGCGGGAAGGGTAAGGCCATGTACGGGTTCGACTATCACCGCCCTGCCGCCCTGTCCGAGATTGTCGATCTGCTGAGCGCGGATGAAGACGCCAAGCTTCTGGCCGGCGGCCAAACCCTGATCCCGACCCTGAAACAGCGTCTGGCCATGCCGACATCCCTGGTGGACCTGTCTGCCGTTCCCGGATTGCGGGAGATTGTGGCCGAGGGCGACGGGGTCCGCATCGGTGCGATGGCGACACATGCCGCCGTGGCGGGCAGTGAGGTGGTGCGCGCAGTGCTGCCGGGGCTGGCCGATCTGGCGGCCCATATCGGCGATCCACAGGTGCGCAACCGAGGCACCATCGGCGGGTCCATCGCCAATGCCGACCCGGCGGCGGATTATCCGGCGGCCGTGGTGGCGTTGGATGCGATGATCCGCACCGACCGGCGGGAGATTGCGGGCGGGGCGTTCTTCACGGGTCTGTTTGAGACAGCGTTGCAGCCGGGGGAGGTTGTGACGTCCGTTTTCTTCCCCACCGCGTCCCATGCAAGCTATGCGAAGTTCCCCAACCCGGCCAGCCGTTACGCCATGGCGGGCGTGTTCGTGGCCCGACGGGGGGATGTGGTGCGAGTGGCTGTGACAGGTGCCGGGCCTTCCGTCTTTCGCTGGGACGCAGCGGAAGCGGCACTGACCGGGCGGTTCAGTGCGGATGCGCTGGATGGGCTGGTGCTGGACGCGGATGGCCTGAACAGCGACATGCATGCAGATGCGGCGTACCGGGCGCATATTGTTGGGGTTCTGACGCGCCGCGCTATCGCCTGAACTTGTCCGACAGGACCAAGGAAGACATGGTGCGTTCCACACCCTGCACCTGACCCAGCAGGTCCAGGACCCGGTCGATATCCTGCACCGACTGGGCCGCGATGACGGCCATCATGTCATAGGTGCCGGAAATGGCGGACAGGCTTTCCACCTCGGTGATCCGTTTCACCTCCGCCACGATGCGCGACAGCATCTTGGGATTGGTGGACAGCAGGACATAGGCGCGGATCAGGCGACTGCTGCCCGGGTCCTGACGCAGCGTGTAGCCCTGGATGACGCCCAGCCGTTCCAGCCGCGCGATGCGGGCCTGTACCGACGACCGGGCCAGCCCCAGCTTGCGCGCCAGTGACGCTGCCGGTTCACGGGCATTGGCCTTCAGCAGGGCGAGCAGGGCCGTATCAACGGCATCCTGTTGAGCGTCGGTGGCGTCCATCGGGGGCCTTGGCAAAACGAAAAGACGTGTTGGGGCGGATGGTTGCCCATCCGCCCCAACACCCTATCACAGCTCCGGGAACTCAATCCCCTGGGCCAGCGGCAGGGAGGTGCCGTAGTTAATGGCAGAGGTCTGGCGGCGCATATATTGCCGCCAGCTGTCCGACCCGCTTTCGCGGCCGCCGCCGGTTTCCTTCTCGCCACCGAAGGCACCGCCGATTTCCGCACCGCTGGGGCCCATATTGACATTGGCAATGCCGCAGTCGGAGCCATCGGGTGCCAGGAAGCGCTCGGCCTCCAGCAGGTCACGGGTGATGATGCTGGATGACAGGCCCTGCGGCACATCGTTCTGCATCGCCACGGCTTCCTCAAAGTCGCTGTAACGCAGGACATAAAGGATGGGGCCGAAGGTCTCGTGCTTCACGATCTCCGTCTGGGCCGGCATTTCCGCGATGGCAGGATAGGCGTAATACGCATCCGGGAACGTATCGGCCAGGGCGCGGCCACCGCCATGGACGGTGCCACCCTGGGCCTTGGCAGCCTCCAGCGCCTTGGTCACGGCGTCAAAGGCGGCCTTGTCGATCAGCGGACCCATCAGGGTGCCCGCATGGCGCGGATCGCCCGGCTGAATGGCGGCAAAGGCGGTCTTCACCGCCGACACCACCTTGTCATAGCAATCGGTATGCACGATCAGGCGGCGCAGGGTGGTGCAGCGCTGACCGGCGGTGCCCACGGCGGCGAACAGGATGGCGCGCACGGCCAGCTTCAGGTCGGCCGACGGCGTGACGATCATGGCATTGTTGCCGCCCAGCTCCAGGATCGACCGGCCGAACCGCTTGGCGACCACTGGAGCGACTTCGCGGCCCATGCGGGTGGAGCCGGTGGCGCTGACCAGCGGCACGCGGGGATCGGCGGCGATCTGCTCCCCCACGTCACGCAGGCCGAACAGCAGATGCGACAGGCCGGCAGGGGCATCGCCGAAGCGGGCCAGGGCCTTTTCAAACAGGGCGTGGGTGGCAAGCGCCGTCAGCGGCGTCTTCTCCGAGGGCTTCCAGATCACCGGATCGCCGCAGACCACGGCCAGGGCCGCGTTCCAGGCCCAGACGGCGACGGGGAAGTTGAAGGCGGTGATGATGGCGACGGGGCCCAGCGGCTGCCAGGTTTCCACCATGCGGTGGCGGGGACGCTCCGATGCGATGGTCAGGCCATGCAATTGCCGCGACAGGCCGACGGCGAAGTCGCAGATATCGATCATTTCCTGCACCTCGCCCAGGCCTTCCTGGACGATCTTGCCGGCTTCCAAGGTGACAAGCGCGCCCAGGTCGGCCTTATGCTCGCGCAGCACCTCACCGAACAGGCGGATCAACTCCCCCCGGCGCGGCGCCGGGACGGTGCGCCACGCCTTGAAGGCGGCGGCGGATTGGGCAAGCGCTGTATCAACCTCAGCGGCGCTGTTCGCCTTCACGGCACCAAGACGGGCACCATCAATGGGGGAGCGGGAGATGATATCCCCCTCCGCGACGAGATGGGCAATGCCCAGACGGTCCAGAAGGGCGGCGGTGGCGGACATGGGGCGGAACTCCGGTGTGGAATGGATGCTGCTTGTTTATGCTTTTTAGGAACCGGTGGAGGGTGTTGCACCCTCCACCGGTTCGCCTCACGCATAAACCTTTCCGAAACGGTTGGAAAGGAACAGGTCCAGCGGCATCTGTTCCTGGCGGACGAAGCCCTTGGCGGGCAGGTGGCCTGCTGCCTGCAGGTCCAGCATCGCGCAGATGCCGGCGGCCGTGCTCATCTGAATGGCCGACAGGAACTGGCCTTCGACTTCCTCGCCATGAATATGGCGGACGATGCTTTCCTGTTCCAGACGGCCATGGCGCTTGCCGCTGACGGTGCAGAAGACCAGGACCACGTCCTGCATGGTGATGGGCAGGGCTTCTTCCAGCACTTCCTTCAGCAGGTCGCGGCGGCGGGCCAGACGCAGGTCCTCCACCAGCAGCTTGATGATGGCGCAGTGGCCGGGATAGCGGACGGATTTATAGGTCAGGTTCTCCACCTTGCCGGCCAAGGTCTCGGTCAGGGAGCCCAGGCCGCCCGAGGTGTTGAACGCCTCGTAAGCGACACCTTCCAGCACAAATTCCTCAAGATCCTCCAGGGGCGGCAGCTCAACATTCTTGCCGTCCTGCACCGCCTCGCACGGGTTCAGATACTCGTTGATCAAGCCGTCGGTGGACCAGGTCAGATTATATTTCAGGGCGTTGGTGGGATAGCGGGGCAGGGCACCGACGCGCAGCTGCACGTCGCGCAGGCTGTCAAACCCGGCGGCCAGACCATGGGCCGCGATGGAGACGAAGCCGGGGGCCAGACCGCATTGCGGGACAAAGGCGCTGCCGGCCTTGGCGGCCACTTCCTTCACGACGCGCGTGCTGGCCACATCTTCGGTCAGGTCGAAATAATGGATGCCGGCATCATAGGCACCATAGGCGACGGTGGAGGTGGTGTGGAAGGGCAGGGCGTTCAGCACGGCATATTTGCCGGCCATCACCTTGCGCAGGGCGGCACCGTCATTGATATCCAGCTGGACCGTGTCCACACCCAGATCGGTGAAGCGCTTCAGGGCGTCGGCGCTGTGGTCGGCGACGGTCACGCTGTAATCACCGGTGCGGCGCAGCAGCAGGGTGATGGCGATGCCGATCTTACCGGCGCCCAGCAGCAGGATGTTCTTCATATTGCTCCCCGTTTCCCGAAAGGTGTTTACGGGGATGGTGACGCCCGGCGCCGCCGATCGGAAGGCGGCGATCTGTCGATATGCAGGTTAAATGGCGGCGTTTCGCAGGAAGAGCTGGCGTTTCGCCGATCAGCCCGCCGCCATCTGCCGCAGCTTGGTCAGCAGGGCGTCAATACTGGTCGGCTTGGTCAGCATATGGGTGCCGGGCGGCAGGCGGGAGGTGTCGGCCCGGTCGATATAGCCGGTCAGGAACAGCACCTTCAGCCCTGGCCAGCGGCCTATCGCCAGTTCCGCCAATTGCCTTCCATTGGTGCCGGGCAGGCCGACATCGGTCACCAGGAACTGGATGTCGGGATGGTCGGACAGGATATCCAGGGCGGCGTCGGCATTGCCGGCCTGATGCACCACATGCCCCTGCTCCTCCAGCGCCTCGGCCAGGACAAGCCGGATCAGCACCTCATCCTCCACCAGCAGCAGGCGATAGCTGGACGAGGACGTATCGGGGGCGGATCGGGCCGGGGTCTCCTTGGGTTCGGGGGCGCTTGCGGCTGCGGTATGGCAGGGCAGGTGCAAGGTCACCTTCGTTCCCTGTCCCTCCCGGCTGTCCAGGGTCAGAAAGCCGCCTGACTGCCGCGCGAATCCGTATAGCTGCGACAGACCCAGGCCGGTGCCGTGGCCCACGGGTTTGGTCGTGAAGAAAGGTTCCACCGCGCGGGCCAGAACCTCCGCCGACATGCCGATACCGGTATCGGCGATGGACAGGGTGGCATAATCGCCTTCCTCCACCTCGTTCGCAGCGGCGGCGGTGCGATCAACATGGCGCAGGCGGGTAGCAATGGTCAGGGTGCCGCCACCCGGCATGGCGTCGCGGGCATTGACGGCGAGGTTCAGAATGCCGCTTTCCACCTGATGCGGATCGGCCCAGGCGGAGCAGATATCCTCTTCCAGATCAAGGCGCAGCAGCACATCCTCTCCCACCGACCGGCGCACCAGCTCGGCCATGCCACGGGCCAGGGCGTTCAGATCGACTGCTTCGGGCCGTAACGGCTGACGCCGGGCGAAGGCTAGAAGGCGCTGGGTCACCGCCCCCGCCGTTTCCAGGGCCGACCGCGCTGTTGCCATATGGCGATGGATATCGGGCTGATCCGGGGGCAGGCGGGCACATACCAGTTCCAGGCTGTTACCGATCACCTGCAAAAGATTGTTGAAATCATGCGCCACGCTGCCGGTCAGCCGCCCGACGGTTTCCAGTTTCTGCGCCTGGAACAAAGCCTCACGCGCTTCCTCCAGCGCCAGTTGCGCCTGACGGCGTTCGGTGATGTCGCGGGTGACCTTGGCAAAGCCGATCAGGGTGCCGTCATCATCGCGCACCGGTTCGACCACGACGCTGGCCCAGAAATGCCCGCCATCCTTGCGCACGCGCCAGCCCTCGGCCTCGAACCGTCCTTCGGCCAGCGCGGTCGCCAGGACGCGAGCGGGCAGGCCGTCGCGCACATCCTCCGTCCGGAAGAAGCGGGAGAAATGCTGACCGATGATTTCGCTGGCGCGATAGCCCTTGAAGCGCTGCGCCCCACCATTCCAGCTGACCACGATGCCGTTGGGGTCCACCATATAGATGGCGTAATCATGCACACTTTCGATCAGCACGCGCAGGTGCCGTTCCCCCGCCAGACTATCGGCGGCCAGATGGTGCATGGTACCGGTCAAGTCGGGTTTCCCGCGGAAAATGGGGAGAGGAGGCGCTATCATCGGCGACCGGACTTTTCCGTCAATCCTGCCGATGGTTCTAGGACTCTGTTTCTACTATTATATTAGGCCATGTTTTATCAATTCCGACTGATATTTTTAGGCGCCATCCTGATAAATGTCACAATCGTCCGACATGGGATTTCAGATAATCCACCAGCAGCGACACCTTGGGTGACAAATGCCGGCGGTGGGGATAAACGGCCCAGATGCCTTCATCGGGCGGGCGGTGTTGGTCCAGAAGGCTGATCAGCGTTCCGCTGACCAGATCGGTTTCCACATAGAAATCAGGTAGCTGGCAGAGGCCCAGCCCCTGGCGCGCGGCATCCAGCACGGCAAAGCCGCTGTTGCAGCGCCAGCTGCCGATGGGCCTGAACGACACCTGCCGCTCTTGATCATCAAAATGCCAGAGATCGGCAGTGCCCGTCAGGCATTGATGGTGTGACAGGTCATCCAGGCCGACCGGCGCGCCATGACGTTCCAGATAGGACGGAGAGGCGCAGAGATAGCGGCGACGCGACGCCAGACGGACGGCGATCAACCGACTGTCATCCAGGCTGGCGCCAGTGCGCACCGCCAGATCGAAACCTTCGCCCACTAGATCGACCAGCCGGTTGGTCAGGTCGATGCTGACCGACAGCTGCGGATGGGTCAGCAGGAAGCGGTTGACCAGCGGCACGATGAAACGTTCGCCATACGCGATGGAGCATGTGAGGCGCAAATGCCCGCGCGGGGCACCGTCGCTTTCACTGACAGCCGCAAATGCCTCCTCCCGCTCCTCCACCAGCCGGCGGCAACGTTCCAGGAAGGTGCGGCCCGCATCGGTGACGCTGACCCGCCGCGTGGTGCGGTAGAGCAGGCGGACCTGCAGCCGGTCTTCCAGCCGCGCCACCTCCCGGCTGATATGGGAGGTGGAAACACCCAGGCGGGCGGCGGCGGCAGAGAAGCTCTCCGTCTCACAGACGGCAATGAAACTGTCGATCCCGTCCCAGGAGCCCATGATTGTTCCTGCACAGCAATAATCATTTGCCAAAATGCATGATCGTTGCCGGGACATTCAAGCTATTGTCGCCCCCATGCTGTCCGTGCCACGCTGCCCGGCCAGACCCTTTTATCGACCAGGAACCGGAACAGAACCGCCATGAAGACCCGCGCCGCCGTCGCTTTCGAGGCCAAGAAGCCGCTGGAGATTGTCGAACTGGACCTGGAAGGGCCGAAGCCCGGTGAGGTTCTGATCGAGATCATGGCGACGGGTATCTGCCATACCGATGCCTATACGCTGGACGGGTTCGACAGCGAAGGCATCTTCCCCTCCATCCTGGGCCATGAAGGGGCCGGGATCGTGCGGGAAGTGGGGGCAGGGGTCACCAGCCTGAAGCCGGGCGACCATGTCATCCCGCTCTACACACCCGAATGCCGCCAGTGCAAAAGCTGCCTGTCGCGCAAGACCAACCTGTGCACGTCCATCCGCGCCACGCAGGGTAAGGGCCTGATGCCCGACGGCACCACGCGGTTCAGCTATAAGGGGCAGCCAATCTATCATTACATGGGCTGCTCCACCTTCTCCAACTTCACGGTCCTGCCGGAAATTGCGGTCGCCAAAATCCGAGAGGACGCGCCGTTCCAGTCCTCCTGCTATATCGGCTGCGGCGTCACCACGGGCGTGGGGGCCGTGACCAACACGGCGAAAGTGGAACCCGGTTCCAACGTCGTCGTCTTCGGCCTGGGCGGCATCGGCCTGAACGTCATCCAGGCGGCGCGCATGGTAGGGGCCGACAAGATCATCGGCGTCGATATCAATGACCGCAAGGCCGAATGGGGCCAGCGCTTCGGCATGACCCATTTCGTGAACCCGCAGAAGATCGAGGGCGATATCGTTCAGCATCTGGTAGCGCTGACCGAGGGCGGGGCCGATTACACCTTCGACTGCACGGGCAACACCCTGGTGATGCGTCAGGCGCTGGAAGCCTGCCATCGCGGCTGGGGCGTGTCGGTGGTGATCGGCGTGGCAGAGGCTGGCAAGGAGATTTCGACGCGTCCGTTCCAGCTGGTCACCGGCCGCGTCTGGAAGGGCTCAGCCTTCGGCGGTGCGCGCGGTCGCACCGATGTGCCCAAGATCGTGGACTGGTACATGCAAGGCAAGATCGAGATCGACCCGATGATCACCCATGTCCTGACCCTGGAAGAGATCAATAAGGGCTTCGACCTGATGCATGCCGGCGAAAGCATCCGCAGCGTGGTGGTCTACTGACCATGACGCTGGAAACCGTTTCCACCACCCGGTCGCATGGCGGGGTGCAGGGCGTATATCGCCATGCCTCCACCGCCACCGGCACGCCCATGGTGTTCAGCGTCTTTACGCCGCCGCAAGCAACGGACGGGGCCAAGTGCCCCGTGGTCTGGTACCTGTCGGGCCTGACCTGCACCCATGCCAATGTGACGGAGAAGGGGGAGTTCCGGCGTTGGGCGGCGGAACTGGGCCTGATCATCGTCTGCCCCGATACCAGCCCGCGAGGGCAGGACGTGGCCGATGATGCCGGTTGGGACCTGGGCCAAGGGGCAGGTTTCTATGTCGATGCCACAGAGGCCCCGTGGGCACCGCATTTCCGCATGTGGACCTATGTGACGGAAGAACTGCCGGCCCTGGTGGCGGCGCATTTTCCGGTGGATATGGACCGTCAGGGCATCACCGGCCATTCCATGGGCGGGCATGGGGCCTTGACGGTGGCGCTGCGCCATCCGGGGCGGTTCAAATCCGTATCGGCCTTCGCGCCCATCGTGGCCCCGGCGCAGGTGCCGTGGGGACAGAAGGCTTTTCCGGCCTATCTGGGTGATGACCAGACGTCCTGGCGTCAGCATGATGCCGTCGCCTTGATCGAGGATGGGGCGAGGGTGCCAGAAATCCTGGTCGATCAGGGTGCTGCGGACGGGTTCCTGGAAAATCAGCTGCGCCCGCAGTTGCTGGCCGATGCCTGCGTCAAGGCCGGGATTGCCCTGACCCTACGGATGCAGGGAGGCTATGATCACTCCTACTATTTCATCTCCAGCTTCATGGAAGATCACCTGCGCTGGCACGCCGCGCGGCTGTAAGGGGCGCATCCGATAGAATCTACCCCGTCTACATACAAAAGCGCGCTAAGATATGTTATGGAAACTTTAGGCAATTCTAGAAGTGTTGCGTTATGGGTGATCTGATCACCTGATCAGCGCAATCGGCCCGTTACGTATACGGCATGAAGATATTGCCATGTTCGGACACGCCGTGGACATGGATACTCATAGTGCTCATGATGGTTAGCATGCGCGACCGAGGTCCGGCGCGCGGCGCTCCAGCGACGCAAGCGCGCCGGGACCGGTCGTCGCCGCACGACGTTGTAAACCGCGACCCGGACCCAGCCGTTAGGCTGGGCTTGTAAATCTTGACGCTGTTTATCACACGGAGCTGACTATTGATGGCGAGATAACCGAATGCAGCAAAGACCGGATCATCAACGGGCTACGCACCAAGATCGAAGCGTTGGAGGAGGAACTGAAGGCTGCCTCTGGCGACTACCACGCGGTGCCGCGATGCCCTGAAAGGGGCACTGGGAGAGGCGCAATACTGCAAGGAGCTTGGTTGCCGAGCAGCCTTTGGTGGCGAACATCAATGATGACGGGCCACCCGCACCGCCGACACCACCAGGATCAGCGCCAAGCCCGGCAGAAGCAATGCATGTGGCGCGATTCCCAGCAACTGTCCGCCCAACCAAGCGCCGACCAGCGAACCCGCCGCCATGGTGATGACGAAGGGAGCATGGGTTCGCAACACCGCGAAACTACGGTCCCTGGAATAGCGTGCGAAGCCAACCAGCATGGTCGGTAAGCTTACGGCCAGCGACAGGCTGCCGGCAAGTTTCACGTCTACGCCAAACAGCAACACCAGAGTCGGGATCAACAGCTCCCCACCTGCTACCCCCAGCAAAGAAGCCACCACGCCGATGCCGAAACCAGCCACGATGCCGCCAAGCAGCAATCCGGTGCCGGTCAACAGCACCTGGTCACCAGTCCGGTCATGCCCAAGAAGCAGCGCGCCGGCGATCAGTACAAGCAGGATGGCCATCGTCCGGTGGAGCGATGCACTGTCCAGTCGCAGGGCTAATCCTGCGCCCACATAGGCCCCGGGCAGGCTGCCGGCGAGCAGCGTGAGGATCACCGACCAAGACGCGAATACTGCGTCGAGAGGAACGGTGCCGGTACGGAATGGCAACGCGGCCGTCACCACGACCAGACTCATAGCCTTGTTGAGGATGACTGCTTCCAGGGCAGCGAAATGAAACCATCCAATTAGCAATGGGAGCCGAAACTCAGCTCCTCCAAGACCGATGAGTCCGCCGAGGGTGCCAACCAAAGCGCCGGCTCCGAACGCCTTTGCCTTACTGCAGCCGACCGGTGGTGGATTCGGACGGGAGGACGACATCATCATTGCGGACCCTGGCGGTGTTATATCCCGCAGACAGTATCACTCCGCCGTTTATCGTCACATCATCACCGACATGCGCCACAATGCTGGACACCCAGCCAAACCGCTTCGGATAAATGGAAATTATGTAGACGACAGGCGCCCTATCGTTACGCAGGGCGGAATGCGGGAGATGGTGTGATGGGGCATTAAGGAGGGGTTACGACACCTGAGGTTCGCAATGGTGTCTCTTCAGCGAACGCAGCTGCGATGCATTCGCATTTTCTCCTGGCGCATGCGAGTGATTTGCAGTATCCATTCAGCATCACACGCTGGTCCGGGGTTTTGCGCCGATCATGTATGTCTGCATCTGCAATGCCATCAACTGCAAGACGGTACGCCGGACTGTTGAGGACGGGGCCAGCAGCATCGCCAGTGTGTTCAAGGCCTGTGGCAAGACCCCGCAATGCGGCCGCTGCTTCACCACCATCCGCGAGATGGTGGGCGAAGCCAAGGCTGCCAATTGCGAAGCCCATATGGCCCCGGCCATCGCCGCCGAATAAGGCCGCCGGCCAGTGCCATCTGTCAATGCGGGCAGATACCGATATTGCGGATGGAACATTCAACAGGGCCGGTAGCCCCTTCCTGTTCCGCCTTCTTCTTGGCCGCTTCCTTTGCGGCCTGTTCCGCCGCCATCCCTCGCGCCCGCTCGGCCTGCAAATCGCGCAGTTCTGTATCCTTGCCCAACCGGCCACTTAACCGCATCAATTGCCGTTCGGCGGACTGAAACAAAGGTTCCTCCACACTGCCGCCATTCAGCAGCGGCGTGTCTTCATCGCTGCCGGAGACGTAGACGACACGGTAAAGGCCGTAAGCATCCTCCAGCCGCCCGATCTCCTGATTGACCAGAGCCAGCTGATAGCGGGCCTCCATATTCTCCGGATCTTCCTCAACCAGCCTTCCGTAGAATTCCAGGGCCATGACATAGTCCCTGGCCTTCAGTGCGGCGCGCCCCCGGTCGCTGTCGTCATTCATGAAAGGGTTCACGGGTTGTGCCCAGCGCGGAGTCAGGCAGCCCGGCAGGACAAGCAGAAGCGACAGGGCAAGGCAGGGTGCGGACAGGCGGCGGATCATCTTCATCCTCAGGCGGGAACGGGCCGTCCTGGCGATCCTATCACGCCGGTGGGCCGCGTCGCCTGCTTGATTGTTTGTTTGCTGATACGGCCTGCTCGCGCATAAGCTGCTGGTTTACCATACAGGGATGGGCATGCAGCCTGATCGGGAGAACGATTTCGACGCGGACCTGACGGCGCTGGCCCGTGACCGGGGCATGGTGGCCTTGCTGCGCCATTGGTGTCAGGCCAGTGCCGCCAATAATGGTGCCCTGCCGTTCCGGGCGCAGATGGACCCGTGTGATCTGCCCCGGTCCATCCTGCCCATCATGTTCATCTATGAGCGGCTGGACGACCGGCTGCGCTGCCGCCTGTCCGGGACCCGGATGCGGGATTTGTTCGGCGGGGACGGGACCGGCCTGTTCCTGGATCAGATGATCGCGCCGCAAAGCGTGCCGGGGCGCAGTGCCCTGTTCCATCGCGCCCTGGATAGCGGGCTTCCCCTGCTTTATCGCGGGTTCCTGGTGCCGGCGGGCAAGGGCTGGCGTGGTTTCAACCGGCTGCTGCTGCCCGTGGCGGTACGGGCGGGAGAGCCGGCAACACAGGTGATGGGCATGGTCCGGGTGTTTGATCCGCCGCCAGGTGCGGCAGCCCTGGAAGGGGCGGATGCCGACGGACTGCTGTCCGCCCGGCTGCTGGATGACAGCGATTGCCGGGCGGTCATTAGAAGCGCGGGGTCAGGCCGCTTCCTGTAGCACTGTTTCCACCTGCCGTGTTGTTGCCTCGTCCAGACGGAACTGCACCCGCAGCACGCCATCGCCTGCGGTCACCACCCGGCCCACCAGGGTGACGCCGCGCAGGCCGGACAGTTCCAACTCGTCCCCCACCGTGACGGCAAGGTCGGTGCGGATGGCGGCACCGCCCGCCGACAGGTCGGTGATGCGGCCCGCCGCCGGGCTCCGGTTGCCTTTGCCGCGTGGGGTCAGGGTCACTGCTAGATCGACATTCTGCCGTTCAAAGGCACGGCGCTCCCCGGCACGGTCGATGGCCAGCAGAAACTCCTCTACCTCCTGACGCAACTGTTCAGCCTGCTCCGACAATTCGCCGGCCGCCCCGTGCAGTTGGGTCGAGGCGGACATGGTGAATTGCGCGCCTTCGCGGACGGCACTGATGCTTTCCGAGACTTCGCCGGTGCGGCGCGCCGCCTCATGCACGTTGCGGCTGATTTCGGCGGTGGCGGCTCCCTGCTGGGTGACGGCGCTGGCGATGGTGCCGGAATTCTGGCCGATACTGTCGATGATGTCGGCGATGGCGCCGATCATGCCGACCGCATCCTCCGCCGCCATCTGTACCGCGCGGGCCTGGCGGGCAATGTCGTCAGTGGCGCGGGCTGTCTGTCCGGCCAGGCTTTTCACCTCGCCCGCAACCACGGCGAAGCCCTTGCCCGCCTCCCCTGCCCGCGCCGCCTCAATGGTGGCGTTCAGCGCCAGGAGGTTGGTCTGGCTGGCAATCTCGTTGATCAGGCCGACCACGCCCTGCACATTGGCGGCCACATCGGACAGTTCGGCGACGATGCGCCGGGCATTGTGGGCCTTGTCTACCGCTTCCGCCGTGATCTGAGCCGTGACACTGACCTGCCGGCCAATCTCCGCGCTGGAGGCGGACAGTTCCTCCGTCGCAGCGGCCACGGTCTGAGCATTGTCGCGCGCGACGCCAGCATTTGCCGCCACGGCGGCCGAGCGCTGCCCCGTCATTTCCGCCTGCTGCTGCAACCCGCCGGACGTGGCTTCCAGTTCTGTTGCGGCGGCGGCGACGGTGCGCAGCTTTCCGGCCACGGCCAGCTTGAAATCACGCGTCAGCACCTCAAGCGCACGGCGACGGCGTTCCTTCGCTTCCTCCTCCCGCTGCTTTTCCGCCTCCAGCGCGCGGGCGCGCATTGCATTGTCGCGGAAGATGGCGATGGCGCGGGCCATGGCCCCGATCTCATTGGCGGCCTTGGCCTCCGGCACCTCCACCTCCAGCCGACCCTCCGTCAGATCGCGCATGATGGCGGTCAGGGCCGACAGGGGCCGCGCCAGGGTACGGGCGATGGCGCTGGAACAGGCCGCCGACAGACCGCCCAGGATGATGACGGCCACCACCTGGATCAGCAGCAATTCGCGATGCTTGCGGCTGACATCGTCCAGATAGACGCCGGAGCCGACAACCCAGTTCCATTCCGGGACCAGGGCCACAAAGGAAATCTTGTCCACGGGCTGATCAAAGCCGGGCTTTGGCCATTTATAGGGGACGAAGCCGGCCTTGTCCGGCCCGGTGGCGGTGCGGACCATGTCACGGAACATCAGGGTGCCCGCCGGATCCTTGAAATCCGACATGTCCTTGCCGTCCAGTTCCGCCTTGATCGGGTGCATGACCATGCGGTGGGCGGTGTCGTTGACCCAGATATATTCACCGGCAAAGCGCATGGCCTTCACGGCGGCCAGGGCGCGGGCCTGCGCCTCCTCCCGCGTCAGGGTGCCGGCCTTTTCCTGCGCTGCATAGGCATGGACGACGCTGGTCGCCCCCTCCACGGCGGCACGCGCACTGCTGCTGTAGCGGTCCTGGAGCTGCGCATATTGCTGTTCGCTGGTCAGGAACGCAAAGCAGACGAGGCCGAGTGCTGAAATCAGAACGATCAGCCCCAGACGCTTCGAGATGGAACTATTGTGAATCCAACTGGAAATATTCGCCAACCGCATCATTTTGCCACCGTCGCGTAGTTCTGCATTCCTGAATTATCATTCAGGTTTTTTGCTGTCCCTGTATCCATGAAGGGGGCGTAGGCGGCAATTCACAATTAGGCGGGGATGATTATTCGTCCGGTTTAAACTGCATTAACCCAGCTGCTAAGCTCTTGATTCACCGTTGCCGGGTGACCAAATTGAGGTCGCCGATGATGAACTATCCAGCGCTATACGGGCCTGTCTGCGTCGTCGTGTCGCAATAGCTGTAATGGTGAGGGGAGAAGTGATGGCGCCGCCGTTCGATCTTCTGGGACTGGACCATATTGTGCTGCGGGTGCGCGATGTGGAACGGATGATCGGCTTTTACCGGGATGTCCTGGGTTGCACGCTGGAGAAGGTGCAGGCGGAAATCGGGCTGTATCAGCTGCGCGCCGGGCGCAGCCTGATTGATCTGGTGCCGCTGGATGGCAAGCTGGGAAGCATGGGCGGGGCAGGTCCGGGGGCGGAAGGCCGGAACCTGGAGCATTTCTGCCTGGAGATCAGCCGCTTCGACGATGCGGAAATCCGCGCCCACCTGACCAAACACGGTGTCAGCATCGGCAGCACGGGAGAGCGGTATGGGGCGGGTGGCGAAGGGCTGTCGATCTATCTGACCGACCCGGAGGGCAATAACGTGGAACTGAAGGCACCAGCTTAAAGCCCGGTCAAAGCCTTCAGCGCCAATGGCCCCATGACCAGATAGCCGGCGCGATTGGGATGGACCGGGTCCAGGCCCAGTTCCACCTTCAGGCCCTTATTCGCATCGGCCAGCACGGGCCAGTAATCGATATAGGTGTGCCCCTGATCTCGGCAGAAGCCGGCGATCCAGGCATTCAGCGCCAGGATACGTCCCGTCGGGTCGCCCACTGATTTGCGCCAATAGACATCACGGGCGGGCGGCACCGATCCGATGAAGACCTTTATTCCCGCGGCATTGGCCAGGGAAGCCATGGCGGCCAGATTGTCGTGGGTGAGGGCCGGGTCATAAGTGCCGCCATTTTCGGCGACATCGTTGGTCCCGGCCAGGATATGGACAGCGCGCGGGGCCAGTTCCAGCACATCGGGCGTGAAGCGCAGCAGCATCTGCGATGTCGTCTGCCCCGAAATGCCGCGCCCGATGAAGCCGTTGGTGGGGAAGAACGCACCGTCATGTTCGGGCCGCGCCCAGTTCTCCGTGATGCTGTCCCCCATGAACACCACCCGGCGCTTGTCGGCGGGCAGGGCCTTGTCGGCGGCATTCGCGGCGGCGTAGCGGGCGCGGTTGGCCCAATCCAGCGCCTGCACCGGTTCCGCCGCGCGCGCCGGCAGGCTGGCCAGCATCGGCAGCACGGGAGCAGCGGCGAGGAGATGACGGCGCTTCATGGTGATCCCTTTGCTAAAAACTATAGGTCAGGTCAAGCCGCCGGCTCGACCTGACCTGTGACATGACGGTCAACGCTTCACGACAAGCTGCTTGCCTTCGTACACCACCTCACGCTCGCCCTTCACGTTGAAATCGGCGGCCTTGGCGTTCGGGCCGTCGATCCAGCGGACGCGGATGGTGCGCTTCTCCACCATGCCGGGGAAGCTCCCGTGGCGGTCCGCGATGGTCAGTTCGCCACTGGCCTGGTTCCAGGACAGCTTAATGCGGCTGAACTCACCCTTCTCATAGCCATAGGTGGTGCCTTCATCCTCGTACAGGTCGAAGCTGCCATCGGCCCCAGCATAGATATTGATCAGCAGGGAGCCATCCTGCTTCTCCGCCGTGGACTGCACCGCCGGGCCGGTGGGGATGATGGAGCCTTCCCGCACGAACAGCGGGAGACGGGTCAGCGGTGCATCCACCGTCACCTCTTGCCCACCCGTCAGCTTTTCACCCGTATAGAAATTCACCCAATTGGCCCCGGCGGGCAGATAGACCGCCTTGGTGGTGGCCCCCTGGGTATAGACCGGGGCGACCAGGATGCTGGGGCCGAACAGGTATTGCGTGCCCAGGTCCTTCACCCTGGCATCAGCGGGGAAATCCTGCGCCAGGGCGCGCATGATCGTCCCATCCTTGTGCCAGGTGTCACCGGCCAGCGTGTAGATATAGGGAAGCAGGCTGTAGCGCAGCTTGGTGTACCAGACCATGGACTGGTAAACGTCCGACCCTTCCGGCGCGATATTATAAATCTCGCGCAGCGGGAACTGCCCATGGGAGCGGAATAGCGGGCTGAAGGCCCCAAACTGGAACCAGCGCAGGTTCAGCTCCCGCCATTCCGCCTGATCCTCCGCCTTCATCGGCTGGGCCTCAAACCGCCTTTCCAGGGCGAAGCCGCCAATATCGGTGGTCCAGTTGGGCAGGCCCGACAGGCTGGTATTGATGCCCGCCGCGATCTGGTGTTCCAGATCGACAAAGCGGGAAACCACGTCGCCCGACCAGACCGCCATGCCATGGCGCTGCTGCCCGGCAAAGCCGGAACGGGTCAGGATGAAGCTACGCTGACCGCCATCATCGCGGCGCTCGCCCTCATACACCGCCTTGGTCTGCATCAGGGGGTAGGAGTTGAAGAACGCCGCCCCCGGCCCCATCGCCGTCGGCCCGATGCGCAGCTTCACCTCTTCAATCGGCAGGTTAGAATGGACATCCGGCTCGGTATTGTCCAGCCACCAGGCATCGACCTTCAGCACGTTCAGCTTGTCGCGCATCTGCCGCCAGTAAATGTCGCGCGCCTCCTGGCTATAGGGATCATAGTGCGCGTTCAGATAGCCATCGCCGATCCAGTCCCGCTCCCCCTTCTCCACATTGCGGCGGTAGATATAGCCCTTGGCATCCAGCTCCTTGTAATGCGCCGTATTGGGATAGAATTTCGGCCAGACGGAGATCATAAAGCGGACATTCAGCTTGTGGACCTGTTCCACCATGCCGGCCGGATCGGGGAAGCGGGCCTTGTCGAAATCATGGCTGCCCCAGCTGTCTTCGGGCCAGTAGTTCCAGTCCAGGACGATATTATCCAGCGGGATGCCGCGCTTGCGGTATTCCTTGACGGTGCCAACCACCTCTTCCTGGGTCTTATACCGTTCCCGGCTTTGCCAGAAACCATAGGCCCAGCGCGGCAGCATCACCGACTTGCCCGTCAGTTGCCGATAACCAGCGATGACCCCGTCTATATCATCACCGGCGATGACATAGTAATCCAGCGCGTTGGCGACTTCTGACGACAGGGTCAGGGCGTGGCGCTCGGCATCCGGCAGCGGGTCCTGGTGCGACACGCCGATATAGCCGCCATCGGGCTGCCAGACGATACGGATGTCGTGCTGCTTGCCAGCCTTCAGGGCCACCTCGAAATTATGGAACCAGGGGTTCCAGTTCTGGCGCCAGCGATGGATCACTTCCTTTCCATCGATGAAAACGGTGGCATAGCCCGATGAATAAAGCTGGAACTTGTGGGTGCCGGCCTTGTCCGTGCTGATCTTGCCTTCCCAGGTGACCTTCTGGCCCGGCGTGTCGCGGGTCTTGTCAGGCCGGCGGTTGCCGCCCACCTCCGCCGGCCAGTTCAGCAGATCGTCCAGGTCGCGCCAGTCGATCTTGCTTTCCCGGCGGACCAGCTTGCTCTCCCCGTCCTTGGTATAGGTGGCGGTCAATGCGCCTTCCTTGCCATCGGCATCGAACAGCTTCAGGCTGCCATCCAGATCGGCATAATCATGCGGTACGCCAAACCGGGTAATGGAATTATTGTCCCACAGCAGGCCGTAATTGCGGCTGGAGACGACGAACGGGACGGCAATGTCCATATTATGCTGGGCCAGACGCAGGTCCTCGCCATTCCAGTTCAGCACCCCGTTCTGATGCTGGCCCAGGCCATAGAAGGCCTCATCGGTGCCGGGGTTGAAGGTCTGGCTGATCGTATAGTAATCGCGGTCCAACACCTTCACAGGGGCGATGGCACCGCGATCCTTCTCGGCCAGCAATTCCTTGCCGGACTTGTCCAGGAAGCGGACGGCCCCCGTGGCCAGATTCAGTTCCGCCGATACTGATGCCGCCTTCAGGCGCGCGACCTTGCCATCCTGTTCCACCGTGAAGCCGCCATTGGCGGGGCCCGTGACAGTGATCAGGCTGGCGGGGATATCCAGGCTGTCGGTCGGCACCGCCGTCACACGGATGGTACGGTCATTGATGACCTGCAGACGCAGCTTCTTCACCGGGCCGGTGGACAGGGTGGCGATCAGACCATCCTGGGTCTGTTGCACGGCACCCGGTTGAATGGCCTGGACTACCGTGTCATTGCCAGACTTGGGTCCCCCATCGCATCCCGCCAGCAGCAGCAGCGGCAAAAGGGCGGCACGGGCCAGCATCATGGATCGGAAAGTCATGCGTCTCTATCTCCCTCACAAACTGCCAATGTCGTTGAAGGGGGCCTTCGCCCCTCACCTGATCGGATATGTGGCCAGCGTGACGCGCAGGATTTGCGCGCGGTCGGTCAGGTTCAGGCCGTAATCGGTCTGGTCACCATTCCAGACGCGATCCGCGACCCAGGTGCCGTTGACAAAGCGCCCCTCCTCCACCCGGTCATAAATCCGGCCCCGCCCTTCACGCGTGCTGATGAAATTCACCCGCGCATGCATGCCGGTGATCAGGTAATCATCCTTGCCCATCTCGATGATCACGGCCCCGCCTTTGGGCACCGGATTGCCGGGCGGCTTGTCCATGCCGAACTGCCCCAGCCCATAGGATAGTTCGACCTTCCAGGGTGCAGTGCCCAGGATGATCTGTTCGGCATGTACCGCCTCCGGCTCCGACCCGCCCCACACCTTGCCTTTCAGGCTGCGTTCAGCGATCAGGTCGGCGATGGGGCTGACGGCGCGGTAGGCCAGGGCGAAGGGGGCCAGGGTTTCCGGCGTCACCTTCTCCGCTCCCAGCGGCGCGTTGGCATAGCCGGTATAGTCCAGGCCGAACGGGCTGAACCCGATGCCCTGCCGGCCCAGCACCGCGAACAGGTAGCGGGCATAGACAGCTTTGCTGCCCATCTCTGCCACCATCAGGGCATTGTCGGGCCGGCCATATTGCTCCAGCGTCTTCGTGTAGGGCGCATAACCATCCATGTAGATGTCCGGCGCCAGGAAATCGATATGGGGGGCTGCTGCCTTCCACACATCCAGGACGTTCCAGGTGGGGCCGCCGGCGGAATAGGTATAGGGGTCCTGGTCCTTGAACGGGTCACGCAGGGCGGCGTTCACATAGAGGGGCAGGTCGTATTCTCGTCTGCCGGCCTCGGCCACCTGATCCACGAAGCGGCCAATATGCCAGGCATGGAAGAATTCGTCCGCATCCTTGCCGAAAACCTGCGCCCATGTCCCCGGCTTCTTGCCCATGGCCTTGGTCAGATCGGCCGGAACCGGGCCGTTGAACAGCTTTTCCGCAGCCTTGCCATGGTCGCGGATGGCACCATAAGTGCCGACCTCGTTCTCCACCTGCACCATGATCACGGTGCGCTGTGGGTCCACCTTCTTCAGGTGGCGCATCAGGGCAGCGAAAGCGCGTTTGTCGGCCTCCAGCGTTTCCTTGGCGTGCGGCGACAGGGAATTGCGGATGATGCCCTTAGCCTCAACCACGCGTGGGAACCGGTCATTGTTCAGCTTGACCCAGGCGGGCGCGTAATTGGGGCCGTTATTCTTCCACGTCGCGAACCAGAGCGGGATCAGCCGCACATTATTAGCGCGGGCCTGTTCCAGAAGATGATCGACGAAGCTGAAATCAAACTGTCCTTCCTTGGGTTCGATCTGTTCCCAGGCGATGGGCACCTGCAGCGTGTTGGCCTCGACCTCCTTCACCGCCGGCCAGACATAGGGCAAGGCGGCGGGATAATTGCTTGAATTATTGACCTGCGCGCCCAGGATCAGGAACGGCTTGCCATCGACCAGCAGGGCATGGCGCCCCTGTTCGCGGACCATGCGCGGCAAGGGTGCTTCGGCGGCAAGGGTCGGGCCGGTGGCGACACCAAATGAGAGCAGGCCGACGGCCAGCAGACGGGAAAAACGGGGAAACGGCATCACGGCTCCAATCGGGGGCGGGTGCAAACAGGGTCAGGCCGCAGTGGCCGGGGCCTTGCAATGGCGGTCGATGAATTCACGGTGGGCCGGCATGGTGGCGACGGCCCGCTGCACATAATCGCGATGGCGGGACAGGCGCTGGTGCAACTCCGCTTCCGACATGATGTCGGCCATCGGGTCATACCCAACCGGGTCAACGCCCTGGCCCAGGAAAACCGCAAGCCAGCTTGCCTCTGCGAACAACTGCCCATCAAAGCGGGCGACGCGGCCACGGGCGCGGAACAGGTCGATCTTGTGCCGCAGGCTGTCCGGGATCGGCATGGTCCGGCAATAGTTCCAGAAGTCGCTGTCGTCCCGTTCGGTCGCGTTATAATGCAGGATCAGGAAGTCGCGGATCTGCTCATACTCAATCTCGCTCAACCGGTTGAACTCGTCCCGCGTCGCCTGATCCTTGATGTCAGTGGGCATCAGGGCCAGCAGGCGGAACAGGGCCGTCTGGATCAGGTGGATCGACGTGCTTTCCAGCGGTTCCAGGAACCCGCCGGCAAGCCCGATCCCCACGACATTGCGCACCCAGGCCTTTTCCCGCCGCCCCGCCGTGAAACGCAGCGGACGGGCATCAGCCAGAGGCTTTCCGTCCAGATGGCCCAACAGAAGCGCCTCTGCCTCTGCATCCGACATGAAAGCCGATGAATAGACATGGCCATTGCCGATCCGGTGCTGCAGCGGGATACGCCATTGCCAGCCGGCGGTATGGGCGGTGGAGCGGGTGTAGGGCGTGATGTCCCGCCCGCCCTCACAAGGGATCGCCAGCGCGCGGTCGCAGGGCAGCCAGCGGCTCCAGTCCTTGAACCCCACCCCCAGCGTCTGACCCAGCAGCAGAGAGCGGAAGCCGGAGCAATCGATGAACAGGTCACCCCCGACGCTGCCGCCATCGGCCAGGTCAAAGTTGATGATATAACCATCTTCGGCCCGCTGCCGGATACCCGTTATCCGCCCCTCAATCCGCGCCACACCCAGCCTCGTGGCGAAATCGCGCAGGTAGGCGGCGTAAAGGGCGGCGTCGAAATGATAGGCGTAGGACAGAAGCGGGGCCGAGGCCGGCCCCTGCGGAATCTCCGGCGCGAACCGGCCCTGTCGGGCTGCCACGATGGCGGGGCAGTAATCGCCGATATCGGTGCCGTCGCCCAACGCGCGTGCACGCAGCCAGTAATGGTGGAAGGACACGGCATCGATATTGGCACCATAACTGCCGAACGGATGGATATAGCTGTGCCCAGTACGGGTCCAATTGCGGAATTCGATGCCCAGCTTGAAACTGGCCTGGGTGCGCGCCACGAAGTCGCGTTCGTCAATGCCCAGCAACTGGTTGAAGAACTGGATGGGCGGGATGGTGGCCTCGCCCACGCCAACCGTGCCGATCTCGGCGGATTCAATCAGGGTGATGCGGCCCAGGCGGCCCTTGGTTGCCTTGACCAGAAGGGCAGCCGTCATCCATCCGGCGGTGCCACCGCCGACGATGGTGATGTCCAGAGGCTTTGTCTGCATCATCCCTCCTCCCCCCTACCACCTGCGCCTTGTCGGCGTCTGCGGTAACGGTAACACGATCCGTGATCAGAAGAAAAAGAAGCCCGGACCGGTGTTGCCACCGGCCCGGAAGTTTCCAGCCCTGGGAGGGGCATGGGGACCGTGAAGATCAGTAATTGGCGCGCAGCACGAAGGTGTAGCGCCGGTCGGCATCCACCCAATTATGCATGGTCAGCTTGCCCGGGAACCCGACCAGGACCTTGGTCCGGGAATTGGACAGGTTCGCCGCTTCGACACCGGCCTTGATATGGTCGTTGATCGTGAAGAAGGCAGACGCATCCAGCTGCCCATAATCATCCGCCCAGGCCGGAATATTGATATTCGCCGCCGTGGTGGTGAGCAGATAACGCTCACGCCAGTTCCAGGCCAGACGCAGGGAGATGGGGCCCTTTTCGTACAGGCCCTGGATGTTGTAGGCCCATTTCGACATGCCTTCCAACGGCAGGTTGGTCGAACCCTGGACATTGGCCTGCTGGTTGGCGTCAAACGGGTTGACGGCGGCGTTGCGCGTACCCTTGGACTCGATATGCGTGATGTTGGCCTGTAGGCCCAGTCCGCTGAACGGGTCAGGCAGGAAGTCGTAGAACTGCGAATAGGCCAGCTCGAAGCCCTTGATGCTGCCCTTGCCGGCGTTATAAGGCCGGGTCGCGAAGACATCGCGGGTCACGCCGTTATTGGTGAATTTCACCGTCTGCAAAGTGTTGGTGATGAAATCGTAGATGTCCTTGTAGAAGACCACGCCCGTCAGGCTGCCCGTCGGCGCAAAGTACCATTCCAGCGAGGTGTCGAACTGGTTGGAGCGCAGGGGTTTCAGGTCCGGGTTACCGGCACTGCCCTTGAACTGATAGACGCAGTCGGTGACATCGCCGGGACCAGCCCCGCTCTGGCAGGTATTGCCGACCAGATGCCCGCCATCGGCGGAGATGTTGGCCGTGGCCTGCAGCTGCTGCAGGTCGGGACGCACGATAGAGCTGCCGGCGGCGAAGCGCCATTGCAGTTCGTCTGTCAGCTTCACACGCACATTCAGGCTGGGCAGAAAGTAATCATAGCTTCGCCCGCCCTCTATCGTTGACCGCGCCCCGTTCAGGAAGCGCAGATCATCGGCAAGCGCGCTGTTCGGGTTGATGTTGATACCTGTGGCCGATTGCACCACGGAGAAGCCCTGGCCCTTGGTTTCGGTATGGACATAGCGAAGGCCGATATTGCCATCGACGTCCTTGTCCTCGCCGAACAGCTTCACCTGATTGGCGAAACGGACCAGACCATAGGCAGCCCAGCTTTCCTCCGACTGACGGTTGACACCACCGCCGCCGCCGGTCTGCGCCTCATAATCGCCATTGAAGGGACGCCAGCCCGTGCCCCAGTCGGGTTCGAGCTGAACCGAGCGGATGGCGGCGGCACCCTTCACATAGTCCTTGGCCAAGCGGCCATCGGGGACCAGGAAATTGCCCGGCAGCTGAATGGCGCCGCGCATGAAATCATCGTCGCCATAGCTGTAATAGGGAACCTTGGAACCCGCCTTGTCCAGGGTGGCGAGACCGGCACCGGTCCAGTTCTGGCTGATCCAGCCCCAGTTGTAATTGCTGTCGCGGGTCACGGCCTCGCGCTTGTTATGGCGCACGCCGAACCGGGCGGAAGACAGCCAGTCATCATCGAACGTGTATTCGGTATCGAACCGCTCGGCCCATTGATCCGCCTGATTGCGCTGATGGTTGTCCATCGCGGCGCTGTAATAGTAATTGGCGGGGTTGTTGCGGTAGCTGTCGGCGATGGACAGCGTGACCTTCGGCAGGCCGCCCGTCAGGTCCAGGGTGGAGGCCGGAATGGCGGTGCCACCCGGCATGGCATCGAACAGTGTGAAGTCAATCGATTTGGTCTTGGACTTCACATATTGCACATCGCCGCTGAACGACCAGTGGTCGTTGGGATTGAACTTGATATTCAGCGAGGCGTCTTCGGTGGTCGAATAACGGCGGTTCCAGCGGGCATCCAGCAGGTCGATATCCTGGGTCGTGCCGGTACCGTCGGCCTGATTGGCGATGGTGCCCTTGATAAAATAGCCCCGGTCGTCATAGGTGAAACTGGTGCCCGCCGCCGGGCCGTTGGCCGATCCGGTATTCAAGCCCACCACATGCTCCAGCGCTGCCTGTTCGGCGGCGGAGCGCAGATATTGCGCGGTAATGTCCCAGCGCGCGTCGGGCCGCCATTGCACCACGCCGGCCACGCCGAACCGCTCACGCTCGAAATCCAGGGTACGGTAGCCCCAGCCATCGGGCACATAGACCGTCTTGCCCGGTGCCACGCCGGCAATGTAGTTGCCCGGCTTGTTGGTGGCGTTCGGGTCGGCCCCCACGCGTTCACGATAGGCATTGACGGAGAAGGTGTCGGCGCGGGTGGACAGCTCGGAATAGGCCAGATCGACCAGCACGCCGAATTCGCCCAGCTTGTTGCTTTCCCAGCGGTCGGAATAAAGCACGGAGCCGGACGGCTTCGCCTCCTTGCGCAGGTCGGTATAGGAATAATCGACGGAGCCGGCGATGATGCGGCCCTTGGCATCGAACGGCGTGCGGGTGCGCAGATTGACCACGCCGCCCAGGCCGCCCTCGATCAGGTCGGCGGACGGGTTCTTATAGACATCGACCCCGGCCATCAGTTCCGGCGGCACATCCTCAAACCCCAGGGCGCGGCCATTATTCGCACCGAAACTGTCACGGCCATTGAATTCACCGCGCACCAGCGACAGGCCACGGATCTGCACGCCGCTGCCTTCGATGGACAGACGGTCGGCGTCGCGGCCATTGGCGGTGCGGCCAATGGTGATGCCGGGGATGCGCTGCAGAACCTCCGTCACCGACCGGTCCGGCAGGGCGCCGATATCCACGGCAGTGACGCTGTCGACCAGCTGTTCAGCGTTCTGCTTGATGGCCTGGGCCGACTGCACCTGCGCACGGATGCCGGTGACGATGATTTCATCCAGCTGACCACCATTATCGGCGGTCTGGGCCAGTACCGCCTGCACCGGAAACAGCGCTGTCAATGCCAGTAGCGACGCACCACGGCGAATGCCCCTGCGGGCCTTGCTTGCACTCATCTCAATACCCCCCTGTAGATTTCTTGACCGTGACCGGCATGGAACCGCCATGCCGGTGGATGCGATGTGCCGCGTGCCCGGATCAAGGACGCGGGATGGCGGTTGGGCAGATGGCGTCGGATACGTCCGACATGATCCTGACCGTCGCGATGGAAAGGCCGGCGGGTGCCCCCGTGGCCAGGGTGAAAGGTGTCTCGACCGCTTTCAGATTGGCACCCGCCTGTTTGAAGCAGGACAGGCGCAGCTTCACCGACCGCCATTGGCCTATGGGCGATGCGGCCAAGGTTGGCGTGAGGTCCAGGGCGGCACCCTGCCCCATTTCGATCCGCACCGGTCCCTCTGGCACCTGATCAACCCGGTAGTCCAGCAGCAGGGCATTGCCCAGGGACAGGCGATCCAGGTCCAGCACCGGCCCACCCGTGACGGTCAGGGCTGCATCACCCTTGCCTGTCCAGGTCAGCGCCCGGCCGGCCCCCTGCAGCCCGCCGGCATCGACGGGGCGCAGGGACAGGGCCCCGCCCACCGTCACGACGCTGCCATCATTGCCGACGGGCACCTGCACCGCCCCCTGGCGCAGCGTGAATTTCCAGGGTGCCGGGTTACGGCCCCGCACAAACCAGATATCGGTATTGGCCGCCGCTGGCGACACGCCCGACTGTTCGGACAGCATGGGTACGGCGGCCGGCATGCCCGCATAATCAAGGCCATAGCCAAGCGGGAACAGCGGCGTATAGCCCGGCTGCCCCTTGTTCAGCACCGCCTGTGCGGCATTGGCGGGCCAGGAGAAGGACAGACGACCCTTGAAGTCGCGGCGCGGCTTGCCCGTCCGGTCCCCGATCAGGAGATCGGCAATGGCCCCGCCCTCACTGCCCGGCAGCCAGGCGGCGACAAAGGCGTTGGATGCATTGATTTCCGGGTTCACCCAGAGCGGGCGGCCCGACAGGAACACGGAAATAACCGGAATACCGCGCGCCCGCAGGCTTTTCAGCAGGGCCAGATCGGATTTATCCCCCGGCTGATATTCCAGCGTCGGGATGTCGCCCTGCCCCTCGGCATAGGGCATTTCGCCGAACACCACGATGGCGGCGTCGACCTTGTCCTTGGCGCTGCCATCAACGGACAGGATGGCGTCCCCACCCTGCGCGGACAATGTTTCCTTAAGGCCGGCAAAGATCGACTGTGCGTTGGGGAAGTCGCTGTTCTTGTTGCCGGTTCCCTGCCAGGATAGAGACCAGCCACCCGACTGCCGACCGATATCATCCGCCCCGCTGCCGGCCACCAGGACCCGGGCGCTGGCTTTCAGGGGCAGGACATTGTCCTGGTTCTTCAGCAGCACCAGCGACTTGGCCGCCGCCTCCCGTGCCAGGGCGCGGTGATCGGCACTGCCCAGCAGTTCCGCCCTCCCCTCCAGCGGACGAGCCGCTTCGAACAGGCCCAGCCGGAATTTCACGCGCAGGATGCGGCGGACCGCATCATCCAAGCGGGCCTTGGGAATGGTCCCGGCCTTGACCTGCGCAACCATGTTCTTGAACAGCGCCTTCCAGCCATAGGGTGCCATCAGCATGTCGATGCCGGCCATGATTGAGGCGACGCAATCATCCTCCTTGCAGCCTGGCACCTGGGCATGGCCGTTCCAGTCGCTGATCACAAACCCGTCAAAGCCCCAGCGATCCTTCAGCACGCCGTTCAGCAGCGGGCCATTGCCGTGCATCTTCACCCCCTGCCAGGAGGAAAAGCTGACCATCACCGTCATGGCCCCCGCCTCAATGGCCGGCGAGTAGCCGGCGGCATGCACGCGGATCAGTTCTTCCTCACTGATGGCAGCGTCGCCCTGATCGATGCCGCCGATGGTACCGCCATCGCCCAGGAAGTGCTTGGCTGAGGCCGCGACCCTTCCCTTCTGGACAGCGCTGTCAGTGCCGGCATTAGCATAGGCGCCCTGCAGGCCCTCAACCATGGCGCCGGCATAGCGGCGCACAAGGTCCGGGTCTTCGGAATAGCCTTCATAGGTGCGACCCCAACGATCATCCTGCGGCACGGCGAGCGTGGGGGCGAAGGCCCAATCGATACCAGACGCCGCCGTTTCCAGTGCCGTCGCGGCACCGATGCGGCGGATCAGGTCGGGATCGTTGGCGGCACCCAGACCGATATTGTGCGGGAACAGCGTGGCCCCCACGACATTGCTGTTCCCATGCACCGCATCGATGCCAAAGATCAGGGGGATCGGTTCGTGGCCCGGCCGCTTTTCCAAGGCCACGGCACGCAGGGCGCGGGCCGTATCGACCCAGGGGCCGATGCCAGACCGGTCGGGCGCATTGAACGGCGCGCTGTCACCCCCGGCTAGGACGGAACCCAGCGGATAATCGCGCAGATCCGACGGCTTGATGGAGGGAAGGTCGGCCTGGATCATCTGGCCCACCTTTTCCTCCACACTCATCCGCGACAGAAGATCGGTGATCTTCGCCTCCGTCGCGGCATCGGCCAGCTTCGGTGCCTTGACCGTGGGCCAGCGCGCAGGGTCGGCGATGCCGGTCTGCCCATCGGAGCCGGGCGGCACCGAGGATGCAATGATACCGGTAGCAATAAACATGTTTGCCACCAGTCCGCCGGCAATGCCGACCATAAGGATGGAGTGCAGCTTCATTGGACGCCTTCCCAGCAGGCATCGGCGCGGCCTTCTCGGTTGCCGCCTTCCGCGCCCGATTTCCCCCGCGATTACACCCGACATGAATTCGGATGTTTGTTTTATTAATTCGATGATAGCGCTATCAAAGACAGAGCGCAAGGGTGTATAAATGATTTATCCTATCAATATGTCGCTGCACGCCGTTTGGCACGAAATCAAGAAAATTGGCGGGGAAACGACGGGATGATGATCACAAGACGCCACGTTTTGGGGGCGATGCCGGCGGCCGGCCTGGCCGCCTTACCCGCATTGGCGGATGAAAATGTCCCGTTCCAGCCCGGTTGGGATAGTTTGGCCGCCGGTTACCGCACGCCCGACTGGTTCCGCGATGCCAAGCTGGGTTTGTGGGCGCATTGGGGGCCGCAATGCGTGCCGGAGGCAGGCGACTGGTATGGCCGCTTCATGTATATGCAGGGCCACCGCATGTACGACCACCATTTGAAGACCTACGGTCACCCAGCCGAGACGGGCTTCATGGAGATTATCGGGCGGTGGAAGGCGGAGAAATGGGACCCGCGCGACCTGATGGCCCGATATCAGAAGGCGGGGGCCCGCTACTTCGTCGCAATGGCCCAGCATCATGACAATTTCGATAATTTCGACAGCCGCTGGCACGCCTGGAACGCCACACGGGTGGGGCCAAAGCGCGACATTGTCGGCATCTGGGAAAGGCTGGCACGGCGGGCCGGCCTGCGCTTTGGCATTTCCAACCATGGTGCCCATGCCTGGCATTGGTTCCAGACGGCCTATGGCTATGATCCGGAGGGGGCGCGGGCCGGCATCCGCTATGACGCCCACCGCCTGACCCGCGCCGATGGCAAGGGCACATGGTGGGATGGGCTGGACCCGCAGGACCTCTATGGCGGCCCGATGATGGTGCCGCCGGCAGGGATCACCACCATCAAGGCCATGGATGAATGGCACGACGCCCATACCGGCCAGTGGTTGGAAACGCCCCCGCCGGGCAACCCGGCCTTTGTCAAATCCTGGTACCTGCGCGCCTTGGACGTGATCGAGAAGTACCGGCCCGATCTGGTCTATTTCGACAATTACGGCCTGCCCTTCGGTCAAGTCGGCCTGGATGTGGCGGCCCGGTACTACAACCTGTCCCGGCAGTGGCATGACGGCCGGATGGAGGTGGTGGTCAATGGCAAGCGGCTAACCGATGACCGGCAGCGCAAGGCAATAGTGGAGGACCATGAACGCAGCTTTGTGGACGATATCCGGCCTGATCCCTGGCAGACCTGTACCTGCATCGGGCAATGGCATTACGACCGGGGCCTCTATGACCGCGGCAGCTACAAATCCCTCACCCAGGTGGTCCAGAGCCTGACGGACATCGTCTCCAAGAACGGCAATCTGCTACTGTCGGTGCCCTTGCGTGGTGATGGCAGTCTGGATGATCTGGAAATCCGCTTTCTGGACGGGCTGGCCGCCTGGACCGCCAGCAATGGCGAGGCGATTTTCGGCACAAGGCCGTGGCGCCGGTTTGGTGAGGGGCCGACGCAGTTCGCGAAGGATGAGGCGAAGCAGGAGCCCTTTACCGCCGCCGACCTGCGCTTCACCACCAAGGCGGGGGCGCTTTATGTGCTGGCCATGGCCTGGCCTGCTGACGGTCGGCTGATCGTGGCAAGCTTGGCTGGCAGCAGCCAGGGCGTGGTGGAGCGGGTGGAGCTGCTGGGCCGTGATGGCACCCCCCTGCCCTTTCGCCAGACGGAAGCAGGGCTGGAGATCACCCTGCCTGAACAGCCCAACACGACCCCGATGCTGGCCCTGCGCCTGAACGGGCGGGGTCTGGTTTGAGGCCGGAATAAGAACCAAACGGGAGGAACGAATGAGCCGATTGCGCACCCTGGCGCTGACCTTTCTGCTGAGCACGGCCCCCGTGGCGGCGGCCCCCATCGACCTGACATCACCCGATGGCAAGGTGGCGGTCCGTATTGACCAGGATAGCGCCGAGCGGCTGACCTATGCCGTGCGCTATGGCGATGTGGCGATCCTGTCGCCATCCATCCTGGGGCTGGATATGGAGGGGCAGCGCAAAGCGCTGGTGGGTGGGCTGACTGTCACCGGGACCGCGACGCGGACCAGTGACAGCACCTATCGGCTGGTGGCCGGCAAGGTCTCCACGGCGCGGGATCACTTCAACGAGGTGACCGTCAGTCTGGCGGAGAAGGACGCGCCGGGGCGCAAGCTGGAGGTGATCATCCGCGTCTATGATGATGGGGTGGCCCTGCGCTATCGTCTGCCGCAGCAGGCGGGGATGAATGAGATGGCCCTGCGGCAGGAACGCACCCGCTTCAGCTTTGCTGGCGATTTCGATTGCTGGGGCCTGAACCTGGGGCATTTCCGCACCGCGCATGAGGGGGAGTTTGACCCCATCCCCGCCGGGCGTATCCGGCCCAGCCATCTGTATGACGCCCCGCTGGTCTGCCAGACATCGGCCAATGGCCCGGCCTTCGCCATCGCGGAGGCCGACCTGAAGGATTATGCCGGCCTGTATCTGACACGGCCCGGCGATGGCAGCCTGGGCGTGGAAAGCGTGCTGTCACCGCGCCTGGACGAGCCGAAGATTGCCGTCCGGCGGACGATCCCGGCGGAAGGGGCCTATAGCCCCTGGCGGATCATCATGCTGGCGCGGCATGCCGGCGCGCTGAACGAGACAAACCTGATAACGACGCTGAACCCCGACCCGGCCTTCAAGGATACAAGCTGGATCAAGCCGGGCAAGGCGGCGTGGGACTGGTGGAATGGCTGGCGGGCGGCGGGTGCCCAGAATGAGGTCCAGGCCAATGACGCCACCGTCACCGCCTTCATCGATCAGGCCGCAGCCCAGGGTTTGGACTATATGCTGGTCGATGATGGCTGGTATCTGAATTCCGGCGGGGAAGGCAGCGTGAAGCCGGGGGCCGACCTGATGACGGTGACCCCAGGCCTGAACCTGTCCGGCATGATCGAGTATGGCCGCAGGAAAGGGATCGGCCTCTGGCTGTGGATGCACTGGGAATTGCTGGAACCCAGGATGGAGGCGGTGCTGGCCCATTATGCGAGGATGGGCATCAAGGGCATCAAGGTCGACTTCATGGACCGCGATGATCAATGGATGGTGGATTTCTATCACCGGCTGCTGACCGTGGCCGCCAAGCATAAGCTGATGGTGGACCTGCACGGGGCCTATCACCCGACGGGCCTGATCAGGACATACCCGCATTACCTGACCCAGGAGGGGGTGCTGGGCGCGGAGTATAATAAATGGTCGAGCCGGATCACGCCCAGCCATAATGTCATGCTGGCCTATACGCGCCTGCTGCTGGGGCCCATGGATTATACGCCCGGCGGCTTTCGCCATGCCAGCCCGACGACGTTCGAGCCACGCTTCAAGGGGCCGATGGTCCAGACGACGCGGGCCCATGGGTTGGCGCTGTATGTGGTCTATGACAGCCCGTTTGCCTGTGTGTCCGACAGTCCCGAGGCCTATCAGGGGCAAGACGGGCTGGACTTCATCCGCGCCGTACCCACCAGTTGGGATGAGGTCCGGTTTGTGGCCGGCGAGGTCGGGCAGTATATCGCCCTGGCCCGGCGCAAGGGAGATGTCTGGTACCTGGGTGTTATCAATAATGAGGAGGGGCGGGCGGTGGACTTGCCGCTGACCTTCCTGGGCAAGGGCGACTACCGGGCGGAGATCATCAGGGATGGCAAGGAGCCTGCCGCGATCACGCGCGAAAGCCGGAAGGTGACGGCCGGCGATTTGATACCGGTCCAGTTGGCCGGGGCCGGCGGGGCGGTGCTGGTTCTGCGCCCTCAGAAATGACGCCAGCCGCCGGGGCCGAGATCTGTTTCGGCCCCGTCCAGGCCCAGAATGTCCAGGCCCGGTTCGCCCTCCACCACCTTGCCGATACGCGTCACGCTGATACCGGCATTCTGACCGGCGGCGGCGATGTCTTCGGCCTTATCAGCAGGGGCGGTGAAGGCCACTTCGTAATCATCGCCACCGGTCAGGATGGTACGGCGCAGGGCGGGCGTGCCGACCAGCAGGCGCAGGGCCGGGCCGGACAGCGGTACCGACTGCACATCCAGGGCCAGGCGCACCTTGCTGGTCAGCGCCAGATGGCGCAGGTCGGCGACCAGCCCATCGGAAATATCCAGCGCCGCCGTGCCGAACACGCGCAGCGAGGCGACAAGGTCCAGGCGCGGCGTGGGACGGCGCAGGCGGGACAGGAGATAGGCGCGGTCGGCCTCTGCCACCGGCTGGGTCAGGGCACCCTGCGCCAGCTTCAAGCCCAGGGCGGCATCGCCGATGGAGCCGGTGACGAACAGGGCATCGCCCAGCTTCGCCCCCTTGCGCCGGATCATGCGATTGCGCGGCACCAGACCCAGGGCCGTGATGGTCAGCGACAAGGGACCGGATGTCGAGACAGAATCGCCGCCCAGCAGATTGACCTTGAAGGCGCGCTGCGCCTCCCCCAACCCCTTGGCGAACGCCTCCACCCAGTCATCGCCAATGGCCTTGGGCAGGCTGGTGACCAGGGAATAGGCGAGCGGTTCAGCCCCCTTGGCGGCCAGATCCGACATGTTGACGGCCAGGATCTTCCAGGCTAGGTCGGCGGGATTGTCATTGGGCAGGAAATGCACGCCGCTGACCATGGCATCGGTGGTCACCACCAGCTGCTGATCATGAGGCACATCCAGGACGGCGGCATCGTCGGTCAGGTCGAAGGCACCGGGGACGCCCACGGCCAAGGGCCGGAAGAAACGTTCGATCCGGCCGAATTCACCCAAGCTGACGGCACCGCCCTGCCCGCTCACGACGCGTCGCCCTTGCCCGCCGGCTTGGCGTTCATTTCGGCGGCGCGCAAGGTGCGGGCCAGCTTGTCCAGAACGCCATTGACCATGCCCGGCTCGCGGCCCGCGAAGAAGGCGTGGGTCACGTCGATATAGTCATTGATGATGATGTGCGGGGCCACAGCCGTATTGGCCAGCAATTCCCAGGAACCGGCCCGCAGGATGGCCCGCAGCAGCAGCTCCATCCGCTCCAGCGACCATTGCCGGTCCAGCAGCCCGCCCAGATGCTGATCCACCTCCGCCAGACGGCCCTGCACCCCGCGCACGATATCGGCGAACAGGGTCGGGTCGGCGGTCACAAACTCCTCCCCATCCTGTTCCTGGCCGATGCGGTGACGCGCAAATTCATGGATCACCGTATCGCTTGACGCCCCGGCCAGATCGATCTGGTACAGACCCTGGACAGCGGCCAGTCGGGCAGCCGAACGGCGGGCCTTGGCAGACCCGGTGGGCTTGATCTTCGGCGCCGGTTCAGTGGCGGCAGGGGGGGTGATCTTCTTGCGCGGGGGCATATTGAAACCTGGAAACTCAGCGTGAATAGAGACGGAACTGCTTCTTCAGCTCGATCATCTGAAGGCAGGCGTTGGCGGCGAACCCGCCCTTGTTCTTCTGATTGACGGCGGCACGCGCCCAGGCCTGTTCATAATTCTCGGTCGTGAGAATGCCGTTGCCGATGGCCAGCGTATGGTTCAGCGACAGCTGCGCCAGACCATGGGCGCTTTCCTGACAGACATAGTCGTAATGTGTCGTCTCACCCCGGATCACGCAGCCCAGCGCCACGTAACCGTCGAAACGGCGGCGGCCGGAATAGAAATCCATGGAGCGGACGGAGAACTGAATGGCGGCGGGGATTTCCAGGGCGCCGGGCACCTGGAAAATCTCATAGGTGGCACCCACCGCATCCAGGGCCGCCACGGCGCCCTTGACCAGTTCGTCCGCGAGGTCGTCGTAGAAACGGGCCTCGACGATCATGATATGGGGCGCGTCAGCCATGGGGGCCATCCAGTCCGTCATGTTGAAAGATCAGAAGGGGGTGGGTATGGCCCTTTGGCCAACAATGGTCAAGCCATAGCCTTCGAGGCCCACCACCGTCTTTTTGGTATTGCTCAGCAGCACCATCTTCTTCACGCCCAGGTCGTTCAGAATCTGGGCTCCGATGCCGTAATCACGCAGCTCGCCATTCAGGTCGGCATTACCGTCATCAATGGCGCGCAGCCGGTCGGCCAGCGAGAAGGGCTGAGCATCGCGCATCAGGACGATGACGCCGCGCCCTTCCTCCCCCACCGCCTTCATGGCGGCTTCCAGGCTGCCCACGGGGCCATGGCGGCTGTCGGCCAGCAGGTCCTTGACGATGTTCAGCGAATGCATGCGCACCGGCACCGGTACATCATCATGGATGTCGCCCTTGACCAGGGCCACATGCTCCGCCCCGCTGATGCGGTTGCGATAGACGATCATTTCGAACCGGCCGCCAAAATGGCTGTCCAGAACGGTACGGTAGGAACGTTCGACGATGGTCTCCGTGCGGCGGCGATAGGCGATCAGGTCGGCGATAGTGCCGATCTTCAGCCCGTGCAACTGCGCGAACTTCACCAGATCCGGCATGCGGGCCATGGTGCCGTCATCATTCATGATCTCACAGATCACGCCGGCGGCGGGCAGACCGGCCAGACGCGACAGGTCCACCGACGCCTCGGTATGGCCGGCGCGGACCAGGGTGCCGCCATCGCGGGCCAGCAGCGGGAAGACGTGACCGGGGGTCACGATATCGCGGCTGTCGACATTCTCATCAATGGCGACCTGGATGGTGCGGGCGCGGTCGGCGGCACTGATACCCGTAGTGACACCCGTCCGCGCCTCGATCGACACGGTGAAGGCCGTCTGATGACGGGTACCGTTCTGCTGCGCCATCAAAGGCAGGCGCAGACGTTCATTCATGGGGCTGTCGATGGCCAGACAGATCAGGCCGCGCCCGAAACGCGCCATGAAATTGATGGCTTCCGGCGTAGCGGCAGAGGCGGGGATGACCAGATCGCCCTCATTCTCCCGGTCTTCATCATCGACCAGGATGAACATCCGGCCCTGGCGGGCCTCTTCGATCAGTTCCTCGGTGCTGGACAGCACGGGACGGTCATCCTCGGTCAGACGGGTTTCGATAGCCGACATAGGTTAAGCGTCCTTCCCCACCAGCCGCGCGACATAACGCGCCAGCATGTCCACTTCCAGATTGATCTTCGCCCCCGGCCCGATCAGGCCGAAGGTCGTCTGTTCCGCCGTATGCGGGATGATGTTGACGCCGAAGACATCGTCATCGACCTCATTCACTGTCAGCGACACGCCGTTCAACGCCACCGAGCCCTTGGCCGCGATGAACCGCTTCAGGGTCTGCGGCACGCGGAAGCGCCAGCGGTGACTGTCGCCATCCGGGGTGACGGACACCACCTCCCCCACGCCATCGACATGGCCGTAGACCAGATGGCCGCCCAGTTCATCCCCCAGCTTCAGGGAGCGCTCCAGGTTCAAGGGGGTGCCGACCACCCAATCGCCGACGGTGGTCTTGGCGATGGTTTCGGCGGACACATCCACCTTATAGGCGTCGGCCAGTTTTTCCACGACGGTCAGGCAGACCCCGTTGGAAGCAATGGACGCGCCCATGGCAACGCTGTTCAGGTCGAACCGCGTTTGGATGGTCAGTCTCAGGTCGCCACGGCGCTCGATCTCCACGACGCGGCCGACATCGGTGATGATTCCGGTAAACATGGGCCATAACCTAGGGCTTACCGCGCTTTTGTGCGAGGGGGCGATAGATGCACGGGGCGCATGGCGGGATGGGGTTAATGGGATGCTGACGCGGGACTAATTTCCATTCTGTTAACCCTGTGAAACATGTGGAACGGGGGTAATGGCGGGTTTCAGTCGTCGCGATGCTTGCCTTTCATGGCGAGCCAGCGCGCATGCGCCACGAGGCGGGCGGCGGTGAGGCCGGGGATGCCGTCGGGGCCGTCAGCGTCAGGGCGGCTGTTGTGCAGCAGCCAGGCCAGCAGGCGGACCGAGCCTTGCGGGCGGCGGATGGGTGCGGCACGGCGGGGGTTGTCGGGTGGGTTGGGAGTGGGGCGGGTGGTCGCGCGGTAGGGTTGAGTGCGCTTTCGGGGTGGTTTTGCGGTGGTGGCGGGGCGTGCCGTCGCCGCCTCCCCATTCCCCTTCGTCATCCCGGCGAAAGCCGGGACCCCGGGGTCAGGGGTACCATCGCTATCCGGTGCGTCGGCCCTGGGTGGGGCGGTTTGAGGGGAGAGGTCGGGCGTGTGGCCCCTGGGTCCCGGCGTTCGCCGGGATGACGAAGAAAGCGGGGATGACGGGTGAGGCGGGGATGTCACCGCCGGTCGGATCGGTCCCGGCGGGCGCAGGCCGGTGGGGGGGTCTGGTTCCGGGCTTTCCTCCATGATCGGCAGGGGCGTGTCGGGGCCGGGCGGGGCGGAGAGGTCGGCCCGGATGGCGGCTTCCTTGGCGGCGCTGGGCCACCAGCCCTGAGGGATGCGGGCATAGCCGGGCTTGGGTGGCTTTTCCGCCTGTTGCAGCAGGGTCTCGCCAATGCCCAGCCGTTCGGCGGCCCAGAGCGTGGCGCGCATATTGCCGTCGGCCACGGCGCGATAGATCGTGTCCACCACCAACTCGCGCATGGCGACGAAGCGGCTGTCGGCCTCCCGCCGCATCAGGGCGCGCTCCTCGGCGATGCGGCGGCGCAGATTGGGCGACTGGCTGATGGCGCGCCAGATGGTGGTGCGCGACAGCTTGTAATGTTCCGCGATCTTGATGATGGGCACGCCGGCAGCAAGGTGAAAGGCGATCTTAGCCCAGGTGGGTTCATCCGCCGCGCGGGAATTATATCCTGCCATCAGGCGCGGGCTGCTGGCCGCGTAATCGTTGGGGGCGGGGCGGGAATTGTCCGGTTCGGTCGCTGCCGCAGCCATGGCGGCGCGGATCGCGTCCTGACGCTGACGCAGGGAGAGGCCGGAGAGGTTGGGTTGCATGGTGCGCGCTCCGTGGGGAGGTGGGAGTGCGATCCTAGCATGAACTGGGAAAATATTCCAGGGATAGGGGTGAGAGGCGGTCAGGTTTTGATGTGATCACCCTTATCCGTCATCCCCGCTTTCGCGGGGATGACGGTGGAGGGCAGATTCAATCCGATTCCATATAATCAGAAAGAGGCTGCCGAAGCGTATTCCGCGGAGCGACGGGGACGGGTTTCCGCGGATTACGGCTGCGCCTAATCCGCGCTACGAGGGTTGTTTGTACAGGCGGTTTTCGTCTGCCGTCGGTGTCAGGTGCCGAGCCTGTTCCAGTGCGTCCACACCCAAGGCACCCACCGCCGGCAGACCATCCCCGCCGATCAGCATCGGTGCGCGGAACCATTCGATCTGATCGACCAAGCCGGCCTTCAGGAACGCAGTGGCGACCGTGGGGCCGCCTTCGACCAGCAGGCGGGTGATCCCCTGCCCTGCCAGGGCCGACAGGATGGCGGCGATGGGCGGGTGACCTATGTCGTCAGGCGCGACGCGCAGGATGCGCACGCCCAGGGTCTCCAAGGCGGTCGCGCGAAGGGCGTCGGCGTCGGCCCGCGTCACGACCCAGGTGGGGGCCGTGCTGGCGGCACCCTGGGCCAGTTTGGATGTCACGGGCAGGCGCAGATGGCTGTCCAGGACGACGCGCACGGGATTGGCCGCCTCCAGCCCTGGCAGACGGCAGGTCAGTTCGGGATCATCGGCGAGCGCGGTGCCGATGCCGATCAGGATGGCGTCATGGTTGGCGCGCAGCAGGTGGCCGCGCGCCCGGCTGTCAGGGCCGGTGATCCACTGGCTGTGGCCGGTCGAGGTCGCCACGCGTGCATCCAGGCTGGTCGCCAGTTTCAGGGTGACGCCAGGGCGGCCCTTCAGGATGCGGGTGATGAAGCCGTGATTGACCGCCTGCGCTTCCCCCGCACACAGGCCGACATCGACCTGAATGCCGGCGTCGCGCAGACGGCGGATGCCGCCGCCGGAAACGCGGGGGTCCGGGTCCTCGCACGCCACCACGATGTGGGCCACACCCGCATCGATCAGCGCCTCAGAGCAGGGCGGGGTCTTGCCATGGTGGTTGCAGGGTTCCAGGCTGACATAGACGGTGGCGCCGCGCGCGGCATCACCGGCCTGAGCCAGGGCCTGCGGTTCGCCATGGGGGCGACCGCCGGGGGCGGTGACGCCCCGGCCCACAACCTGACTATCCTTGACCACGATACAGCCAACCGACGGGTTGGGCCAGACACGGCCCAGATTGCGCCGGGCCAGCGAAAGGGCGGCGCGCATATGCGCCTCGTCATCCGCGCTGAAGGACGGGGCCGCGTCGGTCACGCCATCCCCGCTCAATCGTTATCTTCGGGCCGCAGCTTTTCAACGAAATCGTTGAAATCCGCCGCCTCGCGGAAATCGCGATAGACGGAGGCGTAGCGGATATAGGCAACCTTATCGATGCCGGCCAGCTGGTTCATCACCATCTCGCCAATCTGGGTGGAGGGGATTTCGGTTTCCCCGCTGCTTTCCAGCTGTCGCACGATGGAGTTCACGACGCGGTCGATCCGGTCGGCATCCACGGGCCGCTTGCGCAGGGAGATACGCATGGAGCGCAGCAGCTTCTCCCGGTCAAACGGTTCCTTCTGACCGGATGCCTTCACCACATAAAGCTCACGCAGCTGCACCCGTTCAAAGGTGGTGAAGCGGGCGCCGCAGGCCGGGCAAAAACGGCGGCGGCGGATGGCGGACCCGTCATCGGTGGGGCGCGAGTCCTTCACCTGGGTATCGTCATTCCCGCAGAACGGACAGCGCATGAAACCCCTCCAGAATTGTTATATTTGCTACCTGGAAACCCCGGTTCCGACATGGCCGGAACCGGGGTCTTTGTCAATGTCAGAGCGTCGGGTAGATGGGGAAGCGGCGGCACAGTTCCTGTACCCGCGCACGCACCCGCTCTTCCGCCGCTGCATTATCACCATTGCTGACCGCGAGCGCGTCCAGCACCTCCACGATCATGTCGCCGACCTGCGCGAACTCCGCCGTGCCGAAGCCGCGCGTGGTGGCCGCCGGGGTGCCCAGACGCACACCGGAGGTCACGAACGGCTTTTCCGGGTCGAACGGCACGCCGTTCTTGTTGCAGGTCATGCCGGCATTTTCCAAGGCATGCTCCGCGGCCTTGCCCGTCAGCTTCTTGGGACGCAGGTCGACCAGCACGATATGGCTGTCGGTGCCGCCGGACACGATGTCCAGGCCGCCGGCGATCAGACGGTCGGCCAGCACCTTGGCATTGGCGACGACATTGGCGGCGTAGGTCTTGAATTCCGGGCGCAGCGCCTCACCGAAGGCCACGGCCTTGGCGGCGATGACATGCATCAGCGGGCCGCCCTGCAGGCCGGGGAACACGGCGGAATTGAACTTCTTGCCCAGATCCAGGTCATTGGACAGGATCATGCCGCCACGCGGGCCGCGCAGGGTCTTGTGCGTGGTGGTGGTCACGACATGGGCGTGCGGCAGCGGCGAGGGATAGACGCCGGCGGCGACCAGACCCGCATAATGGGCCATGTCCACCATCAGATAGGCCCCGATCTCGTCCGCGATCTTGCGGAAACGGGCGAAGTCGATCTGGCGCGGATAGGCGGAGCCACCGGCGATGATCAGCTTGGGCTTATGCTCACGCGCCTTGGCCTCCACCTCATCATAATCGATCAGGTTGGTGTCGCGGGTCACGCCATAGGACACGACCTTGAACCACTTGCCCGACTGGTTGGCGGGGGCACCATGGGTCAGGTGACCGCCGGCGGCCAGGTCCATGCCCATGAACGTGTCGCCCGGCTGCAGCAGGGCCATGAACACGGCCTGGTTGGCCTGCGCGCCGGAATGGGGCTGCACGTTCGCGTATTCGCAGCCGAACAGCTTCTTCGCGCGTTCAATGGCCAGCGTCTCGGCGATGTCCACATACTCGCAACCGCCATAATAGCGCTTGCCCGAATAGCCTTCGGCGTACTTGTTCGTCAGAACCGAACCCTGGGCCTCCAGCACGGCGGTGGAGACGATGTTTTCCGAGGCGATCAGTTCGATCTGATCCTGCTGCCGGCCCAACTCCTGACGCAGGGAGGCGTACAGTTCGGGATCGGCGTCGGACAGCTTATCGGTGAAGAAACCCTGGATGCTCATGTTCGTCTGGTCCTCTGGTACCGGTCGGGCGTTTCAGCCCAACATCGCGACACGGCGGGCATGACGGCCGCCTTCGAATTCCGTGGTGAAGAAGGTGGCGACACAATCCTTCGCCACCTCCACGCCGATGGTGCGCGCACCCAGGCACAGCACGTTGGCGTCATTATGCAGGCGAGTCAGCCGCGCCTCTGTTGGTGTATGGCACAGGGCGGCGCGCACATGGCGGTGACGGTTGGCGGCAATGGAAATGCCGATGCCGGTGCCGCAGATCAGCACGCCGGATGTGGCGCGGCCATCGGCCAGGGCGGCGGCGACGGCATCGGCGAAGCTGGGATAATCCACCGATTCCGGCCCGTTGGTGCCAAGGTCAAGGACGGTGTGGCCGGCGGCACGCAGCTGTTCGGTCAGGACGGATTTCAGTTCCGGGCTGGCATGATCGCCGGCAATCGCGATGGTCTGGACACCCATATTCCACCCTCAACCGGGCAAGGACGCCCGGCACCCCTGGAAACAGAGAAGCGACCCCATCATTAGGGGGTCGCCGACGCGCAGGACCCTAGCAGAAGTGTCGCCGCCACACCAGTTCCCGCCCAAAGCCTGAAAAGCAGCCCCGCCTTGCCCCCGGCGCGCGCCTTATCCGGTTGTTGCGTTATTGAAAGTAATTTTGTAATAGAAATAATTGAAACATGGCGGCGGCAAATGGTTGGGAACCGGTTTCCGTTGTCGATTTCCGACATCGAAAAGGCATCTTAAGAATTATGATGAAACATTGGAAATGTTCGATCTGTGCTTTTTTGATAAACTTTTAGACACATATTAATGTTCATTCGCCGATTTGAATGGCATAGATGAAAGATCAATGACTTATCGAGCATTAACGCGACTGACTTGATGTTTGACAATGAGACATAGTAAAAAACTTCACACTCTTTGATGCTTCCTTGTTGACATGCGGACGCACCCATGCGAAGCGTCCGTTCATAGTTGATTAACCGTTCAGGAATGTTGGGTACGATGGAACAGCATGGGAATGAGGTGTTGACGGGGGAACTGCTGCGCATGACGGCGGAGATCGTGTCCGCTTATGTCGGCCAGAACGCACTGCCGACGCAGCAGCTGCCGGAGGTCATCAACTCCGTCTATGTCACGCTGACGGGGCTGCAGGGCGCACCTGTTGAAGCGCCGAGCGAGCCGGCCCGCCCGGCCGTGCCGATCAAGAAGTCGGTCACGCCGGAATATATCGTCTGCCTGGAAGACGGTAAGAAGCTGAAGATGCTGAAGCGGCATCTGCGCTCCACCTATGACATGACCCCGGACGAGTATCGCGCCAAGTGGGGCCTGCCGCCGGATTACCCGATGGTCGCCCCGAACTATGCCGCGCAGCGTTCGGAGTTCGCCAAGAAGATCGGTCTGGGCCGTGGCGACACGCGTAGCGCCAACCGCCATCGCGGGTAATAACGGTCTCGAATACTGAAACGGCCGCGCAGGATATCTCTCCTGCGCGGCCTTTTTCTTTCAAACAACAGTTGTGACATCAACTGACACGAAACGTCCGCGTGTTCAGGTATGGAGCGTGTTTCCGTTGACTGGAAACACGCTCCAGGCTTTCGTTTTCCTCACTCGCCGGCGCTGCATCCGCAGCTTGGCTTGCGCCGCGCGTGCGGCGCGGCGGCAGTCGCCGCCGGAGCTGTTTTCGGTTGACCGGAAACAGCTCTAGCCCTTGCGCAAGACATAGTTCAGTTTGGCCAGGGCATTGCGCGCCAGTACCGTCTTACCGGCGCTGGCCGGGCCCTGAATGATGATTTCGGTATTGGTCACGGGGTCAATGGCACTGACCCGCACGATGTTGCCGACCGGATGGAATTCGATCAGCACATCCTTTTCATTCAGGGGCGGCCGCGGCATGGGCCCACCCCGCGATCAGAGCGGCCCCGACGGCGCATAGGCGCCGTAGGACAGGGATGAAGTCCAGAACCGTTCGAGCGTGCGCATCGTCTCATTCGCGCGGGCCAGCTCATCCGCCGACAAGCCGGACTTGTCCAGCGCGTCAACCTGACGGGAGAAAAGTTCGGAGACCCGGTCACGCAGCTTCAGCCCCTTGTCCGACAGACGAACACGGACGGAGCGGCGGTCATGCGTTGAGCGTTCCTGGGTCAGGTACCCGTTCTCATGCATCTTCTTCACATTATAGGAAACGTTGGAGCCCAGATAATAGCCCCGTGCCGTCAATTCACCGACGGTCAACTCGTCATCACCAATATTGTAGAGAATCAGGCTTTGGACATTGTTGATGTCCTGCATGCCCAGACGATCCAGCTCAATCTTCAGCACTTCCAGGAAATGGCGATGCAGCCGTTCGATAAGCAGGATGCTGTCGTAATAGGGTTGCCGCAATGCCATCTCCCTTTGTCCCATGCGCCCGCGTGCGTGAAACTTCACCGGCGATAACGACCGCCTTTTATCACGAACCGGGCGTCTGCCTAGTCAAAAACCATACTCCCTTCGGGGCAGCAGGGCATAAAATAACCAAGTTGTGAAACAAAACGCCAGAACCACCCCGTGACCGGACAAGGGAAACGCCCCTCAGGCCCCGCGCTTTGCCCCCAGCTTGGCCCGCGCCATGTTCAAGGACACGGACAAAGCCTGTCCGATCTGACCGCCATCGCCCTTGATGTCATCGCGCACCAGCACATGCATGGCGTCGATATGCAGGCCGACGACGGCCAGCTGCGCCACGCTGGGGTTGGGGATGGGCACCAGGAAATGGTTCAGCGAATTGGCAAAATCCGACAGCAGATCATAGCCGAAGGTCTTGCCCAGCGTCATGATGCCGTCGCTGACCTTGATCACACGCTTCAGATGGGCCGGGCGGTTATCCACATCCGTCATGGCGCGGCGATAGGCATCCTGCAATTCGGTGAGATCGACCCGCGTCTGGGCGATATGGGCGTCGGACATGCGGGCGACATGGGTGCTGGCGCGTGCCAGGGCGGCCGGGTCGATCATACCCGGCTTGCCATCGGCGGAACCGCCCACCTTCTCCCGCAGCTTGTTCGGCCGCTTGATGATCTCGACCGCCGGTACGCGGGCGTCGGGTTTCAGGTTGTCATTCATGCGCTTGCCCGCTGAGCCTCGGCCACCGCCGAGGCATCAGTCCCCCCTTCGACATTCTCAGGGGGATTCTCCACAGAACCACCCTGGCTGTCGATAACCATGTGCGCGCCTTCATCAACAACCCGCACATCCTCCGGGCTCATCAGGCGACGATCCGAGCCGTCATGGGGCAAAGTCTGACGCCGGCGGTCGGGGCCGAAATAGTTCGGCGCCCGTACAAAGGCGCGCGGTTTGTCGATGATGGCCAGCAGACGGGAAGCGACATTGATCACCGACATCGGCTTTGCCAGATATTCGGTCACGCCGCTGTCGCGGGCCAGACGCACCGCCGCTTCATCGGCTTCACCGCTCATCATCACGAAGGGCAGGAAACGGATCTTGTCGCTTTCATGCTCCCGCACCCATTTCAGCAGGCCGACGCCATCCATCGGTTCCATCAGGTGGTCAGCAAAAATGATATCAACGTCGCGACCGGCCACACTATCCATCTGCGCCGCAACGTCGAGGATGGCCATCGCCTCCTCCCCGTTATCGGCCTGCAGAACCTTGCCGATCCCCAGCGCCTTAAAGATCGTCACCATGATGGAGCGCACGAAACGGTTGTCGTCCGCGACCAACACGGACAGACCATCAAACCGATAAAATTTGCCGCTGGAAGGAGGTTTCGACATCGGTTCAGGCGTTCCGCGCAAGGCCGCCCCGAGCGGGGTCTGCCGTTACAGCTATCGTCATACCGACAGCGAAAGCAAGCACTGAGACTATCACCCAAAGCATAAGTTCAGCGTTCCCCAGTGCGGCGGCATTTAATCAGGTTGATATTTATATAGTGTTAACATGATGACCCATGCGCTGGTAACCATGCTACCCTATGAAGCGATGTGGGTTTCCAATAAAAACGATTGGCGTAAACAAAAGATTAAACAAGCAGTGAACAGGTCTGGGAAAGGACAGCATGAGCGAAACTGTCGCGATAGTTGAAAGTCGGCGTTGGACCGAAAGCGCCAATGCTTGGGATCATTGGGCCGATGGCATGGCCAATCCCGCCGACCGGATCAACCAGCCGCTTCTGGACCTTGGTGATGCGCCGGCGGGCGCGCGGGTACTGGATCTGGCCGCCGGGGTGGGCGAGCCATCCCTGACCCAGGCACAGCGTCTGGGCCCCAGCGGCCTGGTGGTGGCAAGTGATCTGGTGCCGGCCATGCTGACGGGACTCGGGCGGCGCGCGGCGGGCCATCCGCATCCGCCCTGCCCCGTGGCTGCCGACATGACGGCCCTGCCCTTTGCCGATGGCGGATTCGACCGCGTCCTGTGCCGGTTCGGCCTGATGTTCGTGCCCGACCTGATGGCAGCGTTGACGGAGATGCGCCGCGTTCTGCGCCCCGGCGGGGCCGCCGCCCTGGCCGTGTGGGGCCAGCGCAGCGGCAACAGCCTGTTTGACCGACTGGGACGCATTCTGACAGCGGACCATGGGGAACGGGCGGACGCCCTGCTTTCCCCGCTTTTCCGTTTCGCCGATCCGGGAAACCTGCTGTCCCTGGCCGACAAGGCCGGTTTCTGCCATGCCCGCGTGGAGACATTAACATTGACCAATCCGGCCAAGGTGGAACATCCATTCTGGCTGCCCACGCTGGAAATGGCGTTCAGTCCACTGGTCCGTCCGATGACGCCGGACCAGCGCGCCACCCTGCATGAACGGATCGCCGCCGACTTTGCCACAGGGGCCGATGAGCAGGGCCGGTTTGCCGTGCGGATGGAGGTGCATCTGCTGCGCTTGGAAACATGATTAACGGAATGTTATATATCGATCCGATGCATCCCTTGACTATGGGCCGGTAATCCCTATCGTGCCGGTACTGTCAGACGGGTGTGTGATGATTGATGTTAAGACCTTATGCCTTGGTGTGTTGAGCCGTGGCGATGCTTCCGGCTATGAAATTCGCAAGGAATTCGAAGAAGGCCCGCTGAGCCATTTCAGTGACGCGGGCTTCGGGTCGATCTATCCGGCGCTGAAACGGCTGCTGGATGACGGCCATATCGTGATGCTGCCGCATAATGGCGACGGGCGGCCCGACAAGAAGCTGTACCGCATCACACCTGCCGGGCGGCATGCGCTGTATCAGTCGCTGATCAAGACGCCGTCGGCGGACAAGCTGCGTTCCGACCTGATGTTCATCCTGAGCTTCGGGCATCTGCTGCCGCCGCGCCATCTGGACCGGATCATCGGCGACCGGATCAGCGATTACCGCCATATGATCGCCACCCTGGAAGTGGAGGGCAGCACGGCCCACCGTACACCCGGCGAACGATTCGTCGAGGGCATGGGTCTGGCCATCTACCGCGCGGTGGCATCCTATCTGGAGGAACACCGGCATGAACTGGTGGCCGCCGCCCTGATGGAAAGCCAGGTGGCGTGACGAAGGGCACCGATCGGGGCTGACCGGAGGGCCGCCCTGACCGGTGGTCAGTCCCGTGTGATCACCAATTACCGCATCACGGCGCAGGTGCGATCGCGGCATTGGATCAGGACGAAACCGTCCTTGGGCGTGGCGCAGGTGACCTTATATAGGGTTTCGCCGAGCCGGCCCGTGACCTGTTTCAACACTTCCAGCTTGGTGGGCTTGCAGTTCGCGGATTGCGCCGCCTCCCGCGCCTCTGCCTGCTGCGCCTGGGCCGGCAGGGCGGAGAGCTGACACAGGGCAAGCAGAAGGGCCACCGACGCGACGCGCATCACGGCTTCTTGCGCTGGGTGAAGGCGGCGGCCAGTGCCTTCAGATTATCGGCCTGTTCCTGCCCGTCGTCGGGCGGGGCCGACGCCCCACCCCCGCCCGTGCCCATACGGGCAATGATGGCATCCATCATCTGCGGCGACAGTTTTTTCGGGCCTGAAGAGGGGCGTGCGGCGCGCACCACGCCCTGACCGGGGGCCGGCGCCGCCGTGGTGATGGAACCGCCACGGGCCACGCGGTCCACGGCACTGCCGGCAATGGCCTTCAGAAACGGCTTGCACAGGCCGCGCAGCAATTGCTCATCATCCAGCGCCCAGGCGATCAGCACACGCTGCGCCTGACTGCGGCTGCCCTGTGCGGCCTTCAACGCCTCACGGATCTTGAGCGTGACATAGGTGTCGCTCATGGCCCGGTCCTCCTGGATGTCTCACGCCGACAGAGTAGCGAAGCCCACCCGTCATCCCCAAGCAAAATCAAAGGGCGGCCAGGACCTCTGCTGCCTGTGGCATGGCGGTGCCGGTGCCGATGCGCGTGCAGGCGATGGAGGCGGCGACATTGGCGTAGCGCATGGCCGTCGCCAGATCATCGCCCGCCGCCAGCCGGGCCGACAGGCTGCCCACGAAGCAATCGCCAGCCCCGGTCGTGTCCACGGCCACAACCTTGCGCCCCGGGACCAGGGTTTCGTCCTGCGCCGTCACGGCCAGCGCCCCGCGCACACCCAGGGTGGCGATGACCACCTGATCCGGGCGACGCAGCAGGCGGCGGGCCGTGGCAGCGATAGTGGCCACGGGCGCATCGCCCGACAGTTCCACGCCCGCGAAATGGCCCAGTTCCGTCTCGTTCACCACCAGGATGTCGGTGTCGGTCCACAGGCTGTCGGGCGCGTCATCCAGCGCCGGGGCGGCGTTCAGCAGGGTGCGGGCACCGGCGGCCCGACCACGGGCGAACAAGGCGGCGATGGTGGCGCGCGGCACCTCGAACTGGCTGACCAGAATGTCGCCGGGCGAGATGTCCAGGCCATCGGCGTCAGCGGGCACGATCTGCCGGTTGGCGGCGGGGATGACGACGATGCGGTTTTCCGCCGTGGCATCCACCAGGATCAGGGCCGATCCCGTCGCCTCGTCGGCGGAGCGCCCGACATGGGTCGCGTCGATGCCCTTCTCGGCAAAGAAGGACAGGATACGGTCACCGAACATATCCTGCCCGACCTTGCCCACGAAGGAGACGGGCACGCCCTGCTGACGCGCCGCGACCGCCTGGTTCAGGCCCTTGCCACCGGGCATCAGCTGTACCGTGTCGCCATTCACCGTCTCCCCCGCCCGAGGCGCGCGGTTCATGGTGGACAGGATATCGTAATTGATGGAGCCGATGACGGTGACCTGGGCCATGGGTTTTCCCTCTTGGTTGAACGATCCTTCCTAGCGCGTCCGGGGACGGTGTGGAAGCCTCACTCATGCCCCCAGGGGGCCGGCGGCGCGGGGACCAGCTTGGTCAGGTCAAAGACCATGCGCACCACCCGACCGGGGCGGGACAGTTCATAGGTGAAGGTTCCCTGCCCCTGCTCCAAGGCCCAGACATTCTGCTGCGCGCCGGGCGGCAGCTTATTGTCGGCGAACAGGGTCTTGGAGAAGGTGTCGGCGGGGAAATCCTGGCGCGTGGCGGTGCCGGGGGCGACGGTATCGCCGCCATACTGGGTCAGCTTATCCTCCGTCCCGTCGGCATGGCGGTGATCATGCTTCAGGCGCAGGCCCGTGGCGGTGCGGGTGACGATCCAGGTGCGCGACCGATCCTCCCCCACATGCAGGGGAATACGCACCTCCCCCGCCTTGCAGTCGCGCACATGCATGACCAGCCGCTTGCCCACGAACGGGTCATTGGCGGCCCCACCCTCATTCAGGGTGATGGTGCCCTCAAACGCCTTGCCGCAATGGGGCTGCAGCGCGGCCAGGAAATCATCCGCCGGGGCGGCGGCGACGGGCAGGGACAGCAGCAGGGAAAGCGACGCCAGAGTACTACGGATGCGCATGGACCCAACCTTTATCTTGATTATTGTGGGGCCGAAACGAAACGGCCCACCCCGCCATTTAGCGAGGTGGGCCAATCTTAACCGACGGATGATCCCGATTACAGCCGTTCGATGACCATGGCGATGCCCTGGCCGCCACCGATGCACATGGTGATCAGGCCATAACGGCCATCGATACGTTCCAGCTCATACAGGGCCTTGACGGTGATGATGGCGCCGGTGGCACCGACGGGGTGGCCCAGCGAGACGCCGGAACCGTTGGGGTTCACCTTGTCAGCGGGGAAGCCCAGCAGCTTGGACACGGCACAGGCCTGCGCCGCGAAAGCCTCATTGCTTTCGATCACGTCCATGTCGGCGACGGTCAGGCCCGCGCGTTCCAGGGCGATCGGCACGGCATGGACGGGACCCAGGCCCATCACTTCCGGCTCCACCCCGGCATGGCCCCAGCTGACGATACGGGCCAACGGCTTGGCCCCACGCTTGGCGGCCTCAGCGGCGGACATCAGCACGACGGCGGCGGCACCATCATTGACGCCGGATGCGTTGCCGGCGGTGACGGAGCCGTCCTTCTTGAACACGGGCTTCAGCTTGGCGAAGTCCGCCTCGGTCGCGTCGGGGCGGAAATGCTCGTCCGTGTCGAACAGCTTGGTGCCGCCCTTGACCTTCACTTCCACGGGCAGGATCTGCGACTTGAACCGACCCTCGGCGGTGGCGCGGGCGGCGCGGTGGTGGCTTTCCAGGGCCAGCGCATCCTGGGTCGCGCGGTCGATATCATGGCGGGCGGCGATATTTTCCGCCGTGATGCCCATATGGATCTTGTGGAACGGGTCGGTCAGGGCCGTGACCAGCGCGTCAACCACGGCGGCATCGCCCATGCGCTGGCCCCAGCGGACCGAGGGCATGATGTGCGGCGACCGGCTCATGCTCTCCGCGCCGCCCGCGACGGCGACATTGCATTCACCCAGCGTGATCATCTGGGCGGCGGAGATGATGGCCTGAACGCCCGACCCGCAGAGCCGGTTCAAGGTCAGGGCCGGGGTCTGCACCGGCACGCCGGCATTGACCGCCGCGACGCGCGCCAGATAGGCATCCTGCGGGCCGCTGGGGATCACCTGCCCCAGCACCACATGCTGCACATCGGCGGGCGTAATGCCGGCGCGGGATACCGCTTCCTTGATGACCAGGGTGCCCAGATCAGCCGGGCTATGATCCTTCAGGCTGCCGCCGAAGCCGCCGATCGCGGTGCGGGTGCCGGCAACGATGACCACTTCATTCAACGCGCTCACAGGGGGACCCTCCGATTTCATTTATTTTGCGTCGCAATAAATAAGACGTCGGTAGTGACCTTGCAACCGTTACAAAAACAAAGAGCGGGAAAGCTCTCGCCGTCCCGCCCTTGCTGCAACCCCTTACTTGCCCGTGAAGTTGGGCGGGCGCTTTTCGGCGAAGGCAGCCATGCCTTCCTTCTGATCGGCCAGCGCGAAGGTGCTGTGGAAGACGCGGCGTTCGAACAGCAGACCCTCCGTCAGGGTGGCTTCGAAGCTGCGGTTGACGGCTTCCTTCGCCATCATGGCGGCAGGGCGCGACATGGAAGCGATTTTTTCTGCCGTCTTCATCACCTCGTCCATCAGGTCGGCCACGGGCACGACACGGGCCACCAGACCCGACCGCTCCGCCTCCGCCGCGTCCATCATGCGGCCGGTCAGGCACATTTCCATGGCCTTGGCCTTGCCGATGGCGCGGGTCAGGCGCTGGGTCCCGCCCGCACCGGGGATGGTGCCGATGGTGATTTCCGGTTGACCGAATTTGGCATTGTCGGCGGCAATGATGAAATCGGCCATCATCGCCAGCTCACACCCGCCACCCAGAGCATAGCCGGCGACGGCGGCGATGGTCGGCTTGCGGCAGGTGGCCAGACGGCCCCACTTCTTGGTGATGAAATCGTTCAGATAGGCGTCCATGTAGGAGAAACTCATCATCTCCTTGATGTCCGCCCCCGCCGCGAAGGCCTTTTCCGACCCGGTGACGACGATGACGCTGATCGCCCCATCATCCTCGAAGGCGTTCAGGGCCTTTTCCATGTCGGTCACCAGACCGTCGGACAGGGCGTTCAGCGCCTTGGGCCGGTTCAGCCGGATGATGCCGACGGCGCCCTTGGTCTCCACCAGGATGTTTTCGTAGCTCTCGGTCATTTGCCTTCCCGCTTCTTTGATCCGTTCATCAACCTTGCTGAGTTCGACGGTAGTCATCTGTCAGCATACCTGCGAACCCCCAATCTTCGTCGGCGATTTCCTGGATAACGATATGGGTGTGTTCTGGCCGCTTCCCTAGAACATTGACAAGGGTAGCCGTAAATTCGCGCACGATCTGTTCTTTCTGAGCGCGGCTGGCACCCTTTGTAATCTGTAGGTTCACATAGGGCATTTAACCATCTTCCGTCGTTATGGGTGTCACGTCATCATCCACCCAGCAGGCGGCGGGCGATGATCACGCGCATGATCTCGTTGGTGCCTTCCAGGATCTGGTGGACGCGCAGGTCGCGTAAGATGCGTTCCACCGGATATTCGCGGATGTAACCATAGCCGCCGTGAAGTTGCAGCGCATCATTGGCGACGGCAAATCCGGCATCGGTGGCAAAGCGCTTGGCCATGGCGCAGTAAAGCGTGGCGTCCGGGTGTCCGGCATCCAATGCCGCAGCACCCCGATGGACCATGAGGCGGGCAGCCTCCAGCTCCGTCGCCATGTCCGCGAACTTGAACTGCAAGGCCTGGAACTCGTTCAGCTTTTTCCCGAACTGCTGCCGCACCTCCATATGCGCTTTCGCAGCTTCAAGGCAGGCGCGGGCACCGCCGAGGGAGCAGGAGGCGATATTGAGGCGGCCGCCATCCAGGCCCTTCATGGCGATCTTGAAGCCATCGCCTTCGGCACCCAGACGGTTGGCGACGGGGACGCGGCAATCCTCAAAGATGACCTGGGACGTGGGCTGGCTGTTCCAGCCCATCTTCTTTTCCTGCTTGCCGAAAGACAGACCGGGCGTGCCCTTTTCCACCACCAGACAGGAAATGCCCTTCGGCCCCGGCCCGCCGGTGCGCACCATCACGACATAGATGTCGGATGCCCCGCCGCCGGAGATGAAGGCCTTGGAGCCATTCAGGATGTAATGGTCGCCATCCCGCTCCGCCTTGGTGCGCAGACTGGCGGCATCAGAACCGGAGCCGGGTTCGGTCAGGCAATAGCTGGCGAACTTCGCCATGGAGAACAGGTCGGGCAGCCATCTGGACTTCTGATCAGCATCGCCGAACGTGTCGATCATCCAGGCGGCCATGTTGTGGATGGAGATATAGGCCGCCGTAGAGGGACAGGCCGCCGACAATTCCTCAAACAGGATCGAGGCGTCCAGCCGGCCAAGGCCCGTGCCGCCGGACGCTTCCGAGCAATAGATGCCGGCGAAACCCAGTTCCGCCGCCTTGCGCAGTGTGTCGACAGGGAAAATATGGTGTTCGTCCCATTCACCGGCGAACGGGGCCATATGTTCGGCCGCGAAGCCCCGGGCCAGATCCTGGATGGCGCGTTGATCCTCGGAAAGATCGAAATCCATCGGGCGATCCTGTTCTTGGAATGAAAGACGGGCCAATGGCGGCGGCCCCGGACAATGATGCCGGGGCCGCCCGATCAGCGCAAAGGCGGCCATCAACCCATGGTCGGGATGACGAAGGACGCGCCGGAGCGGATGCCCGACGGCCAGCGCGACGTCACCGTCTTGGTCTTGGTGTAGAAGCGGATGCTGTCCGGCCCATGCTGGTTCAGGTCACCGAAGCCCGACCGCTTCCAGCCGCCGAAGGTGTAATAGGCCAGCGGCACCGGGATGGGCACATTGATGCCGACCATGCCGACATCAACCCGTGCCGCGAAGTCGCGGGCGGTGTCGCCGTCACGCGTGAAGATGGCGACGCCATTGCCATATTCATGGTCGGTGGGCAGCGACAGGGCCGTCTCGTAATCCGGCGCGCGGACAACGGAGAGGACGGGTCCGAAAATCTCTTCCTTGTAGATCCGCATGTTGGTGGTCACACGGTCAAACAGGACGCCGCCGACATAGTAGCCGCCTTCATAGCCCTGCAGGTTCACCTCACGGCCATCAACCACCAGTTCTGCCCCTTCCTGCACGCCGATATCGACGTAGGACTTCACCTTCTCCATATGCTGGCGGGTGATGACGGGACCAAAATCGGCCTTTTCATCGGTGGAGGGACCGACGCGCAGGGTGCGCACACGCGGGGCCAGCCGTTCGACCAGGGCGTCCGCCGTCTTCTCACCCACCGGCACCGCCACGGAAATGGCCATGCAGCGTTCACCAGCGGACCCATAACCGGCACCGATCAGGGCGTCGGCCACCATGTCCAGGTCGGCATCAGGCATGATCAGGGCGTGGTTCTTGGCACCGCCAAAGGCCTGCACGCGCTTACCATTGGCCGTGCCACGGGTGTAGATATATTCACCGATGGGGGTGGAGCCGACAAAGCCAATGGCCTTGATATCGGGATGGTCGAGGATGGCATCGACCACTTCCTTGTCACCATTGACGACATTCAAGATGCCCTTGGGCAGGCCCGCCTCATACATCAGCTCCGCCAGCATCAGCGGCACCGAGGGGTCGCGTTCCGACGGCTTCAGGATGAAGGCATTGCCGCAGGCGATGGCCGGGGCGAATTTCCACATGGGGATCATGGCGGGGAAGTTGAACGGCGTGATGCCGGCCACAACGCCCAGCGGCTGGCGCATCGAATACATGTCGATGCCGGGGCCGGCACCCTCCGTGTACTCACCCTTCAGCAGGTGAGGGACGCCGATTGCGAATTCCACCACCTCCAGGCCGCGCTGAATGTCGCCGCGTGCGTCGGGCAGGGTCTTGCCATGTTCCAGCGCCAGCTTCAGCGCGATCTTCTCAAAATCGCGGGCCAGCAGCTCCAGGAACTTCATCAGAACGCGGGCCCGCTTCTGCGGGTTGGTCGCGGCCCAGGCGGGCTGTGCGGCCTTGGCATTGGCGACGGCTTCAGCCAGCTCCACCGTACTGGCCAGCGGCACCTCGGCCGAGATCTCACCCGTCATGGGGGTGAAGATGGGGGCGAAACGACCAGACTTGCCCTCGACACGGGTGCCGCCGATGAAATGGTACAGCTTCTCGACCAAGTGATCCTCCCTCAGGCTTATTGGCAAGGAAGGTGGCACGGGGCCGTGCGCACGACAAGGCGCGGTTTGGCGCAAATGGATGTGCGCCAAACCACATAGGGGTGGTTCCTGTCAGGGACGCGGAGATAAACCGCGATCCCGACAGGAACCGAGACCTCAGGGCTTTACGCCCGCCCGTACCTGCAGGTTGATACGGTTGAACAGGATGGGGCGGTCAACGCCCGCAAAATACTCATCCGTCGCCTGACGGGCGCCGGGCATATAGCCATAATCATCCAGGATCAAGCTGCCACCGCTGCTGAGCCGCGGATAGAATTCCCGCAGCACATGGCCGACAGAACTGTAGAAATCAGTATCGATGCGCAGGATGCTGATCCGCTCCGGAGCGACGGCGGGGATCGTATCTTCCACCATCCCCTTAACGAAATGCAGTTTTTCGCGCGGGTAGCCAGAGGCGTAGAGAACCGCCGTCACCTCTTCCAGGCTCTTCGGTGCCCAGGCCTGGCCGCCAGCGGTGTTGCGCTCATAAGCGGCCTGCACCTCGGCACCATCTTCCGGCGTGGGCGGGGGCATGCCTTCGTAAGTGTCATAGAGATAGATATCGCGGCTGGTATCGCCCATATGCAGCAGGGTCAGGGCCGCCAGCAGCGTCATGCCGCCGGCATAGACGCCGCATTCCACGATATCGCCCGGTATCTTATACTTCGTGATGTACCGGACCGTCTCATAAAGCGAGTAAAACGCATCGACCATGCCATAGACGCTGGACATCGAATAGGGCCAGCACTGGGAGAGGATAGCGTAGAATTCCGGGTCCTCGACATCGGGCAGCGGCAGCACCTGCCCTTGCAGCAGCTTCTGCCGTTCTGCCGACAGCGTCATGCTCCATTCCACCTGGGGACGGCCGACGAAGCCATGCAGGGCAGCACCCGCCTCCAGCACCTGCGTCGCCTCAAACGGCTTTTCCGACTGCATCAGGCGCAGAAGCAAAGAATGGCGATAGGAGCTGCTCTGCGGCTCAAGTGCCACCGCCTTGCGCAGCATATCCAATGCAAGCGTCTTGTCGCCAAGGTCCCAGTGGATCATACCAGCATGATGCTGCGCCATCGCCAATTGCGGGTATAGTTGCAAAACCCCTTCATAAATGGCGAGCGCCTGTTCCAATTGCCCCTGGGTATGGAGAGCCACGCCCTGATTGAATTTCTGAACAAGATCAGCAGCGTCCATTTCCGTTCCCGGTCCTTATTGAAGGCGATCATGGGCCAGGTCATTGCAACCCTGGTTAACCGGACCGGATTGTGGCGTGGCGGCCCCGGCGATGCAAGCGGCATCACCGGCCGCCTTCGTGACCCACAAAATCCAACTTTCGTAAAAACCAACCTATCCGTTTGGACTAGTCCTGCGACCTTTCCGGGCGACAATGCTGCTGTATGTTTCCTTTGAAGTCTGTCAGGGGAGACATCACAAGTGCAACATCATGACGGCGTGCATCTGCGTATGATGCGCACCTCGCGGGGCATGAGTCTGGCGGCGTTGGCCGCCTCCGCCGGGTTGTCGAAAAGCGAGATATCCAAGCTGGAGAACGGTGTCCGCCCGTTCCGGCCCGACCATGTCATTCGTCTGGCGAAAATTTTTGGCGTCGGCCCGACGGAAATGCTGTCGCCGGCCAGCCCCCTGCGCACGATGTTGAGCGAGAACAAGGCGGACACTGAATTGCCGCTTTACGAGGGACGCGAGCTGGGGCGCGACGGGGTAGAGGCGAAGAACGCCGGCACCATCCCCCGTCCGCCGCAGATGCGCAGCATTGCCGGCGCTTATGGGGTGACGGTCCATGACCTGTCAAACGCGCCGGCCATCGGCATCGGGGCCACGTTGCTGGTCAATCCCAATGCGCCTGCCAATGTTGGCGATCTGGTGATCAACCGGCTGAACTTCAGCCCCCTGGCCTTTTATCTGCGCCAGGATGACGAGGGTGTGATTTATGGCATGACCCTGTCACGCCGACGGGTAGAGATTTCCATCGACGAGGTGGAAAAGCTGCACAAGGTCGTGGGAATCTGGTTTCCGCACTAAGCCGTCGCACGATGCGGTTGTGACGATCAGAGCCGCATCGGATGCGAAATCATACCAGTGGCAACCGCATGGATGCCGAGATCTGCCGCGTTGCATCCGCGACCGTGCGCAAACCACACAGTTCGCCATTGATGACAAGGCCAGTCACCCCCCGCCCCTGCTTTCCGGCCTCAGTCTGGAACAGCTTCAGGGCTTCTTCGCGCCGGTTGCTCTCACCTACCATGGCATTGCCAATGCAGTGGCGGGAGGTGCCGCGCACGGCCAACGGGCGACCAACCCGGATGAAATCGCGGGTGCTATGTAGATTGGCAATCGCCGAGAAAACATCTGGATGGTCTGAGGCGAAGTAAAACCCACAGCGCCCCGTGGGCAGAAGAATGCAAAACCGAGACAATATTCGCTCCCGCAACTGACTGCCAAAAATTTTTCTCCGTCCGCGCTATAATGAAGAGACTTTCAATAACTTCTCGGCGGTCAATCGCGGCAGCGTGGTGCCAATCTATCATATAAAAGGCTGTGTCACTGATGCCGTGATCATCCGGGCCGCGTCAGCGACTGTACGCAAACCACATGGTTCGCCGTTTATGACAAGCCCGATTACGCGCCCCTCCTCGTTATACATAGGGCCGGTCCTGGCGATTGATGCGGTCTTCGGCGGCGGCCGTGGCGGGACCACGTAGGAGTCAGCGGGAATATTGTGCATCTGCGCCAGTTTATGCACGTGTTCAACTGACAGATCATAGATGTCTGGAGATCGCGCCGCCTTGATGAGGATAACCTCTATCAGAAGACGCATGTTGATCCGCAATACAGGATCATCCGGAAAGAAGAAGTCAGCGGCGGTCAGGAAGGTCCCAGCAACCGGAATATCAAGAACCGGTGACTCGAAAACGAGCGGATGCACGCCCTGCCCGAGCTTCCCAGCCTCTGACTGGAACTGCATCATAGCTTCTTCACGTCTCGCCCCACCAGCAACCATGGCGTTACCGTTGCTGTAACGGGATGTCCCGCGCACACCCAACGGGCGGCCAATCCGGATGAACTCCTTTGTGAAATGCAAATTGGCAATCGCAGAGAAGACGTCGGGATTGTCGGAGGCAAAATAAGCCCCACAATGACGTTGAGTGGCAGTAATAACATCGCGGTGTACAACCCCATTGTAAATCATAGGATATGTATTAAAGGGTGTCGAGTAATTATACATCGAGACGAGTTTTGCATAAGAATTTTGAGTCACAATGTTCTCTTCACCCAGAAGCAACATTAAATGATTCTGCGACCTGGCGGTGGCGGCGCCAGGCCAAAAATATTCATGTGTGGGCCAGTTCAATAGCCGCACCCCGGTTTCCTGGATGACATAATTGGCATAGGAAAGGGTTTCCGGCAGCAGGGCATCATCATCCCCCAGAACTGTCACATATTCGCCAGTACAGGCGTTGATGCCCATCTCCCAATTGTTGGACATTGACAATAGCTGGTCGGAACAGACCTCACGGATCGGATAATTCTGGCTGCGAAAATGGTCGACAACCTCCGAAGTGGCCTTGTCGCCGGTGTTGTTGGCGACCACCAGTTCGTAATCCTGGAAACGCTGCGTCACAGCAGTCTCAAGCGTATATCGCAGCGTATCAGGACGACGACGCGTGGGTACAAGGATGGAAAAACGAGGCAAAGAACGCTCCCACATCAAACTGCTGCGAATGATTTTCCGTCTGCGCTATAATACAGCGGCTTGCAATGATTTTTCGGCGTGAAATACAACCGGTGCCGCCCGCCCCTTGACGGCGGCGCGTCCCAGCCGCGGCAGTTGACCGTCAGCGACGGCAGGAGAGCGTGAATGGCGGGCGGTTCGGGCGGCATCGATGCAGCCACAATCGAAGCTTTGATGGGGACCGAGCGCGCCCGATTCATCGCAGCCCATCCCGACGCCGCAGCCCGCATAGGCCAGGGTATGCCCGGATTTTATCAGGGCGTGCCGATGCATTGGATGCGGGATTGGCCCATGCCGTTCCCCATGCTGGTCACCGGCGCACATGGTTCCACCCTTACGGACAGTGACGGGCATGTGCTGGCTGATTTCTGTCTGGGCGATACCGGGTCGATGTTCGGTCATTCACCCGAACCAGTGCGTCAGGCCCTGATGGCACAGGCCGGGCGCGGCCTCACCTATATGTTGCCCACCGATGATGCGCTGGCCGTCGGCGCGCTCCTGCGCCACCGGTTCGGTCTGCCGCACTGGCAGGTGGCGACGACAGCGACGGATGCCAACCGTTTTGCCCTACGCGTGGCCCGCGCCGTGACCGGTCGCCCCAAAATCTTGGTCTTCAATGGTTGCTACCATGGGACGGTGGATGAGACATTCGTGCGCCTGATCGATGGTGTACCCGTCAACCGGCCCGGTCTTCTGGGCCAGTTCACCGACCTGACCGATGGTACGCGGGTCGTGGAGTTCAATGACCTGCCGGCCCTGGAAGCGGCGCTGGCCGACGGTCAGGTGGCCTGTGTCATCACCGAACCGGTGCTGACCAACTGCTGCATGGTCCTGCCCGATCCGGGGTTTCATGCGGGGCTGCGGCGGATCACGCGGGAGACGGGCACCCTGCTACTGATCGATGAGACGCATACGATCTCCACCGGGCCTGGCGGCTATACCGCCGCCCATGGGCTGGAACCCGACCTGTTCGTGCTGGGCAAACCAGTGGCGGGCGGGGTGGCGGCCAGTGTCTGGGGCTTCAGCGATGAGGTCGCGCGCCGGCTGGATGAGGTACGGGCCGCGACGCCGCCGGGGCATTCAGGCATGGGCACCACCCTCTCGGCCAATGCCCTGGCCCTGGCCTGCATGCGCGCCACTCTGGAGCAGGTGATGACGGATGCGGCCTATGCCCATATGGAGGCGCTGGCCGGACGGCTGGCCGACGGTCTGTCGGCGGTGATCGCGGCACTGGACCTTCCCTGGCATGTGGTGCGGGTGGGGGCGCGGGTGGAATTCATCTGTGCGCCCGGCCCCTTGCGCAACGGGACGGAGGCGGAGGCGGCGCATGCCGGGCCGCTGGAACAGGCCATCCATCTGGCGCTGCTGAACCGGGGCGTTTTGATCGCGCCCTTTCACAATATGATGCTGGTCTGTCCGGCCACGAATGCGGAACAGGTAGACGGGCTGATCGCCGCGTTTGCGGAGGTGGCTGGCATCCTGGCGCAGGGGAAAGCAGCATGAGTATGCGCATCGGCGAATGGGCGGAGGCCCAGGCCTTTCTGGCCGCACATCCAGATGTTGAGGCCGTCGACATCGTCCTGACCGACGCCAACGGCATCGGGCGCGGCAAGATCATCCGTCGGCATGAATTGGAGGCGCTGTACAAGCAGGGCCGTCACCTTCCCTCCTCCATCCTGGGTCTGGATGTGACGGGGGAGGATGTGGAGGAAACGGGGTTGGTCTGGTCGGTCGGCGACGCCGATCTGCGCGCCTGGCCGCTGGCCGGGACCCTGGTCCTGCTGCCCTGGACGGTGCCATTGCGGGCCCAGGTTCTGGTCAGCCTCTACCATCTGGATGGACGCCCCCACGGGGCCGACCCGCGCCACGCCATGGCGGCGCAGATTGATGCCATGGCGGCGGAGGGGCGGTATCCGGCCGGGGCGTTCGAACTGGAATTCTATCTGCTTGATGCCGAACCCGGCGCCGATGGACGGCCGCGCCCGGTGGCCATGGCGCTGGACGGGCGGCGGCACGGGCAGGTGCAGGTCTATGGCTTGGACGATCTGGACGGGATGCAGCCGTTTTTCGGACCTGTCTATCAGGCGGCGCAGACGCAGGGCCTGCCGTTGGAGACCCTGATTTCCGAATATGCGCCGGGTCAATATGAGCTGACCCTGCATTACCGCCGCGACCTGCTGCGCGCCGCCGACGATCTGGTCATGCTGAAGCGGCTGGTGCGGGCCATGGCGCGGCGGCAGGGGATGGTGGCCTGTTTCATGGCCAAGCCGTTCGCGGCGCAGGCCGGATCGGGAATGCATCTGCATGTGTCGCTGAACGACGCCGAGGGGCGGAACCTGTTCGCGGAGACCGACGGGGAGAACGCGCCTAATCCGTTGTTGCGGCGCGCCATCGGGGGACTGGCCGCGACCATGGGCGACGGTATGCTGGCCTTTGCCCCGCACGCCAATTCCTGGCGCCGGTTCGTGGCCCGGCTTTACGCCCCTGTCCAGCCCACATGGGGCAGTAATGACAGGTCTGTTGCGTTACGGATTCCAGCAGGACCGGTCACGTCGAGGCGCATTGAACACCGGCCCGCCGGGGTGGATGCCTGCCCCTATATGGTGGGGACCACCGTCCTGGCGGGCATGCGGCACGGCATGGTGCAGGGCATCGATCCGGGACCGGCGGCGGAATATCAGGGCTTTACCCAGGAAACGCCCTTCGCCCGCACCATGCCCGCCGATTGGCGGGCCGCCATCGCGCAGGCAGAGAGGTCGGATTTTATGAAATCCGCGCTGGGACCGGACCTGCACCGATCCTTTATCGCGATAAAACGTGCGGAGCTGTTTCGTGTCGCGGGTTCCATTCCCGACACAGACTACCATTTATATCTTCATCAGGTTTGAACATCGCCTTTTGATTGATGTTGGTGGCGGCGATGTGGATAGTGTGCCTGCACTATTCATCGCACCGTCCGCATGCGCCTGTTTCCGGTTCTGATTTTGCTGCTGTTGCTGGCCCTGCCCGGTTGGGCGGGGGTGCCGGGCATTGCGGGACAGCCCAGTGCCTTTCAGCCGGCGGAGGGGACATTCTGGGTCGGGCTGGAGACGCCGGAAGACGAGGTGGCGGGGATCAGCGCCGGTATGCGGCCCGTCAAGCCCCTGTCCGTGACGATGCGGCAGGGGGATGGGGGCGCGCAGGCCGATATCAGCCTGGAACTGCACGAGGGGCGCGGATTAATGCCCAATCTGGTGCTGGACAGCCAGGGGCATGGGGCGACCATGACGGAGCGGCTGGACAGTCTGCTTCTGGGCTGGAAGCCGGGCGGGGTGGAGGTAAGCGCCGGGGTCGGGCGGGCAGGAGACGGACAGGTACGACCGGTCCTGAACCTGCGCCTGCCTGTCAAAATCCACCCTATTGGCGAGATCGACGTCCAGGCGGGGTTCGGCGGGGTCTATGGGCCGATGCTGGGCATCGGCTGGTCCCCCAAGCCCGGCCGCCATGTCAGTGTCAACTGGCAGCGCGACCGCGGGCTGTTGGTGAATGTGGTGCAGCAATTTGCCGGCGACAACCTGTCCGAGCCCTATTTCGGGCAAGCGCGCCGCCCCGATGGCGCGGCTTGGAACGATATCGGGCCGTTCATGTCGCCGGGGGCCGCCCTGCATGAGGCGCTGGCCGAACAACATCCGACGTCGGATAGGGTGATGGTGGCCGGTCACCGGCTGGGTCTGCCCGGTGTATCGGCACGGGTTTACGCGCCCGATCTGAAGAAATGGAAACGCCACCGCATCAGTGCAGCCGAAATCCGCCAGGGCACACGGTTTGACCGGGCCGCGACGCCGGACAGTCTGGCCAACCATTGGGAAATGACGCTGGACGCCACCCTGGAGGCCGAACCGGGGCCGCGCGGCTATCCCTGGGCCAGCCGGGCATCGGCGGGGGCGCGGCTGCATCTGCTGCCTTGGCCCGGCCTGATCCTGACCGGCGAAGGACGGGCGGCGACGGCCATCAACATTCCCCCACCCCGCTGGTATCCGCCATCGAAGGGGCGCGACGATGCGGCATTGTATCTCTATCGCCGGTTCAGCCTGGAGCGAGCGCAGATGGCCTATGTACGCGCCCTGACACCGTCGCTGGACCTGCTGGCGGAGGCCGGGCATCTGGACCCGATGTATGGCGGAGGGGGCGGGGAACTGCGGTATCAGCCGTTGAAGGCGCGCTGGTCGCTGGGGCTGGCGGCACACCATGTCTGGAAACGCCCACCCAGCGTGGAGACGCTGTATCGCGGCAGCGGACATACGACCGGCTTTGTCAGCGTCGGCTGGGAGGGGCAGGACGGCGGCAGCCGCAGCGAGCTGTCGCTGGGCCGCTATCTGGGCGGCGATCTGGGGGCGGGTTTCACCCTGACGCGGCAATTCGGGTGGGGGGTCGAACTGGGGCTGGACGTGACGGCGACCACACGCACCAGCCGGCTGGGCCTGTCGCTGAGCCTGCCGCTGATCGGGTTCGGCCAGCATGTCGATACGGTGGCGCGGCTGAAAATACGGCCCCTGGCGCGCGAATATGCCGAGCGGCTGGACCGGGCGCTGACCCTTTCGGACCTGCGCCATGCGGCGGGTTACGCCAGGGTGGCGGGGGGCTGGGACCAGGGGTTCAGGCGACGATGACGTGACTGATCACGCCACCTTGCGCAGAATAATGCCTTCCTTATCCGGACTGGTCACAATTGGGATCATGATAATGGCGTCCAGCCCGCCGCCAGGCCGATTGGACAGACGGATGTCGCCGCCATGGCCGCGCACCACGGAACGGGCGATGGAGAGGCCCAGGCCAACACCACCGGTACGGCGGTTGCGCGATGCCTCCAGCCGCACGAAAGGTTCGAAAACGCGTTCCATGTCATGGACGGGAATGCCCGGACCATCATCGGCAATGGTGATTTCGGCCCCGGCCCCATCGCTGCGGATGGAGACACGGGCAGTGGCACCATAGGCCAGGGCATTGTCGATCAGGTTGCGCAGCGCCCGGCGCAGGGAACCGGTGCGGCAGATCAGGGGCAGACGGTCGGCCACGGTGAAATGCACCGGGCGGCCGGTATCGGCATAATCATCGCAGACACTTTCCACCAGGGTGGAGAGATCGGCGCGCACCGCCTCCTCCCCCAACTCCTCCCGCGTGAAGGAGAGGGTGGCCTCCACGGTCGCCCGCAGCTCGTCCAGGGTTTCCAGCATACGGGATTTGGTCTCCCCCTCCTCCAGCAACTCCACCCGCAGGCGTAGATTGGTGATGGGGGTGCGCAGATCATGGGAGACGGCGGCCAAGATACGGGTGCGGTCATCCACGAAGCGCCGGATGCGGGCCGCCATGGCATTGAAGGCATGGGCGGCGCGGCGCACCTCCTCCGGCCCGCGTTCGGTTTCCAGGGCGGGCACCGTCTCCCCCCGGCCTAGCCGGTCTGCGCTGTCGGCCAGATCGCGCAAGGGACGCGACAGGCGGCGGGAGATATAGAATGTGGCGGCCACCACCATCAGGATGGAGGTCAGCAGGGTCCAGGTGGACGTGGAAGACCAGACGGTCGGCTGTACCATGCGGCGGTTGACGGCGTTCAGCCATTGCCCATCATCAAGCCGGACGGAGAATTTCATCCCCATTTCCACCGGTTCGATGGCGGCCCAGGGATTATGGAACCAGGAGGGTTCCGCATTCTCCGCCCGGTTCCACATCTTGAACTGCACCGCACTGGGCGGCAGGTCGAGAAGATCGATCAGCCGATCGCGCACAGCCATGGCCTGCGGGTCAGTCAGTTGGTAATCGGGCGCGATGGCGGGCGCGTCATCGACCGAATAGCGGGTTTCGCGGGCGCGAATGGCCGCGAGCGTGCCGGCGCGATGCTCCCGCGGCAAGGTGTCCATGACGCGGGTCGTGGCCGCGATGCGCAGCAGCGTCTCTTCCACATGGGTGCGGCGGACCGTGGCGGCCTTGTCATCCAGCGACGCGGTCCAGCTGGCGAATTTCGCCACCAGCATGGCACCAATCAACAGCGCCACCATGTGGGTGAACAGGCTGCGCGGGTGGCGCAGGATGGACAACACCCGGTTCATGCGGCCTTCACCTCTGTCGCCAGGCAATAGCCACCGCCCCAGACCGTCTTGATCAGGGTCGGGTTGCGGGGATCGGGTTCGATCTTGCGGCGCAGGCGGCTGACCTGATTATCGATGGACCGATCGAAAACATCCGCCTCCCGCCCCTTGGTCAGGTCCAGCAGCTGTTCGCGGGTCAGCACCATGTTGGGATGGCGCACAAACGCCTCCAGCAAGGAAAACTCCGCCGTCGACAGCGAGACGACGACGCCATCGGCCCCCGTCAGTTCGCGGCGGTTCAGGTCCAGCATCCAGCCATCAAACGAAAGTCGGCTTTCATCAGCCTTTTTCCGCGCACCGGTCACGGGCAGTGAATGACTGCGGCGCAGAACGGCGCGGATGCGGGCCAGCAGTTCGCGCGGTTCGAACGGCTTGGTCACATAATCATCGGCCCCCATTTCCAACCCGACGATACGATCCGTCGCCTCCCCGATGGCGGTCAGGAAGATGACGGGCGTGTCCATGGTTTCACGGATATGGCGGAACAGGCTCAGCCCATCCTCCCCCGGCATCATGACGTCCAGCACGATCAGATCGGCGGCACAGGCGCGCAATCGGCGACGGGCCACCGCCGCATCCTCTGCCGCGGTGACGCGCATCCCGTGTTTTTCCAGGAAGCGGGTCAGCGTCTCACGGATGTCGCGATGGTCATCGACCAGGAAGATGTGGGGATTGTCAGCGGCCTGCATGGATCGGTAATGGCTGGATGAAGATTACAGGAAGATGGCACGCAAGGGCATGCACGGGAAGGCGTGACCGCGTACCAAATTGTATCGGTTTGTGGCGGCATGCGGGCTTGACCCGACGAGACGGGGCGGAAAAGATGGCTGCCTACCCATGATGAAGAACACCGCCCCATGTCCGCCAAGGCCACACCAGCCGTCAACGCCCTGAAATCCGCCGGGGTCGCCCACCGGCTACTGGAATATGATTATGACCCGGATGCCGACGCGATCGGCATGGCGGCGGCTGCCGCGCTGGGCGTTGATCCCGCCATGCTGTTCAAGACGCTGGTGTCGGATGTGGAAGGGGTGGGGCTGGTCTGTGCGGTCATCCCGTCACCGGCCCGGCTGGACCTGAAGGCGCTGGCCAATGCAGCGGGCGGCAAAAGGGCGGCGCTGGCCGACCCCAAGGCAGCGGAGCGGGTGTCCGGCTACGTGATCGGCGGGATCAGCCCGCTGGGCATGCGCAAGCGCCTGCCCACCCTGATCGATGCCAGCGCCGGAACCTTGGCAGAGATGATCATGAATGGCGGACGGCGGGGATTGCAGATCGCGGCGGCACCAGCGGATATTGTCCGGGTCCTGGGGGCGAAGCTGGCAGCGATCACTGTAAACAAGTAACAAGTCTTTGCTTTTCATGACATATTAGAAGTTGTTCATTCACCTGTAACCCATCCGCCATAGTCCCAATACCGGCATGGTCACAGCGAACGGATAGCTATCGCCCCTACCGTAAGTGCATATACATTTCGAAGGGAGAAACGGTTCCACGGCGGAGGCGGGGCGACCATGACGGCCATCATCGATACCCAGCCCTTGGGCGCGCCGCCCCTTGCCTCTGCCTGCGGGCTGGAGACGGATGAGGCGCTACGCCTGCGGACGCTGGATCGCTATCAGGTGCTGGACAGCCAGCCGGAGCCACAGTTCAACCGTATCGTCACCCTGGCCAAGCGGGCGTTGCGTGTGCCCATCGCCCTGATTTCCCTGGTGGATGAGGAGCGGCAATGGTTCAAGGCACGCGAAGGACTTTCGGTGCAGGAAACCCCGCGCTCCCTGGCCTTCTGTGACCATGCCATCCGTCGGCGCGGGGTGATGGTGGTGGAGGATGCGCGCCTGGATATCCGTTTTCGCGACAATCCGCTGGTCACCGGGGAACCGGGTATCCGGTTCTATGCCGGCGCGCCGCTGATCACCCGCGATGGGCAAGCACTTGGCACCGTCTGCGTCATCGACCGTGTTCCCCGCAGCTTTGACGATGATGAACACGCGACGCTGACCGATCTGGCCGCCATCGTCATGGATGAGCTGGAATTACGGCTGGCGAACCGGGAACTGGCGGTGCTGGCGCAGACAGACCCGCTGACCGGGTCGCTGAACCGCCGCACCTTCTTTTCCCTGGCGGAGCGGGAGATGGGACGGCGGCGGCGGACAGGGGGCGATGTCGCCGTTCTGGTCCTGGATATCGACCATTTCAAGAAGATCAACGATACACATGGCCATAGCGCGGGCGACCGGGTGCTGGCACAGTTCGCCGACCAGATCGCCCAGACCATCCGCGTGCAGGATGTGTTCGCCCGCTTAGGTGGTGAGGAATTCTCCCTGATCCTGCCGGATACAAGCCTGAGCCAGGCCGTCGAGACCGGGGAGCGTCTGCGCCGCATCGTGGAGCAGACCGCCGTCCAGACGGATAAGGGCCCGATCCGCATCACCGTCAGCCTGGGGGCCGCCATCGTGAAGCCGGGGGAGGCCAGCGTGGAACCGGCCCTGCAACGGGCCGATCAAGCGCTGTACCGTGCCAAGCATTGCGGGCGCAACCGCGTGGTTGCGGCGTGATCGGTCACGTCGTAGACCAGCCACCACCCAGCGCACGATAGAGCGACACGGCGGCCTGCAGCTCCGACAGGCGGACCTGCGTCAACTGATCCTGGGCCGACAGCAGGGAACGCTGGGCGTCCAGCAGGGTCAGGAGATCGGTCGCCCCCTCGCGGTAACGGGTTTCGGCCAGACGGAACAGTTCGCGGGCCAGACGCACCGCCTCTTCCTGCAGCACCCGCTGCTGTTCGGCGTTGCGGGCGGCGGACAAGGCGGTTTCAACATCGGAGAAGCCGGTCAGGATGGCCTTGCGGTAGCTTTCAACCAGCTCCACCCGGCGGGCCTGCGCCACCTCCACCTGCGCGCTGCGGCGGCCACCATCGAACAGGCTCTGCGCCAACGACAAGCCCAGATTGGCGACGGCGGTGGGGGCATTCACCAGACTGGACAGGCCCCCACCCGTCAGGTTGCCGGACAGGTTGAGGGTCGCGGACGGGTAGAGGGCGGCGCGGGCGGCCACGATGTCGGCACCGGCGGCTTCCAGCTGCTTCGATGCAGCCTTCAGATCGGGGCGGCGTTCCAGAAGATCGGCGGGGGTACCAGCCCCGGTGGCGGGCAGGCCGAGGCCGCCGAGACCGGTTGCGGCCAATGACAGGTCGGCGGGGGTACGGCCCAGCAGGACGGCGAGGCTGTTGGAGGCCGCCAGCTCCTGCTGCCGCAGGGATGGCAGGGTGGCGCGCTGACTGGTCAGGGCCGTGCGCTGCTGCGCCACCTCCAGCGCGGTGGCGGCCCCGTTGCGGAAGCGGGCATCGACGACCGCCATCACCCGTTCGGCCAGGGCCAGATTTTCCTGGGCACTGCGGATACGGTCACGCAGGGACAGAACCTGGAAATAGGTATTGGCGACGGTGGAGGTGACGGTCAGGGCCACCGTTTCCTGATCCAGCCGGCTGATCGCCGCACCGATGGCGGCACTGTCGGCGACGGCGCGGTTGGCACCCCAGAAATCCAGCTCATAGCTGGCGGACAGGCCGGCGTTGGCGCTGCTGCGGCCCGAGCGGCCACCGCTGCCCGACAGGTCGGTTTCCTGCCGGCTGAGGCCCGCACTGGCATTGACCGTGGGCAGCAGATCGGCACCGGCGGCACGGGCGCGGGCGTCGGCCTGCACCAGGCGGGCAGCAGCGGCGGCAAGGTCGGGATTGGCCTTGCGCGCATCGGCCAGCATGGAGACCAGCTCCGCCGACCCGAAACCGCCCCACCAATCGGCGGCGGGCCAGGGGTTCGTTGTGCTGGCGCCGTCGGCCTGCTTCCAGGCGGCGGGCGGGGCCACGGGGCTGCCCGTACTGCCATAATCACCCTGCGCGCAGGCCGACAGGAGGGTGCCGGACAGCAGCAGTGACAGATACAGGCGGGAATGTCTGACGATCATGGGGTCACCCGAATAGGGGGTCAGTCGGCGGCCAGGGCCACGACGGGATCCAGCAATGCTGCCCGGCGGGCGGGCGCATAGCCGAAGATCAGGCCGGTAGCGAAGGCGCAGGAGAAGGCCAGAAGCATGGGCGGCAAGGTCAATTGGATATCGATCTTGAACAGGGTCAGGAACAATGACACCCCGATCCCGAACGCCACGCCGATCACGCCTCCCAGTGCTGAGACCAGCAGCGCCTCCAGCAGGAATTGCTGCATCACATGGCGGGCGCGGGCACCGGTCGCCATGCGGATGCCGATCTCCCGCGTGCGTTCGGTGACATTGACCAGCATGATGTTCATCACCCCGATGCCACCCACCAGCAGGGAGATGGCAGCGACAGAACCCAGCAGAATGGTCAATGTCTCGCGTATGGCCGACAAGGTATCGATGACCGATGCGGTGTTACGGATCTGGAAATCCTCCGCCTGATGGCGCGTGGTCAGTAACGTCGTTATCAGCGCCTGGGTTTCATCAATCAGGGTCAGATCATCGACCAGGACCGTGATGGAACGCAGGTCGCGCCGCCCGAACAGGCGGTAGGACCCGGTGGTCAGGGGCACGAAAACGACATCATCCTGATCCTGGCCCACAGGGCTGGCGCCCTTGGGCGACATCACCCCGATCACCTGAAACGGCACATTGCGCAACAGGATGTAACGGCCCACCGGGTCCTGTCCGGGGAACAGGATATTGGCCACCGTCTGCCCGATCACGGCCACGGGCGCATATTGCGCCATGGCTTCCTGATCGAAGAAGGTGCCGCTGGACGGTTCCCAGGACCGGGCCGCCATGACATCGGGACTGGTGGCCGTAATCTGGGTCTGATAGTCCAGATTGCCGGCCCGCGCCGTCATGCCGCCGGTATATTCGGGCACGGACACCACCACATTGGGCACCTTGGCAATGGCCGCCGCGTCATCCGGCACCAGGGTCGCAAGGCCATTGGCATTCCGCTGCCCCGGCGCACCGGGCCGGATGACCAGCAGGTTGGTGCCCATGGCGCTGATCCGCTCCACCATGGCCTGTTGCGAGCCATTGCCCACGGCCAGCATGGTGACCACCGATGCCACGCCGATAACGATGCCCAGCAGGGTCAGGATGGTGCGGTAGAGATTGGCCGACAGGGCGCGGCGCGCCATCATGAAGGCTTCCAGCACCTCCCGCCCTGTCCAACCCGTATCCTCCCCCTCCTCCGGCACCTGGATGGTGCGGGCAGCGACGGGGGGCGGGGCGGGGCTTTCCAGGGCATGGTCGGTCGGATGGTCGGCCACGATCTGGCCGTCCTTGATCTCCACCAGACGGCGGGCATTGTTGGCCACATCGCGGTCATGGGTGATCAGGATAACGGTATGGCCCCTGGCCGCCAGATCGGAGAGGAGCTTCATCACCTCCACACCGCTGCGGCTGTCCAGGGCGCCCGTCGGTTCGTCGGCCAGGATCACCTGACCGCCATTGACCAGGGCGCGGGCGATGGAGACACGCTGTTGCTGACCGCCCGACAGCTGACTGGGCCGGTGGTCCATGCGTTCGGACAGGCCGAGCGTGGACAGCAGCTCCTCCGCCCGTTCCCGCCGCGCATCACGGGGAAGACCGGCATAGATGGCCGGCACCTCCACATTTTCCACCGCGGTGGACATGGGGATCAGGTTGTAGGACTGAAACACGAAGCCGAACGCTTCCCGCCGCAACATGGCCAGCATGTCACGGTCGAAGGTGGAAACGTCGCGCCCGTCGAACAGGTAATTGCCCGTCGTCGGCCGGTCCAGACAGCCCAGGATGTTCATCAGGGTCGATTTGCCCGACCCCGATTGTCCCATGATGGCAACGAATTCACCGGGATAGATTTTCAGCGAGATGCCTTTCAGCACCTGTACCGCCATCTCCCCGTTGGAATAGGTCTTGGTGATGTCCACCAGTTCGATCAGGGGGGTGGCGTCGCCCCTGCTGTGCGGCGTGCTCATAGCATCCCCGGCGGGCGCATGCGCTGCATGTTCTGCTGCTGCTGTTGCTGCTGGGCCTTCAACTGGCCGGCAGACGGCTTGCGGCCCACCACCACCTGATCGCCCTCGTTCAGGCCGGACACGACCTCGGCATTCACGCGGTCGCTGACGCCGATCATGATGCGGCGATCCTCGATGGTGCCATCGGCCTTCAGCACCTGCACCATGCGCGGCCGTTCGCGCGGGCCACCGGCATCGGCGGGCGGTGTCCCGGCAGGGCGGCGACGCTCACCATTGGCCCCGGCGGGCGGAGGGCCGCCCGGGGCATTGGCCTGCGGCTGCCCGGCAGCCTGGGGGCCAGTGGGACCGCCAGGACCACCCGGCCCCCGCATGGGCGGGCGCTGGAAGGCGGCGACGGGGACACGGATGACATTGTCCGCCGACGCGACAACAAAGAAAGTCTGCGCCGTCATCTGGGTCATCAGCTCACCACCCGGATTCTCCACATCATAAAGCGCGTTGTAGAGCACGACATTGTTCACCACCTCCGGCGTCGGATTGATCTTGGCCAGGGTGCCGCGCCAGCGGCGGTCGGGGCGGCCAAGGGTGGTGAAATAGGCCGGCATGCCGATGCGCAGGCGCGACACGTCGGCTTCCGACACCTGCGTCGTCACCGTCATCACCGACAGGTCGGCGATGCGCAGGATGATGGGCGCCTGCTGATTGGCGTTCAGGGTTTGGCCCTGCTTGGCATTCTGCGACACGACTGTGCCCGACATGGGGGCGTAGATCTTGGTATAGCCCAGGTTCGCCTCATCCCCGCGCAGGGTGGAGTTGGTCTGGCGGATCTGCGCGTTCACCGCCTTCACCGCTGCCTCAGCGGCGCGCAGGGTCTTCTCCGCGTTCTGGAACGCGTCCTCGCTGGTGGCGTTTTCGGCCAGCAGGTTCTTTTGCCGCTTGTACTGCTGCTGGGCGAGTGCCAGCTCTGCCTCACGCTGGCCCAGTTGCGCGCCCAGATTCTCCAGCTGCGCGCGGTCAGCCTCCACCCGGGTCTGATAGACGGTGGGGTCAATCTCCGCCAGCAGGTCACCCTGTTTGACCTGCTGCCCGATTTCCACATGCACCTTGCGCAGCTGGCCCGACACCTGCGTGCCGACATCGACGTAGTCACGCGGCTGCAAATTGCCGACCGCCGTCACGCTGTCTTCGATATTGCCGCGATCCGCGGGTGCCGTCAGGACATCGGCCCCGGCGTCACCGCCCGCCGACCCACCCGACCGCCACCAGTAGACACCGGTGGCAGCAGCCAGAATCACCAGGGCCAGCAGGATGTTGCGGGGACGCAAAAGGGAGCGTTTGGAACGGGTGCCGGGCGGCTTTGCGGGAGGCTTTGTCGTGGCGGCGGCAGGCTGCATCTTCGCTTCTTCGGCAAACAGGTTGTCGTACCACCTTATACGCCGCACATGCGAAGACCCTGCGGGGAAAATTGTTTAAATTTTTGTCATGTGGAAACGGCGTCCCCAGCAGGAGACGCCGTTGACGTGAGCAGGCGGTCAAATACCGCGCAACCCGCCCTTGGCCCCTTCTTCCAGGAACCATTCATAGGTCAGGCGCAGACCTTCGGCGAGGCTGGTCCTGGCGGTCCAGCCCAGCTTTGCCAGACGGGAATTGTCCATCAGCTTACGCGGGGTGCCATCAGGCTTGGTCGCGTCAAACAGGAACCGGCCCTGCCAGCCCACCGTGGCCGCCACCTGTTCGGCCAGGGTGCGGATGGACACTTCCTGACCCGTGCCGATATTCACATGCTCATAGCCGCTGTAATTCTTCAAGAGATAGACCAGACCGTCGGCCAGATCGTCGACATAGAGGAATTCGCGCAGCGGCTTGCCCGTGCCCCAGATGGTGACCTCGGGCAGCTTGTCGCGCTTGGCATCGTGCAGGCGCGACATCAGGGCCGGCAGGACATGGCTGCCCTGGGGATGGAAATTGTCGCCAATGCCATAAAGGTTGGTCGGCATGGCGGAGATATAGTCGCAGCCATGCTGCTTGCGGTACGCCTGACACAGCTTGATGCCCGCGATCTTGGCGATCGCGTACCATTCATTGGTCGGCTCCAGCGGGCCGGTCAGCAGCGCATCTTCCGTCATCGGCTGCGGTGCCAGCTTCGGATAGATGCAGGACGAACCCAGGAACAGCAGCTTTTCCACATTGTTGCGGAACGATGCCTGGATGATGTTGGTCTCAATGACCAGATTTTCATACAGAAAATCGGCCGGGTAATTGTTGTTGGCCAGGATGCCGCCAACCTTGGCCGCCGCGACGACCACAGCGTCCGGCTTGTTGGCGGCAACCCACTCCTCCACCGCCGTCTGACGCGTCAGGTCCAGCGTGTCGCGGCCCGCCGTCAGGATGGTGCAGCCTTCGGACTGAAGCCGGCGCACAACGGCACCGCCCACCATGCCGCGATGGCCGGACACCCAGACGCGCTTGCCCATCAGGTCATAGGGCTTCAGATCGCTCATGATCGATACTCCGTTCCCTCAGACGCCGGGCGGGTGCATCCGCACCCTTGGCGTTCGCGACCACTCAGGCCAGGAGCTTGACGTCGGACAGAACCATGTCCTTCACCAGATCGGGGAAGGAGGTGGTGTGGGTCCAGCCCAGCTTTTCCTTGGCCTTGGCCGGATCGCCCAGCAGCAGATCAACCTCGGTCGGGCGGAAATAGCGCGGGTCGATGCGGACCAGGACAGTGCCGGTGGCGGCGTCGCGGCCGATTTCGTCCACGCCCTCCCCGCTCCATTCAATGGTCTTGCCGACATGACCGAAGGCGCGTTCGACAAATTCGCGCACCGTATGCGTCTCGCCGGTCGCCAGCACGAAATCCTCGGCCTTTTCCTGCTGCAGGATGCGCCACATGCCCTCAACATAATCGCGGGCATGACCCCAGTCGCGCTTGGCGTCCAGATTGCCCAGATACAGACAATCCTGCTTGCCATGATGGATGGATGCCACGGCGCGGGTGATCTTGCGCGTCACGAAGGTTTCGCCGCGGATCGGGCTTTCATGGTTGAACAGGATGCCGTTGCTGGCATGCATGCCATAGGCCTCGCGGTAATTCACCGTGATCCAGTAGGCATAGAGCTTGGCGGCGGCATAGGGGCTGCGCGGGTAAAACGGCGTCGTCTCCCGCTGCGGCACTTCCTGCACCAGACCATACAGTTCAGAGGTCGAGGCCTGATAGAAGCGGGTCTTGTCTTCCAGCTTCAGGATGCGGATGGCCTCCAGCAGGCGCAGCGTGCCGATGCCGTCGGCATTGGCGGTATATTCCGGGGTCTCGAAGCTGACCTGCACATGCGACTGGGCGGCGAGATTGTAGATCTCGTCCGGCTGCGTCTCCTGCACGATGCGGATCAGGTTGGTGCTGTCGGTCAGGTCGCCATAATGCAGCTGAAACCGCACATCCTTTTCATGGATGTCCTGATACAAGTGGTCAATGCGGGCGGTGTTCAGCGAGGAGGAACGGCGCTTCAGACCATGGACGATATAGCCCTTGGACAGCAGCAGTTCCGACAGATAGGCACCATCCTGGCCGGTGACGCCGGTGATCAAGGCAACCTTACGCGACATGCTTTTACTCTCCGGGGCGGTGGTTGGCCCACCGCCGTTAAAGGAACCGCCTGACCGCCCCGCCAGCGGCGAATAATCCCTGCTTCTACCGCGTCGCGGCAGAATTGTGAACCCGCACCGAACGCGAAGCCGTTACGCCCCCAACGTCTCCAGCGCCTGGAACACGGCGTCCGTATCGCCGACATCCGTGCGGATATAGCGCTGGCCGTCGCGTTGCCCTTCACGGCAGATCAGGTCGACGTCGGATTCTGGCGAGCCGATATAGAGCACATCCTTGCCCGACGCGATGCAGCCATAGGTCTTGGACGGAATGACATAGGCCACGAACCCGTCGCGCAGGGTGATCAGGTGTGCATCGGGTGTGACCAGCAGGCGGCCCAGATCGCCAAATGGCACGGGGCGGCCGCGTGCCACGGGCAGGCCTTCCGCCTTCAGCCTTTGTTCCACGCCATCGGCACCGGCCCCGATGGCGTTCAGCCACAGGCCGACCGTACCGCTGCCGGAACGATGGTGGCGGATATAGGCGTCGATAAAGGTGTCGGTATCGTGGGCCACGCCCCAATTGCCGGAATAGAGCAGGATTTTCTTGCCCGTCAGTTCCGTCGGCACGGCCAGCGGCACCTCATCGCCCGTCAGTTCGACGGGCAGCGGGTCCCGCTTCAGCACGATATTGTCGGCGGGGATGCCGTAGCGGCGCAGCAGGCGGACCTGATCCTCTCCCGATGCCTCAAACATCTGCACCCGGCGGCGCAGCCAGATGGTCAGAGCCAGGGCCGCGTCCAGCACCTTGGACGGTGTTGTCCGCGAGGCGATCAGGCATTCGGGATGGAAATCCGCGATCCGGTAGATCAGCTTCTTGCGCAGCACCACATTCAGCGGCACCAGGAAATGCAGCAGGAAGGGTGGTGATCCCGTGAACAGGATCTCATCCGCCGCCGACAGATATTTCCAGGCCCGGCTGATCAGCATGGCATTGGTGCGCACGGTCCAGGCCAGACGCCGCCCCAGGCTGGCGCGGTCCAGCGGCGGGGCCGGCAGGCGCAGGGTGCGAACGGTGCCGGGGCCGACCGCTTCTTCTTCCAGGCTCGCCGTCGAACCAGAGGTCAGGCCCACAAGGGTGACGTCATAGCCCAGGGCGGCGCGTTCGCGGCAATGCATCACGGCATATTGGCCGACGGCGCCGAAATCGGGCGGCAGCCAGTCGCACAGGTAAACAAGCTTGGTCATCATCAACCGGATCGGGATCGGTACAAGCGCGGCATTGACTGCGAAAGCGGCGCGGCTGTCAATCCGCCCCGCTCGCCGGGCTGCCCCCCGCGTTGGTGCCGGAACCTTCGGACAGGAGGTGCGTTGCCTCCGCCTTGGCGCGCGCGATGTCAGGGGCGAAGATCACCGGCCCCCTGCGGTGGCGCAGGCCCAGGCCGCGCAGCACGCCCAGCGGTTGACGCTGTACCCCCGCCATCACCACATGCGCCCCCCGCTTGCCCGCGCGGACCACCAGCGTGGACAGCGCGTCGGCACCGGTGGCGTCCAGCATGGGCACCCCCGTCATATCCAGGATCAGGACGGCAGGCGCCCCGCCGGTACGGTCCAGCACATCCAGCAGCTTACGTGCGGCCCCGAAGAACATTGGCCCGTCGATACGGTAAAGGGCGGCCCCGGCGGGCAGGCCCTTGGCAAGGCCGGGCTGTTCGCCACTGTCCGACACGGCCACGCTTTCCGACATGCGGTGCATGAACAGAACGGCGGCCAGCAGCACCCCGACCTCGATGGCCACCGTCAGGTCGATGGCGATGGTCAGGGTGAAGGTGGTCAGCAGCAGCACCCGGTCGCTGATGGGGGCGGTGCGCAGGGCATGCAGGAAGCGCCCCGCATCGCTCATGTTCCAGGCCACCACCACCAGCACGGCGGCCAGCACCGCCAGCGGCACGAAGGCGGCCAACCCGCTGAAACCCAGCATGAACAGCAGCAGGAAAACGGCATGCAGCATGCCCGACACGGGCGACCGGGCACCGGAGCGGATATTGGTCACGGTGCGGGCAATGGCCCCCGTGGCGGGCAACCCGCCGACCAGGGCAGAGGCGGTATTGGCCACCCCCTGGGCCAGCAATTCGGCATTGGGCCGGTGCCGCCGCCCCGTCATGCCATCCGCCACCACGGCGGACAGCAGCGACTCGACCCCCGCCAGAAAGGCGATGGTGAGTGCGGCGGGCAGCAGCGTGCGCAGCTTCAGCCATGTGACATCAGGCATGGTCGGCATGGGGAGATGGTCGGGGATGCCGCCAAAGCGTGACCCAATGGTTTCCACCGGCAGGCCCAGGGCAAAGGCCAGGACGGAACCCAGCACCACCGCCACCAGAAAGCCGGGGATTTTCGGCACCCAGCGGCGCAGCCCCAGGATCAGGGCCAATGCCCCCAGCCCGACAAGCGCCGCCACCCCCACCGTATCGCGCGCGGCCCAGAAGGCGGGCCATTTATCGATGAATTCCGCCGGGACCGGCCCCATCGACAGACCCAGCAGGTCCTTGATCTGGCTGGAAAAGATGATAACGGCGATACCGGCGGTAAAGCCGGTCACCACGGGCTCGGGGATATACTTGATCCACTGCCCCAGGCGCAGCAGCGCGGCGGCCACCAGGATGATGCCGGCCATCAAGGTCGCCAGCACCAGCCCGTCATAGCCATGCTGGTTGATCACCCCGACCACGACGACGACAAATGCCCCCGTCGGCCCCCCGATCTGCACCCGGCTGCCGCCCAACGCCGAAATCAGGAACCCCGCCACCACGGCGGTGACCAGCCCCTTATCCGGCGTTGTCCCCGACGCGATTGCCAGCGCCATGGCCAGCGGCAGCGCCACGATGGCGACCGTCAGCCCGGATATGGCATCGGCCCGCAGCGCGGCGAGGCCATAGCCTTCACGCAGGGTGGTGACCAGCTTAGGCAGCAGCTCGCGGGCAAGCGGGATGGGGGTGGCGCTCATGGGCGGCCTCATGGAACAACATCAGGATTTATGTAGTTTCAGGAGGTTCCGCCTTTTGGGGGGTGTTGGTCAATCCCCAAAAGGGGATTCCAGCACATCAAGCCTTAAGAGAATTGATGCTGCTAAAGAGCGAAAATCTTCTGCAACCCGACGAACAGCCTCTGCATGCGAGCCGATAGCACCATCAGCCGCTGTTAACTTAAAAATCGGCTTGTGCGCCTCCTGCGCCATCGGTGCTAGACTTCGATAGTGCTTAACTTGCGCGAGGTAATCGCTCAACAGCCCCCCTCGTGAGCCTGGCATATCCAAGACTAGCGCCCGATAGGCAGCAGGTATTTTCTCCGCCCAGTTCCGGTAAGCCTTCACCGGGCGATCTACCCTTTCCCCATGTTGCATGAGGACATATCCCAAAGGCTTCATGCCACCCGAGGGCAAGTCGAAATCCGGCTGTTTCCAATTGTCCCGGCGTCGGTCCCACTCCGTCCGCCATCCATTTAAGGTGGGACCAAGATTCCGTAGCCCCTGCAAAGAAAACAGGTCGGCTGCCAGCGGCACAACCACATAATCCGTTGCGATCAAGGCTGACCGGTTGATGGCCCCCAGATTGGGGCCAACATCGGCCAGGATGATATCGGCCCCGTGCTGGCGTGCCGCCATCTGAGCGACCTGCCAGAATGAGGATAAAATGCGAAATGGGCGATACAGGTCTTCATTGTCGCCCAAAGCCTTTGACCATTCATCCGACAGCGGCCCCTCGAACCCGGCTAACGCCAAATCGCCCGGCACCAGATGCAGGTTCGGGGTTATCTCCTGTGTTTGCGGTGGCAGAATATCGCCTACCCGCAGCAAGGGCCGCACGCATTGATAGATCGTAGTGCCGCGGCCCACCGGGGTGTCCGGGTCCCAGATTTCCTCCAGCACCTCTTCTGGCAGAAAGGCGCTGGTTAGGTTGGCCTGCGGGTCCAGGTCGATGGCCACCACCTTCTTGCCCATTTCCGACAACATCCAGGCGAGGTGGAAGACCAACGATGTCTTGCCCACCCCGCCCTTGTTGTTGAAGAAGGTCAGAACCGGAACGCTCATGGTGCTTTCCTGAGGGTCGCCAGGACAAAATTGTCCTGTACATTGAATTCCAGCGGCGGATTGCCGTTCTTCGCCATCAAGTCCTTGGCATTGGCGATACCGGCGCCGAAACGCTGCGCATACCCCAAAATCTTGAACGCGGCGGCCAGTTGCGGATTTCGATAATCGGTGAATCCCGGCCGCCCGAAATTTTCACGCGTGACGACGCCATAAGGTCCGCCAGGGTTCAATATCTCAATACGGTCATTGAACCAATACAGGCGAACCGGGGCATTGGTGCCCTCATAAGTTCGGTGCATTACAGCATTCCGCGCGAGTTGCTGCAGCGCTGCCAGCGGATAGGCGCTGGTCCGCACCTCGCGATCCTGAGACGTAAAGTCAATACGACTGGTCAGGTGCAGCCGCAGTTTCTCATCCAACTGACGCAGCTTCATCGACAGCGTACCATCGATTTCCGCATCATCAATGATGGGATCGCTCAGCTCCGTTCCGTCAATGCGCAGGAACTGGATATAGTCTCCCGGTATCCAGGTGCGCGGGGTGATGCCCAGCACCAGATGACCAAGCACGGTCGGCACCGGCTCGTCCGCCGCGATGACCATGCCGCAGGAGGCCAGCCGCTGTTCATAGGTGCGACCATTGGCAGCCAGGATATCCGGGGCCACCGCATTGGTCAGGTACTCATGTTCAAAATCAACGCGGCTCAAATCATCCAGGCTGCTGCCGCGCACCGGTTGCGCTTCGAACAGCCGGTCCCGGAAGCGGCGCTTTTCGTTCAGTATCCGCTCATCCTGTGCTGTGGCGATGTCGCGGCGGGGCCCCGTGCGCACCCAAATGCGACCATCATAACGAGCGGGCGGCGCATCAGCAGGATAGATGGTGACGACTGCCATCTCCGCGCCCTTCAATACCCGACGCTCCACGATCAAGGTAGGGGGCGGTACGATCTGCCCGTCCGTTTTCATATGGGCCAGCGACTGCAATAGCTGATCGGTCACGGCGATGCCAGCCGGGTTGCCATCATCGCGGGCACCGATGAACAACACGCCGGGCAGATCGTGATTGGGCAGGTCATTGGCGAAAGCACAGACGGCTTGGCGAGCCTTGTTGGGAACGTCGCCCTTCCAGTCCTGCTTGCGCTCGCTCCGGTCGGACTCCAGATCATCCAACAGCGATAGAAGTTCCGCATCGCTCAACGGCGTCATCACGCTCACCCAGCCGTGAAACATTGCTTCTATCGATATGGGCGCTGAAGCTGACAGGCGTCAATGAAAACAACGCCCCCCATTGCCCTCCATCCCCCGCCAGCGTATTCCAGGAGCACCCGTCGCCGCACCCGCCCGAAAGCCCCCTCCCCGCTCATGTCGCAGCCGTCCGCCCCCTCCCCCACCATCCCCGCCGCCGTGGGGGCCAGCCTGTCGGGCACCAACCTGGAGCGGGCGGGGGATCATAATCAGCGGGTGACGTTGCAGGCGGTTCGGGTGGGTGGGCCGATCACGCGGGCCGATCTGGCGGAGATCACGGGGCTGACGGCACCGGCCATCGCCAATATCACCAAGCGCCTGCTGTCCGAGGGGTTGATTATCGAGGCGGGAAGGCTGCTGGGGCAGCGGGGGCAACCGGCGATGAAGCTGGCCATCAATCCCGACGGCTGCTTTTCCGTGGGCGTCAATATCGACCGCGACCACATCACCCTGGTCGTGCTGGACCTGCTGGGCCAGGTGCGGGCGCGGGCCACACGGGAGGTGGATTTCGCCCTGCCGGATGAGGTGGCGGAGTTTGTGCGCACCGAACTGTCGGCCATCCTCGCCAAGGGGGCCATCAAGGCCAAGCGCCTGATCGGACTGGGTGTCGCACTGCCCGACGATCTGGGCCGGGTGCATCTGCCGCATCAGCCGGATGAATATGAGGTCTGGAACCAGACCGACATCCCGTCGCTGTTCACGGGCCTGCCCCCCCTGCCCATCTTTGTGGAGAATGACGCGACGGCGGCGGCGCTGGGCGAGGCGCAGTTCGGCCTGGGCCTGCGCCATCCCAGCTTCTTCTATCTGCTGATCAGCCGGGGGCTGGGCGGCGGGCTGGTCCTGGACGGGCAATATTTCCGGGGGGCCGACGGGCGCGCCGGCGAGATCGGGTTCCTGCCCGTGCAGCATCCGGCGACCAAGGCGGCGGCCTTGCAGGATGCCGTATCGCTGTCGGCCCTGTTCGACCATATGGAGGCGCGCGGCCAGCGGGTGACGCAGCCCGACGATCTTCTGTCGCTGAACGATGCCGGCAAGGCGGCGCTGGCCGAGTGGATCACCCTGTCGGCGGACCTGCTGACGGGGCCGATGCTGGCCATATCCGGCCTGATCAATCCGCAGGCCGTGTTCGTCGGCGGGCGGCTGCCGGCCCCGCTGGTCGATGAACTGACCGTGGCGGTCAATGCCCGCATGCAGGCGGGCCGGGGGCAGGTGCCGATCCTGGCCCCCATGCGCCGTGCCGCCATGGCCGCCGACGCGCCCGCCGTGGGGGCCGCCATCCTGCCCTTCAACCAGCGTCTGCTGCCGGGCCGTTCGGTTTTGATGAAAACCGCCGAAGAATAGGCAACAATGGGGCCGATGCACCGTTGATGGCGAGAAACCGCCATCCGACCGGAAGCCCGAAGGACCAACGCCTATGTTCGCATCCCCCTTGTATGAGGCCGCCCGCCGCCGCGACGCCCTGGTGACCTGGGCCGTGGAGCATGCCTTTCCCCTGTGGTGGGATGCCGGGTACGATCATGCCCGCGATGGTTTCCACGAGAAACTGAGCCAGACGGGGCAGCCGCTGGACCTGCCCCGGCGGGCGCGGGTGCAGCCACGCCAGATCTATGCCTATGCCACCGCCCCCAGCCTGGGCTGGGAAGGGCCGGCGGGTAGTGTCGTACACCGGGCGCTGGATGCCTATCTGGTCCGTTACCGCCGCGCGGATGGCCTGTTCCGTACCCTGGTGACGGCGGATGGCGGGGTGGCGGATGACGGGGTCGATCTCTATGATCAGGCCTTCGCCCTGTTCGCGCTGGCCCATGGGGCGCGCGCGCTTAACAGGCGGGCGGCGCTGGAGCCGATGGCCACCGCATTGCGCGACATGCTGATCGGGCGATGTAGCCGGCAGGGCGGGTTTGCACTGCTGGACCCCGACGCATTACCCCAGCAATCCAACCCCAACATGCATCTGCTGGAGGCGTCACTGGCCTGGGAAGAAGCGGGCGGGGACATGCGATGGACCGCCATGGCCGACGGTATCGCCGAACTGGCCCTGGCACGCTTCATCGACCCGGTCACAGGCGCGCTGCGAGAGTTCTTCGATGCCGGCTGGCACCCGGCACCGGGCGAGGCGGGCCGGATCGTGGAGCCGGGGCACCAGTTCGAATGGGCCTGGCTACTGCTGCGCTGGGGCCGGTCACGGGGGCGGGCCGATGGCACGCACGCCGGTCTGCGCCTGCTGGAGATCGGTGAGACGCACGGGGTCGATCCCGGGCGGGGCGTGGCGTTCAACAGCCTGCTGGATGATTTCACCATTCATGACCACACCGCCCGCCTGTGGCCGCAGACGGAGCGGTTGAAGGCGGCGGTGCTGGCGGCGGAGGTCACGGGCGAGGAGAAATACTGGACCCAGGCCGTACAGGCGGCGGATGGGCTGTCGCTTTACCTGAACACCCCCGTCAAAGGCCTGTGGTGGGACCGGCTGTCGCCCGACGGAACCTTCGTGGACGAGCCGGCCCCGGCCAGCAGCTTTTATCACATCATCTGCGCCATCGCGGAATTCGACCGCGCAGTGACGAAGGCGGGAATCCGGCGACCGGCTTAACGGTTCCTCAGACGCCGGCGCCGCGTCCGCGGCTTGGCTCTAAGCCGCCATCGGCCCCACATAGCGCGAGGCAGGGCGCATCAGGCGACCCGTGGCTTCCTGTTCCATGACATGCGCACTCCACCCGGCAACACGGCCCATGGCGAAGATGGGCGTGAACAGGTCGCGGTGCAGGCCGACCGCGTCCAGCAGCAGGGCAGTATAGAATTCCACATTGGTTTCCAGCGGACGGTCGGGCCGGTGGGTGGCAAGCGCCGACAGGGCCGCCCGCTCTACCTGTTCAGCCAGATCGATGCGCGGGCTGCGCAGGGGGCGGACGGCGACCTTCAGCACCTCTGCGCGCGGGTCACGGACGCGGTAGATGCGGTGGCCGAAACCCATCAGGCGGCGGCCCGCTGCCAGTTCGTTGGCGATCCAGGTGGGGGCGGCATCGGCGCTGCCAATGGCATCCAGCATATCCAGCACGGGACCCGGCGCGCCGCCATGCAGCGGGCCTTTCAGGGCACAGAGACCGGCCACCACGCTGCTGACCATGCCGGCGCGGGTGGAGGCCACGATGCGGGCCGCAAAGGTGGAGGCGTTAAGCCCATGATCGCTGACCGTCACCAGATAGGTGTCGAGCGCGCGGGCCAGCGCCGGATCGGCAGCCCGCCCCGTCATCATACGCAGGAAATCCGCCGCATGGCCGGCGGTCGGGTCCGGGGCGACGGGGGGCAGGCCCCGGGCATGGCGGGTACGGGCCGCGATGAAGACGGGCACGGCGGCGACCACGCGCACCGCATCATCCGATGCCTCGCCATCGGGCAGCGATGACAGCATCAGGCGCAGTGCCTCCACATCGCTCAACCCGTTGGTCGCGGGCAGCAGGGTGGGCAGGTGGGCGGCCACGGCCACACGCGCCTGACCAATGGCCACCCGCAGGGCATCGGGCCGACCGCCCAGCGGGTGAAAGCCCTGCCAGAGCAAGGCCGTGATCCCTTCGAAATCCAGGGTCTGCGCCGCGCGTTCCACGGGCAGACCGCGCAGGACCAGTTCGCCCGCAACGCCGTCGACATGGCTCAACACGGTTTCAGCGGCGATGATCCCATCCAGTCCGGTCGTCATTTCCGGCTCCTTCCAGCTTGTTGCATCCTGGACAGGGTTGGACGGGACGGATATACAGTCAATATTGATTCAATAAATCAATATATCATCATGACCGCACCCCTGACCCTGTCCGCCAAGGAAGCCGCCGCCGAGCTGGGCGTCAGCCTGCCCACGCTTTACGCCTATGTCAGCCGGGGCCTGATCCGATCGGAAGCACCGGCGGGCGGGCGCACGCGGCTGTACCGGGCCGATGATGTCCGCGCCCTGGCGACGAAGCGCGACCGCCCGGCGGAAGCGGGCAATGACAGGGCACTGGACTGGGGTGCGCCCGTCCTGGAATCGGCCATCACCCTGATCACGGGCGAAGGGCTGTATTATCGCGGGCGGGATGCCGGCGATCTGGCGGCGGGTGCGACGCTGGAAGCGGTGGCCAGCCTGTTGTGGGACAGTACGGAGGATGCGTTCGCGGAGGAACCGCCCGCCCTGCCCGCCTTTGCCAGCCTACCGCCGGGGCTGGACCCGCTGGACCGGCTGCTGTCGCTGCTGCCGCTGGCCGCAGCCACGGACCTGCGTTCCGTGAACCGCACACCCGCCGGTTTGGCGCGGACCGGTGCGCGCATCCTGCGTCTGACAGCGGCGATCCTGACGGGGACCGGCCCATCCGCCCTGCCCCTGCATCAGCAGCTGTGCAACGCCTGGGGCGTGGCGGGGCCGGGGGCGGAGCTGATCCGGGCGGCCCTGGTCCTGTGTGCCGATCATGAGCTGAACGCCTCAGCCTTTACCGTCCGCTGTGTGGCGTCCACCGGGGCCAGCCCCTATGCGGCCCTGTCGGCGGGGATCGGTGCGCTGCGCGGGCCGCGTCATGGCGGGATGACGGCGCGGGTAGCGGCCATCCTGCCGGGCCTGCTGGACGCGCCCGATCCGGCCCAGGCCCTGGCCGCCTATCTGGCGCGGGGGGATGAGCTGCCGGGCTTCGGCCATCCGCTTTACGTTAAGGGCGATGTGCGGGCGGCCTGGCTGTTGAAACGCATGGCGGCAACCTGGGGCGCGGATATGCGCATGCGCCGCGCCCTGGCATTGGCCCGGGCTGCCACGGAGATGGCGGGGACGCCGCCCACCATCGATTTCGCCCTGGTCCTGCTGGCCGACCGGCTGGGCCTGCCGCCGCACGCACCCATCACGATCTTCACCCTGGGGCGCAGTGCGGGGTGGGTGGCGCATCTGCTGGAACAGGTGCGGTCGGGCGTACTGATCCGGCCCCGCGCCCGCTATACGGGGGTGCGGCCCGCCTGACCCCTTGCCGCCGCCGCCCATCTTCGCCATATCCAGGGCATGAGCGATCCTGGCGATAAATATTCGACCGAGGCCCTGCGCATTGATCCGATCAAGATGCGCAGCGATGCCGACCTTGTCCGCCGGCGCTTCTGGGACAAGCTGCGCGGCAGTCTGGCGCGCATTCCCTTTGCCGACCGCGTCATCGCCGCTCGCTATGCCGCCACCGACCCGGCCACGCCGATCCGGGACAAGGCCGTGCTGCTGGGCGCGCTGGCCTATTTCATCATGCCGGTGGATGCGGTGCCGGATTTTGTCACCCTGCTGGGCTTCACCGACGATCTGGCCGTCCTGACGCTGGCCCTGCGCACGGCGGCTGGGTCCATCCGCGAGGAGCACCGGCAGCAGGCCCGTGCCTGGCTGGAGGGGCATTCGGTCAGCACAGCCAAGGCGGAGGATGTCGCCAAGGGGCCGATCATCGACCATGACGGGCGGGCATGAAAAAACCCCGGCCTGTCACCAGACCGGGGTTTGAATAAAGTCCGTAACGCTTAGCCGTGGGCCAGGATGGCCAGCAGCAGCAGTGCCACGATGTTGGTGATCTTGATCATCGGGTTCACGGCGGGACCGGCCGTGTCCTTATAGGGGTCGCCCACGGTGTCGCCGGTCACGGCCGCCTTGTGCGCATCCGAACCCTTGCCGCCATGATGGCCCTCTTCGATATATTTCTTGGCATTGTCCCAGGCACCGCCGCCCGAGGTCATGGAGATGGCGACGAACAGGCCCGTGACGATCACGCCCAGCAGCATGGCACCCACGGCGCTGAACGCCGCCCCCTTGCCCGCAATGGCGGATATGATGAAGTACAGCACCACCGGGGCCAGCACCGGCAGCAGCGAGGGGATGATCATCTCCTTGATGGCGGCCTTGGTCAGCATGTCCACAGCGCGGCCATAGTCCGGCTTGGACGTGCCGGCCATGATGCCCTTATCCTCCCGGAACTGGCGGCGCACCTCTTCCACCACGGAGCCGGCGGCGCGGCCCACGGCGGTCATGCCCATCGCGCCGAACAGATAGGGCAGCAGGCCGCCCAGGATCAGGCCGACGACGACATAGGGGTTGGCGAGGCTGAAATCCACCGTCACCCCATCGAAATAGGGGTAGGTGGCAGCATTGGCGATGAAGAACTTCAGATCCTCATTATAGGCCGCGAACAGCACCAGGGCACCCAGACCGGCGGAACCGATGGCATAGCCCTTGGTCACGGCCTTGGTGGTGTTGCCCACTGCGTCCAGCGCGTCGGTGGTGACGCGCACATCCTTGGGCAGGTCAGCCATTTCGGCGATGCCGCCGCCATTGTCGGTGACGGGACCATAGGCATCCAGCGCCACAACCATGCCGGCGACGGCCAGCATGCTGGTCACCGCAATGGCAATGCCGAATAGACCGGCCAGCAGGAAGCAGGCGATGATGGCCACGCAGATCACCAGGGCCGGCAGGGCCGTCGATTCCATCGACACGGCCAAACCCTGAATGACATTGGTGCCATGGCCCGTGGTAGAGGACTGGGCCACCGACTTCACCGGGCGGTAATTGGTGCCCGTGTAATATTCGGTGATCCAGACGATGAGGCCGGTCACGGCCAGACCGATCAGGCCGCAATAGAACAGGTGCCGGCCCGTGAAGGTCACCCCGTCACCCGTGGTGAAGACGGTCTGGAACCCGTCCGGCAGCACGTAATGGGTGACCCCGCCGATGGCGACCAGGGACAGCAGACCGCAGGCGATGAAGCCCTTGTACAGCGCGCCCATGATGTTGTTGGACGAACCCAGCTTCACAAAGTAAGTGCCGATGATGGAGGTGATGATACACGCCCCGCCAATGGCCAGCGGATAGACAAGCGCCGCAGCCAAAAGCCCCTGACCTGCGAAGAAGATGGAAGCCAGCACCATGGTGGCGACCACGGTCACGGCGTAGGTTTCGAACAGGTCGGCGGCCATGCCGGCGCAGTCACCAACATTGTCGCCGACATTATCGGCGATCACGGCGGGGTTGCGCGGATCATCCTCCGGGATACCGGCTTCGACCTTGCCCACCAGATCAGCACCCACGTCAGCGCCCTTGGTGAAGATGCCGCCGCCCAGGCGCGCGAAGATGGAGATCAGCGAGGCACCGAAGCCGAGCGCCACCAGCGCGTCGATCAGTTCACGCCCCGTGACGCCCATGGAGGTCAGCACGAAATAGTAGCCGGCGACACCCAGCAGGGCCAAGCCCGCCACCAGCATGCCCGTCACAGCACCGGCGCGGAAGGCCAGCGACAGGCCCTGCGCCAGACCCTTACGCGACGCCTCTGCCGTGCGGACATTGGCGCGCACGGAGATGTTCATGCCGATATAGCCGGCGGCGGCCGACAGGACAGCACCAATGATGAAGCCGATGGCAACCTTGGCCCCCAGCAGCACGCCGACCAGCACCGCAATCACGACTCCGACAATGCCGATGGTCGTGTATTGACGGTTCAGATAGGCACCCGCGCCGATCTGGATGGCCTGGGCGATTTCCTGCATGCGGGCATTGCCCGGACTGGCGGAGAGCACGGCGCGGGCTGTGACCAGCCCGTAAAGAATGGCCAGCACCCCACATGCCAGCACGAAGTACAGCACTTGCGTGGTCATGTCGTTTCCTTACCCTGTTGAAGATGCCGCTTCTGTTTTGATGACCGGACGGCCGGCGGCATTAGGCGGGCGCAAGCATGCCATGCGTTTTTGAATGCGGCAATACGCCACCATTAACCAGACTTGCACTTTGCACTGCGGCATTGCAGTGCGGGATGATTCGGACGCGGATGCGGGAGCATCCGTGCAACCAAGTGAAACAGAAAATCAGGGGGTGTTTCACGGGCACGCGCCTTTCCCGCTCTGAAAGCCGGTGGCTTCAAAGGGGGCAGGCGCAGATATGGCGTTGATGGATGCAGTCTAACAGAAAGGCGGCGAGCGGTCAGCAGTGTCGACGCGGCGGGGGCTGTTCTTAGGGACTGTCAGATTTATGGGGGACGGATTGTTACTGCTTCCACAGTCACCCCCGCGAAAGCGGGGGCCCAGCGTGAGGCGCGGTTAGCGCCGATATGAGTCATGTCGCGGCTATCGCCGCTCTCGCTGGGTCCCCGCTTTCGCGGGGATGACGGCGAGGGCAGGGAAAATCGATTCCAGTTAAACCTGACACCCCCTAATAAACCGGGCGCTGACTCACCGATTGGATCAGCACGTCATGCACGACGTCAGGACCCATTACCTTCACTGTGGCTTCCATCAATTTGTTCTTCACCGCTGGGATGTTAAGAACTTGTCCGTCAATGACCTGCCCCCTATCAAGCCCGCCATATAGTGCTTGTACGTAAGCATCAACCAGACGCGCTTTCTGCTGAGACACCTGTTCACGGGCGACTTCGTCATCCACTTCCAAACTGACGGTGACCATAATGTTCTGTTCCACGGTCTTGGCACCCAGGACAGGCACAATCATCGGGCCGATGGCGACGAAGACTGGGGGACCCGTGCGTTCCTTCTTCTTGGGCGCTTCTTCCGCGTGCTCCCCTTCCTTGTGCGGCTTCGGCCCGAACATGACATAGCCGCCGACACCGGCGCCGATCAGCACCAGCAAGGCCAGGACAAGCAGAATGATCTTCTTCATGGAACAAACGCCCCTTCAACCGACAGACGCACTATAGCACCCGACGTCCGGGCCTTAGAGCGCCAATTCCGGGAAGGTGGTGCGCCCCGCTGAATTGAACGTTGTTCACGGCGAAAGGAAAGTCAAGCGCTGGTTAGGGACAGACAGGCCTGCCCCCAACCAGCGTGCAAATCTCAGCGCGGCTGTGCCAGGACGGTCCGCACCTTAATCTCCCCGCCCGGCGCGAAGGTGACGGTGGAAGACTGGCCCAGTGCGACATCGTGGATGCCGGTGACGGCCCCGGTGGTGATCAGGGTGCCCGCCGGCAGGGCGATGCCGCGCGCGCGGCAATGGGCCAGCAGGAAGGCGACGGCTTGAACCGGCGTGCCGGGAATGCTGGCGAAACTGCCGGTGCCGACCACTTCACCCTCAATCCGGGTTTCCACGGTCAGGCTTTCCGGGGCCGCATCCTGCCAGCCCGTCAGTTCCGGGCCGACGATAAGGCCGGCATTATTGCCGAAATCGCTGACCACAACGGTGGGGCCCAACTTGTTGATGGTGGCCAGCGGGCTGCCGGCCAGTTCGATGCCGGCATGGATGGAGGCGATCAGGCCCCGCGCCTCCGCCTCATCCGACGGGCCTTCCGCCGGCATATTGGCCCCCAGCTTCACCACGAACTCACCCTCAACCGCCGCGAAGCCGCCGGGAATGATGGGCAGGTCGATCACCTGACCTTCGCTGTAGTCCCAGACATTGCCGTCAAACACGGGACCGGCCAGACGCATCGCCCCCAGTTTCTCCCGGAAGGCGGGCGGCACCATGCCAATCTTCCAGCCGCGCACCGGCGTCGGCCACAGCGACCGCGCCGCATCCTGAATGTCATAGGATTGGGTCAGGTGGTCGGGAATGGTGCCGGGATAATCCGGCAGGGATGTGGCAGCACGGCGGGCAGCGACAAAACGCTGGGCGATTTCCTGGGCGGTGGACACCGTCATAACTCCTGGAATGTAGGATACGTCGGGTGCCATCCTATGATGACACCGGTTTCCATGCAAGGCGCTGCCGCCGTGGATAGCCACGGCGGTGCCTCAGGCCTTGGGCGGGGCGCTGCTTTCGCGGACGACCAGATGCGGCTGAAAAATCGTTTCCCGCAGCTTGGCGTCGGGCTGCGCGATGCGCTGGATCAGCTTTTCCGCCGCGACACGGCCCATGTCGCGGACGGGGGAGCGCACGGTGGACAAAGCGGGGCAGAGGCGAGAGGCCAGCTGACTGTCGTCAAAGCCGACGACGGTCAGGTCCTGGGGAATGGCGATGCCCTTCTGATAGGCGATTCGATAGACGCCAGCGGCCATTTCATCGTTAGAGGCGAAGATGGCGGTCGGCGGGTTCGCCATCGACAGCAGCTTCTCGGCGCATTCCTGACCGCTTTCGAACGTGTAGGCACCCTGGGCCGACAGCTCGGGGTCCAGCGACAGACCGTGGCGGGCCAGTCCGTCGGCGAAACCACGGCGGCGTTCCTGTGCGGACTTATATTGCGGCGTGCCAGCGATATAGCCGATGCGGCGGTGGCCCAGTTCGACCAGATGGTCGGCCACTTCCGCCGCCCCCTTGTAATCCTCATACACGACCAGATGGGCGGCGACATCCAGTGGCACGCAGGCCACCCGGATGAAGCGGCAGCCGATTTCCACCAGCATGGCGGCCAGGGCCTCATCCTCTGACAGGGGCGGCAGCAGGATGACGCCATCCAGCTTCTGCCGCTCCACGAACTGCCGCATCTCCTTCATATAGGTCGGGCTGGTGCGGATGCAGGGATGCACCACCAGTTCAAACCCGCTTTTGCGGCAGGCCTCCAGAATGCCCGCCTGGACATTCACCACATATTGGCTGTTGGGATTGTCATAGATGATGCCCAGAAGGAAGGAACGCTGCGACGCCAGACCGCGCGCCTGCGGGTCGGGTTCATACCCGATATCATCAATGACCTTGGTGATCTTCTGTCGGGTTTCCTCATTCACCAGCGGCGACTGGTTGATGACCCGCGACACCGTCTTCTTCGACACCTCCGCCAGACGGGCCACATCATTGATGGTGGGCCGGCGCTTCAGGTCCCAGACATAGGTCTTCGGCGCTTCCGGCTTTTCGGCCTGTTCAGTCACGGCGGCAGCGTCGGCGGTGCGGGCACGGGGCATGGAGGGTGCTGTCCCATCATTGATGTGTTTATCGGCATCAATTGTCCCCCCAGGGGACAATAGGAATGTACTGCACTGTGCGCCAGGATGGCGCAACCCCTAATCGGCCATGGTTCCGGTTTCATGGTATCGAGCCCATGCTTTTCATTTGCCGGACCCTGGCGAATGATGGTAACCGGTGTCAAAACATGTGTAAAGACGGTACGCAAAAGCCAGTGCCGGCTCCTGCGATGAAGGGAGTGCCCCCCATGAAGATGCGCCCGACCGTTCTTGCCGCCTTGCTGTCGCTGCTGCCCACCCTGCCCGCCGCTGCCATTGGCCGCGATGTGGCACCCGCCGCCATCCCGGCCTTTCCGGGGGCGGAAGGGGCCGGGGCCTATGCGATGGGCGGACGGGCCGGACGGGTCTTCATCGTCACCAGCCTGGAAGATGACGGGCCGGGCAGCCTGCGCGAGGCGGTGCAGGCCAAGGGGCCGCGCATGGTGGTGTTCGCCGTGTCGGGCACCATCCAGCTGAAATCCGACCTGCGCATCAAGAATGATTTCATCACCATCGCCGGACAGTCGGCCCCCGGTGGCGGCATCACGCTTCGTGATTATCCGCTGATCGTGACGGCCAGCCATGTGGTAATCCGGCATATCCGTTCCCGCCTGGGCAGTGCGGCGGGACAGGAGGCGGATGCTGTCACGGTCTTCGATGGCAAGCACATCATCCTGGACCATGTCTCCGCCAGCTGGTCCACCGATGAAAGCCTGTCGCTGTCCTTCAAATGGAAAGAAGGGATGACGGGGCTGGACAATGTCACCGTGCAATGGTCGGTGATCGCCGAAAGCCTGAACAAATCGGTCCATGCCAAGGGCGACCATGGTTATGGCACGCTGGCGCGCGGGTCGTTCGGGTCCCGATACAGCTTCCACCATAATCTGTGGGCCAGCCACACGGCCCGCATGCCGCGCCCCGGCAATTTCGAAAAACAGGCGGACGATCCGACCGGTGCCTTCATGGATTTCCGCAACAATGTCTTCTTCAATTGGAAGGGGACGGGCAAGGGCGGGGCGTCCGGCTATAACGCCGATACGGATGCCGTTACGGCCTATAATTTCGTGAATAATTATTATGTGGCGGGGCCGGATTCGAAGGGCGCGCATGCCTTTGATGAGAAAAGCCCCGTGGCCAAGGCGTATTTCGCCGGCAATTGGATGAACCATGCGGAGCCGACGGACCCCTGGTCGCTGGTGACCGGTGTGCAGGCCGATGGCTACCGCCAGTCTGCCCCGATCCCGATGGCGCCGGTGACGACGGAACCAGCCGATGCCGCCTTCCGCGCCGTTCTGAGCAAGGCCGGGGCGGGACGGGTGCGCGACAGCGTGGATGAGCGGATCATCGCCGGCGTCGCCAAGGGCGAAGGCCGGATCATCGACAATCAGGATGATGTCGGCGGCTGGCCGGTGCTGGCCGCAGAGACAGCGCCGACTGACAGCGACCGGGACGGCATGCCCGACGCCTGGGAAAAGGCCCACGGCCTGAACCCGACCGATCCGGTGGACGGCGCGACCGACCGCAATGGCGACGGTTATACCAATCTGGAAGAATATCTGAACGGGTTGTGAGGGGGGACGGGTCACCCCGCCCCCACTTATCATCAGCTCTTGTCGGCCATGACCTGACCCGTGGCACCATCAATGCGGATGGTGCGGGTGCCGTTTCCGTTCAGCACCTCAACATCATAGGTCAGGCGGTCATTGTCGTGCCCGACCTCGGCCTCAATGGCCTTGCCGCCGCCCTTGCTTTCGGCGATGCCGATGGCCTGCGCCAGGCTGGTGGAGGCGGCGGTCAGTTCGCGCGGCTCCACGCCCGCACCCAGCTGCTGTGCCCAGGTGGCCAGGGTCTGCTTGTCAGCCGACGCGATCTTGCCATTGGAGGCATCGACGTCCCAGCGGGTCACGGTCTCGCCGGACACGATGTCGATCTGATACAGGCCGACGCTGTTCTTCGTGTCGAAATCGACATCCACCGCCTTGCCCTTGCCCTGCTGTTCAGCCTGGGCGATGGCCTGAGTCAGGGAAACCTTGGCCTGACGGAAGGCGGCGATGTCGCTGTCGGAGCTGGCGGCCAGGGCAGGCGAGACCAGGACCAGGGACAGGGCGGCGGTGCCGAGAAGCATCTTCATGGTTTGCATCCTCCGGTTAGTGGATGCAGCCTTAACGATACCACCCTGCCCCTGGTTCCAGGCTTACCCCGTTTGAGGCGTTGGTGTTATACGCCGGGCGTCGCGAACGAAGCCGCCACGCGGGCATTCTCGGTGATGCCGGCCCAGTCGCCATCGGCGATCTGCTTGTTGGTGGCGATCCAGGAGCCGCCGACGCCGACCACATTTTTCAGCGCCAGATAGCCAGCAACCTTATCGCGACCGATGCCGCCCGTGGGGCAGAAGCGGGCCTGCGGCAGGGGGCCGGAAAGGGCGGCGATGGTGCCGGCCCCGCCATATTGCTCCGCCGGGAACAGTTTCAGCACCTCAAACCCGTCATCCAGACGCTCCAGCACCTCGCTGGGTGTCGCGACACCGGGGATGACCGGCACGCCGCAGGCCTTCAAGGGCGCCACCAGGGCCGCCGTTGTCGCCGGGGTCACGATGAAGTCGGACCCCGCCGACATGGCGGCATCCAGGTCCGAGGGCTTCAGGATGGTGCCGGCGCCCACGATCAGGCCGGGCACGGCCCGCTTCATGGCGGTGATGGCGTCAAGGGCGGCGGGGGTGCGCAAGGTCACCTCCACCACCGACAGGCCACCTTCCTTCAGGGCCACGGCCAGGGGGGCGGCATCCTCCACCCTTTCGATGGTCAGGACCGGAATGACGGGCGAGCTTTTCAGCAGCAGGGTGAAGGCCTGGATATTCACGTCGTAGGCTCCCATCAACAGGAAAACGGCCCCGCCTGTACCGGTGGGGCCGTGATGAGTTCGGAACAGGAGATCAAGGCAATAGCGGAGGCGATCATGCATTGCCACCGGTTTCCACGCCGGGCCGCGATGCGGCCCCGTGGGGTCTCCCCCCGGGCCTGATCGAACCGGGGGAAGCAGCGCTCATCAATACTTGTACTTGGCACCCAGGAAGAACTGGCGGCCGTAATGCACATATTCTTCGGAGTTCTGGCGGGTGCTGGTACCGACCCAGCGCTCGTCGAACTCGTCAGTCAGGTTGATGGCTTCGAAGGTGACCGAGATCTGCTCGTTGATATTGTAGCTGGCCGAGAAGTCCAGGTTGAAGGTCGAGGCCTTGCCACGGATGTCGTTGGCATTGCCGGGCGAGATCTGGGTCAGATACTCGTCACGGAAGGAGCCGGAGACGCGGGCGCTGAAATCGTCGTTCTCATAGTACAGGGTGGCATTGAACGACTTGGGCGACAGGCCGACCAGCGGCTCGCGCACGGTGCGGGTGCCGACGCGATAGTCGATATCCGACGTCACATAGGTGAAGTTGGCGATACCACCGAAATCATCGAACGGCGCCGGCAGGAAGGTGAACGGCTTCTGCACGGAGATTTCGAAGCCCTTCAGCGGGCCGCCCTTGGTGTTGCCGGCGCGCGTGATGGTGAAGATGCTGTCCATCGTGTTGCCGTTGGCCAGCAGGCTTTCCGGCAGGCCGGTTTCACGGAAGGGAATGGTCTCGGAGATGTTCTGGATGTAGCTCTTGATGTCCTTATAGAACAGGCCGACCGACACCAGCGTTTCCTTCTCCGGATACCATTCGAAGGACAGATCGACGGTATTGGCGCGGATCGGGTTCAGGTAGGGGTTGCCGCTGCTCAACGTCTGGTTGGCGTTGGTGATCGAACCACCGGGCGTCAGCTGCGGCAGATCGGGACGCGACATCACCTTGGCGGCACCAAAGCGGACCAGGAAATCATCAATCGGTTCCAGCGACAGATTCAGGGCCGGCAGCGTGTCGTCATATTCACGCTCCACGGTCGCCAGCGTGGTGCCGACATAGCCGGTGGAGGACAGCTTGGTCTTCACCTGACGGATACCGACATTGCCACGGAACGGCATGCCCGCCAGTTCGGTGTTGAAATCGGCCTGAACAAAGGCGCTCAGGCTGCGTTCGCGGGCCTGACGGTTGCTGCCGATGGCACCCTGACCATCCTTGGCGACACGGAAATCGCCATACTGGTTGACGCAGTTACAGTAGAAGCCCAGCAGTTCCTCGAACTTGTCGATAGAGGGAACGATCCAGGCGGTGGGCGTACCGTTCGGGACAGCCAAATGACGACCGAAACCGGACACCAGCTCGGTCAGGCTGGCCAGATTGGTGCCTGCCGGCAGTCGCACGGCGGCCTCGGTCAGGTTGCCGGTTCCCTGGACCGGGTCCAGCGTGCCGTAGCGGCGCCATTCCTGGGTCTTGAACTTGTAATCCTTGTGGGCGAGACCAGCCTTCAGGGTCACCCAATCCTGGGCATCCCATTCAAACTCACCGCGGAAGGTCTGGAAGTCGTTATTCGTCTTGTTGGGACGAATACGGATCAGCGACTGGTCACCGACAACGGCACCGTTGCGGACCAGACGGGTCGAGGGGCTGAAAATATAATTGGCCGGATTGGTGACGTCGAAGCCGTAATTGAAGGCCGGCAGGTTCTTGTTGCCGGAATAGTCGTAGCTGTAGCCCTGGACGTTATAGGCTTCCAGCGACAGGGTCGTCTGTTCCGGGTTGTCCTGCACCGAGGAGGACCAGCCGGCGATGCCCTTGAAGCGGATCGTGTCGGTGAATTCCTGGTCCAGATTGAAGGAATATTGCAGGAATTCGGTCTGCAGGCGGTCGCGGCGCTGTTCGGTGCGGATATCGACGCCGTTGAAGGTGCCCTTGATCAGGTTGCCCAGATCATCATAGGTGGCCTGGGTGACGGTGGTGCCGCCCATGCCGCCCGCACCGGTATTGCGGCTGAAGGAGATGGCTTCCAGATACTGTTCCTGGCGCGTGCCCTTCAGATCGGCATAGAGCCCGTCCAGCGTGATGCGCGTGGTCTCGAACGGCTGGAACTGCAGGGCGGCGGTGGCACCCAGGCGTTCCTGATCATAGTCCAGGCGGCCATAGCGCGGAATGCGCGGGTGCCAGGCCGACTGTTCCGGCAAGGCACGGTTGCCCGGCGTGTTGGACGCACCACCACCACCGAACAGGAAGTTGGCGGTGGCGCTGCCATTGCCGCTGGCCGGAATGGTGCCGATCGTGTCGATGCCGCGTTCCCAACGACCCGTGGAGGAGCCTTCCTCCAGACGGTTGGTCTCCGAATAGGCGACGGAGAACAGGGCGCCGATCTTGCCGTCCGCGAACGTGTCGGAGATCAGCAGGGTGCCGCGCGGGTCCTTCGACTTGGACAGGTCGTTATAGCCGATCTTACCGGAAGCCGAGAAAACGAACTTGTTATAATCGAAGGGGCGGGCCGTCTGCAGGTCGACCGTGGCACCCAGCGAGCCTTCTTCCGTCTGTGCCGAGGTGGACTTGCGCACCGTCAGGCTGTTGAACAGTTCGGAAGCGAAAATCTGGAAGTCGAAGCCGCGACCACGGTTGGCACCGCCCGACCCGTCCTTGCCGCCCGTGGTGGCCAGCGCTTCCAGCCCGTTCAGACGCACGCGGGTGAAGGTGGAGGACAGGCCGCGCACAGTGATCGAACGGCCCTCGCCGCCATCGCGGTCGATGGAGACGCCGGGGATACGCTGCAGCGATTCGGCCAGGTTGGTGTCCGGGAACTTGCCGATATCTTCGGCATTGATGACATCGACGATGTCATTCTCGTTGCGCTTCTTGTTGATGGCGCTGGCCAGCGAGCCACGGAAGCCCGTGACGACGATTTCTTCCAGGGCATCCTGGGCCTTCGCGCCAGCCGGGATCAGGCCGGCCAGCAGGACAAGAGCAGAGGCACCGGCGAGGCGGCGGCGAATGCAGGGCGTACCCGCGAACTTCATCATTGCTTCCTTCCCCTTCAGTTCTATCGTTCTGGCCGCACCTGTCCGGCCCACTGCCGGGGGCAGAAGGTTCAGGATAGATCGAACGATTTGGGTCTTTATGCCGGTATCTGCGCCGGTTGGCGTTGACACCGGTGACAGGGCTATTAATGATCCGATCTGACACCGGTGGCAATACGTTTTTGCATTGAGATGTCCAAGTTCGTCACAGGATGTGGCACAAATCCCGCAGTAGGCGGGTTTGCAAGGTGGAAGGGAGAGACCCGATGACCGGGCGTATCGTGTGTTTCGGTGAATTGCTGATGCGGTTGACGGCACCGGGACGGGAGCTGCTGCTGCAAAGCCCGCGTCTGGACGTCACTTTCGGCGGGGCGGAAGCCAATGTCGCCGTGTCGCTGGCCCGATTCGGCTGGGACGCCGCCGTCATCTCCACCCTGCCCGACCAGGGCATCGGCGAGGCCTGCCGGGGCGAACTGCGTCGTCACGGCATCGACACGCACGGCATCCAGATGCGCCATGGCCGCATGGGGCTGTATTTCCTGACGGTCGGCGCCATGCAGCGCCCGTCGGAGATCATCTATGACCGCGCCGGGTCCGCCTTCGCGCTGACGGAAGCCACTGCCTATGACTGGCCCACGTTGCTGAAGGGCGCGGAATGGCTGCATGTCGGCGGCATCACGCCGGCCGTCAGTGAAGAGGCGGAAAAGGCCGTCGTGGCAGCGGCGGAGGCCGCGAAGGCAGCCGGCGTCAAGGTGTCCTTCGACTGTAACTACCGCGCCAAGCTGTGGGCCGACCGGGGCGGCAATGCGCCGGCGGTGTTTGCCAAACTGGCATCCTGCGCCGATCTGATGTTCGGGAATGAGCGCGACATCGCCCTGATCCTGGGTGCCGATTTTCATGCCATCCCCCTGTCGGAACGCTTCCTGGCGGCGGCGGAACTGGCGTTCAAGACCTGGCCGGGCCTGAAATGGCTGGCCTCCACCATCCGCAGCCATCATGACGTGGACCATCAGGAACTGACGGGTCGTGTCGCGGCGCGTGACCACCGGGTGCATTATTCGCGCACCTACACGCTGAACGGCATTGTTGATCGGATCGGCGGCGGCGACGCCTTTGCCGCCGGCCTGATCCATGGGCTGGACAAGGGCTGGGCCGCCGATCAGGCCATCAATTTCGCCGCCGCCGCCGCCGCCCTGAAACATTCGGTGCCGGGCGACGCCAATCTGGTGTCGGTGGCCGATGTGATGAGTCTGGTGAATGAGGAAGGGCTGGATGTGAAGCGGTGAAAAGGGCCTGCCGTTGTTCCGCGGATTACGGCTTGCGCCTAATCCGCGCTACGGTCCAGCGCCATGGGTAGCGCGGATTAGCGTAGCGTAATCCGCGGAACAACGGCACCGCCAGCCATGCGCGCCACGCAGTCTTGCCCCGGCGCGGCCCCCGGATGGCTTAAAATCCGCTGCGCAACTATATTACGTCCATCGAAAACAACGATGGAGACACATCATGCGGTACTTTTTCCTGCTTCCTATGCTGCGGCTCGGCGCTTTTTCCCGTTATGCCGCTTCGGTTGAGCAGTACCCGGCCAACCGCCGTGATTGAGGCGGAAAGGCCTGCTTCTTTTAGCAGTTCCCATTTTTCAGTCTGACCAAAAATCATCAGCTGGCCCCCGTTTTTGGACCGGCATGGTTGTCATGACAGCGCCCTGGCGGGTACCCTCGCCGGGGCGTTTTCATGTTTGGCCCAGATCAGCAGTAAGGATCGCATCATGACCCATCCCGCCGCCGAAGGCTTTTTCATGCCCGCCGAATGGGCGCCGCATGCGCGCTGCTGGATGGCATGGCCGGTGCGGGAAGAGACGTTCCCCAATGGCCTTTCCGCCGCCCGCGCCGCCTATGCCGAGGTAGCGAAGGCTATCGCGCAGTTCGAACCGGTGACCATGCTGTGCCCGGACGGGGCCCTGGCCGATGTCTCGCTGGCCTGCGGGCCGGGCGTGTCGGTGCTGCCGGTGCCCTGTTCGGACAGCTGGCTGCGCGACAATGCCCCCAGCTTTGTGGTGAACGGCAAGGGCGATGTGGCGGGCGTGCATTGGGGCTTCAACGCGTGGGGCCGGAACTATGACGATTTCCAGCTGGATCAGGAAGTCGGGCGTCTGATCCTGGAGAACCAGGGATTGAAGCGCTTTGCGGCCCCGCTGGTGATGGAAGGCGGGTCATTCCATGTCGATGGCGAAGGCACGCTTCTGACGACCGAGGAATGTCTGCTGAACCCTAACCGCAACCCGCATCTGTCGCGGGGCGAGATTGAGGCGCATCTGGCGTCGCATCTGGGTGTGCGGGAGTTCATCTGGCTGAACAAGGGCTATGAGCAGGATGAAACCGACGGCCATATCGATGAGATCGCGGCCTTTGTGAAGCCGGGCGTGGTGCTGACCATGGTCACCGATGATACGTCCGACCCGAACTATCCCGTGTTCCAGGACAATGTCGCCCGGTTGAAGGCCGCGCGCGATGCGGCGGGCCGGACGCTGGAGGTGGTGACCCTGCGCACGCCCGCACGTCAGGAACAGCATGGCGTGCGCCTGACCCTGTCCTACACGAATTTCTACATGGCCAATGGCGGCATCGTCATGCCGCTGTTCGAGGACCCGATGGATGCCGAAGCCATCAGCCTGTTCGGCAAGCTGTTCCCCGACCGCAGGATCATCCCCGTCCCGGCCCTGGACATTGTGCGCGGCGGCGGCGGCATCCATTGCATCACGCAGCAGCAGCCGGTGGGGTGATCACCCCTTCACCGACCCCGACGTGATCCCTTCGACGAAATATTTCTGCGCCAGGAAGAAGACGATCAGCGACGGCAGCAGCGCGATGGTGGACATGGCCAGGACCTCGTTCCAGGCCGTGGCCTCCGTCACGTCGATGGCCATTTTCAGGGCCAGGGCCACCGGATATTTGCCCACCGATGACAGATAGATCAGCGGATAAAGGAAGTCGTTCAGGCTCCACATGAACTGAAACAGGGCGACGGAGATGATGGCCGGCATGATCACCGGCACCACGACATGCCACAGCACCTGCAACGAGTTGCAGCCATCGATGACGGCGGCTTCCTCCATATCGGGCGGAATGCCGCGCAGGAACTGCACCACCATGAAGACGAAGAAGCCATCGGTGGCGAAGGCGCAGGGGACATAGAGCGGCAGATAGGTGTCCAGCCAGCCGAATTCCCGGAACATCAGATATTGCGGGATCAGCAGCACGCTTTTCGGCAGCAGGATGGTGGCGACCATCAGCGCGAACCATAGCTGCTTGCCCGGCATGCGGAACCGCGCGAAGCCATAGGCCACCAGCACCGAGGACACGACCGTCAACACCACCTTCGGCATGATGAAGGCGAAGCTGTTCAGCAGGTAGGTCGCGAAGCTGTATTCCGTGCCGGTGCGCCAGCCCTTCACCACCCCATCCATGGTCGGTTCCTGCGGCCAGAGGCTGACCGATCCGAAAATCTCATGATTTGGCTTGAAGCTGGCGGCCACCATCCAGAACAGGGGATAGAGCATGACCAGCCCCACCCCGATCAGCACGCCATAGCGCAGCAGGGCGCTGAAACGGGCGATCCAGGCGACGTCGCGGCGGGTGCCAGTGATCAGGCTCATTCCCCATCCTCCCGCTCATTCCCATAGAAGACCCAGTATTTGGCGGACGCAAAGGCGATGATGGTGAACAGCGCGATGATCAGGAACAAGACCCAGGACAACGCTGCCGCATAACCCACGTTGAAATATTTGAACGCCTCCTCATAGATCATCAGGGGCAGCAGGTAGGTGGATTTCAGGGGTCCGCCGCCCGTGATGATGTAGGGGCCGTTAAATTCCTGAAATGCCTGCACGATCTGCATGATGAAATTGAAGAAGATCACCGGCGTCAGCAGCGGCAGGGTGATGGTGAAGAAGATGCGGGCCTTGCCGGCCCCGTCGATGGTCGCCGCCTCATAAAGGTCGGTGGGGATGTTCTGCAACCCCGCCAGGAACACCACCATGGCCGACCCGAATTGCCACAGCCGCAGCAGCACGATGGTGAACAGGGCATAGGCCGGTTCGCCCAGCCAGTTCAACGGCTCCCCCCCCGCCCAGACCAGCACCTGATTGATCAGCCCGTCACCCGCGAAGACATAGCGCCACAGAACCGCGATGGCCACCGACCCGCCCAGGATGGAAGGCACGTAATAGGCGGTGCGGAAGAACCCGATGCCCCGCAGCTTGAAATTCAACACGAAGGCGATGAACAGGGCGAAGGCCAGTTTCAACGGCACCGTGATGAACACATAGAGGAAGGTGACGCCCAAGGAGCCGTGGAACGTGTCGTCGCCCGCCATCTGCGTGTAATTACCCAAGCCCAGGAATCGCGCCTGTTCCACCGGGTCCTGCAGCTGATAATCCGAAAAGGACAGCAGGAAGGAGGAGAGGAAGGGAAACAGGGTGAAGGTCGCCAGACCGATCAGGAAGGGTGCGATGTAAAGGTAGCCGGAGACGCGGTTGTCATACATGGGCTGGCCCTCACGCCGCCACGGCGGCGCGTGCCGCCGGCTCACCCACCGCCCTGCCCTCAGCGTCGAACAGGTGGCATTGCGCCAGCCGCACGCCGACGCGCACGCCGGTGCCGATGCGCAAGGGCACATCGCCTGTGATCTTCACGATCAGCACCCCGTCCGACAGCGACGGCATGCGCAGATGCGCCAATGTTTCCCCGCCCAGCCGTTCGACCAGATCAATGATGGCGTCAAACTCCACCGCCTGATCATCGTCCATATCCGCCGGCTTAGGACCAACGCGGAAATGTTCGGGCCGGATGCCCACCGTGACCTTGGCCCCCGGCCTCACCGCCGCGTCATGGCGGGGCAGGCGCAGGGTGGCGCCGTTCAGGCGCACACTGACACTGTCGATTTCCACCGCCTCCACAATCCCATCCATGAAATTCATGGCTGGGGAGCCGATGAAGCCGGCCACGAACAGGTTGGCGGGGTGGCGGTAAAGGTCGATGGGTGCGCCGATCTGTTCGATCCGCCCAGCATTCAGCACCACGATGCGGGTGGCGAGCGTCATCGCCTCCACCTGATCATGGGTCACATAGATCATGGTGGCGCCCAGCTTGGCATGCAGACGCGCGATTTCCACCCGCATCTGGCCGCGCAGGGCCGCATCCAGGTTGGACAGGGGTTCGTCAAACAGGAACACTTCCGGTTCGCGCACGATGCAGCGACCGATGGCGACCCGCTGCCGCTGCCCGCCCGACAGGGCCCGCGGCTTGCGGTCCAGCAATTGGGTCAGCTGCAAAATCTCCGCCGCCTTGGCGACCTTTTCCTTGATCAGCGGCTTGGGCAGGCCCGCGATCTTAAGGCCGAAACCCATATTCTCCGCCACGCTCATATGCGGATACAGCGCGTAGGATTGGAACACCATGGCGATGCCGCGTTCGGACGGATGAACCAGGGTGACATCGCGGTCACCGATCATGATCGACCCGCCGGTCGGCAGTTCCAGGCCCGACACCAGACGCAGCAAGGTGGATTTGCCACAGCCCGACGGGCCGACAAAGACCGTCAGTTCCCCTGGCGCGATTTCCAGGTCCACGCCCTTGATCACATCGACGGCGCCGAAGTTTTTCACCACCCCTTGCAGCAGTACCCGACCCTTCGCCACGCCCCCTCCCCTGCTTTTATCGGTGGTCGCCCCTTCGGCGATGACAGCCTTGGATGCCACCTGTCCTCTTGATCTATCCGGTAACCGGTGTCAGTTTCAATCAGCCAGACGCGGGACGCGCCGGAAAGGTGCCGGCTGTCCGCATGCCAAGGATGACGCCAAGATGAGTTGCGTGCAACCACCCGCACCGCTGCATGACGAGCTTCCGCCCGCCCATATCGTCGATCCCGCCGATGATGTGGCGATTGCGGTGAAGGCGCTGGAGGCCGGCACGCGGATCGAGCTGGGTGGGCACGGCGTCACCCTGCTGTCCGACATTCCGCGCGGGCACAAGTTCGCGCTGCGTCCGCTGAAGGCGGGTGATGCGGTGCGCAAATATGGCTGGCCGATTGGCGTTGCCACCGCTGGCATTGATGCCGGCGCGCATGTTCACAGCCATAATCTGGCGACCGGCCTGTCGGGCACGCTGAGTTATCAGTACGCGCCGGCGGGCACGGATGCCGCCTGGGGGGCCATGCCCGGGGCTGACCACAGCTTCATGGGATATCGCCGCGCCGATGGGCGGGTGGGCACGCGCAACGAGATCTGGATCCTGTGTACCGTCGGCTGTGTCAGCCGCACGGCGGAGCGCATCGCGACGCTGGCCAGCCAGCGCTTTGCCGGCAAGGTCGATGGGGTGGTGGCCTTCCCGCACCCGTTCGGTTGTTCACAGCTGGGCGACGATCTGGCCCATACCAAATCCATCATCGCCGCCCTGGCGCAGCATCCCAATGCCGGTGGCGTCCTGTTGCTGGGCCTGGGATGTGAGAGCAACCAGCTGGACAAGCTGTTGCGCGACGCGCCCGGCATCGACCGGTCACGCCTGCGCGCCTTCACGGCCCAGGCCAGCAGTGACGAGGTGGAGGATGGGATCAACGCGGTGGCCGAACTGGTGGAGATCGCGGCGGGCGACGTGCGGGTCCCCTGCCCCGCATCCGATCTGGTCATCGGCCTTAAATGCGGCGGGTCGGATGGATTCAGCGGCCTGACGGCCAACCCGCTGGTGGGCCGCATGGCCGACCGGGTGACGGCGGCGGGCGGCAGCGCCATCCTGACCGAGATCCCGGAGATTTTCGGGGCGGAGGAACTTCTGATGCGCCGGGCCGTTGATCAAACGGTGTTTGACGGCGTCGTCAACGTGGTCAATGGCTTCAAGCAATATTTCCTGGACCACAACCAGCCCGTCTATGAGAACCCATCCCCCGGCAACATTGCCGGCGGCATCACGACGCTGGAGGAGAAGTCGCTGGGTGCCGTGCAGAAGGGGGGCCGCGCGCCCCTGTGCGATGTCATCGCCTACGGTCAGATGCGCCGTGTGAAGGGCCTGACCCTGCTGGAAGCGCCCGGCAATGATGGCGTATCCTCCACGGCGTTGACGGCGGCGGGGGCGACGGTGATCCTGTTCACCACGGGGCGTGGCACGCCGCTGGGCTTCCCGGCACCGACCCTGAAGATCGCGTCCAACAGCGCGCTGGCCCGGCAGAAACCGAACTGGATCGATTTCGATGCGGGCCTGGCCCTGACCGATGCCGGACTGGACGGGGCCGCCGATGCGATGTGGTCCCTGATCCTGGACACGGCATCGGGCAAGGAAACCCGCGCGGAAAAGAACGGCCAGCGTGAAATCGCCATCTGGAAGAACGGAGTGACCCTGTAATGCCGACCCTGTCCACCGCCAATCTGGACCTGCTGCACGCCGATGTGGCCCGTCCTGCCTATGACCGTGACGCGGCCGGCATCGGTGTGGTGCATTTCGGCCCCGGCGCCTTCTTCCGCGCGCATCAGGCCTTTTTCTTCGATGAGGCGCTGGCACAGGGCGGCAACTGGGCCATCTGCGCCGCCGCCCTGCGCAGCACCGATGTGCGCGATGCCCTGCGGCCCCAGGATAATCTCTATATCCTGGCGGAGTTGGAGCGGGAGACGCGGTATCGGGTGATCGGATCGATCAAGGAGACGCTGGCCGGTCCGGGCGACCGTGCGGCCCTGCTGGACCGGCTCGCCAACCCCGAGACCGCCATCGTCACCATGACGGTGACGGAGAAGGGATATTGCCTGAAGGGCGATGGCAGCCTTGATTTCGACCATGCCGACATTGCCCATGACGTGGCGGAGCCGCTGAACCCCGTCAGCCTGATCGGCCATCTGGTCGAGGGCTTGCGCCGCCGGTTCAAGGCGCGGACCAAGCCCTTCACCGTGATCTCCTGCGATAACCTTGTCGATAACGGCCATAAGCTGGGCCGCGCCGTGGCGGCCCTGGCCGAACGGCAAGATGCGGCGCTGGCGGCCTGGATCCGTGATCAGGTCGCCTTCCCGCGCACCATGGTGGACAGCATCACGCCGGCCACCGACGACGCGCTGCGCACCCGCGTGGCTGGCGAGACGGGACTGTCGGACAATTGGCCGATCCAGCGGGAACGGTTCACGCAATGGGTGATCGAGGATAAGTTCTGCAATATCCGCCCGGATTTCGCGTCCATCGGCGTCACGCTGACCAGCGATGTCAGCGCCTATGACCGCGCCAAGCTGCGCCTCTTGAACGGGCCACATTCGACACTGGCCTATCTGGGGTCCCTGGCGGGGTATGAAACCGTAGCCGAGGCGATGCTTGATGCCGATCTGGCCGGGTTTGTCCACCGTCTGATGCTGGACGATATAAGCCCGACACTCAGCCCGGATGCCGGGATCGATTACCCCGCCTATATTGATGCCATCCTGGCCCGCTTCGCCAATCCCGGCATCCGGCATCTCCTGTCGCAGATTGCCTGGGACGGGTCGGCCAAGCTGCCCTTCCGCCTGTTCGGCACCATCGCCGAACGGCTGGCGGCGGGGGCGGCGGTCGATAATCTGGCCCTGCCCGTGGCGGCCTGGATGCATTTCATTCGGGGCAAGGTGGCCGATGGCACCAAACTGACCGATCCGCTGTCCGAGGCGCTGTTGACCATCGGGCGGGGTTGCACCGGCGACGCGCACCGCGATGTCTGCGGCTTCTTCGCGCTGTCACAGGTGTTTCCGGCCACGCTGACGGGCAATGCCGCCTTCCGGTCCGCGCTGGAACGGGCCTACGGCCTGCTGGATGGCGGGGTGAAGGCTGCGTTAAGGGATATCTGATCCGGCAAGGGTCAGCCCAGCCAGCGCGGACCGCAGACGGGGCACCGCGAAATCGACAAAGGCCCGCACCTTGGGCAGTGCCAGCCGCCCCTCCGGTGTCAGCAGATGCACCGGCAAGGGCGGCGGCTCGGCCTCCGGCAGCAGGATGCGCAACTGTCCCGCCCGCACCGCCGCCGCGACATGGGAGGAATAGAGACGGGCGATGCCAAAACCGGCGATGGCGGCATCCACCACGCCCTCCACCCCGATGATCGACAGTTGCGGCGTGATCTGCACCACCCGGGGGGCACCGCCGGGCTGTGCCGGACCGAAGGTCCAGCTTTCCCGGCCCTGCTGTTCCAAGGCGATCAGCCGGTGCTGCGGCAGATCCGACAGGCTGGTCAGCCGTGGTGCCTTCGCCAAATATGAAGGTGCTGCGCAGAGTACGCGCCGTACCTCGCCGACGCGCACGGCTATCAGGGAACTGTCGGGCAGGTGCGCAAAGCGCAGGCCGACATCGATCCCCTCCTCCACCAAACTGACAGGCCGGTCCAGCAACAGAAGCCGGGCGCGGACCTGCGGATGCCGGTCCAAAAACTCCTCAAGCAGCGGACGCACCAGCATGCGCCCGCTGGTCAGCGGAGCCGTGATGGTCAACATGCCGCGCGGGGCCGTCCGTTCCCCCGCCGCCGTCAGGTCCGCCTCCTCCAGATCGGTCAGGATGCGGCGGCAGGCGGCGGCGTACCGCTCCCCCGCCTCTGACAGGCGCAAGGACCGCGTTGTCCGGTGCAGAAGCGGCGTGCCCACATGCCCCTCCAGCAGGGCCACAGCCCGGCTAATGGCAGAGGGCGAATGACCCAGCCGGCGGCCCGCCGCCGCCAGGCTGCCCTCCTCCAGCGCGGTCACAAAGACCCGCATCGCATCGATCCGGTCCATTCCAGCCCATCCTTATTATGCCGATAATCGGCAGATTATCTTTCACATGCCGGGCATTCTGCCGGCTTTGGATGCGTTGTACAAATCCCCATCACGCGCGCCGACGGCGCGGCGTCCTGAAGATGGAGATTGGATTGTGGATACGGAGCGCAAAGTCGCGCTGATCACAGGCGCATCACAAGGGATCGGGGCCGCCCTGGTCCAGGCCTATCTGGCCAAGGGATGGAATGTTGTTGCCAATTCCCGGTCCATCGGTCCGGGCAATGGCGGCACGCTGCTGACCGTCGCTGGCGACATCGCCGACAAGGCGGTGGCACAGCAATTGACCCAGACGGCGCTGGACGCGTTCGGGCGGGTCGACAGTTTGGTCAATAATGCCGGCATCTTCATTCCCAATGCCTTCACCGATTACAGCGAGGCGGATTTCCGCACCCTGATCGACCTGAACCTGTTCGGGTTCTTCCATGCCACACAGGCGGCGGTGCGGCCCATGCTGCGCCAGAGGACGGGTCATATCGTCAATATCACCACCTCTCTGGTCAGCCAGCCGATGAAGCAGGTGCCATCCGCCCTGCAATCCCTGACCAAAGGCGGGCTGAACGCCGTCACGAAATCGCTGGCGCTGGAATATGCCGACAAGGGCGTGCGGGTAAACGCAGTCTCTCCCGGCCTGATCAAGACACCGATGCACGCGCCGGACAGTCACGATTTCCTGGCAAGCCTTCACCCCATGGGTCGCATGGGTGAGGTCGCGGATATCACGGATGCCGTCCTGTACCTGGAAACTGCCGGGTTCGTGACGGGCGAGGTGCTGCATGTCGATGGCGGCACCCACACCGGGCACTGGTAAACAGGAGGTCGATATGCCCTATGTCAATGTGAAGATCACCCGCGAAGGCGGCACCACGGCAGCACAAAAGGCCACCATCATCAAGGAGATGACGGATGTCCTGGTCCGTGTCCTGAACAAGAGCCCAGCCACCACCTTTGTCGTCATCGACGAGGTGGAGATGGCGGATTGGGGTATCGGCGGCCTGCCCGTGACGGAATTCCGACAGCAGCAGAAGGCCGGCGGACAAGGGTGACGCACACCCGTCTCGCAACCGCAAGATCACTGTCAGAAATCTGTCAGCGATGGTTGCTAGCATAGGCCGGTTATCCCCTGACCGGCCCATGCCATGCATATCGCCCTGTTCCTGCATTCCCTTAGTACCGGCGGTGCCCAGCGGCGCAGCATCATGCTGGCCAATGGGCTGGCGGCGCGGGGGCATCGGGTCGATCTGGTCACCGCCATTGATGGCGGGCCGCAGGTTGGTCTGGTGGCGGGCACGGTCATGCGCCTGCCGCTGGCGGCGGGCGAAGGTCGGGCGGTGGCCAGTGGTGGGGCACGGTCGGGCGATCTGATCCAGGCGGTGCGGCCCCTGTCCCGCTATCTACGGGATCATCGGCCCGAGATGCTGGTTGGCATGGCCAATCATGCGGTGATCCCGACCATCCTCGCCCATGGGCTGGCCGGGCGGCGGGAGACATCCCTGATCCTGCGCGCCAGCAACCATCTGTCGCGGCGGCGGGATGGCGGGGCCAGCCTGCACCGTGCGGCAGAGGCCCTGCTGTGGCGGCGGGCGGATGGGGTGCTGGCCGTGTCCGACGATGTCGCCCGCGATGTGGTGCGTACCACGGGGATCGCGGGGGAGCGGGTGTTTTCGGTGCCCAGCCCTATCCTGCCCGACCGGTTGCCGGGCCTGACCCCGGAGCGTGATGGCGCGGGCGGTCCGCTGCGTATCCTGTCCATGGGCCGGTTCGTGCGGCAGAAGGGGTTCGATACGCTGCTGCGGGCCTTTGCCCTGCTGCGCGCGCGTGCGGATGCTCACCTGATCCTGGCGGGCGACGGGCCGGACCGTGCCGCCCTAGCGGCGCTGGCGCGAGAATTGGGGATCGAGGGGCAGGTCAGTTTCCCCGGTCTTGTGACCGACCCGTTCGCGCAGATGGCGGCGGCGGACTTGTTCGTACTGTCATCCCGCTGGGAAGGGATGCCGGGCGTGCTGGTGGAGGCGATGGCCATGGGCTGCCCGGTCATCTCCACCGATTGTCCCGGCGGTTCGCGTGAATTGCTGCGCCATGGGGCACTGGGTCCGCTGGTGCCGGTCGATGATGCAGCGGCCCTGGCCGATGGCATGGACGCGGCCCTGTCCCACCCGGTGGCGGCATCTATCCTGCGCGACCGGGTGCGTGGTTTCACCGTGGCGGGAGCCACGGCAGCATATGAACAGGCGCTGCTGGCCCTGGCGGGACGCCCGTCGAGCATCGCGGGTCAACCCCAGCCCACGCCCCCGCGTCTGGCGGCCTGAGGGTGGATCAGACCCGGTTGATCCTGGCCTATTGGCTGCTGCTTGGCTTGCTGCTGACCGGCTTCGTGCTGGGGCGGGGTTACAACCATGATGAGGAACAGTTCCTGGCCGCCGCCGTGCTGGCCATGGATCAGGTTCCGTACCGCGACTTTGTCTATCTGCAACCACCGGCCTATCCGGCCTTGCTGTCCGGCCTGTTCCGGCTGCTGGGTTTGACCGAGGGTTATTTCCTGGTCGCAAGGCTGGTCAATCTAGGTTTCACCCTGGCAGCGCTGGCCGCCCTCTGGTGCTTCGCCCGGCGACAGGCGGGGGAGACTTGGCCGGCACTGGCCGTCACCCTGCTGTTCGCCACCAGCACCGCGATCCAGCCCGCCATCGACAGTATGCGCAATGACATGGCCCCCTGTGCCCTGGCGCTCTGGGCGGTCGTCCTGCTGCTCTGGGAGGGAGAACGCCCGAGGCCCAGGCAGGCCCTGACCGCGCTGGCGGGCCTGCTGCTGGCCGGGGCGGTGGGCATGAAACTGTCCTACGCATTCGCCCCTTTCCTGCTGATCCTGTGGCTGTGCTGGCGGGGACGGGCGTTGCTGCCCGGCCTGATCCTTGGCGGGGCTTTGGGTGGGGCGCTGCTGCTGCCCTGGCCGCTGATTGGGTGGAACGGGTTTGTGGAGGGGGTGTTCACCTATCACCGTGTCACACCGGCCCTTTGGCATGCCGAAGCGGGCCTGAGCGATTGGTTCGGGGTGGAATATCTAGCGGAATTCCTGAACCGGCGGGTCTTCACCGATGCGGTACTGGCGGGCCTGCTGTTCGTGGTCACAGCCTGGGCGCTGGGCCGGCGCGATGCGGGGATACGGGCGGCGATGCGGGACCGGCAGATGGGGGTGCTGGCCGCTCTGATGCTGGGGGCGCTGATCTTCGGGCTGCTGCCCCGCCCGCCCTATATCCAGTATTTCATGCCCTTCGCTGCCTTCACCCTGCTGGCCGTGGCGGCGGTCTGGCCCGCCCTGAAGGCCATGGGACGGGTACGGGGGGCCTTACTGACGTCGGTGGTGCTGCTGGGTGCCCTGCCCGGCATGCTGGTCCTTCTGGCCAATGCACCCCGGCTGTTACAGCCGGAAAAGTGGATGGTCAGCCGGATTGCGATGGCGGGGGACAGCATCCGGGCCGCCATGCAGGGTGCGAATGTGACCGGCCCCGTCGCCACCCTGTCGCCCATTCCCGTTCTGGAGGCGGGGCTGGATATTTATCCAGAGCTGTCAACCGGCCCCTTCTTCTACCGCACCGCCGACCGGTACAGCACGGAACGGCTTGGGGCGCTGAACAGCGTCGGGCGGCGGGACCTTCCCGCCCTGCTGGCGGCAAGGCCACCGACCGCCATCCTGATCGGACGGGAAAGCCAGACGCTGGAACAGCCGCTTCTGGATTATGCCATGGTCCACGGCTTTGTGGAAAAGCCGGTGCGCGGGGTGCGGGGATTGCGGCTGTTCATTGCCGCCCCCCGCTGACGCCAAGTTCAGCCCTTAGCCTCTGGTTCCGCCGCCAGTGGCGCTTCCTGCAACTTCGCCGCCGCTTCCGCCAGTTCCTTGTACCGGCGGGCGGAGAAGGGGATGGAGGCGATATAGATCAGCCCCACCACCGACAGCGTCATCCAGGGCGCACTGACCAGGGCGGCGGCGGTCGCCCCCACCCCCAGCAGCACGAACACGACATAACGCTGCGGGATGCGCAGGCCCTTCATGGAGAAGGTGGGAACGGCGCTGATCATCAGGCCCGCCACCGCCACGGTCCAGGGGGCGACGATCCAGGGACTGTCGAACCAGCCCGGCCCCGCCTCCAACGTCGCGATCAGCGGCAGCAGCGCCAGGAACGCCCCCGCCGGGGCCGGGACGCCGGTGAAGTAATTATAGGCAAAGGCCGGCTTTTCCGCCGCCGCCCCCAGCATGGTGTTGAACCGCGCCAGACGCAGGGCGGCACAGACACCCATCAACAGAGCCGCCATCCAGCCCAGGGTGCGGGCATCATCCAGCGACCAGAGATACAGGATCATGGCCGGGGCCACGCCGAAGCTGACCACGTCGGACAGGCTGTCCAGTTCCTCGCCAAACTTGCTCTGGGCGTTCAGCATGCGGGCGATGCGCCCGTCCAGCATGTCGAACAGGGCACCGACGGCGATGGCGATCACCGCCTCCTGCCACTTGCCCTCCATGGCGAATCGGATGCCCGTCATGCCCGATGCCAGGTTCAGCATCGTCAGCATGTTAGGCAGCATATTGTTGATGGACAGGCCCTTCAGGCGCGGCGGCCGCAGCCGCCGGACCCGGTGCCGGTGACCCGCGCGGGGCGGGTTCTCCTCCGGCGGCATCAGCGGACCTCGCCCTCGCGCTGTTCCTCGGTGCTGTTCAGATCGGCCAGCACGGTTTCGCCGGCGATCATCTTCTGGCCCACAACGACCTGCGGATGCACGCCATCGGGCAGGTAAATGTCGCAGCGGCTGCCGAAACGGATCAGGCCATAGCGTTCGCCGGCCTTCAGCGACTGCCCCGGTGCCACCCACCAGATGATGCGGCGGGCCACCAGACCGGCGATCTGCACAAAGGCGATCTCGCGCCCGTCGGGCAATCCTAAGCGGATGGACATCCGCTCATTCTCTTCGCTGGCTTTGTCCAGGTCGGCATTCAGGAACTTGCCGGGCTTGTATTCCGCCGCCTTGATGACGCCATCGGTGGGGCAGCGGTTCACATGCACGTCAAAGACGTTCAGGAACACGGAGATGCGGGTCAGCTTCTCCTCACCCATGCCCAGCTCCGCCGGCGGCGCGACCTTGGTGATCAAGGTGACGCGGCCATCGGCGGGGGAGACGACAAGGCCGGGCTTGGTCGGCGTCACGCGGTCGGGATCGCGGAAGAAATAGACGCACCAGGCGGTCAGGACCAGCCCGATCCAGCCCAGCGCCGGGGAGATGGTGGCCAGCAGGGCCGAGACCACGGCGAACAGGGCGATAAAAGGCCAGCCGGCCTTGTTGATCGGGACGATGACGGTTTTCAGCGCGGACATATCTTTCGCGGCTACCCGCTAATGGTGGACCCAAGATACCCATACTAGACAGTCGGGACCCGGATTTGAAGCGCCATGGTCAAACTCCTGGGACAGAGCCAATTTCCGTCCCATTGGGATAGGCTTTGGGGCGTATTGACCGTAACGGGCGGGCGGGCAACAGTCACGATAGTCGTGATGGTAGGGAGGTTTTACACGTGCCAATCCGTGTGGCCCCGTTGCTGGCCGTTGTTGCCCTTCTGTCCCTGGGCGGTTGCGGTTCCGCGCCAAGGCCGGCGGCGCTGGTCGAGCGCCCGCCCGACAGCCGCTTTGTGGCAAACCTGCCCGACGGCCCCATCACCCCACCCGCCGAACCGGAATCCGCAGCCGCCGCGTTGGCGGAGGCCAAGGCCGGGTCCAACACCCGTGTCGATCCCCCTGCACAGCTTGCTCTTTGGCAAAAGGCTGCGGCTGCGGGCAGCCCCGAAGGACGGTATCAGTTTGCCACCATGCTGTCCTTTGGTGCCGCCGGACCGGACAAGGTCGGTGACGGGTTCGACATGCTGTTGGATCTGGCAAAGCAGGGCCACGGTCAGGCGGCCATGTCACTGTGGCGGCTCTCCAAGCTGTCCCGGTCAGGCAATCTGAACCAGCATGCGCCTTACTGGTTCAACATCGCCCGGCGGTCAGGCGACGCCACGGCAGTGGAAGTCTATGACAAACTGCTGGCCGAATACCGCGCCAAGGGCGAACTGCCGCCCAGTACGGGCACCGGCGATTATTTCAACAATCCCATCGTCTTCACCCCACCTGTGGACCTCATGGAGGGAGGACTACCGCTGGAAGCAAAGGTGGTCTCAGTGCTCTATCCGGGCTGGGAGCTCGTGGGCAGTGCCTTTGCCCAGCAAGACGGCAAGAGTATAGAGACGCTGGTGCTGGAAAATGTCGAGGCGCAGCGGGTGAAGGTTTATTTTGATATCACGGCCTGGAGGGGTGTGCAGGGGATGTAGCGCGGATTAGCGAAGCGTAATCCGGGGGCCAACGTCAGCGGGGTTTCCGCGGATTACGCTTCGCTAATCCGCGCTACACAAGTCATGGCGGTCCCGCTATAGCATCGCCCCATGCCTGACTTCCCCGCCCTTCCCATTGATGATGCCCTGCCGGCGCTGCTGTCGGCCCTGTCCGCTGGTACGACCGCCGTGCTGCAGGCCCCGCCGGGGGCCGGCAAGACGACGCGGGTGCCGCTGGCCTTGCTGGACCAGCCCTGGGCCGCCCATGGCCGCATCATTATGCTGGAACCCCGCCGTCTGGCCGCACGCGGTGCCGCGCGGCGGATGGCGCAGATGCTGGGGGAGGAGGTGGGGCAGACGGTCGGGTATCGGGTGCGCATGGATGCCCGCGTGTCGGCGGCCACCCGGATCGAGGTGGTGACGGAGGGGATTTTCCTGCGCCGCCTGCAGTCCGACCCGTCGCTGGACGGTGTGTCGGCGGTGCTGTTTGACGAGTTTCATGAACGCAGCCTGGATGCCGATCTGGCGCTGGCCTTCTGCCTGCAGACGCGCGACTTGCTGCGTGATGATCTGCGGCTGGTGGTGATGTCGGCGACCCTGGATGGCGGGCCGGTGGCAGCCCTGCTGGGTGGCGCGCCGCTGGTGACGTCGGAGGGGCGGGCCTTTCCCGTGGAAACCCGTTGGGTGGAGCCGGGGCCGAATGACCGGCCGGACGAGCATATGGCCCGCACGATCCGCCGGGCGCTGGCTGATGAAGATGGCTCCGTCCTGGCCTTTCTGCCCGGCAGCGGGGAAATCCGGCGGGTGGAGAGGCTGCTGGCCGAAGGCCCCCTGCCCGCCAATGTCCTGCTGACCCCGCTTTATGGCGATATGAGCCTGGAGGCGCAGGATATTGCCATCCGCCCGGCCCCGGCGGGTCAGCGCAAGGTGGTGCTGTCCACCAGCATTGCCGAAACCAGCCTGACCATCGAGGGTATCCGCATCGTCATCGACAGCGGCCTGTCGCGCCTTCAGCGCTTTGACCCGCGCAGCGGCATGGGCCGGTTGGAAACCGTGAAATCATCGCGCGCGTCGGCGGATCAGCGGCGGGGCCGCGCCGGGCGTCTGTCGGCGGGTGTCTGTTACCGGCTGTGGTCAGAGGCCAGCGACCGTGCCCTGATCCCCTTCACCGCTGCCGAGATCACGCGCGCCGACCTGACGCCGCTGGCGTTGGAGCTGGCGCAATGGGGGATTGTCGATGCCGATGAACTATCCTGGCTGGACAGTCCACCCGCCGCGACCCTGACCCAGGCGCGCAAGCTGCTGCAACAGCTGGGTGCCATCGATGACGCCTTGCGCATCACGGCCCATGGCAAGGCCATGGCGGGCCTGGGTGTGCATCCACGACTGGCGCATCTGGTGCTGCGCGGTAAGGAACTGGGCCGCACGCGGCTGGCCTGCCGCATCGCGGCCCTGATCGGGGAGCGGGATATTCTGCGCGGCGGCGGGCGGCGGGATGCCGACCTGCGCACCCGGCTGGAGTTTCTGGACGAGCGCGGGCGTGGCGGCGATGTGGATCGCGGTGCCCTGCATCAGGCACTGGAACAGGCGCGACAGCTGGAACGGCAGGTGGGCGGGCCGGCGAGGACCGTGGATCATGAGGATGCCGGCCTTCTGCTGGCACTGGCCTATCCGGACCGGATCGGGCAAAGGCGGGCGGGGGCGGCGGGACAGTTCCGCCTGTCGGGTGGGCGCGGGGCCATGTTGGACCCGACCGATGCGCTGGCCGCTGCCGATCTGCTGGCGGTGGCCGATCTGGATGGTCAGGGGCGTGATGCCCGCATCTTCCTGGCCGCACCGGTCACGCAAAGCGCCCTGGAAGAAGCCTTTGCCGACGTCATCCGGGCCGAGACGGAAGTGGTGTGGGACGGTCGCGAACAGATCGTACAGGCCCGCCGCCGCCGTCGGCTGTTTGAATTGTCGCTGAAGGATGAACCGCTGACCAACCCGCCCGCCGATCTGGTCCTGCCGGCCATGCTGGAGGGGGTGCGTTCCATGGGGCTTGCCTGCCTGCCCTGGAGCAAGGAGCTGGAGGGATGGCGGCGGCGGGTGGCGTTTCTGCACCGGGCATCGCCTGACCGCTGGCCCGATCTGTCTGATGAGGGGCTGTTGGCAACCCTGGAGGAGTGGCTGGCACCGTACCTGTCCGGTGTCACGCGGCGGTCGCATCTGGACCGGGTGGACCTGCATTCGGCCCTGACCGGCATCCTGGACTGGAACCAGCGGCAGGCCATGGATGCGGAAATCCCCACCCATCTGACGGTGCCGACCGGCAACCGTATCCCCATTGATTATTCGGGTGAGGAACCTGTGCTGGCGGTGCGGTTGCAGGAACTATTCGGGCTGGCGGAGACGCCGCGACTGGGCGGCGGGCGCATTCCCGTGCTGCTGCATCTTCTATCGCCTGCGCACAGGCCGGTGCAGGTGACCCGCGATCTGGCCGGGTTCTGGTCCGGATCGTACAAGGATGTGAAGAAGGAACTGGCCGGGCGTTACCCGCGCCATTACTGGCCCGACGATCCCCTGATTGCCGAACCGACGGCCCGAGCCAAGCGGCGCGGCACCTGAAGCCATGCGCAACGCGGCCAGCGCCACAGCCTATCCGCGATGAAATGGATGTTGTGATCCCGAAAAGGAGGCGTAGCCTAATTTTCAGTGCCCTCAAACGCCGGGCGGGCGCATCCGCGCCCTTGGCTTGACGCCGCATGTGCGGCGGTCCGGCAGTCGCCGGCCTCCAATCCGCCTAAAGGCGGATTGGTATTAAATAGCGGTGATGGAGGTTCCCCTTGCGTTGGACCATCCGTGTGAAACTCATCGCTGTCGGCGTGATCGCCTTTGTCGGGCTGTCCACCCTGGCCGCCACCTTCTTCATTGTTGACCGGGTATCGGTGCAGAAATCGGCCATTTCCGATCAGGCCCAGGCCTATCTGAAGCTGGTGCACAAGGCAGGCGCACTGGCCACGGAAATGAGCCTTGTCGCCATGGATGTGATCGTCGACAAGGATGATGGTGCCGTCGCTCCCGACCGGGCCAAGTCCATGCGCGAGGGGCTGGATGAGCTGGCAGCCCTGACTGCGAGATTATCAGCGGCGGCCATGACGGCGGAGAAGCCGCACACCGCCAAGGCCGTGGCGGATACCGCCGCCCTGACCCAAGCCATGCGCGATGGGTTGGTGAAGGCGGTGGAGGGACGCGCCGACGACGCCCGCTTTGCCGAACTGGATGATTTGATTGACGGGCTGGCCGAAGCCATCAAGACCGAACTGGACGCTGTCGATGCCATGGTGACGGCGCGCGCCGACCGGGCGGAAGCGGAACGCCGCGACTGGATGGCGAAATCGCGGATGGTGGCAGGGGCAGCCTATGGCCTGACCTTGCTGGTGATGATCACCATCCTGGCCCTGGTGGGCCGCGCCATCATCGGGCCGATCCGGGGGCTGACCGACGTGATGGGCCGTCTGGCGGCGGGGGACACGGCGGTCACCCTACCGACCTGCAACAATGGCGATGAATTGACAGCGATGGTGGCGGCCACCGGCCATTTCCGCGACGTCGCCATCGCCAATGCCAGCCTGGAGGAAAAGAATGCCGCTGCGGCAGCGGAGGCCGAAACGGCGCGGCAGTGCGCCCTGGAAGGCGTGGCGGACGCCATCGACCGGCAGGTGCAGAGCGCCGTTCAGGCCATAGTAGAGGGCATCGGCAAGGTCCATGCCTTGACCCGCGTGATGGCGGAGAAGGCGCGGGAAACCACCGAATCCTCCAGCGCCATCGCCAGCGCCACCCAGGACGCGGCCAGCAATGTGCAGTCGGTGGCGGGGGCCGCCGAGGAACTGGGCATTGCCAGCGCCGAAATCGCGCGGCAGGTCAGCACCGCCACCCGTGTCACCCAGGCCGCCGTGAACGAGGCTGATACCGCCCGCCAGGTGATGAACGGCCTTTCCACCGCCGCCGGCCAGATCGGCGCGGTGGTCGCCCTGATCAGCGATATCGCATCGCAGACCAACCTTCTGGCCCTGAACGCCACCATCGAGGCGGCGCGGGCCGGGGAGGCCGGCAAGGGCTTTGCCGTGGTGGCCGGCGAGGTGAAAAGTCTGGCCGGGCAGACGGCGCGGGCGACCGACGAAATCACCCGCCAGATCGCCTCCTTGTCACAGACCGTGGCGGACGCGGTGGCCGCCATCGGTCGCATCGCCAGCACCATTGAGGCGGTGAATGGCAATGCCGCCGCCATCGCCAGCGCCGTGGAGGAACAGGCGGCCACCATCGCCGGCGTCTCCGACAATACCTCACAGGCGGCCAGCGCCTCGCGCGCCGTGTCAGACCGGGTCAGCGGCATTTCTGACGGGGCCAGCGCCGCCCTGGACAGCGCCGCCAGCATTGAACGCTGGACCCAAGATTTGGTGAAACAGGCGGGTGATCTGGCCCGGCAGGTTGAGCATTTCGCCGTGGATATCAGACGGACAGCGACGGGCAAGGGGTAGACCTACTCAGGTTTTTCTGGAACATTCGGCGAACATCCTGTAGCGTCGCCGCCATGATCGGACCGGATATCGACCGCCTTATTCAATTGCTGGCCAAGCTGCCCGGCCTGGGCCCCAGGTCGGCGCGGCGCGTGGCCCTGCACCTGATCAAGCGGCGCGACAGTCTGATGGCACCCCTGGGGGAGGCGCTGGCGGCGGCGGCATCGTCGATCCGCACCTGTTCGGTCTGCGGCAATCTGGACAGCCACGATCCCTGCACCATCTGCGCCGATCATCACCGCGACTCGGGCACGCTTTGTGTGGTGGAGGATGTCGGCGACCTCTGGGCGCTGGAGCGCACGGGGGCGTTCCGGGGCCGTTACCATGTGTTGGGCGGTACTTTGTCGGCGCTGGACGGGATTGGGCCGGATGATCTTGCCATCCCTGGCCTGCTGGAGCGCGCCAGCCGACCGGAGGTGCAGGAGGTGATCCTGGCGCTGAACGCCACCGTCGGCGGACAGACAACGGCCCATTACCTGTCCGACCGGCTGGCCCCTTGCGGGGTGCGTCTGTCGCGGCTGGCCCATGGTGTGCCGGTGGGCGGAGAGCTGGATTATCTGGACGATGGCACCCTGACAGCGGCGCTCCGGTCACGCCGCAGCCTGTGACATCGCCATCTTAAGTTCGAAGCCAGCGACGGGTGCATACCGCCGATATTGGTGGGCAACATACATCCGTCTGATATGTAAACTGCCCATGAACAAGGCAGGTGAGACCGGTGTCACGGGACGCCCCCTACTTTGGTCCCATACAAATGATCTTAACGGTTTCGAGATTTATCTGTTGCAAGCTGTCCAGGCGTGGTTAGGCTACGCACCTGAGACAGGGTGCCGCAGGGGTACCGCTATCGAGGGTCCCCGGACGGGTATCGTTCGGGGATGGGTTCAAAGGTTTGAGCGCCGTCCGACGTGGGGACGGTCGCTTGGTTGAAAGGGGACGTTCACAGTGCTCTATCACCTGTATGATCTTCAGCATGCCGCCCTGACGCCCCTGCGCCTGATGGCGGAGGCCACGCAGCAGACCTTCCAGAACCCGTTCCTTCCCGCCTCCTACACCAAGGTCGGTCGCGCCGTCGCGGCGGGCGCGGAGTTGATCAACCGGACCACGCGCCGCTGGGGCAAGCCGGATTTCGGCCTGCCGACCACGCGCATCAATGGCCGCGACGTCGCCGTGACCGAACAGGTCGTTCTGGAAAAGCCGTTCGGCAATCTGGTGAATTTCGCCCGCGCCATTCCGCGCGATGATCCCAAGCTGCTGCTGGTTGCCCCGATGTCGGGCCATTATGCGACCCTGCTGCGCGGGACCGTCCAGGCGCTGCTGCCCAATCACGACGTCTATATCACCGACTGGCACGACGCCAAACTGGTGCCGCTGTCCAAGGGTCGTTTCGACCTGGAGGATTACATGGACTATGTGATGGATTTCATCCGTCACTTAGGCCCCAACACGCATGTCATGGCCGTGTGTCAGCCGGCGGTGCCGACGCTGGCCGCCGTCGCCCTGATGGCGCAGTTGGATGATCCGTGCCAGCCCGCCTCCATGACCCTGATGGGCGGCCCCATCGACACCGCCGCCGCCCCGACCGTGGTCACGCAGCTGGCCGTGGATAAGGATATCGGCTGGTTTGAGCGCAATGTCGTCACGACCGTGCCCTTCTATTATCCGGGTGCGCTGCGTCAGGTCTATCCGGGCTTTGTGCAGCTGACGGGCTTCATGTCCATGAACCTGGACCGCCATGTCGGCGAACATATGAAACTGTTCCGCCATCTGGTACGCGGCGACGGGGAGAGTGCGGAGGCCCACCGCAAATTCTATGACGAATATCTGTCCGTCATGGATTTGACGGCGGAGTTCTACCTGCAGACCGTCAATCAGGTGTTCCAGGAACGCGCCCTGCCCAATGGCCGCATGAAGTGGCGCGGCATGACCGTCGATCCGTCGGCCATCGAGAAGACGGCCCTGCTGACGGTGGAAGGCGAGTTGGACGATATCTCCGCCCCCGGTCAGACCATCGCCGCCCATACGCTGTGCAAGAACATCCCCGAGGCCAAGAAGCACAACCACCTGCAAAAGGCGGTCGGCCATTATGGTATTTTCAACGGCCGCAAATGGCGCGAAGATATCGAGCCGCGTGTGCGCCGCTTCATCCTGGAAAATGACGCGGTGCGCGCCGGGCGGAAGACCACCGCCGCGGCCTGAGTGACGGGGGAAACCACGATAAGGCGGGGGCGCCGGTCCAACAGGATCGGCGCCCCTTAAGTTTTTGGCCCGAAGCGTGATTTTCAGGTCAACCTGTTGAACCGCGATCTGGCTGCACGACGATCCTCGTGTGGCCGGAGACCTTCCGCCAGCTGCGAAGGCGGATTGATGCTTCCCCCGGTGATAAAAGCCAAGGTGGATGTCAAGGTCTTGGCATCATTGTCAAAGTCGCCATGATGCCGGGCAGCGCTGTCGGAACCGGGTGCCAGATGCCATTCCCGCTTTCCTGGCTTCCAAAATGACTTGGGGATAATGGCCGCGTCACGCGCCAGCCCCAACAATGGCTCGCCTTGCTGTCGGCCCGGGATTCTGGCCTTTTTCTCAAAAGCGTGGCTGACCAGATACAATAGCGATTTGCGATAGATATTGGCGCAGTCGTCATCCTGTTCCGTTGCATCATCCAACGTATACAGCCGGAAACACTCAATCTTCCCGTCGTCAAGCAGTGGTTTATAGGTGGTGTTGAACAGTTCCATGGTGCAGGCGGGAGCCCACAGGGTCAAACTGCTGATCGGGACACCCTTACGTGCGAGACGTTCCGCAAGCGGCGCGAGGAAGATGGACCCTGCGCTGTGGCCAACCAGATGCACTTCATCGATCAGTTTCTTCTTGGTCACCAGCCAATCAAGGTGATCTGCAACCAGCTGCGCAGCGCCATGTGCGTCGTCGGTCGCGCGGGTCGCATTTTCCTTCATCTCATCCCATAGCAACTTTCCGCCAAGTTGCCGGGCCACGACCTCCAGCATGCCGTCAAACCGGTCGAAGAGGAAATCCTTCGCGACATCAAGTATGCCTTCGTCCCGCCGATGGCGAGCACCGTCTTCAAGCATGTATTTGATGGTACGCCAGATGTCCGACCGCCAGATAAATGACAGTGGATAGGTTTCCGCCGTCAGCGCTGGCGCAATCAGGCCTGAAATGGTCTGCAAGGCACTGTCCTGGGACACCAGACCGCCATGTGCATGCAAAACCAGCCGTTTCGTTGTCCATCCCTCCATCGTTTGAGGGACTTGTTCCCGAAGCAGTCGTTTCAGCCGATCCTCTGTCATGCCGTAGGTGCCCTTATCATCAAGCACACCATTGTTTTTCGATGTGACGACGTGGGGACGCAAATCGGCGTAAACCTGATTCTGATAGCTGCGCGGCGCGGTCGATCGCATGGTCGCAGTCGAAACCGCAGAGGTGATATCAACGGGGGCCCCCAACGCGGCGACCCAGACATCCATGCCGTTGGCCAACCAGTCGGCATAAGAAAGCCGGGCCAGTCCGCCCTTTCCCCAATGCGGCCCCCAACTGTTCTGAATCCAGAAGCCTTGCCGATCATAGCCGACAATGGCGAAGGCATGACCGCCGATTGTGCCGGGTCGATATTCGATCTGTTCATCACCGGATCGAACCGCCTGCCAACCTTCGTGCACATTGGCTGTAGCGGACAGAATGCCAACCTCATTGATGGCGGCATGCATCGCGACAAGGTCGCGGTGATTAACCCGGAAATAGGCACCGAGCGGACGGTTCAGCGCGTCTGCAGATCGGGCGGTGTGGCTCTTTGGGTCCGGCTGCGATTGTTTCCAAAGATCAAAAGAACAAAGCCCGTGCTTAAACCAGCCCTTGATCGCACCACGCGCACTTGACCCTTCGTAGTCTTCTCCGGGCCATTCGTCGTACCGTTTGGCCATGGCGTAAAGCATCCACGGGCTGACCTGCGGGGCGCTCTTATCCCCCCCTCTGACACGAAGCAGGTAGTTCGCGACGGTGGCCAGGGCAAAACCTGTACAGGCCCCTTCTGTCCCCTGATCCAAGACCGGCAGCCCATATTTGCTAAACGCCACCAGATCAGAAACCGCCGGTACGCGGACCAGCGTTGGTGCGAACAGCTGGTCTCTGAAATCCACAACGTCCGGCAATGCGTCAAGAGACCTGTTTATCGACGCGTCTTCCTGCTTCTTCTTTCCCATGGTGCCCCTCGCTTTGATCCATAGTCAGGACCCTTGGCAATCCGATGGCGTCGGTTCAGGCATGGGTATTGTGCTGTGGCAAAGGGATCGACGCACCATCGGTAACCGGTCGGGCACGAAGTATTCCATCGCATTACAATAATGAGTAATGCAAATTTAAACCATTAATGCTCATTTGATATCTGCCTTATGCGCACCTAATAGGTTATATGATTGCCTATATCACGGTACTGGAACGACTTACCCTAACCATAAAACAGGCTGGCGCAGCGGGTAGTTGCGGATCAGTTCGGCGTCGGCGGGGTCGGGGTTCAGGCGCTGCCATAGGGCCAGATAATCCGGCCGCCCCAGGGCAAGGCCGCCGAACAGCAAGGCTGGCTGCCGCAGGGGCCAGCCGTCCCAGGCCTCCACATCCGGCGGCTTCGGCCAGCGCGATTTATCGGCGATGAACGGGGCCATGTAAGACAGGGCATCGGCGATGGAACCGCCGCCCGGCCCCTTGAGCCGCCAGAGGCCGCCATCGGGACCCGACAGGATATGGGCACAGGCCGCCAGCGCATCCAGATTGAACAGGCAATAGGCAAACGGCTTGGTCCGGGCCAGTTCCAGCGGTTGTGACCCGTCGGGTGCGATCTGTCCTGCGATCAGGGCCTTGAGACGGTCCAGCGCCTGCGCCCGTGCAACGGCCCGCCCCGTCAGGCGGGCGAATTCCGCGACCTGCAAGGCCCAGCAGGTGCCGTGATTGTTCTTCTGCTCCCGCTCCTCAATCCCGTTGGGCGATGTGGTCATCCAGGTCAGGTAGGCATCGAACCAGCCGATGACAGGATCATAGGACCCGCCATCGGGCCAGAGACGGCGCAGGATGGCGAGGGCGCGCGCCACCTCCACCAGATGCAGCGTGTCGATGACGCCGATGCCGCGCCCCGTATTGATGCCGATCACCGCCTGGGCATGGTTCAGATGCGGGGCCATGCGCGTCGCCGGGTCCACGAACCAGGCGCGCAGGTGGCGGTCGGCGGCATCAGCATAACGAATGTCGCCCGTCAGATCGAAGGCCGCCACCAGGGCCGGCACAATCCGGCTGAACCGGATCAGCGCGTCACGATGGGCTGTGAACTTGTCGGGGTTGGAGAAACCGTCACGGCGGATATAGGGGCCGCCGGGATTGGCCGGGTCCGGCCACCAGTAATCCCCCTCCGAATAATAGTCGTGCGGGCCGCCAGGGCTGCGCGGGGCGGGAGAGGCGGTGACGGTCACCGGGGCCTCATCCCGGAACGCGTCCGCCGCGCGCAGGACGCGGCCCCGTTCGATGGCCCTTAGGTCCAGGCCGCCACTCGGCACCGCCGCCGTGGCCGGCAAGGACCAGAGCAGACCCAGGCTCGCGCAGAAATCCCGCCGCCGCATCACCCCGCCCTATCGCCGCCTAGCCAGTTGATAATCATAGAGCGACGGGGCGTCGGTCACGGGGCTTCCCGTGCCCTCCAGATAGGGGGCAGGATTATAGCGGACCTGAATGGGGCGGTTGGCATGCAGGCCGACAACCCGTTCCCCCGGCCCTTCCAGACCGCTGGTGATGGTGACAGTGGCGGCGGCGGGGACACTGTCCGGCATCACTAGCCTGGCGTTCCAGACAGTGTTGTACAGGCCATGGCCCGGCTTCCAGTAAGAAGCACCGCCGCCGACCCACAACCGGTACTGCCATTCGCCCTTCTTCTGCGCCGGATCGACCCACATGCTGATCTGGTCGAACAGGTTCTGATGGTTTGATCCGCTATGCTGATCAATCACGGCGTCGCGCTTTACCTGCGCCCGCAGGAAGACGGCGCGGGTGGAGCGGGTATTGACCGACAGCGGATGGATCACGGGGTTTTCCACCACCAGATCCTTGACCAGCACATTATGCGCGGCCCCGACATGGACCGAATAATGGGCGCGGCGGTCGCCGCTGGTGACGATGTCCTCAATGGTCAGGCTGGCGGCATTGTCGGTCAGGATGCCGCTGTCGGACTTGTCTATGGTCAGATTGCGTATCCAGCCATCGAAGACGCCCGTCATATAGATGCCGTTATAGCCCTGTTCCAGATGATGGCCGAAGGACGGGCTTTCGGGGAATTGCAGGCGCAGATTCTGAATGCCGACATGGGTCAGGTGTTGCCACGCGCTGAGGATTGCCGGCTGATCGGCCCGCACATCATGCAGCAGCGGATCGCCCAGGGTCACGCGCCTGCCCTTGATCGCCACAATCTTTGTCGATTGCGCCACCACGGCCCGGTCGGGCGAAGTCCAATGATGGGAACCGATGGGCAGGTCGGTATCGCCATAGAGCGATTTCAGGATGGCGCTGTCCTTGCCCGCCGTCGCGAACCATTCCACGCGCAGCACATCCCCCACCTTCAGGCGCGATGTGTCATCCACGGTCAGGGTGCGGTCGAACTGCTTTCCCGCCACGCCCTTGGCCAGGGTCGGATCGCGCTTGTCAAAGGCGGGGTCATAGGAGGCGGGGCGGGTACGGTCCGGCCCGACAAAGATCATGCCGCCGCCCCAGCTATATTCGGAGAACAGATAGTTGATATTGTGCTCCGGCTGCACCTCGTACTTCTTCTCCTTGACCAGATATTGACGCAGCTCGTCAAAATCGTGGCTGTTGTCGATCAGTTTCAGGGGGCGGGGGAAGTATATCTCGCTGCCATCCGGCCCGTCGCCGGCACCGTCCAGAACGATGTCGGAACGGGTGATGCGCAGCACCTCGGTGATCTGGGTGCGGCCCTTGGGGAAACGCAGGGTTACCTTGCCGGCAACGGCGTTGGCAGCGTCCAGCGCCTTCAAGGTGGCCTTGGTGTCGTCCAGCCCATCATCAGGGATGACGCCGTAATCGGTAACATTGACGATGGTGCCGGTATCGGTGGGAATGGCACCCAGTCCGAAACCGTAACCGGCATAGGAGAAATCGGGCAGAGGGTTGGCCGCCCGCACCGCCTTGTCCGACAGGATTTTCGGTAGGTCGGCGGCCGTGGCCGTCAGGGCGGTGGTGGACAGCGCGAGAGCCAGCCAGAGGCGCGTCATATCGGGGTTCCCTGTTGTCAGCGTGGAGCCACCTACCATCCCGGATTTCGCCGGGATGGTAGGTCCGGTCACGAAAGGACCCGTCAGCCCCCGAATTTCGCCCGCAGGCCCAGCGAGAAGCGGCGTTCGGAGATAGCGTAGCTGTTCAGCGCGGTTTCATCGAAATTGCTGTATTCCGAGGTGGCCGACTTCTTGGGCAGCAGGTTCTGGGCATTGAACGACACGGAAATCCCCTCCGTGATGTCGTACCCGACCTGTGCGTCCAGCTGTGAGCGGGCACCGATGAAGCTGGGGCGGCCTTCGGAGAATTCGAAGACCGCTTCGTCGCGGTAATTATAGGCAACGCGGGCCGAGAAGGGGCCCTTCTCGTACAGGCCGATCAGGTTGTAGCTGTTCTTGGACACCGCGACGAGCGGGAAGCCGGCATTATCCTCGCTGTCGGAATAGGTATAGTTGGCGATGACACCCAGCCCGTCGAACGGTTCGGGCAGGAAATCGAAGAACTGCTGAATACCGACCTCGAAGCCCTTGATTTTGGCGCTGGCCAGATTTTCAGGGCGGGAGAAGGTCAGCTCGCGGCCCTGCGGGTCCAGGTTGGTATCCGTGCCCGTCGTCACAAAGCTGGCGATGAAATCATCGACATCCTTGTAGAAGATGGCGCCGGAGATCAGCGAGCTTTTGCCATGGTAATATTCAAAGCTGATATCGCCCTGGGTAGAGACAGGCGGCTTCAGATCGGCATTGCCGCCCGTGACCGACAGGTTGGTGGCGTTGAAGAAAGTGGACGGTGCCAGATCGGCGATGGAGGCGCGCTGCATCGTCTGTGACGCGCCCAGGCGGATCAGGAAATCGTCGGTAACGTTGAAGGCGATATTCGCCGAGGGCAGGATGTTCGTATACTCGTTCTTGTCGGTGACCAGCGTGCTGGTCGCGCCGATATTCAGGAACGTATCCACCGACAGACGGGTACGCGCCACGCGCACGCCGGCATTGGCGCGGAACGGGATCTCCCCGATCTCCCCCTGCCCCGCCACCATCAGGTAACCGGCCAGCGTCTTCTCGCTGAACGTATAGTCACGCTGATTGTTGGGCAGCAGGGTGGAACGGTCGCTGCTGTTGGGGTTGGGCTGTGCGGCCTGCGCGCGGGTGAAGACATAGTCGAAGGTGGGGGCCGTCGACAGGAAGCTGCGCGGGAAATTGCCCGGAATGTCGGGCAGGAAATTCTTAGCGTCGATCACCGTCAGATAGGGCTCCAGCTCCGCCCGCGTCGGTGTCACTTGGCTGCGATAGGCGTTGGAGCGGGCACCCAGATCGGTGTAGCGGGCACCACCGGAGAAGGTGATGCCGCCGTCGGTCTCATAGCTGACATCCAGCTTGCCCGTCCATTCATCCAACACACCCAGCAGCCGGTTCGACCGCACGCCGTTGGTGGCGGGGTTATAGGAGGCGTAGTTGGTGGGGTTGAAGGTGCCGCCCAAGGCCAGGGACGGGACGGTCACATCGCGGAAATCGAAAGTGCCGGGAACGGCGGCGGTGGCCTGCAAGGTGATGATCTGAATGGTCTGATCAATGGTGCCCTTGCTGTAGTAGCCATCAGCCTCCACCGTCAGGCCATCATCCTCATACTTACCATTCAGGCCGTAGAGGAAGCTTTCCGTCGGTTCATTGCGGATCTGGCCCGCCGTGGTGACCGTGCCATTGGCGGTGCCGGCCACCACCATGTTGTTCTCCGTCACGCGGTTGGTGACGGGATTGCTGGTGGTGGGCAGGCGGAAGCTGAAGAAATCCTGATGCCGGCCGGTCACCAGCTTGGAATAGAGGGCGTCGGCGGTGATGGTCAGTTCGGGCGTCGCCTCAAACTGGATGGCACCGTTCAGGCCGGTGCGCGACCGGTCGACCACGAAATTCTCATACTGCATCAGCACGGGCGTCTGGTTGACGCCGGCATTGGTGCCCGTATAGGTGCGGTTCAGGAAATTGTTGCGCTCGAACGCCTGGGTGGTCGAGGTGCGCTTCTGATATTCACCCGCCAGCATCACGCCGATGCGGCCATCGGCGAACTTCGTGGTGCCGAAGCCAGTGAAGGCCGGCTCCACCTTGTCCGTGACCTGGGAATAGACGCCCTGGGCCTGGAAGGAGAAGGTGGGCTTCTTGAAGCTCAAGGGCTTGGGCGTCGTCAGGTTGACGGTGCCGCCCAGACCACCTTCGGCCTGGGCGGCCAGGGGTGACTTATAGACAGCCAGCTTGCCGAACAGGCTGGACGGCACGGCATCCAGACCGGACGAGCGGCCCAGCTGATCATTTTCGGGCGGGGACAGGCGCGCGGACCAGCCCAGCAAGGTGCGGCCATCCACCTCCACCCGCACCTGCTGCAACCCGCGCACGGAAACCGACTGGCCTTCGCCGAAAACACGGGTGATCTGCACGCCCGTGACGCGCTGCAACGCCTCCGCCACATTAACGTCGGGCAGCTTGCCCACGTCGCTGGCGGTAATCACGTCCATCACCTGCGGCGCGTCACGCTTGATATCGGCGGCCTGTTCCAGGGAGGCGCGAAGGCCGGTCACGATGATCTCTTCCAGCACCGCCGGTTCGCTGGCGGTATTGCCGGCGCTATTCTGCGCCAATGCCGGTGACAGCGACAGGGCGGCAACCGAGACGCCGCCAGCCAACGCGCATGCACCACGAACAGCCCAACTGGCCATGATCTTGTCCCTCCCATGTTGCGCGGCACCGTTCCGCTTCGGCGTGAAGCGGTGCCGTCTTTTCTTTGCTGATGGATCCCCAGGGGGCCTTGTGGCCATTTCCCCCAATTGCTTTTACCTCGGCCCTGGGGAACCGATGAAGGCATGATGCGGCGGGTGGTCCGGCCTGTCAACAAATTCGTATGACAACTTTGGCATGACCAGAGACCTGTTACCGATAGGCAACGCATGGGCTTGGTCAGATGCGCCGGGCGCATCAGAAACAGCTGGTCATATAAATAATGCAGTGCGGGGGCGGTTACCGGCCCGTGACCATGAAATCCACCTTTTCCGCCGCGGCATGGCGGTCCCAGGCGGCGCGGTCGGTGAAGGCACCCTGCCCCTGGCTCCAGGCAGAGCCGGAATAATAGACAAAGGGCTGGCCCGGCGTGACGCGCAGCAGGACCAGATGATTGTCCGCGTCCTGGCGCACCTCCACGATCATGGCGGGATCGATGCGCAATGCCACCGCCATGCGCCCATGGTCGGGATTGTCCGGCCCCCACCAGGAGATCAGGCCAGTTGCCTTGTCCACCGTCAGGTCACCGCCCGTCCCCGTCACCTTCTTTCCGATCCCGATCCCCACGATCAGCGGGTCGGACCGGTCGGAGGACAGGGTGGAGACCATGCGCGTGAAATGCGTGCCCAGCGGCAGTGTGAAACGCCGCGTCTCCCACACCTTGCGGTCGATATCCACGGGCCAGGGGGCGTAATCCACCTCAAAATCCGCGACATCCGGCCCGTTCTTCAGGATGCGGTACGTCTTGTAATTGCGCGACGTCCACAGCTTGTTGTCATGCCAGATGCCAAGGCCGCCGGCCCCGCGCCCCTGCCCGACATTGTAGAAATCCATGCCCTCGCCCAGGTCATTATGATAGTCGCGGGTGCGCAGCTGCCGGTCCATATAGGGCCAGACCACCTTCTTGCCCCAACTGTCGATACCAGACCCCGACGGCGGCTCCGCCGCCTCCAGCGCATGGCCATAGATGCGGTGGGCGGTCTTGTCATTTTCCCACATCAGATCATCATAGCGATAATCGGCCAGGGTGACGGCGGCGCGCGGGGAACGGTCGGTCGGCTGCGGCAGGGTGGCTTTATCCTGCGCCAGGGAGGTCCCGGTGGTCAGAGTGGACAGCAGCAGGGCCGCAAGTGCAGCGCGACGGTTCCAATACATATGACAACCTCCCATTATCCGGCATCTGACCGGTCGACCATTGCTTCGGTCGGTGTTACATTAGAAGTAACCGGCGGAGAGTGATATGACAAGTAGGGTTGGCCCCATGCGACAAGCGGATATGGGCGGCGGTGCAGACGAATCGGGACGCGGAACTTCCCTGACCGATGATCTGTTCGTGAAGCTGGAAGCGCAGATCCGGTCAGGACAATTGCCGCCCGGCAGCCGCCTGCCCACCCAGAAGGAAATCGCCGAGACCGAGAATGTCAGCCGCACCGTCGTGCGTGAGGCGGTGGCACGGCTGACGGCACAGGGGCTGGCCGTGTCGCGCCAGGGGTCGGGCATGTATGTGGCCGACACCGCCGAATACCGCGCCTTCCAGATCACCAAGGATGAGCTGCACGAACTGGCTGATATCGTGAAGCTGCTGGAGATGCGCCTGGGTGTGGAGACGGAGATGGCGGGTCTGGCCGCCGCCCGCCGCACCACCGCCGATATCGGCACCATCCAGGACGCGTTGCAGGCCATGCGCGATCTGCGCGGCGACCCCGTGGCCGCCGCCAAGGCCGATACGGCCTTTCACCTCGCCATCGCGCGGGCCACGCAGAATGATTATTACGCCCGCTTTGTGGAGTTCCTGGGCCTGCGTCTGGTCCCGCCGCGCAACCTCTATCTGCGTGACCAGCCGGAAGAGGCGCACCGCGCCTATGCCGAGAAGGTGCATGGGGAGCATGAGGCCATCCTGGATGCCATCGTCCGCATGGACCCGGCCCGCGCCCGCGAGGCGGCCCGCCATCATATGCAGGAAAGCCTGACGCGGCATTCGATGTTGAGCGCGGCAGCGCGCGGCAAAGCTCGGTAACGCGGCCGGCTTTGGCCTGACCAGTCGCGCTTGACGGCAGACCGCAAAGTTGTATGATAACTTTCAAGCGGCAGAAGTCCGCATCGGGGAGGTATCATGCAATACGCTGTTCCGCCGGGGATCTGCATTCCCGCGCCATCCACCCATCCCGCGCCCGGCCCCCGGAATTCCCGGTCATGAGCGGCGGACGCGATGAGATTGTCGCCCATGCCGCTGGTACCGCCAGCCGCTATCGCTGGGTGATCTGCGGCCTGCTGTTCGCGGCCACCGCCATCAATTATGTCGACCGGCAGATGATCGGCGTGTTGAAGCCGGTGCTGCAGGTGGATCTGGGCTGGACGGAGGCGGAATATGCCGACATCGTTTTCTGGTTCCAGGCCGCCTATGCCATCGGCTTTCTGGGCATGGGGCGCTTCATCGATGTGATCGGCGCCCGCTTCGGCTATGCCATCGCCTTCTTCTTCTGGACACTGGCCCATTGCGCCCATGGCATGGCGCACAGCGTCACACAGTTCGCCATGGTGCGTTTCGCGCTGGGCATCGGGGAATCGGGTAATTTCCCGGCGGGCCTGAAGGCCGTCAGCGAATGGTTCCCGCAGCGTGAACGCGCCTTTGCCACCGGCATCTTCAATGCCGGGGCCAATGTCGGCGCCATCATCACACCGTTGCTGATCCCGGCCCTGACATTGGCCTATGGCTGGCGTGCGGCCTTTGTCATTACCGGCCTGTTCAGCCTTGTCTGGCTGGTGGCGTGGCTGACGCTCTACCGTTCGCCGGACAAGCATCCGCGTGTCAACGCGCAGGAACTGGCCCTGATCCGCAGCGATCCGGTGCCGGTGGTGGAGCGCATGCCGTGGCGGCGGCTGTTCCTGGTGCGGGAGACCTGGGCCTATGCGGTACCGAAATTCCTGACCGACCCCATCTGGTGGATGTTCCTGTTCTGGTTGCCGGATTTCCTGGGCCGCCGCTATGGGCTGGACCTGAAAAGCTTCGGGCCGCCGCTGGTGGCGATCTATCTTCTGTCGGATGTCGGCAGCGTGGCCGGCGGCTGGGCGTCCTCGCGCATGATCCGGGCGGGCTTCACGCCCAACCGGGCGCGCAAGCTGACCATGCTGTTTTGCGCCGCAATCATCCTGCCCATCGTCTTTGTGCAGCATGTCGATAATCTGTGGCTGGCCGTGCTGCTGATCGGGCTGGCGACGGCGGGGCATCAGGCCTTTTCGGCCAATCTGCTGACCCTGCCGTCGGACCTGTTCCCACGCGCGGCGGTCGGGTCGGTGGTGGGGATCGGCGGGACGGCGGGGGCCATTGGTGGCATGCTGATCGCCAAGTTTGTCGGCTATATTCTGGGGGCCACCGGTTCCTATGCCCTGATCTTCACCGTGGCGGGTACCGCCTATCTGTTCGCCCTGGCCGCCCTGCATCTGTTGAGTCCGCGCCTGAGCGCTGTCATTCCCCCGTCCAAGGAAGCCCCATGAAGACGCCCCGCAGCCTTACCCTTCTTGCAATGGCCCCGTTGTTGGCCGCCCTGCCCGCGACCGCCCCGGCACAGGATGCGCCCAAGGCAACGTCCACGGCACCGGCGGCGAAGGCGGCCATCGACAGCGCCGTGAAACTGGCGCGGTGGCAACTGGCGCGCATGGCCGATACCAGCCATATCCCCCGCGCCACCGGCGGCACACGCAATCCGCGCGGCTGGGAACAGGCCGTGTTCTGGGTGGGCATGACGGAACTGGCCGATGCCGGCGCGCCGCCCGATATCGCCAAGGCCATCATGGATATGGGGACGAAAAATGGCTGGACGCTGGCCGACCGCCCCTATCACGCCGATGACCACACGATCGGGCAGGCCTATCTCTGGGCCGCCAAGCATGGCGCGAACCCGGCGGTGATCAATCCTTCGCGCAAGGTGTTTGATTTCGTGCTGGCCAACCCGGTGCGGGTGAACCTGGCCTTTTATGTGCCACCCACGGGGTACAATGATGCCGAGTGCCTGAAGCGCTGGTGCTGGTGCGATGCGCTGTTCATGTCGCCGCCGGCCTTTATCGAGATGTCGCGGCAGACGGGGGATAGCCGTTATCGCGATTTCGCGCTGGCCGAATTCTGGGCTACCACCGATTTCCTCTATGATCCGGCGGAAAGCCTTTATTACCGCGACAGCCGCTTCTTCGAACGGCGCGATGACAAGCAGCGCAAGATGTTCTGGAGCCGGGGCAATGGCTGGGTCCTGTCGGGCATGGCGCGGACCATCCCGCTGCTGGAACCGGGCAGCCCGGATCGGATGCGGATGGAAGCCCTGTTCAAGGAAATGGCCGTCAAGATCAAAGCCACGCAGAAGCCGGATGGATATTGGCCGCCCTCGCTGCTGGCCCCTGAAAATTCCCCGGCGGAAAGCAGCGGTACGGCCTTCTACACCCATGCCATCGCCTGGGGGATCAATGCCGGTCTGCTGGACCGTGCCGCCTATGAGCCCGTGGCGCGGCGCGGCTGGGACGCGCTGACCCGCTCCATCCAGCCTGACGGACGCCTGGGCTGGGTGCAGCAGGTCAGCGACCGGCCGGAACAGGTGGAACCCCAGGATACGCAATATTACGGCGTCGGTGCCTTCCTGTTGGCGGCATCCGCCATCGCGAAGCTCTGAGGCCGCCCCACACGCTGTAAAGCGGAGGCGATTTTGTTCGAAAAGACCTTCCACGCGACGCATCCCGCCATGATGGCGGGGGCGTCGAACGGGGACCTGCGCGACCGCTATCTGGTCACCGGCCTGTTCCGGGCAGGCGAGCTGGTGCTGACCTATTCCCATGGGGAACGGTTCATCATCGGCGGGGCCGTGCCCGCCGGCCGGCCCCTCACCCTGCCCCCGCACAGCGAACCGGACAGCGCGGCGGGCCGACCGCTACTGTCGCGCCGCGAAATGGGGGTGGTGAATATCGGGGCGGGGACCGGCAGCATCACCGTCGATGACCAGCGCTTTGAGATGGGCCCGCGCGACGCACTGTATATTCCCATGGGCAGCGCTGACGTGCGATTTGAGGGGGATGGTGCGCGGTTTTACCTGTTGAGCGTCCCGGCGCACCGGGCGTGTGCCTTGCATAAGCTGAGCTTGGCCGACATCACGCCGATGCGGCGCGGGTCCTTAGAGACCGGCAATGACCGCAGCATTTTCCAGCTGATCCTGCCCCATACCTGCGCCAGCGCCTCGCTCTGCATGGGGATGACGATCCTGGAACCGGGCAGTGTCTGGAACACCATGCCGCCGCATGTGCATGAGCGGCGGTCAGAGATCTATCTCTATTTCGATCTGGGCGCGGATGACCGCGTCTTCCACTATATGGGCCACCCGGACCAGTTGCGGCACATGGTGATGGGCAATGAGGAGGTGGTGATCTCCCCGCCCTGGTCGGTGCATATGGGCTGCGGCACCCGCGCCTACAGCTTCATCTGGGCCATGGCGGGGGAGAACCTGGATTATAACGACATGGATGTGAAGGATATCTGCCAGCTGTGCTGAGGGGGGGCTTAACGCCCCCGCGCGTGACGAATGCCCCGCTCCAGCCCGCGCAGTTCGGCCAGCCCGCGCATGCGGCCCAGAAGCGAGTAGCCGGGATTGGTGACCTTGTTCAGATCGTCCAGCATCTGGTGACCATGGTCGGGGCGCATCGGGATGCTGCGGTTCTGCGCATCAGAGACGTCACACAAGGCCGCCACGATGTCGGCCATGCCAGCATCGCCTTCAAGATGGGCCGCCTCATGGAAGGATTTGCCATCCGCTTCCCGCTGAACCGAACGCAGATGCACGAAACCGATGCGGTCGCCCAGGCGGCGGATGATGCCGGGCAGGTCATTGTCGGCGCGGGCACCAAAGGAACCGGCGCAGAAGCACAGGCCGTTGGCGGCACTGGGCACCTGCCGGAACAGGTTGGTCACATCCGCCTCCGTGCTGACCACGCGCGGCAGGCCGAAGATCGGGAAAGGCGGGTCATCCGGATGAACAACCAGCTGCACTCCCGCCGCCTCCGCTGCGGGGCACACTTCCTCCAGGAAGCGCACATGGTTACGGCGCAGGGTTTCTGCCCCGATATCGCGATAGGTGCCGATGGCGTCCAGGAACTGGGCAGAGGTGAAGCTTTCCTCGCTGCCCGGCAGGCCGGCAATGATGGTGCGCTCCAGCGCGCGGCGGTCCTCCGCCGACATCGCCTCATACAGTGCGCGGGCACGGGCGCGGACATCGGGGCCATAGTCAACCTCCGCCCCCGGCCGTTCCAGAATATACTGGTCGTAAGCCGCAACAGCGTCCCAGTCGAAGCGCAGGGCCAGCGCGCCGTCAGGCATGGCGAAGGACAGGTCGGTGCGCGTCCAGTCCAGCAGCGGCATGAAATTATAGGTCACGACCCGCACACCGCAGGCACCGAGATTGCGCAGGCTCTGCCGGTAGGCGTCGATCAGCCGATCCCAATCCGTGCTGGCGGTCTTGATCCCCTCATGCACGGGAACGCTTTCGACCACATCCCAGGTCAGGCCCGCCGCCTCGATCATCCGTTTGCGGGCCTGGATGGCGTCCACGGTCCAGACGGCCCCGTTCGGCAGTTCATGCAGGGCCGTGACGATGCCGGTGGCGCCGGCCTGGCGGATATCCACCAGCCGCACCGGATCGTTGGGGCCGAACCAGCGCATGGTCTGTGTCATCAACATGGTGCGATTCCCTGCTGCCGGCGCTTGTTGCCCAGAAAGGGGGTGGGCCGGTCTTGTGTCCGGATTGATTGAACACCATCGGGGCATGGATATTCAACAAAATTGGTAATTCCAATTTTGCGACACACGCCTGATCATTCCATCAATCTGCTTTCAGAAGCCTCGGGCATTCATTGTCATGAGCCGATATTATTGGCATTACCAATTTATCGCGCCAGTTATGATAGCGCTAACTTACGATGAATGGAAGCAAGACCTTCGCGACGCCGATCCCGGCGCCCTGGCGCCCCGGCGCCCCGGCGCGGGTTGAGCCATGAAAAAAGCCGGCGGTCGCCCCGCCGGCTTTTCCCGATCCAATGATCCAATACCGCTGGCTTAGTCGTCGCGGTGCGTGCGCTCCATGCGCTCATGCCGTTCCTGGGCTTCAAGGCTCATGGTGGCGATGGGGCGGGCTTCCAGACGGCGCACGCCGATCGGCTCCCCCGTCTCTTCGCAATAGCCGTATTCGCCGTCATGGATGCGCTGCAAGGCGCTGTCGATCTTGGAGATCAGCTTGCGCTCACGGTCGCGGGTTCGCAGTTCCAGCGCGCGATCCGTTTCCAGCGTGGCACGGTCGGCGATATCGGGTTCCTGCAACCCGCCATCCTCGTGCAGGCTGTTCAGCGTCTCGCTGCTTTCACGCAGCAGTTCCGCGCGCCATTGCAGCAATTTGTGCCGGAAGAAGGCCCGCATCAGCGGGTTCATATATTCCTCGTCCTCCGACGGGCGGTAATCGGCGGGGAGCAGAGGCAACGTATTAGACGACATCTGACTGGTCCGATCCTGGGCCTGGAAACGGCGCGGAGTATAGGGAGACAAGGCCCGGCCCGCAACAGGCGAACAGCATCGGCGCAAAACTTCTAATGCGCTGAAACCAAACAATTTACTGGGAAAGCAGCCCAATCCGCCATGCGGACGTATGCGTCCGCGATCACCCTTGCGGGGTCAGTTTCGCGATCTCCACCTGCGCCCTCAGGTCAATCTCGTCCAATACCTGCTGCAGCTCCGGATCATCCAGGTCGCCGATGCGGTTCTGCAGAACCCGCGACAATTCATGCAGCTTTTCCAGCGGGATGGTGCCCATCAGCAGGCCGAGACGGATTTCGTCCAGCCGGTCCAGGATATCCTCACCCCTGGCCTGCGCCTTGCGCTTCTTGCCGGACAGCGCGTCATCGACCTCTTGCAGGGCGAACAGCGGGTTGATGCCCGACAGGCTCTGCGAACCGGAGGATCGGGAAACGCCTTCATCCTCGTCCCCGCCCTGGATATGGCGTGCGAATTCGCCGCCACCGCTGCGTGTGGCTTTCTTCACCTGACCGGGACGGGCGGAGGAAGGACCCTCGATCTTCATGGCGCGGCTGGCTGCTTTCGCTTTTGAGCGGACCGGACGGTATTCGGACACCAGATATATAGGCCGGACACACGTCTTTCACTATAGGTATCACCCGCAGCGGCCCGCGTCCTAGGGCATTTTTTGCCCTGGGGTGCCAGCTGACCCTTTGTACGGGCCGGCAAGCCTTGACCAACACCCCGGAAAGGCGCGCAATCCCTGGACTGGCACGGTTCTGGCATCGCCCAATCCGACGATAAGGGGCGCAAAAGCCCCGAACCGAAGGCACAGTGACAGAATCGGAAGCACGGCCATGGCGACGCGCACCACCTCTACCAAGACCCGGATCGGCCAGTGGCTGGCCGCCATCCTGACGGCCCTGACGCTGATGGCGCCCGACATGGCGCATGCGGATAGCCGAATCAAGGATATCGCTGATGTCGAGGGTGTGCGCGACAACATGCTGATCGGTTACGGCCTTGTGGTCGGCCTGAACGGCACCGGCGATACGATCAACAACTCGCCCTTCACCGAACAAAGCCTGATCGGCATGCTGGAACGCCTCGGCGTTAATGTTCGTGGCGACACGATCCGCACCAAGAACGTGGCCGCCGTCATGGTCACCGCTACCCTGCCGCCCTTCACCTCGCAAGGGTCGCGCATTGATATCTCGGTCGCCGCCATGGCCGATGCCAAGAACCTGCAGGGCGGCACCCTGCTGGTGACGCCGCTGCTGGGTGCGGATGGTGAGGTTTACGCCGTGGCCCAGGGGGCCGTTGCGATTTCCGGCTTCAGCGCACAGGGGGCTGGTGCCTCCATCACCCGTGGCGTGCCCACCAGCGGTCGCATCGCCGGTGGTGCCATTGTGGAGCGGGAGATCGATTTCTCCCTGTCCGACCTGCCTTATCTGCGCCTGGCCCTGCGCAACCCGGATTTCACGACGGCGGTACGTGTGGCCAATGCCATCAACCAGTTTGCCGGCCCGCAGACGGCCAAGGCGCTGGACCCGACCAGCGTCGTCATCAATGTGCCAATGCAGCGCAAGACCGACCTTGTCGCTTTTCTGGGCGAGGTGGAGCAGTTGACCGTGCGACCCGATCAGGTAGCGCGCGTGGTCATCGACGAGGCGTCCGGCGTTATCGTGATGGGCGAGAATGTCCGCATCTCCACCGTCGCCATCGCCCAGGGCAACCTGACCATCAAGATCACCGAAACCCCGCAGGTGTCGCAGCCTGCACCGTTCAGCCAGGGTGGCCAGACGACGGTCGTGCCGCGCACCGATATCCAGGTGGATGATGGGGCGGGCAAGAAACTGGCGGTCATGCCGGCTGGCGTCTCACTTCAAGAACTGGTCGCGAACCTGAACGCGCTTGGCGTGGGGCCGCGTGATATGATCTCGATCCTCCAGTCCATCAAGGCGGCTGGCGCCCTTCAGGCCGAGATTGAGGTGATGTGATGTCCGACAGCATTAAGCTTTCCACCCCCGGTTTTGACCCGCAATCCCTGTCGCAGGCCGGCGGCCTGAAGAACAAGGGCCCCAACATCAAGGATGTGGGCAAAGCGGCGGAAGAATTCGAAGCCGTGTTCCTGTCCCAGATGCTGGGCCAGATGTGGCAGGGCGTGGAGGCGGACGACACGTTCGGCGGCGGCGAGGCAGAGAACACCTGGCGCGGCATGATGGTCGAAGAATATGGCAAGCAGATCGCCAGGGCCGGCGGCGTCGGCATCGCCGATGATGTGAAGGCCGCCATGATCCGCATGCAGGAACAAGAACAAGGGAAAGGACCGAAATGACAGTCAATACCCGCGCGGACGCGCTGATCGATGCGATGCGGCGACTAACGGATCTTTTCCAGCTAGAGAATGATGCCATCGCCAAACGCAACCTGCCGGCCCTGAACGCCATCGCCGACAAGAAGCCCTTGCTGGTCCGCACCTATGAGGATTGTGTGCGGTCGGTGAAGGCGGATACCGAAACGCTTCAGCTCATGGACGAGGATGCCAAGACCCGACTGAAACAGGCATCTGACCAGTTCATTGAGGCAACGCTGGAGCATGCGCGGCTGGTCCGTGCAGCCACCCAGGTGACGCAATCCACCATCAACACCCTGGTCACCGCCATCAATAAGGCGCGGGCCGATGAAGGCAGTTATACCCGCCGGGGCGGAATGGTCATGCCGGCAGCCTATGCCCGCAAGGCCGCACCCTCGATGGCTTATAACAAGTCCTTCTGATCCCATTTAGGCTTTTTTTCTTAGCTTAACGGCGCGTGAACAGCACGCCGTAACGCCACCCCCTTGTCCAACGGGTTCCGGGGCCCTTCCACCCGGCAAGCCTTGCCCAGGAACCGGCAGCTTCTGCCCCCCGGCAGGGCCTGACCGGCCCGGAACCCAGCAATTCCGGCACTCCCCTATTGGCACGATAGGTGCATGGTCCCAACCGAATAGCGCAGGAACGCACGCCATGGACATCTCAACCCTTCTTGGAGCCAGCACGGCCACCGCCCCATCCGCCCTTTCCTTTGGCGTGATGGGGGGTGGAAACGGCAATGCCACACCGTCCGGCGAAGGGCTGGAGGGTCTGGACAGTTTCAACCAGCTGCTGGGGAACTTCCTGTCCCTGACGGGCGGAGAAGGTGTGGCGGGCGAGGGTGTCACCCTGCCTGGCCTGACAACGGATGAGGTGGAAGGAAGCCTCTTGTCAGGCGCAGGCGTCCAGGCCCTGCCTACTGGCCTGCCCGCCGGCCTTGGTGCCCTGCTGGGTGGTGGATTGAAGGGCTTGAACCTGTCCGGCCCTGACGGTGCCGGAACTGCCGCAAAGGGCATGGAGGGCCGCTGGGCACAGTCGGGCATCAGCCTGCTGGCTGGCGGCGGCCTGACGGGACAGGAGATGAACCCGGAGGTCGTGGCCTTCCTGAATGATCTGTCCAGCGCCTTTGCTGCGGCCGCCCCGCTGTCATCCGACGGTGCGATGGGCAATATGGGCGCAGCGGAAGGAGCGGATGGGATACAGGAAATCGATCTTCTGACGGTCCTGCAAGGCGGTGATGCCGCCGGAGAGGCCGTTCTGGTGCAGCAGGTGACGGCGATGATCGTCAGCAGCGGCAAAAACAGCGCCCCCGTCATCCCCACCCTGACCACCGATACCGCGCCCAGCGCGCTGGGCGTCCATCTGACGGTCGCTGGCACGGGATTGAAGGCGCTGCCCACCGTGCCGGTCACCGATAACGTGACCAACCCCGCCCCCGTGGCGGCCCCCGTGATCCCGAAGCTGGAAGTTGCGGCAGCCCCTGTGGCGACGGCGGCAGCGGCCACCCCCGCACCGGCTGCCAGTAAGACCGCGGCAAAGGCGGAACTGGCCGCGGCAACGGCGATCCCGGCCCCTGAACAATCCCCGGAAGCGCCGGCGGTGGTGACCGATATCGCCGATGACAATGGCAATACCGGCATCGTCCCGCCGCAACCGGAGGCAGCGTCCACAACGGTGCCGACACCAGCGGTCAAGTCCACCCCCACCCAAGCTGCGGCACCAGTGGTGTCAGCGACAGCAGCGGCGGCACCGGTCGCAGCAGCGGCCCCTGCACCCGCGACCGCCGCCAATGCCACAGTGTCCCGCAACGATGATGACCAGGGCGCCATCACCCTGCCCGCCGACCAGACCAGGGCTGCCGTCGCCACCACCACCGGCACCGGCACCGGCAAGGATGATCAGATCCCGGTGACCGCACCGACGCCGGTGAAGGCGGCTGCGCCGACACAAGGGACGAGCAGTGCCACGCCGATCGTGACGAACGCAACGCCCCCGCAGGCACCGGCCAAACCGGCAACAACATCCGATGCACCCGCCATCGTGATGAAGGCTGACCCCGCCGCTGGCGATGTGACGCCGCCGCCGGCTGATACCGGGACGAAACCCACGCCTGCCGCTGCTGCCGCGCCGATCACCCTGACGGCCACGCCGACGACGCCGACGCATGTCCCCTCCAAGGCCACCGCGAAGCCGACAGAAGCGGCACCGCCGATCCCGGCGGACAGCAGCGCGGAAGCGGCACCGGTTGAAACGGAGGCCAGTGTCGAGGCGGAACCCAGCCCGCATAGCGGCGCGACGGCCAGCCAGGCCACCGCGACCCCGGTGCGCACGGCCACGACCACCGCCACCAACGCCGCCGCACGCCCCGCCGGCGCGGCCCGCCCCAATGCTGAAGCCGCCCCCCAGCAAGAGGCCGATGCCACAGCCGAGGAGCAAGCCGCCGCCGAGGATGACAAGGCCGTCAACAATCACCGCATGCTGGCACCCAAGCATGTGGGCGCCGAAGCACGGGCCGAGAGCCAAGCCGACATGGCCGGGTCGGCACAAACTGCCGGGCAGAACCAGCCCGCCGCCCGCACGGAAGCCCCCAATCTACGCCCCGAGACGGAAGATAACCTGCTGTCCCGCGCCATCACCGCCGGAGCCAAGGGCCATGAGGGCGGCAGCGCCACCGATGGCGACAGTGGCAGTAACAGCGGCTCCGGCTTTGCCGAGCCCGCCACCGTCGACAGTGGCGCCACCGCCCTGGCGGCGGGTGAGAATGGCAAGGTCCAGGGCAGTGATTTCGCCCAATCCCTGCGCCAGACCTCCGCACCACACCGGCCCAACGCTTATGCCCCGCCCGGACACCAGATGGCGATGCATGTCCAGCGCGCCGTCCAGGATGGCAATGACCGCGTCTCCATCCAGCTCAACCCCTATGAATTGGGCCGGATCGATGTCCAGCTGGAGATCGGATCGGAAGGAAAGCTGCGCGCCAAGGTGATGGTGGAGAACCCCGCCACCCTGGAGATGCTGCAAAAGGATGCCAAGAACCTGGAGAAGGCCTTGCAGGAGGCCGGTCTGCAGACCGACGGCGACAGCCTGACCTTCTCGTTGCAGGACAGCGGCGATCAGGCACAGCAGCGCCAGGACCAGCAGGACCAATCCAACTATGGCACAGGGTTTGCTTCTGATGATGTCGAGGAAGAAGACCCGGCAATTATCGCCCAGGCCCAGATCTTGGAATTCGGGCGGGTGGATGTGCGGGTCTGATGAAGCATATCCCTGACGGGAAGGATCAAGACGATGTCCATCTCCGGTATCGCGAATACCGCCGCCAATGCGGCCAACGGCACCTCCGGCAGCAAGGAGAAATCCGCGCTGGGGGACCTGTCGGACAATTACGAAACCTTCCTGACGCTGCTGACCTCGCAGCTTCAGAACCAGGATCCGTTGCAGCCGACCGACACCGCCGAATTCACCAAGCAGCTGGTGCAGTACTCGCAGGTCGAACAGTCGATCAAGACCAACGACAAGCTGGATGGAGTCATCAGCGCCATCAATAACGGCCAGCCCAATCAGGCACTGGGCTATATGGGCAAGACGGTGGAAATCCAGTCGAACGGCATCTCGCTGCAGGATGGCAAGGCCCATCTGACCGTCTCCACCGATAGCCCCGCTTCCAGCGCCGTGTTCGAAATCACCGACGCCAAGACCGGCAAGGTTCTGCGCACCATCGAGCTGTCCAAATTCGCCGGCACCCAGGATGTGAACTGGGACGGCAAGGACAGCACCGGCAAGCAACTGGAGGACGGCACCTACAAGGGTGTGGCTAAAGTAAAGGGAATCGATGGCAAGGACATGAGTCCGCAGGTCATGAGCTTCGGGCGGGTTACCGGCGTCGATCTGACGGCGGGTGAACCGTACCTGATGTTGGGTACCCTGCCGATCACCATGAACAATGTCCTGTCGATCAAGCAGTAAATAGCCTTATGCGCTCTCATACTTTCGGACGAGCCGCCGTTTCTTTCACGCTTTGTTAAGAGCGTCCCGCTATCGATGGGGGGGAGATCGGATCGGAGCGTTCCTTGCCATGAAGCCCTTGAACAGTGCCGCAACTTCCCGCCTGCGGGCGGAAACGGACTTGGACGCCACCGGCATCCAGGCCGGAAGCGGTCCCCTGACCCTTGACGATCTGCCGCCGCCCGACACCCGCCGCTGGGTGATGCGCCGCAAGGCCGAGGTCGTTGCCGGTGTGCGCGCCGGCTTGTTGAGCGCTGAAGAAGCCTGCCAGCGCTATGACCTTTCGACCGAGGAATTCGCGTCCTGGCAGGAGATGATCGACCGTCATGGCGTGCAGGCCCTGCGCGTAACCCGCCTGCAGGATTACCGCCGCCGCGAGGGGTGAGTTGCCGTAGGTCAGGTCGAGCCAAAGGCGAGCCCTGACCTACTTTAAATTATCCGCGACGCTGTGCAGGCCCTGGGCGCGCAGCATTTCCTGGCGCTGACGCAGCCGGCGGCGTTCAATGGATTGGTGTGTGCGCTCACCGCCCAGGATGGTGCCATCCTCACCAGTCAAGGACAGAACCAGGGCATCAAGCAATGCCCCTTCCTGATCCGGCGCCCGCTGATCCAGCGGCCGGTCAGTATTGATCTCACGCAGCAGACGATCAGCCAGGGCCGCCTGCGTCTGTGGCAGATGACCTTGCGGGATCATGGTGGCGATGATCTTCATGGTGGGGTTGGCGATGGTGTCCGCCACGCCCTTGCGGCACAGGACGACCGACCCCATCACCTTCAGCGCCGTCCCAAGGTTCGGCTGCGGCGCGAACAGTTCCTGCACCACTTCGGCGAAGATCATTGTATCGGCAATGATGGCATCGACATGCCGGACCAGACCGGTTTCGATATTCTCCTGCGCCAGCCGCGACAGGATATCAACCTTGGCCAGCAGCGAGCGATATTCGAACAGCCAGACGGCCAGCAGGGAGTTCAGCACATAATCATGCTGCTCCAGCCCCACCTTCTGCTGGATCAGGGTGGAGAGGCTGGCAAGGTCCTTGCCTTTGAACTCGGGGTAATTTCCGCGCTCGGCGGCAAAGGCGCGGGCCTTCTGCTGGCACTGGTTCATCAGACCATCCAGCAGCAGCATGCGTTCCTTGACGGGCACATTCATGGCCGCCGCCTGTGCCGCCCCCACCCGGTGCATGCCGGCATTCACCAAGCCCTGGGCGTCCTGCAATTTGCGGATATGGCTGAAACTGTGCAGCAGTTCGGTAGTGCAGATATTGGCCCGCTGCATATAGTCGCGCATCACCTGCCCGATGGTGCGCCGGGCATCGGCCGTATAGAGATCATCCACGATCTTGCAGACGGCCAGTTCGCCGACGGGCGTGGACACGACGATGGGCTTTTCCTTAGGCGGGTTGGCGGTCGCCTCATACACCACCATCTCTGAGGAAGCGGCGCTGGACAGGGCACGGTGGCGGACGACCTTGACCTGCGTGGTCTTGTTCATCCGCAGTAGCAGCTGCGCCTCATTGATGGCGTCCTGCTCTTCCTCGCACAGGACATGCAGCTGCCAGCGGTCGTCCTTCTTCAGGAAGACCTCAAAGGTCTTCTTCTTGTTCCAGAAGTTGACCCCTAGGATCATGTGAACAGCCCCCTATCCAATTAGTCTTAGTCTAATGGACAGGGGGCATTTAGCAACAACGCAGTTGCGGTAAGGATCAATCGAACGGGTTCGTGCTGCCCTTGCGCAACAGCAGGCGGATGGGCACGCCGGGCAGGTCCAGATGCTCGCGCATGCCATTGACCAGATAGCGCGAATAATGGTCGGGCAGGTCCACCGGCTTGCTGACGAACAAGGCGAAGGTCGGCGGGCGGCTCTTCACCTGAGTCATGTAGCGGATCTTCAGGCGGCGGCCATCAACCAGCGGCGGCGGATGGCTGTCGGTCATATCGGCCAGCCAGCGGTTCAGCTGCGAGGTCGGGATACGCCGGTTCCAGACGCCATAGGTGGTGACGACAGCATCCAGCAGGTCCGTCAGTTTCTGACCCTTCAGCGCCGAAATGGCGACCGTCGGGATGCCCTTCACCTGCGGCAGGGAGGTCTGCAACCGGTCGGACATGCGGCGCAGAGCGGCGTTTTTATCCTCCACCGCGTCCCACTTGTTCAGCGCGATGACCAGCGCGCGGCCTTCCTCAATCACCAGCCGGGCGATGGTCAGGTCCTGCTTGTCCAGGATACCGTCGGCATCCAGCAACAGCACCACGACATGGGCCATGCGGATAACGCGCAGCGTATCCTGGTTGGCCATCTTCTCCAGCTTCTCATCCACCCGTGCCCGCTTGCGCAGACCGGCGGTATCCACCAGACGGATGGGGCGACCCCGCCATTCCCATTCCACCGCAATGGCATCGCGCGTCATGCCGGCTTCGGGACCGGTCAACACGCGTTCTTCCTGCACCAGGGCGTTCAGCAGGGTGGATTTGCCGACGTTCGGGCGACCGACAATGGCCAATTGCAGGGCCTTGGGTTCGTCCTCGGGGGTGACATCCCCTTCCTCACGAACCTCAGCCTCGGCGGCGTCCACATCGAACGCCTCTTCCTCTTCCGGCTCATCCTTCGGCATGAAGGGTTCAAGCGCCGTGACCAGATCGGCCATGCCCTCGCCATGTTCCGCCGACAGCGGCACCGGTTCACCCAAACCCAGCTCGAACGCCTCGATCAGGCCGGGGCGGCCGGCGGCCCCCTCGCACTTATTGGCGATCAGGATGGTGGGCTTGCCGGCCTTGCGCAGCCAGGCCGCGAAATGCTTGTCCATGGCCGTGACGCCGGCGCGCGCGTCGATCAGGAACAGGGCCACATCGGCCCGTTCCACGGCGCGCTCCGTCTGGCGGCGCATGCGCGCCTCCAGGCTGTCATCAAAGACGTCTTCCAGACCGGCCGTATCGACCACGGTGAATTCCAAGCCCCCCACGCGCCCATCGGCGGCGCGCCAGTCGCGCGTCACGCCGGGCTGATCGTCAACCAGGGCGATCTTCTTGCCGACCAGCCGGTTGAACAGGGTGGACTTGCCGACATTGGGCCGCCCGATGATGGCGACCGTCAGCCGGTGCGTGGCCTTTATCACTCTAAACTCCGTTTACCGATAGGCGATCAGATCGCCATCTTCCGTCAAAAGATACAGGGTTTCGCCGGCCACAACAGGGGCCTGCAAGGTGGAGGCGGGCAGGCTGGTCTTCTTGATCACCTTGCCGTCGGCAACGGCGATCTCCACCAGTTCACCCTGATTGTTGGTCAGCAGCAGACGACCGCCAGCAGCAATCGGGCCGGTCCAGAGGACGGGATCTTCCTTGTCCTCCTCATCCTCCCACTGCTGCAACTGGGTGATCCAGCGCACGCGGCCATCCTTGCGGGTCAGGGCAACGACCTGGCCGTCATTGGTGGTGACGAAAATCCAGTCGCCGATGACAGCAGGGGTGGTGATGCCGCCAATATCCTGTTCCCAGACGCGCTGACCGGAACGGATATCCACGGCGGCCATGCGGCCGGAATGGCTGATGGCATAGGCAATGCCATCAGCGATGACGGGCAGGCCACGAATATCGGCCAGACCGGTCAGGTTCTCACCCCGGCGAACCGACGCCAGGCTGTCCTGCCAGGACTGACGGCCATTTTCGACACGCAACGCAAACAGTTCGCCGGACGAATACGGAACAATGGCCGTATCGCCCTCCACCGCCGGCGCCGAACCGCCCAGCAGGGCCGCCGGTTCCAGGAAGCCGGTATGATACCATTGCAGGGCGCCGTTTTCCGCCGACAGGGTGATCATCTGATTATCGACGGTGGAAACGAAGACGCGGCCATCCAGCACGGTCGGGGCGGAGCGAATCGGGCCCGCGATACGCCGGCGCCAGATGACATTGCCGCTGTCATAATCGACAGCCACCGCCTCACCATAGCCGTTGGTGGCATAGACGCGGTTGTCATGCACGGCCACGCCGCCGCCAAACGCCTCACCCTCCTGGTTTTCGCGCAGGATGTTGCGGGTCCAGATGCGCTTGCCCGACTTGGCGTCGAAGGCGTGCAGGTCATAATCGGTGTCCAGCACGAACAGGCGGCCACCGGCAATCACGGGGCCGGCCAGCAGGCGCACGCTGCTGTCGGAACCGGAGATCGAGGCGCTCCACACCTTGGACAGGTTGCTGCCCAGCGCGACATGGCCCGGATTATGGGCCGGGTTGCTGCCGGCCTGCGCCCAATCGGCATTGACCACGGCGGCGGGCAGGACCACCTCGGCGGCGGTCACCTGGGGATCGACCTCCAGCTGCTGCTGAAGCTGCAGCACCGAAATGCGGTTGCCGCCCAGCTTTGGACCGTCATCATCGCCGGAGAACCAGTCAGTGATGCCGCAACCCGACAGCAGCAGGCAGGCCAGCAGGGGTGCGGCCACACGGGCGGCCGCACGGTAACGTGTCCGGGTCGGGACCACGCCTGTATGGCGGGCGGCGACGGCGGTAGCGGAACGGGTGGTGTCGACCATCTTATCCTTGATCCCGGACTTATTTCGTCGCCGCGTACAAAGCGGCCAATTCGGTGGCGCGGGCGCGGAGCGCCTGCGGGGCGGTGCTGTCTTCTGACAGTTCCTTGAACAGGGCAGCAGCCCCGGCATTGTCGCCGGCGCGCACGGCCAGCAGCCCCGAAGCCTCGGTCGCCGACGCCTTCCAGGCATTGCCGGCCTTCAGCAGCGGGGCCAGACGGGCCCGCAGGGCGGCGGCATCGCCGGTATCCAGCTGCAACTGCACCGACAGAAGCGTGGCCAGATCGCGCAGCATCGGATCGGCGCCGGCCGTGCCCGCAACCTGATCATACAGCGCGATGGCCTTGTCCTTTTCGCCCTCACGGGCACGCAGGCCGGCCTCATACAGGCGGGCCATGTCGGCATGGCCTTCGCCCAGCTTGGCACCGGCACCGGACAGGGCCTCGGCGGCGGCCTTCAGGTTGGGCTGGGCATTCTCATCAGCGGGGCGCAGGTTGGCCAACGCCTCGGACAGGACGGCGGTGCGCTCCTCCATCCGGGTGGTGCGCCAATGTTTCCAACCAACATTGCCGGCCGTCGCCGCCACCACCAGAACAGCAGCGCCGATGACCAGGCCGCCATACCGCTTCCAGAACTTCATGATCTGGTCGCGGCGCAGATCCTCGTCAACTTCGCGAAAGATATCGGACATGCATCACCCTCGGCCGCTTGCCGAACCGAATAAATAAAGGGCGGCGATAGCAGACCCCCCGTTCCCGGTCAAGGCGGCTGCCCCCGCATCGTCCCCCTTGCACGCCCGGAACAGGCAGAACAAGCGGTACGACCGCCGATACAATACGCTGCTTTCTGGCAATTGCGGGGCAAAAAGCAAAGGGGCGGCCAACAGCCGCCCCCATCGTCGCCTCAGAGCCGGTCAGATCAGACGGTTGACGGCACCTTTTCGACCGCCGGCAGGTCAAGCCAGTCGGCGGCGACCATGGCCTGCGTCCGGTTGCGCACACCCAGCGCCTTGAAGATCGCCGTGATATGGATTTTCACGGTTCCGACCGTAAGGTCCAGCGTCTCCGCGATTTCCTGATTGTTGCGACCGACCCGGATCATGGAGAGAATTTCGCGCTGACGCGGGGTCAGTTGCTTGCCCGCATCTTCGCGGAAGAAACCGGCAGGCACCGGACCCGCCACGGTCATCAGCGGTTCCCCGCCCGGTCGCATCGCGACCACGGGTGGCACGAACACGCCGCCATCGCGGACAACATCCAGCGCGTTCGGCAATTCGTCCGCGACGTCACCACGGCGAATGTACGCCCGCGCGCCCTCCCCCAGGGCCGCCCGCATGCGGTCGGGATCATTGCCGCCGACCGCGATCAGCGGCACGTTGGGACAACGCTGAACAAATTCCTTGATGGCACCGCGTGCCGCCATGGTGGTGGAGACCATGCCAACAATCGCGGCGTCTGGTTTTGCGGCCGCCACGCGGGCCAGATCGGCCAGATCGGCAACTTCGTCAACGGGGTCGGTTACCCCGGCGCGACGCGCCAGTTGGCGGACGCGGGTAACGAAAGCAGCTTCATGATCGATCAGTATCAAACGCATTTCTACAGCCTCTCAGGCTTCAACCGCAACCTGCCATGGATGCTACGTACTGGCATTTCTCTACTATACACGAGCTTTTGGCTTCCTACAATTTTATGCAGCACGCACCGCAAAAAACGTCAGAGCCCCGGAAATCCTTGACCATCAAGGCTGGCCCCACCCCATTCGACACCAAACATCACACCACCAATATGATGTATGCGACGCCAGCTATCGCTAGGCACGCCAACGCTTTCCTATCAAGCACTTAAGTCGAACCTCGGGTCTCCCTTCATCCGCTAAACAGTTCCCATCGGATTTTAGGAATTTATTAACGGATGACCGATGTACCTATTCTCGATACTGAATATTAAATCAAAAATCTAAAAATGTAATACCCATGTAACGCACTATCCCTCAGGATAGCGGGTTGCCTGCCCCCCGCCTGCTGCATGGTGCCGGGCATCTTCTGAATCTTAACGGAAAATCATACTTAAATATGCATTCTATGGGGGATTGCAGCCGGCATATGAAGATAGGAAAGGCCGCCACGCGGGGAGGGCGACCTTTCGAAACCCGACGGACCCTTCCGTCTCAGGCGGACGCCGCACCGGCAGCCCCAGGCAGGTCACTGTTGGCCGCCTGCGACGCCTCGCCCTGTCCGAGTCCATTATTCATGGCCCAGATGGCGGCCTGAGTGCGATTGACGGCGTTGATCTTGCGCAGCAGGCTTTTCAGGTGGACCTTCACCGTTGCCTCGGTAATCCCCAGATTGGCAGCGATGATCTTATTGCTATCCCCATCAATGAGGCAGCGCAGGATCTGCGTCTCCCGCTGGGACAGTCCCTTGCGCAGGGCCGTGATCTCGGTCGCCGGCTGTGGCTGCACCTGACCGGTGACCAGAAGATCGGCCAGATGGGTGGGGAACACCTTTTCCCCCATCATCACCAGCCGCAATGACTGCGCCAGGGCGTCAGCCGACATGTCCTTCATCAGATAGCCGGCGACGCCGGCCTCCAGCGCCTGGGTCAGGCGGCGGGCATCGAGCCCCCCCGTCAGGATCACCAGCGAAGCGTCGGGTGCAATCTGATGCAATTGCGACAGATGGCCGGCGGGCGACACATCCTCGCCAGGGTCGACCAGGATCAGGTCGGCGGGTGGCATCGGGTCGGCAGCCAGCGCTTCTTCCATACTGGCGAATTCCGCCGCCACCTGGAACGGCACATCCAGGAGCAGGCGGCTCAGCCCCTCCCGGAACAGCTTGTTCGCATCGATCAGAATGACGGTTTGCATGACAGGTCCTCACTTCACTGTGCCGCCGCCCGCGACACCCAGGCGAAGGGTGGGCGACCATTGGCGACAATTTCCAACTTAATAGACTTTACCCTGCCACGAAGGATTCCAACACACATCTAAGGCCGTAATTCATGAATACTTTCGGTCTATACCAATAAATTTGCCCTAGAATTGCCAGAATTGAACCACCAGAGCGCCGCATACACATTAAGGGATGGCCACAATCACAGAGATCATAGAGGATACTTGATCCAATTGTCAGGACAAATCATATCCGTATTAGCTCGAAATTAGATTTAATTACAGCTAACGGGGTTACCGACTGGCTTTCCCTTCGCCCTGGGGCGCCACCATGCGCCATACGCAGTCCTTGATAAATATAATTGCATAGCAAATGTTGCGTCGCAGCATGAAGGGAGCTGCGGAGATCCTGTGGATGAACGGTAATTCATATTCGTTTGGAAGGGTTTACGCCGCACCAACGGCAGGCCCGCAGGCAGCCTGGGTTCAACGCCTGATGAGGACATACTGTCCACCGGTGGCACCAGAAACGGCAACAGCCCCGAAACGGGGCTGTCTTTGTGCTTGCCATCGGCCCGCGTTGGAGCCATATTTTGCATCGCAGCACGTTGTGCTGCTTGCCCTTATCGGGCGTTTCCTCCCTAAACTCAGGCCGCTCACGTAGCGGCCTTTCTTTTTGCCCGCTCCATGAGCCCGGATCGCATCGCTTGAAACAAGTGAAACGCCCCGGCCTGGGTGACGACTATTTCTTTCAAATCGCGCCCTGGGTCAAGCCATTTTCTTCCGAGCGCTTAAAAAAGTCTTAAAGACGGACCGTCGGACCGATATCACCGGCCGATAGATAATCCTGTTATCGGTATCACCCGGCCAACCCCTCCAGAATCGGGCAATGCGGCCGGTCATCGCCCTGACAACGGTCGGCAAGGTCGGTGAGGCTGGCACGCATGGCCTGAAGCTCGGCAATCTTGCGGTCCAGGGTCGCGATATGGTCAAGCGCCAGTTTCTTCACCTCGCAGGATGACCGCTCCCGGTCGCCCCACAGGCGCAGCAACGCGTCAATATCCTCCAGCGCGAAGCCCAGATCGCGGGCATGGCGGATGAAACGCAGGGAATGGATGTCAGCCTCGGTATAGACCCGGTACCCTGATTCGGTCCGCAGGGCCGGCTTGATCAGGCTGATGCTTTCATAATGCCGGATCATCTTGGCCGACACGCCTGTTGCCGCCGCCGCCTCTCCGATATTCATCAACCCCTCCCCCGCCCGTCGCAGGCCCCAGCATGGCGTAAAAAAAACCCCGTCGCCATGGGGCGCCGGGGTTTTGAAGGTGGGAACTTCTGGGAGGGAAACAACAGAAGATGTTGCTGAAGGCATTTATAGGGGCAGAGGCGTTATGGAATGGTTAATCCCCGTGACCGCTAACGCAGCTCTGCACTGCGGCAATGCATAGGTGGCACCGCCATTCCTGATGGCTTCCCCCCTGCCCCCGCGATGCGCTATCACCCACGCCCTGGTTTCTTCATCCAAGGCCTGTGCCCATGCTGTCCATCGCCCATAAGATCGCCGCCGAACTGTCCGTCCGCCCCGCTCAGGTGGAGGCGGCGGTGGCGCTGCTGGATGAGGGATCAACCGTTCCCTTCATCGCGCGTTACCGCAAGGAAGTGACCGGCGGGCTGGACGATACGCAGCTGCGCAATCTGGAAGAACGGCTGCGTTACCTGCGGGAGATGGAGGAGCGGCGCGCCACCATCCTGGCCAGCATCAATGAGCAGGGCAAGATGACGCCCGAACTGGCCAAGCAGATCAATGAAGCCGATACCAAGACCCGGCTGGAGGATCTGTACCTCCCCTACCGCCCCAAGCGCCGCACCAAGGCGATGATCGCGCGGGAGGCCGGGCTGGAGCCGCTGGCCGACCGGCTGCTATCCACCCCCACCCTGTCACCGGAGAATGAGGCGGTCGGTTATGTCAGCGCCGATAAGGGTGTGGCCGATGTGAAAGCGGCCCTGGAGGGGGCGCGCGCCATCCTGGTGGAACGGATGGGCGAGGATGCGACCCTGGTGGGCCGGTTGCGCGACTTCTCCCAGTCGCAGGGCCGTGTCGTGTCGGGGCTGGTGGAAGGCAAGGCCGAGGAAGGGGCCAAGTTCAGCGATTATTTCGACTTCTCCGAACCGCTGACCAAAATGCCGTCGCACCGCGCGCTGGCTCTGTTCCGGGGCCGTGCCGCCGGTGTTCTGGATTTGAAGCTGGCCGTGGGGGATGAACCGCCGGCGGGCAGCCCGCATCCGGCGGAAGGTTTGATCGCTGCGGCATTCAACATCCAGGACCGGGGTCGTGCCGCCGACCGCTGGCTGGCCGATTGCTGCCGCTGGGCCTGGAAGACCAAGATTTCCCTGCATATCGAACTGGACCTGATGAATGTCCTGCGCGAGAAGGCGGAGGATGAGGCCATCCATGTCTTCGGCCGCAATCTGAAGGATCTGCTGCTGGCCCCGCCCGCCGGCCAGCGCGCCACCCTGGGCCTGGACCCCGGTATCCGCACCGGCGTGAAGGTGGCCGTGGTCGATGCCACCGGCAAGCTGCTGGATACCACCACCGTTTATCCGCATGAGCCGCGCAAGGATTGGCAGGGCTCGCTGGCGACGCTGGCCGCCCTGGTCAAGCGCCATGACGTGGACCTGATCGCCATCGGCAATGGCACCGCCAGCCGCGAGACGGACAAGCTGGCCGCCGACCTGATCGCCCTGTTGCCCGACCACCGCATCACCAAGGTGATGGTGTCGGAGGCCGGTGCCTCGGTTTACTCCGCGTCGGAAGTGGCAGCTTTGGAGTTCCCCAAGCTGGACGTCAGCTTGCGCGGTGCCGTCTCTATCGCCCGGCGTTTGCAGGACCCGCTGGCCGAACTGGTGAAGATCGATCCGAAATCCATCGGTGTCGGCCAGTATCAGCATGATGTCAGCCCCGCCAAGCTGTCCCGCGCGCTGGATGCCGTGGTCGAGGATTGCGTGAACGGTGTCGGCGTTGACCTGAACACGGCGTCGGTGCCGCTGCTGGCCCGCGTGTCGGGCCTGTCGGAAACGGTGGCCAAGAATGTCATCGCGTTTCGCGATGAAAAGGGCGCCTTCCGCTCCCGCCGGCAATTGCTGGACGTGCCGCGCCTAGGGCCGAAGGCGTTCGAACAGGCGGCAGGCTTCCTGCGCATCCGCGACGGGGAGAATCCTCTGGATGGCTCCTCAGTTCACCCGGAAGCCTATCCCGTGGTCGAACGTATCCTGAAGAAGACGGGCCGTCCGCTGGCCAAGCTGATCGGCGATGTCGGCTTCCTGCAATCGCTCGACCCCGCCGATTTCACGGATGAGAAATTCGGCATCCCCACCGTCAGCGACATTCTGAAGGAACTGGAGAAGCCGGGCCGCGACCCGCGCCCGGAATTCAAGACGGCCCAGTTCAAGGATGGGGTGGAGGAGCTGAAGGATTTGCAGCTGGGCATGGTGCTGGAAGGTGTCGTCACCAACGTCACCGCCTTCGGCGCCTTCGTCGATGTCGGCGTGCATCAGGACGGGCTGGTCCATATCAGCCAGCTGTCCCATACGTTCGTGAAGGACCCGCACAGCGTCGTGAAGGCCGGCGACATTGTGAAGGTCAAGGTCATGGAAGTGGACCTGAAGCGCAAGCGCGTGGCCCTGACCATGAAGCTGGACGAACGCCCCGCCCCCGCCCGACCCGCCAGCCCCGGCCCGGATCGGCGCGATGACCGCCGGGGCCCGCCGCCCTCGCGGGCACCGCAGGGCCAGCAGCGTCCGCCGCAGCAGAACAACCCGCCGCCCAGGAAGCCGGCCCCGGTGGAGGACAATGCATTCGCCGCAGCGTTTGCGGCGGCCAAGGCGAAGGGCAAGCGATAACGCCGCCGACCGCCCGTAAAAAGCCGCAATCCCCCCGTCTGCTTCATCCTCGGCAGTCGGGGGATGTCCGTGCGTTACCTGTCACTTATCGGTCTGGCACTGGCCCTGACTGCTTGCGCGCAGGCACCTGCGCCCGAGCCAACGGCAACCCCACCGCCACAGCCAACAAGCGTCAATAACGGCCTGGGCAGCCAGTTCGGCAATTATGAGAATTATGAGACGGGCAGCACCCACCAAAGCCCGTCCGGCCCCTGCCCGATCTATGCCTGGGACCGGCCAATCAGCGGCGGGCGGATCATCCGCTATCTTTCCGCCGCCTGCCCCGCCCCTCAACCGGGCCGCCCGGATGCGGTGCGGATCGTGGATATGGGCCGACAGGTCATCACACTGTAAACGAAAAGGGCCGGCCCAAACCGGACCGGCCCTTTCCCCTGTCTTACATGACGATCAATACGTCGTGCGGCCACCGGAAATGTCGAAGGTCGACGCGGTGGTGAAGCTGCATTCGGCACTGGCCATCCAGCTGATCATGGCGGCCACCTCATGCACCTCGCCCAGACGCCCGGCGGGGATCTTGGACAGCATGTAATCGACCTGGCTTTGCGGCAGCTGTTCCAGGATCGGGCTTTTGAAGGTGGCGGGCGTCAGGGCGTTGACGCGGATGCCGGTCTTGGCCAGTTCCTTGCCCAGCGACTTGGTAAAACCGATCACGCCGGCCTTGGATGCCGAGTAGGCCGACGCATTGGGATTGCCCTCCTTGCCCGCGACCGAGGAGACATTGACGATACGGCCATAGTCATTCTTCAGCATGTGCGGGATGACCGCGCGGCAGCAATAAAACAGGCCGTTCAGGTTGATGTCGATGACCCGACGCCAGCTATCCAGCGGGAATTCCTGCACCGGCACCGTCGCCCCCGTGATCCCGGCGCTGGCAATCAGCACATCGACCCGGCCCAGCTTCTCTGCCACGGCGTCCGCCGCCGCCTGCACAGCCTCGGCATCGGTCACATCAAGCTGTACCGCATCGACGGCACCCGTCGCGGCCTTGGCATCGGCCAGGGCGTCGACATTCATGTCCCAGAGGACGACCTTTGCCCCCTCCTGCGTCAGGCGGGCGGCCACCTCCCGGCCCACGCCGGAGGCGCCGCCGGTGACGATGGCGACCTGGCCCTTGAAACGGTCGGCATAGACGCTCATGCCACACCTTCCTGGGTCCAGGCGACGACGTCCTGGCGCTGCTCACCCAGCTTTTCGATGCCAAGCCGCATGACGTCGCCGGCCTTCAGATATTTCGGCTCCGGCTTCTGGCCCAGTCCCACGCCTGGCGGGGTGCCGGTGGTGATCAGGTCGCCCGGTTCCAGCGTGATGAACTGGCTGATATAGGCCACCAGTTGGCGGCAGGTGAAGATCATGGTCTTGCTGCTGCCATTCTGATAGCGGTGGCCGTTCACCTCCAGCCACATGGACAGGTTCTGGGGATCACCCACCTCGTCGGAGGTCACGACCCACGGACCGACGGGGCCGAACGTGTCGCAGCCCTTGCCCTTGTCCCAGGTGCCGCCACGTTCGATCTGAAAGGCGCGTTCGGACACGTCGTTGATCAGGACATAGCCCGCGACATGGTCCAGCGCGTTCTCCTCGCTGACATAGCGCGCACGGCTGCCGATGACGATGCCCAGTTCCACCTCCCAATCGGTCTTGACCGAACCCTTGGGGATCATCACCGGGTCGTTGGGGCCGGTCAGGCAAGAGATCGCCTTGGTGAACAGCACCGGCTCCGTCGGAATGGGCAGGTTGCTCTCCGCCGCATGGTCGGCGAAGTTCAGGCCGACAGCGATGAATTTGCGCACGCCATTGATGGGCACGCCATAGCGCGGCGAACCTTCGACCGCCGGCAGGCTGGCGGGATCAATCGCCGCAATCTTGGCCAGACCGGCGGGCGACAGCACGTCCGGGGTAATGTCGGCAACGATGCCGGACAGGTCGCGGATGGTGCCGGTTTCATCCATCAGGCCCGGCTTTTCCTGGCCTTTGGGGCCGTAACGCAGCAGCTTCATGATTTATGCTTTCGTGATGAGAATGAACGGATCACTTGCCCTGGCCGACATAGGGCCGGTGCAGCTTGACCTCGCGGTTCAGCTCCACGCCGAAGCCGGGCTTGTCGGACAGTTTCAGCTTGCCATTGACGGGCACCGGCTCACCCAGCAGCTGCGGATGGAACATCGGCACGACCTTGTCGGCCTTGGGCGCCATCATCAGGAATTCGGCGAATGGGCTGTTATGGCGCGTGATGACGAAATGGTAGGAATAGACCGACGACCCGTGCGGGATGACCATGATGCCGCGGCTGTCGGCCATGTTGGCGATCTTGGTCAGTTCGGTAACGCCGCCGCACCAGCCCACATCCGGCTGGATGATGTCGCAGCAATCCATTTCCATCAGCATGCGGAAGCCCCAACGGGTGGCCTCATGCTCGCCCGTCGTCACCAGCATGCCCGGCGGAGCCTTCTTCTTCAGCTCGGCATAGCCCCAGTAATCGTCAGGCGACAACGCCTCTTCGATCCATTTCAGGCCATATTCGTGGGCCTTATGGGCCAGCTTGGTGGCGTAGTTCAGGTCCAGCGACATCCAGCAATCGAACATCAGCCAGAAATCCTCGCCCACCCGCTCACGCATGGTGGCCAGTTCCTCGATATTCTTGCGCAGGCCTTCCTCACCCTCGGCCGGACCGTGATGCAGGGGCATCTTGCCGCCGATGAAGCCCATTTCCTTGGCCAGATCGGGGCGCGCGCCGGTAGCATAGAAGGTCAGCTCATCGCGGACAGCGCCGCCCAGCAGGTGATAGACCGGCTCCTGCCGCAGCTTGCCCAGCAAATCCCACAGGGCCAGATCGACGCCGGAAATGGCATTCACCACCAGACCCTTGCGCCCATAATACTGCGACCCGAAATACATCTGGTCCCAGATCTTCTCTACCTCCACCGGCGAGCGGCCGATCAGGAAGCGGGAGAAATGCTTTTCCACCAGATAGCAAGCCGGCTCCCCGCCCGTGGTCACCGCGAATCCGATGGTGCCGTCCGCCGCCTCAATCTCCACCACCAGCGTGCCCAGCACATTGATGCCAAAGCTCTGCCGGCTCTGGCGGTATTCGGGATACCGGCTCATCGGCGTGGCGATATGATCGTCGATCCAATGACCGTCACCCTGGTCATGGTAATCGGCACCACCGCCGCGCACCACATAGGCGCGGACATCGCGGATAAGGGGGAAGGCCATGGTGTTTTCACACTCCCTGAAGGGCATGCGCAGCGGGCAAGGAAGGTGCGCACGTTCTCAATTGTGGGACACAGTTTTATAAAATGGGACAACGCCTGTCAATGCAGTCCTGACACCGGTCACCCCTTCCAGCTCGGGGATCAGGCTTGCGTCCGATTTTGATTTATGAGACATCATTCCGCAATATGAGATTCAGGGAGGACGATATGCGTTTGTTGGAAGGCAAGACCGTGCTGATCACCGGTGCCTCGCGCGGGATCGGGGCAGCTGTGGCCGTGGAGTGCGCCCGGCACGGTGCGAATGTCGCCATCAACTATGCCGCGTCCCCCGCCGCTGCCGAGGAGGTCGTGGCGCAGGTCGAAGCGCTGGGCCAGAAGGCCATCGCGGTAAAGGGCGACGTGTCTGATCCCGCAGCGGCCCCGGAATTCGTGAGGGCGGCGGTGGCGGCCTTCGGCGGGGTCGATGTCTTCGTCTCCAATGCCGGTATCTGCCCGTTCCATGGGTTCCTGGACATGCCCGTCGATGTCGTGGACCGGACCATCAAGGTCAATCTCAACGGTGCCTATTACATGACACAGGCCGCCGCCAACCAGATGAAGAACCAGGGCCGTGGCGGGGCGATCATCGCCATTTCGTCGATCTCCGCCCTGGTTGGCGGCGGCATGCAGACGCATTACACGCCCACCAAGGCCGGCGTGCATTCGCTGATGCAGAGCTGCGCCATCGCCCTTGGCCCCTATGGCATCCGCTGCAATTCGCTGCTGCCGGGCACCATTCTGACCGACATCAACAAGGACGACCTCGCCGATACGGCCAAGCGGACCTACATGGAAGGTCGCATCCCGCTGGGCCGCCTGGGCCAGCCGGAAGATATGGGCGGGCCGGTGGTGTTCCTGGCATCCGACCTTGCCCGCTATGTCACGGGTGCCGCGTTGCTGGTCGATGGCGGCGCGTTTGTGAATTTGCAGTAACCGGTCCCCCCAAATGCGTGTCTCGCTTTTCATCACCTGCATCAATGACAGCCTGTTTCCCGATACCGGCCGGGCCGTGGTGCGGGTGCTGGAGCGGTTGGGGCATCAGGTGGAGTTTCCGCTGGCCCAGACCTGCTGCGGCCAGATGCATCATAATTCCGGCTATCATGATGATGCCGTGGGACTGGTCCGCCGCTTTGTCGATACGTTCCAGGATGCGGAAACCATCCTGATCCCGTCCACCTCCTGCACCGCCATGGTGCGGGGGCAGTATCCTTATCTGGCCCGGCATGTAGCCAAGGATGAGGGGCTGCTGCGGGCGGTGGAGGAATTGGCCCCCCGCGTGTTTGAATTCTCTGAATTCCTGACACTGAAGCTGGGGTTGGTGGATGTTGGTGCCTATTATCCGCACCGTGTCACCTATCACAGTTCCTGCAACTCCCTGCGTTCGCTGAACCTGGGGGATGGACCGCTGACATTGCTGCGGCATGTGGCGGGGATTGATCTGGTGGAACTGCCGAATAACCGGGAATGCTGTGGCTTTGGCGGCACCTTTGCCGTCAAGAATGCAGAGACCAGCACCGCCATGCTGACCGACAAGATGCGCCATATCCTGTCCACTGGCGCGGAGATCTGCACAGCCGGCGACAATAGCTGTCTGATGCATATTGGCGGCGGCCTTTCGCGGCAGCGCACGGGCGTGCGCACGGTTCACCTAGCCCAAATCCTGGCCTCCACCGCGGACGAGCCCTGGACATGAGCACGACCTTCCCCACACGCGCCGCCGACGGCCTGCGCAACACACAGCAGCGGCGCAATCTGGCCAAGGCCACCACCACCATCCGGGGCAAGACCGCCAAGGTCACCGCCGAGTTACCGAATTGGGAGGCCCTGCGCGAGGCCAGCAAGGCCATCAAGCAGGAGGCGCATGCACGGCTTGACCATTATCTTCTGCAACTGGAGGAGATGGTCACCAAGGCAGGCGGTCATGTGCATTGGGCCGCCGATGCGGCCGAGGCGCGAGAGATCATTGTCCGCCTGACGAGGCAAGCCGACACCGATCAGGTCATCAAGATCAAGTCCATGACCACGGACGAGATTGAGCTGAACCCCGCCCTGGAAGACGCTGGCATCCGCCCCTATGAAACCGATCTGGCCGACATGATCGTGCAGATGGCAAAGGAGAAGCCGTCGCACCTGCTGGTCCCCGCCATCCACAAGAACCGGGTCGAAATCCGCGATCTGTTCCGGGCGGAGATGGGGGAGCATGGCACCGGCCTGTCCGACCGTCCGCCCGACCTGACGCGCGCGGCCCGCGCCTATCTGCGTCAGAAATTCATGGAGACGAAGGTCGCCATCAGCGGTGCCAATTTCGCCATCGCAGAGACAGGCACGGTCGGTGTCGTGGAATCGGAAGGGAATGGCCGCATGTGCCTGACCCTGCCGCAGGTGCTGATCTCCATCATGGGCATCGAAAAGGTGCTGCCGCGCTTCGATGACCTGTCGGTGTTCCTCCAGCTACTGCCCCGCGCCGCGACGGGGGAGCGGATGAACCCCTATAACTCGCTCTGGACCGGGGTACATGCGGGCGATGGGCCGCGCGAATTTCATCTGGTGCTGCTGGATAATGGCCGCAGCAAAATCCTGGCGGATGAGGTGGCGCGGGAGACACTGCACTGTATCCGCTGTTCGCGCTGCCTGAATGTCTGCCCGGTTTACGAACGCGCGGGCGGCCATGCCTATGACAGCATGTATCAGGGGCCCATTGGTGCCATCGTCACGCCGCAGCTGCGTGGCCTGGAGGAGGCGGGGAGCCTCCCCTATGCCAGCAGCCTGTGCGGCGCGTGTCATGAAGTATGCCCCGTGAAAATTAACATTCCGCAAATCCTGGTACATCTGCGCGGTCGTGTGGTGCGCGAAGGTCATGCTGCCAAGGGGGAGGCGCTGGCCATGGGTGTCGCAGCCCGGATGTTCGGCAACCAGGGAGCCTTGGACTGGTCGCTCTGGGCCGGGCGGCTGGGTCAGAAGCTGCTGATGCGGGATGGTGCCCTGCCCTGGTTGCCGCCGCCCTTGTCCGGCTGGACCCTGTCGCGCGATTTCCCGGCACTGCCGGAACAGAGCTTCCGCGACTGGTGGCAGAAGCGGGAGGAAAAGTGATGGGTGGCCGTGACCTGATCCTGTCCCGCGTGCGCGATGCCCTGGCCGGCAGCACGACGCCCGTCACCCCTGTGCCGGCCATCAACCGGGTGTGGGAAGGCGACCGCGAAGCCATGGTGGAACGGTTCCTGGACCGGCTGCGCGATTACAATGTCGGTGTGACCCGGACCAGCGGCCCCATCGCCACGGCGGTGGCGGGTATCCTTTCCGCGCGTGGCATTGACCGGCTGGCCGTGCCCACCGACCTGCCGGTGGAATGGCGACCCGATGGGGTGGCTCTGGTGCCCGATGATCATCTGCCCTATGGCGCGCTGAACGCCATTCCCGGCGCACTGACGGGGGCGGCCCTGGCCATTGCAGAGACGGGCAGCATCGTGCTGGATGGCGGCACGGCGCAGGGACGGCGCGCCCTGACCCTGCTGCCCGATTATCACCTGTGCGTGGTGCGCGCGGAGCAACTGGTCGGGCTGGTGCCGGAGGCCATCGCCGCCCTGGTGCCCAACCGCCCCATCACCTTCTGCTCCGGCCCGTCGGCCACTGCCGATATCGAGCTGGATCGGGTGGTGGGCGTGCATGGCCCGCGACGGCTGGATGTACTGTTCGTGGGGTAGCGCGGAATAGCGGAGCGTAATCCGCGCTACCCCAGGCCCTCAATGGTTATCGCGCGGCACGCCATAGGTTTCGGCGATGCGCTGGAACTGCACCGCCGGTTCCAGGATGGCGCCGTCACCAAGCTGACCCACCATCCGTCGCTGAATTTCCTGCCACGGCGTTTGCGAAGCCGGATAGCGGTAGCCACCCGCCGCCGCCAGCGCCGCCTGACGCTCCGCGATCTCCGCATCCGAAATCAGGATATCGGCCCGGCCCTTGCGCAAATCGATGCGCACCCGGTCGCCTGTACGCAGGATAGCCAGATTGCCGCCCGCCGCCGCCTCCGGCGAAGCGTTGAGGATCGAGGGCGAGCCCGAGGTGCCCGACTGCCGCCCATCGCCAATGCAGGGCAGGACGCTGACCCCCTGTTTGATCAGATAGGCGGGCGGACGCATATTCACCACCTCCGCCGCCCCCGGATAGCCGATGGGGCCGGTGCCGCGCATGACCAGGATATCGTTGGGGCCGATATCCAGGGCGGGATCGTCGATGCGGTGATGGTAATCCTCCGGCCCATCAAAGACGAAGGCCTTGCCCTCGAACGCGTCGGGATCGGCGGGGTTCGACAGGTAGCGGTCGCGGAACTCCGCGCTGATGACCGAGGTCTTGACGATGGCATTGTCGAACAAGGTGCCGCGCAACACGATGAAACCGGCATCCGGCTTCAGCGGGTTGTCGAAGGGCCGGATAACCTCCGGCATCTCGATCTCGCGGCCCCGACAATTCTCCCCGATGGTGCGGCCATTGACGGTCATGGCGTCTTCGCGGATCAGGCCCTGGCCCATCAGCTGATTGACCACGGCGGGCACGCCGCCGGCATGGTGATAATCCTCGCCCAGATACTCCCCGGCGGGCTGCAGGTTCACCAGCAACGGTATCTTGTGGCCATGGGTCTGCCAATCATCCAGCGACAGTTCCACACCCATATGGCGGGCGATGGCGGCCAGATGGATGGGGGCGTTGGTCGACCCGCCGATGGCCGAATTGACGACGATGGCGTTCAGGAAGGCATCGCGCGTCATGATGTCGGACGGCTTCAAATCCTCCTCCACCATACCCACGATGCGCTTGCCCGTCTCATAGGCCACCTGTTGCCGTTCGCGGTAGGGGGCCGGGATCGCGGCGGAGCCGGGCAGCTGCATGCCCAAGGCCTCGGCCAGTGAATTCATGGTGGTGGCCGTGCCCATCGTGTTGCAATAGCCCGTGGACGGGGCCGAGGAGGCGACCAGATCAATGAAGCCCTTATAGTCGATCTCACCCGCCGCCATCATCTGGCGCGCCTTCCAGACGATGGTGCCCGACCCGGTGCGCTCTCCCTTGTGCCAGCCATTCAGCATGGGGCCGACCGACAGGGCGATGGCAGGGATATTCACGGTCGCGGCGGCCATCAGCATGGCCGGCGTGGTCTTGTCACAGCCGATGGTCAGCACCACCCCGTCCAGCGGATAGCCGTAGAGCAGCTCCACCAACCCCAGATAGGCCAGATTGCGGTCAAGCCCCGCCGTTGGGCGCTTGCCCGTCTCCTGGATCGGATGGACGGGGAATTCAATGGCGATACCGCCGGCAGTGCGGATGCCTTCCCGGATGCGTTCCGCCAGAACCATATGGTGGCGGTTGCAGGGCGACAGGTCCGATCCCGTCTGGGCGATACCGATGATGGGTTTGCCCGACTGTAGCTCTTCCCGGCTCAACCCGAAATTTAGATAGCGCTCCAGATAAAGCGCCGTCATGTCGGCGTTGTCGGGGTTGTTGAACCATTCCTGCGACCGCAGGCGGCGGGGCGCTGCACCCTGCGCGACCTGATCCTTGGCCATAACCTTCATCTCCCTGGAACTACCGGCACAGACCCTGACGGGTATCCCGGTGTTTCTGGGATAACATTTATCAGATCACATTTTCAATATTATAATATAAATAGACCGAGATAATCGGCACAAGGGGAGGCATTCCCCCCGAAGCTGTTTGTTTTGCGAAAGCGGGAAAGCCCCGGTAGCGGGACCGTCAGAACCACGCCGACCGCGACTCCGTCAGGTGCCGAGCTGGTGTCGCAGATCATCCAGCGTGCTGCGGATATGGCTGGCGACAAGCTGTTCCATGCGCGGCTCGTCAGAGGATATCCAGGCTTCGAGAATGGCGCGGTGTTCCTGGCGGGCGCGGTCTTCGCGCCCCTTTGGTTCCAGATGCATGCGGACATAGCGTTCCGACAGGATGTGCAGACGCTTCAGCAACTGATAGGTCACCGGGCCGCCCGGCTTGATCAGCGACAGGTGGAACAGCCGGTTCTGCGTGACATGGTCGGCGCCGTCCCGGTCCTGATCCATTTCCAGGGCCGCCAGGGCCGCGCTGGCGGCGGCATGATGTTCCGGCAGGGCACGCCGCGCGCCATCGACCACGGCACCGGGTTCCAGCTTCAGACGCAGGGCGAAGACTTCGGCGGCTTCCGCCGTGGTCAGCGGGCGCACGACATAGCCCCGGTTGGGGTAGGAGATCAGCAGCCCGTCCTGTTCCAGCCGGCCCAGCGCCTCTCGCAGGGGGATCTTGCTGACGCCCAGTTCGGTGGCGATCACATCCTGACGCAGGGGCATGCCGGCAGGAATGGCACCGATCAATATCTTCCGGCGCACGGCCTCGTAAGTCTGATCCGACAGAGTTCTGACAATGATGCTCATCGCGGGGCCGGGAAATGGGGGAGGAAAAATCGTCATACTTATACCAGCTAAGATACAAAGCATACGCACGAAGAATTTATTACGAAATCGTAATGATGTTTGTTCCGGGTACGCATCAATGATGGATTGGTGCCGGCTCAGGCCGGTTTCCGGTCCCGGCGGCCCGCCCGCTGAACGCAACGCGGTTACGTCCCGCCTGTTTGGCGCGGTACAAAGCCGTATCGGCCCGCCCGATCAGACGCGCCAGATCACTGTCCTGATGCCCATATTGCGCGCCGCCGACGCTGGCCGTCAGGCCGATGACGCTGCCTTCATGCTCCACAGGCTGAGCCCCAATGGTCGCGCGGATGCGCTCGGCCACGACCAGTGCCTCCGCCTCGTCCGTTTCCGGCAGCAGGACGGCCAGTTCCTCCCCGCCATAGCGGGCGACGACATCCGTGGTGCGCACCGATATCAGCACGCGCTGGGCGGCGGCCCGCAGGGCCGCGTCGCCCGCATTATGGCCGAACGTATCGTTGACGTTCTTGAAATGGTCGAGATCGACCAGCAGCAGGCTGAACGGACGTTCATAACGCTGGGCGCGGTCAATTTCGGCCAGCCCTGCCTCCTCGAAGCGGCGGCGGTTAAGGAGGCCCGTCAGGGCATCGGTACTGGCCAGACGCTCCAACTCCGCATTGGCGTCGACAAGATCCTGGGTCCGCTGCGCCACCAGCCGTTCCAGCCAGCGCCGCTGACGCCGCAGGGCCGATGTCCGGGCCTGGATCACCAACCCCAGGATAGCCAGGACGGCCAGAACAGCGGCCACCCGCGCCAGCCCGGTCTGATACCAGGAGGGCAGGACGGTGATGGCGACCGTCCGTGTGGCGCTGCCCCACACCCCTTCCTTGTTGGTCGCACGCAGACGCAGGGTATAGCTGCCGGGCGGCAGGTTGGTGTAGGTGGCCAGCCGGCCCAGGGCATCCACCTCCACCGACCCCTTGTCGAACCCTTCCAGACTGTAGTTGTAGCGCAGGCTGCCAGGCCCAGCATAATCAAGAGCCGCGAAGCCGACCGTCAGCGTCTGGGCCCCGGCCGGCAGGGTGATAGCGGCTTGCGGCGGCTTTGCCACCTTGGCCGCACCGCCCGGCACCGCCACCTCCGGCAAGGCCGTAAGGTTCAGGGCCGCCGCCGGGATCGGCTCATTATCGATGCGGACCTCCGTCACCACCAAAGGCGGCTGATATTCCCAGTTGCGCAGCGCGGAGGGCCGCACGATGGTCAAGCCTTCGCGTCCGCCGAACAGCAGTTCCCCACCCGCCAGCCGGGCCGCCGAACCAACCCAGGTTCCCCGCACGCCCAGACCATCATCCCAACCGACGGAAGTGATGGCACGGGTTTCCGGGTCGATGCGGGCCAGACCATCCTCTGTGCTGACCCAGATTTGACCGGCATCGTCCATGACCATGGCCTGCACGCTGTCACCGGGCAGGCCATGACGCTGTGACAGGGTGGTGAAACGGTAACGTTCATCCTCCAGATCGCTACCCAGAACGCTGACGCCACCGCCCAGCGTCCCCACCCACAGCCGCCCCTGCCGGTCATAGATCAGGCCGGTAATGTAGTTATGGGCCAGTGAGGACCAGTCCCAGGAACGGTTCTGCACCCGCCGGACACGGCCCGTGCGCGGGTCGATCAGGTGCAGACCGCGATGGGTGCCGGCCCAGATACGGCCACCGGGGGCGCTGGCCAGCACGCGCACCCGATCATCGGCCAGGGTGGTGGCATCTTCCGGATCATGGCGAAAATGGGTGACCGCACCGCTGCGCGGATCGAAGCGGACCAGCCCCTCACTCGCCAGCCACAATTCCCCATCACGAACCAGGATGGCATGGATGGGGGACCCGGCCAGGGGACCGGGCAGATCGACCTGCCGCACCTGCCCCGTGGCTCGCGAATAGCGTGCCAGACCCAATTGTGTGCCGATCCAGACTGTATCGGTTCCTTCCTCGGCCATGGCCAGGACATTGGCGCGCGGCAATCCCTGCCCCGGCGCGCCGCCGGGCGGCAACCGGATGCGGCCGCCGGTCGCGGGATCGAGAATATCGATCCCCTTCGTCTCGAACCCCAGCCAGACCTTGCCATCCTGGGCGGCCAGGATGGAGCGCACCTGCGGCTCGCTGGGGCTTTCCGGATGGGAGGGAGAGGAGAAGATCGAAAGGACACCCTGATTGGCGGGGTTATGAACATTCACTCCCCCACCCCAGGTCGCCACCCAGATCAGGCCGGAGCGGTCGCGCAGCATGGTACGGACAGCATCGCTGCTGATGCTGGCCAGCACGGCGGGATCATGATGGATGGACCGCAGCACGCCGCTGTCCATATCCAACTCCAGAAGCCCGCCGGGATCGGTAGCGATCCAGATACGATCACGCGGGTCACCCTGGACATCCAGGTCCTGGATGGCACGCACCTGTGGCCGATCGGCAATGCGGCCATCGGCGCGCGCCATGTCGAAGGATTGCGATATGCCGGTATCCAGGTCATGGCAGACCACGATGCCCCCACGTGTCCCCACCCAGATACGACCGCGCGCATCCTCGAACAAGGTGGTGATGGAGGCGTCGGGCGGAATGCTGGGAAGGGACAGGATATCATGCGCATCCTCGAACCCGCTGCGCCCCGGCCTGCGCAACGCCAAGCCCCGGTCGGTGGCGACCCACAGGGTTCCCTGCCGGTCGAACAGCAGATCCAGCACAATATTGCCCGGCAGGCCGCCATTGCGCCCGCCATCCTGCACCTTGAAATTCTCCGCCGCCCCCGTTTCCGCATCCAACCGGGCGAGACCGGAGCGCAGCGCCACCCAGATATTGCCGTCGCGATCTTCGGCAAACCGATAGGCGGTAGGATGGGCCAGACCGCCCGGACCCGCCGGATAGCGGGCAAAACTTTCGGTTTCCGGGATGAAGCGGGCCACACCGCCATTATTGGTGCCGACCCACAGGCGTCCATGCCGGTCGACATGCAGTGCGTTGACATAACCGTCCGGCAGGGAGGACGGGTCGCGGCTGTCGGGCTGGAATGCGCGGAAGCGATAGCCGTCAAACCGGGTCAGGCCAACCGGCGTGCCGACCCAGATGAAGCCGGCCCGATCCTGGACAATGGCCGTGACAATATCGCTGGGCAGACCGGCACCACGGCCGATCCGCTCAAAAAGCACTTCGGCCCGATCATTCCAATAGGTGTCTGTGCGGTGATCCGCCGTCTGCGCAAAGCCGGGGACTGCTGCGAACCCGAAGAGCACGCAGATGAACAGCACGGCAAGTCTGTGGAACCGACGCATGGCCGGCATCCAGCCGTGTGTTGGCCCAACCGCATTGCCCAAACTGCTCCTCCGCCGCAGATTAGGGAGAGTTTATCATTTCCAGACGGAATTCACCATGCGGCTGCAGGTTGCAGATATTGCAGACGAGGGTCAGCGCCGACTTTGGGCGATCAGTGACCTGCATTTGTCAATGTCCGCCAACCGTAATGGGATTGAGGCCCTGCCGGACCATGGTGCCGACTGGCTGATACTGGCAGGCGACATCGCGGAAAAACCCGACGATCTGGACTGGGCCCTCCACAGCCTGTCACGCCGCTTCGGCCGCCTCATCTGGGTGCCCGGCAATCATGAACTCTGGACGGTGAAACAGCCAGACGGTTCCTTGCTGGGAGGTGAGGCGAAATATCAGGCCATGGTTGATGTCGCCCGCCATCATGGCGTGGCGACACCGGAGGACACCTATCCCCTGTGGGAGGGGCCGGGCGGGCCGGTCATGCTGGCCCCGCTGTTCCTGGGCTTCGATTACTCCTTCCGCCCACCAGAGGTGCTGCTGGAAGGCGTCCTGGACTGGGCCTGGGAGAAACGGTTGCGCAGTGCCGATGAAACCCGCCTCTCCCCCGCCCCTTACGCCACGCGCCAGGATTGGTGCGCGGCCCGCGTCGCCTGGACCAGGGCGCGGCTGGAGCGGGAGATGCCGGCGGGAATGCGAACGGTGCTGATCAACCATTATCCGCTGCGCCAGGATCTGGTGACCCTGCGCCGCATCCCGCGCTTCAGCCCCTGGTGCGGCACATCGGCCACGGAAGACTGGCACCTGCGTTTCAACGCGCTGGCCTGTATCCATGGTCATCTGCATGTACCGGCCACCCATTGGCGTGACGGCGTGCGGTTCGAGGAAGTGTCGCTGGGTTATCCCCGGCAATGGCAGCCCCATGGCCGCGGGCCCGACCGGGCCCTGCGGCTGGTGCTGCCATCATAGCCAGAGGCCGGGGGTGCCGACCCGCCCTGGTTTGGACAGGGCGAAACGCGCTATGATGGCGGACGGACCATCATGGGGGCGGGAATTGCGCGCGGTTTATCTGCTGCTGGCCGGGGCCGCCCTGGGCCTGGGTACGCTGGCCTTCGTCACCTTTCAGGTCACCGACAGCCTGGCCCCCTTGCCCGTGGCCGGACGCGGTGCGATCCTGGCTGCCTTTTGCGGTGCCGCCGGATTGTTCAGCCTGTTCGTCTGGCTGCAGCGTAAAGCCCGGCGGCAACGGGACGGTAAACCCTAAATGACCTGGGTCAGCAGGTCCGGGATACGTTCCTTGAAAGCGAAGAAGCCCTTTCCGGCATGGGGCCAGCACAGGGCGTCATAGGGTCGGCGCAGCGCCAACAGCTTCACCCCTGCCCGGCCCAGTTCAGCCGCCACCCGGCCCAGCGCGTCGCGTACTGGCCCCACCGGCGCTTCGGGAACCAGCACTTGGGTCAGGGCGTTGGCGCGGGCCCAGGCCGCGACCTCCCCCACGCTGAGGCAGGAACCGGTCAGGCCCAACCGTCGGCCCAGACCGGCCACCCCGTCGCCCACGGCCGCCGCCATCCAGTCCTGCACCAGGGCCGACCGGCCATCATCGATGATCAGACCCGCCAATGCCTGGATATCTAAGCCGATCTCCAGCCCCACCCCGGCCACGTCATCGCCATGCAGCAGCAGGCCCGTGGGCGCACGCCTGTCGGGCATGGGAACCGGGGCAATGGGGGTGATGGGCGGCAGGATCGGTTCCTCCAGCGCCACCGCCACCCCGCTCAACCCATCGGGATCAAAGCGGCCATAGGTGTGGTCGCGGATATTGTCGCGCCGGGCCAGATAGGTTTTACCCTTGGTATGCAGTCCCGCCACCCAGCGCCAGGAGAGGGTGTTGCTGGCAGGGTCTCCATCCAGCAGGTGGCGAAAGAAGAAATCAGCCCCCAGTTCCCAGGGCAGGCGCAGGGTGAAAATCCAGATGCTGGCGAACCACATGCGGGCATGGTTGTGCAAATAACCGGTCTCCACCAGCTCCGCCGCCCAATCGTCGAAACCCTCGATACCCGAACGTCCCTCGCAGGCCCGCTCCACCCGGCGCGCCAGCGTCCGGTCATGGGCCATGGCATTCATGGCCGCGTTCAGCCCCTGGGTATAGCGATCATAGATGCCGGGCCGCATCTCCAGCCAGCCCTTCCAGTAGGTACGCCAGAAGACCTCCGCCACGAATTTCTCCGCCGCGTCGGCCCCATGCGCCGTGATCGCCGCCTGCAACAGCTCCTGTTCCGTCAGCAGACGGTGCCGGACATAGGGCGACAGTTCGGATACGGCATGGCGCTTGCCAGGACCGGGGTCGCTGTTGCGCCCGGCGGCATAGGTGCGGCCCATACGGGGGGTGAAGCGGGACAACCGGTCCAGGCCGGCGGCGCGCGTCGGGGGAAAATGGATCATCTGCATGGGTGGGCAATGTAGGTCGCGACCGCCCGGCGGAAAGGGGATTCGTGGTGCGATTAAATCCCGCCGTCGGCCACTGTCCCCGTCACCGCATCCATGCTGGCCATGATGCGGGCATAGGCTTCGCGTTCCACCTCGGTCAGGTAGGGGTGCCAGATGTCGAAGATCAGGACGACGCGCAGCTCGTCACTGTCGTTCCAGGCTTCATGTTCGATCGTGTCATCGAACACCCAGGCCTGCCCCACCTTCCATTCCCGCGTCTCGTTCCCGACCCGGAAGCCGCAGCCGGCGGGAACCACCAGCGGCAGATGCACCACCAGCCTTGTATTGGCCACGCCATGATGCGGCGGAATGCGGGTGCGCGGCTTCAAAAGCGAGAACATGGCCACTGGCGACCGCTGGACCACGCGCGGCTGCGGCATGTCGGCCAGAACCGACATGGTGACGGGGCAGCGGTCGGCATTGGCCGGCACCGGCTCCCCCTTCTCCAGCAGGTGGAACGCGCTCCAGCGCGGGGAATTGTTCAGGGGCTTCCACTGATCCAGCGGCGCCCAGTCGGGATATTGCACATAGGGCACGGACCCGGACTGGTCCGGGTCGGCCAGCAGACCCGCCAGTTCCCGCTGAATATCCCGCGTCGCCCCCTCCAGCCGGTCCAGCCAGGGGAATTCCTCCTGCTCGAAAAACTCAATCGATGGCAGGCCCGGCAGGTGGAAATGCGTGGGTTTCTGGGTATAGACCTTCCGCCGGCCCAGCAGATGATCGATCATCCGATCGATACGGCGGGTTTCCGACGATCCGCGCGGGCTGGACAGTTCCGCCACAGACCCACGCAGGCTGCCTTCCAGTTCGCGCAGATAGGCGTCATGGATCTGCTGCGCCCGCGCCACGGCGCGCCGGGTCGGTTCATCATAATGGCCGTGCGGCACATATTGGGTCAGGGCCACGCCATAGGCCTGGGCCGCCTGCCGCTGCTGCCCCTGCGCCTCAAGGATGCTGGCGCGCATCAGCAGCGCCAGGAAATTCCGCGGATCAACACGCAGCGCGCTGTCCAGCGTGGTCAGCGCGGTGGCCAGATCACCGCCCGCCCGATGCGACACGGCAAGGTTCAGCCACAGCGAAATATCACCCGGAAAGCGGCGCAGGGCGGTTTCCAGCATCTCCCGCGCATCGCGCATGCGGCCCGACGCCATCAGGCGCATGGCCGACAGGCTGGCATCCTGGGCCGTCAGTTCCGCTACCGCCATCGGCTGTTCCCTCACACACGACAAAACACTCACGCCCTAGTCCCAACGGACTAGGCCATTTTGAATGATAGGGATGGTGCCAATTCTGTAAAGCGCCACCCGCACCCCGTGCTTAACGAGTGATTAACAGCCTATGATTTGTATCGAAACATGTCAAACCATCGCGGAATCTGCATATAAATCAAGCAGACCCATGCATTTTCAGGCGGTTAGGGCATCGGCCAGCCGATCAAATGCAACAGAATCGGGGGAAGCCCCAGCCGGAACAAACCAGGGCGGTCGGGAAATGCCCGGATCAACAGGCCAGCACGCCCCATTCCATGAAACAGGTCGCGGCCCGACTGCCCCCGGAGCAAGGCATAGAGATCGGTGTTTCCCAGCACCTCCAGACCCGCCTTTCGATATAGACGCAACGACCTACCCATGGCGTCCGCCAGCCGGCGGCGGGTGGCCGTCTGCCATCCCATATCGGACAGGGCCGCCGCCCCCACCACCAGTGCCGGCCCAGCCACGGCCCAGGGACCCAACCGGGCCGCCATGTCCCGGATAGTATTGGGCGGAGCCAGCAGGAAACCCAGGCGCAGCCCCGCCAGACCGAAGAACTTGCCGAAGGACCGCAGGATCAACAGACCCGGCTGCCCGGCGAGCGACGCCAGCGACAGATCGGGCCGCAGATCACAGAACGCCTCATCCACCAGCATCCATCCCCCGCGCCGGGCGATTTCCGACAAGAGGGGACGCAGCCGGGCCGGATCATAGGTGCGCCCGTCGGGATTGTTGGGATTGACCAGCAGCAGCACATCGGGCAGCGGTCCGCCCAAGTCCGGCAGGGTGGCAATCATCCGCACCCGGTGCCCGGCCCGCGCCCAGGCCGGCGCATGTTCGCCATAGGTGGGGCCGACAATCGCCACATCCGCCCCCGATGGCCGCAGGAAGGGCAGACCGCTGATCAGCACCTGCGACCCCGGTGCCGGCAGGATCGCGTCGGGATCGGCCACGCCATAGGCGGCCATGGCCGCCCGCTTCAACGCCGTCTCATCCAAAGCGGACGGCAGACGGGTCCAAAGCGCCGGGCCCAGCGGCGGCAGCGGATAGGGCCAGGGATTGATGCCCGTGGACAGGTCGATCCAGGGCCGGGGCGCATTGGGGAACAGGGCAGACATCACACCCAAATCGCCGCCATGGGGCTGCACCCCAGCACCATCCATGCTATCACCTTGTTCCATCATGGAGATTTTCCCACCCCTGTTGATCTGTGCGCTGGTTCTGGAGGCGCTGCTGGGCTACCCGGACGCGGTCTTCCGCATACTGCGTCACCCGGTTGTCTGGATCGGTGCTGTGATCGCCGCCCTGGACCGCATGCTGAACCGGGGGCCGGGCTGGCTGCGGCGGCTGGGCGGTGTGGTGACGGTGCTGGTCCTGGTGGGCGGCGCGGTCGGCATGGGGGCGACGTTGCAGATCTGGCTGCTGTCCCTGCCCTGGGGCTGGCTGCCCCTGGCGCTGCTGGCTGGAACGCTGCTGGCGCAGCGCAGCCTTTACCGCTTTGTGAAGGCGGTTTCCGTCGGGCTTAACCAGGGCGGGCTGGCCGGTGGCCGGGCCGCCGTGGCCCATATTGTGGGCCGTGACCCGGAAAGCCTGGATGAGGCCGGGGTGGCGCGGGCCGCCATCGAAAGTCTGGCGGAGAATTTCTCCGACGGGGTGACAGCACCCGCCTTCTGGCTGGCCGTCGGTGGGCTGCCCGGCATCCTGGCTTATAAGGCCATCAACACCGCCGACAGCATGATCGGCCACCGCACACCCCGGCACGAAACCTTCGGATGGGCCGCCGCGCGCCTGGATGATCTGGTGAACCTGCCCGCGTCGCGCCTGACCGCCCTGTTGCTGGCACTCGCCTCGGGTCCCCGTGCGGGCGCGGCGCTGAAGGCCGTCTGGCGTGACGCCGGTAAGCATCGCAGCCCCAATGCCGGTTGGCCGGAAGCCGCCATGGCGGGTGCCCTGCGCCTGCGCCTCGCCGGTCCCCGCCGTTATGCCGGACATGTGGTGGAAGACCATTGGATGGGCGACGGAAAGGCAGAAGCGACGGCGGCGGATATTGACGCGGGTTTGCGCCTGTATCGCCGGGCCCTGGCGCTGCTCTGGCTGCTGGCGGCGTTCTGGGCCTTGGCTTAGCGGATGGGACACCCCTCGGCCGTCACCCCGCGACAGCCAGCAACCCGTCCATGTCCAGGTGCCGCTCCACCGCCGCCGCGCATTCATCCAGCGCCGCATCAACCGCTGTTTCATAGGACAGACCCGACGCCGCGCCGAACCCGGACAGGAAGCCAGCGCGGAAAGCATCGCTGGAAAACAGCCCATGTACATAACAGCCGGCAATACGGCCATCGGCGGACACGGCCCCTTCCGGCCCCGCGCCCTCGATCCGCAGCATCGGGCGGTCGCAGCCGGGCCCCGTTGTCACGCCGACATGCATTTCATAGCCGGTAAACATCCCCTCCCCCGCCGCACCGGTGCCCGTCACGGGCTTCAGCACCTTTGACCCGGTCAGGACCGTATCGATCTCCAGCCAGCCCAGGCCCGGCACTTGGCCCGCCGGCCCCTCGATCCCGCCCGGATCGGCGATGGTGCGGCCCAGCATCTGATAGCCGCCGCAGATGCCCAAGACCCGCCCGCCGCGCCGGATATGGGCGTGCAAATCCACGTCCCAGCCCTGACCCCGGAAGAAGGCCAGATCGGCGATGGTGGCCTTGCTGCCGGGCATGATGATCAGGTCGGCATCCAGCGGCAGGGGACGGCCCGGCGGCACCATGGTCACCGATACTGACGGCTCCAGGCGCAGCGGATCGAAATCATCGAAATTGGCGATGCGCGACAGCATGGGAACCGCGATACGCAATTGCCGCCCGCTGCCTGCACGCCAATGGTCCAGCACCACCGCATCCTCCGCCGGCAGCCGTGCGGCGGCAGGCAGGAAGGGCAGCACGCCGAAACTGGGCCATTCAGTACGGCGCATGATCTCGATAAGGCCATCATCGAACAGCAGGACATCACCCCGGAACTTGTTGATGATGAAGCCCTTGATGGCGGACCGGTCGGCATGGTCCAGGACCGTGTGCGTGCCCACGATGCTGGCGATCACCCCGCCCCGGTCGATATCGCCAGCCAGGATGACGGGCACGTCGGCGGCCAGCGCGAAACCCATATTGGCGATGTCGCGGGCCCGCAGGTTGGTCTCCGCCGGACTGCCCGCCCCTTCTACCAGGATCAGGTCAGCGCCTTCCCCCAACCGGCCGAAACTGTCCAGAACGGCGGTCAGCAGCGTGCCTTTCCGCTGCTGATATTCGGACGCCTCGGCGGTGCCCAGCATACGGCCCTGCACCACCACCTGTGCGCCCGTATCGCTTTGCGGTTTCAGCAGGACCGGGTTCATATGGACCGACGGCGCGACACGCGCGGCACGCGCCTGTAATGCCTGCGCCCGCCCGATTTCCCCCCCATCCGGCGTGACGGCGGCATTGTTGGACATGTTCTGTGGCTTGAAAGGTCGCACCGACAGGCCCCGGTTGGCGAAGGCACGGGCCAGGGAAGCCACCAGCAGCGACTTGCCGACATCCGATCCGGTCCCCTGGATCATCAGGGCGCGGGGCCGCGTCGCCATCAGAACTCGATCCCGGCCTGGGCCTTGATCCCGGCATTGAACGGGTGCTTCACCGACTGGAACTCCGTCACCAGATCGGCCGCATCCAGCAGCAGCGGGTTGGCGTTGCGGCCCGTCACCAGCACATGCAGATCGGGCCGGCGCGACACCAGCGTCGCCACCACCTCGTCAATATCCAGATAGCCATAGCGCAGGGCGATATTCATCTCGTCCAGCACGATCAGGCGATATCGCTGATCCACCATCATGGCCCGCGCCTGATCCCAGGCGCGACGTGCGGCCAGGATATCCCGCTCCTTATCCTGGGTTTCCCAGGTGAAGCCCTCCCCCATCACATGATGGTCGATCAGATCATCGAACCGTTCCAGCGCCACCTGTTCGCCCGTGGCCCAGGTGCCCTTGATGAACTGGATGAAGCCGACACGAAACCCGTGGCCAGCGGCGCGCATCATCAGGCCCAGCGCCGCCGTGGACTTGCCCTTGCCCGGCCCCGTATGGACCATCAGCAGGCCCTTCTCATGCTGCCGCTCGGCGACGCGGCGGTCCATCAGGGCCTTGCGCTTCTGCATCTTCGCCTTGTGGCGTTCCGCCTCTTCCGGCGTGACCGTGGCTTCCATCATTATCCTCACTTGAGTGTCATCGGCAGGCCAGCGGCCATGAACAGCACCTTGTCGGCGATGCGCGCGATATCCTGGTGCAGGCGGCCCGCATGGTCGCGGAACAGGCGCGACAGGCGGTTGTCGGGCACAATGCCCAGCCCCACCTCATTGCCGACCAGCACAACCGGCACCGTCAGCCGGGGCAACAGGTCGAGAAGCCGTGCGGCCTCCGCCTCCACCTCCCGCCCATCCAGCAGGATGTTGGTCAGCCACAGGGTCAGACAATCGACCAGCACAGGCTGGCCTGTGGCATTGGCGCGGTTCAAGGCCGCCACCAGATTGAGCGGTTCTTCCACCGTCACCCAACCCTCGGCCCTGCCCCCCTGATGCAGCCGGATACGGTCCTGCATTTCCGCGTCAAAGGCCTGGGCGGTGGCAATGTAGATCCAGGGCCGGGGCAAGGCCGTCACCAGCTGTTCGGCCATCCGGCTTTTGCCCGACCGCGCCCCGCCCAGGACCAGGGTAATGCCAGTGGTCATGCCCGCATCTCCATCGGCAGCCGCCGCCAGGGCAGGGCAAAGGGCGCCCCCTCATGCCCACCGCGCACCAGTTCGATGCCATAAACCCGGCCCAGCGCGCCGCTGTCCAGAAGGTCGGCGGGGGCCGTATCCGCTGCCACCGTCCCGGCATCATCCAGCAGGCACAGGCGGGTACAGTGCCTGAGGGCAAGCGTCAGATCATGCAGCACGACCACCACCGCCATGCCCCCCGCCGCCAGCCCGGCCAGCAGTTCCATCACCTGCAATTGATGATACGGGTCCAGGCCCGCCGCCGGTTCATCGGCCAGCAGTACCGCCGGATCACCGGCCAGGGCGCGGGCCAGCATGACCCGCGCGCGCTCCCCGCCCGACAGGCTTGTCACACTCCGTTCGGCGAAGTGTGTGACGTCGCACTGTTGCATGGCGCGGGCAATCGCGGCCCGGTCCACCTCTGCCTCGCCCCCCCAGGGGCTGGCATGCGGCAGGCGGCCCAGGGTCACCACCCGCTCCACCGTCAGCGGCCAGTGACAGGTTGCACCCTGTTCCAGAAAGCCGATCCGCCGCGCCCGGTCCGCCCGCTTCCATTGCTCCAGCGGCCTGTCATCCAGGGTGACGGCCCCGTCTGCCTTCAACAGGCCCGCCATCACCGACAGCAGGGTGGATTTACCGGCCCCGTTCGGCCCGATCAGGCCGACACATTCCCCCGCCCCCACCGACAGGTCCACCCCATCCAGGATGGGCCGGGCTCCACGCGCGAACCGGATATTGCGGGCTGACAGCAGGCTCATCGCATCCGCTCCCTGGTTTTCAGCAGCAGGTGAAAGAAGAAGGGCGCGCCGATCAGACCCGTGACCACGCCCAGTTTCAATTCGTCATTGGTGGGCAGAAGCCGCACCAGAATGTCGGCGGCCAGCAGCAGGCAGGCACCGGCCAGGGCCGAGGGCCAAAGCAGCCGTGACGGCTGGTTCCCCGTGACCCGGCGTAGCAGATGCGGCACCACCAGCCCGACAAAGCCGATGCTGCCCGTCACCGCCACCGCCGCCCCCACCGACAGGACGGTGCCGATGATGATGCGCCAGCGCAAGGCGCGCAGGTCCACCCCCATGCTGCCCGCCGTGCGTTCGCCCAGGCCCAGCGCGTCCAGCGCCCGGCCCGACCCGCCCAGCACCAGGATGCCGGCAATAATGAAGGGGGCCGCCATCAGCAGATGATCATTGGTGCGGTCGGTCAGACTGCCCAGCAGCCAGAAGGCGATCTCCAGTGCTGCATGCGGATTGGGGGCGAGGTTGAGGGCCAGTGACGTCAGCGACCCTGCCAATGTCTGCACCGCCAGCCCGGCCAGGATCAGCATCAGGACGGAGGCATCGCGCCCCGCCAGCCCCTGGATCAGCAGCATGGCCAGCCCCGCCCCCAGCATCCCCGCCACCGGCAGGGCCAGGGGGGCCGTCGCCGACAGTCCGAAATAGATGGCCAGCACCGCGCCCAGCGAGGCCGAGGACGACGCCCCGATCAGCGAGGGTTCGGCCAGCGGATTGCGCAGATATCCCTGCAACGCCGCCCCGGCCATGCCCAGCCCGGCCCCGACCAGCGCCCCCAGCAGGGCGCGCGGCAACCGGATTTCCAGGGCGATCAGGGCGGCGGGGCTGGCCTTCCCAATGAACAGGCCCGACAGCAGGTCCGCCGCCGGGACATCGGCGGGGCCGATCAGGAAGCTGGCGGCCAGCAGAATGGGGAAGATGAATAGGAGAAGGAGAAGCGGCCAAGTGGCGCGACCGACCACCTCCCCCCTCCCTCCCCGCTGGGCAGCGGGGATTGTGTGCGTGGTGCTTTCATGGGTGGTGGTCACGATCTATCCACCCCCATACCCGTCATCCCCGCGAAAGCGGGGACCCAGCATGAGGCGCGGTCAGCGCCGATATGAGTCATGTCGCGGCTATCGCCGCTCTCGCTGGGTCCCCGCTTTCGCGGGGATGACGCTCGAAGAGATGCCACCTTCATCGCCCCACCCCCAACGCGTTACCCGCCACGTCCGCCAAGCGCTCCACCGCCTCAATCGAAGCCGGCGAGGCGCACAGCCACCACGCGATGGGGAAAGACGCAACGGCCATGTCGGCCCGCGCCGATGCCAGGGCCGGGTGATCCATCACCGACTGGCCGACGCCGGGCCGGTCAGGGCGCACAGAATCCAGCACCAGCAGGTCGGGCGGGTTCAGCAGCAGGGTTTCCACCGCCACCCGTCCATTGGGCCGGCCCGACAATTTGCCGCCGATATTGTCCAGACCTGCCGCCTTCATCATGTCATTGACGATGCCGCGCGATCCCGGCACCTCACCGCCCGGTCGGTACAGGGCCGCCGTGGGCCTGTTCCCCCCGGCAGGGGCCGACAGTTTGGCCCGCAGCCGGTCGGCCAGCGCCCTTCCCTGCGCACCCCGGCCCAGGGCATTGGCGACCTGCTCAATCTGCGGCGGGATGTCGGCCAGGGTCTGCGGCGTCTTCAGCCGCAGCACCGGCACACGCAACCGTTCCAGCATGCCCACCGTCTGCGCCCTGGCATAGCCGCCGGCAATGACCAGATCAGGTTTCAGCATCAGAACGCTTTCCGCTGTCCCGTCATGGATGGGCAGGCCGGCGGCCCGGTCGGCATAGGGCGACAGGTGCGCATCCCCGGCCAGCCGGGTCAGTCCGGCAATCTGCGTCTGCGCGTCCAGGGCCAACAGGAACTGATCCGCGCAGAGCGATAGGGAGACGACACGACCAGCCGGGGGCAGGTCCGGCACCGCCCCCGCCGGGAGCGCCATCAAGGTCGCCACCAGAAGGGCGACGCCGGCCCGCATCAGAAGGTCACCGTCACGCCGCCAAAGGCCGACCGGCCCGGCGCACGATAGGTGCGAACCTCCTGGTAATCCTCATCGAACAGGTTCTCCACCCGCCCGAACAGGCTGACATTGTCCAGAACGGCCCAGCGCGCCGTGAAATCCACGGTCGTGTAGCTGTCCAGGATGGCAGAGGTGGCCGACGCCGTGTCACGCTGCTTGCCGACATAGCGCAGGGCCGCCCCGACACCGACGCCTTCGATGACAGTCCAGTCCACCGACGCATTGAGCGTATCTTGCGGCCGGCGCGGCAGATCACGGCCCGTGACCCGGTCCTTGGCGTCCAGGTAAGTATAGTTGGCCTGGATCAGCAGGTTCTCCACCGGCGTCGCCTCGAACGTCAGTTCCACGCCCTTGGTTCGGGCGCGGGCCACGTTGATATAGCCGTTGGAGAAGCCGATCATGTTCTTGTAGCTGTTGCGAAACAGGCTGGCCCCGAAGCCGACACGGCCATCCAGCAGCTTCTGGTCGAAGCCGATATCGGCCCCCCTGCCATCCTCCGCCGACAGGTTCTTGTTGCCATAGAACGGGTCGTACAGTTGATACAGTGTCGGGGCCTTATTGGCGGTGCCATAGCTGGCGCGCAGCACGGTGCCCGTGGCCGGCACCTGATAGGCACCCGTGGCACGCCACGTCCCCTCGGTCCCAAACTGCTCATGATCATCGACGCGCCCGCCCACGGTCAGGGTCAGGTCGCTGGTGATTGCGGCCTGATACTGCACAAAGGCCGATTTGGTGGTGACGCTATCATCCAGGCCCGTGCTGGTGGTGGTGCCCACCGTATTGGTGGTCTTGCCATCTTCTTCGTCGACCGACAGGCCGATGGTGGCGATGTCGGCATCGCGCAGGCGCAGATTGCCTTGATAATCCAGGGCCTTGCGCCGGCTGTCAAAGGTGGAGAAACGGTAGAAACCCGTGGGCTCATCAAAATCACGGTCGGTGGTGGCATAGCTGGCCGCCAGCACATTCTCGAACGCGCCATCCAGCAGGCTCAAGGTGCCGGCACCCCGGACCTGCCACGTCTCCTTTTCCTGCGAAGACGGACCGTCACCGCCGAACGGATCGAATTCCGTATCCAGCCAGGACCAGCCGGCATTCAGATCAAAGCGCAGGATGTCGGACGCCTTCACGCCTACCCGGCCGCTGACCGACCGCGCATTGGTGCCGTCCTTCTCGTTCCCCACAAAGGTCCGGGAGAAGCCGTCGGTGTGCAGGTTGCCGGCCGACAGAGCGTAATCCACCTGCTGCGTGCCGCCCGTCAGGCTGGCCTGTTGGCGGAACGTGCCATAGGCCCCGCCTTCCAGCGTGCCTCGAATCTTTGTTTCACCCTCGCCACGGCGCGTGATGACATTGATGACGCCGGCCATGGCGTCATTGCCATAGAGCGCGCTCTGCGGGCCTTTCAGCACCTCGATCTTCTCGATATCGCCGGTCAGCAGGCTGTTGAAATCGAACTCGTTATTGGCGCCCGACGCGTCATTCACCTCGACCCCGTCGATCAGCACCTTGACCATGCCGCTTTCCGACCCGCGCAGACGCAGCGTGGAGGTGCTGCCCAGCCCGCCATTGCGGGAGATGGACACGCCGGGCACGCGCTTCAGCAGATCGATGGCCTGCACCTGCTGCCGGCGCTCGATCTCGGCACTGTCGATGATGCTGACGCTGCTGCCCACGCGTTCCTGTGCGGTGGGCACCTTGTTGGCGGACACAATGATCTCGGCTACCTGCGTCGGTTCGGCCAGCGCCGCGCTGGCGGACAGGCTGGCAGCCGCACCCAGCAGGGCGGCACGGAAATAGGAAACCTGGCTCACTTCATCACTCCGTTTCGTTTCATGACGAATTCGGCGGTGATGCGCAGATAAGGGTCACCCTTCGCGTCCCCCGCAGGGACACGTCTGGATTCATCTTGATAATCTGGTCCTGTCAAAGCCCCGTCTGGGCCTGGTCATGAACCGGTTCACCCGCGCACTCCTTCCGAAGCGCCAGCGCGAAACGGTGAACCGTCCCATCGGGGCACCCCGCCCAATGGCCGCGCGACGCATTGCCGATGGCAGGTCTCCTGGCTCACGGGTCGTCGCACATACCCGGCCTTCCCAGTTTCCCAGTGGCCATGTCGGGCAGTACTCGCCGCTTACAGTTGCGGGGGCAGCCATGGCATTGACACCTTGCGGTACCGCACCATGTTCCCTTTTCACCCCTTGCGGGGAACCATCGATAGTCCGGTCTTACCGCGCCCGCGAAGGGCGCGCAAGGGGACGTGCGTGTCCGCACCAGACATGACACCGTCCCGACCGTGACATGCCCCCTCTGCGCCCTGACGCTGTGACCCGGAAGTGACGCCCGGCAAAAAAGCAGGGTGACGGCCCCCCGCATACATACGAAAGGCAATGGTCAAAGGAACAATTGTCCCGCACCGTCAAAGGATTGGAACAGAACGGACATACAGTCACACCAGGATAACGACACGCATAAGCACACGGACGAAACCAGTTTCCCCACAACGATAAGGGAAGAGGCTCATGATCCTGTCGCTTCGTTCTTCGGTGAAAACCCGCCTCGTCCTTTCCGGCGTCGGGCTCTGCCTGGGGCTGGGGATTGCCCTGACCATCGGTGCCGCGGTTCAGTCACAGCGGACAACGGGCGAACAGGTCCGTCAGGCCTTGCAGGAGGCGACAACAGGCTTCGCCCTGATCGCCGCCGATCTGATCGAAAATGCCATCGACAATGCCCGCGTCATCAATGCCCAGACCGAAGGCGGGCTGAAGATCAAGGGCTATAGCCGCGAACTGGTCTCCGCCCAGGCGACCGCCGCGGTCGCGGCCAATCCCGATATTGTGGGCGTCACTGTCGCCTTCGAACCCAATGGCTTCGACGGCAATGATGCTGGCGGCAAGGGCTTTACCGGTGCCGACGCCGATGGCCGTTTCGTCCCTTATTTCTTCCGCAAATCCGACGGAACGGTGGGGGTGGAAGCGCTGATCATGACGGTGGAGGCGGGGATCAAGGAATGGTACCTGGACCCGCTGGCCGCCAACCGCACCATGCTGACCGCGCCTTATCCCTACCCGATTGCGGGCAAGGAAGTGCTGATGGTCACCGTCAGCACCCCGATCCGCCGCGATGGCAAGCCCATCGGCATTGTCACCACCGACATGGCCCTGACGGCCCTGCAAAAGCAGTTCGCGGCCTTCCGCCCGCTGGAGACGGGTGATGTCCGCTTGCTGGCCCAGAATGGCAGTTGGGTGGTGCATCCCGATGCCGACCAGTTGAACAAGCCGCTGGCCAAGGGTGCCCTGGCCGATCTGGTGGCGCAGGCACAGAAGGCGGGGCGTGCCACCTATGCCACCTTGACCCTGGAAGGGATGGAGCGGCTGGTTTTTGCCACCCCCATTCAGTTTGACGGGGTACAGGAACAATGGGTGCTGATCACCACGGTCCCGACCGCCGTGATCGGCACGGCCCTGACCCGGTCGGTCACCACCCTGGCCATCATCGCCGCCATCCTGACCCTGCTGGGTGCGGGCCTGTTCGTGCTGATGGGCAACAGCCTGGCGCGGCCCGTCCTGGCCCTGACCGATGCCATGGTCCGCGTGCGGCGCGGGGACCTTACCTCCCCCATCCCCGGCACCGACCGGGTTGATGAGATCGGGCACATGGCCGAAGCCGTCGTTGCCTTCCGCGATGGTCTGGCAGAGGCCGAGCGATTGCGGACTGAAGCGGAACGCAAGGATGCGGAGGCCGAGGCCAAGCTGAAATCCGACCGTATGGCCCTGGCCGAACGGTTCGAGCGCGAGGTGGGTGCCCTGTTGCGCGGTGTTTCACAGAGCGCCGAACAGATGGTGGAAATGGCGCAATTGATGTCCACCGACTGCGCCGACACCCAGCAGAGCACTGCACTGGGCGCATCCGCCGTGACGGAGGCCGCCAGCAATGTGCAGACGGTGGCGGCAGCCGCCGAACAGCTGCGCGCCTCCATCGCCGAAATCGGGTCTCAGGTGCAGATGTCGGCCACCATTGCGTCCCGCGCGGCGGAGGAAGCGGGAAGTGCGACCGGCACGGTCGATACCCTGATTCAGTCGGCCGACCGTATCGGTGCGGTGGTCAACCTGATCAGCGAGATTGCCAGCCAGACCAATCTGCTGGCGCTGAACGCCACCATCGAGGCGGCCCGCGCCGGGGAGGCCGGCAAGGGCTTTGCCGTCGTGGCGTCGGAGGTGAAGAACCTGGCCACCCAGACGGCGAAGGCCACGGACGAGATCGCGGAACTGGTCGCCTCCATCCGGGGATCGTCGGCAGACGCGGCCAAGGCCATGGGGGGCATCGCCACCACCATCCGTACCATCAACGAAACCGCCACCGCCATTGCCGGTGCCGTGGAGGAACAGACCGCCGCTACCCAGGAAATCGCCCGCAATGTCCATGAGGCCGCCCACGGCACCGACGAGGCCTCACGCGCCATCCAAGGCATTGCCGATAAGGTCCTGGCGGTGACAGAGGCCGCCGTCATGGCGCTGGACAATGCCGCCCAGGTCCGCGACAGCGCCGGCGTGGCCGACCGGGAGGTAGCCAGCTTCGTGACGCAGATCCGGGCTGGGTGAGAACCCCGCAGGAGCCGTCAGATCAGATCGCCCATATCCAGTGTGCCGGTGAAACCGGTGATGTTCACGATGAAATCATCGGTGCTGAACACGGTGCCGGCGACGCTACCACTAACGATCAGATAGGTCTGTTCGCCGTGGCTGAACAGGCCCGCGGTGAAGGTGGTCTTGGACAGTTTGCCGCTGACGAACAGCGTATTGACGGCGGCGGCCAGGGTCGTGCCCGTCAATTGGGTCGTGCCTTCCAGGACGGTCTTCACCGTAAAGGGAAGGTCGATACGGTCCTGGGGAGTGCCAACCGTATCACCCAGCTCAAGGTCCGTGATGCTGTCGATAATGCTGGCGGCCAAGGAGCCGGTGCCCCGGCTCTCGATGACAGAGGCGTACTGGAACAGATCCTTGCCCTCGCCGCCCGTCAGCATATCGACGCCACTGCTGCCGATCAGCGTATCGTTGCCGGCCCCGCCCAGGAGCGTGTCGGTGCCGTTGCCGCCGTTCAGCTTGTCGTCGCCAACCGCGCCGGTGATGATGTTGTTCAGGGCGTTGCCGGTACCGGTAAAGCCATCCTTGCCGGTATAGGTCAGGTTCTCAACCTCCGCGCCAAGACTGTAACGGTTGATCCCGACCAGGATCGTGTCTGTGCCGCCATTGGCACTCTCGGTGACAATGTCGCCCGTGGCATCGACGATATAGGTGTCGTTGCCAGCACCGCCCAGCATCGTATCGTTGCTGGCACCGCCATCCAGCAGGTCATTGCCCGCCCCACCCGTCAGACGGTTGGCAAGCCCGTTGCCAGTACCGGTGAAGGCAGCAGTGCCCTTGTAGGTCAGGTTCTCGATATTGCTGCCCAGCTGATATGCGGTCAGGGCCGTCTGGATCTCGTCGGTGCCGGCCTGGTTGGCCTCGATGACCTGATCGCCGTTATCGTCGACCACATAGATGTCGTTGCCGGCACCGCCAGCCATCATGTCTGCGCCGGTCCCGCCATTCAGCAGATCATTGCCGGTACCGCCCGACAGCGTATCGTTGCCCGCCCCGCCATTCAGGGTGTCGTTGCCGCTGTAACCCAAGATATTGTTATCGAGAGCGTTTCCGGTAGCGGTCAGGCTGGCCACAGCCAGAACCACCAAATTCTCGACATTATCGGGCAGGGTGTAGTTGACCTGGGTATAGACCGTGTCAATGCCCTCATCGGCATTTTCGATGACGCGTTCGTTGCTGGCATCGACCTCATAATGGTCATTGTCGGCACCGCCCCGCATCTCGTCCGTGCCAAGACCGCCGCGCAGAAGATCGGAGCCGCCACCGCCAACCAACGTATCCGCGCCCGCTCCGCCGATCAGAAGGTCGGCGCTGCCGCTGCCGGTGATGCTGTCATTGCCATTGCCACCGTCGATAGAGGCAGGGGTGTTGGCACCAGCGCTGAGCGTATCGGCAGCAGCCGTACCCTTCACCCCCTCGAACGCATTGCGCAGCCGATAGATCATCACCTCATTTGGCGCGGTTCCGGCCAGGGCGGCGCTGGTGATGGTGGTCTCAGCGATGGCACCGTTACGGTCGCCATTATCGATACGGGTCAGCGTGACGCCCTGATTGTCACTGCCGACGGCCGTCACGATGAAAGTATGATCGGTTTCGCTGCCCTTTGCCCCAAGCGTCCAGTTCAACCGCACCTGATCGCCGGGGCGCAGACCGCTGACCCAATTGTCCGGTGGTGTGCCGACATAGGCCCCCGCGACCAGCCAGTTATCGTTGATGGCGCGGGCATTGACCAATTCATAGCGCATTGCGGCCAGGACACTGCCCCGCGACTCGCCGTCCACCACGAAGAAGGAATTATTCGCACCCTCGGCGATGCTGGCGACCTCGCGCGCGAAATCCATACCGGTCGCCGCGCCCACAACCAACCCCAGGTTGGAACGCGCAATGGCTACGATCTCAGCCGCACTCAGCTTGCCGGCCTGCGCGCTGGTCTTGACCATCTTTGTCTGCCAATCGGCCATCGCGTCTCCGGCGCATGGTCCCAGCCATGCCTGCAATCTTTCACTCAGAACAGCTTAGCAGAGTTAGATAAAATTCGAACTATTTCTGGTCGCACCAAAAGCCCCCGCCGGTTCTTCCGAGCGGAGGCTTTGGTCTGTGGTTGTCGCTGTAGCGCTTACTTTGCGGCGATTGTGACGGTGACGGTGTCGGCATAATCGCCAGCGATGTACTGGTCGGAGGCGGGGACGGTGACCTTCAGGTCGGACTTCTTGCCGAACTGGGCGGTGGAACGATCAACGACCATGGCGGCGGTGAGGGCGGCGGCGGTGTTGTTGTCGTAGCTGACGGTGTAGTTGATGGTGAAGTTGCCGGACTTCAGCTTGCCGGCATTGGCCGAGGCCAGGGTGATCTTGTAGCCGGAGCCGGAATTGCAGGTTTCGGTGACGGAACCGACGGTCTTGGCGGTTTCACCGGCCTTCAGGGCCAGGGACTGGTTCAGGTCCTGGACGGCGATGGTGCAGGAGAGAGCGACATTGCCCTTGAGCTGGATGGTGCCGGATGCGTTCTGGGCCAGGGCGGGGGAGACAGCGGCGGCGGCGATCAGGGCGGCGGCGGCGGTCTTGGCGAAGAACTTAGTCATCATAGGCTCCATCGGTTCGATCTTGTGAGGCGTTGTGGCCTTCATGGGAACCTAGGATTGCAGCCTGTGTGCCAAGTGGTGGCGCGGCCCAGAAGTTGAGGGATTCCGCGCCTTTGGGGTGGGCATTCACACTCTATTGACATATTGCATTTCGCAAAACTGCACAATGCATGTTGCTATATGCAGAGAACGTTGCAAAATGAAAGGATCCCGCACCGGGGAACGCAACCTGTCGGAAAGTATGGCTGCCAGACCCCGCCTGTGGTTGCTGCGATACATCTGCGTGTTTTGTGATGACTTCACTATTTCTTCTGAAATGAAACAATTGTAACTTAAAATCGATAACTTTTAGATAGTGAATTTGTAAATTATTGGTTAATCATCCGCAAAATCCGTTGCTATCGACCGCCGCCCTCTTCGCTTGGTGGGTTTTGTGCTGTGCACGCCCTAGCATCACGTGTTTCAAAGGTTTCAGTCATGCTTTCTATTGTTCGATCTTCTCTGAAGGCAAAGCTGGTTCTCTCCGGTATTGCCCTGTGTCTGCTGCTGGGTCTGACGTTGACCGCGACCGAAGCGCTGTTGGCGCACCGGTCCACCAAGAGCAATATCGACACCATGCTGCGGGAAGCATCGGTTCAATATACGCTGGTGGCGACCGACATCATCGAACGTGCGGCCCGCAATGCTGTGAATATCAACGCAGCGATGGAAGCGGGCCTGAAGACCAAGGGCTTCACCCGTGACATGGTGTCCGCCCAGACGGTGGAGATGGTGCGCAGCAATCCCCGTATTGTGGGTGTGACGGTGGCCTTCGAGCCGAACGGGTTCGACGGCAATGATGCTGCTGGCAAGGGCGTGGTGGGCGCAGACGCAACGGGCCGCTTCGTCCCCTACTATTTCAACAAGTCCGATGGCACGGTGGGGATTGAGCCCCTGGTCATGACGATCGAGGCCGGGATCCAGGAATGGTATCTTGACCCTATCCGCCTCAACCGCACCCTGCTCACCGTTCCCTATCTCTATCCGATTGAGGGCAAGGACGCGCTCCTGGTGACCGTCTCTACCCCCTTGCGCCGCGACGGTAAGGTCGTCGGGGTGACCACAACGGACCTTGCGCTGACAGCCTTGCAGAATCAGTTTGCCAGTTTCCGCCCGCTGGGTCAGGGCGATGTCCGCCTTCTCGCGCACAATGACCATTGGGTCGTGCATCCGGCTGCTGCCAGCCTGAACAAGCCGCTGGAGAAGGGGGATCTGTCGGCGCTGGTGGATCGGGCCCGTAAGGAAGGGCACATGGTGTGGGGTACGGCCAGGCTGGATGGTCAGCCGCGTATCGTCGTTGCCAACCCCATCCGGTTTGATGGTATGCGCGAGCAATGGACCCTGCTGGTCACCTTGCCCATGGCGGTGCTGGACAACGCCTTGCGCGACAATCTGCTGATGTTGGCCGGCGTCAGCCTGCTGCTGATCATTCTGGCCGCTGTTGCTTTCGGCTGGCTGGGGCACGGTGTTGCCCGCCCAATCCTGGCGCTGACCGATGCCATGGCCGCGATGCGGCGTGGCGACTTGGGCGTTGCCGTGCCCGGCACCAACCGCCAGGATGAAATCGGTCACATGGCGGAAGCAGTGGTTGAATTCCGCGACGGCTTGGCCCAGGCAGAAAATCTGCGTGCCGATGCCGCGCGACGAGAGGAGGAGGCGCAGGCCAACCGCCGCCGTGAGCGTCAGGAACTGGCCCAGCGGTTCGAACAGGAGGTCGGCAACCTGCTGCGTGGTGTCGGTCGCTCTGCCGCCAGCATGGTGGAAGAGGCCCGCCGCATGTCGGGCGACTGCGATGATACCCAACGCACCGCCTCCATCGGCGCCGGTGCCGTGACCGAGGCCGCGTCTAATGTACAGACCGTTGCCGCGGCTGCCGACCAGTTGCGTGCGTCCATCACGGAAATCGGGACCCAAGTGCAGATGTCGGCCAATGTCGCGGCCCGTGCGGCACAAGAGGCAGGATCGGCGACGGGCACCGTCGATCTGCTGACCCAGTCGGCAGAGCGTATCGGTGCCGTCGTTAATTTGATCAGCGATATTGCCAACCAGACCAACCTGCTGGCCCTGAACGCCACCATTGAGGCTGCCCGTGCGGGTGAGGCCGGCAAGGGCTTCGCCGTCGTCGCGTCGGAGGTGAAGAACCTGGCCAGCCAGACGGCCCGCGCGACGGAGGAGATCGCCGATCTGGTGGGCGGCATTCGCGACAGTTCGGCGGAGGCGGCGAGGGCCATGGGCGGCATTGCCGGCACCATCCGCGCCATCAACGAAACCGCCGCCGCCATCGCCGGTGCCGTGGAGGAACAGACCGCCGCCACCCAGGAAATCGCCCGCAATGTCAGCGAAGCGGCCCGTGGCACGGAGGAGGCGTCGCGCGCCATACAGAGCATCAACAACAAGGTGATGGCCGTGACTGAGGCCGCCGCTGCGGCTCTGGAAAGCGCCACCGGCGTGCGTAACGGCACAGCCGAGGCCGAACGCGAAGTGACCCGCTTCGCGGCCCAGGTGCGGGCCGGCTGATCCTCTCGGTCGTTGCGCAGGCGGGACCGGAACGGGTAAGGCTGTAGTCCCATTCCCTTCCGGTCGTCCCCATGCGTTTCCTGCACGCCGCCGACATCCATCTGGACAGTCCCCTGCTGGGCCTCGCGGCCCGCGCGGGGGAGCGGGCGGAGATGCTGGTGGGGGCCACCCGCCGCGCCCTGGTGCGGCTGGTCGATCTGGCCATGGATGAACAGGTCGCGTTCCTGATCATCGCGGGCGATCTTTATGATGGCGACTGGCGCGATTTCATGACGGGTCTGTTCTTCGCCGAACAGATGGCCCGCCTGGAACGCGCCGCCATCCCCGTCTACCTGCTGCGCGGCAATCATGATGCCGAAAGCACGATGACCAGGCGGCTGTCGCTGCCGCCCAACGTGCACGTGTTCGACCATCGCAAGCCGCAGAGTTTCCGGCTGGAAGAATTGGGGGTGGTTCTGCATGGGCGCAGCTTTCACACCCGTGATGTCACCGACAATCTGGTGCCCTCATATCCCGCCCCTGTCGCCGGCCTGCTGAATATCGGCGTGCTGCATACCGCACTGGAGGGCAAGCCGCCGCATGCCCGCTACGCCCCCTGCTCCCCGGCCGATCTGAAGGCCAGGGGCTATGATTACTGGGCGCTGGGCCATGTGCATGAGCGCGCCGTCATCGACCGTGATCCCTGGATCATCTTCCCCGGCAACCTTCAGGGCCGCCACGCCAATGAGACGGGGCCGAAAGGTGCCACGCTGGTAACGGTGGAGGCCGGACGCATCCTCGATGCCGCGCATATCGTGCTGGACGATGTCCGCTGGCTGCGCGTCACGGTGACGCTGGGCGGGGCGGAGGGGGAGCGGGTGCTGGCCGACCGTATCGCCGCTGCCCTGGCCGAGGCACGGATGGAAGCCGGCGACCGTACCCTGGCCGTGCGCCTGATGCTGACGGGAACCACCGGACTGCACCGGCGGCTGAAGGCCGATCCCGTCTGGCTGTCGGCAGAGGCCGAGCAAGCAGCGGCCCGGGTCGGTGGCGATATCTGGATCGAACGGGTTCTGGTGGAGACGCGCGACCCGGCCCACGGGACGGCACCATCAGGGGATGCGCTGGCGGAGTTGGCCGGCGTGCTGGCCGTTCTGAAGGAGGATGAACAGGCGCTGGGCCCGCTGCTGGAAGATATCGCACAGTTGAAGGCACGGCTGCCGGAACGGGCCCTGGCCGATCTGGGATTGGATGGCGATGGGGCGCTCGCAGGCTTGCTGGAAGATGCGGAAGCCTTGTTGCTGAACCGGCTGTCGGGCGGAGAAGGCTGATGCGTATCAACCGCCTGGACCTGGAACGATATGGTCATTTCGACGGGACCAGTCTGGACCTGTCGGACCCGGACGCGCGCCTGCATATCATCCATGGTCCCAACGAGGCCGGGAAATCCACGGCCTTGTTGGCCATCTGCGACCTGCTGTTCGGGGTGCCGGAACGCTCCCGCCTGGGCTTCCGCCATGGCAACAACGCCTTGCGCATCGGGGCGGTGCTGTCTCTGCCCGACGGGCGGGTCATGGAGGTCAAGCGGCGCAAGGGGCGGACCGCGACCCTGCTGGACGGCGATGGCGGGACGGCGTTGCCCGACAATAGCTTGGCGCCCTGGCTGGGTGGGCTTGACCGGGCGGGGTTTGAGCGACTGTTCGGCCTGGACCATGCACGGTTGCGGGCGGGCGGCGAGGCGATGCTGGCCGCCGGTGGCGATCTGGCCCGGTCCTTGTTCCAGGCGGGCAGCGGCTTGTCGGGCCTGGACCGCATCGTCAATCGCCTGACCGGCGATGCAGACGAGATCGGCAGCCCGCACCGCAAGCAGGCCAGCAAACCCCTGTGGCAGGCCATCGACGCCCATGCCGATGCAACGGCCCGTATGCGCAACGAGGCCACGAAGGTGGAAGCCTGGGAAGCGGCGGAAACGGCGGTCGCCACCGCCCGCGCGCAACTGGCCGCGATCCGCCAGACCCTGGCGGAGGCACAGACGGCACGCAGCCGGCTGGAAAGGTTGCGGCGTGTGCGCCCGCTGCTGGCCCGGCTGGACGATCTGGCGCGGCAATTGGCCAGCGCCGGCGATGGCCCAGATCTGCCTGAAACACTGGCCGCCGACTGGCACCGGGCAGAGGCAGAATTGCTGACCGGCACGCGTCAGGCCGAGCAGGCGGCACAGGCGCTGGCCGAGGCTGAGCAGGTACTGGAACAGGCGGGATCCGTTCCACCGCTGCTGTCGCTGGCCGCCGCCATTGAGGCGCTGTATCAGCGGCAAGGGGAATGGGCAAAATCCGCCGCCGACCTGCCAAAGCGGCGGCAGGAACTGGCGGCGGCCCTGGCCCGGTTGGAACAGGCGGCGCGCGATATCGGGCAGCTGGCGGAGACGGCCGTGCTGTCGGCGCGGTTGCCCGACCGCCTGCTGATCGCGCGCATTCGCGACAAAGTGAAGGAGCACGCCCGGCTGGATCAGGCGCGCAGCGACGCCGCCCGCCGGCATGAGGCCGCCAGCCGCGAGCTGAGGCAGGCCGAGCGTCAGCAGCCATCAAGCTCCCCAGATGCCGCCCGCCTGATCCAGGCGGAGGCGGCGTTGACCGCCGCCCGCCGCTTCGGGGAGGTGGAACTGCGCCAGGACCGGGCACGCCGCGCGCTGGACGATGCCGCCGCGCGCCTGACCCAGCTGACGGCCCGGCTGGGTCGCTTCGCCCTGCCGCCGGAGCAACTGGCGACCTTGCCCCTGCCGCCGATGGAGGCCGTGGAACGGCAGCGGCAGCAGGAACAGGCGCTGGAGGGACGGCGTCTGCGCCTGCTGGAAGATCAGCGGGCGGCGGAAACCGAGGCCACCCGCCTGCGCCAGACTCTGCGCACCCTGGCCGGTGGCGGCGACGTGCCCACACCGTCAGTGATCGCCCAATCGCGCCGGGACCGTGATGGGCAATGGGCGGTTCTGCGCCCGCATCTGAGCAAGGGCACGCCGGCACCCGCCGATACCGTCCCGATGTTCGAGGCGGCGCTGCGCGGTGCCGATGATCTGGCCGACCGGCGTGACCGGGATGCGCAGCGTGTGGCCGATTATCTGCGTGCTGAAAGCGATCTGGCCGCCTGTACCGAGCGATTGGCAGCGCTTGGCCGAGATGCGGCGGCCCTGGAGCAGGAGGAACAGCGCCTGTCGCAGACCTGGGCCGGTCTGTGGCAACCTGCGGATGTTACGCCGGGCGGTCCGGCAGAGATGGCGGCCTTTCTGACCCAGGTGGGTGCCGTCCTGACGGCCCTGGAACAGCGCACGCAACTGGCCGACGCGCTGGCGGCGGTTAACGATGATGCCGGCCAATGCGCGGCCCATCTGTATCTTGCACTAACCCTCTGCGGTGGGGAGATGCACGCCGACACCTCCCTGCCGGCCTTGCGCGTGGCGGCGGAGGCGGCGCATGCCCAGGCCCGGCAGACGGCGGATATGGCGGCCAAGGCCGAACAGAAATTCACGCTGATCCGCGCCGCGCTGGATCATGCGACGGATGATCTGGCAGCGGCGGAGCGGGCGCTGGACGGCTGGGGTGCCGACTGGGCCGCCGATATGGCGAGCATTGGTCTGCCGGCCCAGTCCCTGCCGGCGGAGGCAGAGGCCGCCCTGCGGGTGTGGGAGGATATTGCCGGCGAGTTGCGGCAGATCCGCGACCTGGACCACCGTATTGCCGGTCTGGAACGCGATATGGAGGCCTATCGGGCCGACAGCGCTGCCCTGCTATCCGCAGCGGCAGAGATGCTTGCGGGGCTGGACGTGTCGGCAGATGCGGCGGCCGGTGTCCTTTATGACGCCCTGCGTCAGGCCCGCAGTCTGGCCGCGCGGCGCGAAAGCCTGCAACAATCCCGCGACTTGGCCGCCAAACGCGCCGATCAGGCCGCGCGTGCGGCCCGCGACGCCGCCGCTGTCCTGTCCGACCTGCGCCGCCTGCACCGGCTCTCGGACGTGGACGATGTGCCCGCCATGGTGGCAGGCGCGGCGCGGCGGCGGGAACTGCTGGCCAATGCGGCGGCGTTGCAGGCGGAACTGACGCGTGCCAGCGACGGGCAGGATGCCGAGCAGCTGCGCGCAGCGGTTTCGGCCCTGGACCCTGATGCCCTGGCGGCAGAGGTGGCGGACCTGTCGGCGCGGATTGAGGGCGCCCAGAATGATCTGGCCGAAACATCCGGCCGGCTGCGGGACGCCGAACATGGACTGGCCCAGTTGCGGCAGCGGGCCGGCATTGGCGGGGCGGCCCAGGACGCGGCGGACGCGGCGGCTCGTGCCGCGCAACTGGCGGGGCGCTGGCTGCGGCTGCGGGCGGCGTCGCTGCTGCTGACCCAGGCGGTGGAACGCTATCGCGACCGCAATGAACATCCGCTGCTGCGGCGGGCAGGCGCGGTTCTGGCGGCCATGGCGGCCAGCGGCGGCAATCCCGTCATGCGGCTGAAGGTCGATTACGGCGATGCCGACCATCCCGTTCTGGTCGGCGTGCGTCAGGATGGCAGCGACGCGCATGTTGAGGATATGAGCGAAGGTCTGCGAGACCAGCTGTTCCTGGCCCTGCGCATCGCGGCGGTGGAGGCGCATGTGGCCCAGGCCACGCCGCTTCCTTTTATCGCCGATGACCTGTTCATCACGTCGGACGAGGCGCGGACCATGGCCGGCCTGCGGGCCCTGGCCGAACTGGGACAGGCAACGCAGGTGGTCCTGTTTACCCACCATGAATATGTGGTGGAGGCGGGGCAGGCGGCCCTGGCGGACCAGCTTCGCGTTCACCGCCTGCGGGCCTGATGCTTCTATTCGAAAGGTTAGGTTGTGCGGAATTATCCGCGTTTCTTTCATTTTGCAACGTTCTCTGCATATAGCAACATGCATTGTGCAGTTTTGCGAAATGCAATATGTCGATGGGATGTGAATGCCCACCCCAAAGGCGCGGAATCCCTCAACTTCCAGGCCGTGCCACCACTTGGCACACAGGCTGCAATCCTAGGTTCCCATGAAGGCCACAACGCCTCACAAGATCGAACCGATGGAGCCTATGATGACCAAGTTCTTCGCCAAGACCGCCGCCGCCGCCCTCATCGCCGCCGCCGCTGTCTCCCCCGCCCTGGCCCAGAACGCGTCCGGCACCATCCAGCTCAAGGGCAATGTCGCTCTCTCCTGCACCATCGCCGTCCAGGACCTGAACCAGTCGCTGGCCCTGAAGGCCGGTGAGACGGGCAAGACCGTCGGTTCCGTCACCGAGACCTGCAATTCCGGCTCCGGCTACAAGATCACCCTGGCCTCGGCCAATGCCGGCAAGCTGAAGTCAGGCAACTTCACCATCAACTACACCGTCAGCTACGACAACAACACTGCCGCCGCCCTCACCGCCGCCATGGTCGTTGACCGTTCCACCGCCCAGTTCGGCAAGAAGTCCGACCTGAAGGTCACCGTCCCCGCCTCCGACCAGTACATCGCTGGCGATTATGCCGACACCGTCACCGTCACAATCGCCGCAAAGTAAGGCCAGTTCCGCGCCGTGTGAATGGTGTCGTCAACGCTGACGATGACGTCTGACAATCCGGTCCGTCACCAGGGCTTGGTATAAGACCGCACCCAAACAAAACCCCCGCCCGGGAGACCGCGCGGGGGTTTTGGCATTTCGGCATGCAGACGACCGGACAGACGGATTGTCTCGTCTTTTTCACGGGTGGCGTTTGCGCCATAATCCCGGGATCTTATACGTGTTGACGGATCATATCCGATATAGGATGATTTAATTCACCCTGAACCGGAGATGATTTGTGATGTCCACGCTTACCTTGTTGAGGTGGCTTGCCCGGCAGATGTCGCCGATGCCACGTCCCTACCCTGATCTGCCGGATGTGATCCTGCGAGACCTGGATGCAGACACCCGCCACACGCTGGAGCTGGGCGCGCTCCATCCGAGGCGGCCTTTTTCGTTCCGCATCCATCCGATATCGGAACTGACGGAATATAGGGACAGATTGTTCCTTGCAACCTTCCCGTCCTTCGGCGATAAAGCCATTTGAACCCCTCCCGCCACCCCCCAGCCAATAGGAGATATTTTCCATGGATAATCTGTTTAACCGTACCGGTACCCAGCGCGGGCATGGCCTGCGCGGTACCGGCTGCACGACCTCCGCACGACAAATCCCCCTCAACCAACAAACGATCTTCCGAACAATCGAGGGCAGTGATGAGCTTCTTCATGTCATTGGGCAACGGCCCGAAATTATTCTTTGAACTGACCGCGCGGCCCCATCAGGACGCCCCACGCACGCGCGGCTATGAAGTTCGGCGCGAGAATGGCGAAACCCTGATCTGGCTTGGCCGCCTCCATGTGATTTATACGCCGGGCCGTTGGCGCCCGGTGGCCAGGGGACCCACAAACGATGGCCGTCACCATGATGCCTACCAATCCAGGGACCGCCGTATGGCATCCTGAAACGCTGGACCCGCTGGTCCGCGTTCTGGAAGCGCTCCGGACGTTGGACCCCGACCTGCCCATTCAGTATGCGCTGTCATTCCTGACCATCGCGCAGAATGAGGGCCTGTCGATCCGTGACCTGTCGGAGCGTCTGGGCATCGCCCAATCCTCTGCGTCCCGCAACGTGGCCGCCTTGTCGAAGTGGCACAGCTTCGGCAAGGCCGGTCACGATCTGGTGCAGGCGGAGGAAGACCCGCGTGAGCGCCGCCGCAAGATCATCACCCTGACCGAGCGGGGGCGTGAACTGGCGACGCAACTATCCGATCTGATCCAACCCCATAACCGCCCGACTCTGCGCCGCACGGCCTGAACCGGGATATCGGGTGGAGTGGGAAGCAAGGGGCGGTCCCGCCGGGGCCGCCCCTTACCGTTTTCAGCGCTGATAACCCGCCATGAAGACGCGCACGGCCGCGTCCACCCGGACGCGCCGTTCGGCATCGCCCATCGCGGGTAGCACGCCCAGCAGGCCGCGCAGCTGCACATGGCCGTTCAGCAACCCGAAGAACTGTTCGGCGGCCAGCATCGTATCCGGTACGGATAGCCGCCCCTCGTCATGCTGGCGCTTCAGATAAGCGGCGAGCCGGGAGAGAGAGACGGCGGGGCCGGTCTGATAGAAATGACCGGCCATGTCCGTGGCCGACCCCGCCGACAGCATTGTGCGCAACAGACAGTTCAGTTGCCCGCCCGCCATCAGGTCCAGAAACCGCAGCCCCAGATTGGTCAGCACCTCAGCTGGCGGGGCCGCCGGATCGCCCATGGTGACGGGTTCCGTCATGCGTTCCGACCGGCGCACCACCATGGCATCGAACAGCCGGTCCTTGGCGGAGAAATGCTTATAGATGGTCTGTTTGGACACGCCCGCGACCTCGGCCACGCGGTCCATGCTGGCGCCATAGCCTTCCTGGGCAAAAACATCCTCGGCCGCGTCCAGGATGGCATCGCGCTTGGTCATGTCAGGCGGGCGCCCCGCGCCGCGCCTTCCTTCCTTTGTATCCTCCGCCACCATCATCACTGCCATTCTCCCATTCTTTTTATCTGGTCAATGCCCGCCGCCGCCAGCAGCGCCCCGCATGACGGGTCGTTTTACGAAGGGCAGCGTCAACAGCGCCAGCGTAAAGACCACGCCCATGGCCAGGAAAAGGTCGGAGAAGGTCATCACCGTCGCCTGTTTCTGAATGGTCGCGGCCAGCAGCGGCAGGCCGGCGGTGGACGGGTCAGCACCCGTGGCATCGGCCACCCGCGCCCCAACAGTGCCCAGGAAATTCTGCACCTGGGGCCGCGTCGGGTCGATCCAGTCAAAGAGCACGCGGCCATGCTGGGCCATGCGTTCCGTGATCAGGGTGTTGATCCCGGCCAGACCAAAGGCCCCCCCCAGATTGCGCATCAGGTTGAACAGGCCCGAGGCATTGGGCACCTGCTGCGGCGGCAGGGTGCCCATGGCCAGCGAGGTAATGGGGATGATACAGAACATCAGGCCCGCACCCCGGATCATCTGTGGCACCAGTAACTGATCGAACTGCCAGTCAGCGGTGACAGGGACGGAGATATAGAAACTGGTGGCCAGCAGCGTGAAGCCGATGCCCAGCACCTTCCGCACATCGATCTTCGACGACAGCATACCTGCGATGGGCGAGGACAGAAACTGACAGATGCCCGTCACCACCATGGTGGCGCCAATCTGCTGCGCATTTAGCCCGCGTACCTGCCCCAGATAGAGCGGCAACATATAGACCGACCCATAAAGCCCGATGCCGATGACGAAGCCATAGATCGACCCCATGGCGAAATTCACATTGCGCAGGGCTCGCAAGTCCACGATCGGCTTGTCATAGTTCAGAACCCGCCAGAAGAAGCCAATCCCGGCGAGCAGCGCCAGCAGGGCGAAGTCGCGGATCGTCTCATCCTGAAACCACTGCTCCCGAGCACCTTCCTCGATCACATAATCCAGGCTGGCCAGGAACAGGGCCATCAGAGCGATGCCGGGCAGGTCGATACCCTTCAGCAGGGAGAAGTTCGGCTTGTCGATATCGATACAGGTCCAGACGATGGCCGCTACGGCCAGTCCCGGCACCAGATTGATCATGAACAGCCAGTGCCAGGAAAACTGTTCCGTCAGGAAGCCGCCCAGTGTCGGCCCCACCGTAGGACCCAACGTCGCCACCAGACCGATGACCACCGTTACCGGCGCGCGGCGGGCCGGGGGGAAGGCGGTGAAGCTGGTGGCAAAGACGGTTGGGATCATGCCACCACCGATGAAGCCCTGCAGCGTCCGCCACAGCACCAGTTCCTCCAGCGAGGAGGATTGGGCACACAGCATGCTGGTGACGGTGAAGCCCAGCGCCGCCATGGTGAACAGCACGCGGGTGGACAGAAGCCGCGTCAGGTAGCCCGACAACGGGATCATCACCACTTCGGCGATCAGGTAACTGGTCTGAACCCAGACAATCTCATCGGCGCTGGCCGCCACGCCGGCCTGGATCTGGCGCAGGCTGCTGGCCACGATCTGGATATCCAGGATGGCCATGAACATGCCGAATACCATGGCGACAAAGCCGACCAGGGTCCGCTTCGATATGCCCGCCGTGATGGGCGGCGGTGCGGCAGCCGGGATCGTATCCAGCGTAGCGGCGCTGCTGCTCATGGCCGCACCGCGACCTGCTGGGGAATGGCCGTATCGGCCTTGGCGATGCCGATCAGGTCACGTCCGCCATTGCGTGTATCGACGCTGACCTCCACCGACAGGCCGGGACGCAGACGGCCAGCCAGCGGCCCTTCCTTGGGCAGGGCGACGCGCACGGGCACACGCTGCACGATCTTCGTGAAATTGCCGGTGGCGTTCTCCGGCGGCAGCAGGCTGAACTGCGCGCCCGATGCCGGCGACAGGCTGTCGATGCGGCCCTGAACCTTCAGGTCGGGATAGGCATCAATGGACAGTTCCACCGGCTGGCCTACACGCAGGCGACCGATCTGGGTTTCCTTGAAATTGGCGGTGACATAGGCGTCCTGAACGGGGACCAGCGCCATCAGCTGCGCCCCCGCCTTCACGAACTGCCCCACCCGCGCCCCGGAACTGCCGACCACACCCGCGATGGGGGCGCGGATCACGCTTTTGTCCAGGTCATTCTCGGCCAGGGTCAGGGCGGCGTTCGCCTCCTGCAAGGCGGCTTCGGCCTTGGCGCGTTCGGTGGACAGAACCGACAGCTGATCCCGCTCCGCCGTCAGGGCGGCCTGTGCCCTCGTCACGGCTGCACCCGCCTTCTGGGCATCGGCCTGGGTGGTCGCCAGTTTCTGCTGACTGGCGAATTCGCGGTTGGCAAGGGCCGTATAACGCTGGGCATCGGCACCGGCCCGGCGCTGTTCGGCCTGCGCCGACGATACCCCGGCCTCGGCCTGGCGGATCAGGGCACCGGACAGGGTGAGGCGGCTGTCGATATTGGCGATGGCGGCAGCGGCGGCATCCCGGCGGGCGCGGGCCTGATCGGCCTTGGCGCGCAGATCGCGGTCATCCAGGCGCAGAAGCACATCGCCGGCCTGCACCACTTGATTTTCCACCACGTCCACCGAAGCGACATGGCCCTCCACGCGCGGGCTGATCATGGTGATATCGGCCTCGACATAGGCGTTGTCCGTCGTTTCCTGGAACCGCGCCACCGACCACCAATGCCAGCCGCCATAGGTTCCGGCAAGCAGCAGCGGCACGGCCAAGGCAAGGGCGATCTTCCGGTTCATGGGTGTGTTCCTGGTCTCGATATTTTGGAACTGGACGGTCCAGTATTGAGACGCAAGATGCGCCCGGTTGTGCGGACGGTCAATCCGAATTAATGGACGATATGGTTTGATAATAGTGGCGACAGGCATGCGGCGGCTGCATGATCACCGGAAGGACATAAGGGCGGGCTTGCGGGACCGCGCGGTTTGGCGTTCTACTGCCCAGGGTGACGGGGCATCACGAGGGGCAGGCAGATGCGTATTCGCGTGGCGGACAGGCGCCATATCCTGGGCTTGGGCGTGGCCGCCCTGGCTGGTTTGACACTGCCGGGGCAGTCCTGGGCAGAAGGCAGCCCTGCTGACGACCCCAAACTGCGCTTCATCAATGTCCCGCCCCTGCTGCTGCCGGGCAAGGAACGCTATGCCTTCATCCGGTTGGTCATGCAGCTGGTGGTGCGCAAGACGGAGAAACTGCCGGAAGAGTCGGCGCTGGTGAATAATTACATGCCCCGTATCGTGGGCAAGCTGACCGAGGAGTTGCCGGCCGATGGCAGCCTGACCCGCAATTCCGGACCAGCCCAGCTGGCGGATATGAAGCGCCATGTCCGCCAGTTGGCCAACGGCATCATCGGCCAGCCGGTGATTGAGGATGTGCTGATCACCAGTCTGCTGACCGGCTGATCAGGCCAGCAATCCGCGTAACCTATAAAGCGCGTCCAGCGCCTGACGCGGCGTCAGCTCATCCGGGTTGATAGTGCGCAGTTCCGTCTCCACCACAGATGGTTCCGGCTCCGAAATGACCTGACGTGGGGCAGGTTTCGCAGCCATGGCGGCGAACAGGGGGAGATCATCGGCCAGCCGGCTGGCGGCACTGGCCTGATCGCCCTTCTCCAGGATTTGCAATACCTGTTCCGCACGCGAAATGACCTGCGGCGGCAGACCGGCCAAGCGCGCGACATGGATGCCATAGGAGCGGTCGGCGGCACCGGCGGCCACTTCATGCAGGAAGATGACATCGCCCCGCCATTCCTTGATCCGCATCGTGTGACAGGACAGGTCCGGCAGTTTCGACGACAGGGCCGTCAGCTCGTGATAATGCGTGGCAAACAGACCACGGCAGCGCGCCGCCTCATGCAGATGTTCCACACAGGCCCAGGCGATGGAGAGACCGTCAAAGGTGGCGGTGCCGCGCCCGATCTCATCCAGAATGACCAGGGAATGGCGGGTCGCCTGGTTCAGGATGGTGGCAGTTTCCACCATCTCCACCATGAAGGTGGAACGCCCGCGCGCCAGATCGTCGGCGGCACCCACACGGCTGAACAGCTTGTCCACGGTGCCGATGCGGGCCGTGCGCGCCGGCACATAGGACCCCATCTGCGCCAGCACAGCGATCAGGGCGTTCTGGCGCAGGAAGGTTGATTTACCGGCCATGTTGGGACCGGTCAGCAGCCACAGGCGCTGTCCCGGTGACAGGTCGCAATCATTGGCCACGAAAGGCCCGCCGCCATTTTCGGCCAAGGCCTGTTCGACCACGGGATGCCGCCCGCCGCGCACGTCAAAGGACAGGTCGTTGGCCATTTCCGGCCGGCACCAACCGCCATCGACCGCCAGATCGGCCAGCGACGCAGTGACATCCAGGGTGGCCAGTGCCCGGGCGGTGGTGGCGATGGGGTCGGCCAGATCGATGACGGCCTTCACCAGCTGTCCGAAAATCTCCAGCTCCAGCGCCAGGGACCGGTCGCCGGCCTCTGCCACCTTACGCTCCAGTTCCGACAGGGCGACGGTGGTGAATCGTACCGCCCCCGCCATTGTCTGGCGATGGATGAAATCGGCCCGGTGCTTTTCCGACATCAGCTTGTCGGCATGAACTGCCGTGACCTCGATATAATAGCCCAGAACATTATTGTGCCGGATCTTCAGCGAGGCGATGCCCGTGGCATCCACATATTGGGCCTGCAGGTTGGCGATGTGCCGGCGGCTGTCATCGCGCAGCGCCCGCAATTCATCCAGAGGCCCGGAATACCCGGCCGCCACGAAGCCGCCATCGCGGGCCAGCATGGGCAGATCGGGACCCAGCGCCCGCGACAGCAGGCCGATCAACGCCTCATGATCGGCCCCACGCCCGCCCGCCAGACCATGGACGATGCGGGCCATGCCCGCCGGCAGCGGCGCGCCGATGCCGCCATTGCCATAGGCCAGACGCCCGCGCAGGGATACGGCCCGTTCCAGCGCATCGCGCACGGCGGCCAGATCACGCGGGCTGCCCCGGTCCAGGGTCAGGCGGGTCAGGGCGCGCTCCACATCCGGGGTGCGGCGCAATTCCTCGCGAATATCCAGGCGCAGCGCGCTCTCGCCGGCCAGATAGGCGACCATATCCAGCCGCCGATCAATCCGCGCCGAATCGGTCAGCGGGGCCGATAACCGCCCGGCCAGCAGCCGCGCACCGGCCCCGGTAACGGTGCGGTCAATGGCGGCCAGCAGGCTGCCGCGCCGTTCACCGGTCAGGGTGCGGGTCAGTTCCAGGTTGCGGCGGGTGGCGGGGTCGATCTCCATCACTTGCCCCGCGGCCAGACGGCGCGGCACGTCAAAACGCGGCAGACGACCCTTCTGCGTCAGTTCCACATAGTCGACCAAGGCACCGGCGGCGGCCACCTCTGCCCGGCCAAAGGCACCGAACGCATCCAGGGTGCCGACATTATAGAGCGCCAGCAGGCGCTTGCGGCCATTCTCACTGTCGAATCGCGCATTGGGCTGAATGGTCAGGCGGGACCGCCATTCATCCCAGAGCGGCGACAGCTCCTCCACCTGGCTCAACCGTTCCGGCAGCAGCAATTCACCCGGCGACAGGCGGGCCAGCAGCGAGGGCAGATTGGCGCGCTCTACGGGTGACAAGGTCAACTCGCCCGTGGACAGGTCCAGCCACGCAAGCGCCCCCTCTCCTCCCGCCTCTGCCATGGCGGCCAGGTAGTTATTGGACCGGGCGTCCAGCAGCCCATCCTCGGTGATGGTGCCGGGGGTGACCACGCGCACCACGTCGCGGCGCACCACGGATTTACTGCCGCGCTTCTTGGCCTCTGCGGGGTCTTCGGTCTGTTCACAGATGGCAACGCGGAAGCCGGCGCGGATCAGGCGGGAAAGGTATTGTTCATGGGAATGGACGGGCACGCCACACATGGGGATATCCTCCCCCTGATGCTGGCCGCGCTTGGTCAGGGTGATGTCCAGCGCACCCGCCGCCTGCACCGCGTCGTCAAAGAACAGCTCATAGAAATCGCCCATACGGTAGAACAGCAGCGAGCCGGGATGCTGCCGCTTGATCTCCAGATATTGCGCCATCATGGGGGAGACGGGGGCGCTGTCGGGGCGGGTGCTGCTGTCGGTCACGGGCGGTCATAGGTCTGCCGGAAGGGGCCGCCACCCTAGCACCCTGCCGCCGCCGCCTCAAACCGTCAGTGGGGCCGCCTCAAACGAGACCAACTGATCCTCCACCACCTCATCGGCGGGGCGCAACAGGGGGGAGGCGCGGTGGCGGACAGAAGCACCCATCAGACCGCAGAGCAGCATGTCGATACGACCGGGCTGGCGATTGGACAGCGGCAGGATGACGGCATCCAGCCGTAGCCGACCGCGCCGTGTATTGACCAGGGCGGAACTGGCCACGGGGCAGGCATCCTGACTGGCCCGGTCCATCCAGTGCCGCCAATGGTCACCCAGATGCGCCGGCCAGGATTGACGCAAGGTGCTGCCCGTCAGGGCACGCCCGAACAAACCGTCGATCCCGGTGCCGACCAGACGGTAACGATAATCCCCGCTCACGACGTCCAGCAGCATGACCCAGGGCAGCAACGGCTGCATGTCGGCGGGATTCAGGTCGTTGCGGGCGGGTGCCACCCGCCCGGCCCCGCGCACACGGGCCCAGTATTCGACAAGGGCGCGCAGCCGGCCATCGACAATGGCGTCGGCGGCAATCCCCGTCATGTCCTGGACATTGGCAACGCCACTCACATCACACTCCGCAGCCCCCGCCGGCTGTTCGCCGACGGGGGACAGAATGCACTGCCAGGGGTAAAGAAAGCCTTATCTGACTCCCAACAGAGGTCCCAGCAGCTTCACCCGTCGCGCCAGCTCATAGGTGGCGAAGCATCCGGCCACCGTAGCAGCGATCAGCAGCAGAGACTCGACCGCCACAGGCAGGTTCAAGGGCGTCAGATGATGGCCGACCACCACGATAAGGGTCTGGTGGATAATGTAGAAGGGGAACACCCCGACCGACAGATAGCGCAGCAGCGGCGTTGAGCGATTGAAATGCCGGCGGGCAAAGCCCAGGACCGCCAGGATCATGGCCCATTGTTCAATGCCATAGGATGTCCGGGCAATCAGGCGCAAGACATCGCCACTGAACGGCATGTCATTCTCATGAAAGGTCCAGAGCGACCAGCAATAGACATAAGCGCCCCAGGCCAGCAGCGCCACCGCCAGCGCCCCCCAGCGCATGCCCGCCAGCCGGTCGAACAGATCGCCATTGCGGGCAATGGCATAACCCAGCAGGAACATGCCGAAGCTGACGGCGTGGTTATACCAGTCCCAGGTAAGGTTGTGAGTGACGGGAAACCTGTCATAAAGGCTGAGGCGCAACCCCACCAGGATCAGCATGGGCAGCAGCAGCAGCATCCAGGGCCGCCGCGTCCACGCCCCCTGCCCTAACCGGATCAGGAAACGCCCGCCACCCGCCACCAGGATCAACGACAGCAGACCCGTATAAAGCAGCAGATAGGCCACGAACCACATATGGTTCCAGGTAGGCAGGGTCAGGCAGTCATCGCCCCGGCAGAACCCCTGATAGAAGGACAGGTAGCGGCCATAGAAGGCCAGGAAACCGCCGTCATACTGGATCTTCTCCACCACCTCATAATAAGGCTGGGGCACCACCAGCACCGCCATCACGAACAGCAGCGGAATGCCCAGGCGCGGCAGGCGGGAGCGTGCCAGTTCCCCCGGCCCCATCCGGTCGGCCATGAAGCGGGTGGCGACGCCAGAGATCAGGAACAGCAGCGACAGGCGCCAGGGATTGGACAGCAGCATCAGCGGCTCCAGCGCCGGCCCCACATGCTGGCTCTTCACATGCCAATCCCAGGTCACATAGAACATGCCGACATGGTAAAGGATCAACAGAGCGAAGGCGCCGACCCGGACCCAGTCCAGGAATGGCAGGCGCTGGCCAGGGGCAGGCGGGACGGATGGGGCAGGGTTTGTCATCGTCATCTTCATCATCCGAGAAGCGGGAAATGGGTGCCGGCCCCCGCTTCTGGCCCTGGCGTGCCCAGGCCGGCAAGGCGGCGGGGACGGGCGGAACCGGCCCTGACACGGGTGTGACGGACGGCATGATCGCTGTGACGAGCGGCGGGACGAACGGCGAAAGCCCCGGTTTGGGCGGCTTTCGGCCCTATCTGGTGCTGGTGCCCCTGACCCTGCTGTTCGCCATGGTCAACACCATGTCGGCCTGGGACGACCGCGATGGCTGGCCCTTCTGGCTGCCCATCCTGACGGAATTCAGCAGCGCCGTTTCCATCCTGTGCCTGTGCTGGATCCCTGCCTGGACCCTGGGCCGGGCACCGCTGAACCCGCCCTGGGGATGGGTATTGTTGCTGCATCTGCCAGCGGCCCTGCTGTTCAGCCTGCTGCACAGTGCGGGCATGGCGCTGCTGCGCAATGGGGCGGGCATCCTGTTCGATCTGGATTACCGATTCAATCTGAGCGCCGGAGTCCTGGTCTATGAGGGTCGCAAGGATGTGATGACCTATCTGGTGGTCTGCGGCATTTTCCTGCTGTTCGGGCATGGGCGCGGCCATAAGGCCCAACCGCCCATCCCCGCACCCGAAACGCCGATCCCAGCCAGCGCACCGCCATCAACGGCACAGTTTGACATCCGCGACGGTGCCCGGCTGCTGCGCGTGAACGTGGCCGATATCATGGCCGTGCGGTCGGCGGGGAACTATGCGGAATTCCTGCTGGCCGATGGGCGGCAGCCATTGATGCGGGCCACCCTGACGCAATTGACCGGGGAACTGTCCGTGCATGGCTTGCTGCGGACGCACCGGTCCTGGCTGGTCAACCGCGCACATGTGCGGGGGCTGGAGCCGGAAGGATCGGGCGATTACGCGGTTACCCTATCAGATGGCAGCAAGGCCCCCCTGTCGCGGCGCTTCCCCGACGCGCTGGAAAGCTTGCGCAAAGGAAGCTTCAACGGCTGAAGCGTGTGAGCAGGGCCTTGGCCCCTGCCTCCACCATGTCCAGCACCTCCACGAACCCCTCGGCACCACCATAATAGGGGTCGGGAACGTCACGCCCGCGCCAGGGGGCGGGGGCGTTGTCGGCGAACAGGGACAGTTCGGCGGCGGACCCGGCGGGTGCCATACGGCGCATGATGTCCAGATGACCGCGATCCATGGCCAGGATGAGATCAAAGCGCGTAAAATCCGCCGCCACCAGTTTTCGCGCCCGCAAGGGGGAAAGGTCATAGCCGCGCACCCGGGCGGCCTGGATGCTGCGCGGATCGGGCGGGTCGCCAATGTGATAGCCATGGGTTCCTGCCCCATCGACCAGCACATCCAGCCCAGCATCGGCCACCAGCTTTCGGAACACCCCGTCCGCCGTGGGGGAGCGACAGATATTGCCGGTACAGACGAAAAGCACGGAACGCATCTGGATTACCCGGATGGAGACAGGGGTTCCTGTCTTAACATCTGTCCAAGGGCTTGTCCCGCGCGCATGTCCGTGCCACCCTGACAGCGCTATCTTTCCAGCTTGCCCAGATTTCCCTGATGATCAATCCCCATCTGAAACGCCTGTTGCAGGGGCTTCGGCCCGATGCCGGCCTATTCATCCTGACCGGTGCCGGTATCAGCCGGGAATCGGGTCTGCTGACCTTTCGCGACGGTGACGGGCTGTGGGAGAAGGAACGGCTGGAGGATGTGGCGACGCCGCAGGCCTTTGCCCGAGACCCGGCCCGCGTCCAGGGTTTCTACAATGCCCGCCGCCGCGCCGTTCTGCACCCGGACGTGCAGCCGAACGAAGCGCATCAGGCGCTGGTGCGGCTGGAGCGGGAATGGCGGGGGCCGTTCCTGCTGGTCACCCAGAATGTCGATGATCTGCATGACCGGGCGGGGTCCGCACGGATGCTGCATATGCATGGGGAGTTGCTGAAAATCCGCTGTGCTGGCTGTGACCGGATGGCGGCCTTCAGAGGCGATCTGGCCGTGGACAATGTCTGCCCGGATTGCGGAGGTCGGGGCACCCTGCGCCCCCATATCGTCTGGTTCGGTGAGATGCCGCTTTATATGGACGAGATCGGGGAGGCACTGGACGAGGCCGCCCTGTTCATCGCCATTGGCACGTCGGGCACCGTCTATCCCGCCGCCGGATTCGTGGCCGCCGCGCGGGCCAATGGTGCCGTAACGGTGGAAGTGAATATGGAGGAAACGGGCGGCCGGTTTGATGGCGGCCTGTATGGGCCGGCCACGCAGACGGTGCCGGCCCTGGTGAATGGTTTGCTGGAGAGTGTTCGATGACCCATTTCACGGTGGAACTGGCCGACCCGACCTTGCCGGAGGCCCGCACCCTGATCGCCGACCTGGATCATTATCTGGGTGAACTGTATCAGCCGGAGGAAAACCACCTGCTGGACCCGCAACAGCTGAAATCCCCGGATATCCGCTTCCTGCTGGCCCGCCGCGATGGCCGGGCGGTCGGCTGCGGCGCCATCCGCATAGACGCCGACGGCTATGCGGAGGTGAAGCGCATGTATGTCGATCCCGTGCATCGCGGGCGCGGCATCGCCGGTCTGGTCATGGCCCGGCTGGAGGAACTGGCCCTTGCGGAGGGTATCCGGCTTTTGAAGCTGGAGACCGGGGAGCTTCAGCGCGAGGCCGTGGGGCTGTACCGCCGCCTGGGCTTCACCCCTTGCGGATCGTTCGGGGATTATCCCTGCGGTGGCGGGGCCAGTATCTTCATGGAAAAACAGCTGTGATTATTCCCTTCCCTGCCCGCTTTTGCTGAGCCATAGTGCGATCAAAATTGACAGCGCTATCAATCATAAGGGAGGCAGGGATGCGGGTTGTTGCAGGGCGGGGATTGGCCGTTCTTTTCCTGATGCTGGCCGGGATACCAGCAATGGCGGAAACGGACCCGAAGCTTGAGGCCATCCTGGCCGGCGATCCTTTGTTCAACCCCCAACGCCTGACACTTACGGAAATCCCCTCCCCCACCGGTCCCGCCATTACCCTGCTGAATGGCAAGGACCTGTCGGACTGGGATATCTGGCTGGGCTATCACGACCCGTCCATCACCTATGTGAACAAGAGCGAGAAGCCGATCGGGGCGCGGCCCGGCGGGGACCCGATGTTCACGGCCCTGATGCTGGACGGTGAACCGGCCCTGCGTGTCGATGGCGCCACCTGGGGCTCCATCGTGCATAAGGGCGTGTTCGGGAACTACCATCTGCGGCTGGAGTACAAATGGACGGGCAAGCGCCACGCACCACGCCTGAACCTGCCGGAGAATAATGGCCTGCTCTACCATTCCTTCGGGGCCGATGGTGCGGTCTATGGCACCTGGATGCCGGCGGTGGAGTTCGAGATCATGTTCGGTTCCACCGGCATGGTGGTGCCCGTCGGCACCATGGTGAAACCGGTGACCGACGCCGGGCGTGACCGGTCGCTGATCGACCCGCAGCGCCGTTATATGGTGGGCGGCCGTGCCATCACCGTGGAACAGCCGGCCTGGAACGTAGAGGCCGCGACCGATGCCGAACGGCCCGTCGGGCAATGGAACGTGCTGGACCTTTTTGTCCTGGGTGACAGGGCCATCCATGTGGTCAATGGCGTGCCGGTCATGGAACTGCGCGACCTGTCGGTGCTGAACGAAGATGGTAGCCGCGTGGCCCTGACCAAGGGTCGTATACAGTTTCAATCGGAAGGGGCAGAAACCCTGTTCCGGCGCGTCACACTGACACCTATCGACCGGCTGCCGCGCATTATCGTGAAGTAAACGAAAAAGGGGGGCTCCCGCCGGGAAGCGCCCCTTTTCCATTGCTATAAAAGGCCTGGATCCGGCGGTCCCGGCAGCGCGATACGCCCCAGGAACGCCTCCAGGCGCTGCCACAGCATGCTGATCTGCTGCGCTGAACGCGGATCAAAGTGGCGCAACATGTTCATGGTGGCGTCGTCCAGACGCGGATAAGCCATAAGAAGCCCATCCGCCTCCCCCTGCGGGGCCCGGGCATAGAGCCGGAAACGCAGGGAATTGACCACGAAGAAGGCCAGCAACGCCACGAAGCCGGCCTTGTCCTCCAGAAAATATGTCGGGCATTCGACAAAGGCCGCATCCGGCACCATGCCCTGCCAAGTTGCGTCTGGAACAACCAAGCAATTGGCCGGCAGCTCGCATTCGGCAATGCCCCGCGAAAGATCGCGGGGTGCTGCCTGGATACGCCAGATCAGGCCGGAGCCGCCCTGTGCGGGGATCATGCTCCGCCCTCCCCTTGTCAGGTTTCCTTGAAGGCCTTGAAGAAGCTGTCGGTCAGCGGCCGCATCAGATACTCGATGACGGATCGCTCGCCGGCCTTGATCAGCACTTCAGCAGGCATACCGGACACCAGCTTCTGGCCATTCAGATGCACCAGTTGATCCTTACCGACGCGTACCCGCGCCATGAAGAAGCGATTGCCATGCTGATCCGTGGTCGCATCCGCAGCAACCGTCTCCACAATCCCGGTCAAGATGGGAATATGGCGCGTTGACAGGGAGGAGAAGCGCACTTCCGCATCCATTCCCGGTGCCGCGACATCGACATCCATGGGCGAAACCATGGCTTCAATGATCAGATCGTCATTGGTCGGCACCAGTTCCATCAGCGGATCACCCGTCCGGACAACGCCGCCTACTGTGTGGACCCGCGAATTTACGATGATGCCGTCCGTCGGTGCCTTGACCTCACGCCGCTGCAACACGTCGGTGGCGCTGGTCAGCCGGTCCTGCAGGTCGAAGACCTTGGCCTGAGCATCGGCCAGCCCCTTGGCCACATCCTCTTCGAACTGCTTACGGACCTGAATGGCCTGAAGTCGGGCCTCGCCGCTGGCCACCTTGTTGCGGGCGATCTCCGCCTCGTAATTGCCACGGTCGCCATCGAGTTCGGCACGGCGGCGCTGCAGTTCGAGCAAGCGGGTCTTGGACGCATAGCCCTTCTCGAAGAGCTGTTGGAGCCCCTCAAGTTCACTGTCGATCAGGGTAATCTGCTGCGTATTCGCCGAAACCTGGGCGGCAAGCCCCTTGCTCTGCTCCTCCAGCTGCTTGACACGCTGATCCAAAATGGAAAGCTGGCCACTGATCGCGTCACGCCGGGATTTGAAGATTTCAACCTCTGACTGACGAATAGCCGCGTTGCGGCCATTGTCGCCGGCACCCTGCAGTTCCGTCGGGAATTTAATCTCTTTGAGCTGATCACGCTCCGCGATGAAACGGGCTTCCTGAGCCTTGGCCGTCAGGAACTGACCGTAAAGGACATCACGCTGGGCCTGCGACGTCACTTCGTCCAAGCGCAGAAGCACGTCACCGGCTTTTACAGCGGTACCATCACGAGCCAGGATTTCGGCGACAATGCCACCTTCAAGATGCTGTATGACCTTGCGGTTACTGTCAGCACCGACAAGGCCCGCAGCAACAACGCCCTTCGCGATCGGTGCCGCAAGAGACCATATCAGCAGACTGCCAAAGGCGGCGGTGATTAATAATAGGCCAGTGCGCACCACCGGCATTTCGTCTGTGGGGGGCTGCGGTATATCGCCTGTTTCCGGCAAAGCCGGAAGGGCGGTTTTAGCAGTCAGTAGCTTCATCATGTTCGACACTTTCGATGAGGGTCGGCCAGCGGCGCTCAATTAGGCGCTCGTGCTGGCGGAAGGGGCGATCTGGCCGGGGGCCGGCTGCTGCTGCACCTGTTGGGGCTGCGCAACCGGACGCGTCAGACGGGCCAGGACATCCTGCTTGGGTCCGAACATCTCGACCAGGCCGTCGCGCAGAACCAGGATCTTATCGACATGGTTCATAATGCTTGGGCGATGGGAGATGAGAATGACCGTAGCCTTGCGCTCTCTCAGCTTCATCAAGCCCTGGACCAAGGCCGCTTCGCCGTCGCTATCAAGGTTGGAATTCGGTTCATCCAGGACAACAAAACGGGGATTGTCATAGACAGCCCGTGCCAGACCCAACCGCTGGCGCTGACCACCGGAGAGCGCGATGCCACCAGGTCCGATCAAGGTATCGTAACCATTAGGCAGGCGCAGGATCATCTCATGCACGCCGGCCAGCTGTGCCGCTTCCACGACCTTTGCCGGATCAACAGCGCCAAATCGGGCGATGTTGTCCTTGATCGTACCGTCAAAAATTTCCACATCCTGGGGAAGATAGCCAATATGGGGCCCCAGGCTTTCGTGCTTCCAAGTGAAAACGTCTGCGCCGTCCAGACGGACGGAACCGCTATGCGCGCCCCATACACCCACCAGCAGGCGGGCCAGGGTCGACTTACCCGCGGCACTCGGCCCGACAATGGCAAGTGACTCGCCCGCGGCAAGGCCAAAACTGACCCCCTTGATCGTCGGGCTGGTTCCGCCCGGCGGCACGGCAACAACACGCTCAACAGCCAGATTTCCCTGCGGGGGCGGCAGTTCCATCGTCTCAGTATCGTTATTGAAAGCGAGCAGCAGCTCATTCAGCCTAGTGTAGGCACCGCGCGCGCTGACAAACATCTTCCAGGAACCAATGGCCTGCTCAACCGGTGCCAGACCACGGCCCATGATGATGGAGGCGGCGATCATGACACCCGGGGTGATCTCGTTCTCAAGCGCCAGATAGGCGCCCATGCCCAGGATCGCGGACTGCACAAACATACGGGTGAACTTCGTCATCGCGCTGATGAAGCCCGCATTATCGCTGGCAACGGACTGCAAAAGCATCGCCTTGTCCTGGTTCACGCGCCAACGGCGGCGAATACCAGGCAGCATTCCCATGGCGGCCAGGACCTCACTGTTCTTCAGACTGGCCTCAGCGAAGGCCTGCGCGCGCAGGCCATGACCATTGGCCTCAGAGAGTGGCTTCTTGGTAACAACCTCAGTAGCCCAGGCCAACGCAAACAGAACAACAGCACCGCCCAGAGCAACCAAGCCCAGCAGCGGGTGCATCAAACAAACAATACCGATGAAAATAGGAGCCCACGGCGCATCAAAAAAGGCAAAAGGCCCCTGTGAGGTAACAAACTGCCGAACCGTATCCAAGTCACGCAGCGACTGGCTACGATTTGCGGCGGGTGCACGCAGATTAAGCGCGAAGATTGCGTCGAAAACCTTGGACCCAAGGGTTTGGTCCATCTTGCTGCTGACACGAACCAGCACGCGAGACCTGATCACCTCCAGCAACGCCATGATCATCATCATGGTGGCAATGATCAGGCTGATATAAAGCAGCGTAGCTTCGCTGCGCGCGGTCAGCACGCGGTCATAGACCTGCAACATGTATATGGGCGCAGCCAGCATCAACAGATTAATGAAGAAGCTGAAAACCCCGACAAACCCGAATGCACGGGCGGATTTCTGAAGCGCCTGCCGCAGCGGAGATTGTGCGCCTGCGGGGCGGTTGGGGACCTGAATTTTCATCGCACTCGCCTGACAAGGGTCAATTCCAACATGCCACCCTGAATAGGCGCAGCATCGGAATACCGGCGCGCACTTTATCCCCGTCGTTACAGCAAAGCAACATCAGTGAGTTGCTGTAGTTCGGTGGCGAAACGGGTATAACTGGCCGCGCAGGGCCGGAACCACAAGGAACAAAGAGCGTCTAACTAACGCTGATTCCTTGCGGAACAACAATTTGGCCGCGCCTTTCCAGCCATTCGAACTCCCGCAGATCCCATTGCGCCAGCAAGGTGCGCTCGTACAGCATGCTAACGATCTGATGGGCATTATCCCGCGACATGACGACGCTGACCCTGTCTAGGTCACTGGCGACAAAGGTCAACTGAACCTGATCTTTCTGCACGGTCAGATCGACCTGATGCAGCAGATGCGTATCTTCGTCCAGGATGTTACCTACAGGCGTTGGGGATTGCGCGCGCGCATCCGTGCTAATGGTCGGGCGTCGCGACATGGCGCTCATATGTTCAAACAGAAGCACATCTGAACGAACATCGGTGCTGGCCCGCGCCACCATATCGGAGCTGCGCATCAGAACCGTCACCAAGCCACCAAGAAGCCCCCGCACAAGACGACGGGTAAGCGCATACGCCCGACGATCACCCGCACTTCGGTAAATCACCAGAATCCGGTCCTGGTCGGCGTCATAGCCAATATCAAGATGCTGACCGGTTCCGGGCAATGCCATCGGTTACCGCCCCATTCGTTCAATAAGTTCAACCTGCCTTGGCAGGCAAATTCTATTAAGATCGTAGCCATCAATGACAGTTTGTCGGGCGGCGGCCCTGATCTGAGTGTAACGATCAGGGTTATTGACGACCTCGGCAACAGTCGTCGCGATATTCTCGTAGTCGAAGAAATCGACAAGAAGGCCGTTGCGACCGTGATCGATAATCTCTTGGACGGGTGGCGTCGCACTGCCAATGATCGGCGCACCGCATGCCATGGCCTCCAGCATCGACCAGCTGAGGACAAAGGGATAGGTCAGGTAAACATGAGCGGCGCTGATCTGCATCAGTCCTTTGAAAACCGGATAAGGGACGGTGCCGACAAAGACCGTGCGTGCCAGGTCAAGCTGATCCTGGACCTCCGCCAGATAGATCTGTTTCCAGGTCTTCCCGGCCGGTGGGCGCGCACCATAGGAGACATCATCGCCACCGATAATGACAAATAGCGCATCCGGCATCAGGCGCTGCATCATGGGCAATGCGCGCATGAAACTATGATAGCCGCGATACGGCTCCAAATTGCGGTTGATGAAGGTGACAACCTTCATCCCCGGCCGCAGCACGATCTTGCGCCCCTCCAAGGTCAAGGATGCCTTGGCATTGGGGGTCAGCGCATCAGTGTCGATGCCGTCATGGATGACCTCGATCTTGGGCTGGGCGAAACGCGGATAGGATGATTTCTGCCAATGGGTCGGGCTATAGGCCGCGTCCATCAACTCCAGATTCAGCATGCTGCTGGCATTCTTAGCCCGCGTCCGTGCGGCGTCCTGCCAGCCGTCCTTGCGGAACTCTGGGTCAAAGCCGACATCACTGCCCTGGCTGCCATAGTGAAACTCCAGAAAATGCAGTTGCGGTGCCGACGGCCAGATATCTTTTAGAAACAAGGCCTCTCCCCAACCGGGGTGGGCGATGATCAGGTCGGGGACATATCCGTTTCGACGCAGTTCTTCCGCAGCCATGCCGCAGGCTTCGCCCCGAATGAGCTTGGTCTCGAAATCCGTCGCAAACGGATGCAATCCCGCGGTACTGCCCCGAGTTGTCTTGTAGCGGTGAATATCGACACCCGCCAGATCGCTGCCCTTTATAGCGAGTGCCTTCACCTCATGCCCGCGCCCGACGAGGGCGGGCGCGAGATGTTTGAACTGCGCCGGGAAATTCTGATGAACGAAAAGGATACGCACACTCAGATCCTCAAATGATACCCAGCTTGCGCCAAAGAGGCAGACGCGTATCGATCATCTGCTGCACCAGTGGTTTCAGCCCCGCGATATTCTCCGCGTCTGACTGAATGGGCTTGCCATCCTTCAAGAGGCGTCGTGCACCACGGCGCATCTCTGACCAAACATTGTCGACTGCAATGTCAATGTTGATGTCTGACATCCCCGCCAATGCGCGGAGGCCGCAGGCCTCAATAAAGGTCAAGCCGAGACCCGTACCAAGCACCGGTGAGGCGACAGCGCCCAGCTCTGCCCCCATGATGATGTCATCGGCCACGGCCAGATTGAAGGCGGCAGCGCTCACTTTACTCGCCGCAGGCATGGCCGGGTGGGCCTGCATGTTCGCCAACAGCATCTGGTAGGTCTGGACCAGGATGTTCAGCCCATGCTTTGCCAATGTCGGATTGGCAAGAAGTTCGCCAACAGAAACAGCTTCGGACCCACAGGCCATGTCCATGAACGTATCATAGACTTCCGGGATTCCCTTGGCCGAGCCAAGCGGTGTCTTGAACTCGGTCGTGCTGTCCTCGCGTCGTATCGACGACCGCAGCTTCAGGGTACGAAGGGTCGCTTCATGTTCCAAGCGCCCCATCTTTGAGGCGCCGCGAACAAAGATATCTCTGCGGAAGGCCTGGTTGACCGCAAAATCCTTGATGGTCTGGACCATGACCGGATTGCTCACATCGGCAAGAACCTTGCGCACGGGCTCCGGCACACTGAACATATCCAGATTTTCAAGCACCGTTGCCGACGCGGCGAAATTCAGCTTGGCGCGGTCGAGATCGCGGACAACGTCGGCGTGATACGACGGGTTCCATGAGGCGTTCAGATACTCGTGGGCCAGATAGTTCCTGTTGGCCGTCTTCATTCCGTCCAACCGCGTCGCCATTGACGGGTTGACAACGAAGAAGCCGGCTTTCGCCTCTCGCAGCTGTTCAATGAAACGAACAGCACCTTCCATCTGCTGATCACTGCGCCCCGGATTGAGGGCGGCATGTTCGCGGATCAGACGTTGGACCGGAGCCACATTGGCCCAGCCGGGCAAGCAATTATAGCTGATATAAACAACGCCACCGGGTTTCAGGTACTTGGAGATAAAGTCGATAATGAATTCGCGATTCTCAAAGGATATCCAGGAGTAAATACCGTGCAGTGTGATGTAGTCAAAGGAGGGAAGGTTCGGGCACGCACCTTTCGCCAAGCCTTCAAAGCTTTCCTCGATAAACTCAATATTGGTCAAGCCGGCCTTTGACGCGAGACGACGAGCGTTTGACACCTGGGCGGGATTGAAGTCCACACCCCAAAACCGGCCATTCGGATAACTCGCCGCAAAGATATTGGTACCAAAGCCCTGACCGCACCCGAGTTCGCAGTAGGTGAAGGAGCTAGCGGCGTCAGGCGCGTGGTAGCCCTGAATGTTCAACAACGTGGACAAAAAGCCAGGCGTCATCTCACGGTAGAAACCCGCCGTATATTGAATGTCGCTGACATAACCATCTGTCCACACACTCATCATCAACTCCAAGACTATTGGCTTCTACGGTCAATCGGGTATGAGAGCCGCCAAGGGCCGTGAGAATGTCAAGCGACACCGCATAAGGCAAGCTGGCATTGGCGTACCCATGAAAAAAAGCCGGCCCCTTTCGGGGCCGGCTCCAGTCAACTTCAGCCAATCTTCTTAGATGAAGGCGAAGTCAGTGCCCGACAGCGCGTCAGCGGCAACACCCGACAGGGTGGCAACCAAGGACAATTCGCCGGCAGCAATGTTGGACGTATCGGACGAGTCGAACAGCCAGATGTCCGCAAAGTTACCGGTACGGTAGGTGATGATGAAGAACTGATCAGCAGCATTCATCGTACCGATAGTCGCAGACGCACCCAGCGCAGTAACCACGTCACTAGCGGCAGTGCCACCAGCCAACGTGCCGGTCAGCTCAAACACTGCCGTAGTACCGGCAATGGTCGCACCTGCGGCACCCGACTGGAAAGCAGAACCCAGAGCAACCGGACCAGCCGAAGCCAAGCTGATAGCGGCGTTGTTAACACCAACAAGTGTACCGAAGGTATTGTCCGCCTGAGAAGACGCACCCGTCGGCCCAGCAACATCCAGACGGATCACATCGCCAGAGACGAATGCAATCGTATCTGCATTGGCACTGACATAGTTCGACAGAGAGCCCGAACCACCCATGATGTAGACGTCATTGCCGTTACCACCGGTGATGCTGTCAGCACCCTGACCGCCAGTGATGGTATCAGCACCATCACCACCGATGATGGTGTCAGCAGCGGTTCCACCGGTGATCGTATCAGCACCGGCACCGGCAGTCAGGTTGAACTTATGGGTCGACGTACCCAGCGTGAAGTTGAAGCCTTCGGTCTGGTTCGTCAGAACAACCGCGACGTTATCGGCGGTAATCGCCACGTTCTCAACGTTGGCGATCTGGCCGTCACCCGTGGAGGTGAAAGCCGCACCGATGTTCAACGTGTCTGTATCGGCACCACCGTCCAGCAGAGCGTCGTCCTGCACACCGACGATCGTGTCGTTACCAGCACCGCCCAGGATGCTGTCAACGCCGTCACCGCCGGTGATGGTATCGGCACCCGCACCACCATTCAGGGTGTCGTTGCCTTCGGCACCGACGATGGTGTCAGCAGCGTCACCACCGGTGATGCTGTCCGTACCCTTCGAACCCGTGAAGTTGAACTTGTGCGACGCGGTGGCGAGCGTCACCACGAAACCAGCCGTTTCCGTCTGGTCCGCCAGGGTGATCGTCAAGTTGTCGGCCGTAACCGAGACATTTTCGATCGTAGCAATCTGCGCGTCATTGGCGTCATCAAAGGCGGCGCCAATCTGCAGGGTGTCGGTGCCGTCGCCACCAATGATCGATGCGTTGGCCTGAACACCGGCGATGGTGTCGTTACCAGCCGCACCGGAGATGGTGTCAGCGCCACCGCTGCTGGTGATCGAGTCTGCACCCGAGCCGGCAGTGATGCTATCGGCACCAGCGTCACCCGTGATGGTGAAGGCCTCGGTCTGGCCGGTCAGGACCAGGGTCGTCGCCGCCGTCAGAGTGATGCTTTCAACGTTAATCAGCGCGCTGTCAGTCGCCTGGGTGAAGGAGGCACCAACCTGCAGAAGGTCGGTATCCGCACCACCATCAATCAGAGCATCATCCTGCAACCCAACGATCGTGTCGTTACCAGCACCGCCCAGGATGCTGTCAACGCCCGTGCCGCCGGTGATGGTGTCCGCACCAGCGCCACCATTCAGGGTGTCGTTGCCAGTACCACCAACAATGGTATCAGCCGCATCACCGCCAGTGATGCTATCGGCACCCTGGGAACCAGTGAAGTTGAACTTATGCGTCGCGGTGGCGAGCGTCACCACGAAGCCAGCCGTTTCCGTCTGGTCCGCCAGCGTGATCGTCAGGTTGTCGGCAGTAACCGAAACCGCCTCGATCGTAGCAATCTGCGCGTCGTTGGCATCATCAAAGGCAGCGCCAATCTGCAGGGTATCCGTGCCGTCACCACCGATCAGCGAGGCATCATCGACCGCACCAGCGATCGTGTCATTACCCGCACCGCCATTGATAGTGTCGACATCAGCACCACCAGTGATGCTGTCAGCGCCAGCACCACCCAGCAGGCTGTCGGCACCAGCATCACCCGCGACCGTGTCGTTACCGTCACCACCATTGATGGTGTCGGCTTCAGCGCCGCCAACAAGCGAGTTAGCACCAGCAGAACCGACAATGTAGTCCTTTTCAGCGGTGCCGGTCGCATTCTCAATGCTGATCAGCGTATCGACGATCACCGGAGCCGTCGAAGACTCGTTGGTGAACAGGTAGGCAGCGGTGTTCGCAGCAACCGTAGACCCGGCAGAAGACAGGAACAGGCCGTTGTTCGAGGGGCCAGTAGCCGCGAACACCTGAGCCTGGGTCAGAGTGTCTGCGCTCAGGTTGATCACCACACCATTGACAGCGACCGAACCACCGATATCGCCCTTGGTGGCAATAGTAGCAACAAACGTATCAGTGCCGTCGCCACCATTGATCGTGTCAGCAGCGCGACCACCCGTGAGGCTGTCATTACCAACACCGCCGGACAGCGTGCTGGACTTGGTCAGCGAACCCGTCAGCGTGTCATCGCCGGCGTTGCCATCAAGCGTAACGCTGGCCGTCTGAGCCGCGCTCGCATTCAGAGTATCGTTGCCCGCACCACCGGTCAGCGTGGCGGCTGCCGCCAAGTTGCCCGTGGTGTACGTGACTGCGCCCTTCGTCACAGCACTGGCATTGAACGAGGTCAAAGCCGTACCAGCGAAGGTACCCAGATTCAGACCGGCATCACCCGCCACCGTGATGGACTTAGCCGACGTGTTGGTCAGCGTGGTCACAGCGTGCGCAATGTCCGTCGGGGTCGAAGCCGAGTCATCGGTATTGAACGTCACATTCTCGAAGCCCGTCAGGGTCAGGTTCGTGTGAGTACGAGCCGAGGAGCCGCTGATGTTGACCGAGATGCTGTCATTGGTCCCGTCAGCATTCAGAGCAGCCGTAATGGTGCCCGAAGCGGAGGTGTTGGCAACCAGCGTCGAACCGGAAGTAGCACCGTTCAGGGTCAAGCCAGTGGTGACACCGCCGACGGTGATGTGATTGATACCACCCAGATTGGCGAGATTGACGGTGCCGCCGTCGGTGCCGGTCAGGCTCAGACGTTCGAAGTTGGAGATGGTCCCCTGGAACTTCGAGTCACCCGAAGCCGTGGCAGCAGCGGAAACCGACAGAGCGATGGTGTCGGTGCCGTCGCCGCCGTTGATCGAACCACCGGTCCCCAGAGCAGAAGCGCTCACCGTCGCGGTGTCGTCGCCGGCACCCAGGGTGATGGCCTTGGTCGTGGCACCCAGAGCAACGCTGTCCGCACCCGAACCGCCGGTGTAGCCGACATTCACGCCCAGTTCGGAGCTGATCGTCAGATTGCCGGTGCCATTGTTGGCCACGGAGGTCAGGGCGCCAGCCGTCAGGGTGGTGATGGTCAGGTTCTTGTCACCGGCGACAGTGATGGCGGTGGCGTCAGCCACAGACAGGGTCGCCAGCGAGGAGTTGCCCGAAGCGGTCGTGATGGCGATGGTGGTGAAACCATCGTCGGAAGCCGCTTCAGTATCCGTCACCGCGCCCGAAGTCGTCAGACCGTTCAGGTTCAGGTTCAGGGTATTGGCAGTCGGGGTGGCCGTCAGGTTGCCGCGACCGATATTCAGCGCCGTGCCAGTACCCGAGGCGATGACCGTGGTCAGCGCGCTGGAGTCCAGCGTAGCGGTGCCGAAATTGGCCAGGGTCACCGAAGCGATCGTGCCGGCAGCCGTGGCGCTGGAAGCGTTCACGTCCGTCACGGTCACATCACCAGCGGCGATACCGGCAACGTCGGACTTGGCGGTCGTGACAGCCGACTGCGACACGGTCACAGCGGTGGTCACGGCAGTGCCGGTAACGGAGACGTTACCCTGGGTGGCCGTGGTATTGACGGTGGAGTTGGACGTGCTCTGCGTCACGTTGACGGTGGTGCCGCCCGTAACAGTCACGTCAGTACCGTCAACGGCACCGGCCAGACGGTTCGTGTTGGTGACGTTTACCGCACCCGTGGCCTTGGTCACGGTGATATCAGCGGTCGTATCGCCACCGTCGGAAACGGTGTTGACAGCCGTGATGGTGACATTGCGGCCACCGGTGGTGGCAACAGCGCTGTTCGCGACGTCAATGGCCGACACGGTGATCGTGGTGTCGGTCGTATCAGACAGCGTCAGGGTGGCCTTGGCGCCGACCGTGGCGTTGACCGTGGTCACGCCAGTCCAGCCGGTGGTGTTGGCCGTGACGGACGAAGCGGCATCGGACAGCTGGAAGTTGACAACTTCAACGTTACGAACCGTCAGGCCGGTCAGGCCGGTGGTGTCGACATTACCAGCACCCGACACGGTCAGCGTATCGGTACCAGCAGCGCCATCGATCGTGTCGAACACGCTCAGGGTCGTGCTGGACGCGGTGAAGGTGTCGTTGTTGGTGTTGCCGGTGGCCGTATCAATGGCAGCCGTCAGCGCGATGGTCTGGCTGGCGATACCGTCCTGGACAGCAACGACATTGCTCTGCGCGACGACCACCAGACCGGAGTTGAACAGGGCAACGCGGAAACCTTCCAGACCTTCAGCCGAGCCGTCGTTGGTCGGCGTAACGGTGAAGGTGATGGAGGTGGCGCCGGCCGGGATCGTCACGGTGCCGGTCAGCGTGGCGAAATCTTCGGCCTTCGACGCGGTCAGCGTGCCGCCGTTGGTGTCGCCGGTGATGTTGTAGGTGAAGGTCGTCGCTTCGGTGACCGGCAGAGCCGAGGTCACGGTGAAGGTCAGAGCATTACCCTCGGTCACCGTGTTGGTGGTCGGCGCAACGGTGAAGGACTGCGGCAGCTGCGGGAAAGCGCGGCCTTCACCGGCACCGTAGGTGTACCAGTGAGCGCGAGCAACCGCGTCAGACAGACCAGCCAGATCGGCGTTGGCAGCCTTGTAAGCGGCCACCGAGAAGTTCACGGTCGCGACGCGGCCTTCGGCAGCACCATACTCGTAGAAGTGACGGACGATCTGAGCGTCGCTCAGGCCGGCATTCACGAGATCGGCATTCTGGGCCTTGTAGTAGTCCAGGTTGAACACCGTGGACGACAGGGCGTTGCGGCCCTCGGCAGCGCCGTAGGCATAGAAATGCGCGCGCAGCTGAGCGTCGGTCGTGATGCCAGCCTCAGCCAGGTCCGGGTTGTTGGCCTTGTAGGCATCAACATTGAACAGCGGAGTTGCAACGCGGCCTTCGGCGGCGCCAGCGCGATTGAAGTGGTCCAGACCCGAAGTGAAGATCGTCCCAGCCTTATCCAGAACCTTACCGATCGCGTTAGCCACGTCCGTGTTCTGAGCCAGGTAGTAAGTCTCGTTGAAGACGAGACGGGAATTGAGAGCCATCGTAGGATTCTCCGTGAGTTGGCTATTAGGCAGCGCCTGACTGGTACAACTTACTCAGGTAGGAACAACACCGAGCCCAAAGGGCAAATCGCAACCGGGAGCCCAGTTGCATATGGCAGTTGGAAGACCGTGCGGCCTCAGTGGTCGACCGCACACCGCGGAAGCAACGACCATGTGTGAAAGTGAATTTGCTCGTTCTGCTGAACCATCCTGACTGATTGCACCGTACTTGCGCATTAGGTTCTTTATGCGAGGGAACCACGCCACGCAAGAGGCAATTTGGCGAAAGCGATACGTCGGATTCACAAAAGTTCAGCAACTCACTAACATGAGGTCGCTGTTGATTTGGGGTGCTTGAAGAACGCTCTGTAACTTATTGAATTTATTTGATAATTTTTTCACCCCTCAAACTGTGGCATTTCCGCAACGCCATGGCAGCAAAAATTGCCGGGTGGGGAACCTCACTGAGCAGGGACCATCGCCCCCCGACACCCCCCCGGACACGCACGGGAAAGCCCCATTGATTCGAGAAATGCTGCGACGCGGGACCACAAGGCGCGTTGACGGCGCCGAAGGGGCCGGTCTATCCCGGACCTGCCGCGACATAAGGGGGAATCATGGCTGTCTTTAAGCGTCCGATTTGGATTGTCCTGCTGAACTGGAAGGGAGCGGACGACACAATCAGCTGCATCGACAGCCTTCTGGCCATGGGGGAGGATAACTGGCGGCTGGCGGTCTGTGACAACGCTTCCCCTGATGATTCTCTCGCCCGGCTGCGGGCTGCGCTGGGTGATCGCTTCCGCGACGACTGGATGGAGGTGTCGGAGGCGGATGTCGCCGAGGCACAGACCAGTGCCCGTGCCGTCCTGATCCGCAACGCCGACAATTATGGCTACGCCGGCGGCAACAATGTCGGTCTGCGCCTCGCCCTCCGCGACCCTGAAATGACCCATTGCTGGGTCCTTAACAATGACACGGAAGTAGCGCCCGACGCGCTCTCGCAGGTGCTAGCCCATGCCGCCGCCCACCCGGATCAGGGCATCGTCGGCTCTACGCTGGCCTATCACGACCGCCCGAACATCATGCAGGCGGCGGGCGGCGCACAGTATAACAGGTGGACGGGGATGGTCCGCCTGATCGGCCACGCCCAGCCCGTCGCGGAGGCCACCCGGTTTGCCGGCACAAGGCTGGATTTCGTCGTCGGCGCCGCCATGCTGATCAGCCGTCCCTGGCTGGAGCAGGTGGGGCTGATGGACGCCAGCTACTTCCTCTATCTGGAGGAGGTCGATTATTGCCGGAAGGGCGTGGGCCGCTTCGCGCTCGGCTACGCTCCGGCCAGCCTTGTCTATCATAAGGAAGGCGGATCGACAGGGGGCAAGCGGCAGGATATCAGCCTCCTGGCCGACTTCTATAATATCCGCAACCGGTTGCGGATCACGTGGCGGCACTTTCCCTATGCCATGCCCACGGTGATGGCCGGGCTGTTGATCACCGTCGCCAACCGCATGCGCCGGGGACAATGGGACCGGATCGGCATGGTCTTCCGTATCGCCTTCAATTTCCGGCGCATCGACTATAAGGACGTGCGGTGATGCGGCTTGACGGGTTGTACCGGGCGTGAGAGAAGCCGCGACATTCCACTTCCAGGCACATGCCGGTCCGCGGCAGCAATGGCCCGGCCGTCTCAAAACTGCCTTGATGACGTGGAAATAAGCGGGGACCGTTCGAGTGGAACAAAGAAGCATGAAGAAGAATTTCTTCTTCAACCTTGTTGGCATGGCCTTGCCGATCGTTTCCTCTCTGGTGACGGTACCGATTTACATCCATCACATGGGGGTCGAGCGCTACGGGGTGCTTTCCGTCGTCTGGATTCTGCTGGGCTATCTCGGCTTTCTGGATTTCGGCCTGTCGCGCGCATCCGCCCATGCCCTGGCCCGGCTGGCCCATGCGCCGGCCATTGAGCGTGGTCGGGTTCTGATGTCGGCGCTTTATCTCAATGCCGGCTTGGGATTGGTGGGGGGTGCCGCGATCTATCTGGGCGCCGGCATCCTGTTCGAACGGGTCTTCGGTCTGCCGCCCGCGATCTGGACGGAGGTCGAGACCAGCCTGCCCTGGATCGCCTGCATGCTGCCGCTGGCGCTGTTGACGGGTGTCGGTATCGGTGCTCTGGAGGCGCGGGAGCGTTTCCTGGCGGCAAATCTTCTCCAGACCTCCGCCTTGATCAGTGGTCAGGTGGTGCCGGCCCTGGCCGCCGCCTTCATCTCGCCCAGCCTGGATATGGTCCTGCCTGTGGCGTTTGGTGTCCGATTCCTGGCGCTGCTTCTACTGTTCGCCGTGCTGGCCAGATCTGAACGACTGCGTTTCTACCGGTACGACCGGGGCGCGGGACTTTCCCTGTTTCAGTATGGCGCCTGGGCAACCGTTACCAACATCGTGAGCCCCATACTCAGCTCTATCGATCAGTTCGTGTTGGGTGCCAAGTCAGGCGCCGGTGCCATTTCCTATTACGCCGTGCCCATGAATCTGGCCACGCGCATGCAGATCGTCGCCGCCGCCCTGTCGCGCGCGGTCTTCCCGCGCTTCGCCCGGTATGAGGAGGAACAGGCCCGCGATCTGGCCGCCCGGGCCACGGTGGCACTGGCCTATCTTTTTGGGGCCTGCTGTGCCGCCGGCCTGTTCCTGATCGGTCCCTTCCTGGGCCTGTGGATCAGCCCTGAATTCGCCGAAACTGCGGCCCCCATTGGCCGTGTCCTGATTCTCGGTGCCTGGATCAACGGCCTAGCCTTTATCGCCCTGTCACTGCTGCAAGGCCGGGGTCGGCCGGATCTTGCCGCCCGCATCCATGTGCTGGAACTGCTGCCCTTCATCGGGATCCTGTGGCTGCTGGTCGACCGGTTTGGCGCTCTGGGTGCTGCCTGGGCCTGGACCATCCGCGTGACGGCGGATGCCCTGCTGCTGATGTGGTTCGGCGGCATCAGAGGGGGGGCCGTCGTTAAGCTTCTGCCAGCCGTGAGCGTGCTGACCGGTTGCTTCCTGTTGATCGAACAGAGTGTGACCGTGGGGGGATGGCATGTTCTGTGGCAGGGTGGCTTGGCCTTTGCCATCACCGGCTCTCTTGGCCTCATCATTGACCCGCAGCTTCGGGCTGTCGCGGTGCAGTTGACGACGGCGCTCCGGTGTCGGCTTCAATCCTGATCGGCCCCTGGCGGAGTTCTGGCATGACCGGTTCAGTCGACATCCTGCTTGCCACTTACAACGGCGCCCGCTACCTGCCGGCCCTGCTCGCCTCACTGGAGGCGCAGACATACACAGGGTTCCGTGTCCTGATCAGCGACGATGGATCGACCGATGACACCCCGCGGCTGCTGCGCGACTGGGCGGCCCGGTTGGGGGATGAGCGTGTCCATATTCTGAGCTTTCCCACACGCGCCGGCGGTGCCTGCCAGAATTTCGGGCGTCTCCTGGCCGCCAGCGACGCTGACTATGTGCTGTTTTCAGACCAGGATGACCGGTGGCACCCGACAAAGGTCGCCCGCACCCTGGAGGCTCTGCAAACCCTGGAAAGCCCGCATGGCGCGCAGCATCCCTGTCTCGCCTTCTGCGATCTGCGTGTAGTCGACGCCGATCTGACGGTGCAGCACCCTAGCCTGTGGGCGTTCCAGGGACTGGATGTCAGCGCTGGTCTGCACCCGTGCCATCTGCTGATGGAGAATGTCGTTACGGGCTGTGCCATGGGCATCAACGCCGCTGCCCGCGATCTGGGGCTGCCCATCCCTGATCAGGCCATCATGCATGACTGGTGGCTGGCACTATGCTGTGTGTTCACCGGCCATGTCGCCGCCATACAAGAAGCGCTGATCGATTACCGTCAGCATGGCGGCAATGATGTCGGTGCCAGCCGCTGGCGGCTGCGTGACCGGCTACTGGCGCGCCTGCGTCCCCGCAAAGACGGCCCTGGCTATGCCCATTTCCTTCAGCAACGGTTCGACCAGGCTGATGCCCTGCTTCGGCAGGTGGGGCAGTGCCCATCGGCGAAGGATCTCGACCTCCTCACAGATTTCACCTCGCTGCCCCGCGAATCCTGGCTAGGGCGACGGATCAAGGCCCTGCGCTTGGGCTTTGGCCCGCTCAACCCGCGCAAACGAGCGGGTTTTCTGCTGCGCCTGTGATCAGGGCAGTGCCTGCCGGTCTTTCAACAGGATCGTCCGCGGCAGGATCAGCAGCGCGAAGAACAGCCAGAAAATCAACGCCTGCGTCGGCTGATAGGTCAGACCATTGGCGAAGGGAAGATTGGCCACGTAGCTGACCATCACCACGATCATGCAGGTGAAGAACAGGCGCTGCCGATCGAGCCCATGGCGATAGCAGAAGCCCACCAGCGACAGAAGACGCATGGCGACCAGCGCCAGAAACGCCAGGAAAATCAGCAGATAGAAGACACCGCCCAAAGCCCAGAATTCCACCAGCTGGTTATGGGCCATGATTGACAGTTCGTCCGGCTGCGGAACCAACGCTGTCGATGACATGCCAAACCCGGCCCCTGTCAGATGCCCGGTCGGCCCCCGGACACGGTCCAGATTGAAGAAAACCTTGCCGGGGTGCTGAAACAGCCGTTCGTGAAAGGAGGTGCCAACATCCACATCGTCAACCAGCACCGCTTCCTGGCTGCTGACGCCGAAACTGGCCAGACTGACCAGCACGCGGCCCCGGACGGAGGGGACCAGGATGGCGATGCTGACCACCCCGATGACCAGCAGGGTGAATCCCGCCATGGCCCGGAACGGGAACTTGTGAAACACGCGGAATCTCGGGAAGAAGTTCAGCCCGACCAGGGTCACCACGGGAATGGCCAGGTTGAAGATCGCCGCCTTGGACAGGCTGGCGATCGCCGCAACGACAATGGCCAAACCCATCAGCATCTTCCAAAGGCCGGGCCGCATCAGGATCAGAACGATCGCGAAATAAAATCCTGCCGAAATGCCGATGGCCGTCACATTGCCCAGGACGCTGGCATAGCGGTCAAATCCGCCGCGTTTATAATCCGACCCCAGCCATTTCATCTCCCCGAACATCATCTGCCACGGCACAGAAAGGTTGCCGATCGCCATGAAGATGGCGATGCCGACGACGGCCGCTACCAATGTCTGGAAATCCCGGACATAGATCAGAAAAGCCAGAAGAATTGGCACAGCGAACAGGAAGCGTCCCAGGCCCACCATGGCGCCAACCGGCGAGATGGTCAGCAACGACATGGCAAAGGCCTGCAAGGCGAAAAACAGATAGGCCAACAGCAGAACACCGCCCGCAACCCCATCCGCCTCAAGCCGCAATGGGCGGCGGAACAGATCGACGACCATGATCAGGAGCGCCGCCCCTAGCAAGGGGGCGTAGATTACGGGTGAGAGCTTAGCCAGGCTGTTAAGAGCCACGGCGGCGCAGACAAAGACGATCTTCAGCGCATCCCACTCGACCCGCTGCGGCGCACGGCGCACGGCATCCATCGTTGCGGTCATCGCGGCCCTCCGGCCTGGGAGAGAACTGGCGCTGCCGGATCACGCCCGCCAAGACCGGCGAAGAAGGCAGCGATACGGTGCCGGCCCAGGCTACGGCTGTGACGTCCGTGCAGCAACATCGTGACGCTGCGCCCCAGAAACAGAACGGCCCGCCACAGGAAATAAGCCCGACCATCCGGCGTCGGATATCGCAGATACTGCCCGACCAGATACCCCTGGCCAAAGGCGTAACGCCTTTCCTTAAGCGCCAGATCAGGGCGCGGCAGGCGTCGCACAGGCCGACCCGGCAGATACGGTATCTGCGCAAGCCCGAGAGCCGTCACGATACGGTGCAGCAGGCGGGCATCCTCGCCCGACTGGTGCGGAGAGGACGTCCCCGGACCGATCGTTTCGTCGAACCGGTGCGCGGCCAATATCGCGCTCCGAAAAAGGCTGGACCAGATAAAGCCTCTGAAAACGACGAAACCAGCAGGGACCATTCGAAGGCCATCGGCCCCGCTGGATATCGGATCGGCTTCGAAACAAATTGGCGCGCTGATCATGGGGGCATCACGAAGGCCGCTCCAGGCCGCGGCCAGAAATCCTGCATCCGGGCGCACGGAAACGTCCACGAACATCAACGCGTCGACGCTGTCGCTCAATGTATCCAGTCCCCGATTGCGTGCCGCTGATGCCCCGACACGGCCCAACGACAACAGCACGAGGCGAGGATCGTCGGGCAAAGCCGGAACGGCGCCGTCGGCACTTTGCCAGCAGACGGCAATCTGAACCGACAGGTCAGGCAGAAGGTCCGCCTGCCGCAGCAAATTGGCCACGCAATCCGCAAGCAACGCCCCCTCCCCCTCCACCGCCGGGACGATGAAGCCGATACGGGGGCCCAGCGGGCTAAGCGCCCCGTTGCTCATGGGGCGGCCGGGCTGCGCGTTACCAGCCGGACGAAGCCGACGACAGCGAGAATGAACAGACTGCCCAGCAGGGCCGTGATAAAGCTGATCACCACGGACAGAAGCGGCTGCGGGCTCACGGGTTCCGCTGTCACGCTGATCGGGTCCAGCACCTGGAAGGAGAAATACTCAGCGCTCTCCGCCTTTACGATCTTGCTTTCATTCTCGGAAATCCAGCGGATCATATATTCCTGAACGCCACGGCTCTGCTCGCCCGTGAACCGCTCGCGCAGCGCCGCATTCTCCTTCTCATAGACCGACAGCTTCTGCTTACGCAGGATCTCATCCTGCTCGCGGATCACCTGTGACAGGAACAAGCGAGCGAAGACCGGGTCGTAATGGCGGAAAGACAGCCGCGTGGAGCGATTGTCGGAATTCTTCGCGACATCCAGGCTGGACAGGACATAGGCCCGCATCTCGAACGGTGTCGGTGCCACTGCTGCCTTCATCCCGAAGACAAAGCGTAATGTCCGCCCGATTAGCGCCACCGGCGATGAAGACGGCTTCCACTGCTTGGCCGCAGCATCCCAGCGATCAATGAAAACGGTCTGAGCGATGGTCGGCTGTTCCAGCAAACGCTCCGCCAACTGAATGGACCCCATAGAGGCCAGGAAATTGGCAAAGTCCGGGTTCGTAGCACCGCCCCCCATCAGCGCCTGGGCCAGTGATCCACCGGTGGCGGCACTCAACCCATCCATTCGCGTATCAGGCGGCAACATTTCCAGCGAGGCCTGATACTGCTTCGTAGAGGACAGGAAGACAGCGATTGTGATCAGGAAAATACTGAAAAACAGCACCAGCAGCAGACGAGCGCGGCGACGGTAGAACCGGATAATGTCATAGATGGTGAAATCCATTTACCAAATCCTTGCCAGGTTGCTTTCAGGCAACGCCATCAATCCATCAACAGGTTCCAATTGCGCCGCAGGGCGGCGCCGTCGGCGGAGTTCACCTGACCGATCAGCGGCCGGCGGGTGCTCAACGTCTGCCCACCATCACGGGTCAGGGGACGCCACAACCAGCCCAGGCTGCCACGGGTCGATTTCACATAGAGATTGTCCAGGGGGATGACGAAGTAAATGCCCTTGTCGAAGCGGCCTTCACCGAACTTCTCTGCGGAGACATTAGTGAAGGTGGCAAAGGCACCAACGGTGATCCCGCTGTCGAAGGTGCGCGACATTTCAAAGGTCGCCCCCTCGTCACCCGCGAGATAGCGACCGACCTTCACATTCATGTCAACGCCCAGCGGCTCGTAATGATAGTAGCCGGTCAGGTGACCGGTCACGACATCATAGGGGCGGAATTTGAACCACTGGTCATAGTCGCGTTGCTTGGCCCAAGCCACGTCCAGCCCGATGGCCCATTCACTGCCAAACGGCTTGTACATGACCTCGCTGCCGACACCGCCGAACATCTCTTCCAGATAGCCGCCGTAGACACGGGCATAGGTGTCGGTCGCGATACGGGTCGTATAGTCTGCCTGCAGGTAGGTCATGGCCGTCGTACCCTGCTGCAGGTACTCCTTGATGTCCGATCGGACATGCGGCAGCAGGCTGTCCGACGGGACACGCATCTTGTCGAAATTATTCGAAACATCAATGCCCAGACCACCGGCCACATTCAGCCCAGGCGCCAGGACCAGCGTACCATTCAGACGCACCCAGGCCTGATACAGGATAAAGCTTTCCGGGCGGCCCAACGTCTGCCGCAACGCAGGCCGAATGTTCCAGCCGACGCCCGGATAGCTCGTCTCCTCGGGATGGCTGGCATCCTCGGCCTTGGCCGATGGGCGCTCAATCCGGGTCCGCATCCAGGCTTCCTCGATAGACCCGCCATAGGGAGACAGGGCGCGTTCCAGATCGGCACGGAACATTGTGGCGGACAGCATCTCGATGCCGTTATCCACAAAGATGATCTCGATCTCCTGATATTCCGGCGGCAGCACGGCGGCGGCGGTGCGGGCAGCACGGCCGATGGCCTTGGGTATCTGCCGATAACGACCGTTACCCAGGAACAAGGTGACCTTCGGAGCTTTGTAATCCGCCGCAGACAGGAAGAAGCCCTGCTTCTGCAACTGCGTCAACAGTTCCTTCCGCACCGTCTCATCCGGCGCCTGACCGGTAACGGCAGGTACGGCGTAGAGCGCCGGCACCGGGGCCGGACTGCTGACGCGAAGGCCGGCATCCTTGCGCAGGCTCTCCGCCTCAAAGCTGGTGACCATCCAGGGCAGGTTGTATTCCACCCTTGTCACCTTGATGCGGCCATTGAAATCAGGCGCCAATTCCGCCGCCCGACGGGCCAGATCATAGGAAACGGTGGCACCGTCGCGGATCGGGGCGCCGGTGACCGTGATATGGATCTCGCCCGTTATCCGGGTGAAATGTTGAAGCGACAGACCGTCCAGCGCCGCCTGTCGTCCAAGACCGGTACGCACGTCATCAGTGGGCTGGGCAGGCAATGACGGGGCCGTCGGGGCCGCTCCCGTCATCGACACAGCAGACGCAGACGGGATCAGAGGCGGCGGCGGCGCATCGATCTTACCGGGGCCTTTAGCTTGATGAAAATTTGTTGTCGTTGCGAAACGAAGCATGGCTCTATTGCCACGTTCCAACGCAGCACCAACCTGAAGCCAGTCCCAGGGCTTGTAATCGAAGCCGACATTCAGAGGCACGGACTGTTTCAGATCATTGTCCAGCGGCTCACTCTGATAGTCGTTCGGATCATATTCCAGCTTCAGCCGCAGCCCTTCCACCGGCGTTTGCCATGCAACGCCGCCAAAAAGAGCAACCGGGCCGCGGAAAAAGTCCGTGGACAAAGCACCACCACCCGCTGTGAAGCCGGTTGGACGCTGCTTGAACTTCTTGGAGATCAGGCCCAACGGGTTCCCGAAATGATTCTGGGTGCCCATATTGCCCCAGCCCATACCAAGCGATACGTCAAAGTCACCGAAGCTTTGGTCTGCAACGATATATTCGGAACCGAAAAGACCTGTACCGGCGATATCCCGCAAACCCACGGCAACGTTCGGCCAGGTCGCATCGCCTTCGACCAAACGCAGCTTCACGTCGATGCCACGGTCCTTATAGGACTGGTCACCCGAGAATTCCTCAGGCCCGTAGAAGCGGTTGGCGACGCTGGTATAGCGCAGTGTTGCTTCCAGCCAGGGCAGGCCCTGGACCGTGATGAAGTAACGTGAATAAGGCCAGACATAGGTAAAGCCGGCATAGGCCTGCCCATCTGGGGCCGCGCGGGCAACCGGGGTCTGTATCAGGCCGGTGCCACCGAAATCGTTCACCGTCTCCGGCGGCCGCCACGGCAGGAAGGGGTTGTTCTCCTGGGCGGCAACCGGAGCCGCCATCGCCAGAAGCGCGATGGCGGCGGTTGCCGTCCTGCCGAAACGGAACATGGTCACGATCTATCCGCCTCAGTTCCGGGAAATCACGGCCAGCGACGCCGCCGACAGAGCCAAATCGCTCAACAGACCCACGACCGTGCGGGTCATGGTCAGGAAGTTGAACGGCTGCGGATCACGTGGCACCACGATAGTGGAGCCCGGCGGGATCGGGACACTGCCGTCGCTGAAGCGACCCAGGCTCAGTGGTTCGGATTCGCCGTTGGGATAGATCACGAACGCGTCGGACTCTTCCGCAGACGAGGTGACACCGCCGGCCATCTTGATGTAATCGCGGGCCGCCTTGCCACTCTTGAACATCACGGATCCGGCATTCAGAACCTCGCCAGAGACCGTCACATGCGACGGGCGCTTGGGGATGATCAACTCATCGCCCGGCTCCAGCACGAAATCAAGTTCGGGACGGGCAGCCAGCACGGTGGGATCAACCTCCACCACCACACGACCAACAGCCTTCGTGGCTTTCAAGCTGGCGATCAGGCTCTGCAGGAAGGGGAGAGCCTGGCGGGCCTGCTCAGCCTCCTGGCCCGACGCACTGGCCATCACGCTGGGGATGGACTGTTCCAGCTCAAGTGCCGCACGGCGGAAGCCCGCCTCCTCCGCTTCGCGCACACGCTCCCGCGTAAAGACAGCACCGTAGGGATAGGCCTCCGGCGTCAGGCCATCGACGCGGCGCAGCAGATCGGACAGGCGCTCCCCGCGCTTAATGTCATAGCGGCCTGGGCGTAGCACCTCACCTGACACCTTGACGACGCCAACCTCACGCTTTGCCACGCGGGCGGCAATGCGAACCACATCACCTGGGTTGAGCGTGGCCTGATTAAGCTGACGCAAGCTCATATTGTCGGTGCGCTCACCCTGGACACTGGTCATTTCCACAGCATCAGAATCCGCGTCCAGTGTGACGCCACCAACGGCCTTCATCACAGTATCCGCCTTGGCACCCGGCACAACCGGGTAAACACCGGGGAATCGGACCTCCCCTTCAATCGAGATCGCGTACTCGAGAAGGAAGGGCAGCAGATCGGGATGGCGATGGAAGATACGCGGGCAGGAGCGGATATCAATCACGGATGTATCCGCGAGCTGGCGCGAGCCGGTACGCATCGCCACGGCATAACGCTGCTGCAAACCTTCTGATGCCAGAGAAGCCAAGGTCTGAAGCCCGCCACACTCTACGTCGGACTCGACAAGGCGAACCCCGGCCGGATTGGTCGGGTCCTGATAGGTGCCAATCAGACGACGTGGTCGGCCAGTGCCGTCGCTTTCACGCCCATCCTGGAAATCATCGCGGGGGGTCAGCAACTGACGGTCGCGGTCCTGCTGATAGGCCTCATAGGCATCGTAGCCCGTGCCGGCTGACCGCGCCGGGTTAGTGCGCGACTGGCTCTGCGGGCCGGTCTGGCGGCTGCTCGCGTCGTCCGGCGGTAAGGAGGTGGCGCCCGCCATGGCCAGCTTCTCACCGTTGATCGTCCGATCCACGGCCAGCTTCACGCTGGGCGGCTGCTCGCCACGCAGCACCGCCTGGACGTCAGCCGATCCCAGGTAGCGAACATCTGCCTGACTGAGCACGATGACCCGGTCGCGCTCCCGCAGCGACACATTCATGGACCCATCCATGACGCGCTGCAGATCAACCGGCACATAGCGACGCTGCCGCGTGACAGGATCCTCTGTATCGATGACAGCCAATGGCAAGTAGGGGTTCGCCGACAGGACATAGGGTTCGCCGATGACATCGCGCAGGGTCTTGGCCTGTGCCAGACCACGGCTGCCCGGCATCTCTGCCGCACCTTCGAGAGCGAAGGCATCACGGGGTAGCTCAACGGTGACGATGTCCCCGGCGAGAACCTTAGCGCCGCCGCCAGCGTCGCGAAGCACCTGATTACGGCCAGATTTGTCCAAGCGAAGAATGTCGATACGGTTGCCGCGCGCACGCTGCGCGCCGCCCGCCAAATCCAGCACAGATGACAACCCCGCCTGGTCGGCCTTCAGTTCATAAATACCTGGACGAACCACGTCACCCTGGATCGCCACGGTTTCACCGATGGCGGGAACCACGATCTGGTCGCCATCCTGAAGCCGAAGGTCATTCATCGTGCGGCTGCCCAGCAGCACCTCGTAAAGATCGACCGACAAAGTCTGGCTGCCGCGCAGAATCTTCAGCGACCGCAGCGAACCCGATTTCTGGATGCCATCAGCCAACGACAAAGCATCGACAAGGCTGGAGAAGCTGGTGAGCGTGTAACGACCGGGGGCACGAACCTCACCCGTGACCAGAACGCCGATGGAACGCACCGAACCGACAGAGACGAAAACATTCGTCTGGATGAAGGCCGTCTGCGCCTGCGCGGTCAATTCGTCGCGGAACTCCCCGAAACGCCGACCGGCGGCGGCCACCGGAACCATGTTGGGCAGCACGATACGGCCTTCGCGGTCGACACGCACACTGGTCGTGCTGTTGACCTGGCCCCGCAGCGTCACAACCAGTTCGTCACCGATGCCCAGAATGTAATCGTCTGGCACTGCGCCGTTCAGCAAATTGTTCGTGGTCTGGCGGCGTTCATTGCGCAGATCGTAACCAAACTGCTCCAGCCGCTTGCCCCCGCGCTGGCTATATTGCCGCTCCAGCGGTGAGGGTTGGCGACGTTCCGCCTCGTCGGTGAAGGCAGGATCACGCGGGTCACGCGCATCAAACTGCGGCTGGCCGGATGGCATGTTGAGATAGCCGTCAACTCCGCGGCCAGCCCTGGCCCGGTCCAACTGGCTTGTGGCGTCCTGCTGCGTGTTCCCTCGCTGGCCGAGCTGGCCCTGCAGGCTGCGAAGATCGATGGCCCCGTCGGACAATTCGATGGTCTGGGCGCCGGCCGGCATCATGGCACTGACAACCACGGCAGCACATGCTAGACCGAACCGCAGGTGCCGCCCGCTGACGGCGCCCTTGTATACACGACGCATCGAGTTCTCCATGACACTTCCCAAAAGCGATCCCAAAGGCCACAAGACGCTGCTCAACCGTCGTCAATGCCTTGGCATGGTCGCCACCACCGTGCTGCCGGCAATCGGTCTGACGGCTTGCGGAGACCTGGGTAACACTGAATCTCCGTACTGGGCAACTGTGGCGGCGGTGGGGGGCTTTGGCGGCAAGGCACCAGTGACGCGCACGCAGGCCGATGCCCTGCCCTACGCCTCAATCCTGGCCTGGTTGGAAGACAGCAGTCAGGCTTTCATGGTGCTGGGTGAAATCGGCAGAAATGGGGCACTTTATTATTATAGTCAGACGAGACAGGTGCTGGTGACGCGCGGGCCGTTCCTTGTGCAGACTGTCGGGCTACCCGGTGACGTGTCACGCACGATTCTTACGGGTGACAATGTCCCTGACCTGCGCAGCCTGATTGGCAAGGATTTTGTGCGGCATGTCGATATTCAGGCCGCCGGCTTGTTCGATATTCCGGTGAAGGGCCGGTTCAGCGACGCCGGAACTGAAAAAATCACCATCCTGGAACGCGACTTCACACTGATGCATCTGCGTGAAGATGTCGTGATGGCGGGGATGAAGCCGTTCAGCAACGATTACTGGGTTGAGCCATCGACCGGCTTCTGCTGGAAAAGCCGTCAGCACATTCATGACCGCACCGAAGCGGTGAATATCGAGATCGTGAAGCCCGCCGCCTGAGGGCCGGCATTCACCAGTTTTCATCCAAGCCGGCTTATAAACAAGAAAAGGACCCCCGAAATGTTCCGAGGGTCCAGTTCTAAAAGCCCACAGCCTGCTGGTACGGACCCGATTAGCGGGTCGACGTCGCCGTACGGGTGCTGGTGCTTGTCCCGGTTGGCGTGGTCTGGGTACCTGGGCCCGGACCCGGGCCAGGACCCGGCTGCTCTTCATCACCGCCACCCGAAGCGGCAGCCACAACGCCAGCAACGGCGACGGCGCCAACAACGGCAACAGTGCCCAACGAACCCAGGGCGACGCCCGAGGCGCCAGCACCAGCGGCGGAACCGGTAGCGGTCGAAGCAGCCGCCGGCGCGGCGCCGGAGGTGCTCTGCGCAGAGGCAATGCCCGGAGCGGCGCCCAGTGCGATGGCGAGCGTCAGAGCCAGGAGTTCCTTTTTCATTGGTAAATTCCCCAGAGGTTGGACCGATGTGCCTTATACCACTTCTTTTTCGCGTTGCGAGAGGCTTCTTGTGCGTGGCTGAGGTCAAAATACCACCATGCCAATCTGCATCAAGCGTTTCCTGCCGCGACAGATCGTGCAGCGTCAGCGGGCCAGCGATGCACAACCACGTTATAGCTGTGGAATATCAATAATTTATGACGCAACTGCGTCAGTAGCGCAATGCGCCTGCCCATCCGTACTGCATAGGGCGCGTGAAAGCGGCCTACGGCAAAATGGCGAGTGTTGCGGTACCGCAACGGCGAATGGATATAGAAGCGTCAATGGAATGAGAGCCAATATTCGAGGACCTGCGTGGATGGGAAAATGCATTTCCGGCTTCGCAGACCAGCGATTCGGTTTATACCTTTTGGTGGAGGTACAATTCGAATGCAGCGCAAGACAGCAGAACGGACCATTCAATTGCAGTTGGGTTTGCTGCAGGAAGATCTGGCCCGACTTCAGAATCGGTGCGCCGGCATGCCCATGCCGCCCGACGTGACCATCGCCTTGCGCCAGTTCAAGGAACTGGGGCCAGCCTTCGAAGCGGTAGCCGCCTTCACTTCCGTCATGCGGTCAAACACCGGATCACTGGACGAGGAACGGCGCCTTCAGGTCCAGCGCCAGCTGCGGCAATTGACCGTGGCACTGTGGCAACTGCATCTAAGCGCCGTCGCACCGCGCCTGGAGAAAATGGCAGCGAACATCGCGCACATGCCCATTGGCACGCGATTCGTGCTTGAGCGATGGGTGAAACAACTTTCTGAAATGAAGGATGACACCGAGATCCTGGAGGGGCTGGAACCGTCCTTGCTGATACGGGTGGAAGAGATGGCGCAGCGTCTTGTGAACGATACGCCCGACCTGATTGATTTCGGGCATGGCTGATCCAGGGCGCTAGCCAACTGTGCGGACGCATGTGTATCCTCCACGCCATCTGCCGCCTCACCGTCCACGAGTGCGGCCACCAATGGAAAACAGCCACGCAATGAGCAGCATCCTCGATATCCTGAAGCCCTATGGTCGCCCCAGCCCCAAGGAAGAGTCGATTCTCGACGCCGTTCTGGAGCGGCTTGGTCGCGGCTCTCTGTCCCCGGAAGATGCAATCGACGAAATCATCGAGCGGCTGAACTGGCCGTTGGAGCGCGCCGCAGCGGAAGTCGACGGCTATCTGGAATAAGGCGGACCGGGCCGACCGCATTATAAGCTTTAGGATAGGGCGCTACTGTCAGGCTGGCTTGCACGGCTTGATTACGTCATCGTCGCTGCATGGAAGGTGAAGATCCATCCCGTCGCTGCACGTCCCTGACAAGCTGAGCGGACCGACAGCCTATGCGCCTGCGCCTGCTTATTCCCCTGCTGATCGTGGTGATGGCCACCGCCCTGGTGGCGCTGGCCATGCTGGGGCTGTCCCGCGACTGGAATGACAAGCGCGCGGCCGACCGTTACCTGGCGGCGGATCAGGCACGCGGCATGCTGGTGGAATTGGCCCTGGGTTGGGCGCTGGAACGGGGCACAAGCTTTGTGTTACTGGCCGAGGCGGAACCGGCCGCCCAAGCGAAACTGGTGCCCCTGAACACGGTCCGCGCCCGCACCGACAGCCAACTGGACCAGCTGCTCCTGCACCTTTCCCATCGCGATCAAGCGCCAAACGGGGCGGAAGAACTGCTGGCCACGCTTCGGCAGGCGCGAAACACGCTTGTAGAACTTCGCCGCGAACTGGACACGGCCTTGCAGCTTTCCGGGCGTTCCCGCCCCGATGGGCTGGAGGAACGCTGGTTCGGGATCATGACGGGCCTTATCGACCAGGCCCGCCTGTCGCATCAGATGCTGGCGGATCGGTCCCCCATTATCGACCCGATCATTGCCGCCCATGCCCCCTTACGCCAATCCGCGTGGATTGCGGCGGAACAGGCCGGGCGGCTGCGAGCCCAGCTGTCGGCGACCCTGCTGCGCGGGGCGGGGCCGAACGATGTCGAAAGGCTGGCCGAATCCGAAACGCGGTTCACCCTGGCCTGGGAGAATGTGCGGCAGCTGGCAGCGCAAAGCGATGTCGGCATGGAAAGTGTGCGCATCGCCACTTCGGCGGCCGACAGCCTGATGTCGAACCGGATCGAACCCTTCCGCCGGCGGGCCATGGACATCGCCCGTGCCAGCCAGACCGACCCGGTGATGGCCGCCGACTGGTTCAGCATGGCCACGACAGGCATTGACGCGGTGGAGGCGGTGCTGGCCGCGTCAAAAACCGTCACCGAGGGACAGTCCCGCCGCCTGTCAGCACATGCCCTGGTCAGCCTGACCTGGGGGGTTCTGCTGGGCATCGCCACCCTGATCATCGGCGCCATGGCACTGGCGCTGGTGCAATGGCGGGTGCTGCGCCCGCTGGCGCAGCTTACTGAAGTGTTCGAGCAGATCGCACGGGGTGAAACCGATGTGGTCATGCCTGACATTTCCCGCCCGGATGAGGTAGGAGACCTGTCACGCGCCGCAAGCGCCTTCCGCGCGGTGCATCTGGCCGGACACTCGCTGGCCGATGCCTTGCGCCGGCGCGAGCATCTTCTGGATCTGTTCATCCGGCATGCCCCGGCCGCCATCGCCATGCTGGACACCAGGATGCGCTATGTCGCGGTCAGCCGGCGCTGGCTGACTGATTACGATCTGGCCGAAAGGGACCTGATCGGCCGTTCGCATTACGAGATATTCCCCGAGATTGAGGGGCGGTGGCGCACCATCCATGAAAAATGCCTGGCCGGCGACCATGCCAGCGCCGCAGAGGACCAGTTCCAGCGCGCCGATGGCTCCGTTGTATGGCTGCGCTGGGAAATCCACCCCTGGTACGACATTGACGGCAGCGTTGGCGGCATTGTGATGTTCACCGAGGTGATCACGGCCCGCAAGCAGGCCGAGGATGAGATGCGCCGCCTGACCAGCGAGCTGCAGGCCATCGTCGACAGTGCCGACAACGCCATCATTGTCACCGAACCCAACGGGGTGATCGCGGCCTTCAACCGCGGGGCGGAGCGAATGCTGGGCTATGCCGCAACGGAGATAGTCGGCAAACAGACACCCAAGCTTTTCCACGACAAAACGGAAGTCGCACAGGCGATGACCAAGCTGGCGGCCAGCCTGGGGCACCCGCCAGCCGATCCGTTCGAAGTCTTCGTGCATCGCGCCAGACAGGGCAAGCGCGACCAGCGCGAATGGACCTATATCGCCCGCGACGGGCGACGGTTCCCGGTGCTGCTGTCCGTGACCGCCATCCGCGACGGACAGGGGCAATTGACGGGCTTCCTGGGCGTGGCCAACGACATCTCGCACCTGAAGGAGATGGACCGTCTGAAGTCGGAGTTCATTTCCACCGTCAGCCACGAGCTGCGCACACCGCTGACCGCCATCCGCGCCTCATTGGGCATGATCAATTCCGAGATGTTCGGGATCCTGCCCGGCGAGGCGAGGCAACTGACTGATATCGCACAGGAAAGCACCGAACGCCTGATCCGGCTGATCAACGACTTGCTGGACATAGAGAAGATCGCCTCGGGCAAGATGCGTTTCGACATGGAGCCACGGTCGCTTCCTTCCCTGCTGGACGATGCGCTGCGCGATCACGCGTCCCTGGCAGAGCGGACGGGTGTGAAACTCTGCCCAGGGACAGGGCTGACACCCGAAACAAGGCTGAACCTGTCCGTGATGGCCGATGCCGACCGGCTGGCACAGGCCTTCGCCAACCTGATCTCCAACGCTGTCAAATTCTCCCCACCCGGCAGCAGCGTGACAATCTCGCTGGAGGAACGCCCCGACGGTCTGGTCAGGGCCACCGTCGCGGACCAGGGCATCGGCATCGACGAGGCTTTCAGACCCCGGATATTCCAGCGCTTCGCCCAGGCCGACGGGTCCGACAGCCGGGCCAAGGGCGGTACGGGACTGGGTCTCGCCATCACGCGCGAGATCGTGGAACGTCAAGGCGGGCGCATCGGCTTCGACAGCACGCCCGGCAACGGCACGCGCTTCCATATCGACCTGCCGGTGGTTCGTGACGCCTGCCCTCTGCCACAACCCGTCGAGCAGGCGAGTGAGGCTGCCGACATCCTGATCTGCGAGGATGATCCCGTGATTGCCCGGCTTCTGTCGCTGATGCTGTCACAGGCCGGCTTTATGCCGACCGTGGCGGCAACGGCGGGAGAAGCCATGTCCCTGCTGGCCCGCCGGCAGTTCCGGGCCATGACCCTGGACCTGATGTTGCCCGACCTGCCGGGGGCCAGCCTGTTCCGCGCCATTCGGGCCCAGCCGGAAACGCGCGACCTGCCGGTCATCGTGGTGACGGCCAGCGGCGACGGGGAACGTGATGCCATCGAGGGAGAGGCCGTGGGCGTCATCGACTGGCTGGCCAAACCCATTGATGAGGAACGGCTGATTGCCGGCCTGCACCGGGCGGTAAAGGCCAGTGCCGACGATAGGCCGCGTCTGCTGCATGTTGAGGATGATGAGGATATCCGCGCCGTGATCCGCCATCTCCTGTCCGGGCACGCAGAGATCATGGCCGCATCCACACTGGCGGAGGCTCGGGACGCGGCGACGTCGGGCCCCTTCGATATCGGCCTGATTGATATCGACATGCCGGATGGCTGTGGTCTGGATGTGATCCCTCATCTGCGCGACCGCCACGGCCTGCCCGCCCCCATCGTCGTTTTCACCGGCGCGGACGCCGGACCCGTGAAGATGCGACAGGTGGAGGCCACCCTGGTCAAGTCCCGGGCCCGCAATGAGGAACTGGTGGACACCATCCGCCGCCTGATACATAGGATGGCCCCCGATCAGGAAACCGGCGCAATGTCAGCATCCGTGGAGCACCGTCAATGATCCCCGTGCTTGAACGCATCCTCTATGTCGAAGATGAGGAGATGCTGCGGACTGTCACCAATCTGGCACTGACCCGTATCGGCAAATTCACGGTGCAACTCTGCGACAGCGGCACCAAGGCGGTTGATCTGGCCAAGAGCTTCAGGCCGCACCTGATCATGCTGGATGTGATGATGCCGGTGATGGACGGACCAGCGACCTTGCGCGCCCTGCAGGAAGACCCGGAAACCTGTGACATCCCCGTGGTCTTCATTACGGCCAAGGTGCAACCGCGCGAGGTGGAGGCATTCCGCGCGCTTGGCGTCGTGGATGTCATCGCCAAGCCGTTCGAACCCATGGGGCTGGCCGGACAGGTCCGCGCCATCTGGGAACGGTTTCACGGTGGCTGACCCCATCTGTCACGCAACAGACATGGAACAGTGACTTTCCTGTCGCCATTGATGCGGTAAGTCCCCGGCGGTATCCACGCGCAACGGGGTCCGACCCATGTCGCCTGACCGTCCCTTCTCCGTGCTGTTCATTTGCCGCCGCAACGCCTCGCGCAGCCTGATGGCAGAAGGGTTGCTGCGCAAATGGGGGGCTGGTCGCTTCGACACTTTCTCCGCCGGCCCCGAACCCCGTGATGCAGCCGATCCGATCACACTGGACCTGCTGAACAAGGTGGGGATCGATACGGATACGCTGCGGCCTAAAGGTTGGGACCTGTTCACGGGCCCTGATGCCCCGGACCTGGATTTCGTCTTCCATGTCTGCGAACAATCGGCGGCCCTACCGCAACCGGCCTTTACCGGAAATCCGATGCGGGTTACCTGGCGGTTCCCCGATCCGCTTGCCCTGGAAGGGTCGGAAACGGAACGGCGCGCCCTGCTCAATCTGGTGTTCGGCATGGTCGAACGGCGGGTGAAACTGCTCTGCGCCCTGCCTGATCACCGGCTGGCCCGTCTCACCGCCTCGGACGTCTCAGACATCGCGCTGGCTGGCTGACTACCTCTTCCCTCGCGCTCCGCATCCGCGTTACACCATCCCACATACAGCAGTGGACATGGTGCGGGTATGAGTAAGGCGTGGGTCAATGAGAATGCGCGGGACGCCGCAGCCGACGATGATGACGGCGCCGATGATCCGCGCCCGCTGCCACCCGGCACCAAGAACCACATCACCCCGCAAGGGTTTGACCGCATGCAACGGGAACTACAGAACCTGCTGCGCGTGGAACGCCCGAAGATTGTGGAGATCGTGCACTGGGCCGCCGGCAATGGTGACCGGTCGGAGAATGGCGATTATATCTACGGCAAGAAGCGCCTGCGCGAGATCGACCGCCGCATGCGTTTCCTCTCCAAACGCCTGGAGATCGCCAATGTCGTGGACGCAGGCCAGCAGAAGCACCGCGATCAAGTCTTTTTCGGCGCGACCGTTACCTATGCGCGTGAGGATGGAACGGAAAATACTGTGACCATTGTCGGCGTCGATGAAACAGACATGGGTCCCGGTCGGATTTCCTGGGTTTCCCCCGTCGCGCGGGCTTTGCTGAAGGCGCGGGAAGGAGATGTCGTGTCCCTGCGCACCCCGGCGGGGCTGGAGGAGTTGGAGGTCGTGTCGATCCATTATCCGACGTCGGATGGCGCGACCTAACCTTCTGCGCCTGCCAAGACGGGAGACGATTTGTTACTTAATCCAGGTATCGAATGATCGCGCGGCCGGCTGATTGCCGCCGCCGGAGAGGCGATGGTGGTCGCATCTAAGAAGCTGTCCCTGATCCTGGCATTCACGCTGACCCTGATCTGGGGCGGCACCGGTATATTGCTGTGGCTGGAGCGGGAACGGACCCTGGATCAGGCACGCCGCGACGTGGCCAATCTGGCCCTGGCATTCGAAGAGCAATCCTTCTGGATTCTGTCGACCGTCGAACAGACATTGCGCACCGCCAAGGCGGAATTTGAAACCGACCCAGCCGGTTTCGATCTGCGCCGCTTCATGCGCAAACACACGATGCCCGAAGGTTTTGCGGTACAGATGTCGGTGGTCGGACCGGACGGCTATCTGATCGACAGTTCGCTGGGCATGGGGCCAGAGGCACGGATCACCAACTATCTCGACCGCGCCCATATCGCAGTGCATGTGGCCAGGGATACTGGAAGCATCTTCATCGGCCCGCCCATCGTGGGCCGCCTGTCAGGCAGATGGTCCCTGCCCATCAGCCTGCGGATGAGCAATCTGGACGGCTCATTGGCAGGGATTGTCATCCTGGCCATCGACCCGTTCTACCTGTCCGCCTATTTTCACAAGCTGGATTTGGGCGACAATGGCGTCGTTAATCTGCTGGGGGCCGACGGTGTCATCCGCGCCCGGTCAAGCCGCGCCGATAACGAGGACGGCAATACCGGGCTGGGCCAGGTCCTGGACGACAGCGCCCTGATGGCGTCCGCGCAAAGGGTATCACATGGCGTGGTGGAAAATATCAGCAGCGTCGATGGGATAAAACGCTTGCTGGCCTTCAGACAGGTCCGCTCCTACCCGGTCTATGCCACAGTCGGCCGTGCGCTGGACGATGTTTTGACACCCTGGTGGATTCTGACTTGGCGTGCGGTAGCCGCAGCCATTGTCGCCAGCCTGGGCATGGCCGCCCTTTTCCGCGCCCTGGCGCTGGAAGCCCGTCGCCGACGCGCCCAGGCCCGCGACCTGTCGGAGGCCAACCGCCTGCTGCGGCTGGGTGAACAACTGGCCATGGTCGGACACTGGCGTTTCGAGCTGAGTACCCGGCGGCTGACCTGGTCGGACGAAGTCTATCGCATCTATGGGCTGCGCAAGGACAGGTTCCAGCCGACGATGGAGGCCACGCTGGCCGCCCACCATCCCGAAGACCGCGACCGGCTGCGTGAGCTGGTAACTACGGCTATGCAGTCGGGCGCCAGTTACGAGATGGGCCTGCGCATCATCCGGCCCACCGGGGAAACCCGCCACGTCGTGACCCGCGGAGTGGTGGAATTCGGGGGCGACGGCAAGCCTTTCGCCCTATTCGGTGCCGTCAGCGATGTCACTGACCGTACCTCGCAGGAAGAAGCCCTGCTGAATGCGCGGCGGGAAGCCGAAGCAGCCGCCCGCGCCAAGACCGATTTCCTGGCCACTGTCAGCCACGAGCTGCGCACCCCGCTGAATGCCGTCATCGGCTTTGCCGACCTGCTGCTGACCGCCGACCTGCCGGAAATTGAAAGACGCCGCTATATCGGGCTACAGGCCGAAGCGGGGCGCACCCTGCTAGCCGTCATCAACGATGTGCTGGATTTCTCCAAAATCGATGCCGGCCATCTGCAGCTGGAGGAAATGCCGACCGATACGGTGGGGATGTTACAGACCTGTGCGGAACTGGTGCGGCCGATGACGCAGGAGAAGGGCCTGTCGCTGCGCATCGATCTTGCCGCCGACCTGCCGCCCTGGCTGATGCTGGACCCGACGCGTGTGCGGCAGGTGGTGCTCAATCTCCTGAACAATGCCGTCAAGTTCACCCAGGCGGGCCATGTCACCCTGTCGGCCACGACCATCGCCGGCGAAGGCGAGGGAAAGGGCTCGCTACGGATCGCGGTTGCCGATACCGGCATCGGCATCGCGCCGGAACGTCAGCAGCAGCTGTTCGAACCGTTCCATCAGGCCGATGCCTCCACCGCCCGCCGCTATGGTGGTACCGGCCTGGGACTGGCCATTTGTAAACGCTTGATCACATTGATGGGCGGGCGGCTGGGGCTGTCCAGCGAAGCAGGGCGTGGCAGCCTGTTCTGGATCGAAATCCCCGTACACCCCACCGATCCGCCAAACAACGCACCGGCCCTGCCGACACCCGGCGCCAGCGAGGATGGGATTGATGCACGGCCCCTGCATATCCTGGTGGCAGAAGATCTGGTGGTGAACCAGTTGCTGGTCCGCGCCATCCTGGAACGGGCCGGGCACCGCGTCGATATCGCGGTCGATGGGGCTGCCGCCTTGGCGGCGGTGGAGCGCACCGCCTACGATCTGGTGCTGATGGATGTGCAGATGCCGGGCATGGATGGCCTGGAAGCGACGCGCGCCATCCGCGCCTTGCCCACGGTCGCCGGCCGTATTCCCATCATCGCGCTGACCGCCAATGCCCTGCCGTCGGAGGTGGAACGCTGCCGCAAAGCGGGCATGAACGACCATATCGCCAAGCCGATTGAAGCCAGCCACCTGATCGCCACCCTGGCCCGCTGGTCACAGCGGATCGGTCCGGCGCCAGTGCAGACCCAGGGTGCATCCCCAACCGATGCAACGGTGCTGTCGCACGACATGCAGGCGCAGTTGGAGGCGCTGATGGGGGCCGGCCCCCTGTTGACCATGATGGAAGAAGTGGCGGTCACCCTGCGCCAACGGGCAAGCGTCATCGCCAATCCCGCGACCGCATTGGACGTGGTGCGGACCCAGGCGCATTCCATCGTCTCCCTGTCGGGGAATTTCGGCCTGATGGAACTGTCGCAGGCAGCCCGTACCGTGGAGCAGGCCATCGATGCGGGTGCCGACCGGGCAGCCCTTGAGGTTTCCCTGGCCCGCCTGGCCGCCGCCGGGAACCGGGCGCAGGCGGCATTGGCCAGCCGTATTCCAGAACTGGTCCAAAGCAGCGCTGTGGAGACCGCTGCGGGAACGGAAGGCTGACCCTTGCAATCGGCCCCTTGCCATCGGCGTATGGAACGGCCATGAAGATGGGATCGTTTCGTGCCGGAAAGTATGATCGCGATGCTTACCCAGCGGGCAAAGTACGCCCTTCGCGCCTGTATCCATCTGGCTGACCATTTCGAAGACGCGACAACGGTCCAGATCGGCGAAATCGCAGCAGCGGAAAATATTCCCGCCAAGTTCCTGGAAGCCATTCTGCTGGACATGCGCAAGGCGGGCCTGCTGCAAAGCCAACGCGGGCGGCATGGCGGCTACCGTCTGGCCCGGGCTCCGGAAAACCTGTCGGTCGGTGACATCATCCGTGTCATCGACGGTACCTTGGCCCCCATCCGTTGCGCCAGCCGGCTGAAATTCGAACCGTGCGAAGATTGCGATGATGCAGCCACCTGCGTCATCCGCTGGGCCATGTTGAAGGCGCGCGATGCCATGGCCACGGTCCTGGACCGCTGCACCCTGGCCGAAGCCTCGCGCCGGCGGCGGTCACTGAGCCACCCGCTCGATTTCGTGATCTGACAGATCAAAACAAATGGCGCAGGCGGCGCAGGCGGGCTTTGGAATAATATTTGCCGACCATGGTGACCAGGGTCAGCTTCATGAAGGACAGGGCCCGCCAGAGAATCGGTACCTTGCGCAGGAAGTCCAGCCGCCGCGCCAGCGCATTTGACCGCGCCTCCACACTACCGATCAGGTTGGTCTTGTTGCGGTAATCCTCGTGCTTCGCGTTGGGTGCCCCGTTGGAGACGGGGTGACTGGGCATGCAGATGTCGCGGCGGACCTTGAACCCGACAATCGATTCATAGAAATGCAGGGAGAAGATGGTGTCCTTGTAGGGCAGCCTGGAAAACGGCTCGTTGATGCCCGGAAAACGGCTGTTGATATTATCGACCAGCACCTTCGCCCATTCGATGAAGGAATAGCGGGTCGGGTAGCCGAAATCCTTGAAATAGCTGGTGTGCGTATCCTCTACCGCGATCAGGCCGCCATCGCGGATATGGGGCAGCGCCTCGCACACGGTCACGATCTGCTGTTCAAACGTATGGCCGCCATCATCCAGCAGCACATCCACGGTTCCGATTTTTTCGAAAAGCGCCTGCCAGAATTCAGGCTTGGCCTGATCGCCGATATGGATTTCGAACCCATCCTGCTCCCAGCGTTTGGCGGCAGGGTTGAAATCAACCCCGATGATCCGGGCCTGCGGACCAAAGAATTCCCGCCACATGAACAGGGAACCGCCGTTCAACACCCCCACTTCAACGAAGGTGATTTGCCGATTTCGATATGATGAAAATAAATCTTCGTAAGTATGAAAATATGATGAGTGCTTAATAGATGAATACGGAGATCGCATATAGCATTTATAAATATCTGTTTCTTCATGAGGATGCATATCAACCGAAGATTGATTTGTATTTGTCTCAATTTCAGCCGATAGAGCCATATTCCTCACCTTAAAAAGGTTGGACGATTCTTCTCCTCATATAACATTCTTTATGAAGTGGCGACAAATCATAAGAAATCCCCAAATGGCAGTAGACATTTGGGGAGGCTGTGTCAGCTCTTACGGGGGCCATACCGTTTCTTTGGCGCACCACGAAAGCCTTGGGGCGGCTTTGGTTTGCCCCCGCCGCCGGGCCGTCCGCCAGGGCCTTTGCCCATGCGCTGACGTCGCGCCGTGCTGGCCAACAGTTCCGAGAGGCGTCCCGCCACCTCCGCCCGCCGCTCCTCCACCGCCTTGCGGTCGGGAAACAGGCGGGGAAACTTGCGGCTGGCCCAGTAATAAAGGTCGCAGGAGCGTGACAGCTCCTCCAGCCCGTAATCATCCAGCCGTTCCATCCGCGCCGGCACGACAAGGCCCAGCGGCACCGGCTCGTCCGTCTCCACGGCGCGCAGTATCTGATTGAAGAAGCGGGCATCCACTTCCTTCTCGGGATCGCACGGCATGAACAGCAGGGAGAGCTTCTGTTCAAAGCCGATATCCCGTTCGTCCAGGGCCTGGGCCAGACGGCGCAGGGCCGACAGGTCGGCCACGCGATAGGGGCTGCCCGTGGTCCGCGCCGCCGCGAAACAGTCGATCAGCAGCATCATGCTGTCCCGACCGATCCGCCTGGCAAGGCGGTCGACCATGGCACGGGTAGGCCGCACCGTCAGGGCGCGGCGGGCGCCGAAGGATGGGTCATGGCGGGTCCAGATGGTGCGCAGCTGCTGCACCGTCCCCTTGGCCACCACACCGAATTCGCCGACCTCGTGATGGCCATACCGTCCGGCCCTGCCCGCGATCTGTTTCAGCTCAGCCGGCGCCAGTTCCCGCTGTTCCACCCCGTCGAACTTTTCCAAGGTGGTGAACAGGACGCGGCGGATGGGCAGGTTCAGTCCCATGCCGATGGCATCGGTGGCGACCACCACATCCGCCTCGCCATTGGTAAACCGCTCCGCCTCGCGCCGTCGCACCTCCGGCGCCAGCGCGCCATAGATCACGGCGGCGGTCAGGCCTTTGGCCTGCACGATGTCGCGGACCAGATGCACATTACGACGGGAGAAGGCGATCAGGGCATCGCCCTTGCGCACATCCTCAAATTCCAGCCGCTGTTCGATCATGTGCAGCGGCTGCTTGCGTTCCAGCCGCACAATCTCCAGCGGTTCACCCAAATAACCCGCCACCCGTTCAATCAGCGGCAGCGCCTCCGGCGCGCCCAGCAGATAGACGGTACGGGCCGCCACCCCCATCAGCGCCGCTGTCCAGGCCCAGCCGCGATCCTTGTCGGCCAGCATCTGGATCTCGTCGATGACGGCGACATCCACCACCTGTTCGGGGTCCAGCATTTCGATGGTGGAAGCCAGATGCCGGGCGCCGGGAACGCGGATTTCCTCTTCCCCCGTCAGCAGGGTGGTGGGCGTCCCCTCCCGGTTCAGCCGGTCCATCACCTCCAGCGCCAGCAGGCGCAGCGGGGCCAGATAGACACCCTGCTCCGCCTCATGCAGCGCCGCCATGGCACGGTGGGTCTTGCCGGAATTGGTGGGGCCGACGACGGCCACCAGTTTGCGCCCCATGGACCGCGCCGTGGGGAACAGACGCTCGAACTTGGCGAAGTCGAACTCGGTATTCACGAAGGTACGGCCGCGCGCGACCGCACGTTCACGCAGCCAGGTATCCGCCACCTCTTCCCAGCGGCGCAGGATGTCATTGGGCTGATGGTTGGTGCGGGCAACGCGGTAGAGACGCTGGGCCAGATTCTCAAAGGTCCAGCTGTCATCCGCCTCGCCAACCAGACCATGCAGCTGCCACAGGCGGGCCGCTACATCCTCCAGTGCCGCTTCCAGCAGCTGACGCAGCTGTGGGTCTTCCACCAGATGCTGACGCAGGGTGGCGTCGTCCAGACCGCTCAATTCATCGATGTCGAAGCTGCGCGATACTTCCAGGCGAATGGGCCCCGGCATCTCGGCAAAGGACAGCTCGTCATGGGCGCGCGCCCGCACCCGGCTTTTCGCCTCCGCCGCCAGCAGGGCGATATGCGTCCCCTCCAGCGCGCGGCGCCCTTGTTCCAACAGTTCGGCACGGCGCACCAGCCGCGCCACCAGCCCCTCAATCTCCAGCGCCACGGCATCGCGCCGCTCCGCCATCACCACCAGATCGCGCCGCCCCTGTGGCAGCGGCAGGCCCAGCGGCACCATGCCATAGGCAGCCACCTGCTCTATCCGGTCCAGGCCCAGACGGCCGACGGTGGTAATCTCCGGGTGATGCCGGGCAACAGAGAAGACCATATCCGGGTCCATCGCCACTGACGGCTCCGGGGGCAACATATCCATGGGGAACGCTACTCGAAAAAGGTGATTTCGCAGGCGCACACTATGCCCGCGATCCAGCCTTTTGCCCAGGGGCCGGGCGGCATGGCTTCCTTGTGGACAGGGGGTGGGGGATAGGGACTTGAACCCCGCCCCAATCCGACGCAAAACCTGCGGACGGCCCGCCTGCCTTTCTGCCGGAGTGATGATGCGCCCCGCCCGCCTTGCCCGCCCGACCTGCTCGCTGCTGTCCGCTGTCGCGTTGAGCCTGCTTCTGTCGCTGCCCGTGGCGGCAGCGCCAACCCTTACCGTCAGCAGGGAGGTCGGCTTGCCGCTGCAGGCGGCGAAGGAGGCGCTGGCCGCAAACCGTTTTGACGCCGCCCTGGCCGCCATCGACAAGGCTGCCGCCGTACCCACCATAACGGCGGAGGAAAAATGGGCGGTGGAGCAGACGCGCGCCGCCATTTTCAAGGCACAGGGGCGCTTCGACAAGGCGGCCATCGCGTTCGAGGCGGCGACCAGTCTGGTGACCCTGTCCGCCGCCGATCAGGCGGGTGCGCTCGAAACCCTCTCCCAGCTTTGGTACCGGGCCGGCAATTATGCCAAGTCGGCGGAGTTCGGGGAAAAGGCCATGGCCGCCGGCAGGCTCAGCGATGCCTTCCGTCAGATGGTGGCAGAGGCCTATTTCCGGGCCAAGCAGCCCGCCAAAGCCGGCAAGCTGGCCCAGGCCTTGATCGAGGATCAGCGCAAAGCCGGCCGCGCGCCCTCAGCGGAAGTGCTGCAGCTTCAGGCGGCGTCGGAATTCGGATCCGGCAATATCGAGGGCTATATCAAAACCCTGAAGCAGCAGCTGCGCACCGACCGCAGCAAGGAGAACTGGCTGCGCCTGTTCAACGCCATGCAGCAGGCCAAGCCCATCCCGGAGAAGCTTGACCTGGACTGGGCCCGCCTGCGGCTGGCGGCCAATGCCTATGAGAACCCCGACTCCTTCACCGAAATGGCCCAGCGCGCCATGGTGGAGGAACTGCCTGCAGAAGCCGCCGCGGTGCTGGAGCGCGGCTGGTCGCTGGGCATCCTGGGCAAGGGGCCCAAGCAGGACCGGCATGAACGCCTGCGCGAATATGCCGCCAAGCAGCTGGCCGCGCAGAAGCAGGAACTGGCGGCCCGGCAGCGGGAGGTAGCGGCGGGCAAGGATGCCAATGCCATGGCCAAGCTGGGCATGATCCTGGTCTCCCTGGGGCAGGCGGATCAGGGTATTGCGATGATGCAGCAGGCGTTGAAGGGCAAGCTGCTGTCCCCCCATGTCGTCCGGCTGCGGCTGGGCATGGTGCAGTACCGGGTGGGACAGACCAAAGCAGCGGCCCAGACCATGGCGTCGCTGCCGCCCGGCAGCGACGAGGGGCGGCTGGCCGAGGTCGGGGCCTTGCTGTACCCGGCTGCGAACTGATGCCATGAGCAAGCAGCCGCCCGTTCCCACGCATCTGGACGCCCCGCGCACCAACCTGCTGATGCGGTCGGGGCGGTGGGTAAACCTGTACGACCCCTCCCCTGCCGATATCATTCTGGAGGATTGGGTGACGGGCGCGTCGCGCGTGGCCCGCTGGGGCGGGCAGACGCGGGGCGATACCGCCTACAATGTCCTGCAGCACTCTGTGTTGCTGGAGCAGGTGCTGGTGACGTTGCTGGCGCCTGATGCCAGCCCCGCCCTGCGGCTGGCGGCCCTGATGCATGATCTGCATGAAGGCGGCGGGTTGGGCGATGTCGTCACGCCTTATGGCAAGCTGTTCGCCACGGCAGGCCTTAAGGAGGTCAAGGCCAGGCTCGACCGCGCCCTGTTTCTGTCTGTGGGCCTGCCGTCGCCCCTGCCCATCTCCTATACCGACCTGATCAAGAAGGCGGACAAGATCACGGCGGTATCGGAAGCAATACAGCTGATGGGCTGGCCGGAGAAACTGGCCCGCCGTGACATTGGCGGCAATTACCGGGGCAAGCTATGGACCGATCCCATCCATGTCGTGGGGGAGGCGGATGCGCGTGTCCTCTGGTGGGAACGGTATCGGGCCGTTGCGGGCGGGACGGCACAGCCTTGATCCGGGGCCAAACACCCGGAATCAAAACGCCACCGGGCGCGCGGCCACGGCGGCGTTCACCGGATCGGTCCTGAAGGCTGGGTCAGGCCGCGTGCTGGCTGGGCCCCAGACGACGGAAGCGGGCGGTGTCCAACACCACCTCCAGCGCCAGCGACAGCCGGTCACTGTTGCGGCCTTCCACCAGGAATTCCACATGCGTCGGGCGGGTAGCATGCTGATGCACGGCATGCACCAACAGGCGCCGCCGGGGCATCTTCAGTTCTTCCAGCCATTCCCCCGCCTTCGGGGGTTCCGCCGTCCGCCTGGACAATACCATCGCCACTCTCCTGATACTGCGGGCCAATGCTTCCATATGGAAACAGGCCGAAACCGGTTACCCGTCGCCGCCCCAACGCCCGCACCGGATGGCGCAGCCGGCTGAACCGGGTTCACGGGTGAATAGCCTTATCCACGTCCCTATGATAGCGGATTTTTCTCCCTAAGGAATAGACCATCCGGCTTAGGTCATGGGGTAAAGTATGTTGAAACATGAGTCGAATGGACAGAAACACCCCGGTTTTGCCGTTGGCGTGGATGCGGCGAATGCGCTACAGGGACCCTGACCCGTGGCAGCGGGCAGGTGAACGGAAAGAAACATGTTCGATAATCTTCTCAATCTGGTCGATCAGATGGGCTATTGGGGCCTGCTGATCCTGATGTTCCTTGAGAATGTCTTCCCGCCCATCCCGTCTGAACTGATCATGCCGTTGGGCGGGTTCCTGGCGGCGCAGGGAAAGATGGACCCGGTGCTGGTCGTCCTGGTCGGTACGGCGGGGTCAGTGCTGGGTGGGTTGCCTTGGTATTATGTCGGGCGCGTGCTGGGCCACGACCGGCTGATCGCCCTGTCGGAGCGGTTCGGCTTCATCATGACCATGGACCCGCCCGATGTCGAAATGGCTTTCGGCTGGTTTGCCCGTCATGGGCGCAAGGCCGTGCTACTGGGCCGCGTGATGCCGGCCATCCGCACCCTGATCTCCGTTCCCGCCGGCATGGCGCGGATGGGGATGCCGATCTTTCTGGTGCTGACCACTATCGGCTCCCTGGCCTGGACATCCGTCCTGACGGCAGCCGGTTATCTGCTGGAAAGCCAGTATGAGAAGGTGGAGACCTGGGTCGATCCCGTGTCCAAGGCTATCGTTTTCGGCTGCATCGCCATTTATCTGGGCCGCATGGGGTGGCGGCTTGTGCGCAGCCCCCGCAAGTAGCAGGTGTCAGAGGGGTGTCATCGCCCCTCCGCCCATCAACGGACGCGGCGGAAGCGGTGCATATCGGCCAGCGCGAAAATCGACAGGCTGAGCCGATGGACGGGGTTGCCATCCACGGCCAACTCGACATTCGGGGCCGGCGTGCCCGGCTTGGAATGAACGGCCATGATCTGGAAGCGCCGCTTCGGCGGCGTCAGTTCCTCTACCCATTCACCCGGAGAGAAATCAATCACTTCCCGCGCCATGATGGCTCCCATTGCACCGACAGAGGGACATCATAAGCGATTGCCCAACCTTTTGGGAAGTGCGACGGAAGCATGGGCTAATCCTTTTGGAATAAGCCAAGATTCTGGCACGACTTCTGAACTGTTGAGCGCACCGGTTTTAACAAGTTAACCCACCGAAACTTCGGAAATCGCGCGTGCGCGGACCATGCCGATGGAAAACATCGACATGACGACTTCATCCTTGTGATTAAGCACTTCCGTGGATTGACGGATGGTTCCCATTTCGGGGCGGGAGCGGGATCGCTTCACCTCCAGGATGCGGACACGCACGCGTAACCGGTCACCCGGCCGCACCGGCTTCAGCCAGCGCAATTCATCCAGGCCGGGGGAACCCAGCGAGGTTTCGGGTGAAAGCATATTGTCCACCAGCATGCGCATCATGAAGCCTGCAGTCTGCCAGCCGCTGGCCACCAATCCGCCGAAATGGGTAGCCTTTCCGGCCTCCTCGTCCAGATGGAAAGGCTGGGGATCATACTCACGGGCGAAGGTCACCACCTCTTCGGCGGTAACCTGCCTGTCACCGAACTCAAACTCCATGCCGGGGGCGAAATCTTCCAGGTAACGAACGGGCGCGGGCATATTTCAGGTTACTCCATGCGATGGGCATGCGACTGCCTATCAGTCGCTTTTTCCTTTAATTGCAATACGTTATCAGAAGACAAAGCGCGTCGGCTGTGCCAGTATCGGCCTGTGGGAGCTCATGCCTTCCAACCCGTTTCGACCGACAAGCTTGCGAAGGTTCCCATGAAAGGCGACGCCACCGTCATCCAGCATCTCAACACCATCCTGACCAACGAGCTGACGGCGATCAATCAGTATTTCCTGCACGCCCGCATGCTCAAGAACTGGGGTTTCCTGCGGCTGGGCAAGAAGGTGTATGAGGAAAGCATCGGCGAGATGAAACACGCCGATTACCTGATTGAGCGCGTGTTGTTTCTGGAGGGGCTGCCCAACCTGCAGAACCTTCACAAACTGCATATCGGCGAGGACGTGCCGGAGTGCCTGGAGGGCGATCTGGCCATCGAGAGCCGGAACCGCACGGAGCTGATCGAGGCCATGCAATATTGCGAGGGCGTGCGCGACTACCAGTCGAAGGAAATTTTCCGCCGCATCCTGGAAGATACCGAGGAGCATATCGACTGGCTGGAAACGCAGCTGGGTCTGATCAAGAGTGTCGGCCTGCAGAACTACCTGCAGGAACAGATGGGCCGTGACGAGTAAGCCATCGGGCAAACCGTATACGGCAAAAGGGCCGCGCAGGGAATTCCTGTGCGGCCCTTTTGCTTTTGCGTGAATTGGGTCCATGGCAGGAATTCGCCAGGACCTAGACTTGCCCCTAAAATCAGAACGGGGGGGGCTGAAAATGCGGGATCGGACCGGTTTGCCGGCGACCATTGTGCTGGCCGGGCTGGCGGGGGCCAGTGTGGATGGGGTTTATGCCTCCATCATGGGCATTGTGCGCGGCATTGGCGTGATGCGTGTCTGGCAAAGCGTGGCGGGCGGCTGGATCGGCGGGGCGGCCCGCGATGGCGGACTGGCCACGGCGGCCCTCGGTTTCGCCACCCATGTCGGCATCGCGCTAGCCATGACCACCGTCTATGTGCTGGCGTTGCGCCGTGTCGCATTACTGCGGACCTGGCGCTGGGCGGCGGCCGTGGCCTATGGGCTGGGTCTGTACGGGGCCATGTATCTGGTGGTCCTGCCCCTGCGCTGGCCCGGCATATTCCCGCGCTGGGACGGGCTGTTCTCCGTGACAGACATTGCCGCCCATATCGGCGTGGCCGTGGCTATCGCCGCCATTGTCCGCTGGCGCGGGGAATGAAGGCAACGCCCCTCACTCAATCCGCATATGGGCACCCGCCTCTCCCTGCTGCCAATAGCCTGACGTTCAGCCGCCGCCGGGTTTCGCGGACAACAAGGTCCTGCCACTCAGCGTGCCTGATGGGCCTCTGCGAAGTCGCTGTCCTGCTCGTTCAACTCCCCCAGTTCACCGCGCGCCCGCGCCTTGCGGCCATAGACCAGTTCGAACAGGGGCGACGCCATCAGGGTGGTGATGATGGCCATCAGCACCAGCATCGAGAAAAGGGCCGGGCCGATAATGCCCTTCTGCAATCCGATATTGATGATGATCAGTTCCATCAGGCCGCGCGCATTCATCAGGGCGCCGATGCCCATGGCGGTGGCATTGTCCTGACCCGTCAGACGGGCAGCGGCCCAGCAGGCGACACCCTTGGCAAGGATGGAAGCCGCAAGGATGCCCAGCGTTACCAGCATCAGCCCCCAATTATCGACGAGCGTCAGCTGCGTGTGCAGACCGGAATAGGTGAAGAACATCGGCAGCAGCACGACGACGGCGAACGGCTCCAGTTGCTTGCGCAGTTCGGTAGCCAGCACGCCACGCGGGATGACGCAGCCCAGCAGGAAGCCACCGAACACGGCATGGATGCCGGCGGCATCCATGGCCCAGGCTGACAGCAGGAAAAGGATCAGCACGATGCCCAGCGTCGAATGGCTGACCTTGCCCTCCCGCTCGGCCTTCCGGCCCAGCGGGGCCAGTAGACGGGGACCCAGGGTCAGCATGAAGACCGCAAAGGCAACACCACCACCAATGGCCTTCACCGCCACCATGGGGCCGTCGCCGAAGGTTGCCAGCACGATGGCCAGCACCGTCCAGGCGCCAGCATCGTCGATCGCCCCTGCCGACAGGGACAAAGTGCCCAGTGGCGTGCCCGACAGGCCCCGTTCATGGATGATACGGGCCAGCATGGGAAAGGCCGTGATGGCGATGCAGGCACCCATGAACAAGGTGGTCTGCGGCAGGGTCAGCGCCTCATTGAACAGGCCATGGCTCATCAGCCAGGGCGTGATCAGGATGGCCAGCAGGAAAGGGGCGGCCATGCCTGACAGGGAGACGGCGGCCGCACTGCCGGCGTTCGACTTGAAATGGTCGCCACGGAAGCCCAGCCCCACCAGGAACATATAAAGGCCGACACCGAACTGCGCACCCACGAACAGCACGCCTTTCGATTCCTTGGGGAACAGCAGTCCCTGCAGGTCCGGCGCGAGCAGTCCCAGCAGCGACGGCCCTAGGATCACGCCGGCGATCATCTCGCCCACGACCTGGGGCTGGCCAAGATAACGTTTGGCAAGCCAGCCGACCCCCCGGCAGGCCACAATGATCACGGCAAGCTGTAGAAAGAACACTACACTGAGCTGGGCTGGCGTCATGCCCCATCCTCCCTGTCGGACAACGTTGTCTGAAGCGCGTTGATCCGCATCTTTGGAATATTCAGCCTATATCAGCGCTGTCATTGGAAAGAAACCGCTTTCGGGGCGGGGTTTCCGTTTAGGCACCACCGCCGAATTGCATTCAGTGCCGCCAAGGAAAGCGTGGCAAGTTTTGTGCATCGCGATATGCGGAAATATCATGTCACAGAACCGTCACATTTAGACGGTTACTTGCCACCCTGTGCCATAACTGCACCACCGTCATGGTAACGTCACAGTTACGCGGCGCACCATCTTGATCACCCGCATCCGACACTTCATGTTGTAACGCAGCAAATGATTGACCAACCCGGCCGGGGTGACCCGGGCGGGTGTTTCTGTGCGCAAATACGACGAACGCCCCACGGCCATGAACGAAGGGGCGGCGTTTCGGACCAGGAATCGACGCCGGCGCCATGACCGCCGCAATCAGGCTCTGAAGGGGGCATTCCATAATGCGTAAAGGCAATCCGTCTTATCTTCGTCTGCTGGCCGGTGCCGCCAGCCTGCTGGCCCTGTCCGCCACGGCACCTGTCGCCAGCGCCCAGGCCGTGCTGGAAGAGATCATCGTCACCGCCACCAAGCGGGCCGAGAACCAGCAGCAGGTTCCCGTCTCTGTCGGCACGATCAGCGACGACAAGCTGAATTCCGTCATGTCCGGCGGCGTCGACCTGCTGGCCCTGTCGGCCCAGGTTCCCAGCCTGTATGCCGAATCGACCTTCGCCCGCACCTTCCCGCGCTTTTATATCCGCGGCCTGGGCAACAGCGATTTCGACCTGAACTCGACCCAGCCCGTCGGTCTGGTCATCGACGAGGTGGTGCAGGAGAACCCCCTGCTGCGCGGCTTCCCCATCTTCGATACCGAGCGGGTTGAAGTGCTGCGCGGGCCGCAGGGCACGCTTTTCGGCCGTAACACACCGGCCGGCACCATCAGCTTCGTCTCCAAGAAGCCGACCCAGGAGACCGAGGGCTATCTGTCCGCCTCCTATGGCCGCAAGAACACCATCGGCGCCGAGGGTGCCATCGGTGGCGCGCTGATCGACGGCATCCTGTCTGCCCGCCTGTCCATGAAGTACGACCGGAAGGACGACTTTATCGACAACACCTTCACGGGTGAGAAGGATGCCATTGGCGGCTTCTCCGAAACGGCTGCCCGTCTGCAGCTGATGTATGAAAAGGGCCCGCTGACGGCCTTGTTCAACGCCCATGCGCGCGATCTGGACGGCTCAGCCCGCGTGTTCGTCGCCAATGCCATCACCAAGGGCAGCAACAACCTGTCCTCCACCTTCTCGCGCAATGCGGTCTATCAGAACGGCCAGAACGATCTGGACGTTTCCAGCCAGGGCGGCAGCCTCAAGCTGGAATATGATTTCGACGGCCTGCTGCTCACCTCCATCACCGGTTACGAGACGGCGGACGTCTATACGCGCGGCGATATCGATGGCGGCGTGGCCGGTCGTGGCCCCGGCTTCGTGCCGTTCGACAGCGAGACGGCGGACGCCCTGCCCGACCATGCGCAATGGACCCAGGAACTGCGCCTGTCGAACGCCGATGGCGAGCGTCTGCGCTGGCAGACGGGTCTGTTCTATTTCAACGAAGATGTGACAGCCTATGGTTATGCCTATGGCAACGCGTCGGACCCGCGCAACATCTTCGTCTTCACCGACAGCCGCCAGGAAACCAAGACCTGGGCCGTGTTCGGCCAGGCGTCCTATGACCTGACGGAACAGGTCGTTCTGACCGGCGGCCTGCGCTACAATGACGAGGAAAAGGACTTCTCCGTTGTTCGCACCATGCCGGGCGTTCCGGGCTCCACCACCGGTGGCGCCAGCCTGTCCGATGGGCAGGTGACGTGGGATGTCGCCCTGACCTACAAGGCGACGGACGACGTCAACCTGTTTACCCGCATCGCCAATGGCTATCGCGCCCCGTCGATCCAGAGCCGTCCGCTGTTCTATTTCGGCCCGAACATCAACCGCGACGCCCTGTCCATCGCCAAGGCAGAGACGCTGATGTCCTATGAGGCCGGCTTTAAGTCGAACCTGTGGGAGCGCAAGGCCCGCCTGAACGTCACTGCCTTCTATACCGACATCAACAATCAGCAGTTCACGGCCGTTGGCGGTACGTCGAACAACAATACGCTGATCAATGCTGATGGCGGCGAAGGCTATGGTTTCGAGGCGGAACTGGAACTGCTGCCGACCGACAATCTGCTGCTGACGGGTGGTTTGTCTTATAACCACACGGAAATTCAGGACAAGACCCTGCGCATCCCCGTCTGCGGCGGCGGCTGCACCGTCACCGACCCGGTGGTGAACGGCTTTGCCCAGCTGGATGGCAATTCCTTCCCCAACGCGCCCAAGTGGATCCTGTCCGCCACGGCCCGTTACGGCATCCCGGTGTCAACCGGCGAGGTCTATGTCTTCACGGACTGGAACTACCGCTCCAAGGTCAATTTCTTCCTGTACACGTCGAAGGAATTCTACTCCGACAGCAAGCTGGAAGGTGGCCTGAAGCTGGGTTACGTGTCGGATGATGAGAAGTTTGGGGTGGCGGTGTTCGGCCGCAACATCACGAACGAGAAGTCGCTGGAAGGCGCCATCGACTTCAACAACCTGACCGGCATCGTGAACGAAGCGCCCTTCTACGGCGTTGAAATCACGTCCAAGTTCTGATCCCGAGAGGGTTCAGTCCGAGAGGGCCGCGCCGGTTGCCCGGCGCGGCCCTTTTCATTCAGGGCTGTTCAGCCCCACCCCATAGAAATCCAGCCGGGTAGAAGGTGAGGCGCGGAAATCCACGACTTCAGGCCGGACAGCGACATAGACATGCGGGTGGGCCATGGGCAGCCAGGGCATTGTCTTGCGGAACACGGCCTGCGCCTTGACGTAATAATCGCGCCGCACGGCCTGATCGCTGGTGCGGCGGGCAGCATTGATCAGGCGGTCCATCTCCGGATCGCACCAGCGCGCCAGATTGCCATTGCCGGGCTTGGCCGCCTCGCAGGACAGAAGGTCCGACATGAACCGGTCCACCTCGTCGTTCGACCAGCCATATTGCGCCATCGGTGCCTCACCGAAACGAACCCGGCGAACATATTCGCCCCATTCGAAGGTGACGATCTTTGCCTTGATCCCCACCTTGACCAGATCGGCCTGGATCATCTCCGCGATGCGGCGGGGGGCGGGGTTATAGGGGCGGACCACGGGCATGGTCCACAGCTCCGTCTCGAACCCATCCTTCAAACCGGCCTCGGCCAGCAACGCCTTGGCCCTGGCCGGATCGTAGGGCAGGTCCTGGATGCTGTCATCATGGGCCCAATGGCCGATGGGGATGGGCGTCGTCGCGGGTTTGGCGGTACCCATATAGGCCTGATCCAGAATGGCTTTCTTATCGACCGCCAGATTGATGGCCATCCGCACGCGCAGATCGTCGAACGGCTTCCTCGCCATATTCATCGCGACATAGCCGACCGACATGGCATCAACCCCGACAATCCGTACATCCTTGTCCTGGCGCATGCGGTCCAGGTCGGCGGGGTTGGGATAGGTCATGGTGTGGCATTCGCCCGCCTTCAGCTTGGCATAGCGGACGGTAGCATCGGGTGCGATGACGAAGACCAACTGAGCCAAGGGCGGGGCACCGCGCCAATATTCCTTGTTGGCGCGCATCCGCACCTCGGTATCCAGAAGGTGCCGGACCAATTGGAACGGACCTGTACCGATCGGTTCCAGATCTACCTTCTCCGGCGTCCCGGCCTTCAGCATGGCATCGGCATATTCCGCCGACTGGATAGACATGGCCTGACTGGTCAATGCGCGCAGCAGGCCGGCATCGGGTTCCTTCAGGCGGAAGCGGACCTTATAGGGTTCCAGCTTCTCCACGGCCACAAGGTTGGTGGACAGGCCCAGATTATGGAAGGGCGCATAGACCTTGCCGCCCACAATGGCATTGTAGGGATGGTCCTTGGCCATCTGCCGGGCGAAGGTGAAAACGACATCGTCGGCGTTGAAATCACGGGTCGGGGTAAACAGCTTGGACCGGTGCCATTTCACGCCCTGGCGCAGGGTGAAGATCACCGTCCGCCCCTCATCCGCCAGTTCCCAGCCGGTGGTCAGCTGCGGCTCCAGCTCCAGCGAGCCACGCTGCACATTGACCAGCCTTTCATAGAGTTGCTGGGCGATATCGTAGGAATTGCCGGAGGTGGAATATTGTGGGTTCAGGCTGTCCGGGGCTGCTTCCGCACAATGCACCAGCGTCTGGGAAAGGGCGGGCGCGCCGCCCAGTGCCAGTGCCCCACCCAGCAGCAGCCATGACAGAGCCCGCATCACCGTCCCCCATGTGAAACCGCGCAACAGGGGATCATGGCGCGTTCCCCGGCGCAAGCTGCTTGGCGGCCCCGACCCGGACGCCATTGCCTGAAATCGGTGAAACGTGCATAAGGGAGCCGTCCCGAACCGTGCCCTGGGGCGAAGGGGCGGTCGTGGTGATGTGTTTTCGAACCCTCTGTCTTCCCTTCGCCGGATAAAACCCCATGCAAGTCACCCGCTTCGATATTGACGGCCTCGCCCTGCTGAAGCCGGCGCGCTTTGGCGACCATCGCGGCTATTTCGCCGAAACCTACAGCCGCCGCCGCTTCAAGGAGCTGGTGGGTGTGGATGTGGAATTCGTGCAAGATAATCATTCCCTGTCGCGCGATGTCGGCACCCTGCGCGGCCTGCATTTCCAGCGCCCGCCGACGGCGCAGGGCAAGCTGGTGCGGGTGGTGGCGGGGGCCGTCCTGGATGTGGCCGTCGATCTGCGCCATGGTTCCGCCACCTTCGGGCGGCATGTGGCGGTGGAGCTGACGGCCGAAGGCGGGGAACAGCTGTGGATCCCTACCGGCTTTGCCCATGCCTTCTGCACCCTACGGCCAGATACGGAGTTTGTGTACAAGGTGACCGATTATTACAGCCCTGCCGATGATGGCGGCGTCATCTGGAACGATCCGGATCTGGCTATCCAATGGCCGCTTCCGGCGGACCGGCTGATCCTGTCCGACAAGGACAGGAAGCTGCCGCGTCTGGCCGACCTGCCGCCCATTTTTTGAACCGACGATCCGAGAGCCCTGGAATGACCATGCTTTCCCCCAAACTGATCCTCGTTACCGGGGGCGCCGGCTTCATCGGTTCCGCCTTCATCCGCCATGCGGTGGGTGAAAAGGGGTGCGCCGTCGTCAATATCGACAAGCTGACCTATGCCGCGAACCCGGAGAATGTGCGGTCGGTGAAGGACAGCCCGCTTTACCATTTCGAAAAGGCGGATATCTGTGATCGTTCCGCCATCGATAGGATTTTCGCGCACTATCAGCCCGACGCCATCGTGCATCTGGCCGCCGAAAGCCATGTCGACCGTTCCATCGACGGCCCCGACGCCTTCATCCAGACCAATGTCGTGGGCACGGGCGTGCTGCTGTCGGCGGCACGCGACTATTGGCAGGGGCTGGACGGGCAGAAAAAGGCCGATTTCCGCTTCCACCATGTCTCCACGGACGAGGTTTTCGGGTCGCTGGGCGATGAAGGTTTCTTCACCGAGACCACGCCCTACGCCCCGCGCTCGCCCTATTCGGCGTCCAAGGCCTCCAGCGATCATCTGGTCGATGCCTGGCACCATACCTATGGGCTGCCCGTCGTTTTGACCAATTGTTCCAATAATTACGGGCCTTTCCACTTCCCGGAAAAGCTGATCCCCCTGGTCATCCTGAACGCGCTGGAACGCCGCCCCCTGCCCGTCTATGGCAAGGGCGACAATGTCCGCGACTGGCTGTTCGTGGAAGACCATGCCCGCGCCCTGTGGGAGGTGCTGACGCGTGGCCCGGTGGGCGAGCGGTTCAATATCGGCGGCAATAATGAGAAGACCAATCTGGAGGTTGTGGAGCGTATCTGCGACATCCTCGACAGCCTGCGCCCCGATGGGAACCCGCGCCGGGAGCTGATCACCTTCGTCAAGGACCGGCCCGGCCACGACCATCGTTACGCCATCGACGCGACCAAGATCCGCGAACAGCTGGGCTGGGAGCCGAAGGAAAGTTTCGAGACGGGACTGGAGCAGACGGTGCGCTGGTACCTGGAGAATGAATGGTGGTGGGGCCCCTTGCGGGAAGAAGCCCATAAGCGCCGTGGGGAAGGGAAGAAATAATGGCCAAGCGTAAAGGCATCATCCTGGCCGGCGGGTCCGGTACACGGCTCTATCCCATCACCATGGGCGTGTCGAAGCAGCTGCTTCCCGTCTATGACAAGCCAATGATCTATTATCCGCTCTCGGCCCTGATGCTGGCCGGTATTACGGATATCCTGGTCATCTCCACCCCCCATGACTTGCCGCAGTTCCGGCATCTGCTGGGTGATGGCAGCCAGTGGGGCCTGAATCTGTCCTACGCGGAGCAGCCCAACCCGGACGGGCTGGCGCAGGCCTTCATCATTGGGCGGGAATTCGTGGGCAATGACCCGGCGGCCCTGGTGCTGGGCGATAATATCTTCTATGGCGACGGGTTTGAGAAACTGCTGGCCAATGCCGATGCCCGCGACAGCGGTGCCACGGTCTTTGCCTATCACGTTAACGACCCGGAACGATATGGCGTGGTCAGCTTCGATGCCACGGGCAATGCCCTGACCATCGAGGAAAAGCCCAAGGCGCCCAAGTCAAACTATGCCGTTACGGGCTTGTATTTCTACGATAATTCGGTGCTGGACGTCGCCGCCACCATCAAGCCCTCGCCGCGCGGTGAGCTGGAAATCACCGACGTCAACAATGTCTACCTGCAGCAGGGCAAGCTGATGGTGGAGCGGATGGGCCGAGGCTATGCCTGGCTGGATACCGGGACCCATGACAGCCTGGTCGAGGCCACGCATTTTGTGCAGACGGTGGAAAAGCGCCAGGGCCTGAAAATCTGCTGCCCGGAAGAGATCGCGTTCCGGCGCGGATGGATCGGGGCGGCGCAGGTGGAAAAGCTGGCCAAGCCTATGCTGAAGAATGAGTACGGGCAGTATCTGATGAAGGTGCTGCGTGAGCCAGGGGCTTGATTTCCATGCATATTCTGGTGTTTGGCCGGGGTGGGCAGCTGGCACTTGCCATGCAGGACCAAGGCGCGAAGGCGGGTCACAGAGTGACCTGTCTGGGCCGGGAGAGCCTGTCCATTGCTGACGAAGCGGCGGTGGCGGCAGCAGTGACGGCGCATAAGCCGGACCTGATCGTCAATGCCGCCGCCTATACGGCGGTGGACAAGGCGGAAAGTGAGCCGAATCAAGCCTTTGCGGTCAATCGCGATGGCACCCGCCATATCGCAGCGGCAGCGAAACAGGCCGACATCCCCTTCATCCATGTCTCCACCGACTATGTGTTCGAGGGCGGCGGTGACCGGCCCTGGCGGGAGGATGACGCCACCGGACCGTTGGGAGTGTATGGAGCCTCGAAGCTGGCCGGTGAACTGGCGATTGCAGAACTGGGGCCAGCACGCAATGCCACATTGCGCACCAGTTGGGTTTTCAGCCCCTATGGTGCCAATTTCGTGCGCACCATGCTGCGCCTGGGTGCCGACCGGCCGGAGTTGCGGGTGGTGGCGGATCAGCGCGGGCGGCCCACGGCGGCCCATGATATCGCCGACGCCATCCTGCTGATGGCACCGTTCGTGGCCGATGGCAGCGCCCATGGCCTCTATCATTTCGGGGGTGCGGAACCCAAGACCTGGCATGAATTTGCTGAGGCGGTGTTCGCCAGTGCGGCCCGCCATGGCCGGCCCGTACCCGTCGTGAAACCCATTTCGACAGCGGAATATCCTACACCAGCCAAGCGTCCAGCCAATTCCGTGCTGGATTGCAGCCGCTATCTGGCGCTGCCCGGTGCCGTGCTGCCCGATTGGCATATCGGGTTGGATCGGGCGGTGGATGCGTTGGTCAAAGGCTGATCCCCCATCCGATATCGAAGACAGTAGGACCCCGGTTCCGCGAGGAGCCGGGGTTTTTCATTGGCCTGCGACAAGCTGACCTGGGACTCATCGACAAAGCAGGCGTATGGATAGTTTAGAGGCCATACAATATAAATTGTATGGCCATACAATGTGGAGGTGCCGCGTCATGGCCACCCATCAGAAAATCGACTTCTCCACTACCCCGTTCGGGCTGGGTATCCGGGGTCTGTGCCCCCATTGCCGGCAGGGAAAAATCTTCGCGGGCTATCTGGCGCTCGCCAAGAATTGTTCTGAGTGCGGGTTGGACCTGTCCTTTGCCGATCCGGCGGACGGCCCGGCCTTTTTCACCATGTCGATTGTCAGTTTCCCGCTGACCGGGTTTGCGGTGTGGCAGGAGCTGGCATTCCAGGCGCCGTATTGGGTGCATCTGTTCACCACCCTCCCGGTATCGATGCTGTCGGTGATGGCCTTGCTGCGGCCGTTGAAGGGCTGGCTGGTCTGTGCCCAGTATATGAACAAGGCGGAGCAGGGGCGGCTGGATGAGGACGGGGATGGGCAGGGCTGATGGCTGAATGGGTTCCGCCGACGCTGCCGCCGGGCGGGGCGCTGTACCGCGCCATTGCCGACGCCATCGCCATGGATATCGCGTCGGGCGCGCTGACACCCGGCATGCGATTGCCGCCGCACCGCAAGCTGGCCGATGCCTTGGGCGTGGACCTGACGACGGTGACGCGCGCCTATGCCGATGCGCGGGCGCGCGGCCTGGTGGAGGCGGTGGTGGGGCGCGGCACCTATGTTGCCGATGCCGCGAACCCGCAGCGCACCAAGGTGGAACTGGACCTGTCCATGAACCTGCCGCCGCAGCCGGCCAGCGCCAATCTGGCGCTGCGGCTGGGCCGGGCCATGGCGGGGCTGACGCGGCGGCCCGACCTGTCCAGCCTGCTGAATTACCAGCCCAGTGGCGGTGGTGATGGCGACCGGCGGGCGGGGGCGAAATGGCTGTCGGCCCGCATCCCCGAGCTGGATGCCGGCAGGGTGCTGGTGGCCGGCGGGGCGCAGGCCTGTTTGTCGGCGCTGTTGACCATGCTGGGCGGTTGGGGCACCGATGTCATGACGGACCCGTTCACCTATACCGGTTTCCGCATGGCGACGCAGCTGCGCGGCCTGTATGTGACGCCGGTTCAGACCGACGCCATGGGCATCGTGCCGGAAGCGCTGGACATGGTGGCGCGCAGCAGCGAAGGGAAGATCGTCTATCTGATCCCCACCATCCAGAACCCGACCTGCACCACCATGCCGCTGGAGCGGCGCCAGGCCATTGTGAAGGTGGCGCGCAATCTGAACCTGACCCTGATCGAGGATGACGCCTATGGCATGCTGGCCGATCCCGGCCCGCCGCCGCTGGCAGCATTGGCCCCGGAACGCGTCTGGCATATTTCCAGCCTGTCCAAATGCCTGACGCCGGGCCTGCGCGTCGCCTATCTGGTGGCCCCGACGGGGGCCGATATCCCGGCGGTGCGGGCCCACCTGCGCGCCACGGCCCAGATGGCCCCGCCCTTGTCGGTGGCGGTGGCGACCGGGTGGATTGAGGATGGCACGGCGCAGGAGATCCTGTCAGCCATCCGGCGGGAGGCGGAGGAACGGCAGGCCATTGCACGGCGCGAACTGCCCATCGGGTCGATGGTGGCGCACGCCCAGGGACACCATGCCTGGGTCACCCTTCCCCCCTATTGGACCGACCGCGCCTTTGCCGAGGCGGCGCGCAAGATGGGGGCAGCGGTCATCCCCGGTGCCGCCTTTGCCATGGCCCCAGAACCGCCGCCGAAATATGTGCGGGTGGGGCTGGGTGCCGCACCGGACCAGCAGACGCTGACGGTGGCGCTGCGGCGGCTGGCGGCGTTGATGCGCAACGGGCCGGTAGCGGAGGAAGAGGTGGTTTGAGGGGGGAACCGAGACCCAGAGCCATAAGCCCAACCTCAACACCGCCTTGATCAAAGCTGCCGATAGGTCGGGCGCTTGGCCCCTGGGTCCCGGCCTTCGCCGGGATGACGAGGAAGGGGGGAGAGGAAAGCAAGGTGCGAGGCCCCCTTCCCCACCCCCACCCCTTCCCGCTATGGTGGCAACACCCCACCATTCAAAGCACGGAAGGGCGAAGATGAGCGAGCCGGCGGCACCTGAGAAGCCCGACTTCATCGAAAAGATCGCGGATTATGCCGGCTGGATTCTGGCCGTATCGGTGGCGGTGATCATCGCCGCCTATGCGCTCTATTTCTTCCAGTTCCGGGGCGTCTTGTCTGATGACACCGCCATCTGGGGCCAGTTCGGCGACTTTGTCGGCGGCACCCTCAACTCGGTTTTCGCCTTCTTCAGCTTCATGATTTTGCTCAGTTCGTTGAGGCTGCAGCTGAAGGAGTTGCGATTGACGCGGGAGGAGTTGGAGGCGACGAGGAGGGAGTTGGCAGAGTCAAGCAAGGCCCAGAAGAAGCAAGCAGAGCACTTCGACAGAGAAGCGAGAAAGAAAGACTACACAGAAGCCGTCGTTTACATGATAAAAAATGGCAAGATGGGGATTTTCCATGACATTATAATCGAAATGACAATTGGCGAAAATCAAGAGACACACAGATTTAGCCTAACAAGCGAGAAATTCCCATCAAGGCAAGAAATTTCAACATTAAAAGCTGTTCTTTCGGATCATTCAATTAAAACTATATCCAGCCTCCAAAAAAGAATCTCGCAGATGGATGAATATTGTTACAACTTGTGGTCTATTTTTCCAAAATCGCCCATATTAATCGAGCCAATAAGCATCTATGAGTACGTGGTATTGAGCCTGGAGCAAAAGGGCTGGATCACCGACCTAAAATTCTTCGGCAAACACGACTTCCCCATCCGCTAGCCACGCCAGCCCTACCCCATCTCCACCAGTTTCGCCGCAATTGCCGCCGGGGCCAGCACATGCATGGCCCCGCCGCGCTCGATAGCGACCCCCGGCATGCCATGCACCACCGAGCTGGAGGCGTCCTGAGCGATGGTGATGGCGCCCAGGGTGCGCAGGACGCAGAGATCGTCGGCACCGTCGGCCCCCATGCCGGTCAGCAGGATGCCGATGGACCGCCCGCCATAGTGCGCGGCGACGGAGCGGAACAGGTGGCCGACGGCGGGGCGCAGGCCGGCTTCGGGTGGGCTGTCGATCAACTGGATACGGCCGAACGCGTCCACGCCCATATGCCGGTCATCGGGGGCGACATAGACATGGCCGCCCGTCACCTCTTCCCCATCGCGCGCCACCGTCACCGGTAGTGCGCAGGCAGCGTCCAGCCAGTCTGCGAACCCCGCCACGAACCCGCGCGCAATATGCTGGACCACCAGGATGGGCAGGGGGAAATCCGCCGGCAGGGCGCTGAGGATGGTTTGCAAGGCCACCGGTCCGCCCGTGCTGGCCCCGATCACCACCACGCGGGCCTTATCGCGCGGCGGCGGCGGCACGGCCCCTGCCGCGACGGCGGCGACCCGTTCGGCGATGGCGGGCGGGCGTTTCCAGCGGCGCACCACCTTCACTTCCGACATCAGGCGCACGGCAGTGACCAGGGCGTCGGCCTCCCGCTCATGATCATCATGGCCCAGGCCCGCCGGGCGGCGGATGAAGGCCAGCGCGCCCGCCTCCACGGCCTTGAAGGTGGCGGCCACCTCGTCCTGCACAGCGCCGCTGACGATGACGATGGGGACCGGCACCGTCTCCATGATCTCCCGCGTCGCGGAAAACCCGTCCAGGCCCGGCATATGGATATCCATGGTCACCACATCCGGCTTCAGCCGGCGCACCGCCTCCACGGCGGCAGCGCCATCGGACACGGCGGCAACAACCTTGATGTCCGGCTCGCTTTCCAGGATGGCGGTCAGGAATACCCGGATGGTGGGCGAATCCTCCGCGACGAGAACCTTGATCACACGCAATATCCTTATACCGTCCCCTCACGCGCCAAGCGCGCGCATGCGCGCGCTTGGCTTACGGCGCATGAGCGCCGGGCCGCCAGTCGGCGGCCTCCCCTGGTCCAGGTTTGACCCTGGGCCAGGGGGCACTAAATAAGGCGACCGATGATCTCCAGCAGGTCGCTCTGGTCGAAACTCTTTTTAACGATATAGGCGCTGGCGCCAACATCAACCCCGCGCTCCCTATCCTCTCGCGTTTCCAGCGAGGTGATGAGGATGGCCGGTATCTCCGACAGGCGGGAGTCCTGGCGGATATTGGCGATCAGTTCAAACCCGCTCATGCGCGGCATTTCCACGTCCGACACGACAAGGTCGAACATCTCGCCGGCCAGGACATTCCAGGCCTCCATCCCGTCCACACAGGTCCGCACCCGGAACCCGGCGGCTTCCAGCACATGTTTGAACAGGGTGCGGGCCGTGATGCTGTCTTCGGCGATCAGGATGGATTTGCGGGCCGGAGCCATATTGGCCGTGACCGGTCGCGCCGCACGCGCCTGGAAATCGGGGCGTAGGGCCGTGCGCAGCAGATCATGCACATTCAGCACGAACCCCAGCCGCCCCGATGGCAGGGCCACGGCCCCCGCCACCCCCGGCACCCGTGTCAGGGGCCAGGCCAGCGGCTTCATCAATATCTCCGCTTCGCCCAGGATGGTTTCGACCTCCACAGCCAGCCGCTGACCCGCCGCAGCCAGAACCACATAGGCGCGGAAATCCCCCGACGGCCCCGTGCCGGGCAGGTGCAGCAGGTCGGACAGCCGGACCAGCGCCAGGGGCCGCCCGTCGATGCGCAGCATCTCCCGCCCCTCCACCATCTGCACATCCTGGCTGGCGACGCGGCCCACGCGTTCGATGCGGTTGGTGGGCATGGCGTAGACGCCGCCGCCAACCCCCGTCATCACCACCCGGAACGCCGCCATGGTGACCGGCAGCAGCAGGCGGAACACGGTTCCCCGCCCCGGCTGGCTTTCCACCGTCACCGTGCCGCCCAGCCGTTCCACCTTTTCCTGCACGATGGCCAGACCCAGGCCGCGCCCTGAAATATCCGTGATCCCATCGCTGGTTGACAGGCCCGACTGGAACGCCAACGCCATGATCTGATCAGGCGCCAGTCCCGCTGCCTGTTCGGCCTCCAGAAGGCCCGTATCCACGGCCTCCTGCGTCAGGCGTCCCAGATCCATGCCACGCCCATCATCGCTGATGGCAATCTCCGCCCGCCCGCCATCACGCTGGCTGACGGTCAGGGAGATGGTGGCGCGGGCCGGCTTGCCCGCCGCCAGCCGGTCCTCCGGCCGCTCAATGCCATGATCGATGGCGTTGCGCGCCAGATGCAGCAGCGCCTCGCGCAACTCCTCCTGCACGCGGCGATCCAGCTCCAGCTCCTGACCCGCCAGTTCAAGCTGCACATCCTTGCCCTGTCGGCGTGACAGGTCACGCAAATCTTCGGCCACAGGCTCCAGCAATGTGCCGGCGGGCAGCATCAGAACCTGTTTGGTGCCCGACAGAAGACTATCGACACCCTTGGACAGGCCGCGCACATCATGATCGGCCTCCAGCGCCAGCCGGCTCAGCTTTGTGGCGATCCAGGCAAGGGTCTGGGCGTCATGCTCTGCCTGATGTGCGCTGTCCAGCCGCTGGCGTGTGCGCATCCGGTCGGTCAGGCCGGTGCCCAGGGCCTTGATCTCGGCCACCCGCTCCCCGCCTGACAGCTTGGCGTTGATCAGCTCCTCGGCCTGATGCAGCAGGAAATCCAGCCGTTCGATGGGCACGCGCAGGGTCTGACGCGGCCCCGCCACGAACGGTTCCTCCGGCTGCACCCGTTTGGCCGGGGCCGGCGGCGGTGCGGGCGGGGGTGGCGAGGGCTTCGGCGGGGGTGCCACAGGGGTGGGCGGCAGCGGGGGCGACACGACAGGGGCAGTGGCGGGCACTTCCCCCTTGGTGGCCCCTTCCAGGCGCGCGATCAGGTTGTCCAACCCCTCCACGGGCGGCGGGCTGTTGCCATTGGCCTCGTTGGGGACCATGCGGCGCAGGGCCGCGAACCCGTCAGCCAGTACCGCCACCACACCCGGCCCCAGCCGCAAATCCCCCCGCTTCAGCAGGGCCAGCAGCGATTCCATGGCATGGCACAGCGCCACCAGATGCGACAGGTTGACGGTGCGCGCCGCCCCTTTCAGCGTGTGGACCTCGCGGAAGGTCTTCTCGATCAGTTCCCGCGCCCGCTGCTCGCTGACCCCGGCCTCCAGTTCGCGCAAGGACACCGCCAGCGAACCGACATGTTCCTCCGCCTCGACCATGAACATGGCGAGCAGGCGCTGGAAAAGCTGTTCGTTGCGGCTGTTCATGGGGCTGGCTCCGAACCGGTCACGCCTTGTACTGGCCGACCAGCGACTTCAGCTTGTGCCCCAGGGCGTTCAGATTATGGGCCGCCGTTTCCGCCTGCTTGGTTGCAACGGTGTTCTGGCTGCTGGCCTGACGGATACTGTCCATGGCCAGGGCCACCTGATCGATGCCCACCTGCTGCTGCTGGTTGGACGCCACGATCTGCGTGCTGGCCTGGGTGGCCAGCGCGATATTCTGGGCCAGCCGTTCGATGGCCTGCCCCGCCTCCTGCGCCTGTTTCACGCCGGCATCGACGGCCTTGCTGCCCTGTTCGGCCGCCAGAACGGCGGTGGCCGTGGCCTTCTGGATATCGCCCAGGATGGCGCGCACCTGACCCGTGGCCTGCTTGGACTGTTCGGCCAGGCTTTTCACCTCTGCCGCGACCACGACGAAGCCTTTGCCCTGCTCGCCAGCCCGCGCCGCCTCGATGGCGGCATTCACGGCCAGAAGGTTGGATTGTTCGGCCAGATCATTGACCGATGCCACGATGGTGCCGATGGCCTGGCTCTGCTCCGACAGTTTGATCACCGCCTCGGCGATGGCACCGATCTGTTCGCGCACCAGGGTAATGCCCGCGACCGACTGTTCCACCGCCCGCTTGCCGGTGGCGGAGATCTGGGCCGTGGCCTGGGCCGTATCGGCCACATGCCGGGCCTTTTCGGTCGACAGCTGCGAGGTCTTGCGCACTTCCTCCATGGTGGAGCTGGTCTCGGCCAGGGCCGTCGCCGTTTCGGCGGCGGATGCCGACACCTGGGCCGTGGTGGACACGATCTGGCTGCCCGCCGTGCCCAACACGTTCACACCCTCGACCAGTTCCTGGATCAGCTGGCGCAGGCCCTTGGTCATGTCGCGGAAGGTGTTGTTCAGGATGCCGACCTCGTCGCCACGGTCGCTTGCCGCGATATCGTTGGTCAGGTCCCCCTTGCCGATGCGTTCCGCCGTGGCCGTGATCTCCCGCAGTGGTGCCACGATATTGGCCGACAGGAACACCCCCGACAGCAGCACGATGACCGAGGCCAGCAAGGCCCCGCCGATGACGGCCAGATTAGCCAGCCGCGTGCTCTCATCCTTGGCCGCCTCGCGCTTGTCCAGAAGCTGGTTTTCAATGTCCAGCATCACCTTGATGGCGGCGCGGAATTCCAGCATGGCCTGCCGGCCGGTATCGCTGACGATCAGTTTCTGTGCCGCCTCAAACCCGTCGCGGCGGCGGGCGTCAATGCGGATTAGCGCCTCGTTCAGGCGGCTGCGTGCCGCCTGCTCCACCCGGTCCAGGTTGCGCATCTGTTCGGGATTGTCGTTGATCATGCGGCGAAGCTGCGGGATCAGCTCCTCCAGCTGCCGACGGCCACTCTCGAAGGGTTGCAGGAACGTATCCTGACCGGTGATGACAAAGCCGCGCTGGCCGGATTCGATGTCCTGCACGGCGGACATGATCTCGCCCAGATGGGTTTTCACCTCATGCGTATGCACGCTCCAGCGCGCCGCCTCGGTCAGGCGGGCGGTGGTGTCCAGCGACACCCAGCCCACACCCAGCACGACCAGCAGCAGCAGCCCCAGGCAGCCCCAGATCTTCTTGCCCACCGTGATCTTCATCTAAACGCTCCCCCGCGTGCCGGCCGAACCGTCCGCCGCAATGCCCGTCAGGGCACCATCCTCGAAAAACTGACCAGCATCCAATACCAGCGTATCCTGTTCGGATACACCAAGATAGAAGCGGCGATTGCCATGGACCGTGGCCGGCACCGGGTCCAGCCGACCGCGCGAAACCGCGCGCAGGCCCCGGATACAATCGGTGATCAGGCCGATGCTGCGGCCCCGGTTCTGCAACACCACCAGATGCCCGTCGCTGTCGCTTTTGCCGGTACCGATCAGGGCCTGGAAATCCAGCACGGTCAGCATCTCACCGCGCAGATGCACCACGCCCAGCGCCCAGACAGGCGCATGCGGCACCGGTGTCGGGGCCAGATCGGTCGTCACCTCGCGGACATAGCGGCTGTCCACAGCCAGCGACCGGCCAGCGATCTCAAATTCCAGAATGCGGATCTCGTCTGCGGCAGCAGGCGGGGCCGTGGCGGCACGGGCCAGTCGTTCCGCGCGTTCGCGCAGACGGCGATCCACCTCGGCCGCGTCGGGCTCAAACCCGCGCTCCAGCCCCTCCATGGCCGCCTGGATGCGTTCATGCATGGCGGCCCAGTCAATGGCACCCGTCGCGGCCTGATCGCTCATGCCCCTACCTCCGCACTGGCCACCCGCACGATCTCTGTCAGACGGCCCGCCGTCAAGCCATCACCATCAGGCAGGGTTTCCTCCTGTGGCCGGGTGGAAAGCAGGTTCAGGGCATTGCGGTAGCATCGCCGCGCCTCAGCCTTCCGGCCCTCCGCCACGGCCAGCCCGGCCAAAGCCACATGCGCCAGGATATGGTCGGGGTCCAGGAACAGGGCGCGTTTCAGCGCCTCTGCGGCGCCGCGCGGGTCGCCCACCTCCTGCCGGATCATGGCCAGCAGGTAATGGCGTTCCGGCATCAGCCGGTCCACGGCCAGGGCCCGGCGGCAGCATTCCTCGGCCAGATCCAGCCGGCCCTCATTCGCGTACAGCCGCGCCAGCAGGGTCAGAGCCTTGCCATCGCCGGCCAGACCGGGATCGCCCAGCAGCAGCGCGATCGCCGCCGCGTTCTCCCCGCGCTGGTACAGTACCATGGCCTCGTCCAGAGGCCCCGGCGGCACCTCTGCCACGGGCGGCACGGGCAATGGCTCCGGCACCGTCAGCAGCGGCAACAGCATCTCTGCCGGCATGTCGGGCAGCGGCGGCAGGGTGAAGGGCACCAGGGGCGGCGACTGCGCCTTGCGATAGATGGTGGCGTCCAGCAGCCCGATATTGTGCAGCGGCTGGAACAGGTCCGACGATCCTTCCACCGACGCCGCCACCAGCCAGCCGCCATCGACCAGCGAATGCTGCAGGTTGGACACCACGCGCCGCGCCGTGCCCGTGCTGAAATACATCAGCACATTGCGGCAGAAGATGATGTCCATGGCGTTGGTGTTGTTATGGACCGACGGATACTGATCTTCGGCCAGATTGTGATAGGCGAAGCTGACCATGCGCCGGATGCGGGGAACGATCTCCCACCGCCCGCCACGCGGGGTGAAATAGGCCCGGCGGATTTCCGGGTCGATGCCCCGGAACGACCAGTCGCCGTAAACCCCGTCAATGGCCTTGCGCAGCGAACGCGGGTTGATGTCGGTGGCCAGGATGGTGATGTTCCATCCCGCAATGTCGGGGATCAGACGGTCCAGAAGAATGGCCATCGTGTAGGCCTCCTCCCCCGTCGAACAGGCGGCACTCCAGATACGCAGATATTTGCCATGCATGGCCCGGCGTTGTGCGATCAGGTCGGGCAGGATGCGGGTGGCAAGCGCGTCGAAACTGGCCGGCTCGCGGAAGAAATAGGTCTCGCCGATGGTGAGATGGCTGGCCAGCGTCTCAATCCCGGTTCGGTCCACCGGGATAGACAGGAAATGCCGCATGCAGGCATCGCCATCGGCAAAGCCCAGTTCCGTCGCCATCTGTGCCACGGCCCGTTCGAGATCGCCCCAGCGGTCAGGCGCGTAATGCAGCCCCATGCGCGCCGCCAGAAAGGCGCTGAACTCTTCCAACAGGACATTGCCCGTCCCGGACCCGGCCTGGATCAAGATGCGCTCTCCCGCGCCATCGCCGCGTCCAGGGCGCCCTGTTCTTCCATGGACAGGAACCGGTCCAGATCATGGATGAAGACCGGCCCGCCGGGCAGCGCCGTCACCGCGTCAAAATACCCGCCCGCCGGTACCACGCTGTCGGCGGGGATCAGGCTGTCCGCCGGCTGTCGCAGGGTGCCATCGACATGGTCAATCCACAGCGCCACCGATTGCCGCGCCAACCGCACGACCACCAACCCGTCATCCAGCCGGGGACCACGCACCGGCATGCCCAGGCGGGCGCGCACATCCAGCACAGGCAGGAACCGACCCGCGACATTGATGATGCCCGCCACCACCGCCGGCGCGCCCGGTAGCGGCCGGAAAGCCGCCATGGCCGCCACCCGCTCCACCTGGCCCAGGCGCACGGCAAAGGGCCGTCCATCCAGCGTGAACAGCAGCAGATCGACCATGGCATCCGCGTCCACCGCTTCTGCGGCCCGCACTGCACCCATCGCACCCTCCCCGGCGGCGTTGGCTCAATCCTTCCTTATAGGCCGAAAACAGGGGCGATCCGCCAGCCCCTTTCACTGACCATGAGCATAGTTGCCAGTCAGGAAGTGGGCACCCCATTGCCTTTCACCGTGCCCGGCGCGACAAGGAAAGCACCAACGCTCCGGCCAAGAAAGAAATCCATGCGCCACCGCCTCGCCCCCCTGCTGCTGGCCTGCCTGTCCGCCCTGCCCGCCACCGCTGAACAGTTGACCATCGAACGGCTGGTGGCCAGCCCCGCCCTGTCCGGGGCGGCCCCGCGCGGCGTGGAATTTTCCCCCGACGGCACCCGCGTCACCTATCTGGAGCGGGCGGCCAGCGATGCCAGCCGCCGCGACCTCTGGGCCTATGACCTGACGCAGCGCAAGCCCGTTCTGCTGCTGGACAGTGCCGAGTTCGCCGCCGTGCCGGAAAGCGAGGAGGAACGCGCAAGGCGGGAGCGGCAGCGTATCCCCGAAACAGGCGTGACCGAGTATGTCTGGGACAGCCAGGGTAAGGCCGTCCTGGTGCCGAAATCGGGCGATATCTGGCTGAAGCCGCTGGACGGCCCCGTGCGCCGCCTGACCCGCACGGAGGACGCCGAAACCGACCCGAAATTCAGCCCCGATGGCAGCCACATCGCCTATGTCCGTGACGGCAATCTCTATGTCCAGGCCCTGGCCACGGGCGTGGAACGGGCCATCACCAGCGATGGCGGCAAGAACGCCATCCTGAACGGCATGGCGGAGTTCGTGGCGCAGGAGGAGATGGACCGCGACACCGGCTATTGGTGGTCGCCCGACGGCAAATCCATCGCCTATGCCCGCGTCGATGAAAGCAAGGTGCCGCTGGTCAACCGCTATGATTACGGGGCCGACGGGGTGAAGGTGATCCCGCAGCGCTACCCGTTCGCGGGCGGTCCCAACGTCGCCATCCAGCTGCTGGTGGCCCCCATCGACGGGTCTGCCCCGCCCGTTGCCATCGACCTTGGCCCCGAGGCTGATATCTATCTGGCACGGGTGAACTGGAAGCCGGATGGCGGGCTGGCCGTGCAACGCATGTCGCGCGATCAGAAGCGCCTGGACCTGCTGTTCGCCGATGTAAAGACGGGCCGCACGCGGCTTGCCCTGTCCGACACCAAATCCACCTGGGTGGACCTGCACAAGGACCTGTATTTTCTGGCCGATGGCCGCTTCATCTGGTCGTCCGAACAGTCGGGCTGGCGTCACCTTTACCTGCATGACCGGTTCGGCAAGCGCCTGCACGCCATCACGCGCGGCAAATGGCCGGTGCAGGCGCTGGCTGGTGTTGATACCAAGGCGGGGACCGTGATGTTCACGGCCCTGAAGGACGGCCCGCTGGAGCGCCATGTCTATACCGCCCGCCTGGATGGCCGCGACGCCGGCAGCCCCCGCCGCGTCAGCCAGGGCGAGGGCTGGCACGGGGCCGTCCTGGCCGATGCCGGCGGTGCCTGGCTGGACAGTTTCTCCAGCCCCACGCAGCCGCCGCAGCTCAGCTTGCGCGACCGCGACGGCAAGGTGCTGACCTGGTTGCAGGAAAACAAGGTGGAGGGGTCGCACCCCTACGCCCCCTATCTGGCCAACCATATCCAGCCCGTCTATGGCACCCTGAAGGCCCCGGACGGGGAGACCCTGCACTGGTCCATGCTGAAACCGCCCGGCGTGGATGCCGGCAATCCGGCACCCGCCATCATCTACACCTATGGCGGCCCCACCTCCCGCGTGGTCACCAAGGCCTGGGGCAGCCGCACGACCCTGTTCCTGCAGGCCCTGGCCCAGTCCGGCTATGTCGTCTTCATGCTGGATAATCGTGGCACGCCGGGCCAGGGCAAGGACTTCCTGGACCAGATTTACAAGGCGTTCGGCACCATCGAAAGCGATGATCAAGCGCTGGGCGCCAAGTATCTGAAGACCCTGCCCTTCGTGAAGGGTGACCGGATCGGCATCTATGGCCATTCATATGGCGGCTACAACACCTTGATGAGCCTGCTGCGCCATGGCGATCTCTATGCCGCCGGTGTGGCCGCTGCTCCGGTCAGCGACTGGAAGCTCTATGACACGTTCTATACCGAACGTTTCATCGGCATGCCCGACGCCAAGGGCGGGGTTTATGACAAGGGCGATGCGACCAAGCTGGCCGACAAGCTGTCAAAGCCGCTGCTACTGATCCATGGCATGGCGGACGATAATGTCTTCCTCGACAATTCCGTCCGCATGGCCGCCGCCTTGCAGCAGGCGCGCAAGCCGTTTGACATGATGTTCTATCCCGGCGAACGCCATGGCTTTTACGACACCAACCTCGCGGCCCATTACTATTTGTCGGCCAAGGCGTTTTTTGATCGCGAGTTGAAGGGGCGGTAAGGGGTGGGGTTATCCGTGGGGACCATATCGATGATCGCTTCGCCGATTACGCCTCCCCCGCGAAAGCGGGGGTCCAGGGGCCAATGGCACAGCGATGTGGTTCCCGGTGGCCCCTGGGTCCCCGCTTTCGTGGGGAAGGCACCTTATTCCAAGGGACTGACTTAGCGCCTACAGGCGAAAGCCGGGATGACGGGGAGAATGACGATGTGGGATTTGGTCGCTTTGCCTTTCCCCCCAATTGCCTCAAATTACCCTCAACCCCCTGTTCTGTTGATTCCATCCTTTCAGGATTCATTGTTCAGGGGGCGATTTTCTACATTATTCCAAGCGCTTAATACCCCTTGCTGTGCCGCCGGATACGGCTCTGTGTGCCATATCTTCTGAGTCCCTGTGCCGTATCACCCGGCTTCCTGTGCCATTCTGTCCGGATTGCTGCGCCATATCTCACGGCCCCACCCTCAATCCTGTGCCAGATTGCACGGGCACCCCCTCAAACCCCTTTGAGAGTCCAGTCTTTCTGCGGTTTCCAGACCTCTGTTTGTGCCAAAACTTACGGGTTTGATGCCCTGGAGGACCCGTTCCTAGGACCGCACCCCCTGCCGGTGCCGGATTTCTCAGGCGGCGGAATCCTTTCTGTGCCAGATCTCACGCATCCGATTCTCCCGCGATTCTCCCGATTCCGCCATCCTGTGCCAAAGCTCACGCCCACACAGCACCTTACCCTTCGTCACTGTGCCGGATCGCACGGCTGGGAATCGGGGATTTTGGTCCTCACTGTGCCATCTCGCACGGGTCCAATGATTCGCGCTTGATCCTGTGCCCCGGCAATGTTGCTCTGTCACAGTGACAAGGGTCACGGGTTCTTTGGCACTGAAACGGGTGCCCGGTGGGGGAACGTATGGCGGTGCAGGCGAATGCGGTAAAGGCGGAAATGGCCCGTCCGCGCGTGACGGGCAATGTGCTGGACCTGTCCACCGACCCCACCCTGCCCAAGCCGCGTACCCAGATTGAGGTGATGGAGACGGGCAATGGCCTGACCCTGGCAGACCGCAAGCTTTTCAATGTCTTGCTGGCCTATAGCTGGGACAAGCTGTCCGATCCTGATGCCCCCCTGCCTCCGTTCCGTGCGTCCACCGCTGACCTGCGCCGTGCCATCGGCGATGATACCGAAAGCAACAATGTCCGTCTGCGCCAATCCTTTGACCGGCTGATGCAGACCCTGGTGCGCTTCCCCTATTGGAGTGAGGCTGACCAGCAGTTGAAGGAGGGTGGGTCGCCGCTGCTGGCCTTCCGCGCTTTGCCGCGCGGGTCGGGTTATGCGGAATGGGAATTTCCGCCGAAGCTGCGCCCCCTGCTGGCTAAACCTGGTGCCTGGGCGCGTATCCATCTGGCCATCTGCGCGCAGTTCTCTTCCAAATACTCGCTGGCCCTCTATGAGCTGTTGAGCCTACGGGCAAATCTGCGCGAACCGCGCTGGGAAGTGACGCTGGACGATCTGCGCGACAGCCTGGGCTGTGCTGACAAGATGCCCAATTACGCGCATTTTCAGCGCCGTGTGCTGGACCCTGCCGTCAGTGAGATCAATGAGCTGTCGGGGCTGGTCATCGACTATCAGGAAATCCGCTCTAACGGTCGGGGCCGCAAGGTCGAAAAGCTGATGTTCGATGTGAAGAAGAAGTCGAACAGCGAGTTGGTGGCGACCGCGCGCATTACCGAGTTCGCCAAGGCCCCCGTGGGCCGCGCCACGCCCGCCAACAGCGCGCGCGATCAGGACACGCCCGACCTGGAGGATGGCCGCACCGACCGTGAGCGTGGTCCCGCCGGCACGCTGGGCCTGATCCAGCGCGTGTCCCTGGCCGTGATTGAGGAACTGGTGGCGCAATATCCCGACGTTGATATGCAGACCGCCATTTTCAGCTGGGCCGACTGGGCCATGCGACAGAAGGAACCCTGCCGCAACCCGTCTGCCGCCTTCCGCGCCTGGCTGGAGAAACTGCACCCCGCCGTCTCCGCCCCGGTTCGCCTCACCCCGGAAGGGTCCGAACCCCCTGCCCTGTCGCCGGTGGCCCAACGCGCCCTGCAATGGCTGACCGGCGAACCCTATGCCGTGCGCGCCAAATGGTTCCGCAAGGCGCAGACCCTGGGTGCGCCCGAGATGCGCGCCGCCACCGCCCCGGAGAATATCGGCCGCTGGGTGGGTTTGGTCGCGGATGAGGTGGTGAAGGGGTTGCGGGTGTGAGGGGCTATAAGGTGCCTCTCTTCGTCATCCCGGCGCGAGCCGGGACCCAGGACCAAGCGCCCCACTGATCAATGATATCAATTAACGTAGCGGCGACGGTGGAGTCTGTGGCCCCTGGATCCCGGCTTTCGCCGGGATGACGAAGGGGGGGCAGCAACCTCACCCCGCCAGCAGCGTCTCCAACTGCTGCGCATAGTCTTGCAGACGTGTCTTCAGTGCCTCCAGCTTGGCACGCTCATCGGCGCGCAGCTTGGCCACGCCCTTATCCGCCACCGCCTCAATCCCCACTGATAGGCTCTCCTCCAGCTTGGGCAAGCCGGCGATGAACTTCTTTGCTGTAACATTTCTCACGGGTGCCTTGGCCGTCGCCGGATCACCGGCCCGTTGCAGCTTGGCACGGTATTCGCGTGCTTCCCGCGCCGTCAGTTCGCCCTTCTTGACCTTGAGCCATAGGCTCAATTGGTCAACCTCCTCCATACGCGCCAGCTCCAGCAGCACGGCCTTGGGCACGTCATTGTGTGATGTCACACAGTCTGTGCGGATGGTGGCGTGCAGACGCAGCAGGGTCAGGGTGGTGTTGACCTCTGTGCGCGACCGGCCCAACAGGTCACCCACCGCTTCCTGATTATATTCATGCGTCTCGATCAGGCGGCGGATGCCCTCCGCTTCTTCCACGGGCGACAAATCCACGCGCTGCAAATTCTCGATCAGGGCGATCTGATCGGTATTGGCATCGGTGGGCAGGATATGGGCCATGATCTTGGTCAGGCCCGCCATCCCCGCCGCACGCCAGCGCCGCTCACCGGCTACCAGCAGGAAGCGTTTCGGCTCCGTCGGGTGGGCCTGCACCAGGATGGGGGATAATTGTCCCACCTCGCGCAGGGAGAAGCTGAGTGCCTGCAGCTCCTCCTCATCAAAATGGCGGCGCGGTTGATTGGGATTTGGCTCAATGTCGGTCAGGCGCAGCAGCACCGTATCGCGCAGCCCATCCGCCGCCCCGAAGATCAAATCCGCACCGGGCCGGTCCAGGCTGTCCCCGATGGATTTTGCCACCGCCGCCGGCTGCTGACCGGCCGGCTTGCGCCAGTTCTTAACCATTGACGATCTCCTGCGCCAGGGTGCGGTACACCCCGATCGGGTGGCTCTTGGGCAGCATTTTCAGCGGGACGGCCCCGGCATAGGTGGCCTGGTCGATCTCGGTCGAGCGCGGCACCGGCTGGAAGATGCGGGCCTTGTCGCCCAGGCTTTCCTGCAGGTCCGACAGCACCTGCTGCTCCACCGCGAAATTGCGGTTGAACATGGTGGGCAGGACGCCCAGCACCTTCAGGCTGGGATTCTGCCGCCGCTGGATCTTCGACACTGTGTCAAAAATCAAGGGGATGCCGCGCACGTCATAGCGGCTGGCCTTGGTCGGGATCAGCAGGAAGTCGGCGGCGATCAGGGCCGTGACGGTGATCAGGGCCAGTTCGGGCGGGCAGTCGATGACGATATAATCATAGTCACGCAGTACCTCCGACAGCCTCTCGCGCAGCACATAGCGCCCGTCATCGGGGTCCAGCAGGATCTTGATCTGCGCCTCGGCCAGCGCGATGGTGCAGGGCAGCAGGTCGTAGCCGTCGCATTTCACGATGGCCTGATGAATGCCCGTCTGCCCGAACAGCACATCCTCCAGCCCGCCCTTGCGGTCCTGCACCTCCAGCGGGTCGATGCCCGACCCTTCGGTGGCCGTGGCCTGCTGATCGGCATCCACCACCAGCACCTTCTTGCCCAACTCACCCAGCGCGTAACCGAGGTTCAGGGTGGTAGTGGTCTTGCCCACCCCGCCCTTCTGGTTGGCGACAGCGATGATGCAGGCCGTGCGCTGGCTGGCGGCGGCCAGGAACTCCGCCACCCGCACCGGTAGCCGTTCAGCGCCCGATTCCCAGCGGCTGATGGTGGCATTGTCGTACTTGCGGCCCAGCTTGGCATTCACCCAGGCGGCAAAGGCGGCCTGGCTTTCACCACGGCTTTCACGAAAGTGGCGCAGTTCATCGGGGGTCATGGCACCGGTCCGGGGAGGGGGCATTTGAGGCTTTGAGAATTGTCTCAAATCCACTCCCACGTCAATGGTGGAACGGACCTACGACAGGAATTCCGTCATTATGCCTGGATGCACGGTGCCTCTGTGTGACGTCACACAGGCTTCTTACTGTGCCGGAATGCACGGGGGCGACAGCGGCGGCCCCACCCCTGTGTGACGTCACACAGGGCTACACAGGTTCGGCTGTGCCGCCCCCGGTGCCCAACCCGATCCTGTCGTTTGCCCCCGAAACTTCAACCGTTTCGGCTGTCCCTGCCTGCCATGCTGAAACCAACGAACAGCATCCCTGGGGAGAGCATCATGGACATGCGGGCCAGCATCAATTCCGACGCCATCGCCGTTGAAAAGCGCTGGTGCGCGCAGAATTACAAGCCGCTGCCGGTGGTGATCGCCCGGGCAGAGGGTGTGTGGATGTGGGATGGTGACGGCAAGCGTTATCTGGACATGATGGCCGCGTACTCCGCCGTCAACACCGGCCACGGCCATCCCCGTATCCTGTCGGCGCTGAGCGAGCAGGCGGCCAAGGTCGCCGTCATCTCCCGTGCCTTCCATTCCGACAAGCTGGGCCCCTTCCTGGAGCGTCTGTGCCGCCTGACAGGCCTGGACGGTGCCTGCCCCATGAATACGGGGGCGGAGGCGGTGGAGACGGCCATCAAGGCCGCGCGTCGCTGGGCGTATCGCGTCAAGGGCGTGGCCGCGGATCAGGCGGAAATCCTGGTGGCGGATGGCAATTTCCATGGCCGCACCACCACCATTGTCGGCTTCTCCTCCGAACCTGCCTATCGCGATGGCTTTGGTCCGTTCGCCCCCGGTTTCCGCATCGTGCCGTTTGGCGATGCCGACGCGATGGAAGCCGCGATCACCCCCAACACCGCCGCCATCCTGGTGGAACCGATCCAGGGCGAGGCCGGCATCATTGTGCCGCCCGATGGCTATCTGCGTCGCCTGCGCGAGATCTGCGACCGTCACAATGTCCTGCTGATCCTGGATGAGATTCAGTCGGGCCTGGGTCGCACGGGCCATTGGTTCGCGCATCAGCATGAAGGTATCCGCCCCGACGGCCTGTGCCTGGGCAAGGCGCTGGGGGGTGGCGTCATGCCCGTCTCCGCCTTTGTCGCCCGCCGCGATGTCATCGACATGTTCGGCCCCGGCAGCCATGGCTCCACCTTTGGCGGTAGCCCGCTGGCCGCAGCCGTCGGTCTGGCGGCACTGGACACCATCGCCGATGAAGGTCTTGTGGAGCGTTCTGCCGAGCTGGGTGCCCATATGATCGCCCGCCTACGCGGTATCGACAGCAAGGCCATCACCGCCGTGCGCGGTCGCGGCCTGTGGGTGGGGGTGGAGATCGACCCCGCCATCGCCACCGCCCGCCATGTCTGCGAATTGTTGATGGAGCAGGGTGTGCTGTCCAAGGAAACGCACGACACCACCATCCGTTTCGCCCCGCCGCTGGTCATTTCCCGTCCCGAACTGGACTGGGCCATTGACCGTTTCGCCGCCGTTCTGTCGCGCCTGACGGCCTGAACCTTTCCCATAAGAACAACAAACAAGCGGAGTGATCCATGAGCGGCTGGTACGGTTTCATCGGGGTGCCCACGGATGTCGGCAATGTCGCCTGTGGTGCGGCAGAGGGGCCGGCGGCCCTGCGCGCCATCGGCCTGCCGCGCCGCATGGGCATGGTGGACCGGGGCGATGTCCAGGGTCCCGCCTATGACGGCACCCGCGATGAGACGGGTAGCCGGTCGGTGCGCGAAACCGCCGCCTGGTGTACAGCGGTGCGCAATACCGTGTCGGGCGTCTTTGCCGATGGTGGCATGCCGGTGATGGTGGGTGGTGACCATGCCATGGCCCTGGGCTCCGTCGCCGCCGCCGCCGAACATGCGCGCCGCCAGGGCAAGAATTTCTTCGTCCTGTGGTTCGATGCGCACCCCGATTTCAACACGCCCGATACCTCGCCATCGGGCAACACCCATGGCTATCCGGCGGCGCTGGCCTGTGGCATCGGCCATCCGGCGTTGCTGCGCGTCGGTGCCTTCACGCCGCTGCTGCGCCCCGACCGTCTGGTCCAGTTCGGCATCCGCGATATTGACGAGGGGGAGCGGGCGAACCTGCGCCGGTCTGGCATTGAGTTTCACGAGATGCCGGCGGTGCGCGAACGTGGCCTCGCCGCCCTGGTCGCCCACACGATCAGCCGGATTCAGGCGGCGGGCGGCGGTCATGTCCATGTCAGCTTTGATATCGACGCCCTGGACCCCAGCATCGCGCCCGGCGTCGGCACGCCCGTGCCCGATGGCCTGAACCTGGAAGAGGTGGTGGAATCGCTGCGCCTGCTGGGCCAGTCCGGTCTGGTGCAGTCGCTGGACATTGTCGAATATGCCGCGACCCAGGACCAGGGCAACCGCACAGCCCATGTCGTGGAACATCTGCTGGCCGGCATGATGGCGGGCCGTCAAGGCCAGACCGCACTGGTAGCGTAAGCCGTTCCATTCGGCTACCCTGGCCCCCCACGCCACCACCCGGACCCGCCATGCGCCGCCGCCTTGATCAGATCGACCTGCGCATCCTGGCCGAGCTTCAGGCCGATGGCCGCATCACCAATCAGGGCCTGTCCGAACGGGTGGGCCTGTCGGCGCGGCCATGCCTGGAGCGGGTGCGCAGGCTGGAACGCGAGGGCGTGATCGTCCGCTATCAGGCGATGCTGGACCTTCGCAAGCTGCAAAGCTGTATCACCGTCCTGGCGCAGATCGCGCTGGAACATCATGGCCGCCATGGCCGCCAACTGTTCGAACGCCGTCTGGCCAACACGCCGGAGGTGGTGGAATGTTTTGAGGTCAGTGGTGAGTTTGATTATATCGCCAAACTGATCTGCCCCGATGTCGATGCCTATCAGGAACTGACCCAGAGTTGGATCGACGATACCGAACTGGGCGTCAGCCGCGTGACCAGCAATATCGTCCTGCGCCCCGTGCGCGATCAGGTGCCGCCACCCCTGTTCGCGGGTGAGGCGGAGTAAATTCAACTAGTCACGCTGCGAATTACAATCAATACCATCTTCAATGCTGTCCTATCCCAATGAACAGCATGAAATTCTCACGCCCGCCGGTATCTTCCCGGAATATCCGCGTCCTGACAGACGTCTGGAAGCGGCAGGTATAAGAAGAAGAAGGTGACGGTAGATGATTGCGCGCGTGGCATCCCTGGCCCTGCTGGCCAGCCTGTGGGTAGCCCCGGCCCTGGCCGATATCGAAGGTTCCGTCACCCTGGTCAGCGATTATGTCGATAAGGGAATGTCGCAATCCGATGGCAATGCCGCCTTTCAAGCCGGCCTGACCTGGACCCATGAAACCGGCCTGTTCCTGGCCGTGGATGGTTCCACCGTCGATTTCAACGACAGCACCGATGCCGAACTGAACATGATCGGCGGCTATCAATGGGATTGGGAGCAATGGGCGTTGGTGGCCGGCATCAGCCGCACCCATTATGCCGGCGCACCCAGGGGGGCGGGCCTGGACCTCTGGGAATTCGCGCTGGCCGGCTCGCTCGACCTTGAAACCCATCAATGGGAAGCGGAAATGGTCTATAGCCCCGATGATGGCGGGGCCGGCGACGCGCTCTACCACCGTATCGCCGTCACCATCCCGTTCGCCGAGCGTTTCGCTATCTCCCCGCATCTCGGCCATCAATGGTATGATCGCAAGGATTTGGGCGGCCCCAACTTCTGGGAATGGGGTGCTGAACTCTCCTACGCCCTGGCCCCCGCCACGGTGGGCATCGCCTATACCGACACCAGCCTGAAGAACGAAGATGGCTGCAAGTGCGGTGGGAGGGTGGCGGCGTTTGTGACGGTGAGTTTTCCGTGAGGGGAGGGGTCATTAACCAAGGCTCCTGGCAGAGGTCCGATCAAGCGAAGCGAGTCCCGGCAGCGGCGGTAGAAAATCATCAAGCCGGATAGCGGTCCTGCGGCCCAGGCCGGTTCGCATGTGGCACAGGCCATCGGCTGTGCAGGCTGCCAACACTGGAAGGCGAACCCCGCGCATACTTTCCCGCGATTTTAGCAAAATTTTGCATACCGCAGTGTCCATAGAAGAATGTATAAAACTTATACAAACTGATAATTGATTTGCACGGCCAAGAAACACACCAGTAGCCGCCAGCCAACGGCGAGCCGCCGACTATGCCGCTTTCCTGAATTCACACTGAAACCCGGTGGGCCAAATGCGTAATCTTGTGGGTGCCGGCATTCTGGCCGGCCTGCTGCTGTCGGGCTGCGCGAACCTCAACACCATCAACCGGGTGACGAACCTGCCGAACCCGGCGTCCGCCTCCTCCCCTGGTAATGAGCAGCCAGGCGGGGGCGGGAAAGCCATCCACCTGGATGCGTTCCAGCGCCTCGTGATCGCCAGTAGTGACGGCAGCACATGCGCCGAACCCAGTCCTGACGGGTTGGCGGCCTATGCGGCGGCGCTGGGGCTGTCGGGCAGCGTTCCGGGGACGGGTGCCGCCTCATTGTCGGCATCGGCACAGCAGACAGCCGCCATGATCGGGCTGCGCACCCAGTCCATCACCTTGATGCGCGACGCGCTGTTCCGCCTGTGCGAGGCTCGGGCGCAGCGGCAGGGACAATTATTGGATGTCAGTGAAACCATGCTGCTGGAGCGCAGCCAAGACCTCACGGCCGTAGTGGTGGCTGTCGAACAGTTGACGGGGGCGGTGGCGGCCAATCAGGTGATACTGGGCGGCAGCAGCGGCGCGGACTCACAGGCGCAGCTGGTCTCGAACCTTCAGGTGCTGGAGACCGTCCGCAAGACGGAAACCGAACGGCAGCAGGCACTGGCCCGAGCGGACACGGAACTGGCTGACCACAAGACCAAGCGCGACACGGCCGACACCGCAGCCAAGGCATCGAAGGCCAGCTATGATGCTGCCCTGAAACAGACGCCGGCCTCGGCCAACCTGCCGGAGCTGGAAAAAAGGAAGAATGAAGATGCCGCTCTGCTGGTCAAGGCGGAGGCGGATCTTGCGACGGCCACACAGCAGCAGGGCCTAGCGGCCCAGGCCCTGGCGGATGCTCACAAGGCCCGTGAAACGGTGGAGCGCAATCAGGACGGGGCCCTGTCCCAGGCCGCTGCCCATGTCACCGGCGGTGGCTCCTTCGCGCCTTCGGCGCCGCGCGGTGGCCTGGACCCGCTTTCGGTGGCTGCGGTTTCCGGGGCCGTTCGGGACATGGTGCAGGCGGTGCTGAAGAAGGATTATCTGCTGGAGGCCTGTACTGTCTATCTGACAGGGACCGCCCGGAGTCCCGTCAACCCGAGTGAAGAAGAAAGGCTATCGCGTGAGCGTAGCACGGACCTTTGCAATGGAGTCATCGCGAACAAGCTGGCGGTCGAATCTCGGGAAGTAAAAATGGAACAATTGAAACGTGAACAGGGTGAGCTGTTCAGCTACGGCATCAGTAACGAAAATGATGCGGCCAACATTGAAAAAATCAAGACCGCTCTTTTGAATGCCGACAAACAGAAGAAGATTCGGGAATGGGTGGGGAAAGTCATGCCGTCAGGTTCCATTGCCCAACTGCTCTACGACGTCTCGATGGCGCGGTATCGCCAGTACGTCGTGGACGAGTTCGTCAATAAATAGAACTGCCCATGCATCATAAACGCGGTTACAGGAGGAAAAGATGTCGGAAAAAATCATCCGGAATGTGCCCGCCAACAAGGTTGGGGAAGTCGTTCAGACTTTCATCGATCATGACGAGACCACGAACATCGTCTGTGCCCAACAGCCCGACGGCACATGGACGGTGACCGCCAGCATCTGATTGGTGGTGCCGGCGGTTGAGGTCCCTTCACGAAAATGGAGAGGACAGTCATGATGCGTCCCATTCATGCCATCCCGGCCATGGCCCTGCTTCTCCTGGCCGGCTGCGGCCGCGAGCCGCCATTGCCGGCACGTTTCGACGGTGTGGTTCAGGCCGATCAGGTGGCGTTTGTCACCTCGCCCTCGCGCTGCCTCCTGTCCCTTCTTTACGACGATTTCAGGATTGAGTGGCTGCCCGGCGAGGTGCCGGCCGCTGGCAAGACGGTGAAGGAGGGGCGCCGTTTCCTGCGGCCCGCGATGTCGCCGGCCGCACGGGGAAAGCCCCTCATCATCGATGTCCGCGGTGGCTATCTTTCCAGCGGCGCAAGTAGCGCGACCCTTGCAGTCCAGGTGGGGGAGCGGCAATTCGCGCTGGATCTGTCGCCGGATCCGGCGAACAGCAGCTTCTACAGGCGGGTGGAGGCTGTGCTGGGGTCCGGCGACGTCACCGATGTCACCATCCAGATCCGGATGCCACAGCCCGCTGACCCGTCGGACCATGTTCAGATCAGCATCGACACCGTTGATATCGCGCTGGTCGCCGGCGGGTGCGGGTCTTCGGAGGAAGAGAAGAAGGCCACCCGGCCGCCGCCTGATACCAATCTCCCTTGATCGCGACCGTTCCAGGGAGATTTGATGTTCCTTCAGGCACCGGGCTGGCCGTCGTCGGTCTCCAATCCGCCAAAAGCTCCACCTTTCGGCGGATTGGCATGAGACCAGGATCCTCGGCTGATGACTCATGGCCGTAGGTCGTGGGTGAGCGTCAAGGTCCCCCCACCCGCCGCAATCTTATCTCCGCATCATCCAGGCCCGACAGTACCAGCAGGCCGTCCTCGTCCAGCGTGTGGCGCTGGATGGAGCGCAGGGCCGAGAGGAAGGCCTGTTCGCGCACCATCACCTCGCGCGGGCAGGCCATCATGGTGCTGGCGGCGGCGCGGCTGGCGATGGTGATGCCGTTGGCGTCGGCGCGGAAACGGGCCACGAAGCGGTTGCATCCCGCCGTCCCCGTCACCTCGCCCGCCATGGTGAAGCGCATGGCGGGCGCATTGTCGGGGGGCACATCCTTGCCATTCAGGGATACGGCCTGCCATTCGCCCTGGGCCAGGAAGGCGGAGGCCGATCCGCCGCAGCCTTGCAGGGTCTGGCCCTCCACCTCCACCTGTACACGGTCGGGCAGGGGGGTGGCGGTGCGGTCATCCAGGCAGGTGCCGGGATTGATGGTCACCCTCAAATCCCCGTCGCCCAGGCGGCCTTCATAGCGATAGCCATCGGCCAGCAATTGCCGCTCGGGCAAGGAAATCCGCGCGATCTGCGACGTTCCTGTGCCAAATCTCACGAGGTCGAGGCGGTCTGTGCCGATGCGCAGGGTCCAGCCGGGGCCGTATCCGCGCGCCTCATACTGGCCCGGCAGGTCGGTTTCGGTGAAATCGGCCTGGGCACAGGCAATCTCCGTCTCCGCACCCAGCGACAGGCGGGCATTGCGCCCCTTGCTCCAGAATTCGATCTCCTGCCCGTCCGCCATCTCCCCCGTGTAGCGGGCGCCCGACGCCGACAGGGCGCGGTCCAAGCGGTGGGTCTGGCCCTCCACGGTCAGGTCCAGGCCGCCCTCGCTATAGAGCGCCACCACTTCCCGTTCCCCGCACTGAAACGGCACGCCGGGCGGGCGCGGGGCCGCCTGTGGGCCGCTGTCGGGGGTGGGCGGGGCCGGGGGGACGGGTGGTGGGGCGGCGGCACGGGTCAGCCATAAGGTGCCCAGATCATGCAGGCCCTTGCCGGGATCGATGACATGGGCGCTCTGGATCGACCAGAGGGGGCGACCGGCGGCATCCTGGATGATGGCGCGCACGGCATAGCGTTCGCCGGCCTTCAGCTTGGCCGCCACCGCCGTCAGGCGAAAACGCAGCGGCACCTGCTGCCCCGCCAGATCAATGCTTTGCCGGGCCAGGACGGGGACGGCGGGATCGGCGGCCATGCCCGGCTCGGCCAGGGTGACCAGCAAGGTGGCACCGGGCGGCAGGGCGATCCGCTCGCGATAGGACAGCTCACCGATAATGGTGACAAGCGGGCGGGCGGTGGAACTGGACGGGGCGGGGGCGGACAGGGCAGGGGGCAGGATACCGGGCAGGAACAGGCACGCCCCCGCCACCATGGTCACCATGCCTTTACGCATCTGCCGCCGCATACGCCGTCCTGTCCCTGTCTGATCCGGGCGCCGATGATGCCGTCCTGGCCGCGTGCATGCCAGTTTGAAATGCAGGCGGCCCCCTGATTTCCGTCCCGGCTGCCCCCATCACGGGCGATTTCGTTTTCCTCAAGCGCCGGCGGGGCATCCGCCGCTTGGCTTCACGCCGCATGTGCGGCGCGGCGGCGGTCTCCGCCGGAGCTGTTTCCGGTCAGCCGAAAACAGCGCGTACAGTGCGCCCCATCACCCCCCGACGACAATGGCGCAGGTGAATACGTATGCGTCGCAACGCAGCAAACTTATGCATACGTATTTTCGCGCTCACCGTTTTGTGGGTTTGTAACTAAATTCGAAATGCGACATGGCCGGAACATTGGGACCTTTACGGGCCCCTTTGTCGGTGCCGACGGGAGGAAAAGGTGCCTGCATAAGAAAAAGGCACCCGAATTCTTTGCCAGCCGAATAATCAAGGGCGGCCCTGCGGCATTCAATCAAGATCACGGCCTGTTGCGGGTGAGGTTAGTCGTCGCGTCCGCTTGTCATGGTTGTTGCGTGTTCGGACAGGGTCCCGGCATTCCCGCCGCGTGAAGTGGTGGGTTATGGGAGCCGTGTGTCCAGGTTCGAACGAAAGTCGCTCGCGGTCAGGAACTGCGCCCCGAACGGGGTCAACAAGAACAATGGCGTCGGTGACGCTTAGTCGATGGGGAGTGAGAGGAATGTCCAAGGTTCATCCAATGCGTTTCGCGTTGCTGGCGACGGTTGCCGGCACTGCCATGCTGACGGCCGGCGCCGCGTTCGCCGCCGATGACAGCATCGTGACCCAGCGCAGCGAGACCCAGGTGGCGCAGGCCGCCCCGGCTGCTGCTGCCCCCGCCGCTGGCGATGGCCTGCTGGAAGAGATCATCGTTTCCGGTTTCCGCCAGTCGATCCAGGCGTCGATTGAGCAGAAGCGCAACGCCACGCAGATCGTGGAAGTGATCACGGCGGAAGATATCGGCAAGCTGCCCGATAACTCCATCGCGGAATCCATCGCCCGTCTGCCCGGTCTGGCGGCACAGCGTATCGATGGCCGCGCGCAGTCGATCAGCCTGCGCGGTCTCGGCCCCGACTTCACCACCACGCTGCTGAATGGCCGCGAACAGGTGACGACCGGCAATAACCGCTCCGTGGAATTCGACCAGTATCCGGCCGAAATCTCCTCCGGCGTCGCCGTCTACAAGACCTCGCAGTCCAACGTCATCGGCCAGGGTCTGGCCGGCACGGTCGACCTGAAGACGATCCGTCCGCTGGATTACAAGGACCGGGTGCTGTCCGTCTCGGCCCGTACCGAATATGTGACCAATGGCAAGCTGAATAGCGACAGCGACGAATATGGCTATCGCTTCTCCGGCACCTACATTGACCGCTTCGCCAACGACACGATGGGCATCTCGCTCGGCGTTTCGCATCTGATGCAGCCGACGCAGATCAAGTCGGCCCGCTTCTGGGGCGATGGCAACTATCCGCGCATCAATGACAGCCAGCCGCTGAGCAACACGGCCCCGTACATCATTGGCGGCACGGAAGTGCGCTCCAACTCCCAGACGCTGAAGCGTACCGGCGTCGTCGCCACCTGGCAGTGGGAAGCGTCGGACAATTTCACCAGCACCGCCGACTTCTACTATTCGAAGTTTGACGACGTGCAGTATCAGCGCGGCGTCGAACTGCCGCTGTGGTGGTCGGGCGCGTCGCTGAGCACGGGTGGCCGTACTGTTGAGGATGCGCTGGTTACCGGCGGCACCTTCACCGGTGTGAAGGGCGTGGGCCGTTCCGACATCCGCACCACCAAGGCCGACCTCTACTCCGCCGGCTGGAACGGCGAGTATAACAAGGACGCCTGGACGGTCACCGCCGATATCGGCTACAGCTCGGCTGACCGCAAGTCCTCGCGCTTTGAGGCTTATTACGGCACGGGCCGCGGTGCCGCCGGTGCCGGTGCGACCGACACGATCGGCTTCACCTCCAAGCCGAATGATTTCGGCTGGCAGCTGACGCACAACCTGAACTATGCCGATCCGAACCTGATGCTGCTGACCGATCCGGGCGGGTGGTCCGGTGGTTCCATCGGCACGCTCGATCAGAACGGCTATCTGAACACGCCCACCATCGATGACGAGCTGTGGTCGGCCCGTCTGGATGTGAAGCGCGAGATCGAAAGCACGTTTGTCAGCGCGATCAATGTCGGTGCCAATTACACCGACCGCCAGAAGAACTACACGCAGCCGGAATGGTACGTGGTCACCACGGCCAACGTGCAGAACCCGACGGCGCAGCGTTCCATCGCGGTTCCGGCCTCTTCCGTGCTGAAGCCGACGGACCTGTCCTGGATCGGTCTGGGCGACACGCTGGCCTTCGATCCGCGTGATCTGCTGGCCAACGGCACCTACTCGCTGGTCAAGTGCCCGCGTAACAACTGCGTGAACGACCTCGCCTACCAGATCAACGAAAAGGTCTGGACCGGCTTCGCCAAGGTCGATCTGGACGCCATGTTGGGTCAGGTCAAGCTGACCGGTAATGTCGGTGCCCAGTATGTCCATACCGACCAGTCCTCGACCGGTCCGGCCATCGCCAGCAACGGCACCTTCCGCCTGCGCACCGCCGGCGCGAAGTATTATAACTTCCTGCCCAGCGCCAATCTGATCTTCACGATGCCGAACGAGGATCACAAGATCCGCCTGGCGGCCTCGCGTCAGATGGCCCGTGCGCGTCCTGATCAGCTGTCGGCCCTGTCGACCTTCAGCTTCAACCCGGCCTTCGCCAACAACACCTCCATCGACTTCTCGCCGTGGAGCGCTGGCGGCGACAATAACGGTAACCCGAAGCTGAAGCCCTGGGTGGCGGATGCCGTTGATGCGACGTATGAGTTCTACTTCGCCGATGCCGGTTACTTCGCCTTGAACACCTATTACAAGTGGCTGAAGACCTACATCTACAACGAACGCCAGATCATGGACTTCACCGGCTTCCAGTCCGGTGGCGTGACCCCGCGTATTTTCCAGGGCTATTCGAACCTGCCGGCCAACGGCAATGGCGGCGACATTTACGGCTTCGAGCTGGCCTTGTCCCTGCCGTTCGACATCATCAGCGAACGTCTGGATGGTTTCGGTCTGACCAGCAGCTTCGGTTACACCAAGACCTCGATCCAGCCGAATCCGGGCGATCCGGCTCAGCCGATCCCGGGCTTCTCCAAGTACACGTCGCAGGCGACCTTCTACTACGACAAGGACGGTTTCCAGGCCCGTATCTCGGCCAACCACCGCTCCAAGTTCCTGGCGGAAGTCACCGGCTTTGGTCAGTCCCGCGCCCTGCGTATGGGCAAGGGCGAGACCATTTACGACGCCCAGGTGTCGTATGAGTTCCAGGAAGGCTCTTCGCTTGAGGGTCTGACCCTCATGCTCCAGGGCTACAACCTGTCCAACGAGCCCTTCATCGCCTATGGCCGTGGCGACACGCGTCTGGTGGAGCGCTTCGAGGATTACGGTTCGCGCTACCTGCTGGGCGCTTCCTACAAGTTCTGATCCTGCCTCCCTCTGCCCCCGCCGGTTCCCTGCCGGCGGGGGTTTTTTCTATCAGGGACAGGATCGACACTTTCCATAAGCCAACCTTGATAATCGCCCGGCCAGAACGAGTTTTCCTCACCAACACGGAGGAATTCCCATGCACTGTCCCGAATGCGAGAAAATCAAGGCGCTGGTCCATGCCGATAACCGCCTGCTTCTGGCACCGCCAACATCTCATACCCGCTCCAAGCTGCTGGACATCGCTAACCGCCGCCGTCTGACGGTGGTGGAAACCGATGACCCGGCATGTCTGGATATCCGTCTGGCGCGCGGCGATATGGATGCCTTTCTGACGGACGCTAATGGCAGCCTGTCACAGGAGGAGACGGATCATTGCCGTGCCCTGCTGCTGGACGGGGATAAGGCGCCCAGCCTGTCCGACTATATGTCCACGCGCACGCTGCGTTGGCTCATCGCCGCCGTGAAGGGGCAATGGCTGGTGGGCATGCTGGAAAAGGACCGGCTGTTCTCCATGCTTCAGCCCATCTGCCGCCCCGACGGGACGGTGTTCGGGTATGAGGCGCTGCTGCGTGGGAGGGAGGGGAATGGCGATATCGTTTCGGCGGGATCGCTGCTGTCGGTGGCGTCGGAAACCCAGCTTCTCTTCACGCTGGACCTGACGGCCCGCCGCGAAGCGATCAAAGCGTTCTCAACGCGCCGGGCACCCGGAGCCAAGCTGTTTGTGAATTTCAACCCGTCCAGCATCTATGACCCGTCCTATTGCCTGCGCACCACTCACTCTTTCGTGCGCGACATGGGCCTGACGCCGTCGGACATTGTGTTCGAGGTGACGGAAACGACGGAGGTAAAGGATCAGGCCCATCTGCGCGGCATCCTGGCCTTTTACCGGCAGTCGGGCTTCCGCGTGGCGCTGGACGATATCGGGGCCGGCTTCTCCGGCTTGAACATGCTGCAGGAGTTGCGGCCGGACTATGTGAAGATCGACATGGCCCTGATCCGGGACATCCATCAGGACCATTACAAGCAGAGCATCGTGCGCCATCTGATCGGCATCGCTGCCGATACCGGGGCGCGCATCGTGGCAGAGGGGATCGAGACGGAGGCGGAACGCGCCTGGGTCACGGCAGCCGGAGTTGATTTCCTGCAGGGTTACCTGCTGGGCCGACCTGCCGCCGCCTGATCCGTCCCTGTTCCTGTCTGCCCGCATGACGTCCCGGTGCTTTCCCCTGTACCCTGGTATCCCCTTTCCATTCGGGCAGACCCAACATGCATAAACCCATTCGCAGCATCGTGATTGTCGGCGGCGGTACCGCCGGCTGGATGTCGGCGGCGGCCCTTGCGCGTGTCGCCGGCAAGACACACAAGCTGCATCTGGTGGAGTCGGAAGAGATCGGCACGGTCGGGGTGGGGGAGGCGACGATCCCGCCCATCGCCACCTTCAACCGCGTGTTGGGCATCGATGAGGATGAGTTCCTGCGGGCCACCAACGGTACCATCAAGCTGGGCATTGAGTTCAAGGATTGGTACCGCCAGGGCCACCGCTACATGCACGCTTTCGGGGCGCTGGGCCGCCCTCTGGGTATGACGCATTTCCACCATGTCTGGCGTCGCGCCAACGCGCTGGGGCTGGATGGGGATTGGGAACAGTATGTCTATAATACCGTGGCCGCCCGCGCCCTGCGCTATGCCCGTCCAGGGCCGCAGCGGCGCTCGCCGTTGGAGCCGCTAACCCATGCCTTCCATTTCGATGCCGGCCTTTATGCCGGCTTCCTGCGCCGCTTCGCCACCGAACGCGGGGTGGTGCGGACCGAGGGCAAGATCCGCCGCACCATCCTGAACGCCTTCAACGGCCATGTGGAGGCGGTGGAGTTGGAGGATGGGACCCGGATCGAAGGCGACCTGTTCATCGATTGCTCCGGCTTCCGGGGACTGCTGATTGAGCAGGCGCTGGGGACCGGGTTTGAGGATTGGTCCCACTGGCTGCCCTGTGACCGCGCCTGGGCCGTGCCCTGTGCCAATGGCGGCGAATTCACGCCCTATACCCGCTCCACGGCCCATCCCGCCGGCTGGCAATGGCGCATCCCGTTGCAGCACCGCATCGGTAACGGCCATGTCTTCGCCAGCCGCTATATGGGGGAGGAGCAGGCCCGCGACATCCTGATGGCCAATCTGGATGGTATGCCGCAGGCCGAACCCCGCTTGCTGCGCTTTACCGCCGGGCGGCGGAAGAAGATGTGGAACCGCAACGTCATCGCCGTGGGCCTTTCCAGCGGGTTTCTGGAGCCGCTGGAAAGCACGTCGATCCATCTGGTGCAGTCGGCCATTACCCGCATCCTGATGGCCCTGCCCAATGACGGGATCGACGCGGTGGAGGTAGATGATTTCAATGAGAAGGCGCGCGCCGAGTATGAGCGCATCCGCGACTTCATCATCCTGCATTACAAGGCCACCGAACGCGATGACAGCCAATTCTGGCGCGATTGCCGCGCCATGGACATCCCGGAAGAGCTGGAGCGCCGTATGCGCGTCTTCGCCTCTCACGGCCGCGTCTCCCGCGTCTATGACGAGCTGTTCCTGGATGTCAGCTGGATTCAGGTGTTTCTGGGCCAGGGCGTGATCCCGCGCAGCTGGAACCCGCTGGCCGATCAGTTGAGCGAGGCGGAACTGAAGGAGTTCCTGGCCGAGATCAAGGCGATGATCGCGCATGAGATGGCGGTTCTGCCGACCCATGCCGATTTCATTGCCCGTCATTGCGCCGCCCGGCCCTCCTGACCCGCCCGCACCCCAAACCCGGCGGTTCCCATCCGCCGGGCCCACCCGGTCGCGTTGACCGGGTTCTTGCTCCCTCAAGGGAAACTGCGGCCGGCGGGGCGCCCCGCCGGCCGGACTTTTCGAAGGGAGAGTGCTACCCCTCCAAAAAACCGAAAGGACCCGCCATGTCCCGCCTGTTGACGACCGCCGCCACCCTGCTGGCCCTGGCCGCCCCTGCGGCGGCGGCGGACCTTGCCCCCTATCGCGACAGGCCCTTTGCCGATGATGTGGTCTATTTCGTGGTCACTGACCGCATGGCCAATGGCGATGTGTCCAACGATAAGGGTGGGCTGACGGGCGGGCCGGAGCAGACGGGTTATGACCCCACCGATATCGGCATGTTCCATGGCGGGGATTTTCAGGGTCTGGCGCAGAAGCTGGATTATATAAAGGGTTTGGGCGTCACGGCCATCTGGGTCACCCCGCCCGTCGTGAACAAGGTGGTTCACAAATATGATGGTGGCCTGTCGGCGGGCTATCACGGCTATTGGGGCCTGGATTTCCTGAATGTCGACCCGCATCTGGGCGGCAATGCCGCCTTCAAGGCCTTTGTCGACGCGGCCCATGCCCGCAATATCAAGGTCATCATGGATATCGTGGTGAACCATACGGGCGACGTGATCCAGTTCCGGGAATGTGACGGCACCAGCATGTCCAAACCCTGCCCCTACCGGTCCAAGGGCGATTATCCCACCACGCGCCGCGCGTCGGACGGTGCGGCCATCAATCCGGGCTTCAAGGGTGATGGCGCGGCCTATCAGACGGTGCCCAACTATGCCGCCCTGACCGACATCAATTACGCCTACACGCCCTATGTGCCGGCGGCAGAAGCGACGGTGAAGAACCCCGCCTGGATGAACGATCCTCGCCATTACCATAATCGCGGCGACAGCCATTTCAGCGGGGAGGACAGCATTTTCGGCGATTTCTCTCGCCTGGACGATCTCTACACCGAACAGCCCGCCGTGGTGGACGGGATGATTGAGATCTATAAGCATTGGATCAAGGAATATGGCATCGACGGCTATCGCCTCGACACCGCCAAGCATGTGAACCCGGAATTCTGGCACCGTTTCGTGCCGGAGATCACGGCCTTCGCCAAGGCGCAGGGCATCCCCAACTTCATCGTTTTTGGTGAGGTGGCTAATGAGAAGCCGGCCGACCTCGCCGCCTATACCGACATTCTGGGCCTGCCCTCGGTCCTGGATTTCGGCGTGGCCGTGGCGGCGCGCGATACGCTGGGCATGGGTGCCGATCTCGATCTCTGGGACGGGCTGTTCCGTGCTGACCGGCTCTATCCCGCCGGCGACGGCACGGCCCGCCAACTGGCCACCTTCATCTCCAACCATGATCAGGGGCGCCTGGCCTTCAAGATCCGCAAGGCCAACCCAAAGATGAAGCCAGAGGAGCTGCAGGCCCGCGTGGCGCTGGGCCACGCGCTGATGTTTTTCTCCCGTGGTGTGCCCACGCTCTATTACGGCGATGAACAGGGCTTTGTCGGGCTGGGTGATGACAAGGCCTCGCGCCAGCCGATGTTCGCCAGCGCATCCAAGCAGTTCAATACCGAAGAACGCCTAGGCACCATCGGCCCCCGCACCGGCGATGCCTTCCAGCCGGGCCACAGCCTCTACCGCGCCTTCGCCAACATGGCGGCCATCCGTCAGGCCCATCCCGGCCTGCGTCAGGGCCGTACAATCATGCGCTATTTCGAACGCAAGGGTCCGGGCCTGCTGGCCTTCTCCCGCATCGATGATGCGCGCGGCGAACAGTTCCTCATCGTCGCCAACACCGACACCAAGCCCCATTCCCTGAACCTCGACACGGAAGGGCCGGGCGCCACCTGGACCGCCCTGCACGGTGCCTGTGCAGCAGGGCAGGGCAGTGCCTACAGCGTCACGGTCCCGGCGCTGGACTATGTGGTGTGCAAGAAGGGGTAGGGGCGGCTTTCCCGTTCTATTTTCCGACCGGCCCCGTTGATTGCCGGACCATCAGTTCAAAGCCCAGCTGGCGCACGGGTTCGGGGTCATTGTCGCCGATCAGCAGATCGACAGCCGCCGCGGCCATGGCCATGGTGGGCTGGCGGATGGTGGTGAGCGGCGGCCAGATGACTTGGGCGATGGGGCTGTCATCAAAGCCGATGACGGAAAGGTCGCGGGGGACCTGCAGGCCGTGCTTGTTGGCGGCGGCGACGGTGGCGGCGGCCATGTCGTCATTGCCGGCGAAGATGGCGGTGGGGCGGTTGGGCAGGGCCAGCAGCTGTTCGGCCGCCGCAAAGCCGCGCGCGAAGCTGAAATCGCCGGGCAGGACATGGTCGGGCGACAGGGTCAGGCCGCGTTCAGCCGCCGCATCCATGAAGCCACGCCGGCGCAGTTCCGCCGCGCCATGGTCGGGATGGCCCAGGATCATCCCCAGCCGCGTATGGCCCAGATCGGCCAGATGATAGGCTGCCAACCTTGCCGCCGCCTCATCATCCATATGGACATGCGGGGTGCGGGCGGGATCGGTACGGGGCGCGATGCGGACCAGGGGGACATTGGCCTGGGCGATGGCGTCCAGCACGTCCTGACGGTCCACGATGGGCGGGGTGAGGATCAGGCCATCCAGGCGGAAGCGTGCCGCGACCGACACCATCATGCGCGGCAGGTTGGGATCATCCGCCTCGCACGGTTCGGTCAACAGGTGATAGCCCTTCTCCTGACACCGCCTGATGGCGCCCCCCATGATGTCGGCCATGTAATTGCGCGACGGGTTGTCATAGAACAGGCCGATCAGATAGGAGCGGCGGCCCGCCAGCGAGCGGGCATTGGGATTGGGCCGGTAATCCAGATCGGCCACGGCGGCGCGCACGCGGGCCAGCGTGTCATCCGCCACCCGCGCCTCATTGTTCAGCACGCGCGACACCGTCTTGGTCGATACACCGGCCACGCGGGCCACATCAAAGATCGTTGCCACGCGCGGAAGGGGGCGGGCCGCGCCATTCTGCTGGATATCGGTCAAGAACATTTCCTCCGCGCCGCAGGGGTACGTTGCCCCCTTGTGCTTGCCATTGTGGAATAGCATGTTCGGGAATGTCTGACAACGTTGTCTAGTCCGGACAGAGATCGACAGGTGCGAATGGGATCAGAACAGCCGAAGCAGGCTGGATCGCGGGTCGTGACTGGGTTAGGTTAACGCTAACAATTGATCATAATATTTGGGAGGATGGCATGCGGTTTATCCGGGGGCTGGCGCTGACGCTGGCGTTCATGGGCCTGTGCGGGGTAGGGCAGGCGGCGGCGTGTGGGCCGGACGCGCTGGGCACCAGCCGGACCATAAGCTTGAAGCGGGGGGCTGGCGGGGCGTTCGGCACGGTGCAGCATGCGGCCCTGCCGGGGCTGGAGAAGGGCGAGGTGGTGCTGACCTTTGACGATGGGCCGGTGCCGGTGCTGACGCCGCAGGTCCTGGACGCGTTGAAGGCGGAATGCGCCAAGGCAACCTTCTTCATGACGGGCGGCAATCTGGATGCCCATGGCGACCTTGCCAAGCGTGCCGTGGCGGAGGGGCATTCGGCGGGCATCCATAGCTATAGCCACCCGCATCTGGGCACCTTGAGCGAGGCCGCACAGCTGGATGATCTGGCGCGTGCCCAGGCTGCTTACAAGCGGCTGTTCGGGGTGACCGCCGCATCATACCGCTTCCCGTTCCTGGAGGAGACGCCGGTGCTGCTGTCGGCGCTGGCGCGCGACGGGGTGGCGGTCTTCTCCATCGATCTGGCCATCACCGACTGGCAGCCCGCCGACACCACCGCGATGCTGGCCGACCGGCTGTCCAAGGCGCTGGACGAGAAGGGCGGGGGCATCATCCTGATGCATGACGCCAACAAGCCCACGGCGGACGCGATTGCCACCCTGCTGCGCGTGATCAAGCAGAAGGGTTACAGGCTGGTGCATGTGGTGTGGGAGGGGTGATCAGACGGGTGTCGCATAAGCCCGACGGGGCGCATGCGACACACCATCATCACTGATCCGTCACGAGATCCTTATAGGCGTGCCAGCTGGCATGGCCGATGAGGGGCAGCGTGACGATCAGGCCCACGAACAGGGTGGCGATGCCGACACCCGTCAAAAAGACGATGATGAAGGCCCAGAGCGCCATGGCGGGCAGGTTCACGCGCACTGCCATGATGCTGGTCGCCATGGCGGTAAAGGCGTTGGTGCGGCGGTCCAGCAGCATGGGGATCGACACGACCGACACCGCGAAAGCAACGGCGGCGAAGGCGGCACCGATGATGGTCCCGACGATCAGGAAGGGCAGGCTGGCCCCGCTTTGAAACAGGGTGGCGGTCAGGCTGTCCAGCGTCGGCGACAGGTCGGCGAAGAACAGCGCATACATCAAGGTCGCCACCCGCACCCAGAACAGGTGCAGCAACAGCAACAGCACGCCCAGGAACCCGACCTGCAAGGGGTTGACCCGCCATGCCTGCAGCGCCCGGCCCAGATCGGGCACGCGGCCCGTGCCGATATCGCGGGAGGTGGCGTAAAGCCCAACCGCGATCAGGGGGGCCACCAACGTGAAGCCCGACGTCAGGGGCAGCATCAACATGACATGGCCCGACCCCACCACCAGCAGGGTCAGTGCCAGACTGAACGCCGCGATCAGGGCGCCATAGGTCAGGCTGACCCGCCAGGCGGACCCCAGATCGGCCATGCCCAGTTGCAGCCAGTGCCAGGGCCGGTCCACGGGAACGTGACGGATATGGGGCACTGGTCCGCTGAATACAGGGACGTGGCCGGCATCATCTTCATGGTCGACAGTCATTTCCATCCCCAATAGTTCGCCAAGTGTCGCTTTTCGCGGCTTTTCTTGAGTATGGCAGGTTTTTGAGGGGAGGGAAGGGGGGCTATGCTTTTGGTGAATATTAGGGGTGTGGAAATATCTTCGTCATCCCAACGACGGCCGGAATGACGAAGAGAACGGTGGACGGCGCACTCCCCCACCCCCTTGATCCTGCATCACCTTGATGTTTTCCGCCTGAACCATCGGCGCCTTGATGCATGTCAATGCGCATGCCCCCGGCATGGCCCATGAAGGCAGGGTCGGGGATCGGGCATGGGTCCGGTCCTTATCAAGAAATTTCCGCCGACACCGGGGGTTTGTCATGGGTGTAGCAATCGCCGACGGGGCGTATGGGGGCGTGGCCAAGGCCGCTCCCGTCGAGGCGTATCACGAGGACGTTGTCCGCGCCTTCGTCGTGGCCGCCATGTTCTGGGGCATCGCGGCCTTTGCCGCGGGTGTCTATATCGCTTTCCAGCTGGCCTTTCCCGACCTGAATCTGGGTCTGGAATGGACCACCTTCGGGCGGCTGCGCCCGCTGCACACATCCGCCGCGATCTTCGCCTTTGGCGGGTCCGCCCTGATCGGGTCGTCGCTTTACGTGGTGCAGCGCACCTGCCGCGCGCCGCTGTTCGGCGGGCGTGAATGGGGCTGGTTCATCTTCTTCGGCTACCAGCTGTTCATTGTCATGGCCGCCACCGGCTATCTGCTGGGGATCACCCAGGGCAAGGAATATGCCGAGCCGGAATGGTATGTCGATCTGTGGCTGACCCTGGTGTGGGTCGTCTATCTGGTCGTGTTTGTCGGCACCATCATCAAGCGCCGGGAGCCGCATATCTATGTGGCCAACTGGTTCTATCTGGCCTTCATCCTGACCATCGCGATGCTGCATATCGTGAACAACACCGCGCTGCCGGTCAGCCTGACGGGCACCAAGTCCTATGTGGCCTGGGCCGGCGTACAGGATGCCATGATCCAGTGGTGGTACGGGCACAATGCGGTGGGCTTCTTCCTGACTGCCGGCTTCCTGGGCATGATGTATTACTTCATCCCCAAGGCGGCGCAGCGGCCCATCTATAGCTACCGCCTGTCGATCATCCATTTCTGGGCGCTGATCTTCCTCTATATCTGGGCGGGTCCGCACCATCTGCACTATACCGCACTGCCCGATTGGACGCAGACGCTGGGCATGGTGTTCTCGGTGGTGCTGTGGATGCCCAGCTGGGGCGGCATGATCAACGGGATCATGACCCTGTCGGGTGCCTGGGACAAGCTGCGCACCGATCCGTCGCTCCGCTTCTCCGTTACCGCCGTCGGCTTCTATGGCATGAGCACGTTCGAAGGCCCGGTCATGTCGGTGAAGGCGGTCAACGGTCTGTCGCACTATACCGACTGGACCATCGGCCATGTGCATTCCGGTGCCTTGGGCTGGGTCGCCTTCATCTGCTTCGGCATGATCTATTATCTGGTGCCGGTCCTGTGGAAGAAACAGCGGCTTTATTCCGCCCGTCTGGTGGAATGGCACTTCTGGACCGCCACCGTCGGCATCGTCTTCTACATCACCGCCATGTGGGTCAGCGGCATCATGCAGGGCCTGATGTGGCGCGCCTATGACGAGTACGGGTTCCTCCAGTATTCGTTCGTCGAGACGGTGCAGGCCATGCATCCCTACTACATCATCCGTGGCATCGGCGGTCTGCTATTCCTGACCGGCGCCATCCTGATGGTCATCAACCTGATCCGCACGGTCACCAGCAGCCCGGCCCTGGCGCCGGCGACGCAGGGTGCCGCTGTGGCAGCCGAATAAGGGGGACGGAACCATGAAGTTCTCCCACGCGATCATCGAAAAGAACGTCATCCTGATGGCCGTCCTGACCCTGATCACCGTCTCCATCGGTGGTCTGGTCCAGATCGTGCCGCTGTTCACCGTGGAAACCACCATCGAGCGGGTGGAGGGCGTTCGCCCCTACAGCCCACTGGAGCTGGCGGGCCGCAACATCTATGTCCGCGAAGGCTGCTATCTCTGCCACAGCCAGCAGATCCGCACCTTCAAGGACGAGGTCGAGCGTTACGGCCATTACAGCCTGGCCGCGGAGAGCATGTATGACCATCCGTTCCAGTGGGGGTCGAAGCGTACCGGCCCCGATCTGGCCCGCGTTGGTGGCAAATACTCCAACGACTGGCATGTAGCGCATCTGAACAATCCGCGCGCCCTGGTGCCGGAATCGATCATGCCCTCCTACGCCTTCCTGAACCGGCCGCTGAATTTCGACGATGCGGCAGAGCATCTGAAGACGCTGCGCACTCTGGGCGTGCCTTATTCCGAAGATGACATCGCCAATGCGGCCAAGGACCTGAAGGTGCAGGCGGGTGCCTTGCCGGACGAGGATACGGCCCCGCTGCTGGCCCGCTATCCCAAGGCGCATCTGGGCGATTTCGACGGCAAGCCGGAACAGGTGACGGAGATGGACGCGCTTGTCGCCTATCTCCAGATGCTGGGCACGCTGGTCGATTTCACCAAGATCAATCCCGAAGACCTGAAGCAGTGAGGGGGACGCCATGCATGAACTTCTCCCCCTTCTGAAACAGCTCTGGCTGGTCTGGTTCCTGGTTCTGTTCCTGGGCATCGTGTTCTGGGCCTTCCGTCCCGGCGCCAAGCGCCGGTTTGAGGCCAACGCTATGATCCCCCTGAACGACGATCCCAGCCCCGCCCGAAACAACAGGTGATCCCATGCCGACGAAGATCGAAAAGGACGCCACCACGGGCACGGAAACGACGGGCCATGAGTGGGACGGCATCAAGGAACTGAACACGCCGCTGCCGAAATGGTGGCTGTATACCTTCTATGCCTGCATCGTCTGGGGCGTGATCTATACGGTCCTGTTCCCGTCCTGGCCCACCCTGTCCAGCCATTTTGGTGGCACATCGGGCTATTCGCAGCGGGCCGACGTGGCGGCGGATCTGGCGGCCCAGAAGGCGGGCCAGGCCGATCTGCGCGAAAAGATCGTGGCCATGGATATTGACAGTATCCGCAAGGACCCGGCCCTGATGGGCTATGTCCAGGCGGCGGGCCGCGTGGCCTTTGCCGATAATTGCGCGGGCTGTCATGGTGCCGGCGGTGCCGGAGCCGTGGGCTTCCCCACGCTGGCCGATGATGACTGGATCTGGGGCGGCAAGCCGGACCAGATTTTGCAGACCATCACCTATGGCATCCGCAATGCCAATGAGAACAGCCGCGTGTCGGACATGCCGCGCTTTGGCGCCGATGGCCTGCTGACCAAGGAACAGATCGGTGACGTCGCCGACTATGTCCTGTCGCTGTCGGGCACGGCCGGCAAGGCCGACGCCGTGGAACGCGGGGCTGTGGTGTTTGCCGAGAACTGCGCGGCGTGCCATGGCGAGAAGGGCGAGGGCGTCCAGGATATGGGTGGCCCGCGCCTGTCGGATGGCATCTGGCTCTATGGCGGCGACCGCAAGACGGTGGTGGAGACCATCACCTATGCGCGGCGCGGCAACATGCCGGCCTGGATCGAACGCCTGGACCCGGCGACGGTGAAGGTGCTGGCCACGTATGTGCATGCCCTTGGTGGCGGGCAGTAACCCCCCCTAACCTCCTAGCCCCCACCCAACTTGCACCCCGCCGGAGAGAGACCGGCGGGGTGTTTTGTTTATGGGGTGCGCGACATCACAGGTGATGTTATGGTCTGGAATGCGATGTGTACTGGATACCAATGTCGTGGTCGCGGCCATGCGCTCACCAACGGGAGCGTCAGCGCATCTGCTCCGTTCGGTTCGTGAGGGGCGGGTGCATATGCTTTGTTCTGTTGCGTTGGCCTTGGAGTATGAGGCGATCTGTACAGCGCCCATACATGTTGACGCTGCCGGTCTTGGTATTCGCGATGCCATGATTTTTGTCGACGCGGTCTTGGCGATGGCTGAGACTGTGCGCACCTATTTCCATTGGCGACCGCAGTTACGCGACCCCGGGGACGAGATGGTGCTGGAGGTCGCGGTTAATGGTCGCGCAAGCATCATATCGACCTTCAATGAACGGGATTTCGGCGCCGTTCCTGCCCGGTTCGGTGTGGAAATCATGGGGCCGGCGGCGGTTTTGAGGAGGATACGGCAATGAAGACGAAACAGAGCACATTCCCGCTTCGGCTTCCCTCCTCAATCAAGGCCGAGGTGGAGCGGCGCGCCCGTGAAGATGGTATCAGCATCAATCAATTCATCGCGACGGCTGCTGCGGAGAAACTATCCGCCATGAACACGGCGGATTTCTTTGCCGAACGGCGGGCACGGGCGGATTTCGACGCGTTCGACCGGATCATGAACCGGGAGGGCGGTCAGCCGCCGGCGGACGGGGATCGTGTGGAGTAGAAGGTGCCTGCGACCAAACATCCCCATCCCAATCATTCCCCCGTCATTTGATTTATCGCAACGCGCGCCGCATCGCACAGGCCTAGGGTACGGTCAGGGTGGGTTGCCCACCGAACTGTTCATGACCGTTTCCAAGGGGTGCCCCGATGGCCGGGCCGGAGACATTGCTGGAGAAGGCGGCGGCTGCTGATGCCGCGCAGGCGGCGTTTGAGAATGGGCGCAAGCCGGTGCCCAAGGGGGCCGATGTGCCGCCGCCCTCGCTCTATGCTGCGCGCATCAAGGTGCAGCCCAAGTCGGTGACGGGCAAGTATCGCACGATCAAATGGGCCGTCCTGATCTTCTGTCTGACCCTCTACTACCTTGCCCCCTGGGTCCGGTGGGACCGGGGGCCGGATGCGCCGTCACAGGCCCTGCTGATCGATATGGGGGCGCCGCGCGCCTATCTGTTCGGGATCGAGATCTGGCCGCAGGAGGTCTATTTCATCACCGGCCTGCTGGTGCTGGGCTCGCTGGGCCTGTTCCTGGTTACGGCCCTGTTCGGGCGGCTGTGGTGTGGCTATGCCTGTCCGCAGACCGTGTGGACGGACCTGTTCATGCTGGTCGAACGCTGGATCGAGGGTGACCGGGGGGCGCGCATGCGCCTGGACAAGGCGCCGATGAGTGTCGAGAAATTCACCAAGCGCGCGGCCAAACATGCGGCCTGGTTGCTGATCGCGCTGGCCACGGGCGGTGCCTGGGCGCTGTATTTCAATGACGCGCCGACCTTTGTGGTGCAGTTCTTCACGGGTCGGGCCACGCTGGTCCAGTATTTCTTCGTCGGCCTGTTCACCACCACCACCTATGTCCTGGCCGGATGGGCGCGTGAGCAGGTCTGTACCTATATGTGCCCCTGGCCGCGTTTCCAGGCCGCCATGCTGGACGATCAGTCGATGGTGGTGACCTATGAGCGCTGGCGCGGGGAGACGCGCGGGCCGCACAAGGCGGGCACCAGCTGGGAGGGGCGCGGCGACTGTATCGATTGCGGGCAATGCGTGGCTGTGTGCCCCACGGGCATCGATATCCGCGACGGGTTGCAGCTGGAATGTATCGGCTGCGGCCTGTGCATCGACAGCTGTAACCAGATCATGGACAAGGTGGGCCGTCCGCGTGAGCTGATCACCTTTGACACCGAGGCGCGGCAGCAGGCGCGGGCCAAGGGCGGGCGGGCCAAGTGGAAGATCGTGCGGCCCCGCACCCTGATCTATGCCGGGCTTCTGATGCTGGTCAGCGCCGTGATGCTGGCTGCCTTGCTGCTGCGGACCACCGTGGAAGTCAATGTATTGCGTGACCGGGCACCCCTGTTTGTGGCCTTGTCGGATGGCGGGGTGCGCAATGGCTATACGTTGAAGGTCCTGAACAAGCGGCGGGAGGCGGTGGATTTCCTGCTGAGCCTGAAGGGCATGAAAGATGGGCACCTGCTGGTCCAGGATGTGGGCGAGGCGGGCGACGGCCAGTCGGTGATCCTGCCCGTGAAGCCCGACAAGGTCGCCACCTTCCGCGTGTTCGTAACCGCCCCACCTGACAAGGAGCGGGATGAGCGGGTGGAGATTGAATTCGTGCTGACCAACCCGGTGCGCGGGGAGGGTGACGCCTATGACGCGGTGTTCGTCGGCCCCCATCTTCGCCACCATCACGACAGGGATTGAGCCATGGCCATGACCATTGATCATCCGCGCAAAAGCAGCTGGATCCCCTGGGTTTTTGTGGGTGCCATGCTGGTCGTCATCCTCGTCAATGCGGTGATGATAACCTATGCCATCAATTCCTATTCCGGGTTGGCGGTGGACAAGCCCTATGAGCGGGGCGTGCGGTACAATGACGTGCTGGCCGCCCAGAAGGGCCAGGACGCGCTGGGTTGGCGCGTGTCGGTGAATGTGGAGGCGGGACAGCTTGTCCTGCGCATTCAGGACCGGGACGGGCAGCCGCTGGACCGGGTGGGCATCACGGGCCGGCTGGAACGGCCTGTCAGCAATGACGCACCCTTGTCCCTGGTCTTTACGGCCACGGGGGAGGGCCGGTTCGTGGCACCCCTGAACACCCCCCACCCCGGCCAATGGGATGTGAAGGCGGCCCTTCGCCATGGCGATGACCAGTATCTGCTGGTGCAGCGGATCATGGTGACGAAATGACCCCTGCAACCTCCCCCGAGATCGTGACCGATCACGTGCATGACACAGGCTGCATCCATTGCGGGCAGCTGGTGGCGGCGGGGGAACGTTTCTGCTGCACGGGCTGCGCGGGTGCTTATGCCCTGATCCATGATCTGGGGCTGGATGCCTATTACGCGCGTCGCGATGCCAATGCCCCGGTCCCGGCAGGGGAAGAGGCGGCGGCACTGGACCTGTCCGGTGCGGTGGAGACACTGCCGGATGGGGCGCAGTGCCTGCGTCTGGTTGTCGATGGGGTGACGTGCGGTGCCTGTGTCTGGCTGATTGAAAGCGCGTTGCGCCGGGAAGCGGGCGTGACGGCGGCGCGCGTGAACCTGACGACGCGGCGGCTGTCGGTGACATGGCGCGACGGTGCCCCGGATATGGCCGGGCGTCTGGCCGGGATCGTCCGGCGGCTGGGCTACCGCCCCGCCGTGGCGGCGACGGAAGGGGCCGACGATCCGCAGAAGAAATCCGAACGCGAACTGGTGCGGGCCATGGCGGTGGCCGGGTTCGGCATGATGAATATCATGCTGCTGTCCGTTTCCGTCTGGTCCGGGCATGCCGGCAGCATGGGCGATGCCACGCGCACGCTGATGCATTGGCTGTCGGCCCTGATCGCCCTGCCGGTGGTGGCCTATGCGGCGCGGCCCTTCTTCCGGTCGGCCATCACTGCGCTGAAGGCCGGGCGGACCAATATGGATGTGCCCATCTCGCTGGGTGTGACGCTGGCCACCACCGTCAGTCTGTGGGAGACGGCGCGGCATGGGGAACATGCCTATTTCGATGGCGCCGTCATGCTGCTGTTCTTCCTGCTGGTGGGGCGGTTCCTGGATGCCCGCGCGCGGGGTCGGGCGCGGTCGGCGGCGGAACATCTGCTGGCCCTGGGGCGGGCACCCGTCATGATGCTGAACGAGGACGGCATGGCCGTGCCCACGGCCCCGGCGCAGGTGCCGGTAGGGGCCACGGTCCTTGTCGCGGCGGGAGAGCGTATTGGGGTGGATGGCGCGGTGGCCGACGGGGTGTCGGATATCGATACCTCACTGGTGACCGGGGAAAGCCATCCGCAGCCGGTGCGGCCCGGCGACAGGCTTTTCGCCGGCATGGTCAATCTGTCGGCCCCGCTGCGCGTGACGGTGACGGCGCGCGGTGAGGGCACCCTGCTGGCCGAGATCGTGCGGTTGATGGAGGCCGCCGAGCAGGGACGGGCGCGCTATGTGGCCCTGGCCGACCGGGTGGCACGGGCCTATACGCCCGTGGTCCATACCGCCGCCCTGGCCACCTTCCTGGCCTGGGTGCTGGGCGTGGGGATTGCGTGGCAGCAGGGGTTGTTCATCGCGGTGGCGGTGCTGATCATCACCTGCCCCTGCGCATTGGCGCTGGCCGTGCCTGCGGTGCAGGTGGTGGCGACCGGGCGGTTGATGCGCGGCGGCATATTGCTGAAATCGGCCACGGCGCTGGAACGGCTGGCCAAGGTGGATACCATCGTCTTTGACAAGACGGGCACCCTGACCCTGGGTCGGCCCGACCTTCTGCCCGATGGCGCGCGGGATGCGGGGGACCTGGAACTGGCCGCGACGCTGGCGCGGGCCAGCCGGCATCCGCTGTCGCGCGCCATTGCGCGGGCCGCCGGGCCGGGGCCAGTGGCGGACGGGGTGCGGGAGGTGCCGGGGGCCGGGCTGGAATGGCAGGGGCCGGACGGGATGGTGCGCCTGGGCCGGCGTGGCTTTGTCGGGCCGGTCAGCCTGCCGGGCGGCCTGATCGAAGGGCCGGAACTGTGGCTGGCGCGCCCTGGCCGGCAGCCCCAGCGCTTTACCTTCGCCGATGCGCCGCGCGCCGATGCCGTGACCGTGGTCGCGGGCCTGCGGCGCAAGGGATACCGTCTGGCCCTGATTTCCGGGGACCGTGCCCCCGTGGTGGAGGCCATGGCCCGCCGCTTGGGCATTGACGACTGGCGGGCCGGGGTGGACCCGGCGGGCAAGGCAGCGGCCCTGGCCGCGATGAAGGATGAGGGCAGCCATGTCCTGATGGTCGGCGATGGGCTGAATGACGCTGCTGCCCTGTCGGCGGCGGATGTGTCGGCATCGCCCGGCAGTGCCGTCGATGTGGCGCAGACCGCCGCCGATGCCGTGTTCCAGGGGGACCGGCTGGCCCCGCTGGCAGAGCTTTTGACGGTGGCGCGCAAAGCCGACCGGCTGGTGCTGCAGAACCTTGGCTTCTCGTTGCTCTATAACCTGTGCGCGGTGCCCATCGCCATGCTGGGCCATGCCACACCGCTGATCGCGGCACTGGCCATGTCTTCCTCCTCGCTGGTGGTGCTGGGCAATGCGCTGCGGTTGTCCCGCTCTCCTCACGCGCCGGCGCTGCATCCGCAGCTTGGGCGACGCGGCATAAGCCGCGCGGCAGCAGGCACCACCGATGCTGTTCCCGGTAAACCGAAAGCAGCGCCAAAGGAGATGCGTGGATGACCAGCCTGCTGTTCCTGATCCCCATTGCGCTGGGCATGGGCCTGATCGGTCTTCTGGCCTTTCTATGGTCCGTGCGCAGCGGACAGTTCGAAGACCTGGACGGGGCCGGTGCCCGCGTCCTGTTCGATGATGAGCGGCCCCTGCCGCCCACCCCCACCCGCCCGAAGACGGGCAATCACCAGGAGTAGATGATGATCGGTAATGTTTCGTTGCGCCTGCTGGGCATTCTGCTTGGCTTTGTGGGTCTGTTTCTGGCGGCGGGTGCCAAGGACCCGGGTATGTTCCTGGGGGGAATGCTGTTCTGCCTGTTTGGAGTCGCCTTGAATTTCTGGCTTATCGCTCAGGATAAGCCCCACACCCCGCAGGGCGCCTGAAGGGAAAAGGGGGCGCAGCCCCTATGCGTCCCCTTTTCATTCTGAACGATGGCTCATGTATGTCTTTATTTTTTATTTACCAGTGCCATTTCCTGCTTCGCGACATGTTTGGAATCAGTGTAAGAAATCTTTGTAATCAGACTGAGCGTGTCGGGGACCATGCAAGGGCAAGTGGTTGGAAGCGACAAGGTTTGCTGGCCGGAAATGCTGCGCCTCGTGCGGGGCACCCGGTTCTGGACACTTGCGCAGATGGCCGCCCAGCTGAAGGTCTCTCTTTGCACCCTGCAACGTTGGGAAAGCGGCGGCGATATGCCGGACCCGTCGGTGCAGCGCCTGATCCGTGATCTTCTGGTGCAGCCGGTGGCGGCGGCGGACCTGCCCTCGCAGATCCGGCACAGCAAATCCTCCCGCTATCTGTTCCAGACCGACCGCTGCCCGCAGGCGGGCAAGCCCAGCCGTATCCTGGAAGTCAGCGACACGCTGGTCGCCGATCAGCCCTTGGGCCGCAGCATCTTCTTTGCCGAACGGACGCAGCAGCATGCCGACCTGATGGCCGAGGCGGACGCCACCTTGAATGCCCAGGGCAATTTCTATGGCGGCGAGATGGTGATGGCCACCATGCGCCTGATCTGGCTGCAATATGTACAGGGGGGCATGACGGTGCGCCATGCCCTGACCCGATGGGTGCCCATGAAACTGTCGGATGGCACACCGGTCTGCATCTATGAACGCCGGACGGTGACGCCGTCCGCCTATCTGAGCCTGCCCGCACAGCCTGTGTTTACGCCGCTGGACAGCTTAGTGGCCTAGGGCGTTTTCCTCAATCGCCAGTGCTGCATCCCCGCAGCTTGGCTTCACGCGGCATGTGCCGCGCGGCGGCAGTCGCCGCCTTTCCAAGGGTCAAAGCCTTTGACCCCTGGCGTAGACCTGGGCTCAGTTCCGAACTGATCACCGCCCGCGTTGACCCGACGGCGCGATTGATCTAATGCCAGGGGAGATGTCCACCGGACGGACCCGCCCAGCCGTGCAGACACCCGATACATATTCCGATGATGCCGAACCCGGCGCGCCCCTGATCCTGTCGCTTGCCATTGACCGGCTGCGCCCCCGGCCCGATCAGCCGCGCAAATATTTCGACCTGGATGCGCTGGACGAGCTGGCGGGCAGCATGGCGCGTGTCGGCATCCTGCACCCGCTGCTGGTGCGGGTGTCGGAAGGCGAGCTGGGGCTTTACGACATCGTGGCCGGCGAACGGCGCTGGCGCGCGGCCCGCAAGCTGGGCTGGGACTGGTTGCCCGTCCTGGTCACGGCGGGCGATGTCGATGAGATCAGCCTGATTGAGAATTTGCAGCGCCAGGACCTGAACGCGCTGGAAGAGGCCGGTGCCTTGCAGCGCCTGATGGACAAGCATCATTATACGCAGGACGCGCTGGGCCGTGCCATCGGCCGCACCCAGGGGCAGATCAGTTCCACCCTGCGCCTTCTGTCCCTGCATCCCGACATCCTGAAGGGCTATCCGCAGCATGAAAGGCAGGTGTCGCGGTCGATGCTGGTGGAGCTGGCCACCATCGACGAGCCGGAGCGCCAGCTGGCCCTGTGGGAACGGGCCTGCCAGGGATCGCTGACGGTGCGCGCGATTCGCGCCGAAAAGGCAGGCAATGCCCCCGCCAACCCCGCCACGGCGGGCCTGTCCACCGATCAGGTGACGGTGGCGCTGCGTCATGTGGACCGGACAGTTACAGCGCTGGAGCAGCTGAAGGTGGGGCCGGCGGGCCTGACCGACGGACAGCGCGCGCATCTGGCCGCACTGTCGCGGCGGATCAGCGCGCTGATGGGCTGATCCTGCTGCGGCGCAATGTGAATAGAATATAAACAATTGCATTGCCGCAACCGTCGGTCCGCCCCATGTTTATCGCGTGGATGGGCGGCGGAGGCGTGCATGCGGCATGTGCGTTCAGCCCTGGCGGCGTTTCGTGGGCGGGCTGAGGATTTACCCCCCATATTTGAAGCGGCCTGCCGGGATATTGTCGAGGATCTGGGGGTCAGCAGCGGCAGCGTCTGGTTCTTTGATGAAGGCGATGGCTGTGCCATCGAATGTGCCGCCCTTTACGATGCCCGCGACGCCCGCGTGCTGCGCGGCACGAAACTGCGGGAAGCCGAAGGCTCCCCCTATTTCGAGGCGCTGCGCCGCGACAAGCGGGTGGTGGCGGACGATGCCCAGACCCATCCAGCGACAGCCTGTCTGAAAAACTACCTTCTGCAACGTGATGTGCGTTCGCTTCTGGACCATGTCGTCTGCACGGGTGGCAAGGCGGTGGCGGTTTTATGCTGTGAACAGGGGGGGCGTAAACGCCTGTGGTCCGATCAGGACGCCGCCTATCTGGAGCAGATGGCCATCATGCTGGGCGTGTCCTTCGATCTGCATATCGAGCGCCGTAGGTTGGGTAAGAGTTAACAGCGCCCTTGTTGCGCTGCACAAATTAGCTAATGGTTTCAAGCCTCTGGACCAAGGTCGAAGCGACCAAGGTCGGGGCTGTGTTAACCTTCCGCCTGTCCCATCGTGGAAACCTCAAGGATCGACCCGGACGCCCATAACAGGCTGCCCGGCGATGGGTGGCGCATAATTTCGCCGGGGCCGATCCGTTTGTCGCCGATATGCGCAAAAGGGAGGGCACATGGCTAATGTGGCAGTGGGCGGGGCGGAACCAGCCCCGATGACCAAGGAAGAGAAGAAGGTGATCTTCGCCTCTTCGCTTGGCACCGTGTTCGAATGGTATGATTTCTACCTGTACGGCTCGCTCGCGGCCGTCATCGCCAAGCAGTTCTTCTCCGGCGTCAATGAGACGGCGGCGATGATCTTCGCGCTGCTGGCCTTTGCCGCTGGTTTCTTTGTGCGTCCCTTCGGCGCGCTGGTGTTTGGCCGCCTGGGCGACTTGATCGGCCGCAAATATACCTTCCTCGTTACCATCTTGATCATGGGTGCCTCGACCTTTGTGGTCGGTATTCTGCCCAATTATGCCAGCATCGGCATTGCGGCCCCCATCATCCTGATCGTGCTGCGCATGCTGCAGGGGCTGGCGCTGGGCGGTGAATATGGCGGTGCCGCCACCTATGTGGCCGAACATGCCCCGCATGGCCGGCGTGGCAACTACACCTCCTGGATCCAGACCACGGCGACGCTGGGTCTGTTCCTGTCGCTGCTGATCATCCTGGCCTGCCGCTCTTCCATGTCGGTCGAGGATTTTGAGGCCTGGGGCTGGCGCATCCCGTTCCTGATTTCCATCGTGCTGTTGGGCATTTCCGTCTGGATCCGCCTGATGCTGAATGAAAGCCCGGCCTTCAAGAAGATGAAGGAAGAGGGCAAGCATTCCAAGGCACCGCTGACCGAAGCCTTTGGCAATTGGAAGAACCTGAAGATCGTGATCCTGGCCCTGGTTGGTCTGGTCGCCGGTCAGGCCGTGGTCTGGTACACGGGTCAGTTCTATGCCCTGTTCTTCCTGACCTCCACGCTCAAGGTCGACGCCTATACGGCCAACCTGCTGATCGCCGCCGCCTTGTTGATCGGTACGCCCTTCTTCGTGGTGTTCGGCACGCTGGCCGACAAGATCGGTCGCAAGCCGATCATCATGGCGGGTCTGGCGCTGGCCATCGTCACCTATTTCCCGATCTTCAAGGGCATCACCCATTTCGCCAACCCGGAACTGGAACAGGCCGTTGCTACCTCCCCGGTCGTGGTCGTTGCTGATCCGGAAAGCTGCTCCTTCCAGTTCAACCCGGTCGGCACCTCCAAATTCACCAGCTCGTGCGATATCGCCAAGTCGGCGCTGGTGAAGAAGGGCGTGCCCTACTCTAACGAAGCGGCCCCCGCCGGCAGTCTGGCCGTGATCAAGGTCGGTGAGATCGTCATCACCGCCTATGATGGCTCCGGTGTTGCCACCAAGACGGAAGTGTCGCTGCATGGCCCCGCCCACAGCAGTGCCGCCCCGGCCGACCCGAAGACCGCCGCCGCTGAGTTCGACAAGAGTCTGGGCGATGCGCTGAAGGCCGCCGGTTACCCGGCAAAGGCCAACCCGGAGAAGATCAACAAGCCGATGGTTGTGCTGCTGCTGACCATCCTGGTGATCTATGTGACGCTGGTTTATGGCCCCATCGCCGCCATGCTGGTGGAGATGTTCCCGACCCGCATCCGCTACACCTCCATGTCGCTGCCCTACCATATCGGTAATGGCTGGTTCGGCGGGTTCCTGCCGGCCACCAGCCTGGCCATTGTGGCGGCCACCGGCGACATCTATTCCGGCCTCTGGTACCCGATCATCGTCGCGGCCGGCACGCTGGTCATCGGCCTGCTGTTCGTGAAGGAAACCAAGGACGTCGACATCTACGCCGATGATTGATGTCCGGTTCGTGGTTGTGATTTCCCCCTAAAGACTTGGGCGGGTGGTGAAAGCCACCCGCCATATTCTTTTTTGTCAAAAGCAGGCTTGCGTCCCAGCCGGGAAGCGCATTCAATCTGTTTCAACAACAGTGGCGCAACAGCCACGGGACATATTGCGGGAGGGGCGGAACAGATGTCGATCCGGGTGCTGGTGGCCGATGACCATCCATTGATGCGTGCAGCCCTGTGCCAGTCGGTGGCGGGCACCATGCCTGACCTGACGACCGTGGAGGCGGCCAGTTTCGGCGATGTGGAGGCCGTGCTGAAGCGTGAGCCGGCCATCGACACCATCCTTCTGGACTTGCATATGCCGGGCATGAACGGCTTGATCGGTCTGGCGCTGTTGCGCAATGAACACCCGACCATTCCCATCATCGTGGTGTCGGCGTCGGAAGACGCGGCCACCATTCACCGCGCCATGGAATATGGGGCGGCCGGTTTCGTGCCCAAATCGGCACCCATCACCCATATTGGCGACGCCATCCGCGCCGTGCTGGACGGTGCCGTCTGGCTGCCCCGTGCCGGCACGCCCGCCCATGCCCAGGCCCCCGTGGCCGATGCCGACATGGCCGCCCGCGTGGCGGGCCTGACGCCGCAGCAGCTGCGCGTGCTGGCCGGTATCGCGGAGGGCAAGCTGAACAAACAGATCGCGTATGAGATGGGCGTGGTGGAAACCACCGTGAAAGCGCATGTGACGGTGATCCTGCGCCGCCTGGGCGTGGTCAGCCGCACCCAGGCGGCGATTGTGGCGTCGAAATTGGCGCTGGCACCGGTGGCGGAGACGCAGGCGGAGGCGTCGTAGGTGTTTGCTCAACCGTCATCCCCGCGAAAGCGGGGATGACGGTGTGGTAGGGCGCTTCGGCCACCCCTCACCGATCCTTCACGTAGGGCCGACCGCTGGCCTTGGGCGGGATGGCCTTGCCGACGAAGCCGGCCAGCAGCAGGACGGTCAAGAGATAGGGCAAAGCCTCAATCAACTGTACCGGCACCTCACCGATGCCGGGCAGGGCGACGCCCTGCAGGCGCGTCTGCAACGCGTCGGCGAAGGCGAACAGCAGGCACGCGAACAGGGTGGGGACCGGCTTCCACTTGCCCAGGATCAGGGCCGCCAGCGCCAGGAAGCCCTTGCCCGCCGTCATGTTGGTCTGGAACCCGGCACCTTGGGCGGTGGACAGGTAGGCACCGGCGATGCCGCAGAGCAGGCCCGCGATCAGGACGGCCTGATAACGCAGTTTGGTGACCGAGATACCGGCGGTGTCCACGGCAGCGGGGTTTTCGCCCACGGCGCGCAGGCGCAGGCCGAACCGGGTGCGGTAGGCGATCCACCAGGTCAGGGGAACGATGGCCAGCGCCAGATAGACCAGGATGTTATGGCCGCTGATCAGTTCAAAATAGAGCGGGCCCAGCAGGGGGATGCCGCGCAGAGCCTCTGCCAGCGGCAGGGTGATTTCGCCGAAGCGGGCGTCGGCGGGCAGGTTGGGGGTGCGGCCCCCCATTTCAAACCAGGCATTGCCCAGCACCGCCGTCAGGCCCAGGGCCACGATGTTCAGCGCCACGCCGGAAACGACCTGATTGCCCTTATGTGTGATGCAGGCAAAACCGTGCAGCAGGGCCAGGATGACCGAGGCCAGGATGCCTGCCCCCAGGCCCAACCATGCCGAGCCATGCAGGGCGGCGGTGGCGGCGGTGGCGAAGGCCGCCACCAGCATCTTGCCCTCCAGCCCAATATCGACCACCCCGGCTCGTTCCGAGTAGAACCCGGCCAACGCTGCCAGCAGCAAGGGGGTGGCGAGGCGGACCGTGCTGTCCAGCAGCGACAGAAGCGTGAGAAGCATATCCATGGGATCAGGCCCCTACCGGCTTGGAAGTCGCCACAGCGGGGCGGCGGGAGAAAAGGCGCACCAGCGCCGGGCGGAACATATGTTCCAGCGCACCCGCGAACAGAATGACCACGCCCTGGATCACCACCACCAGCTCCCGGCTGATGGTCGGGTAATCAAAGACCAGCTCGGTGCCGCCCTGATAGAGCGCGCCGAACAGCAGGGCGGCGGGGATGATGCCGGCGGGATGGTTACGGCCCATCAGGGCCACGGCGATGCCGGTAAAGCCCAGACCCGCCGGGAAATTCAGCATCAGGCGATGCTGCACCCCGTGCAGCTCGTTCACGCCCAGCAGGCCCGCCAGGGCACCCGACAGGGCCATGGTGATGACGATGACACGCTTGGGATCGATGCCAGCATAGAGGGCCGCATTCTCATTCGCGCCCGTGGCGCGCAGGGCGAAGCCCCAGCGTGTGTGCCAGATGAAGGCCCAGACGCCGACGCAGGCCAAGAGCGCCAGGAACAGCGAGAAATTCAGCGGCGAGGACGCCATCTCAATCCCGATGCCGGCCAGCATGTCGGCCATCATGGGCAGGAACATGGAGGCGCTGAACGCCTCGCTTTCCGGCGACATCTGGCCCGGCTTGATCAGCACATTGACCATCAGATAGACCATCAGCGAGGACGCGATGAAATTGAACATGATGGTCGTGATGACGATATGGCTGCCGCGATAGGCCTGCAGCCAGCCGGGAATCGCGGCCCACAGCGCGCCGAAGGCTGCACCGCCCAGCACCGACAAGGGCAGGGCCGCCCACCAGGGCCAGCCGGGCAGGGCCAGACAGACCAGACCGACGCCCAGGCCCCCGATATAGGCCTGTCCCTCCCCGCCGATATTGAACAGGCCGCCATGGAAGGCGATGGCGACGGCGAGTGCGGTGAAGATCAGGCTGGTCGCGTAATAAAGTGTGTAGCCGATGCCCTCGCCCGTGCCCAAGGCACCGCGCAGCATGGTGCCGAGCGCACCCACCGGGTCCTCCCCGATGGCGAAGATGACCAGGGCGGAGACCAGCAGCGCCAGGGTGACATTCACCACGGGCAGCAGCAGGCCGGTCGCCCACCAGGGAAGATTGTCGGAACCCGCACCCGCACTCATACCGAAACCCCCGCAGCAACCGCTTCTGTGGTGGGCGCGTCCTTGATGCCCGCCATCATGGTGCCAATCCGGCCCTCCGTGGCCTCTGCCGCCGACAATTCGCCCACAATCTCCCCATCGCACATCACCAGGATGCGGTCGGAGAGCGCCAGAATCTCATCCAGTTCGGCGGAGACCAGCAGGATGGCCTTGCCCCGGTCGCGAAGCGACACAAGCTGACGGTGGATGAAGGCGATGGCACCGATATCAACGCCGCGCGTCGGCTGCCCGACCAGCAGGATGTCGGGTTCCCGGTCCATCTCACGCGCCATCACCAGCTTCTGCTGATTACCGCCGGAGAAGAGCGAGGTGCGCAGATTGGGGTTGCCGGGCCGCACGTCAAACTGTTCCATCAGCGAAACGGTCTTGGCGACCACGCGCTTCCAGTCCAGCCGCCAGCCCTTGGACAGGGCTTGGTCCTGGTGATAGCCCAGGATGGCGCTTTCATGGGCGGGGAATTCCTTGATCACGGCCAGTTTCAGCCGGTCTTCGGGGACATGGGCCAGACCCCGGCGGCGCGCGTCGGCCGCGTCATATTTCGTGGCCGGGCCGATTTCATCGCCCTTCAGCGTGACTGTTCCGCTATCGAAACGGCACATGCCGGACAGAACCTCCAGCAGTTCCGACTGGCCGTTGCCGGCGACACCGGCGATGCCCACAATCTCGCCCGCCCGCACATTCAGGCAGGCATCCTTGAGCGTCGTCACGCCGCGCGCGTCAATGACGTTCACATTCTGCGCCGACAGCAGGACGGGGCCGGGCGTGGCCGGGGCCTTATCCACCGACAGTGAGGTCTTGCGGCCCACCATGGCGTCGGCCAGGGCCTGACGGTCGGTTTCGGCGGTGATGAATTCCGCCACCACCTGACCCCGGCGCAGCACCGACACGCGGTCGGTGATGGCCATAATCTCCTTCAGCTTGTGCGTGATCAGCAGGACGGTGCGACCCTGCTGGCGCAGCCGTTCCAGGATGCGGAACAGCTGCTCCACCTCCGGCGGGGACAGAACCGCAGTGGGTTCGTCCAGGATCAGCACTTCGGCCCCGCGATAAAGCGCCTTCAGGATTTCCACGCGCTGCTGCACGCCGACCGGCAGGTCGGAGACCAGCGCGTCCAGCGGCACCTCCAGCCCGAACTGCTTCTCAAGCGCCTGCACCTCGGCCCGCGCGCGGGCCATGGCGGGACCCAGCACCGGCCCGCCCTCGTGCCCCAGCAGCAGGTTTTCCAGAACCGTGAAGGTCTCCACCAGCATGAAATGCTGATGCACCATGCCAATGCCCAGACGGATCGCGTCCTGCGGCGTGCGGATATTCACCTGTTTGCCGCGCACCAGGATTTCACCCCCGTCAGCCTCGTAGAAGCCGTAGAGGATGCTCATCAAGGTGGACTTGCCAGCCCCGTTCTCCCCCACCAGCCCATGGATGCTGGAGGGGGCGAAACGCAGCGTCACGTCGCGGTTGGCATGGACGGGGCCGAATCGCTTGTCGATGCCGACAAGTTCGACCGCCCAGGCGGGAGAAACGGAAGAGGGGGCGGCCGACATGGGTCCTGCTTGGGTGCTAATTCAGTCAGGGGACGATCAGTACTTGCAGCCCTTGGCGTCGTCATAATTGGCGACGGTGCGGGTGCCGGACTTGATGTCGGCGGTGGCCTTGTCCACGGCCGCCTTCATGGCGGGCGTGATCAGCGCCTTGTTATTGTCATCGAAGGCCCAGCCCACGCCATCTTCCTTCAGGCCCAGACGGCGGTGGCCCGCCTTCCAGGTGCCGTCCTGCGCGGTCTTGAACGCCTCATAAGCGGCGATGTCCACGCGCTTGACCATGGAGGTCAGGACCTTGCCGGGGAACAGGTGGTTCTGGTTGCTGTCCACACCGATGGACAGCTTGCCGGCGTCGCTTGCCGCCTGCAGCACGCCCATGCCGGTCTGACCGGCGGCGGCGAAGATCACGTCCGCGCCACGGTCAAACTGGCTCTTGGCCAGTTCGCTGCCACGCGTGGGATCGGCCCAGGCGGCAGGCGTGGAGCCGGCCATATTAGCCAGGACATTGGCCTTGGGGTTCGTGGCCTTCACGCCCTGTTCATAGCCGCAGGCAAAGCGGCGGATCAGGGGGATATCCATGCCGCCGACAAAGCCCACCGTCCCCGTCTTGGACGCCATGGCCGCCAGAACGCCGACAAGGTAGGAGCCTTCATGTTCGGCGAATTCGATCGACTGTACGTTCGGCAGGTTCACATTGCCGTCGATCAGGGTGAAACGGACATTCGGAAACTCCTTCGCCACCTTTTCCACCGACGGCGCCATGGAGAAACCGACGGAGACGATGATATCGGCATTCTTGGATGCCAGACGGCGCAGGAACTGTTCGCGTTGCGCCTCGTTCGTCACCTCAAACCAGCGGAAATTGGTGCCGGTATCCTTCTTGAACCGTTCGGCACCGTTATTGGCCCCCTCATTGAACGATTTGTCGAAACGGCCGCCCATGTCGAAGACGATGGCCGGTTCGAACCCGAAGGCGGGCGCGACCGTGGCGGCGGTGGACATGAAAAGGGCGAGGGCCGCACAGGCGGCGCGACGGGTAAACTTCATCGGCTCCGTTCCGAACAGAGGAACCCCCAGGGCGGCGATCCCGAAGCAGGGACCACCGGGAAAGGGTCCCAGCAATCATACCAGCCTGTGAAGCTAGCCAGTTCGCAGGCGCACGGCAAGGTGACAAAGCCCGCCTTTGCCGTCCGCGATGCGGAATCTGGCCCCTGTGTCACATCGCCGCCCTGTTGGTCTGGCGCTGGCCTGTCAAATAACTGTAGCTTCCAAGGCGTATGAAACAGGCAAAGCCATTTTTCCGCTGGAGTAACCGTCCTCATGTCCGAGACACGTTTCCTGACCCATGAAGAGTTTGAAGCCATCCAGGACAAGGGTGCGTCACCGGACACGGAACCAACCTTTGGCGAGGTGGTGCAACAGCGGCTGGGTCGTCGCGATATCCTGCGTGGCATGCTGGGCACCAGCGCGATTGCGGCCTTTGCCCCGGCGGTTCCGGTGGCCCTGATGGCGGATGAGGCCAAGGCACAGGCGGTGGGGGCCGCTGGCAAGCAGGGCGGATTCGGGTTTAGTTTTGAGGAGCTGACGCGGGGCATTGACCATACCCACCATGTCGCCCCCGGCTATGACGCCGATGTCCTGATCCGCTGGGGTGACCCGCTGTTCGCGGACAGCCCGGAATTCGATCCGTACAAGCAGAGCGCCGACAGCCAGTTGAAACAGTTCGGCTATAATTGCGACTTCACTGCTTACTATCCCCTGCCGCAGGGCAGCAACAATGCCGATCACGGCCTGTTGTGGGTGAACCATGAATATACCCAGGCCGAGATGATGTTCCCCGGTCTGGCACCGGAAGGTCAGGACAAGTATCCACCCGAATCCGTCACCAAAGAGATGGTGGATATCGAGATGGCGGCCCATTCGGGCACCATCGTTGAGGTCAAGCGCGGTAAGGACGGCAAGTGGACCTATGTGAAGGGCGGCAAGTTCAACCGCCGCATCAATGCGCTGAACACCAAGATGGTGTTTACCGGCCCGGCCGCTGGCCATGCCCGCATGAAGATCAAGGATGACCCAGAGGGCCGCACCGTCATCGGCATGCTGAATAACTGCGCAGGCGGCGTCACCCCGTGGGGCACGGTCCTGTCGGGGGAGGAGAATATCGACGGCTACTTCCTGGGCACCGTTGACCAGACCCATCCCGAACAGCGCAATTATGACCGCATGACGGTGCCTTCGCCCCTGTACCAGTGGGGGCGCTTCCATGAAAGGTTCAACATCAATAAGGAGCCGTTCGGTGCGAATCGCTATGGCTGGATCGTGGAGATCGACCCCTATGACCCGACCAGCACGCCGCGCAAGCTGACGGCGCTGGGCCGGTTCAAGCATGAGGGGGCGGGCGTCACCCTGAACAAGGATGGGCGTGCCGTCGTCTATATGGGCGATGATCAGCGGTTCGAGCATGTGTACCGGTTCGTGTCCAAGGGCACGTTCAACCCGACCGACCGCAAGGCCAACATGAAGCTGCTGGACGAGGGCACGCTGTCGGTGGCGCGGTTTGATGCCGATGGCAGCGTCACCTGGCTGCCGCTGGTGCAGGGGCAGGGGCCGTTGACGCCCGCCAATGGCTTCAAGGATCAGGGCGACGTGGTCATTGCGGCCCGTCTGGCGGCCACACTGGTCGGGGCCACGCGCATGGACCGACCGGAGGATGTGGAGGTCAATCCCAAGACGGGTCTGGTCTATGTCATGCTGACCAATAATGACGACCGGCTGCCCGATGACCCCATCCACCCGGCCCAGATCCGCCCCAATGCCGCCAACCCGCGCCCGGCCAACAGCTGGGGCCATATTATCGAGATGACGCCGCCCGGCGGCGACCACGCTGCGCAGAAGTTCAAGTGGGAAATCCTGGTCAAGGCCGGCAACCCCGCCGACCCGAAAACGGGGGCTAGCTTCAACAAGGCCACCACGGAGAATGGCTGGTTCTCCTGCCCTGACAATTGCGCCTTCGACAGCATGGGCCGGTTGTGGGTCGGCACCGATCAGGGCAGCAAATGGCAATGGACGTCGGGGTCATCGGACGGCATCTGGGCCATGGAGACGCAAGGCCCCCTGCGCGGTACGGCGCGCCTGTTCTTTCGCACGCCGGTGGGGGCGGAACTGACCGGCCCTACCTTCACGCCCGATGATCAGACGCTGTTCGTGTCGGTGCAGCATCCGGGTGCCGATGCCGTGGACAGGGTCACCAAGTCCGGCAACCGTAACGGGACCTTCGCCGATCCGGGCACGCGCTGGCCGGATTTCAAGGATAATATGCCCGCACGGCCATCGGTGGTGGTGATCACCAAGAAGGGCGGCGGCGCGATCGGGGTGTGACGGCCCCGGCACATTGTATTGTAACTGTATTGAAACCCAACGGGTACTTGCCAATCCGCCCCGACCTCTGTCACAAGCAGAGGTGACGAAACCGGAATGCGGGTTCGTCCCTCTTTGCATTCACGTCACCTGCCCGGCCCGCCCTGATGGCGGCCTGGGTGGGGCGTTATCCGTGGGTTGTCCTTGATGAAATCCGTGCTGCCATCCACCCTTGCCCTGTCCCGCCGTCAGCTTCTGCGCGGGGCCGGAAGTTTGGCGGTGGCAGCCCTGGCCATTCCTGTGGCCCCGCGTCTGGCCTTTGGCGCGGTCAATTTCATCGATTATCCGTTCCAGCTGGGCGTGGCATCAGGTGAGCCCTGGCCCGATGGATTCGTGATCTGGACGCGTCTGGCACCCCGACCGCTTGAACCCGGTTACGGCATGTCCAGCGACATCATCCCCGTGGATTGGGAGGTGGCGGAGGACCGGCTGTTCCGCAAGGTAGCGACCAAGGGCACGGCGCTCGCCCATCCCGAACTGGGCCATGCGGTGCATGTGGAGGTGGCGGGGCTGCAACCGGGGCGTCCCTACTGGTATCGGTTCCGCTGTGGCGACCATCGCTCCATGCAGGGCCGCGCGGTGACCGCACCTGCCGCCGGCGCGCCGCTGGCCAAGCTACGCTTCGCCGTCGCGGGCTGTCAGAATTACGATCAGGGCCTGTTCACGGCCTTTGACCATCTGGCCCGCGAAGAGGTGGATTTCGTCTATCACTATGGCGACTACATCTATGAGGGGCAGTCGCGGCCCTTCTATTTCAGCCGCCATCTGGAAGATGTGGTGCCCAGCCCGCGCCGCGCCGACCTGCCGGACCCGGTGTCGCTGGACGAGTATCGCCGGCGCTATGCCAAGTACAAGCTGGATACCGACCTGCAGAAGGCCCATGCCGCCGCCCCCTGGATCGCCGTCTGGGACGATCATGAGGTGGTGGATAATTGGGCTTCTGACTTCAACTGGGACAATACCCCGCCCGACATCTTCCGCCTGCGCCGCGCTGCGGCCGCCCAGGCCTATTACGAGCATCTGCCGTTCCGGCGCTCGTCGCTGCCCGATGGGGCGCGGATGCAACTGTTCCGCAAGTTTGCATTCGGCGATCTGGTGGATATGCATGTGCTGGACACCCGCCAATATCGCAGCGACCAGCCCTGTCGCGACGGGTTCCGCCCGGCCTGCCCCGATGTCGATAATCCCAACCTGACGGTGCTGGGTGAGACACAGGAAAAGTGGCTGTTCGACGGGTTGGCCCAGGGCAAGGCTCGGTTCAACCTGCTGGCACAGCAGGTCATGCTGATGCCATGCGACCGGGAGCCGGGCGAGGCCAATATCCGCAACCTGGACACCTGGGACCCCTACCGCGTGGCCCGCGCCCGCCTGTTGAAGCATATCCAGGGCAACAACATCCGCAACACCGTCGTCCTGACCGGTGACGAGCATCAGAACATCGTCGGCAATGTGATTTTCGACGACAAGGACCCGAACAGCGCCGTCGTGGCCAGCGAGTTCGTCGTCACCTCCATCTCGTCCGGCGGTGATGGCGGAGAGCAGCGTCCAGCGGCCAAGGGCATGCTGGCCGAGAACCCACATATCAAGCTGATCAACGATCAGCGCGGCTATGGCATCTGCGAGGTCACGCCGAAGCACCTGACCATGGACCTGAAGGTCCTGGATCAGGTCAGCACGCCGGGCGGCAAACTGTCCTCGCGCGCCAAGTTTGCCGTCGATCCGGGCAAGCCGGGGGTGCAGAAGGGGTGAGCCTGACCAACCCTGCCGATGGCATCAGTTGCGCGGTGGGGTGGAGAGGGAGCGCAGATAGTCCAGGATATGGCGCGCCTCCAGCTGTTCGCCAGCACTGGCGTCGGGGCGCAGACGTTGCGCCGCCAGGGCTTCCAGCGCCTGTCGTTGCTGTTCCTTTGTGTTCTGTCGCTGGACCTGCACGAACAGCCGGATCAAGGACAGGGGTGTGTCGTTCCCGACGGATAGCTGGAATGGCCGCGTGCCATCGCCGCGACTGCCCAGGATGGTCGTGAACTGGTCGCCCTGGTGACGCAGGAACAGCAGGTAGCGGGCATTGCGGGTGTAGACCGGGACGGGGCAGACAGGGCTACGCGTCAGGAAGGCATCGTCCAGTCGCCCGGCCACCGGCACGGTTGGAGCGGTCGTGCCTTTCAACACCTCAACCGGTGTGAACCCGACCTGGGGTGGCCCTGTGAAGGTTTCCACCAGATCGGGCCGCAGCGGCCAGGACCCGGTGACACGGGCCAGCAGTATCAGGTCCGCGCGGGCCACCAGTTCGTACACGGATGCTGGGCCTGCACCCTCCACCATATCGCAGGCCCATGAGGGATGCGGCAGCAGGAGCAGCAGCAACATCAGGGCGCGGCGGGTGAGGGGAGGCATGAAGGCTCCGTGAGGGTCCTTCAGCAGAGTGACGTAGATGACGGGGGTGCCGCAACCCCGCACCCGATGAAATCCAGCGCTGCGGTCAGCAGCTTCGGCAGGGGGCGACAGAGGTCCAGGGTCAGCGTTCGATCCTCCCCTTCCGGCATTTCCAGCGTCTCCAGCTGACTGTCCAGCAGGGTGACGGGCATGAAATGGCCCGACCGTGCCGCCATGCGGTCCGCCAGCACGGCGCGGGGGCCGTGCATATGGATGACCCAGAGCGGGAGACCGCCGGCCCGCAGCAGGTCACGGTAGCGTCGCTTCAGGGCTGAACAGGCAACAATCAGACCGTGACCGGTGACGGATGCATGGTGGATTTCAGCGGCGATGGCTTCCAACCAGCCCTGGCGGTCGGCATCGGTCAGGGGAATGCCGGCCTGCATGCGGGCGACATTGTCGGGCGGGTGCAGCCGGTCCCCTTCGAGAAATTCCATCCCCAACGCCTGGGCCAGGGCGGCGCCCAGGCTGGATTTTCCACAGCCGCTGACCCCCATTACCAGCACCAGGGGCTTTTGTGCGCACATCGTGACGACCTCAATTCAGCCGCAGCCCCTCGCCGGTGTCGAAAAGGCTGGCCGATGCGCCGTCCAGACGCAGGCCGACCGTTTGTCCGGCAGACAGGGCCACGCCGGGGGGCATGCGGGCGGTTACTTCCCGCCCGGCCAGCCGGATCAGGACATAGGTGTCGGGGCCTGTGGGTTCGGTCATCAGGACCTGACCTTCACAGGTTCCGCCCTCGCCAGCCGGGGCCAGGGACAGATGCTCCGGCCGCAGGCCCAGGACCAGCCGCTGCCCCACCTGCAGGCCCGTGCCCGCCCGCAGGCCCGGTAGGGGCAGCAGATGATCATCCAGGCGCAGGGCGGGGCCGTCATCGGCCAGCGCCAGTTCCCCTTCCAGGAAATTCATGGTGGGGGCGCCCACGAAACCGGCCACGAACCGGTTGGCGGGCCTGGCATAGACCACTTCCGGACGGTCGCATTGCTGCACCCTTCCCTTGTTCATCACCACGATGCGGCTGGCCAAGGTCATGGCCTCCACCTGATCATGGGTGACATAGAGCGTGGTGCGGCGGGAGCGTTCATGCAGGCGTTTCAATTCCACCCGCATGTCGGCGCGCAGCTTGGCGTCCAGGTTGGACAAGGGTTCATCCAGCAGGAACACCTGCGGTTCGCGCACCAGGGCGCGGCCGATGGCCACCCGCTGCTGCTGCCCACCCGATAGCTGCGACGGCTTGCGGTCCAGCAGATGTTCGATCTGCAACAGCTTGGCCACGCCCGCCACCTTGTCTGCCACCGAGGCCCGGTCCAGGCCGCGCATGGTGAGGCCGAAGCCGATATTCCGGCGCACGGACATGGTGGGGTAAAGCGCGTAGGACTGGAACACCATGGCGATGTCGCGCTGATCGGGCTCCAGGCCGGTCACGTCGCGGTCGCCGAAATGGATGCGCCCGCCCGTCGGTTCCTCCAGCCCCGCCACGATGTTCAGCAGCGTGGACTTGCCACAGCCGGACGGGCCCAGCAGGACCAGGAATTCACCGGGTTCGATATCCAGGTCGATCCGTTCCAGGACATTGGTGCTGCCAAAGCTTTTGGCGATGCCTTGCAGATTTACGCGTTGCATCATTCTTATCCCTTCACGGCCCCGGCCGCGATCCCGCGCACGAACAGGCGTCCGGACAGGAGATAGACCAGGATGGTGGGTAATGCTGCGATCATGGTCGCAGCCATGTTGACATTGTATTCCTGTGGCCCGAACTGCGACCCGGCCAGCACGTTGAGTGCCACCGTCACCGGCTGCTGCCCCGGACCCGCGAAGGTCAGGCCCAGGATGAAATCGTTCCAGATATAGGTGAATTGCAGCACCAGGGCGACGGCGCAGACCGGCAGCGACAGGGGCAGCATCACGTGCCAGAAGGTGGCCAGGAAGCCTGCCCCATCGATGCGCGCCGCCTTCAGCAGGTCACGCGGCACCGACAGGAAGAAGTTGCGGAACAACAGCGTGACGAAGGCCAGGCCCCAGACCGTATGGGCGAAGACCAGCCCGCCGAGCGTGCCGAACAGGCCCATTTCGCGCACCAGCACGATCATAGGGTAAAGCGTCACCTGCGGCGGGATGAACAGGCCGATCAACAAGGCCGCGAACAGCATGTCCACCCATTTGGCGGTGCGCAGGCTGAGCGCGTAACCGGTCAGAGCGCCCAGGCCCAGGGAGCAGAACAGGGCCGGCAGCACGATGGCAAAGGAATTGCCGAACCAGACCGACAGGCCCCGGCAGGTACCGGAGATGCAGGCCCCGCCCCAGGCCTTGGCCCAGGCACCGACCGTCGGGTCCTGCGGCAGGGCGAACAGGCTGCCATTATTGATCTCGTCCAGCGGCTTCAGCGAGGTGGAGAGCATGACCAGCAGCGGGAACACCACCATCAGCGCCGCGATGGTCAGCATCAGGTAAAGTGGAAAACGGCGCATGGTTCAGCTCCCCTTTTTCTGCCTGATCTCGGCATAGAGATAGGGGCCGACCACGGCGGCGATGGTGGCCAGCATCATGCAGGCACCGGCGGCACCCAGGCCCAGTTCCTGCCGGTTCAAAATATGTTCCATCACGAAGCGGGCCGGCAGGTCGGAGGAGAAGCCGGGGCCGCCGCCCGTCAGCGCCACCACCAGATCGAAAGATTTCACGACCAGGGAGAAGAGCAGGATGCCGGCGGTGAAGAAGACGGGGCGCAGCATGGGCGTGACGATGGCGGCATAGACTCGCCATGTCGGGATGCCATCCACCTTCGCCGCCTTCCAGATGTTCGGATCAACGCCGCGCAACCCCGCCAGGAACAGGGCCATGCACAGGCCCGATTGCTGCCAGATGCCGGCCAAAGCCACCGTGTAGATGGAGCGGTCGGCGCGGACCAGCCAGTTGAAGGCGAACTCCTCCCACCCCAGACCGCGCACCGCCTGCTGGATGCCCAGGCCGGGGTTCAGCATCCATTGCCAGATGATGCCGGTGACCACGAAGGACATGGAGAGCGGCAGCATGAAGATTGTGCGGTATGCCCCCTCCGCCCGCACGCCCCGGTCGATCAGGATGGCCAGCAGATAGCCGACACTGAGGCAGCCGGTGATGAACAGCGCGCCATAGAGCGCCATGTTGCCCAGCGCCGTCCACCAGCGGGCCGACGCGAACAGCCGCTCATACTGAAGCAGCCCCACGAATTCCCAGCTGGGCAGCAGCTGCGAGCCGGTCAGGGAGATGGCGAAGGTCCAGGCGATGAACAGATAGAAGCAGACGAAGGTGATCATCCCCGCCGGCAGCAGGGCGATGGTGGGTGCCCGGTGCGATGGCTTCATCCCGTCCTCCCTTTGTCGTTACTGTTGCTGGCGGTCCGGGTCAGCGGAAGGCCAGGATGGATTTGCGCAGCAATTCCTGCCCCTGTTCGGGCGTCAGGCGCGGATCGTTCCAGAAATGGGAAATGGCATCGTCCAGCGCCCCGGCCATGCCACCCGACAGGCCCATGCCGGTGGAGGCGAGGTTGGTGTCCGGGTCGCGGATCAGGGCCATGGCCTGTTTCGCGCAAGGGTCGAAACCTTCATCGGGCACATCGGTGCGCACGGGGATCGACCCCTTGGCCTGGTTCAGCCCGGCCTGTACGGCGGGATCCATCATCACCGACACGAAGCGTTTCTGCGCCTCTGCCGTCGCCGCATCGCGCGGCGTGGTGAAGGCGAAGGCATCCACCACCATGATGTAGGCCGGGTCAGGGGCGGGGGCCAGGGCGCAGCCTATCTGCACCCCCGGTTCCATCCCCGCCGCCCTTATGTCCCCCTTGGCCCAATCGCCCATGAACTGAAACGCCGCGTCGCCGCGCATCAGCATGGCGGTCGCCTGGTTCCAGCGCCGACCGGGGCTGCCTTCATCCACGAAGGGGCGCAGGCTGGCGAAGGTGCGGAACACCGACAGCATGGTGGGGGAGGAGAGGGCGGCCTCATCCAGCGCCTCATAGACCCGGCGGTAGAAGGTGCGTCCGCCCATGCCCAGCAGCACGGCGTTGAACAGCAGCCGTTCCTGCCAGGGCTGCCCGCCCAGCGCGATGGGGGTCTTGCCCATGGCTTTCAGCCTTGCCGCCGCCGCGATGAATGCATCCCAGCTGCGTGGCACCGCCAGCCCCGCCTGCTGCAGCAGGGCGGTATTGTAGAACATCCAGTTCTCGCCATGGATGTTCAGGGGTGCCGCCATGTAGCGGCCCTGATACCGCGCCGACCGGGTCAGCAGCGGTGGCAGGACGCGGTCCCATTCCTCCCCGGCGCCAGGGGCGGCGATGACCAGACCGTGGCTGGACAGTTCCGTCAGCTGCGCGCCTAGCGAAAACAGGAAGACCGGCGGCGGGTTGCCGCCCAGGATACGGTTGACGGCGGCGGCCCGCGCCGAGGACCCGCCCGGCACCGGCGCATCGCGCCACACCCCGCCCTGATCACGGAAGGCCTGACGCACCACCGACAGCGAGGCGGATTCCCCGCCCGAGGTCAGCCAGTGCATCACCTCCAGTTCCTGCGCCCCTGATGCGGTGCCCACAAGGGCCAGACAGGCGATGGCTGTGATTTTTGTGGCGGTGCAGCATTTTTTGAGCGTGATCATCATCGCGCCGCACAATCCAAAACGTTTCGATTTCGGTGAAGTATGGGCAGGCGGCGGCGAATGTCAAATGCAGAAAACGAGCGCAGAAAAATTGGAAATACTGCAGATTCCGTCTGGACAGGCATTTTTCGAAACGTTACGATTTTTGACATGGACGGTTCCACGGGGGCCGCTTTCCGTCTGCGGGGTCTCTGGCCTTGCAGGGTGCTTCCGGCTGCCCTCCTTTTCCGACAGGCAACGAATGACGGCGATGATGCGTTTTCCCGATGGGTTCAGGTGGGGGGTCTCCACCTCCAGCTATCAGATCGAAGGCGGGGCGCCCGATGACGGGCGCGGGCCCAGCATCTGGGACACCTATTGCGCCACCCCCGGCCGGGTTGCCAATGGCGATACCGGCACCGTCGCCTGCGACCATTATCATCGCTGGCAGGAAGACCTGGACCTGATCCGCACCCTGGGCGCGCAGCAATACCGTTTCTCCATCATGTGGGGGCGGGTACAGCCGGACGGGACCGGGGCCACCAACCAGAAGGGTCTGGATTTCTATGACCGGCTGGTCGATGGCATGCTGGAACGCGGGCTGGAGCCCTGGCCCTGCCTGTACCATTGGGACCTGCCGCAGGCGTTGCAGGACAAGGGCGGCTGGGTCAACCGCGACAGTGCGGCATGGTTTGCCGACTATACCGCCCTGATGGTGCGCCGCCTGGGCGACCGGGCGAAGACCTGGGTCACCTTCAACGAACCGTCGGTCTGCGCCTGGGTCGGGAATGAGGAGGGGCGGCACGCGCCCGGTCTGGCCGACCCGCGCGCCGCCGTGCGCGTCGCCCACCATCTGAATCTGGCCCATGGACGGGCGGTGCGTGTGGTGCGCGATCTGGCACCCGGCGTGCCGGTCGGCTTCGTCCTGCCGGTGCATACGGGCCGCCCGTTGCCCCAGTTTGCGGAGCGTGACGCCCATCTGGTGAAGCTGTTTGAGGATAAGTGGAACGGGGTGTTCTTAGGCCCTGTGCATCTGGGCCGCTATCCCGACAGCGTCCTGGACCGGTTCGCCCCGCATATCCAGGCGGGCGACATGGCGGAGATCCATCAGCCCGTGGATTACCAGGGGGTGAACCATTATTTCCCGACATATCTGTCGCCGGCGGAGGGAACGGCGTGGCCGTTCCGCATCGTGGAGCCGCCCAAATATCTGCGCCGGACGGAGATGAACTGGGGCATCGATGGTCACGCCTTCTATCAGGCGCTGGATGGTTTGCGCCGCGATTATGGCAATCCGCCCGTTTACGTGACGGAGAACGGGGCCGCCTTCCTGGACATTCCCGGTCCCGATGGCCGCATCGACGATCAGGATCGCATCGCCTATTACCGCGATTATCTGGCCGGCATGCACCGGGCGATTTCGGAAGGGGCCGATATCAGGGGCTATATGCCCTGGTCGCTGCTGGACAATTTCGAATGGGCGCACGGGTACAATAAGCGTTTCGGTCTGGTGCATGTGGACTATCAGACGTGTAAGCGCACGCCCAAGGCGTCGTTCGATTTCATGCGCCGCGTGATGCATGAGAATGAGGTGCCCCTGCCCGCCGATTGCCCGTAATCTCTGCAACCTTCAAAAGGTGAAAAGACGAGCCGACCGCCATGCAACAAAGCCAGCGCACCAACCTGAAAACCCTTGCCGAGCATCTGGGCCTGTCGATCACGACCGTGTCCCGGGCGCTGAAGGACGGGCCGGAGGTGAAGCCGGACACGGTGGCACGGGTGAAGCAGGCGGCAGCGACCCTAGGTTACCTGCCCGATGCCGGCGGCGTCTATCTGCGCACCGGGCGCACCATGAAGATCTGTTCGGTCTTCTTCGCGCCCGAGGTTGCGGATTACGGCGATGCCGGCTTTCTGGCGCAGGTGGAGGGCGTGTCGCGCACGCTGGAGAGTGACAGCTACAACCTGATCGTCCTGGCGCAGACGGCCAGCCAATCGCCGCTGGAGACGGTGCGGCGGGTGTTTCAGCAGCGGCTGGCCGACGGCATCATCTTTTCCCGCACCACGCCCATGGATGAACGGGCGCGCTTCTGCCTGGAATTCAAGTTCCCGTTCGTCAGCTTTGGCCGCACCGAACTGCACAGCCCCCACGCCTTTGTCGATCATGATGATGAGGGCGGGATTTATGATGCGGTCATCCGTCTGGCGGCGGACGGGCACAGGCGCATCGCCCTGTTCAACCCCACGGGCAACATGACCTATGCCGGGTTCCGGCTGCGCGGATATCAGCGGGCGTTGGCCGAATTGGGCATTCCCTGGGACAAGTCGTTGCTGGTCACGGCCAACCTGTCAGTCTGGGCCAGTCAGGATGCCGTGCGCGACCTTCTGGCGCGGGACAGCAGCGTGACGGCCATTGTCTGCGCCAATCAGCTGTCGATGTTCGGTGCCATGGAGGCGGCCCTGGAACAGGGCATGGACCCGGCGCGGGACGGGCTGCGCATTGTCGGGTTCGGGGGCATGCCGTTCCGCATGCCGTTCGAACAGGGCGTGACCTATTACTACCAGCCACAGCGCCGCGATGGCGAGGAGCTGGCCCGCCACATGCTGGCCCTGCTGGGCGGGGAGCATGCAGAAAATCTGCAAACGGTGCTGCCCTATCAGCGCATCGACGATCTGCAACGGTTCCGCATGGAACTGCGCACCCAGGCCACGGCCCGGGACAACCAACACCAAGCGGGACAAGGCGCCTGAAAGGCCCGACCGCAGACAAGAGGGAGAGAGGACAGCTCATGAAAGCAGAAAAGACCTGACGGCGTAGGGGCGAGCCAAGCCGCTCCCCTCGTCATCCCGGCGGAAGCCGGGACCCAGAGCCATAGGATCAAACCGCGGCGCAGCGTTCATCAAAGCTGCCGAAAGGTCGGGTATTTGGCTCCTGGGTCCCGGCTTTAGCCGGGATGACGAAGAAAGGCGGCGCTTGAAGCTGTAGGCGGGGGGACGGGAGCGGTGTTTCCGCTCCGTCACCGCCGCGCCCGCCCCAATCACACCCAAGAAAACCCGATCCCCCGCACAGGCGTACCCCCGTGCGGAAACGGGTGCTTATTGCCCGCAACATGCCCAGCCGGACGGGTGCCCCGTGCCGGTCAGGGGAGAATTTTGCCCGGAACAGGGAGGGAGAGAACCCATGAAGACCAAGATCAGCACCATCAAGACATTCCTGCTTGCCGCCACGGCTTTGGGGGCCACCGCCACGCCGGCCCTGGCCCAGACCTCCAGCGCCATGCTGGAGGAGATCATCGTGACCGCCGAAAAACGCGCCGTATCCTTGCAGGACACGCCCGTGGCGGTGACGGCGCTGAGCCAGCAGGCGCTGGACCAGCTGCAGGTTTCTGACCTGAAAAGTATCGTGTCCCTGGTGCCCGGCCTGCAGATCGGCCAGAGCAGCAACCAGGCCGCCGTGGACGTGGCCATCCGTGGCATCGTTTCCACCAACCGCACGGAGGTGGGCGACCCCGCAGTCGCCTTCCATGTTGACGGCATCTATTCACCCCGCCCGCAGGGGGCCACGGCCCTGCTGTATGATGTGGAGCGGGTGGAAGTGCTGCGCGGGCCGCAGGGCACGCTGTTTGGCCGCAATTCCAATGCCGGCGTGGTCAATATCATCACGGCCAAGCCAAACGCGGAGAAGGCGTCAGGTTCCGTCGACCTGACGGCGGGCAATTACAGCCTGTTCCGCGTGAAGGGCCATCTGAACCTGCCCGTCACCGACACTCTGGCCATCCGCGCCGCCGGCTATGTGGAGAACCGCGAGGGTTTCATCGATTTTGCCGCTGGGTCCAAGGTGCCGCCCGGTGCCGACAAATACGACAATGCCAACCGTTATTCCGGCCGCGTCAGCGCGCAATGGACCCCGGCGGAGAATTTCAAGCTGTTCGTGTCGGCTGAGCGCTTCTCTGACCAGGGGGCGGGTACGGTACCCGTCAATGTCACGCCGCTGCCCGGCACCACGCGCCGGTCGGCGGTGATCGACAGCCCCGGCATGCTGGACCAGGTCAATGATACCGTGCGCGTGCGCGCCGATTACCAGCCGGTGGAGAGCGTCGAGGTCAGTTATCTGTTCGGCTGGGCCCACATGACGCGGCAGAATGTGAACGACAATGATGTGGGCTACCAGCTGGACCCGGTCCTGCGCGCCCTGCCGCGCCCGCCGGTGTCGGCGGCCTTTGCCGAGGAACGGCGCTTCGAGCGCGGCGTGTTCGACAGTCATCAGCATGAATTGCAGGTGAAGTCGGTGGGTGCGGAACGGTTCGACTGGCTGTTCGGTGCCTTCTACTACAAGGAGGATAACGATATCCGTTTCGATATCGATTTCCGCGACGATACCGGCACCGTGCCCGGACAGTTCGATCCCAATGACCGCCGCGACGCCCAGACCTTCATCCAGCCACGCCGCGACCTGTCCTCCTGGGCCTTGTTCACGCAGGAGACGTTCCATGTGACTGACGCGGCGCGCGTGACGGGCGGCCTGCGCTATACCAAGGACACCAAGAAGGACACGGGCGGTCGCAACTATGTCTGTAACCGCAACAATTCCACGCCGGCCACAGGCGGCATCAATGTCATCGGCGTGCCGACCAGCCAGATCCCCAGCCTGTGCGTGGTGACGGCCCGCAACGATGCCGACAAGAACTGGTCCAAGACCACCTGGATGGCGCGCGGCGAATATGATGTCTCTGCCGACCTGCTGGCCTATGCCATGGTCAATACCGGCTTCAAATCGGGCGTGATCCAGGATGGCGGCACGGCGGCCAACCCGGAAAATGTCACCAATTATGAGCTGGGCTTGAAGGCGACGTTGCTGGACGGCGACCTGACCCTGAACAATGTCATCTTCTATTCTGACTATAGTGACATTCTGCGCGCCAATACGGTGATCGGGGCCAATGGCATTCAGCAGCTGGTGACCGTGAATGCCACCAAGGCCAGCATCTATGGCCTGGAGTCCGAGGCCAGCTGGCGCGTCTCATCCAATGACCGGCTGCAGGTGTCGGCGGCGCTGCTGTCCGCCGAATATGATGATTTCAAGACCGTGGACACCAACATCTTCACGGCGTCCAACCCCAACGGCGCCATCAACCTGAAGGGCAAGAAGCTGCCCTTCGCGCCGGAGGTGGCGGTGACCGTCGTTTACGAGCATTTCTTCGACCTGCCCGATGGCGGCGTGATCGTGCCGCGCATCCAGAGCAAGTATCAGTCGGAAATGTTCCTGACCGATTTCAACCGCGCCACCGACCGTCAGGCCTCTTACACCCGCACCGACCTGTCGCTGCGCTATGAGTCACCCGCCAACTGGCAGCTGGAAGCCTTCGTGCAGAACCTGGAGGACAAGGCGGTGAAGAACAATATCGACATCCGTGGCCAGCAGGCGGCGTCCACGGGGGCCGTGCCCGGCTTCGCCGGCGTTGCCCGCGCCTTCTATGACGCGCCCCGCACCTGGGGCGTGCGCGCCGCCTATCGCTTCTGACCGCCCCGCCTCCTCCCCCCGGGCGTTCGTTTCTTCCCGCGAACGCCCCCTTTACAACCCGCCGGCCCGACAGCCGGCGGGTCTTTGTCGTTTGAGGTTCCACACCCGCCCCCGACCATCGCCCCCATGACGGCACCCCCGCAACGGGCGTAGGATGTGCTTAACAAGAAGCACAGCAAGCGGCACCCAGGGGGGTATGCATGTCGAGTTGGCCGGTTCTGGGGTTGGCGCTGGGGTATCTGGCGGCTTTGTTCGCCATCGCCTGGTGGGGGGACCGGTATGCGGCGCGGCAGCCGGAGGTGCAGGAGCGCCGCGCACCCTTGCTCTATGCCATGTCGCTGGCGGTTTACTGCACATCCTGGACCTTTTACGGGGCCATCGGGCGGGCGGCGGCCAGCGGGTGGGATTTCCTGTCCATCTATGTGGGGCCGATCCTGGTCTTCTCCCTGGGCTGGCCGATCCTGGCCAAGATGGTCAGGGTGGCGAAGGCGGAAAACACCGTCTCCATCTCCGACTTCATTTCCGCGCGATATGGCAAGAGCCGGGTGCTGGCGGCCTTGATCACTGTCATGGCGGTCACGGTGGTGCTGCCCTATTTCGCGCTGCAGCTGAAGGCCATCACCATCAGCCTTGAGGCGCTGGCCGGTGATCCGTTTGCCAACCGGGTGATGGATATTCCAGGCGAGACGACCTTCATTATCACCTGCGCCATGGCCCTGTTCGCCATCCTGTTCGGGGTGCGCAACATCCATGCGAATGAGCATCATCGCGGCCTGATGATGGCGATTTCCACCGAAAGCATGGTCAAGCTGGGGGCGGCCATCCTGGTGGGCGGCGGTATCGTCTTTGCCGTTGCCGGGGGACCATCGGGGATATTTGAGCGGGCGGCGGGTGATCCGCGTCTGGCCCATCTTCTGACCCCGCATTTCGGGGCCGGGTGGTGGTCCATCACCCTGCTGGCGGCCCTTGCCATCCTGTGCCTGCCGCGGCAGTTCCATGTGACGGTGGTGGAAAACACCCATGTCGGCGATATCCGCACCGCCAGTTGGCTGTTCCCGCTGTATCTGGTTGCCATCAATATCTTTGTGCTGCCTGTCGCCCTGGCCGGGCTGATGATGTTCCCGGATGGCAGTGTGAATGCTGACACGTTCCTGGTGACCATGCCGCAGCGGCTGGGCCATGACTGGATGGCGGTCCTGGCCTTTCTGGGTGGGCTGTCGGCGGCGACCAGCATGATCATCGTGGGGGCGGTCGCCCTGTCCACCATGGTCTGCAACGATCTGATCGTGCCCATCCTGATGGGCGTGCCATCGGCCATGCGGCGGTGGCAGCACGATCCCAAGCCCATGCTGCTGACGGTACGGCGGGTGGCCGTGGTGGCGCTGCTGGGCATGGCGTATCTCTATTACCTGATGATCGGCACCACCTTCCCGCTGGCCACCATCGGTACGGTCAGTTTCGCGGGCGTGGCCCAGTTCGCGCCGGCCCTGCTGATGGGTCTGTTCTTCCGGCGGGTGACAAAGGCGGGGGCCATCACCGGGCTGGTGGTGGGGTTCGTGGCCTGGGTCTATACGGTGCTGATCCCCTCCTTTGCGGTGGCCGGGCTGGTGCCGGGGCATCTGATGGACCAGGGCCTGTTCGGGCTGGGCTGGCTGACGCCCACGGGCTTGGGCGGTATCCATGATCTGGACACGCTGGCCCATGGGGCGCTGACCAGTCTGGTGCTGAACCTGTTCATGATCGCCTTGGTCTCCGGCATCACGGGGCAGTCGGAACTGGAGAAGCAGCAGGCAAGGCGTTTCGTCTCGATGCGCCATGACGTACAGGACGGTATGGCCCCGGCGCGCGGGGTGACGCTGGGCGATCTCTATGAACTGGCGCTGCGCTATGTCGGGCGGTCGCGCGCGGAACCGGTGTTCCGTGAACTGGTGGCCATGGGGCCGGATGATAAGCGCGATATATTCGAAGAGGGGCTGAAACAGCGCATTGATGAGGAGGCGGTGGCCGCCACCGAATGGCTGCTGGCCGGAGCCATCGGATCGGCGTCGGCGCGCGTGGTGGTGGCCAGCCTGCTGTCCGACCGGCGGCTGTCGCGGTCAGACGCGCGGTCGATCATTGACGAGGCATCGCGCGCCATCCTGGACAGCCATGTGCTGATGCGGTCCACGCTGGAAAATGTCGGCAAGGGCATCTGCGCCGTGGACAAGGATTTCCGCCTGCGCCTCTGGAATCGCCGCTTCCTGGAGATGCTGGAAGTGCCGGAGGGGCTGATCAAGGTGGGCACGCCCATGGGCGAGCTGGTCGCCTATCTGCAAAGCCAGGGGGAGTTCGGGGAAGAGGGCGAGATGGAGACCCTGTTCGCCCGCCGCCTTGACCCCAAGCGCCGCGACATGCCCGACAGTTTCCACCGCACGCGGCCCGACGGGGTGGTGCTGGAGATCCTGTCCAACCCGCTGCCCGATGGTGGCTTCGTGGCCGTCTATACCGACGTCACGGACCGGCATCGGGCGGCAGAGGCGTTGCGCGCCGCCAATGAAGGGCTGGAACGCGGGATTGCCGAACGCACCATCGATCTGGCCATCGCCAAGTCGGAGGCCGACCGCGCCAACCACGCCAAGACGCGGCTGCTGGCCGCCGTCAGCCACGACCTTCTGCAGCCGCTGCACGCGGCGCGGCTGTTCATTTCGGCGGCGCTGGACCGGGGGCCGGATGCGCTGGTCACGCAGGCGGATGCGGCCCTGCGGTCGGTGGAACAGTTGCTGGGTGATCTGCTGGACGTCACCAAGCTGGATACGGGGGTCGTGAAGCCGAACCGCACGGCGGTGGCCATCGATGATGTGCTGCACCCGCTGACGGACGAGCTGGCCGTGGTGGCGCAGCGGCACGGATTGCAGCTGCGCTTTGTGCCGTGCCGGGCAAGCGTGGACACCGATGCCGTCCTGCTGCGCCGCATCGTGCAGAACCTGCTGGCCAATGCCCTGCGCTATACCCCGCGTGGGCGCATCCTGGTGGGGTGCCGGCGGCTGGCCGGCGCGGTGCGGGTGGAGGTCTGGGACACGGGGCCGGGTATCCCGGAGGATAAGCGCGAGGAGATTTTCAAGGAGTTCCGGCAGTTGGGCAATGGGCAGAGCGACCGCGACAAGGGGCTGGGCCTGGGCCTGTCCATTGTTGAGCGGTTTGCGGCCATCCTGGGCCACCGCGTCAGCCTGCGGTCGGTGGAGGGGAAGGGATCGTGCTTTGCCGTGGAGGTGCCGCTGTCGGCCCGCGCCGCAGACCCTGCCCGGCCCGCCGTGGGGGCCAGTGTCACGGGGCTGGAAGGCACGCTGGTCCTGTGCGTGGAAAATGAACCGGCTATCGCCGAGGCGACCATCGCCCTGTTGTCGGGATGGTCATGCGAGGTAGTGTGGGGGACGACGGGGGCGGCGGCACTGGCCGCGCTGGGCGACCGGGTGCCGGATGTTGTGCTGACCGATTACCATCTGGATCATGGGGTGAGCGGGCTGGACGCCCTGTCCCTGATCCGGGCGCGGTTCGGGTCCGATCTGCCCGCCGCCGTCATCACCGCCGACCGGACGGAGGCCGTGAAGGACAGCGTGGCGCAGGCGGGCTGCCGGGTGTTGTACAAGCCCGTGCGGCCCGGAGCGTTGCGGGCCTTGTTGAGCCATATGCTGGCCGAGAAGCGGCGGGGGCGGGCGGCGTAGTTAAAACCATGGCCGACCGTTTTGTGTAGCGCGGATTAGCGAAGCGTAATCCGCGGAGCGACTGGTATTATACCAGCCAGAACGCCATCGCCCCCGCTGCGACAGCGGTCAGGCTGGGGATGCCGACGGACAGGCCCAGGGGGCGGCCGCCGATGCTGCCGGCCATGACCGATTTGGTGATGGTGTTGACGCCGACGGCCAGCAGGATGCAGGCGGCGGCCAGTGACAGGCTTTCGGGCTTGGCCCCCATGCGCGCCATGGCGACGGTGATGGCATCGACATCGGCAATGCCGGCGGCGGAAGCGGCCAGCAGCAGGCCGGTATCGCCCACGAAACGCTGGATCAGTTCGGCGGCCACCAGAACCAGGGCGATGAAGGCGGCCAGCTTCAGGGCCGTGCCCAGTTCCAGCGGGTTGGACAAGGCCGGGGTCGTATCCTCCGGCCCCTTGCCGTCGCGGCGCAGCAGGATCAGGGCAGACAGACCCATCACGGCCAGGGCGGCCCCGGCGGGGGCGGCCAGCGGCAGCATCAGGCTGCTGTTCAGGACTAGGGCGACCAGTAGCACGCGCACCACGCTGACCATGCCAGCCAGCAGGATACCTGCCGCCAGCAACGGGGACGCCGCCGGCTGTGCCTTGGCGACGCGCGACAGGGTCAGTGTGGTGGCGGTGGATGACGCGAGACCGCCGGCCAATGCTGCCACCAGCACCCCGCGCTTCTCCCCGAACAGCTTCACCGCCACATAACCGCCGAACGAGATGGCGGCGATCAGGATGGCCAGGAACCAGATTTCAGCGGGGTTCAGCACGCCCCAGGGATCGACAGGCCCGTTGGGCAGGATGGGCAGAGCCAGAAAGCTCATCACCGCCAGGATCAGAACGGCGCGGATTTCCACCCATTGCAGACGCCGCAGCCAATCATGCAGGGGATCGCGCAGGGCCAGCAGCAGGGTGGCGGCCACGCCGGCGGCCACGGCCACCCTTATTTCACCCAGGATGCAATAGGCACCCAGCAGGAAGACCAGCAGACCGGATACGACGCCTGTGACCGAATTCTTGCCTTCCTCCCGCGATTCCAGCCAGTGGAAAGCCGTGAAGGCACCCGCGAAGCCCAGGAAGGCGAGGCCCAGGAACAGAAGATTATCCAGCCCATGGGCCAGGGCACCGGCCACACCACCCAAAAGGCCTGCGAGCGCGAAGGTGCGCAGACCCGCGGCCCGCTGCCCATCGGCCAGATCGCGCGACCGCCAGCCGCGTTCCAGCCCGACCAGCAGGCCGATGGCCAGTGCGGTGCCCAGGCGCATCAGGATTTCCAGGTCATGCAATGCTCAAACTCCCCGTTCCCGTCGCACAGCATGCGACGTTGGGAGGGGTGAGAGCAAGCAGGCGGACGGATTAAGCCCGCGCCAGCGAGTGGTTGAACAGTTCCAGTAGCAGCGGGAAGGCCGACAGCCGATCAACCAGCATGACGCCTAAGGCGCCCCCATCCTCATGATCGACATGGCGGATGGTGACGGGCAAGCGGGCCCAACTGTGCCCGTCGGGGCGCAGGATCGTGACATCCACACGCTGGCCCACGACAAAGCCACCCGCCTGTTCCGGGCGGACGCGCAGGCCGCCGAACGACCAGTCGAGCAGACGGGACGGGCGGCCGGCGACCATCAGGAAGATGGGTTCAGTCGGGTTACGCGGATGTATCCGGCGTTCAGCCGGGGTATCGGACATGGCAATCATGAACGCAATTTTACCAAAATACCTGTCAATCCGATACTGCCCAGACGAAATAGAAAGATCATTACCGACCCCGGCGGCTGCAAGGCAGCCATAACGAAAAAAGGCGGCCTTCGGGCCGCCTTTTCCCCAAGTCTTTGATCTTCTTTGCAGAGAGATCAGAACTCGTACCGGACGCCAACCTGGATCTGCCAGACCGAGGCCTTGGCATTGGCGTTGATGGCCGGCTCGGACAGCGCGCCGGTGTAGGTCACGCGGCCATCGGCACCGATGCTGGGCGTTGCCACCGGAACCACGCCGGGGAAGCCGACCTGCTCCAGACGGCCCCACTTGCTGTTCAGCAGGTTGCCGAAGTTGCGGATGTCCATCGTGAAGGCGGCCTTGTGGCCTTCGAAGAAGGAGGGGATCTCCTGCTTCAGGGCCAGGTCGATCTGATGGACCCACGGGCTGCGGTGAGAGTTACGCGGCGCGATCTGGCCACGATACTTCTCCAGGCCATTGCGGGCGATGTAGTCGTTCAACTGGTCGCAGGTGATGCCGACCAGATTAACCTCGCCACAGGAACCCGGCACATAGAACAGCTGGCGATCGCGGCTGTTCTGACGCGGATCGTTGAAGATCGCGCCGCCGTCGCGGAAGGTGAAGCTGTACGGACGGCCCGTGCGCGACTCACCCACAACGCTGAGGATGGTCTTCAGATCGGTCAGCCATTCCTTCGACCAGGAACCGGCGTACACGATGCGATGACGGATTTCATAGTTGGAGGTGGACAGCGCCGGATTGTTCATGTCGGACACGGCGATATTGTCCCACAGCGACAGGGCCGTGGTGCTGGTGCCCGGGTTGACGTCGTTGCTGTCCTGGAAGGTGTAGCCGACGAAGGTGTTGAGATCGCCGTAATCGGTTTCCCAATCCTTCTCCAGCATGGCGCTGACGGTCAGGCGGCTGCCCTTACCCTGGGTATCCAGGATCAGGTCGTTGCCGGTGGGGGCACCGGTCATCAGGACGTAACGCGGACGGCCATCCGGCAGGGTGCCGTTCTGGACATAGCGGGCGTTGCGCCACACCACGGCATCCTGGGTCTTGGCATACTGGGTCGTCGCGGTCAGGCGCCAATCGTCACCGAAGCCTTCGATGTCGAAACGGTGATCAACAGTCAGCGAGAACTGCCATTCCGACGGGATCTTGAAGCCCGGATCGATGGCGTTCACGTCACCCTGACCAGCCAGACCCGTGTGCCGCGACAGCAGCTCGGCCGGCAGATCGAAGCCGTTCACATTGTTCAGGACCGCCGCGCCCAGCGTGGTGGAGGTGGGCGTGCTGGGGCTCAGCGTAAAGGTGCCGTTGGCGTTGCGGGTAACGGTCTGCGTCGTCGTCAGAACGCCGGTGTTGGAGAAGCTGTTCGACACCCAGACGTTCGGGGTGCCGCCGCCAAACACGCCAGCACCGCCCGACAGGGTCGTGTCCTCGTTGACTTCATACTTGAAGCCTACGCGGGGCGACCACAGGTCCAGACCGTCCAGGGTCTGGGTATTGTCGAAGCCGTAGCGGGTTGCGAACACCTGATTGCGGGCGGGCTTGTCCTTGGACGTCCACCAGTCGTAACGCAGGCCGTAAGTCAGCTCCAGGTCGGAGGTGACGTCCCAACGATCTTCCAGATAGGCCGAGTTGGTGTTGTAACCGAACCGGGCGGCCGCATTGTTGGCGTCGTTGGTCGTGGAGTTGATGTAGGTCAGGCTCTGGGCGCGGCGCGCCTCAAAGTCGGCAATGCTGTTGAAGGCATAGCGACCCTGGCTGGTCTGGACGAACAGGTTGAAGATGTCCAGTTCTTCACGTTCGTAACCGAAGGTGAAGGTGTGGTCACCCAGCAGATATTCACCCTTGGCCTTGTAGGTGTTCAGATCGTTGGTCAGCGCATTGGCGTGACGGAATTCGTCCGGACCCACGAAGATGGTGGCACCAGCAGCGGTGCGGACATCCATCTGTGCGAAGTCGGTGCCGCGCAGCGACTTTTGACCCGTGGTCACTTCCTTGCGACCGAACTTCAATTCGGTCGAGAACTCGTCAGTCCAGTCGGAGTAAATCTGACCGGTATACTGCTTCATATCGACCGAACGGTCATACAGGTGACCCAGGGTCGCGATGGTGCGGCTGGACACGCTGTTGCCGGTGTCGGAGGTCTGGTTGCCCTTCGTGCGCTGGAAGGACAGGGTGGCGCGGTGACCTTCGGTGATGTTCCAGTCCACGCGGGCCAGGATCTTTTCATCCTTCTCCGGCAGATTGGCACCCAGGGCACCCGCGTCGTAATTATAGACGCGCTTGGCGATGTCGATGACCTGATTGTATTCGGCCTGCGTCACGCCGGGAATCTTGACGGCAGCGGAGCTGTCGGACGGACCGGTTTCCTGCGGCGTTTCGGCGTCCAGCTTTTCATAGGAGCCGAAGAAGAACAGCTTGTCCTGGATGATCGGACCACCCAGCGTGCCGCCGTAGGTCTTTTCCTTGAAGCTGAAGGTGTAATTGTTGTTCTTGCTCTTATCGCCGGTCAGGTCGCCATCGGTGTAGTAGTAGAAGGCGGAACCGTGGAAGTCATTGGTGCCGGACTTGGTGACGATGTTCACCAGACCGCCCTGGAAGCCGGTATATTCCACGTCGAACGGGTTGGTCACGACGGCCAGCTGCTCGATCGCGTCCAGCGAGATCGGCGAACGCTGAGTCGGGTAGCCGTTATTGTTCAGACCGAAATCGTCGTTCTGACGCACGCCGTCAACCGACAGCTGGTTGAAACGGTTGTTGGCACCGCCGATGGAGATGGCGTCCAGGTTGGTGGCGTCCAGCGAAACGCGCGGGTCCAGCTTCAGCGTGGACTTCATGTCGCGGTTCACGGTCGGCGAGTTCTTGATCTGCTCTTCACCGAAGGAACGGCCGGTGCCGGACACGGCTGCGACCAGGCGATCGCCGGTCACAACGATTTCCTGCATCACGTCGCCCTGCTGCAGGGCCAGATCCAGCGTGAAGGCCTTACCCAGGCTGATGAACAGGCCTTCGATCACCTGCGGCGGGTTGCCGGGCGAGGCGATGCGCACATTGTACGGGCCACCGACGCGCAGACCAGCGGCGCTGTAGCGGCCTTCTGCGTTGGTCGTTGCGGTGGAGCGGGTGCCCGACGGGGCATGCACGATTTCAACCGTGGCGCCGGCAGCCGGCGAGCCATCGGCATTGGTGATGAAACCCACCATGGAAGAGGTGGTTTCCTGCGCGATGGCCGGGATGGCCCAGGAAGAGGCAACGGCCAGCGCCAGGGCGCCCGTGCCGATATTCAAAGCAGACAGGTGACGGCGCAGGATCGACGCCGCCTTCTTATTCTCGATGGTCATACGAAAGCCCCCAATAAGCCGGACCGGATCGCGCGGACAACACCAGATGCCCGTGACGCTTAGGTAACGAATAAATTACAGTTCCATGACAAGCACCTCTGCAGCTATGCCTGCAGGGGCTTAAACGGCTATATCTCAACCAGCGTATCATTACCGCCACAGTTTTGCGGCGCAGCATGACGGTTCAGGGGGGCGAGACCCGCGCTTCCTGCATTTCAAGGCCGTGTTTGTTGCGATGCACCTGCTGCCGGGCGGTCACAGACCCCGATGGAGCGCATCCCGTGATTCGTAACCTCCCCTTTCGCACCCTGATAACGGGCGCTTTTTTTCTGACCATGGCCGCCAGCGCCGCCGCACAGGAGAAGGTCGAACTGCAAGTCCTGTCGACGACGGACCTGCATATGTATTTGGAGGATTACGATTATTACGGTGACCATACGGATGCGGGCGTTGGCCTGGTGCGGGTCACCCCCCTGATCCGGGCGGCGCGGCAGGCCAACCCCAACACCATCCTGGTGGATAATGGCGATCTGATCCAGGGCACGCCCATGGGCGATTGGGTGGTGCGGGAGCGCGGTGTGGGCAAGGACAAGCCCATGCACCCCGCCATGGCGACCATGAACCTGCTGAAATATGACGCCGCCATCCTGGGCAACCATGAGTTCAATTACGGGCTGGAGGTCCTGCACAATATATATGGCGGCGCGCAGTTCCCGGTTCTGTCGGGCAATGTCTTCAAGGTGGACGGGGGCAAGAACGATCAGCTGATGTTCAAGCCCTATGCGATCCTGGACCGCACGGTCGTGGACGCCAAGGGGGCCAAGCATAAGATCAAGGTCGGCATTCTGGGCCTGTTGCCGCCGCAGATCATGATCTGGGACAAGGACAAGCTGGAAGGCCGCGTCACCACCCGCGACATGATCGACATGGCCAAGGTGCATGTGCCGGAGATGAAGAAGCAGGGTGCCGACGTGATCATCGCCGTCGCCCATTCCGGCCTGACTTTCCTGAACCGCGAGGGCGGGGAGGAGAATGCCGCCAATTACCTGACCGAGATCGACGGCGTAGACGCCGTGGTGTCGGGCCACAGCCACCGCGTTTTCCCCAGCAAGGAATATGAGGGCCTGCCCAAATCCGACCTGAAGCAGGGCACCGTCAATGGCAAGCCCGTGGTGATGGCCGGATATTATGGCAGCCATCTGGGCGTCATCACCTTCCAGTTGGAAACGGCGGGCAAGGGCTGGAAGCTGCTGGGCGGCAAGGGTGAAGTGCGCGCCATTCAGGAGCGCCAGGATGGCCGCACCGTGAATGTCGAACCCGACCCGGAGGTGGCGACGCTGCTGGAACCCAGCCATGAGGGCACGTTGGCCTATGTCCGCCGCGCGGTGGGCAAGACCACGGGCCGTATCCATTCCTATTTCAGCTTCCTGGGCGACAGTGCCGGCGTGGAACTGGTGGCGGAGGCGCAGCGCGCCTATGTGGCCCGCGCCCTGGCCGGCACCGACAATGGTAAGCTGCCCATCCTGTCGGCGGTGGCGCCGTTCAAGTCCGGTGGGCGTCCGGGGGCGAAATTCTATACCGACATCGCGGCGGGAGAGATCGCCATCCGCAATGTCGCCGACCTCTATCTCTATCCCAACCAGATTGCGGCGGTGAAGCTGACCGGTGCCCAGGTCAAGGATTGGCTGGAGATGGCGTCGCGCGCCCTGTCGGTCATCGATGTCAAAAGCAATGTCCAGCAGCCGCTGGTCAATGTGAAGGTCCCGTCCTATGTGTTCGACATTATTGACGGCGTTACCTACACGATTGATGTGACGCAGCCGGAACGGTTTGACCGCGACGGCAAGCTGGCCAATGACAAGGCCCACCGCATCAAGGATGTGATGTTCCAGGGCAAGCCCATCGACGAGAAGCAGGAATTCATCGTCGTCACCAATAATTACCGCGCTAATGGCGGCGGCTCCTATCCGGGGCTGGACGGCACCACCGTCATCTATCAGTCGCCCGACACGGTGCAGTCGGCCATCATTGAGTATATCCGCGCCAAGGGCGTGGTGGAGCCGTCCACCGACCAGAGCTTCCGCATTGCGCCGCTGCCGGCGGGCGTCAATCTGGTCTATGAAAGCTCGCCCCTGGCCCAGGAGCTGCTGTCGGAGCAGCCGGCGCTGACCTATGAGGGACCGGGCGAGAACGGCTTTGCCCGTTTCCGCGTCGATCCGTTGAAGATCGGGGCGGTGCGGTGAGGCCGCGCCTGTATCTGGCGGGGCCGGATGTGTTCCTGCCCGACCCGCTGGCTGCAGCGGCGTCGATGAAGGCCATCTGTGAGGAGCTGGGGCTGGAGGGCGTGTTCCCCATGGACAATGCCCTGTCCCCGGCGGACGGCGAAGGCGGGGCGGCATTTGCCGCCCGCATCCGGCAGGCCAATCTCGACCTGATCCGGGGGGCCGACGGCGTGATCGCCAATTGCATGCCGTTCCGGGGGCCGTCCGTCGATGATGGGACCGCCTATGAGATGGGGTTTGCCGCCGCCCTGGGTAAACCCGTCTTCCCCTGGTCCGGTGATATCCGCCCTCTGCTGCAACGGACCCAGTCGCGCCAGTATCTGGCCCATGATGGCCGCGTCTGGCGCGATGCCGACCAGATGGAGGTGGAGGAATTCGGCCTGCCCGTGAACCTGATGCTGGTTGATCCGGTGACGGGGCCGGTGCAGGGCAGCTTCATCCAGGCGGCCAAGGCGGCGGCGGTCTGGTTCGGGGGGTAGAGGCGTCTACGCGACCCCCAGGATCTCCATCGGCGTTTCCCGCCCGCGCAGGGTGACGGGGCCAAGGGCGATGGGCGTCACGCCGGGGACGGGCCGGCAGCGTTGCCAGCCGTCGGCAGTCAGGATGAGGTCGCGCCCCGCCTGCTTGGCGATGCCGTCCAGGCGGGCCAGCGAATTGATCGTGTCGCCGAAATAGGTGATTTCGCGGCGCTGATCCCCCACCTGCGCCACGATGACGGGGCCGGCATGCAGGGTGATGCGGAAGCCCAGCTCCACCCCCATTTCCTGTTTCAGGGCCGTCAGAGTGCGACGGATGGCAAGGGCACAGGCGAGCGCCGGTGCATCGGGGCGGCGTGCCGTCAGCCGCCAGCTGATGATGGCCTGATCGCCCACATATTTATCGATGGAGCCGCCATGGGCGCGCACGGGTTCGCCCAGCGCGTGCAGGAAGCGGCCCACGATGCGCATGGCGTCGCGGTCGCCCAGCCTTGCCGCCAGCGCGGTTGAATTAGCCATGTCGATGGCCAGGAACAGGCGTTGTTCCTCCAGCGGCCGGGCATAGCGACCCGTGATCAGGGCGAAGAACACCTGATTGCCGATCAGGCTACGGCTCTGGTCCAACAGCAGCAGCAGGATGACGGAGGCGGCGGAATAGCTGAAGACCTGGAAGAAATCGATATTGGGGCTGTCATCCCCATCTATGCCCACCATTTCCTCCACCGTCAGGGCCAGCGCGATGCCCGCCAGGATCAACAGGATATAGGTGACATAGAGGGCAAGAAGACTGCGCCCGCGCGGCCAGTCCGCCAGACGGTCGCGCCAGACGCGCAACAAAAGCCCATGTTTGAAGGCCAGACACAGGCCGCCGATAAAGGCCCCATGCACCATGGAGACCGGCAGCGACACGCCCGCCCAATGCGCGATGGGAAAGCCAAGCGTGCTGCCGATCAGCAGCAGCAGAGCCCAGGCGCGCAGCCGTCTCCAGACGGGGCCGGCTGGCGTGGTGGCGGCGGAGCGTTCCGGCAGTGAGACCATGGGCGGGGACCGGGAGGCAGAAGCAGGTGCCGCGCAGGTTACCACAGGCCCCCGGCCCGGCCACCATGCGCGCCATCACAGGGGGAAAGACGTGGCGGGCCATCCGTGGGTTTGTTAGGCTGCGCAGATATGCAGCGCGGGGTGGTGCGTGGTCTACGACGTCTTTCTGTCATATCCACGGGTGGAACATGACCGGGTTCTGGCGCTGAAGACGGCGCTGGAGGCGCTGGGCCTGACGGTCTGGATGGACCGGGAGGCGATCCGCGACGGCGCACCGGTGACACAGAGCATCGCCGACGGGCTGGCCCGGTCGCGGGTGTTGCTGGCCTGGTACGCGCCCGCCTATGCCCTGTCCCGCCCGTGCCAGTGGGAACTGACGGCGGCCTATCTGGCGGCACAGCATGAAGGCGGCAAGATCGGGCAGCGGTTGCTGGTCGTGAACCCGGTGGCGGGCACGGCGCATGTCGAACAGGCGCATCTGAAGGATTGTCAGCATCTGTCGGGCCGCGACGATGTGGCGGTGCTGGCGGCACGGGTGCGGGATGCGGTGGAGCGAACACTGCCGCCCTTTGCCCATATCCGCGCGCTTGACGCCCCGCCCTGGCCCGCCGGTCCGCGCCGCAGCGGGTCCAACCGGTTTGTGGGGCGGCTGCGGGAATTGTGGGAGATTCATAACGGCCTGATCGCGGGTGATCTGGCCATCATTTCCGGCAAGCCGGCGGGCAATGATCTGGTCCGGGTGCATGGCATGGGCGGCATCGGCAAGTCGCTGCTGGCCGAGGAATATGCATTGCGGTTCAGCGCCGCCTATCCCGGCGGCATCTTCTGGCTATCGGCCAGCCCCCCGGACAGCCGCACCACGCCGGAACAGCAATATCAGGGCCAGATGCTGGATTTGGCGCTGCGGCTGGGTATGCCGGTTGCGGGGCAGGCGTTTGCGGCCATTGAGGGGGCGTTGCGGCGGCATCTGGAGGGGCAGGGTTCTTATCTCTGGGTTGTTGATGATTTGCCAGCGGGGGCAAAGGCGGACCTGCTGCACCGCTGGCGGGCACCCAGTGCCCAGGGCAAAACCCTGATCACCAGCCGCAGCGGGGGTTTGAGTGGCAATGGCAAGTCCATCCCGCTGGACCGGCTGGATGATGAGGCGGCGTTTGAACTGTTGACCAGCCGCCGAGAAGCCGAGACGGACGCGGAACGGGCGGCGGCACGGGACATCCTGCGCCTGCTGGGCAACCATGCCCTGGCCGTGGATGTGACCGGGGCGGCGGTGCAGGAGATGGGGTTTGGCCCCATGCTGGCCCTGTTGCAACGCCCCGGACAGGATGCGCTGGACCTTGCGGTTGACATGGCGGATGAACTGCCCAATGGGCACGAGAAGGCGGTGGCGGCAACCCTGCTCCATTCCATCGCCCGCATGCCGCCTGCGGCCCTGACAGTCCTGCAAATCGCATCATTGCTGGCCGTGGAACCGATCCCGAGGGAGTTTATCGCGGCGGTGTTGGGCGCACTGAAGGGCGCGGAGGGGCCCGACCCGGTGACCAGCGCCATTGCCATCAAGGCCGCGACCGATGAAGGGCTGTTGGAACGGGTGGATAGCGACAACATCGCCGCCCACATTCTGGTCTCACGCACCATCCGATTTCACCATCCCGTTGGTGAGGGGATGCGGCGGATGGTGGTGGGGGTGATGAATGGAGTGATGCGGGATGCCAAGGATATCCGCGGGCACTACCGGTTGGCCCCTCTGCAGCCCCATGCCTTGGCACTGGTGGAAGGGGTGGAGGATGTGGAGACGGCAACCCTATTGGGTTATATGGGTTGGTTTAAGCGAATAGACGGGTTCTATTCGTCTGCCGTAGATTTATTCAATTCAGAGTGGTTCGTTAGAAAAGAGGTGCAGGGTGAGCATCACATCGACACCTTGATTTCAATGAGTAATCTTGGGTTGTCGCTTCTCAATATGGGAAATTTAACAAGGGCACGTATTATTCAGGAGGAGGAGTTAGAGCTCTGTCGTAAATATCGTGGGAATCATGACGAGCAGACGCTTATTAGCATAAACAACCTCGCCGAAACATTGAGGGCCCAGGGAGATTTTGCTGGGGCAAGAGCGCTTCAAGAGGACGCCCTGGCCGTTCTAAAGTACACATTTGGGTTAGAAAATCAGTTCACGTTAACCATGATGGGTAACTTGGCTGGAACGCTTTGGCTGCAAGGGAAATTGGATGACGCTCAGAAAATACAGGAGCAAGCTCTTTATATTCAAGTCTCAATTTTCGAAGACAAAAAACATATAGATATATTGCGCAGTATGTTAAATCTTGGAAATATATATCAATCACAAGGTAAATTTATACAAGCAATAGATCTTTATCAAAAGGTCTTGCCGGTATGGGTTCGTGATCTCGGTGATGATCATCCAAATACATTAACTTCCATGAGTAATATAGCAGAAGCATACAGATTTAGTGGTAATTTAGAAAGATCACTGGAATTGCATCGTGTCATTTTGCCAGCCAGGATACGTAAATTGGGGGCCAGCCATCCAGAAACCATTGATAGCATGTGTAATTTGGCCTGCGCTCTGTGGCAATCGGGTGAGAAGAATGAAGCAATTTCTTTGCAAAAGGATGCTGTGGATCTGGCTGTAGATGTACTCGGTGTAAGCCATTCGCGTACACAACTATTTGTCGACATCCTTCAGCAGATGCGAGACGCGGGGCCGTCATGACCAACCAGGATTATCTGCTCTCCCCCACCCGCCATGCCGATGAGATTGCCACCGACGCACCGGCGCTGGCGGTGATTTTGCGGGGGGAGCAGGTGGCGACCGCCGCGAAGTTGTTCGAGGTGGCGGATGCCGAGGCGGTGGCTGATCAGCGGGAGTTTCGGGGTCACGCGCGCCGGGCCAATGTGGGGGCGGCGGTGGCGACGTTCCTGGCGGCGGTGGCCTTGGCAGTGCCGGAGGCTTGGCCGGGTTGGGTGGCCGCCACGCTGGCCGTGCTGGGCGGGCTGGCCGGGTTTGTGGCGATGGCTTCGCTGCACTATCTGCGCAGCGGGGAGTTGCTGCAGGCGTGGATGACGCAAAGGGCCAAGGCTGAAAGTCGGCGGCTGGCCTATTTCAGCACCGTGGTGGTGGCGGTGAAGGGCGGGGACGCAGCACTTCTTCTGGACGCGCTGGACTATATCCGCCGGTTTCAGCTGGAGGTTCAGCTTCGTTATTATGAAGGGCGCGGCAAGGAACATCGCGCGCATGGCAAGTGGTTGTTGAAGGTTGGTTCGGTTGCGGTCGGGCTGGGGGCGGTGGGCACGCTGTTCAGCGGGTTTGTCGCCCCCTGGGTGCCTGTGGTCGGCGTGTTCGGGGCGACATTGGCCAGCCTTGTCACCACGCAGGAGGCGATCGGCCAGGATTTGCGCAATGCCGAGCGGTATCGCCGGACCTGGGACAGCCTGATGGAGATACAGGCGCTGTTGGCAAAGGTGCGGCCCAAGGTGCAGGCGGGCGATGCGGAGGCGCTGGAACTGTGGGTTGGTACCCTGCATGAACATCTGTCGGTGGAACACCGGGAATGGCTGGCGCAGGGGGAAAGCACCAAGTCGATGCTGGCGCAGTTGCAGGACAAGCTGAAGGCCCCCGCCCCGACGGATGGGGAGGGGTGAAGGGGGTGGTTTAGCCCCTCTCGTCATCCCCGCTTTCGCGGGGATGACGAGAGGGGTGGCGGGGGAGAGAGGGATGACGAAGGGGTGGGGCGTTGAGCGGGCCTTACCCCAAAATCCCCGGCAGGTTCAGGCCTTTTTCCCGCGCGCAGTCCTTGGCGATGTCGTAGCCGGCGTCGGCGTGGCGCATGACGCCGGTGGCGGGGTCGTTCCAGAGGACGCGTTCCAGGCGGCGGGCGGCGGCGTCGGTACCGTCGGCGACGATGACGACGCCGCTATGCTGGGAGAAACCCATACCCACACCGCCGCCATGGTGCAGGGACACCCAGGTGGCGCCCGAGGCGGTGTTGAGCAGGGCGTTCAGCAGGGGCCAGTCGGAGACGGCGTCGGAACCGTCGAGCATGGCTTCGGTTTCGCGGTTGGGGGAGGCGACGGAGCCGCTGTCGAGATGGTCGCGACCGATGACGATGGGGGCTTTCAGCTCGCCGTTCGCCACCATCTCGTTAAAGGCCAGCGCCAGGCGGTGGCGGTCGCCCAGGCCGACCCAGCAGATGCGGGCGGGCAGGCCCTGGAACTTGATCTTTTCCCGTGCCATGTCCAGCCAGTTATGCAGGTGGGCATTGTCGGGCAGCAGTTCCTTGACCTTGGCGTCGGTCTTGTAAATATCCTCCGGGTCGCCCGACAGGGCCGCCCAGCGGAAGGGGCCGATGCCGCGACAGAAGAGCGGGCGGATATAGGCGGGCACGAAACCGGGGAAGGCGAAGGCGTCGGCTACCCCTTCTTCCAGCGCCATCTGCCGGATATTATTGCCATAATCGAGCGTGGGGACGCCGGCCTTCCAGAAATCCAGCATGGCGCGGACCTGCACGGCCATGGAGGCGCGGGACGCCTTTTCCACGGATTTCGGATCGTCTTCCCGCGCCTTTTGCCATTGATCCAGGGTCCAGCCGGCGGGCAGATAGCCGTTGATGGGATCGTGGGCGGACGTCTGATCGGTGACGGCATCGGGGCGGACGCCACGGCGGACCAGTTCGGGGAAGACATCCGCCGCATTGCCCAGTAGGCCGACGGAGACGGGCTTTTTCGCCTTGCAGCTTTCATCGATGATGGACAGTGCCTCGTCCAGGCTGTCGGTGGCGCGGTCCAGGTAGCCGGTGCGCAGGCGCATGTCGATGCGCGACGGCTGACATTCCACGGCCAGACAGGAGGCACCGGCCATCACGGCGGCCAGCGGCTGTGCCCCGCCCATGCCGCCCAGGCCGCCGGTCAGGATCCAGCGACCCGACAGGCTGCCGCCATAATGACGGCGGCCCACCTCCACAAACGTCTCATAGGTGCCCTGGACGATGCCCTGGGTGCCGATATAGATCCAGCTGCCCGCCGTCATCTGCCCGTACATCATCAGGCCCTTGGCATCCAACTCGTGGAACTTGTCCCAGGTGGCCCAGTGCGGGACGAGGTTGGAATTGGCGATCAGGACGCGCGGGGCATCGGCGTGGGTGCGGAACACGCCGACCGGCTTTCCGGATTGCACCAGCAGGGTTTGGTCATCCTCCAGATTACGCAGCGCCGACACGATGCGGTCGAAACTGGCCCAATCGCGCGCGGCCCGGCCAATGCCGCCATAGACCACCAGTTCCTCGGGCCGTTCGGCCACGTCGGGGTCCAGATTGTTCATCAGCATGCGCAGGGCGGCCTCGGTCAGCCAGGACTTGGCGGTGCGGTCAGTGCCGTGGGGGGCGCGGATCAGGCGGGTATTGTCGATGCGGGTCATCATGTCCTCAGTTACTTTGCGTCCGTCGCCCAGCCGATGCAGGCGGTCAGGATATTGCGCAGGGCCTTTTCCATGGGTGCCGCATAGGCGGTGTCATAGGCGGGGGGCCAATTGTCGGGGGCGGGGTCGTCGTCGGGTTCCAGCAGGTAGCCGCGTGTCGCCAGCTCCATCTGCACCGCATGCACGCCCTTGGCCGGCTGTCCGTAATGGCGGGTGATATAGCCGCCCTTGAAACGGCCATTGGTGACGCGGCTGAACTGTGTGGCGTCACACGCGGCCTCAATCACCCGCGTCAGGCCGGGATCGCAGCTTTTTCCCTCGAACGTGCCGATATTGAAATGCGGCAGCAGCCCGTCGAACAGGCGCGGCACCCAGGACCGGATGGAGTGGCAATCATACAGCACGACGCGCGGATGCGTGCGGCGCAGGCGCAGGATTTCCAGCATCAAGGCGGCGTGATAGGGGGCGTGGAACAGTTCGCGCCGACGCAACACCTCCATCGCGTCGGGTTCCTGGCCGGGATTGTACAGCGGCTCCCCGTCGAAGGTGGTCAGCGGGCAGAGGTCGGTCGTGGCCTGTCCGGGATAGAGGGAGGCCCCATCGGGCGGGCGGTTCACGTCGATCATGGTGCGCGACAGGCTGGTCTGCACAATGGTGGCACCCAGGTCGCGGGCGAAGAAATAAAGCTGCCCCACCCACCAGTCGGCATCCTTGCGCGCCCGCCAGGGATCGGCCAGCGCATCCTCCAGCGCCCAGTCGATCTCCGTTCCCGCATGCGGGATGGAGAGGATCAGGGGGGCGGTGCCCTGATGGATGATCAGCCAGTCGGGTGTTTCGGTCATGGCGATGTCCCTTTGCTGGAGGATGCACTCACTTTCACTGCCCTTATTCGTCATCCCGGCGAAAGCCGGGACCCAGCATAAGCGGCGTCTGCCGCGATACGATTCATATCGGCGCTGACCGCGCCTCACGCTGGGTCCCGGCTTTCGCCGGGATGACGAAAGGGCGTGTTTTCACACCCCCGGCAGTTCCACACCGCCCGCTGTCACCGTCTTGATCAGGGCACCGGTGCGGACCAGGGTCAAGGCGGCGTCGATGTCGGCGTGGAAATAGCGGTCGTCGGTCAGGGTGGGGACGACATCGCGTAGGGTGGCGCGCAGGGATTCCAGAACGGTTGAACTGGTCAAGGGGGCATGGAAGTCGCAGCCCTGGGCTGCCGACAGATATTCGATGGCGATCACGCTGTCGGCGTTGTCCACCATGGATAGCAGGCGGCGGGCACCGTGGGCGGCCATTGAGACATGGTCTTCCTGATTGGCGGAGGTAGGGATGCTGTCGACGCTGGCCGGATAGGCGCGCTGCTTGTTTTCCGACACCAGGGCGGCGGCGGTGACCTGGGGGATCATGAAGCCGGAATTCAGGCCCGGCTTCGGCGTCAGGAAGGCGGGCAGGCCGGACAGGGCCGGATCGACCAGCATGGCAATGCGGCGTTCGGACAGGCTGCCGATCTCGCACACGGCCATGGCGATCATGTCGGCCGCGAAGGCTACGGGTTCGGCGTGGAAATTGCCGCCCGACAGCACGCTGTCATCGTCGGCAAACACCAGCGGATTGTCGGAGACGGCGTTGGCCTCCGTCAAAAGCGTCTGGCCCGCCTGCCGCAGCAGGTCCAGGGCCGCGCCCATCACCTGCGGCTGGCAGCGCAGGCAGTAGGGGTCCTGCACGCGGATATCATCCTCGCGGTGGGAGGCGCGGATGGCAGAGCCGTCCATCAGGCGGCGCAACGTGTCGGCCACTGCGATCTGGCCCTTGTGGCCGCGCAGCAGGTGGATGCGGGGGTCAAACGGCGTGTCGGAGCCTTTGGCGGCTTCTGTGGCGAGTGCCCCGGTGGCGAGGGCCGAGCCGTGCAGGCGCTCGGCTTCGAACAGGCCGGCAAGGGCGTAGGCCGTCGAGAATTGCGTGCCGTTCAGCAGGGCCAGCCCTTCCTTCGGCCCCAGGGTCAGGGGGGAGAGGCCTGCGGCCTTCAGCGCGTCCGCCGCCGGCATGCGGGTGCCGTTGGCGATGACATCGCCATGGCCGATCATGGCGGCGGCCATGTGCGACAGGGGGGCCAGATCGCCGGACGCGCCCACCGAACCCTGGGCCGGAACCACGGGCAGGATATCGTTTGCCAGCAGCGCTTCCAACAGGTCGAGGGTTGCCGGCTTCACCCCGGAGGCACCCACGCCCAGGCTGGAGAGCTTCAGCGCCATCATAAGGCGCAGCACGTTACGCGGCATCGGATCGCCCACGCCGGCGGCATGAGAGAGCACGATGTTGCGTTGCAGCAATTCGAGGTCATCCGCAGCAATCCGCACGGAGGCCAGCTTGCCAAAGCCGGTATTCACGCCATAGACCGGATCACCCTTGGCGATGATGCGGGCGATGGTGGCGGCAGAACGCTCCACCGCCGGGCGGCAGGCGGGGTCCAGCGTCACGGCAGCGCCATTATAGATGCGGCGCCATTCGCCCAAACTGACAGCGCCGGGGCGCAGCGTGACGGACATGGAGTGCGGCATCAGATCCCCCTGTGGATACGGGTATGCAGGGGGTTGAACCCCATGCGATAGACAAGTTCGGCGGGACGCTCAATGTCCCAGATGGCGAGGTCGCATTGTTTGCCGGCCTCCAGCGTGCCGATATCGGCGTGGCGCCCCAGCGCCTTGGCCGCAACGCGGGTGGCCCCCAGCAGACATTCCTCCACACTCATCCGGAACAGGGTGGCGGCCATGTTCAGGGAGAGCAGGAGCGAGGTCAGCGGGGCCGTGCCGGGGTTGCAATCGGTCGCCACCGCCATGGGCACGCCATGGGTGCGGAACAGGTCGATGGGCGGCAGCTTGGTATCGCGCGTGAAATAATAGGCACCCGGCAGCATGACGGCGACGGTGCCGGATTGCGCCATGGTGCGCACGGCGGGTTCATCCACATGTTCCAGATGATCGGCCGACAGGGCACCGCATTGGGCGGCCAGGGCAGCACCATTGAGGTTCGACAGCTGTTCGGCGTGCAGTTTCAGCGCCAGACCATGGGCCTTGGCCGCATGGAAGACGCGGCGCACCTGGGCCAGGGAGAAGCCGATGCCCTCACAGAAACCGTCCACGGCATCGGCCAGCTTATGCTGCGCCACATGCGGGATCATGGTGCGGCAGACCAGATCGATATAGGCGTCGTGATCCTCGGCATATTCCGGCGGAACGGCATGGGCACCCAGGAAAGTGGTGGCGACATCGACGGGGCGGTGGTCGGAGAGCGCGCGGGCGGCGCGCAGCATCTTCACCTCATCCGCCAGGGTCAGGCCGTAACCGGACTTCACCTCCACCGTCGTCACGCCTTCGGCCAGCAGCGCGTCGAGGCGGGGCAGCGCCTCGCAGATCAGCGTATCCAGGGTGGCCGCACGGGTGGCGCGCATGGTGGAGACGATGCCGCCGCCGGCCCGCGCAATCTCCTCGTATGTCGCACCCTGAAGGCGCAGTTCAAATTCATGCGCGCGGTCGCCGGCATGGACCAGATGTGTGTGGCAGTCGATCAGGCCGGGGGTGACCCAGCGGCCGCCCAAGTCCGTGGTTTGTGCGGCGGTGACGGCGGGGGCGTCGGCGGCCGCACCGGCAAAGATGATGCGGCCATTGTGCGCAGCAATCACCCCGTCCTCCACGATCCCCAGACCGGGCAGGTCGGGGCGCATGGTGGCAAGGCGGGCGTGAGTCCAGAGGTGATCAGCCTGCATGGGGGTCTTCCCGCACCTCGTCATCCCGGCGAAAGCCGGGACCCAGGGGCCAGGCGCCCGAGCGTTCAGCAGCGTAATAGCGGGGGAACCCGATCATCGGGCCCGCGACCCCTGGGTCCCGGCTTTCGCCGGGATGACGGGTAAGAAGCGTGTGATCGAAAAATCCATGCCGCATGTCCGACCTTTTCCCCGCTGAACCGTTCATCAAGGCGTCTATCGCGCCCGTTTTCCTTTCTTTTATGTCTATACATAATTAATGTCTATACATTAATATGGGCCTTGAGACGAAATTCGGGGGTATGGGTGATGGCCGGGTTCTGGTTCCAGCAGGCGCTGCTGCCGGGCGGTTGGGCGGATGGGGTGCGGGTGGTGGAGCAGGGCGGCGTGATCGCGTCTGTAACCGTCGGCACGGCCCCTGAACCGACCGACGAGCGTCACGCCATCGCCGTGGCCGGCCTGCCCAACTTGCATTCCCATGCCTTTCAGCGCGGGATGGCGGGGCTGGCGGAGGTGCGGGGGCCGGGGGAGGATAGTTTCTGGACCTGGCGGGAGGTGATGTACCGCTTCGCCCACCGCATCGGCCCGGACGAGATGCAGGCCATTGCCGCCATGGCCTTTGTCGAGATGCTGGAAGGCGGGTTCACGCGCGTGGGTGAGTTCCACTATATCCACCAGGATGTGGACGGTGCCGCCTATGCCAACCCGGCGGAAATGGGCGCAAGGCTGGCCCATGCTGCGGCGGAGACCGGGATTGCCCTGACCCTGCTGCCGGTTCTGTACCAGTATGGTGGTTTCGGCCGGCAGGCACCGGGGCCGGGGCAGAAGCGGTTCATCAACAGCATTGACGGGTTTGCGCGGGTGATGGAGGCCAGCCGGGTGGCGGTGGCCACCCTGCCCGACGGTGTGGTGGGCGTGGCCCCGCACAGCCTGCGTGCCGTCACGCCGGACAGCCTGTCCTTCGTTCCCGCCCTAGCGGCGGGCGGCCCCATCCATATCCATATCGCCGAACAGATCAAGGAAGTGGCCGATTGCCATGCCTGGAGCGGGCAGCGGCCCGTTTCCTGGCTGTTCGATCATGCGGCTGTTGATGGGCAATGGTGTCTGGTCCATGCCACCCATATGGATGCGGCGGAGACGGCGAAGCTGGCGGCGTCCGGGGCCGTGGCGGGCCTGTGCCCCATTACCGAGGCCAATCTGGGGGATGGTATTTTCAACGGGCGGGATTATCAGGCGGCGGGTGGGCTGTTTGGCATCGGGTCGGACAGCAATGTCCTGATCGATGCGGCGGAAGAACTGCGCAGCATGGAATATGCCCAGCGTCTGGCCCATCGGGCACGCAATGTGCTGGGCCGGGCCGATACACCGTCCACGGGACGGGTGCTGTTCGATGGCGCACTGACCGGTGGCGCGCGGGCGCTGGGGCAGGGGGTGACCGGCCTGACATTGGGGGCGGCGGCGGATTTCGTGACGCTGGACGCGACACAGCCCAGTCTGGCGGCCCGGCGGGGTGATGCCCTGCTGGACGGGTTCATCTTTGCGGGACAGCGCATGGTGGACGGGGTTTGGCGGCGGGGCCGGCGCGTGGTAAGCGGGGGCCGCCATATCGTGCGCGACGCCGTCGCCGCCCGTTACCGTCTGGCGCTGGGAACCATTCTGTCATGAGTTTTGACGACACAACCCTATCGCTGCATGCCCGCATCCGGGCCGATATCGAAGGGGCCATTCTGTCAGGCACCCTGAAGCCCGGCGACCGTATCCCGTTCGAACATGAGCTGATGGCGCAGTATGGCTGCGCCCGCATGACGGTGAACAAGGCGCTGACGGGGCTGGTGGAGGCGGGGCTGCTGGAGCGGCGCAAGCGGGCGGGGACCTTTGTGTCGCGTCCGCAGATCCATATGGCGGCCCTGGCCATTCCCGATATCCAGGCGGAAGTGACGGGGCGGGGGCAGATTTACCGCCTGGAATTGCTGTCCCGTGACGTGTTACCGGCAGGGTCGGTCGATCCAGAGCGGATGCGGCCACCGCGCGGAGCCAAGGTGCTGGCGCTCACCTGCCGACATCTGGCCGATGGCGTGCCCTTTGCCGTGGAGGAACGGTTGATCAGTTTGAAAGCCGTGCCGGAAGCAGCAACGGCGGATTTCAACAAAGTGGCACCGGGTTCCTGGCTGCTGGCGCATGTGCCCTGGACGGAAGCCGAACATCGCATCACCGCCGCCCCCGCCGGGCGGTTGGCCGGGGCGTTGGGGGTGGATGAGGGCACGGCCTGCCTGCTGTTGGACCGTCGCACCTGGCGCGGGGATCAGCCTATCACCCATGTGCGGCAGGTGTTTCCGGGGGCAGGGTTCGATCTGGTGGCGCGCTTTACCGGTGCCGGAGGGGCGGGATGAGCGGGGTGTTGCTGCGCGCGGCGGATCGCGCCTGGACAGCGTGGAAGAACGGCGGGGGCGAGACGGCGACGGTGGCCGTCTTCCCGGAAGGGGCTGGCCTGTCGGATTTCGACTGGCGTATCTCCATCGCACGGGTGGATGGGGATGGCCCGTTTTCCGCCTTTCCCGGCATCGACCGGACGCTGACCATCCTGTCGGGCGGGTCGATGGCGCTGAACGGCCATGTGCTGACGCCCGACAGTGCGCCGTTTGCGTTTGACGGGGAGTTGCCGGTGCAGGCGGTGGTGACCGGCGGGCCGGTGCATGACCTGAATGTCATGACGCGGCGGGGGCGCTTTACCCATTCGGTGGCACGCGTGCGGGGGCCGGTGGCGCTGGGCGGGGTGTCGGCGGTGCGGTTGCTGCTGGCGCTGGATAGCGGTTATCGTGGGTTGGGGCGTTGGGACGCGCTGCTGGTCGGGCCTGATGAGGTGGCGTCGGTGACGGGCGAGGGGGCAGGGCTGCTGGTGGTGATTGCGGGGGTGCAGGGGTAAATTAATCCGAAATTCGGATGATGATATTGATCTTGTCCGGATTTCGGATCATGTTTCCCGATGAAAGGGGACGGCATGGCGCGGCTGGATTGTACGGAACTGAACCTGCCGGGCAGCCCTGTGCTGCGGGTGCGGGGCAATGACCATAACCCGCCGCATTTCCATGTCGAACATCCCGATTATGGGGCGCTGGTGACGATCCGCAATCCATCCATCCTTGCCGGCGACATGCCGCTGGCGGTGTGGAAGCAGATCCGGACCTGGACCGCTGATAATCAGGATGTGCTGATCGCGGAATGGAACCGATGCAACCCGTCCCTGAAGACCTGAATCTTGCCGTTGTCTAAGAGGTTTCACGATGACCGCTGTCCCCCTTCCCCGGATCGAGGCCGTTACGGTCGGTGAAAAAGCCACCCTCATAGTGCAATGGCGGGACGGTGGGTCGGATCATGTCGATCTGGCCGGCTGGATCGCCACGGGGGGGAGGATTTTCAGCGACTTATCACGCGCGAGGATTTTGCCACTGCTGCGGTCGGGTCTTTCGGGCTGGCGGTTGAATGGTGCGGGGATGAGGAACTGGCCATCGACAGCTATCACCTGAAGCAACTGGCCGACCAGCAGCGTGGCCTGTCAGGCCGTGATCTGGCGGCGTGGCAGGAGCGCATGCGGGTTTCTAACCAGGAGGCGGCGGATATCCTGGATATCGCGCTCTCCACCTGGCACAGCTATAAGGCGTCACCACAGGTGCCGCGCCCGGTCCAGATCGTCTGCCGCGCCCTGGAACAGGATAAGGTGATGTTCGAAGCCTATTACGTCCCGCGCCGGGCCGGCCGGCCCCGCCAGGATCAGGCGTAAGATTTAACCCGCCGCCCGCGTCCGCCGGTCCAGCAGGAACAGCGTCACCGCGATGGCGGCCATGGGCACCAGCGCCATGTAGAACGCCGTATGCCCGCCCAGCCGGTCGAACAGGAAGCCGGTGACGAAGGAGCCGAAGGTGCCGCCAAGGGCGGAGAACACCACGATCAGGCCGGTCATGGCGGCATGTTCATGCTTGGGCAGGGCCGACAGGATGACGGAATTGATCACCGGGTAGATCGGCGCCATGAACAGGCCGATCAAGGGCAGCATGAAGGCGGCGATGGGAGCGGCCAACCAGTTGGCCTCTGCCATCGGCTGCACCCCGTCGGCCAGCGGCAGGGTCAGCAGGACCAGCGCCGTCATGGCGACCAGACAACCCGCCAGAAACGGGAACCAGCCGATACGGGCCAGGGCCACGCCGGCCCCCAGCCGGCCCAGCGCGATGCCCGCGGCAAAAATGCTGGTGGCCTGGATCGACATGGCGGCGGGCAGGTGCAGCACCTCCGCGTTGAAGGTGGGCAGCCAGGTGCCGATGGCCTGTTCGATCAGGACATAGAGGAAGGCCGAGGCCAGGAACACCACCGCGATGGGGGTGACGGCGAGGTGCGCCATCTGTCGGATGCCGGGCTTGGCATCGGGGGCCTGAGCCTCTCTCTCATCCAGCGGCGTCACGGACCAGAGGGCGGCAGTGGCAAAGGCGATGGCGGACAGGACCCAATAGACGTTGAGCCAGGAGGGATCGGCGGGGTTTTCGTGATTCACGAACAGGCTGAACAGCCAGTAGCTGCCCAGCACGCCCAGCATGAACACGCCCTCAATCGTGTTGGTCAGGCTGGCATGACCTTGTTTGTCGCGCGTCAGCAGGCCGATGGAGGAATAGGCCGCCACCTTCACATGCGCGAAGCCGACACCGATGCAGAAGAACATCAGCTTCATGGCCCAGAAGGCCGACAGGAACGGCATCAGGGCCGCCGCCAGCCCTTCCAGCACCAGGGCGGCGATCATGGCACGGCGATAGCCGATGCGGGGCAGGAAGCTGGCGACGATGAAGCTGGTGATGGCGATGGGCAGGTCCTTGTAGGCCTCCAGCCGCCCCGCCTCCAGCTTGGTCACGCCAAAGCTCTGGATCGATTGCAGGATGACCGTGCCCACTGAATTCAGCAGCATGGCAAAGACCACATAGGTCAAAGCCACCGCCAGTACCGCCCGTCCGTTACGCATGCCGCATATCCTTCCCTGTTCCGTTTTTGTTGGTTTGGCGCTGTTTGTCAAAGGGCCGGTGGTTTGACGGCCAGATAGACCGTGCTCCACAATTGCGCGGCGTTGGATTCCGTTTGATCCCCACCACCCTGGCCGAAGGGGCGGTAGGTGAAGCGGCCCTCCTGCCAGGCCCAGGACCAGAGTTCGGATGTGCGCTGATCGGTCGGGACGGCACGGATCGCCTGCCACAGCGCGCGCTGCGCCGATTGCAGGCGGGTGCGGGTGGCGGCGGGCAGGTCGGTGCGGGCCAGTTGCTGCTCCAGGCCGGCGGCCATCAAGGCCTGCTGCCAGGACCAGATGACGGCCCCGTGATAGTAGCCGGGGCCGAATTCGGCGCGGATGGGGGCGGGTGCCCAGGCGGCGTTGGCGACCACCATACCGGCATCGGTCATCAGACCGGCGGGCAGGCGGTGCAGCAGCGGCGTGACGGCGCGGTCCAGTGTGGCGGCATCCGGGTTCAGGAACAGCAGGGCAAAGCCCGTGTCGGAATGCATGATTGGCAGGGGGTGGCCGTTATCATCCAGGGCCAGCGCATCGAAATGCAGTGGGCCTTGCGGCAGGGGGGCGCTGGGAATGCCCAGTTCGGCGGCGAAGCGGGTGATTGCCGCCTGAGCTTCGGCTGCCGGGATGGTGGCCGCGAACAGGGCGGGGGCCTTGTCGGTCCAGACCCTTGCCACGGGTTCGGCAAGTGACAGGTCACGGCTGTAGGGATAGAGCAGGCCGGATTTATGCAGGCGGGTGATGGCGGTAAGGGCGGCGGGGGCCAGCACGGCATTGACGGAGTAGGAATAGCGGCCACCGGCCAGTCCTTCCTGGCTGTCGCGCCAGTCGCCCACCTTCTGTCCCGCCGGCAGGGGGATCAGGTTGCTGGCGACGGGATTGGCGGCGAAGGCTTGCGCGCGGGTCAGGACAAAAGAGATGTTACGGGCCAGCAGCGCGCCATAGGCCTCACCCGACGGCGTGCGCCGCGCCAGGAAAAGCTGGGCCTCGCGGGCGGGGATGCGTTCCAGATAATCAGCCAGGATGGGGGCCAGCATCAGGTCGTCATCGACCATCTTGTAGTCAAAGATGGGATCGGCGCTGTTGCTGCCCTGTTCCAGGCGGTGGCGCAGGACGGCGAATTCGCCCACATCCTCCTCATGCGCGACATCGCCGGTCGGGCTGAGCCGTTCCAGGACCGCACCCAGCCCGGCCTCAATGGCGGCGGGTTGCAGGACCGGCATCAGCAGGCGCAGCGACATCAGCGTGTCGCGCCCGAAATAGGTGTTATAGGCCCAGGACCCGGCCATAAGCTTTTCCCGGTAGCTGAGGAAATCCAGCACCTGCCGGGCCTTCTGGTCCGGCGCGGCGCGGTCGGTCAGCAGGTCGGAGAGTGCGATGGGGGTCAGGGGTGTTTCGCCGCTGGCCGCCGTCAGTTTCAGGCGCAGGGCGGTGTCGGGGGTAGAGAGCGTGACGGTGCCGTCCGGGTTGGTCGTGGCGGAGCCGTTCAGCGGGGACAGGGTCAAAAGGAAGCCGGCGGCACCGTCCAGTCGGTCGCGCTGCCAGCGGACAGCAGTGCCATCAAGGGTGGGCTTGGTGTCGACCAGGGGCTGGTGCGCGGACGAATGCTGAAAGTCGCGTAGAACCCGGATGCTGGACAGGATTGCATGGCGGATTGTCAGCTGGGATGCCACGACCGTCACCGTTGTTTCGACGCCGTGCAGGGGGCGACCCTTAGCGTCGGGGATGGTGATGGGGGACAGGGGGCCGGCGGTGATCGACGCCTTGGCATCGCTCCACAGGCCGATGCCGGCATTGCCGGCGGGGAAGGTCACGACGATCCGGCCAGCACCAGCCACTAGATGGGTGGAGACGGAACCGTCACGCAGGAACAGGTTCTGGTGCTGCCCGACCGTCAGGTCGAAACGCAGCGCATCATCGCCCTTTGCGGGGCCCGCCAGAAGCAGGGCCAGCAGCGGCAGGGCCTTGCCGAGGCGGGTCAGGCGGGGCATGGGGCGGACTCCGAAATCGCTATTTTCGTCATCCCGGCGGAAGCCGGGACCCAGGGGTAGAAGATAAAACCGTGAGGCAGTGTGGATCGAAGTTGCCGATAGGTTGGGCACCTGGCCCCTGGGGCCCGGCTTTCGCCGGGATGACGCTGTTGAGGGTGTATCCCCGCGTAGGCGGGGATACACCCTACGACCTTAGAACTTGGTCGCCACCGACATCTTCACGTTACGCCCGAAGATCGGGCGGCCCATGAAGACGCCGCCCTGGTTGGCGTTGCCGATGATGCGGGCATTGCCCTCGGTCAGGCCCAATTCGTCCGTCAGGTTGGTGCCCGACAGCATGACCGTCACGTCATCACCGATATCGGCGGAGATGCCGGCATCGATGGTGTTGAAGCTGGGCAGGCGCTGGGCATTCTCCACATCGGCCCAACGCGCGCCGGTGTAGTTGTAGCTGGCGAAGAAGCGCAGCTTGCCCCAATCCATCGGCACATCATAGGAGGGCGAGAAGGTGAACTGGAATTTCGGCTGGCGGTGGACCTGATTGCCGCTGTTGGCACCGAAATCCTCAAACTCGCCCTTCTGGTAATTGCCGCGCAGGGCCAGTTCCAGGTTCTCGATCGGGCTGGCCATCAGCTCAAACTCGATACCGTAAGCCTTGGAGCCGCCGATGCGGGTGATCTGGCTCTGGCTGCCATCGGGATTAACGACGAACTGTCCGAAGGGCAGGCCCTTGAACTTGTTATGGAAGAAGGTGACGTAGGCGGCATAGTCGCGGGTGCGGGTCTTCAGACCGATTTCCTGCTGATCGATCTTCTGCGTCTGGTCCTGGCCGTCACGCAGATTGTCGAACTGCGGGAACTTGAAGCCGCTGTTCAGGCGACCGAACACCGACAGATCGCCCGTCAGGTAATAGTTCACGCCCGCCGTCCAGGATGTTTCCGTGTTGGAATAGTCCATGGTGCGGAAGGAACCGTTCAGGACGGAGGTAGAGTTGTTGGACAGCGTCAGCGGATTGCCGTCCAGATCGACGTTGGACACGTTTTCCAGCGTGGCATCCACCTTCTGCTGTTCGACGCGGCCGCCGATATCGACGCGCAAATCATCGGTCAGCGCCCATTCATCGGCAATGAAGGCGGCGATGTTGCGGCCATTATAGCTGGCATTCACATCATAGAAGGAGGTGCCGACGAAGCCGTTGCGGGTAACCTTGGCACCGTTGTTCAGTGTCAGATTGATCAGCCGTGCATTCGGCGTGGCCGTCATCAGGACGTTATTGCCCAGATACCAGAGATCCTTGGACGAATAATCCGCGAAATAGGCACCGATGGTGATGGTGTTGCCGTCGAACACTTCCCGGCTGAAGCGGATATCGTCGGTGAAGCTTTCCAGGTCCTTGTCCACCGACCAGAGGCCCGCCGTGATCACCTGCATATTCATATCGGTGATGGCGGCCCCGCCATTGGCGAAGCTGGCGGAACCGGCCGTGGCGGTGCTGCCGGCGGCGGCAACCACGGCGGCATTGCTGTTGGCCGAGCTGATCTGGCCGCTGATGAAGCTGCCCAGGGTCTGCGGGTTCGCACCTGTGAACAGGCCACGCGTGTCGGCCTGACCCTTCATGTAGTTCATCTTGTTGCTGACCGTCCAATCCCCGAAGGTCAGGTCGATCGTGTTGCCGACCAAGGCGACATTGGCACCACGGCCATCGGCGAAATCGCGGCGGATGGTGCCGGGCGTGGCACCGGGGCTGACCTCCAGCACGACATTGCGCAGCTCATTGCCCAGGAAGGTGCCAGTGCCGGCATCAAAGCCCGGAAACTCCTTGATGGTCTTGCCATTGTTGGAGGAGAGCAGCGGGATGGCGGTGTAGAAGGCGTTCTTGTCGTTGGTGTAACGACCGTAGAAGGTGACCTCGCCGTTTTCCAGGACCTTGGTGATATTGCCGCTGATCTGACCGCCGCGGTCGGCGGGGAATTCGGTGTCACGGATGCCGTCCGACGTGCGGTAGAAGCCGCCGACCGAGAACAGCAGATCCTTGTCCAGCGCACCCTGATAATAGGTGTCGAAACGGTACAGGCCCTCATCCCCTACGGTCAGTTTCAGGCTGCCCTCGGGATCTTCCTTACCCTTGCGCTGGATGAAATTGATGGTCGCACCCGGCTGACCGTTGGAGAAGATGGGCGAGGGACCGCCGCGCAGCACCTCCACCCGCTCTACCGTGTCGTCCAGGCGGAACAGCGAGCTGTTTTCCAGGAAGGAAAGGGTGGGCGGCGGGAAGATGGGCGATCCGTCCAGCTGCACCGTGATGAAGGGCGCATCGCCGCCGCCGGGGAAGCCGCGCACGTCGATATTGGCACCGGTGGTGCCAGACGAGCTTTCAACCCAGACGCCGGGGACGATCTTCAGGAGGTCGGCGGTGCTGGCCGGCTGCTGTTCCGCGATGGCTTCGGCATCAGCGGTGGTGATGGAGAAGCTGGCATCCAGCTTCTTGATACCGTCGGAACGCGCCACGCCGGTGACGATGATTTCTTCCAGCAGGCCACCCTGGGCGGCTTCCTGCGCCTGGGCAGCGCCGATGGCGGGCAGCAGCAGGGCCGCGAAGGCAGCACCCGTCAGCAGCTTCTTGTCAAACTTAGTCATAGGGACCTCCCGTATGAGCATCACCCGGATGCTTCTTGATTGATGGGCTGTGTTTGGTTTTCGTCCGGGCGACGCATCCCCCCTCTCGGGATGGCGCCCGGATTGTCATGCCGGGCGGACGAAACGGTCCAGCCGGAATTCGCGGATATGGCCGATGACCTCATCGGCTTCGGTCAAGATGGCGGGATCACCGATACCCAGCGCCGGCATGCCGGCGGCTTTGATCGCGGTGATCCCGGCCATGCTGTCCTCCACACCCAGGCACGCGGGCGGGGGGACATCCAGGGCCTGGGCGACCGACAGAAAAATGTCGGGTGCTGGCTTCGGATTGGGGATGGCACCGGCATCGGCGACATGGTCGAACAGGTCGATGATGCCCAGGCGCGTCAACAGGGTGGGGGCGTTGCGGCTGGCCGAGGCCACGCCCAGCTTCAGCCCCGCTGCCTTGGCAGCCAGCAGCAGGTCGCGCACGCCGTCGAACAGATCATCTGGGCTGAACCGTGCGATCAGGTCCTGGTAATAGCCGTTCTTGCGGGTGGCTGCTTCCAGCTTCTCGGCATCCGTCAGGGTGACGGCAGAGCCGGCCAGAATGCGTTCCAGGCTGCCCATACGGTCAATGCCCTTCAGCGCCTCGTTCTTTTCGCGGTCGAAGGGCACGCCCAGCTCATCCGCCAGACGCTGCCAGGCCTGATAATGGCCCTCCGCCGTGTCGGTCAGGACGCCGTCCAGGTCGAAGATGATGGCCTTGACCGGGGCGGGGAAGGGGCTGTGGGCGATGGCTGTATCCTGACCCGGCGTCAGGGTGACGGGCGCGCCATGGTGATGGATGGTCAGAGCATCGCCCGACAACAGGCGATAGGTGGTACCGACCTGATCAACCTCCACCCGCAGGCGGCGACCCTGCCAATTGATGCCGAAGCCGTAACGGGTCCAGCCGGGGGGCAGGAGAGGGGCAAAGCGGGCGATGCCGCCCTGCCAGCGCAAGCCGCCGAAGCCCCAGGCGATGCCCAACCAGGACCCGGCCATGGCCGCCATATGCACGCCATGGCTGGCATTACCATGCAGGTCGTCCAGATCGATGCGGGCCGTTTCGGTAAAGTAACGAATGGCCTTTTCACTGTCCCCCAGCTCTGCGGCCAGGATGCCGTAGCTGCTGGGCGACAGGGTGCTGTCATGCACCGTTACGGCCTCGTAATAATCGAAATTGCGGCGCTTCAAGGCGGGGCTGAAACGGTCGCCGGCCAACAGCATGGCCAAGACCACGTCGGCCTGCTTGCAGACCTGATGGCGATAGATGGCCAGCGGGTGATAGTGCAGCAGCAGCGGATATTTGTCGGCGGGCGTATCGGCGAAGGGCCAGACAGGCTTGGACAGGAAATCATCATCCTGCGGGCTGACGCCCAGGTCGGGATCGGTGGGCAGGTACATGCTATCCGCCGCCCGTTGCCAGAACGCCACCTCATCCGCTGTCAGGCCGATGCGGGTGGCCAGGGTCGAGAGATGGTCGGGCGCATCGCTGCCCATGCGGCGATAGAGATCGGCGGCATGGGCCAGATGGGCGGCGGCCATGGCGTTGGTGTAGAAGTTATTGTTCACCAGCGCGGTGTATTCGTCCGGCCCCGTCACCTCATGAATGGTGAAGGCCCCGCCCTTGCGGGCGTTGAAATGCCCGACCTGCGGCCAGATGCGGGCCGTTTCGAACAGCATTTCGGCGGCATGGGCGTAAAGGAAGGCGCTGTCGCCGGTCGCTTCCTCATAGAGGCGCGCGGCAAAGGCGATGTCGGCATTGATGTGATACTGCGCCGACCCGCTGGGGTAATGGGCCGAACATTCATCGCCGGCGATGGTGCGCCAGGGGAACAGGGCCCCCGCGCTATGCCCCATGCCGCGCGCATGGGCGCGGGCGCGGTCCAGCCGGCCGATCCGGTATTCCAGCATCCGCCGCGCCAGTTGCGGGGCCGTGAAGGCCAGCACGGGCAGGATGAAGGTTTCCGTGTCCCAGAAATAATGACCCTCGTACCCTTCCCCCGTCAGGCCCTTGGCCGCGATGGAGGTGGCACCGCCGCGGCCCGTCGATTGGTACAGGTGGAACAGGTTGAAGCGGATGGCCTGCTGCAGGCCCGCATCGCCATCGATCACCACATCGGCATCGGCCCAGAAGCGGGCGAGATCATCGGCCTGTTCCTTTGCCAATGCGTCCCACCCGGCGGTCTGGGCTGCCGCTAGGGTGGTACCGGCATCGGCGAAAAGGGTGGCGATGTCGCCGTCACTATCGGCCCAGGCATAAGCGGCGAACTTCACCAGCTCGGCTTCAGCGCCGGGCGTCAGGTCGGCATGGAAGGGCTGACTGATGCTGTCCAGCGTCAGGAAAGGCTGGTCGGCGGACAGGCCTTGACCGGGCACGTGATCCTGACGCAGCAGGCAGGTGCGGCGCGACAGGCGGGCCGTCTGGCGCAGGGCGGTGGGGATGCCGTCAGCCTCCATCGGGAAACTGTCCACCCCGCCAGCCCCCAGCGAGACGCCGATGCGCGGATCATCGCCCTGCCCCTCCGCCCGGCGGCCCCAGCGCAGGTCGGACAGCAGGGTGACGGGGCCGGTATAATCCAGCGAGCGGACGGTGACGTGCAGGGCCAGCAGACCGGGACGGGCAAGGCTGACCATACGGTCGGTGGTAATCTCCACCGTGCCACCCTTGGCCGTATGGTGCATCGACGTGCGGAACCGGCCCGTGGACAGGTTCAGCTCACGGACCAGACCGGCATCCGGGGTCAGGGTGACGGTTTCGCCGTCCAGCACGATCCGCACATGCTTGGCATCGGCCACGGGCACGCGGGTGTCGGTGGAAAGCGCAAAACCGGTGAATTTCTCATGATAATGGATCGGTGCCTGTTCGAAGAAGGCAGCCAGGAAGGCACCGTCGCTGGCACTGTCGACGCCATCGATGCCGCCACGCACACCCAGGGCACCGTTGGCCAGCGCAAACAGGCTTTCGTCACGGGCCGCAGTTGCCGGATCGAAACCCGCAACACGGATGGTCCAGCCATCCCCGGCATCGGCACGCACATCTCCTGCGCGGACGTGAGATGCTCTCTCCGCCACGGCAAACCTCCCCAAGATACGCTTGATCCGCCGCCATGATGCGGTGGTTGATGCCTAAGCTAACATCAATGTTATCGATGTCAAGATATCGATATCATTTTTCTGACTACGTATGAGAATGGGGGCTGGCCCTATGCGATTGGGTCTTGCCAAACCCTTGGAAAAAATCGCTTCCCGTGCCAATGTCGCGCTTCCCGCCCGTGACCCGCCGAAAGCCCGATGATCAAGCCCGCAGCCGCCCGCGGACCCGAGATTGAAGCCAAGGCCGCGCCCGCCGGCCGCTTGACCATGGCCGACCTGGCGGAACTGGCGCAGGTATCGAAGATCACGGTATCGCGCGCCCTGCGTGACAGCCCGACCGTGAAGCCCGACACGCGGGCCAAGATCCAGGCGCTGGCCAAGCAGCATGGCTACAAGCTGAACCTCTCGGCGCGCAGCCTGCGCCTGCAACGATCCAATACGGTCGCCGTCGTGGTGGAGATGAAGCCCAGCCCCGACCGGCCCCTGTCCGACCCGTTCCCGATGGCGCTGATGGGCGGTATTTGTCAGGAACTGACCAGCATCGGCTATGCCGTCGTGTTGACCACCCGTGACGGGGTTCATACACCGGCGGTACAGACGGCTGACGGCATAATCCTGCTGGGCCAGGGCAGCCACGATGAGGCGGCGGCACAACTGGCCGACAGCGATGTGCCGCTGGTCGTCTGGGGCGCCGAAGCGCCGGAGCATGATTATGTGACGGTCGGGTCCGACAACCGCCAGGGTGGGGCCCTGGCCGCTGAGCGGTTCCTGTCCATGGGACGCCGGCGCGGCCTGTTCATCGGCGACACCAGCCACGCCGAGATCGAGCAGCGCCATGACGGGTTCCGCGACGCCATGATCGCCGGGGGCGGGCAGCTGGTGGGCGGCATTTCCTGCCCCTTCAGCATCGCGGCCGGGTCGGCGGCGATTGCCCAATGGATCGATGATGGCGGTGCCGCATTCGACTGTCTGCTGGCTGCCAGCGACCTTCTGGCCATTGGGGCGTTGCAGGCGCTGCAGGAACGCGGCATTGCCGTGCCGGAACGCATTTCCGTGATCGGTTACGATGATACGCCGCTGGGTGCCTGCCTGACACCGCCCTTGTCGTCTGTCCATCAGGATTGGCAGGCCGGTGGCGAGCTGCTGGCGCAGCGCATCCTGTCCCTGATCAATGGCGAGGAAGTGGCATCGGTCAGCCTCGCCGCGCGGCTGGTGGTGCGGGGTACGTGAGGTGCGCGCCGGCCTTCAGCGGTAGGCTGCTGCTTGGCCTATGAATTGCAGTTAGCGGACCAGGACACCGGGAATCCCTTGTGTCCTGGGAAATTTTTGCCGCCCGGAGTCCCCCCATGCCCAGCCTGAAGACCGTTCTGGATGCCGCCATCGCCGCCGGAGAGCCGGTGGAGGATGAGATGGAGCTGTTCCGCACCGTCCTGAACGATGCCGGCATGATTTTTGGCGGTGAGCGGGTGACGAACGGGTCCGAAGACACGGTCGTGATGGTGGATGACCGGCTGGACAGCTGGGCCGACTACCGCACCGTGGCGGTCAAGGATCTGAAGATCATGTACCGGAATTTGCAGGTGGGCGAGATCCTGCATTTTGTTTGGAACAACGGCACCATTGTGGAGCCGCACAGCGTCATCATCTATGCGGTGGACAAGGTCGCAGGCACCATCACCGCCTTTGACAATGAAGGCACCGGCAACGCCCCCCGCCTGTTCACCTTGCAGCCGGAAACCATCCAGGGGCCGGTGCAGATTCAGACCTTTGATAACAGCACCGCCGAACGGCTGCGCGGAGATATCAAGGACCGGTTCCATAATTACATCGATGGCGGTGACGGAAACGACACCATCGATGGCGCGCTGGGCAATGATACCCTGATCGGTGGGTCGGGGGATGACAGCCTGATCGGCGGGTATGGCAATGACAGTCTGGTGGGTGGGCTGGGCAATGATACGCTGATCGCAACAGCCGGCGATGACGTTCTGGTCGGCGGACTGGGGCTGGACAGGCTGATCGCCGGATCGGGAGCAGACCGTTTCGTGTTCTCTCGCGTGGTGGAAACCCGCCTACAGACGGCCCTTGTATTCAACAGCATGGATACGCTGATCGGCATTGATTTCGGCGGTGACGGCGTGTCGCTGGCGGACAGTGTCGAACTGCCTTTTGCCGTGAATTCCGTGGCGTCGGGCGGGGTTCTGCGCGCTACCGGCATTTCCTTTTATGCCGCCATGAACTTCCTGTTCGCGCGAGGACAGCCGCTGTACGACACCAACAAGGCCGGTCTGTTCAGCTTTCTGGGCGAGGTCTATCTGGTTGTGGCGGGTCCTACACGCAGCAGCAACCTGGGGGCCGATGACTTGATCTTCCGCATCCAGGGTTTCAACGGCATCCTGGACACGTCCGACTTCGGCTATTCCTTTGAAACGGTGGATAGTACGGGGAAGGTAACGGTCAATACGACCGCGTCGTCCTTCACCCTGACAGCCACGCAGAACCACCTGCTCTATCAGGGAACCAGCAACTTCAACGGTACGGGCAACAGCCTAGATAATTCCATCACGGGCGGCGATGGCAATGACGTGCTGGATGGCGGGGCCGGTGCCGACACGCTGACCGGGGGCGAGGGTAACGACACCTATGTCATCGACAGCATCGCCGATGTGATCAATGAGGCCGCCGGTGAGGGTACGGACACGGTCCGCACCGACCTTGCCACCTATACGCTGCTGACCGATTTCGAGAATTTGAAATACACTGGTGCCCCTGCCTTCAACGGCACCGGTAATGCCGCCGACAACAGCATCCAGGGTGGTGGCGGCGATGACACGCTGACCGGGTTGGCCGGCAATGACACGCTGGATGGCGGGTCAGGGGCCGACAGCATGACCGGCGGCACCGGCAACGACACCTATGTCGTTGATGATGCAGGCGATCTGATCGTCGAACAGGCTGGAGAGGGTACTGACACCGTCAATAGCCGGTTGGCCACCTATACGCTGGCGGTCGATCTGGAACATCTGGCCTATATCGGCATCGGCGATTTCGCAGGTACAGGCAATGCAGCGGCCAATTCCATCACGGGTGGGGCGGGTGCTGATACGCTGTCCGGCGGGGTCGGCGACGACACGCTGGATGGCGGGGCGGGGATTGATGAACTTGCCGGCGGGGCCGGCAATGACGTCTATATCGTGAATGCCGGCAGCGACGTCATTACGGAGTTGGCCGGGGAAGGAACAGACACTGTCCGCACGGCGCTGAGCACCTATACGCTGGATGCTGAAGTGGAGAATCTGGCCTATACGGGGACCGCAGCCTTTATCGGTGTCGGCAATACAGCAGACAATGTCATCATCGGTGCCGCCGCCAACGATACCCTGACGGGCGGGGACGGCAATGACAGTCTGGATGGTAGTGCCGGTGATGACCGCCTGATCGGTGGGATCGGCGACGATAGCTATGTCGTCGACGCTGCTCTGGACGTGGTGGTGGAGGTGGCGGGTGAGGGTACGGACACCATCCGCGCCACCGCAGCCAGCGTGACCATGGCCGCCAATACCGAGATCCTGGTCTATACCGGAGGCGGTAACTTCACGGGCACGGGCAATGCCGACAACAACACCATCACGGGCGGGGCGGGTGCCGACCTTCTGGATGGCGGGGCCGGAACCGACAGTCTGAACGGCGGTCTGGGCGATGATGTCTATGTCGTCGATGTCGCCACCGATGTGGTCGTGGAACTGGCGGGGGAGGGTACGGATACGGTTCGAACCGACTTAGCCAGCCTGACATTGATGGCCAATGTCGAGAACCTGACCTATACGGGCACCGGCACCTTTACCGGCACCGGCAATGCCCTGGCGAATGTCATTACCGGTGGAGATGGGGCCGATACCTTGACCGGCGGTGGTGGGGCGGACACGCTGACAGGCGGGTTGGGCGGCGACAGCTTTGTGCTGGCCGCCATTGCCGACAGCCCCGTGGCCTTGCCGGTCACCATCAGTGATTTCGTGGCGGCCCAGGGCGACCGGATTGATCTGACCGGCATTGACGCCAATACGGCGACCGCCGGCGACGACGCCTTCACCTTCATCGGGGCCGCTGCCTTCAGCAATGTGGCGGGGCAATTGCGCATCCAGACGGTAGGTGCCGATTTGCAGGTGCTGGGCGATGTGAATGGCGACGGCGTGGCCGATTTCGCCATCACCCTGACGGCCGTGGCGACCCTGGCGGCAGGGTCATTGGGTCTGTGACAGGCGATCAGGCACTGCGCAGGTCCGGCCCGATGACAGGGTTCGCGACTTCCACGCGGTTGCGGCCATTGCGCTTGGCACGGTAGAGCGCGCTGTCGGCGGCCTTCAGCAGGGTCGGCCAATCATGCCCGTGCGTGCCGTACCAGGCGACGCCGAAACTGGCCGCCACGGCCACAGGGCCCGTCGTGCTGGCGATTTCCAGCCCCTCCAGCGAGGAGCGCAAACGCTCCGCCATGGCAATAGCGCCGTCACCGGTCACGTCGGGTAGCAGCAAACAGAATTCCTCACCCCCCAGGCGGGCCACAGCGTCGACCGGACGCAGCAGGCCGCCCGCCGCACTCACCACGCCCACCAGAGTGGCGTCACCCACGACATGGCCGTGCGTGTCGTTCAGTTGCTTGAAATGATCCAGGTCGAAGGTGGCCAGGGCGAAGCCGCCGCCATCGCGCAGCACGCGGGTCCGTTCCTGTTCCAGCCGCGCCTGCAGCGCCCGGCGGTTCAACGCGCCGGTCAGCGGATCGGTCGCGGCCTGATGCACTAGATGTTCCTGCATGCGGCCGACGATCATCCAGACCAGACCCAGCGCGTGACAGGTCAGCAGGAAGGTGCCGCCCAGCATGGAGGGGGGCATCATTGAAATGGCCGCTTCTGTATCGAAGCCCGTGACGATGATGAACAGGGTCCGCGCCGCCCCGATTAGCGCCCAGATGGCGTGCAGCCCCGCCAGCGTGACGGCTGCTGGCCGCATGGCACCCCGGCTGTACCGGCGCAGAAGGATCACATTGACGACACTGACCGTGGTTTGCGTCGTCACGGTGGTGGCCATGATGTAGCCGGGTTGCTCCAGGACCAGCGACACCAGCATGCAGAAGCCGACCACCAACAGGAAAAAGCCAAGCGCATAGGGCCAGACCCTGCCCGGCAGGCCCAGGAAGCGGTGAAAGCCCAGGGTCGTCAGCAAAGTCCCGGCAATGGTGAAGAAGAAGCCAGGAAGAGATGATCGCTGGAACGGGTCCATCATTGAAAGATAGAGCAGAACAAAGCCAAAGGCATAACAAGCCTGGCCAAGTGCCCAATGGCCGGTGCCCGTGAGGTCGGGGTGGTAGTGGCGAATGAAGCGCAAAACCAGCGCCGCCACGCCCGTGACGACCGCATTCGCGATAAATATGGAGGCCAGATCCAAGGCCGGCAGCATCATTCAATCCGTTTTGTTCGGCCTAATGCTACACCTTTCCGGTGCGACGGCAATGGGTAAGCAGAAAGAATACGTCCGTGTGAGATTTACCCCGCCCATTCACGCAAGGAGTGCGGGCAAAATCACAGCCCGCGCTCAATACGTCCAACATAAGAATTGATCAACTGACGAATCAGCGTAGGCGCCGCCCGTAACAATTCCTCGAACCGCTGCCGGCTAATCACCTCGCACACCGTCAGTTCCACAGCGGTGACGGTGGCGGCGCGGTTGGCGTCGCGCAGCAGGGCCATCTCGCCGAAAACGGAACCGACGCCGGCATGGCCCAGGACAACGGCTGCCCCCTCCGGCGTTTCGCGGGTGATCTCGACCAGACCCGACTGGATCAGATAGGCGCAATGCGCCTCTTCCCCGCGCCGGAAGATGGTGCGGCCGGGCGCGAACGTATCGCGGCGCAGCAGTTTGTGGGTGCGTTCCGAGACGATGGGATCGTCGGTGAAGATCGGATCGCCATTGTCGGTGGGGATGCCATTCAGGGCGCGCAGGGTGCGGACCAGCGAATGCAGCACGAACCGCACCAGCGGCGGGGCGGACCGCAGCTGCTTCACGAACACGTCGCGGGAAATGACGATCAGGCGCGTCGGCTCCATCGTCGCGATGCAGGCCGAGCGCGGGGCATTGTCGATCAGCCCCATCTCGCCCGCGATTTCGCCCGGCCCCAGCGTGGCCAGCCGGTTTTTCACGCCGTTCATCGCGCGGAAGACCTCGACCCGGCCCGCCGTGATCAGAAAGGCATCGCCGGACCAGTCCCCCTCCTTGATCAGCAACTTGCCGGGAGCGACGTTGATCTCATCCAATTCCGGTATCCTGCACGGTTTGTGGTCGGGCGCAGCATGCCCGTGGAACATTGAATATTCATTTACGTTTTCAGCGGGTGTGACCGCAAGCCCGGGGTTGCTGCTTTTCCTGCGTCATCCTGGCGGTGGGCTGTTGCCCTTTTCCAATCCTTGGCTGAAAGTGCGGGTCGGCAAGAGGGCGGCGGATCACCAGGACATGAGCGACGACAGTATCTTTGTGCGGTTCTGGGGGGTGCGCGGCAGTATCGCGACCACGGGAGCCGAGACGCTGCGTTATGGCGGCAATACCACCTGCCTGGAAATGCGTTGTGGTCCGCATCTGCTGATTTTTGATGCGGGCACGGGTATCCGGCTGTTGGGGGATGCGCTGGAGAAGGAGGGGGGACCGGTCACGGCAGACCTGTTCTTCACCCATACCCATATCGACCATGTCGTGGGATTTCCCTTCTTCGCCCCCTTTCATGACAGGCGCAGCCGCATCAGCCTGTGGGAAGGGCATCTGGGTCCCGATTTGACCCTGGGACAGGTTCTGGGCAGTCTGATGGCCGCCCCGCTTTTCCCCGTCCCGCTGCGCGGGCTGGAACGCTGCATGGATTACCGGAAATTCACGGGCGGCCAGGTTCTGGAACCACGGCCCGGCCTGATTGTGCGCACCTGCCCCTTGAACCATCCCAACGGGGCCACGGGATACCGGGTCGATTATCAGGGAAGGTCCATCTGCCTGATCACCGATACCGAACATCCGGCAGAGGGACGGGACGAGACCATCGCCGATCTGGTACGCGGGGCCGACGTCATGATCTATGACGCCAGCTACAGCGACGCCGAATATGCCGATCATGTCGGGTGGGGCCATTCCACCTGGGAAGAGGCGCTGCGTCTGGCCGACCATGCCGGGGTGCGCCATCCGGTGATTTTCCACCATTGCCCGGAACGCACCGACGATCTTCTGGACGAGATCGCGGCCCAGGCCCGCGCCCGCCATCCCGGTGCCCTGGTGGCACGCGAAGGGCAGGTGATCACACCGGATGGGGAATTGCTGCGGTAAGCGAAGCAATACCAGCACGCAGCAGGCGAGTAACCACCAAAGCGTGTGTATAGTCCAGCGGACAGTCGTGTTTTTTCTTTCGCGGTCGCTATGGCTAAAGCCCAAGCGACCGCGATGTTAATGAATAAACGGCTGGCACGACCTGCCCCCTTCAGCTTAAAACTTAACCGAAGCATCAAAGCGTTGGGGACATATGCGTCGTCGGTTGGCAATTGTGGGAATGGTTGCCGTGATGGCGCCTGCCGCTGCACATGCGCAGTCGGCCCCGCCCGCACGCCTGCCGGGCGCTGTGGAGCCGGGGCGGCCCACGGTTCCGGCACCGTTGGAAGAGATGCGCAAGGCCCCTAAGGCCCAGCTGCAATTCTCCATCCCGGCCCAGCGCAAGGGAACCCCCGCCGCCGGGGCCGGCGACCTGCGTTTCACCCTGATCCGCGTGGCGGTGGAGGGGGCGTCGGTCTTTGACCCGCAGGTGGAATTTGCCGAGGATATTCAGGCCACCATCGCCAAGCCCGTGACCCTGGCCGATATCACAGCATTGGCCGACCGCATGCAGGCCCGCTATCTGGCGCTGGGTTTCGGTCTGACGCGCGTGTTCGTGCCGGCGCAGGAGATTAAGGACCAGATTATCAGCATCCGGGTGATCGAAGGGCATCTGGAGCGGGTGCGCGTCGAGGGCGGGGGGGCACAGGAGCGCAAGCGGGTGGAGGCACGGCTGGCCGGTGCCGTGGCGGCGCGGCCGGCGCGGGTGGACCTGATCGAACGCGGCCTGTTGCTGGTCGATGACCTGCCGGGGGTGAATGTCACGGGGCTGGTGCGGCCCGGCGACAGTTTCGGGGCGGCGGAGCTGCTGGTCGGGTACAGCGAAACGCCCTATGCCATGGTGGCCGGCATCGGCAATCGGGGGTCGGAATTTGCCGGCCCCTGGTCGGCCTTTGTCGATCTGGCGGCCAATTCGCCGTTCGGGTTTGGCGAACAGCTGGGCCTGACCCTGTCGGCCACACCGCAGGTCAAGGAACAAAGATCGGCCAATGGCCGCTGGGTGCAGCCGCTGGAAGGGACGGGCCTGAGCCTGACCACCAGCGCCAATTACAGCCGCGGCCGACCCGGCGCGGCGCTGAAGCCGTTTGCCGTGGCGACCGAAGGCTATGGCATGGGCCAGCGCCTGTCGCTGCCCGTGATCCGGTCACGCGCGCGCAACCTGACCATTGAGGCGGGGTGGAACGCGCAGAAGGCGACGGTGGAGCTGTTGGCCCTGCCCTTCAGCCGTGACCAATGGCGCAGCGTGGATGCGCGCATCAGTTACAGCCAGTTGCGGTTCGCGGGTGGTGACCTGTTCGCGCAGGCCGGCGTGACGCAGGGGCTGGACGTGGCGGGGGCCACGGGGCGGGGGGACCGCGATGCCTCGCGCCTGGCCCCCAACCCCTGGTATTCGAAGTTTACGGGCGAGGTCGCCTATGGTCGCCGCCTGTTCGCCGATATCGGCGCGACCCTGACGTTGGCAGGGCAGTATACACCCGACACGCTGCTGGCCGGCGAAGAATTCGCGCTGGGCGGCAGCCGGTTCGGGCGCGGCTATAATGGCGGGGACCTGTCGGGGCCGAACGGCGTGGGGGCTGGCCTGGAACTGCGCCGGTCGTTCAATCCGGGGATTGAGCGGGTGGACGGGTTCACGCTGTACGGCTTTGTCGATGGGGGCCGGGTCTGGGACAGTGTGGCCGCCAATACGCACCTGTTGTCGGCGGGTGGCGGGGTGCGGGTGGGCCTGTTCACCAAGGCCAACCTGTCGCTGGAGCTGGCGCGGACCCTGCGGTCACTACCCATTCCGGGGGCGGAGGGACGGAATACGCGCCTGTTCGTCGATCTGACAGTGCAGCTTTAAGGGGGATGGGATGAAGGCCGTGCGGCAGCAGGGGACGGGACAAAAGCGATGGGGGCGCGGTTTTCGCGCCCTGACGCTGGCGTCCGTCTTCACCCTGCCCGCGGCGGCGCAATCCCCGCAGGGCGGGACCGTCGTGGTGGGCGGGGCGGGGATCATGACCCAGGGCGGCCAGACGCTGATCAACCAGACCAGTGACCGCGCCCTGATCGATTGGCGCAGCTTTGATATCGGGGCGGGACAGTCGGTGGCGGTGACGCAGCCGGGGGTGGGATCGCTCCTGGTCAATCGCGTGATCGGTCACGGCGCTGGCACGCGCATTGACGGCAGCCTGACGGCCAATGGTCAGGTGGTAGTGATCGACAAGGCCGGTATTGTGATGGGCAGGGGTGCCCGCATTGATGCCGGCGCGTTTCTGGCCACCACGGCGGATATCGACAATGCCGATTTCGCGGCCGGACGCCTGATCTTTGGCAAGGCGGGGCAGGCCGGGACGGCGGTGGTGAATGAGGGCACCATCCGGGTGGCGGATGGCGGTTATGCCGTGCTGGCGGCATCCGAGGTGCGCAATAGCGGGGTGGTTGAGGCGCGGATGGGCCGCGTGGTCCTGGCCGGGGCGGAGAGGTTCACGCTGGATCTGGCCGGCGATGGGCTGCTGCGGTTTGAAATCCCGGCGGAACTGGCGGGACGGGTCCTGAATGACGGGACCCTTACCGGTGCCCAGGTTTTGATGACGGCGCGGGCGGCGCGCAACGGGCTGGCCGGCGTGATCAATGCCGGGGGGCTGGTGGAGGCCACGGCGGCGCGGGAGGTGGATGGCCGCATCATCATCGGCGGGGAAGGGGTGGAGACGACTGTTTCCGGCACCGTCCGTGCCGAGGGCGGCTCCATTGATGTGCTGGGCGACAAGGTCACGTTGACCGGGGCGGTCGTGGATGCATCGGGGACCGGTGATGGCGGATCGGTGCGCATTGGCGGGGATTTCCAGGGGCAGGGTGATCTGCACCGGTCGCAGGTGACCCGGATTGATGCCGGCAGCCGCGTGATGGCCAATGGTGCGGCGGGTGATGGTGGGCGCATCATCATCTGGTCCGATGGTCGGACGGTGCATGAAGGGGCGGTCAGCGCGCGGGGTGTCGGCGATGGCGGCTTCGCCGAAGTGTCGGGCAAGGGCAGCCTGCGTTTTGCCGGCACCGCCGATCTGGCCGGTGGGCCGGGGGGCAGGGCCGGTGAATTGCTGCTGGACCCGACCAATATTACCATCGGGGCAACCGCCGACATTAATGGCGACAGTACCACCGGTGATGACCTGACCAATCCTGGCGATCTGGACAGCACCAGCGATCAGGGGGCGGTGACCAGCCTGATCACGGCGGGGGCCGTTGAGACGCTGCTGAACGCAGGGACCAGCGTCACCCTGGCCGCCAGTGCCGACATCAATATCGACAGTTCCATTGCCAAGAGTGCGGGAACAGGTGCCACCCTGACCCTGAATGCCGGGCAGGATATCAGCTTTGCCAGCGGCATCGGGGTCAGTTCAAGCAGTGGCGCGCTGTCCATGAGTTTCAATGCCGGCCGTTCGTTCCAGGCGACGGGTGGCAATTTCACCAGCAATGGCGGCAGCATCACCTTGACCGCCACGGGCACGGGGGCGACCACGGGTGTTACCCTGTCGAATGCGCGCTTCACCACGGGGTCGGGGTCGCTGTCCCTGACCGGGATGGGCACTGCCACGGGTATCTCGCTGGCCGGGAACAGCATGCTGTCCAGCGGCAATGGCGCCATATCCGTGACCGGTACGGGTGCTGTCGGCGTGGATTTCGCCTATGGCACGGCCAGCGCTACCGGCAGCGGCACCGTCAGTATCGCGGGCACGGCGCAGGGTGGCACCACGGGGGCCGTGGGCATCCGCCTGGACCGCAGCAGCGGCGGGGCCATCAGCGCCAACAGCGGCACCATCACCCTGACGGGAGCGGGGGCCGGCAGTTCGGGCAGCGATAATTACGGTGTGGTAACCAGTGGCGGTTTCACCGTGGCGGCAGGGTCGGGCGACCTGTCGGTGACGGCGACGGGCGGGTCGGGCAGTGTCGGCCTGATGGTCAATGGCAGCGGGGCGTTCGGCGGCGGGTCGCAATCGGGCACCATCACCCTGTCTTCGGATGCCATGTCCCTCACCGGGGGCACGGTGCAATCAACGGGGCGGGTGCATCTTCGAACCAGCAGCAACGGCAGAGACCTGATCATCGGCGGGAGCGATGATACGCTGGGTCTAGCCCTGTCCACGGCGGAATTGGGCAGCGTCACCGCCGGTATCCTGACCGTCGGTCATGATCAGCATACGGGGACCGTCAGCGTGGCGGCCAACCCATCCGCCAGTAATATCGGCGCGTTTGAGCTGATCAGCAGCAGCCTGAGCATCGGCAGTTCCATCGCGGCCCTGCTGAAAACCTTCCTGGATGCAGGCAAGGATGCCCTGGTCGAAGCGGGGGTGGGCGGGATCACGGTCACCAATTCCATCGCCAAGTCGGCGGGCGGGGATGCCACGCTGACCCTGCGCGCCAAGGACGACGTCACCTTCAATGCCGGGATCGGGGCCAGTTCCAGCAGCAACAAGCTGGGGATCGATGTTACCGCCGGATATAATGGCAGCAGCGGCACCCTGACCGCCGGCAATGGCAGTTTCACCAGCAATGGCGGCGATATCAGCCTGCGCGGGCGCAATGATCTGGCCCTGACCGGCACGAATGCCACGGCGGGGGCCGGGACCATCGTGCTGTCGGGCGGCGATATCGCCCTGTCCGGCACCAGCATCACCAGCACAGGCCGTGTGCAGCTTCGCCCCTTTGCCACGGGCGGGCAGATGGATGTGGGCGCAACGGGGGCAGGGTCGGGCACGGCCAATGTCTCGCAGGCGGAGATCGGCCAGATCAGCGCCGGCACCCTGCGCCTGGGTGCCCTGGATGGCGGCAATCTGGTGATCAGCAACGCGTTGAGCCATGCCAGCGATACGGTCGAACTGGCCAGTGCAGGCGCGGTGACGCAGAGTGCGGCCATTAATGTCGCCAACCTGTCGCTGCTGGGCACCGGCGGCAGCTACACCCTGACCAACGGGTCGAACAATGTCACGACCCTGGCCGGCAATACTGGGTCGGTGAATTTCCGCAGCACCTCCGTGTTCAGTGTCGGGACGGTGGCGGGGACGACCGGCCTGACCTTTACCGGCGATGCCAGCCTTTATGCGGCAGCAGCCATGATCACCCTGGGTCAGGCCGCCACCTATGCCGGGTCGGGTACCGGCACCCTGACCCTGTCCAGCGATATTGACGTGGATGTGAACGCCAATGTCGGCGTGTCGGGGTCGGGCAAGGTCAATATCGTGTTGGCCGCTGATGGCAATGAAAGCGGGTCGGCGGGCCGGGTGGCCATCAGCGGTGCCACGCTTTCCAGCAATGGCGGCAATATCACCATCGGCAGCGGCACGACACCCGCCACCCGCGCGGCGGAGGGCAAGGCCGATACCGGCATCGGCGTGAATATCACCAGCAGCACCCTGAACAGCGGGACCGGCGGCAATATCCTGATCAATGGCGACGGTGCGCCGTCAGGCACCAATGCCGGCACGGGCATCGGCATCAATGTCAATGCCAGCAGCCTGATCGCCGCCGGGGCCGGGACGATTACCCTGAACGGGGCTGGCGGGACGGGCAACACCCTGACCAGCGGTATCGCCATCGGCAATGGCAGCAGCATCCGCAGCGCCAGCGGGGCCATCGCCCTGAACGGGGCGCAGGCGGCAACAGGGACCAACCGGTACGGTATCCTGCTGCGCGATGACCCGAGTACGCGCAGTGCGATTTACAGCACGGGCGGCGGGGCGCTGGGCCTGACGGCCACGGGCACCAATGGCTTGATCGCCGCCAATAGCGGGGCGTCGGACAGCAGCCGGGCCTATATCGGCTGGGACGGCACTACTGCCTATGCCGGGACCGTCACGTTGACGGCGGACAAGGTCACCCTGACCAGCGGCACAGGCACGGCGGCGATCAGCATCGGTGGCAATGGCAATCTGGTGATCCGTCCCAACAGCACCTCTGCCAGCATCGCCGTGGGCGATGGGGCGGTGGGGTCCAGCGATCTGGAACTGGGCCAGACGGAACTGGATACGCTGCGCGCCGGGTTCAGCAGCGTCACGATCGGCCGGTCGGACGGGACGGGGGCGATCAGCGTTTCCGGGGCAGCGTTCAAGGATAATACCAGCCTGACCACCAATAATGGTGCCATCACCATCGGTGGTGCCTTGTCTACGGGCAGCGGGTCAGATGCGGGCACATTGTCGGCCAGTACCAAGGGTCTGCTGACGGTCAACGCGGCCATCACCACCCAAAACCAGGACATTACCCTGACTGCCGACCGGTTGAACCTGACCGGGTCGGTGAATGCCGGCACGGCGACGGCGACCTTGACCACCGCCACCGCCGCGCGGGGGATCGACCTGGGTTCGGCCACCGATGCCGGCAGCGGGCTGGAGATTTCATCGGCTGAACTGAACCGGGTGACGGCGGGGACCATCCGCATCGGGTCGTCCAGTGTCGGTGCCATCAGTATGACGGGGGCCATTGCGCCCACGGGCAGCAGCACATTGCACCTGCGCAGCGGGGCGGGGATCAGCCAGACGGGGACGGTCACCGTCACCAATCTGGCCGTGACGGCGGGCGGGGCCGTGGCGCTGGCATCCGCCAACAATGCCGTCACCACCCTGGCCGCGACCACGGGCAGCAGCAATGGTGCCATCGCCTTTCGCGACGATACCGGCTTTGCGCTGGGCACCGTGGATGGGGTGGCGGGGGCCAATGCAGGCACAGGCAACCTGACCCTGACCAGCACGGGAACCGTGACGCAGAGTGCGGCGATCACGGCATCGGGCCTGTCGCTGAACGGGGCCGGGGGTGCCTATACGCTGGCCCATGCGTCCAACGCCGTCAGTACCGTGGCCGCCAATACTGGTAGCCTGGATGTCGGCCTGTCGGGCGCGGCCAGTATCGGCACCATCGGGTCGGTGGCAGGGGTGACAACGACGGGGACGGTTAAGCTGTCGACCGGCGGCAACCTGACCCTGGCATCGGGGGCCAGCGTCAGCGCCAATGGCACGGGCGATGCCCTGATCCTGGCCGCCAATGGCACCTTTACCAACAGCGCCGGGTCCAGCGCCCTGTCGGTGACGGGTGGGGGGCGGTTCCTGGTCTTCTCCAACAGTCCGCTGACCAGCAGTACGGGCAGCATTTCGGCCCTGCCGCTTTATAATCGCAGCTTCACCTTCGCCGACCGCACCTACAGCGCCGTGTCCAACAGCGGCAGCCGGTTCGTTTACAGCTATGCCCCCACCCTGACGGTGACGCCGGATACGGTCAGCCGGACCTATACAGGCTCCACCATCACGGGCCTGACCTATACAGTCACGGGGCTGGTGTCGGGCGATACGCTGAGCACTGCGGTCAGCGGGACGGGGGCCATCACCGGGGCGGGGCGCAATGTCGGGTCCTATACGCTGACCGCCGGGGCGGGGACGTTGGCATCCGACCTGGGATACGGGTTCAGCTATGGCACCGGCACCCTGACCGTCACCAAGAAGGCCCTGACCTACAGCATCACCAACAGCAACAGCACCTATGGCACGACGGCCAGCGGCGGGACGGTGACGCTGGGCGGGCTGGTGGATGGCGATGCGGTGACGGGCACGGTTACCACCTATCGCGGGGCCGATGCCGTGACCCTGGCCCCGCGCACGGCGGTTGGTAGCCTGACCCAGCGGGTGACGGCCATATCAGGGGCCGATGTTGGGAATTATGAGCTGGCGGCCAGCGGCCACACGGCGGGGACCCTGACCATCGCGGCCAAGGAACTGACCTATTCCGTTGCGGCGGTGGAGTCCATTTACGGCACTGTGGCCACATTGGGCACCGCGACCCTGACAGGGGTGGTGGGCGGGGATGATGTGACCGCGACCGTCAGCCTGTCAGGGGCTACCCTGTCGGATCGGCTGGCGGCGGGGACCTATAATCAGACGGTTACGCTGGGTGGTACCGATTTCAGCAATTACAGCGTGGCCGGCAGCGGGAACAGTATCGGCACTCTGACGGTGGCGCGAAAGCCGGTGAGTTTCAGTATCGCCAATGTCGCCAGCACCTATGGCACCCTGGCCGTCCTGGGCACGCCGAGCCTGACGGGTGTGCTGTCTGGTGACAGCGTCACAGGGGCCGTGAGCCTGACCGCCGGCACCTTATCGGACCGGTTGAAGGTGGGGACCTATGACCTGACCCTGACGGCGCTCAGTGGTGGGTCGGCGGCCAATTATGTGCTGGCAGGGTCGGGAAACAGTAATGGCGTGCTGACCATCTCGCCCAAGGCGCTGACGGCGACGGTCGCGCCCGTCACCAGTGTTTATGGACAGACGGCGACCGCTGGCACCGCGACCCTGACCGGTCTGGTCGCGGGCGATGATGTGAAGGCGTCCGTCAGCGTCGAAGGGGCGGGCGGGCCGGTGACGCCCGGCCCGAAGATGGGCGTTGGAACCTATACACAGCGCATCAACGGGCTGACCGGTGCCGATGCCGGCAATTATGTGATGGGCAGCGGGCAGGGGGCGACAGGGACCCTGACCATCAATCCGGCCGCGTTGACCGTGACGGCCGGCAACCTGACCAAAGTCTATGGTACGGACGACCCAGCGCTATCCTATACCGTGACCGGTCTGGTCAATGGTGACAGTCTGACAGGCAGCTTGGCGCGGGCGGCGGGGCGGAATGCCGGAACCTACGCCATCGGCCAGGGCAGCCTGTCGGCGGGCGCGAATTATACGCTGACCTTCAATGGTGGCACGCTGACCATTACGCCGGCCCCTCTGACGGTGACAGCGGCGTCGGTTACGAAGGTCTATGGCACCGAGGACCCGGCCCTGACCTATGCCGTGTCGGGTCTGGTGGCGGGGGATAGCCTGTCCGGCACCGTGACGCGGGCGGCGGGGCGGGATGCCGGCACCTATGCCATCAGCCAGGGCAGCCTGTCGGCGGGACCGAACTATACGCTGACCTTCAATGGCGGCACGCTGACCATTACGCCGGCCCCGCTGACTGTGACGGCGGGATCGGGAACCAAGGTCTATGGCGATGCCGACCCGACCCTATCCTATAGCGCCGTGGGTCTGGTGGCGGGCGACAGCCTGTCAGGCGCGATCCGGCGAGCGACCGGGGAGGATGCGGGGTCCTATGCCGTGGAGCAGGGGAGCCTGTCGGCGGGGGCCAACTATACCCTGACCTTCAATGCCGGAACCCTGACCATCACGCCCGCCGCGCTGTCGGTGACGGCCAATGCTGTTGGCAAGGTCTATAGTGATGAAGACCCGGCCCTTACCTTCAGCGTCGCTGGCCTGAAGCGGGGGGATGGTGCGGCGGCGGCCCTGTCGGGGGCGTTGAGCCGGGCGGCGGGAGAGGATGTCGGAACCTATGCCATCACCCAAGGCAGCCTGACGGCCAACACCAACTACATTCTGAGCTTCACGGGGGCGGATTTCACCATCCGGCCCGCCAATCTGACCCTGGCGGTGGTGGCGGCCAACCTGTCCAAGATCTATGGCGATGATGACCCGGCCCTGACCTTCACCGCCACCGGTTTGCGCGGCAAGGACAGCCTGGACAAGGTGCTGTCCGGCGCGTTGAGCCGGGCAGCGGGGGAGGATGTGGGGACCTACGCCATCAGCCAGGGTAGTCTGGCCAGCGTCAGCCCCAATTACACAATCAGCTTCACGCCCGGCACCCTGACCATCAATCCCGCCAACCTGTCGGTCGCGGCCCTGATGGTGACGCGTACCTATGGTGATGCGGATCCGGCGCTGACCTATACATTGTCCGGGCTGAAGCGCGGGGATGCGGCAGGGGCGGTGCTGTCGGGTGCGCTGGGCCGGGCGGCAGGCGAAGATGCGGGCACCTATGCCATCAACCAGGGCACATTGGCCCTGGCATCGCGGAACTATACTTTGTCGTTCACCGGCGCGCAGATGGTGATCAACCCGGCCCTGCTGTCGGTCGCGGCCAATGCGGTCAGCCGGGTCTATGGTGCTGCCGATCCGGCCCTGACCTTTACGGTTTCGGGGCTGAAGCGGGAAGACAGCGCGGTGGGTGTGCTGACGGGCGGGTTGGCGCGGGCGGCGGGCGGGAATGCCGGGCGCTATGCCATCGGGCAGGGCAACCTGACGGCCAATGGCAATTACCGGGTCAGTTTCACAGGTGCGGATTTCGTCATTACACCCGCCCCCCTGTCGGTGCTGGTCGATAATGCCACACGGCAGGCGGGGGTGGCGAACCCGGTTTTCACCGCACGCTTCCAGGGGTTGGTCAATGGGGATGGGGCGGCGGTCCTGACGGGACTGCGGTTCCAGACGCTGGCCGACGAAGCCTCGCCCGCCGGCAACTATGCGATCAATGCCGATGGCATCAGTAATGGAAATTACCAGATTACCTATGTCGATGGCCTGCTGACCGTGACCGGTGGCGGCGTCCTGCCGCCCTTGGTGGCGGAGACGGCACCTGTGACGACCATTACCAAGCCGGTCGCAGCCCCCGTGATACCCGTAGCGACGGCACCCGTGGCGGTGGCGGCCCCCGTTGTAACCCCACCGCCCGCCCCGGTGGCGGCCAGCCCGGCCCCGGTGGGCGATGGCGGGTCGGCAGCGCTGGCCGCCGTGAACCAGAGCGTGCAGTCGGCCAGCGGGTCGGCAGCCGATGATGACAGTGCGGCGGAGGAGATGATCCCCGGCCTGCTGTCGCAGCAGCGCCGCCTGCCGGGTGAAACGCCGGACGGCACGCCGGGCCTGGAACAGCAATTCCCCAACCTGGGGCGGGTGTGGTGATGGGCCGTCTGCCGATTGCCATTCTGTCCCTGCTGCTGCTGTCCGCCTGTGCTGCCAAGGGGCCGGCGGTGGCGACCAAAGGGGCCGATGGGCCGATTCCACTGGGCCGCAATGCCATCGGGGAGGAATGCCGCGCCATCCCCATGGAAGCCGCCGAGGGTAAGGCTTTCGCTCTTTATTGCGGGGATTGGGAACAGGCCAGCGGGTCCATTGCCGTCACCGACCTGTATGACCCGCTGCCCGATGGGGCCGAGGCCAAGGCCCGACAGTTGGCGGTGGAGGCGAACCGCACCGCCTGGGCCGGCAGTCTGGCGCAGAAAGCCATCTGTCAGGGCGCGCAGCCGCTGCCCGCCGGGACCGGACTGCTGACCCAGTGCCAGTTGCGTGAAGGGGGTTGGCCCTATGTTGGGGTGACGCAGGTGGAGGGGAGGCGGATGGTGCAGGCTGACGGCATTCCCGCTATTGCCGACCTGCTGATCGCCGCACCCCGGTTGTTGGAGGCGCGACCGGTCACGGGTGGTGTGGATGTCGCGGCCCTGCTGCGCGCCGCATTGGGGGATGAGGCGCTGCGCTTCGGGCGGGGCGACCTGAACGCGTTCGAGCGGCTGTCGGAGGTGGGGCGTCTGTCCAATTCGGTGGAGGATTATACAGGGGCCGAGGCCGCCTATCGCCGGGCGCTGGACATCCAGGGCAAGGCGCTGGGGCCAGACAGTCCGGGAGCGGGCGACACGCTGATGGCGCTGGCCCTGGAAGTGTCGAACCAGGGGCGGGGACCGGAGGCGGACGCTCTGTTCCGACGCGCCGACGCCTTGCTTCAGAAGAGTTTCGACAAGGCGGCGCGGGCGCGGCTGGGCAGTTACATGGCGTTCCATGCCGCCAATAGCGGCGATGCGCGTCGCGCCCTGTCGCTGGGCCGCGACAGCAGCGCCATCCGCCGCGCCATCGTGGATGATCTGGAAGAGCAGGCCGGTGGCGGGGCCAACCGCGCCGTTCTGGGCAGTCTGGCCGCCGCCAGAGGCGACCTGATCCATTCGCTGCTGCTGGAGGCCACGGTTTCACTTCGGTTGCAGCAATATGGGCTGGCCGAGGCGGCGACCATTGAGGCGGCGACCCTGTTCAGCCGCACGCGCGGCCTGCCGCCCTGGTGGCATGCGCGCATCCTGGGCATCCAGGGGCTGGCGCGGGCTGGCAAGGGTGATGCGGCGGGCGGGGCCGCCCTGATGTCCAAGGCAGTCGCGTCGAACAAGCAGTTGTTCGGGGCGGGGTGGCCGGTGGCGTCCAGCATGCTGGAACTGGGCCGTGTCTATGCCCAGGCCGGCATGGATGCCGAAGCGCTGGCCATTTACCGCGAGGCGCTGTCCATGCTGGCGGCCCTGGATACGGACAGGGGGCAATTGCCGCTGGACCGGCTGTCTCCGTTCCTGGATGTGCTGTACCGGCGGGGGCAGGCGGAACCGGCGCAACGTGCGTCCCTGCATGCGGAGATGTTCGCGGCCCTGCAGATGGTACGTGAGGGCGTGGTTGGTCAGACCATCACGCGGGCCGCCGCCCGCTTCGCCAGCAGCGACGCTGCTGTCACTGACCTGATCCGTCAGCAGCAAGATGCGGTACGCAGCCGTGACCGGTTACGAATCGAGGCGGCGGCGGAAACCGCGAAGCCCGATGCGCAGCGCGACAAGGCCCACGAGGCCGAGCTGCTGAAACAGCTGGAGGCCGCGACGGCGCAGGCGCGCGGGCTGGAGCAGCAGTTGCAGGCGGCGTTCCCCGACTATGCACGGCTGACCAAGCCGGCACCCGTGACCGCGGAGACCCTGTCGGCCCGGTTGGGGACGGGGGAGGCGCTGGTCCAGTTTGCCTTTGCAGCCAGCGGGTCCTATGGGTTCATCCTGACCAAGGCGGGCATCCTGACGTATCCGGTCACGATCACGCGAGGGGATTTGCAGGAGAAGGTGGGGGAACTGCGCCGGTCCATCACGCCACGCGCGGGTGTGCTGCCGCCCTTTAACCTGGATTTGTCGCATGATCTCTATGTCCGGCTGTTCGGCGGGGCGGGGGAGGTTCTGTCGGGGGTAAAGCATCTGGTGCTGGTGCCCTCTGCCGCTCTGGCCAGCCTGCCGCCCGCGCTTCTGGTGCGGGAAAAGCCGGTGGGTCGCGATTATGCGAAGGCGGCGTGGATGGTGCGGGACATGGCCCTGTCGGTGGTGCCGTCAGTGCCGGCCTTCCTGGCGCTGAACGCGGGCCAAGTGCGCAAGGCGGCGGCCAAACCCTTCATCGGCTTTGCTGCCCCGCCATTTCAGGGCAAGGAGGCGGGCGGGCTGAAGGCGCTGAGTGAGGAATGCCGTACCGACGCGCCGCTGGACCCCGCCTTACTGCGCGCACTCGCCCCCTTGCCGGAAACGGCGGATGAAATCCGCGCCATTGGCGGGCGGCTGGGGGCCGCATCCGGTGACCTGATCACCGGGCCGGCGGTGACCAAGGTGGCGGTGCGCGGTGCGGGGCTGGAGCAGTATCGCATCGTCTATTTCGCTACCCATGGGCTGCTGCCGGGGGAATTGCGCTGTCAGGCCCAGCCGGGGCTGGCGCTAGCACCCCCCGCTAAGCCGCCGGCCAGTGCCGCCGATGATGGTTTGCTGACCGCGTCCGATATCGCCTTGCTGCGGCTGAATGCCGAACTGGTGGTGCTGTCGGCCTGCAACACGGCGGGCGGGGATGCCAGGCTGGGCGGTGAGGCGCTGTCGGGTCTGGCGGAGAGTTTCTTCTTTGCGGGTGCCCGCTCCCTGCTGGTCAGCCATTGGCAGGTGCCGTCGGTGCCCACCGTGCGGCTGATGACGGGCCTGTTCGCCGGCGGGGGCAATACGGCCCAGGCATTGGCGCGGGCGCAAAGGCTTCTGGCGTCCGATCCCGCGACGGCGCATCCTTTCAATTGGGCGGCCTTCACCCTGGTGGGGGCCGCCCCGCAATCCGACAAGGGAGTTTGATCCATGATCCGTCCTGCCCCGCTTCTGGCGCTTGTGCTGCTGTTGGCTGCCCCGGCCAATGCGGCGTCCCTGGTGGTGGTGGAGGCCAAGGGCAGCGACCTGACGCCCGGCGCTACGATTGATGACAAGACACCCGTGACCCTGGCCGATGGGGCGCGGCTGGTCCTGATCGGGGAGGATGGGTCGCAGGTGACCCTGCGCGGGCCGTTCAAGGGCACGCCCGCCAGTGCCGGGCAGGGGGCCACGCAGCAGTTGGCGGGCCTGTTGTCGGCACGTGGGGCCGATACGACCAGCCTGGGTGCCGTGCGTGACGCGGGCGCACCGGGGCCGCTGCCCGAGGCCTGGGTCGTGGACCCGGCGGTATCGGGGGCAGCCTGCGTGAAGCCGGGACAGGAGGTGGTGCTGTGGCGTGCTGATGCGGCCAAGCCCGCCAGCCTGACCCTGATGCCCGCCGACCGCGCCTGGACCGCCAATGCCGAGTGGCCGGCGGGGGAGGGACGGCTGGCCCTGCCGGAACTGCCCATCACCGATGGCGGGACCTTGCTGTTTGAACTGGATGGCGCGGCGTCGGCGGTGACGTTCCACCTGCTGCCAGCGGCGGTCAGCGCGCCGAAGATGGCGGCAGGATGGATGGCGGCCAAACAGTGCGACCGGCAGGCGCGGGCGCTGCTGGCGGGGAACTGATCCACCATGCCGATCCGCCGCCTTTTGATCTTTGCTGCGATCCTGCTGCTGGCGGGGTTGGCACCGGTCCTGCTGGTGAGGGCCGCGCCGTTTCTGCAGGGGATTGAGAATTGGGTGGCGGATTACCGGGTGGCAACCATGACGCCGCCGCAGCCGCAGCAGCCGGACATCGTTATCGTCGCCATCAATGAGGATACGCTGGCGCGGTTCCCCTATCGCTCCCCCGTTGATCGGGCGTTCCTGGCCGGTCTGTTGCGCACGCTTGAGGCCAAGGGGGCGAAGGCGGTGCTGCTGGACGTGCTGCTGGATCAGCCGACGGAGCCGGAGAAGGATCAGGCCCTGGCAGACGCCATCCGTGCGCTGAAAATCCCCCTGGTGGTCAGCCATGGCGGGGCGGCGGAGGGGCTGACCGAGGGGCAGGTGGCGTATCTGAATGAATTCGTGCCGGCGGAACGGCGCGGTTGGGCCAATCTGGTGAAGGATAATCTGGACGGGACTGTGCGCTGGATTTTTCCGGGCAAGAACGGGGCGGAGGGGCAGTGGCAGGCGGGTGTGGTGCCGGCCCTGGCCGCACATCTGGGCCTGAACCCGCCGCGCGGTTTGACGCCGATTGCCTGGCGCGGGCGACCGGATGCGCAGACGGCCCCGTTCCGGCAATTCCCGGCGCATGCGGTGGCGGTTCTGCCGCCCGCCTGGTTCAAGGACAAGGTGGTGCTGGTGGGGGCGGACCTGTCGGACCGTGACCGACATGTGACGCCGTTCCGCACTGCCTTTGCCGGGAATGCCGGCATCCTGCCGGGGATCACCATCCACGCCCATGCCCTGTCGCAACTGCTGGAAGGGCGGACGGCCCCGGCGCAGGGGGTGGGGCTGGCGGTTGCAGTTGGCCTGATCGCGGCGGGGCTGGGTCTGGTGCTGGGTCTGGTGGAAATCTCGCTCTGGCTGCGCGCGCTGCTGGGATTCAGTGTGGTGGCCGGTATCTGGCTGCTGGCGGGACCGGCCTTTGCCAAGGGCAATATCCTGCTGCCGCAGATCGGGCCGTCCCTGTCTGTCATGCTGGGCCTGTGGCTGACCGATATCTGGCGTGGGCGGCGGGAGCGGGACCAGAAGCGGTTTGTGCAGGCGGCCTTTGCCAAGTACCTGTCGCCGGCCCTGCTGGACGATATTCTGAAAGACCCGTCGAAACTGTCCATCGATCCCAAGCGCCGCGACATGTCCTATGTCTTCACCGATGTGGCGGGCTTTACCACCATATCGGAGGGGATGGACGCCACCACGCTGGCCGATGTCATGAACCGCTATCTGGACGGGATGGTGAAGGTGGTGTTCGCCTATGGCGGTACGGTCGATAAGTTCATCGGCGATGCCGTTTTCGCCCTGTTCGGGGCGCCGCGCGACATGGAAGACCATGCGACCCGTGCGGCGGCCTGCGCCCTGGAACTGGACCGGTTCGCGCAAGGTTTTCTGGCGGCAGAGACGGCAACGGGCCGGCCCTTCGGCGTGACGCGCATCGGCGTGCATTCCGGCCCGGCCAGCGTGGGCAATTTCGGGTCGGAGGCGCGGTTTGAATATACGGCCCTGGGCGATGCCGTGAACACGGCGGCACGTCTGGAAGGGCTGAACAAATATTTTGGCACGCGGGTGGCGATGAGCGGGGCGACGGCGGAACGCTGTCCCGACATCCCCCGCCGGGCCATCGGGCGTATCGTCCTGAAAGGCAAGACTGAACCCATCGCGGTTTTCCAGCCCTTGACGGCGGAAGAAGCGGCAGGCGGGTTCATGCAGCGCTATCAGTTGGCCTACGCCGCCATGGCCGAGGGACAGGCCGACGCGGCGGTCCTGTTCCAGGCGCTGGCGGCGGAACGACCTGAGGATGGGCCGGTGACGCTGCATCTGGAACGGCTGGCCAAGGGTGGCGACAGCGATCTGGTGGTGATGAGCGACAAGTAAAACCCTTGCCAGGGGGCGTCGCGGGACCGATAACACGCCATAGCATTCAGGAGGGGCTGGTCATGGCCGAGGGTATTCTTAACCGCAAGTTCGTGCCGGCCGGCAAGCAGCTGTTCCTGACGGGGGAGCGCGGCGAGCATATGTATCTGGTACAGTCCGGCCGCATCCGCATCTGGCGCGGAGAACCGGAGCACCCGGTCGTGCTGGCCGAGGTGGGGCCTAACTGTCTGTTCGGGGAAATGGCCCTGATTGATGAGGGCACGCGGTCGGCCTGCGCCCATGCGGTGGAGGACACGACGCTGATCGTGATTTCCGGTGAGAAGGTGCGCCAGCGTCTGACCGAGGCCGACCCGTTCGTGGCCAGCATCGTGCGCATCCTGGCCCGCAACCTGCGCGCCGCCAATGATCAGTTGGAAGGGCTGATGGGACAGGTCCTGGCCGTCAGCGCCATCAAGGCCCGGGAAATCGCGCCCAATAGCGATACGCAGACGCTGGCGGGTGAGGGGTAACCCTTAACCCCGCCGCCGCGTCGATCCGCGTACCACCAGCTTTGCGGGGATGATGGTGCGGTCCAGTATCTGGTCATTCATCAGACGCAGCAGATTTTCGACCAGCAGTTCGCCCGCCGCCACCGTATCCTGTCGGACGGTCGTCAAAGGCGGGTTGGTGTAGCTGGCGGCCTGGATATCATCAAACCCGATCACCGAAACATCGCCCGGCACCGACAGGCCCCGGTCGCGCAGGGCATGCAGGGCACCGATAGCGACCAGATCGCAGGCGGCGACAACGGCGTCGAAAGGCTGCCCGCTGCCCAGCAGGCGCATGGCGGCGGCGTGGCCCGCTTCTTCGGAGGTCAGGCTGTCCAGACGCAGGGCAGGGTCCGCGGACAGGCCGGCGGCGGCCAAAGCCTTCAGATAGCCCTGGTGCCGGTCGCGATATTCGGGGCAGTTCTCCGAAATATCGCCCAGGAACGCGATGCGGCGATGGCCCGTTGCAATCAGGTGGCTGACCGCGTCGGCCATGCCCTGCACATTGTCTGACCCGATAAAATGGCCCGGCTGTCCCGGCAGGACAGGCCCCCAGGTGATATATTGGATACCCGCTTCGTCCAGGCTGGCGATTTTGTCCAGGTAGGATGTGTAGTCGCCATAGCCTAAGAAGATGATGCCGTCCGCCCGCTTGGACGCCGCGTAATCGGCGTGCCAGTCGTTGGAGGATTGCTGGAACGAGATCAGCAGATCATAACCGCGCTTGGCACAGGCACGCGTCACACTGCCCAGGATGGACAGGAAGAACGGGTTGATCAGCGATTCTGAGGCACCGGGATCTTCATAGAGCAGCAGGGCCAGAGTGTTGGTACGCTGTGAGCGCAGGTTGCGGGCATTGACATCCACCTTGTAGTTCAGCGCGCGGGCGGCCTGTTCGACCTTCAGCCGCGTATCCTCGCTGACCATGCTGTCCCGGCGCAGGGCGCGCGAGACCGTGGATTGCGAAACGCCCGCCAGTTCGGCGATATCAAATGACGTCGGCCTTTTCGCCCGCATCGTTATCCCGGCTTCTGCCTGGTTGCTCCCTGGTTGCACCATATAGAGGGGGCGGGGCGTCTGGCAATCAGGCGAATGGGTAGGATGGGTGCTTCACGGCACCAGTGTTGCCCTTTCGCCGATTGTCCCGCCTCGTGGCTTTCTCCATTTGGCAGCTTGATTTAAGCACGATCGTTCGTTATCGTTTTCTGGCTTTAACCAAATGGCAGGAAAGCCCCTCATGAGCGCCACTGACGCCGAACAGTTCGTGAGCCTTGCCACCGTCGACGGCTGGACGCTGATGGGCCGCCTGTTCCTGCCGGACGCCGAGCCGGCTCTGGCCATCGTGCTGCATGGGGCCACAGGCGTGCCGCGTGACTATTACGCGAAGTTCGCGGCCTGGCTGGCGGGCGTTCGGCAGGCGGCGGTGCTGATTTATGATTACCGGGATTGCGGGCAGTCGGCGCGGGGACCGGTGCGGGCGGCGCGGTCGGACATGGGCGATTGGGCCGTCAAGGATCAGGCGGCGGCCCTGGATTGGCTGGCCGACCGTTTTGCCGATCTGCCGCTGGAGGTAGTGGGCCATTCGCTGGGCGGTATGGGTCTGCCCTTCCATGAGAAGGCCGACCGGGTGCGTTGTATGACGACGGTCGCCACAGGCCCCTCACATTGGACCCGCCATCCCTTGAACTATATCGGCAAGGCGGCGGCCTTCTGGTTCCTGCTGGGGCCGGTGGCGACCCTGGCGTTGGGCTATCTGCCGGGCCGTATCCTGGGGCAGGGGGCGGACCTGCCGGCGCGCGCCTTCTGGCAATGGCGGCGCTGGTGTACCACCCGCGGCTTCTACCGCAAGGAATGGGGCCGCGCCCTGCCGCAACCCGATCTGAACCGCATGAAGGGGGAGGTGCGCCTGATCGCCGTGGCTGACGACCCCATGATCCCGCCGCCGGTCGTGCGCGACCATGCCGCCTTTTTCCCGGCTGCCACTGTCAGCCATCATGTGGTGAGGCCACAGGAGGTGGGCGTCAATGCCATCGGCCATATGCGCCTGTTCTCTGAACGGTGCAAGGCGGCGTGGCCGTTGGTGGCAGGCGTGTGATTATACCAGGATCGGTGCGCCATCGGCCAAGGCCGCCAGACCGTCGGCGGTGACGCGCAGGTGGCGCAGCGTGCCGGGCGGGCCATTCAGGCTGGCCGCCGCCAGGACATGACCATCCACATCCCATTGCGACAGGCGCCAGTCACCGGCGCGCAGCCATTCCTCTTCTGTCGACAGAACGGGGGCGGCGTCCGGCTTGGCCGGGGTGACGGTAAAGGCGGTCAATTCCTGTGACAGGCCCCGGCCCGTGGCCTTGATGACCGCTTCCTTCAGGTTCCAGATGCGCATGAAGCGCGTGCGTTTGGCATCCTCATCTTCCTCGGCGGCGATCTGTGCCACTTCCTGGGGTGAGAACCAGCGGTCGGCAATGTCCAGTTCGACGGTACGGTTGGGCACCAGCGGTTCGATATCCACGCCCACCTCCCCCTGTGCCGCCACGGCGACGGCCACCATGGAGCGGGTGTGCGACAGGTTGAAGGACGCCCCGCCGCGCACCAGCACCGGCTTGCCATAGGGGCCGGCATTGAAGGCCAGCGAGCCGGCGGCCCGGCCCGTCCAGGCACCCAGGAACAGGCGCGTCAGGCCGTGGGCCGCGATATAGGCGTTGCGGTCGGCATCAAACTGGAAACGGGCCGCGCGGTCGCGTTCGGCCCGGTCCAGCGTGTGCGACAGGGGCGCCAGATCCCGCGTGCCCAGGCCATCAACGGCCAAGGTCACGACGATCACGTCATGTCGCCAGTCGCCACGCATGGCAAACCCGTCCCGCATCCGATGCCCCCGTTTCCAGAAAGCGCGGATGATAGGCGGTTCATGCCGCTTTGGTAAGGACAGAAGCCCCGACGCAACGGGAAGGCCGCCCCGCGATTCCCGAAGGGCCGCAGCACTTGCCCTTGTCACGAACCCCGATGCACCCAGCCGCCCTGTTACCAAACCGTTACAATATTCCCGTCCTCTCAACCCTGATAGTGCTTTGCGGGATTTCAGCGCCCAAGCATTATCAGAGCCTTGTCGGCAGCGGATCCTTCCGGACAAGGGGCCCGGCCGTGACGTGGGGGGTATGAATGGGGTACTGGCGGGGACGGGTGGCACGCCTGGCGGCGGCCATGGCTTTGGTGCTGTCGGCCAATATGGCCGCGACGAACGGGGCGGTGGCCGATGCCATCGTGCAGACCAAGGGTGACTGGCAGGACAAGTTCCGCCAGTTGGAGGTCGACCTTCCCACCCCCAATACCTATCGCACCGCATCGGGCGCGCCGGGCCACCAATATTGGCAGCAGCGCGCCGATTACCGGATCGAGGCGAAGCTGGACGCCGCCGCCAAGCGCCTGACGGGCAAGCAGAGCGTGCAGTACCACAATAATTCGCCCGACACGCTGCGGTACCTGTGGCTGCAGCTGGACCAGAATATCTACAAGGACAAGTCCATCGCCGAACTGACCCGCACGGCCAGTCCCGGCAAGGATGGCGGCGACCAGATCAGCTATGGGACCCTGGCGCGCGTCCAGGCCCTGAAGGACACCAAGTACGGCATGGAGATCGCCAGTGTCACCGATGAGGGGGGCCGCAAGCTGCCCTTCACGGTGGTCGACACCATGATGCGCATCGACCTGCCGCGCCCCCTGGCCCCCGGCGCCTCGTTCGGGTTCAAGGTGGAATGGGCCTACAACATCATCAATCAGGACATTGTCGGCGGGCGCAGCGGGTATGAGCATTTCCGTGACAACAACACGGATCTGTTCTTCATCGCGCAATGGTTCCCGCGCATGGCCGCCTATACCGACTATGCCGGCTGGCAGCACAAGGCCTTCCTGGGCCGGGGCGAATTCACCCTGGAATTCGGCGATTATGATGTCGCCATTACCGTGCCCGCCGACCATGTGGTCAGCGCGTCGGGCGAATTGCAGAATCCGGGCGATGTCCTGACCGCCACACAGCGCGACCGTCTGGCCAAGGCCGCCAAGGCCGACAAACCCATGTTCATTGTGACGCCTGACGAAGCCCTGGCTAACGAGAAGGATACCGACAAGGCGACCAAGACCTGGCGCTTTGCGGCCAAGAATGTCCGCGATTTCGCCTTTGCCAGTTCCAACAAGTTCATCTGGGACGCGATGGGTGTGACCCAGGACAATCCGTCCGGTAACCCCGTGCTGGCCATGTCCTTCTACCCGAACGAGGCCGAACCGCTCTGGTCCAAATATTCGACCTGGGCCGTGGCGCATACGATCAAGACCTACAGCAAATATTCCTTTGCCTATCCGTACCCGACGGCCCAGTCGGTCAATACCTGGGACGGTGGCGGCATGGAATATCCGATGATCACCTTCAACGGGTACCGTCCCAATGTCGACAAGAAGACGGGCAAACGCACCTATACGGCCAATGCCAAATATGGGCTGATCGGCGTCGTCATCCATGAGGTCGGGCATTTCTATTACCCGATGATTGTGAATTCGGATGAGCGGCAATGGAGTTGGATGGATGAGGGGCTGAACACCTTTGTCCAGAATATCGCGCATCTGGAATGGGAAGAGAATTTCGGCGAGCATCGCCGCAATCCCAACCTGCCCGCCGAAATCACCAGCTACATGACCAGCCAGGGTCAGGTGCCGATCATGACCCAGTCGGATTCGGTGCTGCAATTCGGTCCCAACGCCTATACCAAGCCGGCGACGGCGCTGACCATCCTGCGTGAGACGGTGATGGGCCGGGAGCTGTTCGACCATGCGTTCCGCGAGTATTCGCAGCGTTGGAAGTTCAAGCGCCCCACCCCGTCCGATTTCTTCCGCAGCATGGAGGATGCGTCGGGCATCGACCTGGATTGGTTCTGGCGCGGCTGGTTCTATACGACCGACCATGTCGATATCGATCTGGCGAGCGTGCGGGAATACCGCATCTCCACCGGCAATCCCGATGTGGAGAAGGCTTTCCAGCGCGACGAATATCGCCGCGATAATGCCGAACCGCTGGCCCAGGTGCATAACCGCGAGCAGGGATTGAAGACCCTGCTGGAGCGGGAGCCGGACCTGAAGGATTTCTATAACGAGAACGACAAGTTCACGCCCACCAACAAGGACCGCAATAAGTTCGCCGACATGCTGGAAGGGCTGGAGCCCGGTGAGCGGGAAGCGCTGGCCCGGGCCGAGAAGGATGGTGACTGGGTCTATTTCGTCGATTTTGCCAATAAGGGCGGTCTGGTCATGCCGTTGCCGCTGCGCCTGACCTTTGCCGATGGGACTACGGAGTTCCTGATGATCCCGGCGGAGATCTGGCGTTACAATGCCAAGGCCGTGACCAAGATGCTGATCCGCCCGAAACAGGTGGTGGGCATCGAACTGGACCCGCGCCAGGAAATCGCCGACGCCAATGTTTCTAATAACGCCTATCCGCGCAAGATCGCCGCGTCCCGTCTGGAACTGTACAAGATGAAGGACGAGAACAAGGATTTGATGGCCGACATGCTGGTCGAGCTGAAGGCCAAGAAGGACGCGGAGGGCAAGGTGGAGCCGGGCAAGGAAGTGCCCCTGACGCCCGCCGGGGGGACGCCGTGACGGTTGCCAGGATCGGTCGGCGCCGGGTTCTGGCGCTGACCGCAGCAGGGTTGGTGATGGGTGCGGTGCCGCTGGCCCGCGCCCACCGCGCCAAGGCGGCGCTGACCCTGGTCCGGTTGAACCGGACCAGCGGCGTTCTGGAGGTGGAGCACACGCTGCACGCCCATGATGCTGAAATGGCCCTGAACCAGATCGCCAAGCTGCCCACACCGGACCTGTCGCAGTTGGAAGATCGGGCGCGGCTGGCGCTGTATGTCGAGGCGCGGTTCGCCCTGACCCCGCCCGGCGGGCCTTCCCTGACGCTTAAACTGCTAGGGGCGGAGCTGGACGGGGAAGAGGTCCGGGTCTATCAGGAAATGGCCCTGGCAACCCCGCCTGCCCGGCTGTCGGTGCGCAACATGATCCTGCGCGATGTCTTCCCCGTACAGATCAATCAGGTGAATTTCGACCTGTATGGCGACCCGGCCCGCATCCGCACCCTGACCTTCCTGGGCGGGGATGGGGAGAAGGATGTGATGCTGGGGTAACAGTTGCGTAATGTTGTCAGAAATGACAACATATGCCGATGCGGATGACGCGAAGAATCTCCTGGATCAAGGCAGCCCTCAAGGCATTTGAGGACTTTCCTGAATATGCCCAGCTGGATATGGCCGCAGCACTGGGGATCGCCGCCCTGGGAGGCAAAGCCGATATTGCGAAGCCGTTGAAGGGCTTTGACGATGGCGTCTTTGAAATTGCCCTCAATCGGCGTGGCGACGCTTACCGGGTCGTCTATGCCGTGAAGATCGGCACCGACCTGTGGGTTCTGCACGCATTTCAGAAGAAGTCGGCAAGCGGCAAAAAAACGGCCTCACAGGATATTGATCTTGTCCGGCAAAGGTTGTGGCGATTGAAGGAGATGCTGGCATGAGCGGGCAAGAGGATATCGAACTTGTGTCCGGTTCCGGGAACGTCTTCGCCGATCTGGGCGTGGCGGATGCGGGACTGTGGCAGTTGAAGGTCGAACTGGCCGCCGCCATCATCGACACGTTGGACAGTCGCGGCCTGACTGTCCGGCAGGCAGCAGCGTCCACAGGTATCGCTGCGGCCGACTTTTCCCGTATACGGAATGCGCGGTTGCAGCGTTTTACCGTTGACCGGTTGCTGACGATCCTGGACCGGTTGGATGCGGGCGTGGAGATATCGGTCAGGCTGCGCCCGGCGGTGCAGGTGCCGGCGGCCTGACCGATATCTGCTATCGACCAAAAGACTTCGCATTGACACCGGTATCAATTATTCTCACCCCACCAAAAAAGGGGGATGGGATGCTGGGCAAGGGCGTGACGCGGCGGTCTCTGCTGCTGGCGGGGGCGGCGGGGTTGATGGTGGCGGGGTCGGCGGGTGCCGCCACGGGCAAAGGGCCGGTGGTGAAGACCGTTGCCGGCAAGGTACGTGGACGCAGCGCCGATGGCATCCATGTCTTTAAGGGCGTGCGCTATGGTGCGGATACCGCAACCCGGCGCTTCCAGGCCCCGCTGCCGCCCCAGCCTTGGAAAGGGGTGGTGGAGGCCATTGATTATGGCAATGCCAGCCCGCAAGGATCGAAGGAGGAACGGCAATCGGAGGATTGCCTGTTCCTGAACGTCTGGACACCGGGCCTGGGCGATGGGGCAAGGCGGCCTGTCATGGTCTATATCCATGGCGGTGCCTATGCCAACGGGTCGGGATCGGACCCCCTGTATGATGGCACGCGGCTGGCGCGGCGCGGCGATGTGGTGGTGGTGACCCTCAACCATAGGTTGAATCTATTCGGCTATCTCTATCTGGCCCGACTGGGCGGGCTGGACGACCCGCGCTTCGCCGATAGCGGCAATGTGGGCCAACTGGACCTGATCCTGGCGTTGCAATGGGTGCGGGACAATATCGCCGCGTTCGGGGGTGATCCCGGCAATGTCATGCTGTTCGGACAATCGGGCGGCGGGGCTAAGATCGCCACCCTGATGGCGATGCCGGCGGCGCGCGGCCTGTTCCACAAGGTCGCGACCATGAGCGGGCAACAGGTGACGGCGGGTGGTCCCCGCAACGCCACCGCCCGTGCGGTGGCGGTCCTGAAACAGCTGGGGCTAAGCGTCGACAAGGCCGGGGCGGAAGCGCTGCTGACCCTGACGGTGGAGCAGTTGAAGGCGGGGTTGAAGGCTGTGGATCCCATCGCAGGGTCGGGCGGGGTCTATGCGGGTCCGGTCCTTGACGGCCGTAATCTGCCGCGGCATCCGTTTTTCCCCGATGCGCCCGCCTTATCTGCCGATATTCCCATGATCATCGGCAATACCCATGACGAGACGCGCAACCTGATCGGCGGGGGCGATGCCTCTACCTTCGCGCTGAGCTGGGAGGCATTGCCGGAGAAGCTGTTCCCCGCCATGCGGGTGGATATCGCGCCTGAGATCGTGATTGCCGAGTATCGCCGGCTGTACCCGCATTACAGTCCGTCAGACGTGTTTTTCGCAGCGACGACGGCGGGCCGGTCCTGGCGCGGGGCGGTGGAAGAACTGGAGGCGCGGGCGAAACAGGGTGCCGGTGCGGCACCGACCTGGGCCTATCAGTTGGATTTCCCATCCCCGCGCGATGGCGGCAAATGGGGCGCGCATCATATGCTGGATATCCCGCTGTCCTTCGCCAATGCCGTCCTGCCCGGCAGTCCCACGGGCGACGGGCCGGAGGCACAGGCGCTTGCGGGCCGGCTGGCCGACGCCTTCATCGCGCTGGCCCGCAAGGGCGACCCCAATCATCCGGGCCTGCCGGCCTGGGCGCCCTATGACCTGACACGGCGACAGACCATGGTGCTGAACAGCGAATGTCGGCTGGTGGATGATCCGCGCGGGGCGGAGCGCCGGCTGTTCAGCGCGGTGCCGTTTGTGCAGTTCGGGACATAATGCGACCCTCAAACCCGCGGACGCTCAACGCTTGGTATTGGCGTTAAAGTCCGGCCCAAACCGCCTTCACCTGTGCCGCCATGCCCATCAGGTCCAAGGGCTTGGTGATGACACCAACAGCGCCAAGCGCCAGCAGCTCCGCGCGTTCGGCGTCGGTGTCTTTCGCGGTGACGAACAGGACCGGCAGGGATGCGGTGAATTCGTCGGCGCGCAGGGCGGCCAGTGTCGCGGGACCGTCCATATCGGGCATGACGACGTCGAGCAGCACCATCTGCGCCTGACAGACACGGGCCAGCAACGGTGCCTGCCCCCCATCGGCGCACAAGGTCACCTCCAGCCCGCCGATAGTGGCCAGCGCCAACTCGGCTATGGACCGCAGGTCGGGATCATCGTCAACGTAAAGTACGCGGCGCAGTTCCATAATTAATTCGCTACCCCAACCTTTATGGCAGGTTCCTCGGCTCGACAGGGTTCCCGGTACAGGCATAGAATGCAACCGTAAACCACCGCCACCCGCTGGACCGTTAATGAGCGATCCGTCTTCGTCTGTTTCCATTGCCACCCGGCAGCGGGAAATCCGTGAACAATATGTGCTGATGCTGCCCGAGCGTCTGGCCAGTCTGGCCCAGGCGGCGGGGGATGTGCGGCGCCTGTCCAGTCTGGCCCATGGGCTGATCGGATCGGCCAGCACCTTCGGCTTTACAGAGCTGGCTGATGCCGCACGCCAGTTGGACCACGCGATCCGCGCCCTGGTGGCGGGCGAGGAGAATGCGACCTTCCGCATCGATACCGCCCTGGCCTTGGCCCTGCGTCTGGGGGAGCAGGTGGCGACCTGCCCGGTTCCAGAAGTCTCGGAAGAGGAAACCAGTGCGGCTGCCGAGGAAATCACCATCTATCTTCTGGAAGATGATCCGGTGCAGGCGGGGGAAATGGTGGCGCAGTTGCACCCCTACGGATATCACGCGGTTCCGTTTGCCGATCCCGGCAGTTTTGCTGCCGCCGTGCGGGCCGGAAATCCAGAAGCACTGCTGGTCGACATCATCTGCGGCACCGATAATGATGCCGGCAGCAATATCGTTGCCTCCCTTTCGGCGGAAGGCCCGGTACCGCCCGCCATCTTCCTGTCGGGGCGCGATGATTTCGAGGCGCGGCTGGCGGCGGTGCGGGCCGGTGGTGCCGGCTATCTGACCAAACCCGTGGACCCGGCCGTCTTGGCCGAGCGGCTGGACCAGACCATCGGTCGCGACAGCGCCCGTCCCTACCGCGTGCTGCTGGTCGATGATGATCCGCTGGTCGCCGCCGAATATGCTACCGCCATGGGCGGGGCGGGGATGGAGGTAGAGGTGCTGGCCGACCCGGTGCGCGCCATCGACCATATCCGCCGCTTCCTGCCCGATCTTCTGCTGCTGGATAACCGCATGCCGGGCTGTTCGGGCCTGGAACTGGCCGCCGTGCTGCGCCAGCAGGAAGGGATGCTGTCGCTGCCCATCCTGTTCCTGACGGCGGATGAGGAACTGACCGACAAGCGTCTGGCGCTGGACCTCGGGGCGGAGGATCTGCTGCGCAAGCCCATCAGCGCGTCCAAGCTGGTGCAGCAGGTGCGGGCCCGCGTGCGCCGTGCCCGGCAGTTGCAGGCCATGATGGCGCGCGACAGCCTGACCGGCGCCCTGAACCATGCCATGGTGCAGGAGCATCTGGCGACCGAGGTGGCGCGCGCGCGGCGGGAAGGGGTTCCCCTGTCCTTCGCCATGATCGATGTCGACCGGTTCAAGCGCGTCAATGATGAGCATGGGCATGCGGCAGGCGACCGTGTGCTGCGCTCGCTGTCCCGCCTGCTGCGCCAGAGGTTGCGCCGCAGTGATATTGTGGGCCGCTATGGGGGGAAGAATTCGCCGTCATCATGCCCCGCACCAGCCCGCATGAGGCCGCCGGCATCCTGGACAATCTGCGCGCGGCCTTTCATGCCGTGGGCTTCCGTGGGGCCGAGGACCAGCTGTTTCATGTGACCTACAGCGCGGGTGTGGCCGGTCTGACAGACACTGGGGATGTGGCATCCCTGAACCTTGCCGCCGATGCAGCCCTGTATTTCGCCAAGCGGGCCGGGCGCGACCGCGTGCATGTGGCGGGCTCGCTCTCCGCGTCGGCATGAGCCTTCCCCGGCATTCGGGGTGGCAACCGCCGATGGAAGTGCTTAAAAGGAAAGGGGATGCCCGCGAGCGCGCGGGCGCATGGGTGTAGCCGGGGCAAGGGGCCGGATGAGCACAGAGGCGCCACATCTGCTGATCGTGGAGGATAGCCCCACGCAGGCCCTGCAGATGGAGATCACGCTGGCCGCCCAGGGCTGGACAGCGGAGGTGTGTGCCACCGCTGAGGATGCGCTGGAGAAGCTGAACGGCGCGCTGCCGGATGCGCTGTTGGTCGATTACCACCTGCCGCGCATGAGCGGGGATGAGTTCATCCGCCGTGTCCGCCTGAATGTCCGCACCCGACAGCTGCCCATCATCATGCTGACCGATGAGGTGACAGCGGAGGCGGAGTTCAGGGGCATCGAAAGCGGGGCCGACGCCTATGTCCCGAAATCCGCCGACAGCGACCTGCTGCCGGCCCGCATCAATGCCCTGCTGAAGCGCCGTCCGGGGACGGATTTTCACGCTTCGGCCCAGGCGCTGCGGCAATGCCGGCTGATGATCGTCGATGACAGTCCGACCTTCCTGGAATTCCTGCGCGGGATCCTGGAGGAGGAGGGGCACGATGTCGTCCCGCTTCTGTCGGGCAAGGAGGCACTGGAGAAGGCGGAAACCGACAGTTTCGATTGCGTCATCGTCGATCTGAACATGCCGGAGATCGACGGGGTGGAGCTGTGCGGGCGGCTGGATGCCGTGCGGCGGCGGCGTGAGGAACTGTTCCAGATCGTCATGCTGACGGCCAGTGACAGCAAGACCGACCTGATGCGCGGGCTGGAGGCCGGGGCCGACGATTATGTCACCAAGGCCAACGATATCGAGATCATCAAGGCCCGCATCCGGGCCCTGCTGCGCCGCAAGCTGCTGCATGAGGAAAATCTGCGCATCTCCATGGAATTCCGCGCCAAGGAGCGGGAGCTGGAGCGTGCGCATGAGGATAAAAGGCTGGTGGAGGCACGGGCGGCCCTGGCCGATGCGCTGGAAAAGACCAATCGCGAACTGGCCGAAACCAATGAGCGGCTGACCCAGGCGCAGGTGGAACTGACCCGCGCCAAGGATCAGGCAGAGGCCGCCAACCGCGCCAAGTCCGAGTTCCTGGCCAATATGAGCCATGAACTGCGCACGCCGATGAACGGTATCATCGGCATGAACACCTTGCTGCTGACCACCTCCCTCACGCCGGAGCAACGGCATTCGGCGGAACTGGTAGGATCATCGGCCAAGCTGCTGCTGAGTTTGCTGAACGATATTCTGGATATCTCCAAGCTGGAGGCCAATCAGGTCACGCTGGAGCATATCGAGTTCGATGTCGCCACGCTGTTCGAGGAGACGGCCCTGCTGATGGCGCCTAAGGCGGCGGAGCATGGGATCGAGCTGGTGCTGGATATCGACCCGTCGGCCCGGCGCATGGCGGTCAGCGACCCGACCCGCATCCGGCAGGTGGTGCTGAACCTGATCGGCAACGCCATCAAGTTCACGGCCAAGGGCGGGGTCACCGTCAGTGTCGCGGTGCATGAAGGGGCTGGCGGCGTGCTGACGCTGGATGCCCAGGTGATCGATACGGGTATCGGCATCCCACCCGATGCGGTGAACCGGCTGTTCGAGAAGTTCGTGCAGGCCGACAGCTCGGTCAGCCGGCGGTTCGGCGGCACCGGCCTGGGGCTCGCCATCTGCCGGGAGACGGTGGGATTGCTGGGTGGACGCATCGGGGTGGAAAGCACCGTGGGGGCGGGGTCCACCTTCTGGTTCACCATTGCGCTGGCGGCGGCGGAAGAAGGGGCGGTGCATCTGGCCCCGCTGCCCGACCTGGCCGGCAAGCTGGCGCTGCTGCTGGTTCCTGAAGGGGTCGTGCGGGCACCGCTGTCGCGTGAGCTGTCGCGCCTGGGCCTGCGGGTGCGGGTGGAAGAGCCGGATGACGGCGTCGCAGAGATCGCGGCGGGCCAGCTTTCGCCTGATATCGTGCTGCTGGACCTGGGCGTGGTGGCAGAGGCCGGGACGGGCGTGGCGCAGCGGCTGCGCACCCTGCTGCCGCAGGCGCGGCTGATCATGCTGCGCCCCATGACGGGCGTGGTGGTGGGGCCGGCGGCCATCAATGCCACCCTGGACAAGCCCGTGCTGCGCCAGGACCTGATCGCCGTCCTGCGCGGCGGACCGGGGGCGGTGCCTCCGGAGAAACCCGCGCCAGCGGCTGCCGCCAGTGCCGCCATGGCGCCGGACGGGTATGGTGCCCGCATCCTGCTGGCCGAGGATAATTATGTGAACCAGCAGGTAGCCCTGCACATGCTGACCGGTGCCGGCCACCGGGTTGACATCGCAAACCATGGCGGGGAGGCCGTGGCGGCGCTGGAGGTGCGGGATTACGATCTGGTGCTGATGGATGTGCAGATGCCCGTTGTGGACGGGTTGGAGGCGACGCGCCGCATCCGGGCCATGGCCGGGCCGCGCGCCGGTATCCCGATCATTGCCATGACGGCCAATGCCATGACCGGGGTGGAGGCGGAATACCGCGCCGTCGGCATGGATGACTACATCTCCAAGCCCGTTGAGTATCAGGAGTTCCTGGCCAAGGTCCGTGCCTGGCTGGACCGCCGCCGCGCCGCCGGGGCCGAGGCCGCCCTGGCCCAACCGGCGGTGACGGTGGAGGCTGGCGACCTCGATCTGGCAACCGTCCGGCAGTTGCGGGAAATGATGGGGGCCGCCGCGTTTGAACGGCTGTTGGGCCAGTTCCTGGACAATTCCCGCGCCCGCCTGGACCGTATCGGCAAGGCTCTGGATGGCGGGGACAAAGCCGCGCTGGGCCGTGACATCCACGATATGATCAGCACGTCGGGCGGCTTTGGCTGCAAGGCCCTGGTCCGCATGGGCCGCGACATGGAACAGGCCCTGCGGGAGGCGGACATGGAGGCTGTCGGCCGACTTGGTGCGCAACTCCTGTCCCTGGCACCCGCGACGTGGGACCGGTTGGCGGCGGCAGTACGCCCGGTGCCATAGGCGCGGGTTCATTCAAATATCTCGCGTTGAGATGGTTCCAGCCGGCAGCATGGCAAAGGCATGGCGGTCAGGATATGCTGCGACAGTGTCAAATTATTTGATTTGACAAATCAAAATAAATGGATGATGATGCATGGAGATTGAGGACGCCGCCGCGCAGGTTCTGGACTCCTATCCCCGCATCTGGTTCGCCTGCCACACACGGCATGTCGCAGACCCGGTGACGGGAACGGGGCTCACCAGTCATCTTGCGTCGGTCTTGAACCATCTGTCGGTGGATGCGGCCACGCTGGTCGGTGACTTGGCGCGCCATTTGGGCGTTACGCCGGGGACCATATCGGTGCAGCTCTCCAAACTGGAGGCGCTTGGCTATGTCGAACGCGTGGCCGACGCCGCCGACCGTCGTCGTCAGGGGATCATCCTGACCGCGGCGGGCTTGCGTATCCGCCGCGCCAACAGCCCGCTCGACTGGACCCGGTTGACGGGTGCGCTGAGCCTGCTGTCTCCGTCGGAACGACAACAGGTGGCGGAGGGGCTGGCGCTACTGGCAAAGGCAGCGGGGCAGGCAAGCACCAAGTAAGGATATTGTCGTGGGGGATGCAATGAAGTGGCTGCTGCTGATTCCGGGAGTAATCGTTGCGGCGGGTGCAGGTGCCTATTTTCTGGGGGCGTTATCACCGCAGTCGCACGTGGCCAGCCGGGAGATTGTGCTGTCGGCAGCGCCGGACAGGGTCTGGCAGCTTATCACGGACTATGCCGCCTATCCAAGCTGGCGGCCTTCCGTGAAATCCAGCACGCAGGCCCCATCGACGTCGGGTGAGATGCTGTGGACGGAGGATTATGGACATATGAGCCTGACCTTCCGCGAGGAAGAGCGCGTGGAGGCAAGGCGTCTGATCCGCCGCATCACGGGCGAGAAGCTGGATTTCGGCGGACGCTGGATTTTCGTGCTGACGCCCGAAGGGGCCGGCACCCGCCTGAGCATTACCGAGGAGGGAGAAGTCTATGGCGCGGTTTATCGCTTTTTCTCCCGCTATGTGTTCGGACATACGCGCAACCTGGAAACCTATCTGGCGGACGTAAAGGCGGCGTTGGGGTAACTCCCCGGTCAGCCTGCCCGGTTCGCCCGACGGCCCAGAAAGTCCTGGATGCGCCCATGCCGGACCGCTGTCAGCGGATAGCCTGCGATGGCCAGCATGGACAGGCCCAGGCCCAAAATCGGCGCAAGGCCGGACAGAAGGCGGAAACCGGTCAGGGTACCCTCGCTCTGTGCCGCGCCCGGCACATAGCCGACACCATCCAGCGCCAGCCCGCCCAGGAAGGCAGAACCGCCCAGGGCCAGCTTGAAGATCAGCGACGCCAGGCCATAGATTTTCGCCTCGTCCCGCCGGCGGTGACGCCAATGGGCGTAATCCACGGCGTCGGGCAGCATGGACCACATGGCAACCGCGTGCGCAGCATGGCCGAAGAACACCAAGGTCAGCCAGATCAAGGTCAGCCAGAAGCTGCCCGGCGGGGTAAGTGCCAGGGCCACGCCGCCGGCCATGACCATGGCGCTGCCCACTTGCCAGGACATGCCCTTGGACCATGTACGCGCCACCCAGACCCAGGCGGGTACGGCGGCGACGCCAGCGGCGGAGAACCAGGTCAAGGCCTGGGCCGCCAGGGTGGCATCGCCGCCCAGATCATATTTCAGCAAAAAGGGCACGTTGCGCATCAGCAGGCCCAAGGACAGGTGCAGGGCCACCGTGGCCGCCAGCAGCCGCAACAGCGGGCCGTTGCGCAACACACCGCGCAGAAAGCCGCCCAGATCGGCGCGTAGCCCCAGATGCGCCGGTTCCGCCACCATGGCGGGCGGCGGCAGTTCACGCACAGACAGGGCGCAGGCGACATGGGCCAACACGGCCAGTACACCAACGCAGGCGGCGGCCGGGCTGTAGCTTCCGAACCAGCCGGCCAGCAGCGGCAGCAGGGCCGAGACGCAGGTGGAACCGGCAAAGGCCAGCAGCATGCGCCACCCGGTCAGGCTGGCGCGTTCGTCGCTGTCGCGCGTCATGGCGGCGGTCAGCGAGGAATAGGGGATCGCCACCACCGCGTAACAGGTGCGCAGCAGCATATGGGTGCCGGTGGCGAACAGCATCATGCCCGCCGATCCCGCCACCAGGAAGGCTGGCGGGGAGAAGCAGAGCCAGAAAGCGAAGGCCAGCGGGACCGTGCCAAACAGAATAAAAGGCCGGTAGCGGCCCATCCGGGTACGGGTGCGGTCGGAAATGATGCCCATCAGCGGGTCCATGCCCGCGTCCCAGATTGATGCGATCAGATAGGACAGGCCGGCATCAACCGCCGACAGGCCCAGCGCATCCATCTGAAAAAACAGGATGAACAGCAGCAGCGACTGCCAATAAAGGTTGAGGCCGAAATCGCCCACGCCATAGCCGATTTTGGCCTTGAGACCCAATGTCCGCATGTCAGCCCGCTTGACCCCTCCCCCGTGCCCGGATTGTCACCGGACTTGGGTCGGGACGTTACGCGGTCGGCGGGACTTGGTCGAGGGGGCATTTGTTCCCGATGCCAGCGGATGGCTCCCCTCTCCCAGGCAAAGGGCTGCGATTGTTTCAATCACGAAGCACTTATGTTACCTCCCTCTTAACCAATCAAGCCTCACGAACCGGTACGAAGGGGCATCATCGATGCGTCTCAACCTCTCCATGAAGATCCTGCTGGCCAACCTCGCCATCCTGGCCCTGCTGCTGATTGCGGCGGTCGTGATGGCCATTGGCACCACGCAGCAGCGCGCCCAGGTGGCCGTGGCCAAGCAGGCCGCCGAGCGCGCCGCCGATCAGGCGCTGACGCTGGTCACCATGGTGAAGGATATCCGGGGCGATGTGATGCGCGTGCAACTGTGGCTGACCGACGTGTCGGCGACGCGCGGGCTGGATGGGCTGGATACCGGGTTCGAGGAGGCGGAGAAGGCCCGCAACGATCTGCTGCGCAACATGGCAGCGGCCCGCAAACATGCGGCGGGCATGGGATTGGGCGAGGTCGAGGCGGCGCTGGGCCGGGTGGATGGGTTCTTCGCGAACTTCTATACCAAGGGCACCGCCATGGCGAAGGCCTATGTCAATAGCGGGCCGGAGGTGGGCAACATGCTGATGGGGGCCTTTGTCGGCGAAACCGATGGCATGTCAGCCGAACTGGACGCTGTGGCGGAGGATGTGCGCAAGGTGGCCGAAGCCGCCAAGCAGAAGATGCAGGCCGAGCTTGCCGCCGCAGACGCTATCGCGGCCCGCCTGACTTGGTTGATCCTGGCGCTGGCCGGGGTTGGGGTGGCGATTGCCGTCATTGTTCTGCTGGCGCTGCGCGGCAATGTCGTCATGCCGCTGATCGGGCTGACGGGCGCCTTGACCCGGATCGGGCGCGGGGATCTGAAGGTGCCGGTGCCGGCCATGGCCGACCGGCATGACGAACTGGCGGACATGGCGCACGCCATCGAGGCGCTGCGCGACAGTGCCGCCGACGCCGCCCGTCTGCGCGACGAGCAGCAGGCCAAGGAGGCAGCAGCAGAGCAGCATCGCCGCACCGCCCTGCGTCAGATGGCGGAGACGGTGGAGGCGGAAAGCCGGGCCAGCGTCGATGGTATCGCGATGGAGACCAAAGACATGGATCAGGCGGCGGCGGCCATGGCCGACAGCGCCTCACAGGTGCGCGACAGTGCTGCCAATGTCGCCAGTGCCGCCATGCATGCCCTTGCCAATGCCCAGGCCGTGGCCGGTGCCACGGAGGAATTGACGGCGTCGATCAATGAGATCAGCGCCCAGGTGGCGCATGCCACCAGCCTGTCCAACCAAGCGGTGGAGCGCAGCCGCGCTACACGCGGCACCATCGACAGCCTGTCGGATGTGGTGGATCAGATCGGCGGGGTCGCCAACCTGATCCGCGATATTGCCGAGCAGACCAACCTTCTGGCGCTGAACGCCACCATCGAGGCCGCGCGGGCCGGCGATGCCGGCAAGGGTTTTGCCGTGGTGGCGTCGGAGGTCAAGAATCTGGCGACGCAGACCACGCGGTCCACTGAAGAGATCACCGCCAAGATCTTGTTGATCCAAAATGTCACCGCCGAGGCAGTGATGGCCGTGGAAGGCATTGCGGACGCCATCCGCGCCATGGACGAAGTGTCGGCGGGCATTGCGGAGGCCATGGAGGAGCAGGCCGCCGCGACCAGCGAAATCTCCCGCAATGTCACGGAAACAGCCGAAGCGGCCCAGGAAGTGGCAACTCGCATCGATACCGTGTCGCAGGAAGCCGGCAGCACCGGCGAGAAGGCCGCCGCCATGCGGGAAGTGGCGATGCGCATCGTGGGATCGGTCAGCGACCTGCGCCAGACCCTTGTCCGCGTGGTCCGCACCGCCACCGTCGATGTTGACCGCCGCCATGGGCAGCGGCATGCGGTGGATATTGAGGTCAGTGTGGAGGTGGCTGGCGAACGCCGCCAGGGCCGCCTGCTGAACATTTCCGCCGGCGGGGCGCTGGTTGAAGGGCTGGCGCTGACCGAAGGGACGCAGGGCGCGCTGTCGGTGCCGGGGCTGGAAGGGACGCTGCCATTCCGGGTGAAGACGCGCGAGGGTGCGCAGAACGGTATCGCCTTTGTTCTTGATGATGGCCAGAAGTTGCAGCTGGGGGGCAGGCTGGTGGACCGGTTCGCGGCGTGAGGGGGGTTGGCCAGCCAATATTTGCCAGGTTGCAGGTTCTAAATCAAAATCTACAACCTTGATGCCGGTGGCACTGACGGTGCATTGTTACGCCTTCGTCTGTGATGAAGGGTCGGAACATGAACCGCAAAGTGCAGCCACCGCCCACCAAGTACGGTTCGCCGACTTCGCAGGCCAAGCCACAGCCGCAGTCCCCGCGCCTGCATGCGCCACCGCCTTTTCTTTCGCCGGTGAAGGCAACATTATCCGCCGCCTGCCAGCCTCGGATGATGCCCACGCGTGCCTATGCCACAATACAAGCAGCTCGAGCTGCCAAAGAGATTGTCAAGATGGACCAGGGCCCAAAGCCGCCCGGTAAGACCTATGCGAGTTGGGATGCCTATCATGCGAAGGTTACTGAATGGCATGGCAAAATAGGTGATGCAAAAAAGGCATTCAATCTCTCTTCTGTGCCATATTTATACCATGCGACAACATCTGACGCGATTGACAAAATTTCAGCGAACGGACTGCTTCCGCGTAACCCTGAATGGTCTGGTGTCTATGATGCATCAAAGGATGGTGTGTTAAGTATGGCAGTGAGCCTTGCTGGAGCCGGAGCCATGGGAGGAAAAACCGTTTATTTACGGGTGGCTACTGCCGACTTGGCTGGTCTGGACTTTTTTGTTGCCTCGGGTACAGAAGTGAGAACATTCAGTGCAATATCTCCGGATGTTCTTTACTATAGAGATGCAAGTAAAAATTGGGTAAAATTGACCTGATGGCGACTTCAGTGCTGTCAGCGAAGCTGGTGCCCAATAAATGATCAACTACCCCTGTAGGTCGAATAGCTCCAGGGGCTGAGCAGCAGTGGGACGTGATAGTGACCTTCGCCGTCTGCGATGGCGAAGCGCAGGGGGATCTGATCCAGGAAGGGCGGGTCGGCCAGCGGAACATTATTCTGGCGGAAATAGTCGCCGGCCTGGAACAGCAGTTCGTAGGCACCAACGGGGATGGTGTCGCCCGACAGCAGGGGGCTGTCGGTGCGGCCATCATTGTTGGTCCATTCCGTCTTGATCAGGGCGCGCTGCCCGCCTTCCAGATAAAACAGGTCCAGCCTCAACCCAGCGGCGGGGCGGCCTGTGCTGGTGTCCAGGACATGGGTGCTCAGGCGGGCCATGTTGTGCTTACCAGTTCGGGTTGGTCATAGGCTTTCAGGTCTTCCAGGAAATGATCCTGATCGGCCAGCCACAGGTCGCGGATGATGCCCTGTACCAGACGCTGCACCCCGTATTTCATGCCGCTGATCGAGGCGCCGGACAGGCCCATGGAGAGGGTGGCGCCGAAGGTGAAATTATGGATGTTGGCTAGATGCGGGGCGCAGCCCGGCACGCGCTCGGTAAACTGAAACGCATCGCCCAGATAGGGGTAGCGGATCAGCAGCGGGTTGCCCTCTCCCTTCGGCGGGGTGAAACGGTCGGCCCAGGTGGCGATATCCTTGGCGAAGGCCGCCACCTCTGGCCGGAACGCCGCCTCCACAATGAAACCGGTGCCCACCACCAGGAAGTCGAAGATCATCACGCCCTTGGGCGTGCCGACATGAATCTCGTCGCCCTCCATGCGCAGCCATTCCCAGGGGCAGGCCGTGTGGAAGGCGAAATTGGGATGCATGGCGCAGCGGTGGAACGTGTCCTGTGGCGGCGGCTGGTTCAGGTCAAAGATATGGCGCATATAGCGCCAGCGGTTGAGATCGCCCATCGAAGCGAAATGGCCCAGGAATCCCGAAAATTCCATCCAGCGATAGGGGTTCACGCGCGGCAGGTCGGGCCGGCGCAGGCAGAGATCGACCGAGGCCACGCCGGCCTCCAGCGCAGTCCCTGCATTGTCGAAGGCGGATGCACCGGCGCCCAGCACGCCGATGCGCTTGCCCCGAAGCTGTGTGAAGTCGATATACTCCGACGTGTGGGCATAGCGGCTTTCGGGCACGACGCCACGGATAAAATCCGGCACGTGCCAGCGCCCGGCCCCGTCGATGCCGGTGGCCAGCACCAGCTTGCGCGTCAGCAGCAGCTTCTCGCCATCGGGCGTGTCAACGGTCAGGCGCAGGATGCCGGTATCATCTTCCGGCTCTACCCGCGTCAGGTCATATTCGTTGCGCACGGGGATGTTCAGGGTCTGGCGGTACCAGGACAGGTATTCCTGCCAGACCTCCTTCGGCACCTTGCCCAGCATCGCCCAGGCATCCGTGCCAAACCGCGCCTCATACCAGGCCCGCGGTGTCAGGCTGGGCACGCCCAAATCGGGGCCGGTCAGGTGCTTGGGCGTGCGCAGCGTGATCATGCGGGCAAAGGTGACCCAGGGTCCTTCCTGGCCCGCCTTGTTGCGGTCGATCACCAGGATGTTGCCGACCTTTTCCCGCATCAGGCCGAAGGCGGTCGCCAGCCCCGCCTGTCCACCGCCGACAATCACCACGTCAAAGACGTGGCCGTCAGCATGGGTGCGCGCCGGCACCCAGGGCCGGGCGGGATAATCCAGCAGGGTCAGGTCGCGCGCGACCTGGGCAGCGAGTGCTGCCAAACCATCATCACTCATGTCCCAAAAAGCCCCTCCAGGCGGAATTTGGCTATTTTGGCGACTTCTCCCAATGCTGTTTTCATTTCCACGGCGGGATCATTATCCAGCCGGGTTGCCAGGGCAGCTTTGATGCTGTCCCTGGTATTTTCCTTCACCGCGATGATGAAGGGAAATCCGAAGCGCTCACGGTAGGCGCTGTTATGCCGGTCGAACCAGTCGAACTCCGCGTCACTCAACCGGTCCAGGCCCAAGCCCGCCTGCTCGGCGGTGCTGTGCGCCGTCAGCCCGCCGCCGCGTGCCAGCTTGCCGGCAAGGTCGGGATGGGCGCGCAGAAGCGATAATTGGGCCTCATATCCCGCGTCATTGACGGTGCGGACCATGGCGTTGTGCAGCGCAATAATATCGGCGAAGGGCCGCGCCTCAAACACCGCTTCGGCGACCCAAGGGCTGTCCTCCCAGATGCCGGCCAGCAGATGCACAAACTCAGCGTGGGCCAAGCTGTTCAGCAGGGCGGGGGTCGGTCGGGCGGGGACGGGTTGGGTGTCATCGGCCATGTCCCATCGTGCCACGGATTTTTTTGTGCGCAAGCGAAACGATCAGTGACATCATCGCCATGATCGACCCCGGCCACGGATAAGGAGTGTTTCGCGCATGACCATCCCGTACCCCCGCGACCTTATCGGCTATGGCGCGCAGCCGCCGCACCCGCGCTGGCCCGGTGGTGCCCGCATCGCGGTGCAGATCGTGATGAATTATGAGGAGGGTGGGGAGAATTGCCTGCTGCACGGCGACGCGCAGTCAGAGGCCTATTTGCAGGAGGTGGTGGGGACGCAACCGCTGGCCGGGCAGCGTAACCTGTCGGTGGAATCGGTCTATGAATATGGCAGCCGGGCCGGTTTCTGGCGGTTGATGCGGCTGTTCGACCGCTATGGGATCAAGATCACCTGCTACGCAGTGGCCATGGCGCTGGCCCGCCACCCCGATGCAGCCCGCGCCATGGTGGAGGCCGGGCATGAGATCGCGTCTCATGGCTGGCGCTGGATTGATTACCAGAATGTGCCGGAGGAGGCGGAGCGGGAGCATATGCGCCTTGCCATCGACACGATCCGTGAGCTGACAGGGGATCGGCCCTTGGGCTGGTACACGGGCCGGTTGGGGCCGAACACACGGCGGCTGGTCGTGGAGGAGGGCGGGTTCCTCTATGACGCGGATGCCTATAATGACGATCTGCCCTATTGGCTGCCGCCCGGCACCTATGACGGGCAGGCGGAGCCGCATCTGGTCATTCCCTACACGCTGGACGTCAATGACATGAAGTTCGGGACGGCCCAGGGCTTTAACCAGGGGGATGATTTCTTCACCTATGCCCGCGACGCCTTTGACGCGCTGTATGCGGAGGGGGAGACGGCGCCCAAGATGATGTCGGTCGGGTTGCATACAAGGCTGATCGGTCGGCCGGGACGGGTGCGCGGGCTGGAGAGGTTCTTGGACCATGTCATGGCGCATGACAAGGTCTGGGTGGCGCGGCGCGTGGATATTGCGCAGCATTGGCGGGCGTTGCATCCGTGGCGAGGGTAGCGCGGATTAGCGAAGCGTAATCCGCGCTACGTTAAGGCAACCTTCACTCCCCGCCCCAGCCACCCGGCGCTGTCGGGCCCGTCTCATCCGCCCGCACCCGGAACCAGGCGGCGTACATGGCGGGCAGGGAGTAGAGGGTCAGCGCCGTGGCCACGATCAGGCCGCCCATGATGGAGAGTGCCATGGGTCCCCAGAAGCTGGAGCGCGACAGCGGGATCATGGCCAGGACGGCGGCGGCGGCGGTCAGCGCGATGGGGCGGGCCCGGCGCACGGTAGCATCGACGATGGCGTCGAAACGGCCATGGCCGGCGGCGATATCCTGTTCGATCTGATCGACCAGGATGACCGAATTGCGCATGATCATGCCGGCCAGCGCGATCACGCCCAACTGCGCCACGAAGCCAAAGGGCTGATTGAACAGCAGCAGGGCCAGCGTCACCCCGATCAGGCCCAGCGGGGCCGTCAGGAAGACCAGGATCACCCGCTGGAAGCTTTGCAGCTGCACCATCAGCACCGTCAGCATCAGGACGATCATGACGGGCACCACCGCCATGATGGAGGCCTGACCCTTGGCACTTTCCTCCACCGCACCGCCGACCTCAATCCGGTAGCCGGTGGGCAGTTTGGCGCGCAGGGGGCCCAGGACGGATTCGATCTGTGCCACCACGGTCGGGGCCTGGACATTGCCCTTCAGGTCGGCGCGGACGGTCAGGGTCAGGTCGCGTGACCGGGTCCAGAGGATCGCTTCCTCCAGCCCATATTCCAGACGCGCCACCTGTGACAGCGGCACGGGGCCGTTGGGGCCGCGCAGGCGCAACTCTGCCAGACGGTCGGCAGCCACGCGTTCATCCTGACCGGCGCGCAGAACCACATCGATCAGTTCGATGCCTTCGCGGTACTGCGTGGCGGTATAGCCGGTCATGACCGTCTGCAAGGCCAGGGACAGATCCTGACTGGTGACGCCCAGCGCGCGGGCCCGATCCTGATCCACCACCAGCCGCACGGATTTCAGCTTTTCCGTCCAGTCGAGATTGACATCGACCGTGTGTGGGTTGGCGCGCATCAGGTCGCGCAACTCACTGGCGATGCTGCGCAGCATTTCCGGGTCACGGCCCATGATGCGGAACTGCACCGGATAGCCCACGGGCGGGCCGTTTTCCAGCCGCGCCACACGAGTGCGGACATCGGGGAAGCGGGTTTCCAGGTCATGCGGCAGGGTGCGGGCCATCTCCACGGTCCGTTCCAGCGACTTGGTCACCACAATGAACTGCGCGAAATTGGGACGCTTCAGCTCCTGGTTCAGAGGCAGATAGAAGCGGGGGGCACCATTGCCGACAAAGGCGCTGTAGCTGGCAATGCCGTCATCCTTGGCAAATACCGCCTCCAGCTCCTTCACCCGCGCCTGGGTGACGGCGATGGAGGTGCCCTCGGGCAGCTCCAGATCGACCACCAGTTCCAGGCGGGCGGAATTGGGGAAGAATTGCTGCTGCACAAGGCCGAAGCCAGCGATGGACAGGACGAACGCCCCGACCGTGGCCGCGATCACCATGTAGCGGTGGCGCACAGTCCAGACCAGACTGGCCCGCAGGCGACGGTAGAGCGGCTTCTGATAGGCGGCGTTATGATCCTCGCCATGCCCGCCATCCAGGTTCTGCGGCAGCATCTTGTAGCCCAGATAGGGCGTGAAGATGACGGCCACCAGCCAGGAAACCAGCAGCGCTGTTGCCACCACCCAGAAGATGGCGCCCGTATATTCACCCGCCGCCGAATGGGCAAAGCCCACGGGCACGAAGCCCGCCGCCGTCACCAGCGTGCCGGACAGCATGGGAAAGGCCGTCGAGGTCCAGGCGAAGGCCGCAGCCTTGGCCCGGTCCCAGCCCTGTTCCAGCTTCACCATCATCATTTCGACCGCGATGATGGCGTCATCGACCAGCAGGCCCAGCGCGATGATCAGGGCACCGATGGAGATTTTGTGCAGGTCGATGCCCGCCATCTTCATCACGCCAAACGTGACGGCCAGCACCAGCGGCACCGACAGCGCCACCACGATGCCGGTGCGCAGGCCCAACGACAGGAAGGTCACGACCAGGACGATGCCCAGGGCCTCTGCCAGGGCGCTGGCGAATTCATCGATGGAGCTGCGGACCACGGTCGGCTGATCGGCGACCAACGCGATATCGATGCCTTGCGGCAGGGCGGCCTGGATGGTCTTCATCTCCGCCTTGACGGCGTCGCCCAGCTTCAGGATGTCGCCGCCGGCGGCCATGGCGATGGCAAGGCCCGTCACCGGCTGCCCATTATGGCGCATCAGGGTTTCGGGCGGGTCCTGCGCCGTGCGGCGGATATTGGCAATGTCGCCCAGGCGCAGCAGGCGGCCGCCGGCCTGGATCGGCAGCTGTGCCACCTGTTCCTCAGTCTTCAGGGCACCGGTGACGCGCACGCGGATACGGTCGGTGCCGGTATCGATCAGGCCGGTCGGGCTGACAGCGTTCTGCGCGGCCAAGGCCTGCCCGATCTGCTGTACCGTCACGCCGAGGGAGGCGAGGCGGCCGGTGTCGAATTCCACATAAATCTTTTCATCCTGCACGCCCAGCAGGTCGACCTTGCCGATCGATGGCAATGTCAGCAGGCGCTGGCGGGCGGCCAGCAGAACCTGACGCATCTCGGTCTGGCTGAACCCGTCGCCCGTGAAGGCATAGATGATGCCGAACGTGTCGCCGAATTCATCGTTGAATTGTGGGCCGATGACGCCGGCGGGCAGGGTGTGGGCCATGTCGCCCACCCGCTTGCGCACCTGATACCAGATATCGGGCAGCGTCTCTGACCGGGTGTAATCATGCAGGTTGATGAAAATCACCGTCTCACCGGGCCGCGCATAGGACCGGGTGAAGTGATAGTTCGGCACCTGCTGCAGGGTCTGTTCGATACGGTCGGTGACCTGTTCCTGCATCTCCCGCGCGGTGGCACCCGGCCATTGGGCGGTGACCACCATGGTGCGGATGGCGAATTGCGGGTCTTCGGCCCGGCCCAGCGTCACAAAGGAATAGGCGCCGACAGCCAGCGACATGATGATCATGAACAGGACAAGCGCCTGATGCCGGATGGCCCAGGCGGAAAGGTTCAATCCGCTCACGGCAGGCCCCCATCCCAGACGCGCACGGGCAGATTGGCATCCAGACGGTGGGCACCGGCGGTCACCACCAGTTCACCTTCCTTCACCCCGGCCTTCACGGCCACACCATCGGGACGGTAAGCCGCAACCTCGACCGGGCGCAGCTGCACCCGGTCCTTGGATGGGGCCAGTACCCAGACGGCGGGCTTGTCCCCCTGATGGAACAGGGCGGAGGAGGGAAGCAGGGCGAGGGCGGCGGCATCGGTGTCGGGGAAGCTGACGCGGGCTGTCATACCCAGCCGCACCGCATCCGGCGCATCGGCGGGCAAGGTGACGCGCAGGCGGAAGGTGCGGCTGGCCGGGTCGGCCACAGGCGTGATTTCGCGGATGACGCCGGTCAGGCTGATATCGCCATCGGCCCAGAGCGCGACAGTGGCCGTACCGCCGACCGACAGGCGGGCCAAGTCCCCCTCCGCCACGTCGATGGCGACTTCACGGCCCAGGTCGGTCGCCATCCGCAGCACGGTCTGACCATCACCCACCATCTGGCCGGCATCTGCCAGGACGGCGGTGATCACCCCGCCCTGATCCAGGGTCAGCGCGCCATAGGCTCGTTGATTACGGGCGATGGACAGGGCAGACGATGCCTCCCGCTTCTGCGCGGCGGCAGCATCGGCGGCTGCCTTCACCCGGTCGAACTGCGCCTGCGACACGGTGCCGGAGGCCAGAAGCGGGGTATAGCGTTTCAGGTCTGCGGCTGTCTGTGCGGCCTGTGCCTCGGCCTGCGCCAAGCGAGCCTCCGCAGCCTTCAGCGACAGCTCCAGGTCGGTCGGGTCCAGGCGGGCCAGGGTCTGGTCGGGCTTCACCCGGTCCCCCACCTCCACCAAGCGGGCCGCGATGCGCCCCCCGACGCGGAAGCCGGCTTGAACCTCGGTGCGTGCCACGATGGTGCCCGTGAAGGAACGGGCGGCATGGGCGTCCTTGAAGCTGACCGGGGCGACGCGCACGGGGCGCACCTGCGCCTGCTCCGCTTCCTTCGCCCCACAGCCGGCCAGAACCAATGGCAGGATCACGGCCAATGCCGCCCCCCGCCCCCGGATGAACCCGGCGCCCCGAAGCCCCACCATGATCATACCCCCAACTCTCGTTTACAGTTCCTCAAACGCCGGCGCCGCATCCGCGGCTTGGGCGCTACGCGGCACGGGCCGCGCGGTGGCAGTCGCCGCCGGACTGGTTTTCCCAACGAAGGAAAACCACTCTTAAGCGATAATGACGGACAGGATAATGTAACGTACATTACAGTTTTCAAGTGACGGCCATCACGCCCCGTTGCGGGATCGGCATTCGGGATGCGATGATCAGCCCATGAGCATAGAAAACGAAGCCGATATCGACGCCGCCGACCATACGCCCCGCATGGTTGCCCGGCGTCAGGCCATGATCGACGCCGCCGCCGCGGTGTTTTTCGAGCAGGGGTTCGAACGGGCCAGTCTTTCCGCCATTGTGCGCCGGTCGGGCGGCTCTCTCTCCACACTCTACCAGCTTTTTGGCAGCAAGGAGGGGCTGTTCGAGGCCATGGTGACGCAGCGCTGTGCGGAGATCATGGAGCCACTGACAGCCCCGCATCTGCCCGACCAGTGCCCGCGCGAAACCCTGACCCGTATTGCGCGCGGCCTGATGGGCGTGCTGATGGACCCCGAAGCGCAGGGGCTGTGGCGCATGGTGATGGGGGAGGGGATCAAGTTCCCCCGCCTGCCCGAGATTTATTTCCGCTGCGGGCCGGACCCGTTACAGGCGGCCATGATCCGTTATCTTGGTGATCTGCATGAACGCGGCGTGGTGCAGTGCCCCGATGTGGGGGCGGTGGTCAATGCCTTCTGCGGCATGATGCAGAGCGACCTGTTCTACCGCACCGTCACCGGCATGCGTCCCATCCCGGACAATAGCGAGATTGAACGGCATGTGCAGAAGGTTGTGGATCTGTTCCTGCGCATGATCGCGTTTGAGGGTGGATCAGCCGAGCATGTGCAAGGCCATGCGGCCCACCAGAAAGGCGTTCACCAGCATCAGTAAGGGCGTAAGCCGGGCGGCCATGGTGCGCCAGCGATGGGCGGCGGCACCGCCCAGCAACCCGATGGCCAGCAGGGCGGGCACCGTGCCCGCGCCGAAGGCGGCCATCATGATGAACCCAGCCAGCGGGTCGCCCGTGCCCATGGCCGACGCAAGGCCCGCATAGACCAGACCGCAGGGCAACAGGCCCAGGGTCAGCCCCAGCAGGTAGCCGTTCAGGCCGATGGGTCGCGCGAAAAGCGGGCGCAGGGGTGCCGTTATACGTTGCTCCAACCCGATGGCCAGCCCGCCGCCCGTACCGCCAGCCAGCCGGGGGAACAGGCCCACCAGCCCCTGACGCAGGAACAGCAGGGCCGCCAGCCCCAGGATGAAGGCCAGCAACCAGGACACGCCCGTGATTCGCGTCACCGCCCCGCTACCCGCCGCCACCAGCCCACCAAGGGTGGCATAGGTGGTGATGCGGCCCAGATGATAGGGCAGCAGCATGGACCCGCGTGCGCGGACCAGGACAGGTCCCGGCAGATTGGCACAGGCCCCGACCTGGGCCAGGACGAACGGCCCGCACATGCCCACGCAATGCGACAGCCCGCCCAACATCCCTGTCGTGAACATCGCTACCGCCAGCGACCAGACCATGAAATCCATGATTTTCCCCTTGGTACAGGGCTGGTTATGGCATGAGGCGACAGGGATGGTCGTTGACGGGGATCAATTGTTTGCTGGGAACATGATCTCTGGATAGCCGAAACGGAACCCGTCAGGAATGATGATTCTGCAATATTATGTGGTAATGTGCGCTCGGATTTTCGACATAACAGCCGGCGGCCAAAATGAAAATTTCTGTAGAGCGCTCAAAGGAAATGAATATTGATGCAAATGTCGTTTTTAATTGCCTAATCGACTATAAAGCACATCATTATAATTTTTTGCCACCGAGCTTTGTTGATTATAAAATTGAACAAGGTGGCGTTGGGACCGGAACCATTGTTTCCTTTGGAATGCGCGTGGCCGGTCGCACCCATCCCCTTCGTGTCCGTATTGAGGAACGGGTGCCAGGGCGGGAATTTTGTGAGATTTCCCTGACAGCTGATCTGGTTACCGTCTTCACCGTTGATCCGACGCCAACAGGTTGCCGTGTCAGCTTCCGCAGCAGCTGGTCCCCCGCGCGGGGGATTGCCGGGCTGCTGGAGCGCTGGTTTGTGTCCGCCCATGTCGGCCAGGTGTTTGAGGATGAGCTGTCGCGGCTGGCGGCCTATGCCGCCACTGTCACACCCCCGTGAACAGTCCCGCAATGGTGGTGACGGCGCGTTCAGCCTCTGCCCGGTCGGGCACCGCATCCTCAATCCCGAAGCCGTAATAATCATCAGCCCCCGTCACCTGAAACACCCAGCCGTCGCGGCGGGGGACGAAGGAGGTCTGGTTGAAATAGAGGCCGTAGCGGATATCGCTGTCCGGGATCATGCGGGCCAGCTGTCCACGCACCGGGACCAGCGAGGTGTCGCCCAACAGGGCCTTGGCACCATAGCCGGTGCAGTTGACCAGGGTCTTCTGCGGCAGGGCGGACAGTTCCGTCGGGCTGTGGAACTCCCGAACCTCGATCTTCCCGCCCAGCGACAGGAAGCCGGACAGCAGATAGTCGGAATACGCGGCGATGTTGAACATCAGGCCGGAGACGCTGAGCACTTCCCGGTTGCCGAACGGATGATTGCCGACGGCGTAGGTGGTGCGGGGCGCGCGCAGCTCCGGCGTCATTTCCCGCGTCAGCCCATGGGCGAAGGCAGGGCGGTCATCGTGCGGGGCCGGTTCCCCACTGACATCGGAACGCAATATGTGTGTGTCGATCCATTCGATGGGTGTGCCGGGCAGGCCCAGCAGGGTCTGGTAGCGGTCAAAGCTGGCCCGCGCCATGCCGGCCCATTGCGCCTTGAATTCGGGCGTGGCGTGCGCTTCCAGGCAGATACGGCTGTCGGGTGACCAGACGCCGGTGGCGAGTGAGGAGCGGGTGGCGGGCGGCAGGTCGCGGGCATAGATGGTGACCCGTGCGCCAGCACGCTGAAGTTGCAAGGCGGTGGTCAGGCCGATGGCACCACAACCAATGACGGCGATGTCGCGCGCACCCGTCCCCATGGCGAGGCTGGTGGCGATGGCCGCAGAGCCCCAGGACAGCGACCAGCCAGACCCGCCATGGCCGTAATGGTGGACCATATCCTTGTCACCGAACCTCACCCGCTCAATGCGCGGTCCCTGCGGCCGGAAGGGGCGGGTGCAGACGGTGATCTGGGTGATCCGATCAATCGACGCCCGCAGCGGCGGCAAGGTCAGGGCCGGACCCTTGAGTGCGGGGGCAACAGCGACCTTCACCGGGCCGGTGGCGCAGCCGGCAAGTGCCAGGCTGGAAAATGCGGCTCCGCCACCAAACAGCACCGCACGGCGGTCCAAGCGCGTCACTGACATCCCCTATCCTTTCCCGGTTCGTTCAGCCGGGGAGGATAGGGGAAACTATGCCGGGAAGGAAACCAGGATCAGGCGGCCCGGCGCAATGCCGCCCGGTTCCAGGGATTGTCAGGCTTCATCGCCAGCCTTTCCGCCGCCAGCGCGCGGGCCAATGCATGGTCGCCCGAACGGACAGCCGCTTCCAGCAGGGTGACATTGATCAGGTCGCGCTGGGCATTGCTGCCGCCGAACAGTGCAGCCTTTTCCCGGATGGGCAGCAAGGCTGTCACCACCCCCCTGTAATGGCCGCCGACAAAATCACACAGGGCGCGGGCCAGCGGCAGGCCGACTTCCCGCGTCATGCGTGCGTTCTCGCCCGGCTTGGTGGTTGCCACCTGCATGGCGTTCAGGGTGCGTTCGATATCATCGACGCGGCTGGCACCCAGGAAAGCGATGATGGCGTGCACGTCGTTGAAGGCATAGTGGCCCTGTTCGGCGAATGGCCGCCATTCATCGGCCAGACGCTGCCAGCGGTCACCGGCATGGATGTCCCGCAGGTACAGGCGCCACAGCATGGCGGAACCGTCCACCATCTCCAGCGCGACGCCGTTCGCGGAAGGCCGGATACCCTGATCATAGAGCGCCAGAACCTGATCATATTCCTCCCGTTCCAGATGGAACAGGGCCATATGCCACCAGTTATGGGCGGACAGCATGCAGTCACGTGACCAGTCATGGGTGCGGTCGCGCAGCCACTTGACCCCATCGTCTGCCCGCCCCTGCATTTCCATCACATGAGCTACGGCGTGTACGGCCCAGGGATCGCGGGGGTTGATCTCCAGGGCAGCGCGCCCCGTCGCTTCCGCCAGCCCGAACATATTCATTTCCTCCAGCCCAAAGGCGTGCATGCCGAGCACATAACCGTAACCATCGAGGTCGCGGCTCCAGTGCGGCAGGGCGCGTGCGACGCGGTCGCGCAGCATGCTGGACCGCCCCGTGAAGAAATCACATTGATGTGCAAATTGCAGGGCTGTCAGATCGCGCGGGTGGTCGATGACGATCCAGCCGAATCGTTCCCCCGCTGTGGTGAAATCACCGGCCAGCCAGGCGTGGATGCCACCAATATAGCCTCGTTCCCGGTCATTGGCCCCGCCCTTGGCTGCCAGTTCCGAGGCGGCTTCAAGGGACTTCAAGATCTCCGGCTCCAACGCCTTGTCGGTGGCCAGCGCGAACAGGCCGGCCCGCAGGCAATGGGCGATCGTCATGTCCGGTGCCAGTTCGATGGCAGTGTCCAGTTCGGCCACGGGGTCGACATAGTAGCCGGCGAACAGTTCGCAAGCCGCTTCGACATGGTCCAGGGCGGCGCGGTTGCCGCCGGAAACGGCGAGACCGCGACAATCTCTCAACATGGTTAAGTTCCTTAGTGTTGCTATTGTATCAGGTGGGATCGATCCTGCGCTCCCCCCGTCAACCGGGCGTGATCGCATCGTGAAAAATCGCGTGAAAAGCCGGGGGTCCGGCGATAGTTTCGCGGGATGGATATCGATATCTCGCTTCTGGGCGGCTTTGCCGTCACGGTTAACGGACAACCGGCCGATCTGCCGACGCGCAAGGCCGCAGCGCTGCTGGCCGTCCTGGCCGTGCGCCCCGGCGCGCTGGTCAGCCGCGACCGGTTGCTGGGCCTGCTCTGGCCCGACAGTCCGGAGATGCAGGCCCGCGCCAGTCTGCGTCAGGCCCTGAGCCAGTTGCGCCGCGTCCTGCCCGATCAGGCGCTGGTTACCGTTGGTGATCAATTGCGGCTGGACCCGGGGCGGGCGGGCAGCGATGTCGCGCGGCTGGATACGTTGCTGCGCCTGGACGATCCGGTGCAGGGATTGGCGGCAACAGAGCTTTACCGGGGCCGGTTCCTGGCTGATCTGCCGCTGCTGGGGGAGCCGTTCGAGGATTGGCGGCGGATGGAGGCGGAGCGGCTGCACGCGTTGCTGCTGGCCCGTCTGCACGCGTGGCTGACCCGTCTGGCCGAGGCCGGGGAGGATGTGGCGGCGCTGTCGCTGGGTGAGGCTCTGGTGGCCCTGGACCCGCTGGCGGAAGGGGCGCACCGCACCCTGATGCGTATCCATCAGCGGCGGGGCACCCCGGCCCTGGCGGAGCGTCAGTATCAGCGTTGCGCCGAGGCGCTGTTACGCGAACTGGACGTGGAACCGACGCCGGAGACACAGGCCCTGCTGCACGCCAGGGTGCCCGCACCCGCAACGCCGGTGCCTGCGCGGACCCGACTGGGCATCGCCGTCCTGCCCTTTGCCAACCTGTCGGGCGACAGCACCCGCGATTATCTGGGCGAGGGGTTGGCCGACGACATTATCGCAGCGTTGGCCCGGTTCCGACCGCTGGCCGTACCGACACCGGCGGCCACCTTCGCGCTGGCGGCACGCGGGCTGACCCCGCAGGAGGTGGCCGCCCGTCTGGATTGCCGCTTCATCCTGACCGGCAGCGTGCGGCCCCTGGGCGCGGTGACGCGCGTCGCCTGCGCCCTGTCAGACGCGGTGACGGGTGATCAGCTCTGGTCCGACCGGATCGACACGCCGCCCGCCGAACTGCCGCGCACCCAGGATGATATCGTGCAACAGGTGGCTGGTGCCCTGTCGGTCCAGATCAACCGACACCTGCTGCGCCAGACGAGCCTTTGCCGGCCCGAGCAATGGCAGGCGCATGACTTCTGGCTGCGCGGCAGCTACGCCCTGCGCCGTGGCGATCCGGCAGGGCTGTTGGAAGCGCGGACGCTGTTCCGGCGCGCTGTTGATCTGGACCCTGGCAATGGCCGGGCTTGGTCTGGCCTGTCGCTTGCCTATTTCAATGACTGGTCCTGCCTGGCCTGGGACCGTTGGGCCGAGAATGAGGCGAAGGCACTGGCCCATGCCAGCCGAGCTATGGAGATTGACCCCGCCGATCATGTTGCTGCCTTCATCATGGGCCGCATCCTGCTGTACCGTCGGCGGTTCGAAGAGGCGGCAGACCTGCTGGACCGGGCAGAACGGTTGAACCCCAGCGATCCGGATATGCTGATCAATGTCTCACCGGGGGTTGCCTATCTGGGCGACCCGCAACGCGGCATGGAACTGGCGGCCACGGCCATGCGCATCAACCCGGTGCATGAACCCTGGTACAAGGTCTTCGCCTCCATCGCCCATATCATGGCAGGAGACTATGAGCGCGGGCTGGCACTGGGTCTGGCAGCGCCCGACCGGGGTGTGGATGTGCGGGCCCATCTGGCCGTGGCCCATGTCATGCGGGGCGAAATGATGGAGGCCGCCGATCAGGCCTGGCGTTTTGTCGATCACTACCAGAACCACATTGTGGGCGGCGGCCAGGTCGATCCAGCCGATGCTGTGCGGTGGCTGTTCATGGTCAACCCCTATCGCTGGCGTGACCACGCGGCCCTGGTGGCCGATGCGCTGTCGCGTGCCGGCTTGCCGGTGCCCCCGGACGCCATCGATACCCGCCCACCCTGCGCCATCTGACTACGTATTCAACCGGGGCTGCCGTTGACGGCGTGTCCTACCCCCCGCATGGTCGCCGTCAAGAAAGCACAAATTTTTGGGGGAAACGGGACCATGCAGAAGCCCAGGCTGAGCCTGATCCAGATCTGGAACATGTCCATCGGCTTCCTGGGTATCCAGGTGGCGTTCGGTTTGCAGAACGCCAATGCCAGCCGCATTTTCCAGACGCTGGGTGCCGACATCAATGAGCTGGCGATCCTGTGGGTCGCGGCCCCGCTGACCGGTCTGCTGGTGCAGCCCATTGTCGGGCATATGTCGGACAAAACCTGGGGACGGCTGGGCCGTCGGCGGCCCTATTTCCTGCTGGGTGCTGTTCTGGTCACCCTGTCGCTGCTGATCATGCCGTCGTCGCCGGCCTTGTGGTTTGCGGCATCCATGCTGTGGATCCTGGATGCCAGCATCAATATCACCATGGAACCGTTCCGCGCCTTTGTCGGCGATCTGCTGCCCGATGAGCAGCGGATGAGCGGGTTTGCCGCACAGAGCTTCTTTATCGGGGTGGGGGCCGTCGGTGCCTCGGCCCTGCCCTGGGTGCTGACCCACTGGTTCGGCATGGACAATACGGCGGCACCGGGCGTCGTGCCGCTGACGGTGCATATCGCCTTTTATGTCGGTGCCGCCGCCATCTTCATAGCCGTGATGTGGACGGTGCTGACCACCAGGGAATATTCGCCTGAACAGATGGCGGCGTTCGAGGCGGCGCGGCTGGCCCAGCGCGGGGTGGATGCCGCGACGCGTCCCGACCGGCCCGCCGGTGATTTCCGGCGCTGGGGCCTGATGTCGGCCATCATCGGTGCCGCTGTGACGGTGGCGGTGGGCGCGTTGGGCCTGGAGAAGGAAGTCTATATCCTGGGTGCCGGCCTGATCGCGTTCGGCCTGTGCCTGTTGATCCATGCCAGCCTGAAAGCATCGGCCAAGGCGGAGAATGGGTTCAGCGAGGTGATGGAGGACCTGTTCGCCATGCCGGCGGTGATGCGCCGGCTGGCGGTCGTGCAGTTCTTCAGCTGGTTCGCGCTTTTTGCCATGTGGATCTACACCACGTCCGCCGTCACCGCCTTTCATTATGGTACCAGCGATACCGCGTCCCAGGCCTATAATGACGGGGCCGACTGGGTTGGCCTGCTGTTCGCCGTCTATAATGGCGTGGCGGCCATCGCGGCCTTCCTGTTGCCCGTCATTGCGCGAGCCATCGGGCGGCGGGGGGCGCATATGTTCAGCCTGTGCCTGGGCGGCGCGGGCCTGATCAGCTTCATGTTCATCAAGGATCCGGCCCTGCTGTGGCTGCCCATGATCGGGGTGGGCTTTGCCTGGTCGTCGATCCTGTCGGCCCCCTATTCCATCCTGTCGGCGGCGGTGCCGGCGGCGAAGATGGGGGTCTATATGGGTATCTTCAATATCTTCATCGTGGTGCCGCAGGTCCTGGCCGCCAGCATCCTGGGTGCGGTCCTGCGCGCCGGGTTCGGGGGCGAGGCCATCTGGGCCCTGGTCCTGGGCGGGTCGTCGATGATCCTGGCGGCCCTGTCGATGCTGGCGGTGAAGGACGAGGTATAAACCCCCGCCATGGTGCGGCGCGGCGAATTCCACGTCCGAATTCAGCCACTTGCCTTTGTTGTCGAACCCGGTCATTCCATCCGTAACGGATAACAACACCGGGTGAGGCAATCCATGTCGATGCATACTCTCTGGCGCCGCCGGTTGGCGGGGGCCGTGGCGTCTGTCGCCCTGCTGACCGGAGCGGCAGGGGCCGAAACGGTCCTGATCCATGCCGGCACCCTGCTGGCCGTGCCGGGGCAGAAGCCGTTGAGCCAGCAGACCCTGGTCGTCACTGACGGCAAGATCAGCGCGGTCAAGGGCGGTTATCTGGATGCCGCGTCGGCTGGCGCGCCGGCCGATGCGCGGACCATCGACCTGAAGAATGCCTTCGTCCTGCCCGGCCTGATCGACTGCCACGTGCATATCACCGGTGAGCTGGGGCCGCGTTCGCAGTTGGCCGAGGTCGAGGATGACCCGGAAGAAACGGTGCTGGACGGTGTCGTCTATGCCAACCGTACCCTGATGGCCGGCTTCACCACCGTCCGCGACCTGGGATCGCCCGCCCGCACCGGATTCGCCCTGCGCGACGCCATCAACAAGGGCGAGGTCCAGGGGCCGACCATCCTGGCCGCCGGCATGATGATCTCCATCACCGCCGGTCATGGCGATGTCAATGGCTTCAGTGAGGAAGTGACCCACGCCCTGCGGCCCGAAAGCATCTGCAACGGGGCCGATGATTGCCGCCGCGCGGTGCGGGAGCAGATCCGCAAGGGGGCCGATGTCATCAAGCTGGCGACCACGGGCGGTGTGCTGTCCAATATTGCCGCCGGCACGGGCCAGCAGATGTTCGAGGATGAGGCCAAGGCCATCATCGACACGGCCCATATGATGGGCAAGAAGGTGGCCAGCCACGCCCATGCGGCGGGCGGCGTCAATCTGGCCCTGCGCAGCGGCGTGGACAGCGTCGAGCACGGGTCCTTCATGGATGCAGACAGCATCAAGCTGTTCAAGCAGTCCGGGGCCTATCTGGTGCCGACCCTGCTGGCCGGTCATACCGTCGTCAACATGGCCAAGACCAGCACCACCCTGACCCCCGCCCAGGCCGCCAAGGCCCTGGATGTGGGCGAGCGGATGAAGGTCAGCTTCGGCAATGCCGTGAAAAACGGCGTCAAGGTCGCCTTCGGCACCGATAGCGGTGTGTCGGCCCATGGCACCAACGCCTATGAGTTCAAGCTGATGGTGGATGCCGGCATGCCCGCCGCCGAGGCCATCAAGGCCGCCACCGTGAACGCCGCCGACCTTCTGGACCGCGGCAACCGCATCGGCACGCTGGAAGCCGGCAAGGATGCCGACATCATCGCGGTATCCAAAAGCCCCATCGAGGATGTGACGGAACTGAGCCGCATACAGTTCGTGATGCGCCAGGGCACGGTGCATAAGCAGGATGGGGCGGCGGTGACCTTCGTGCCGAAGATGTGATGTGGGACGAAAATCCGGGGTGGTGCGTGACCCCATCCCGGATTTTCGGTGCAGATGCAACATGGTGAAACATAAAATAAACCCCTGTTGCACGGAAACCGAATTTTCGGTGTGAACGGACCCAGATAGTTCCAGGATAATAAACCTATATCATGGGCTGGGCTGACGGGGCAACGGATCAGGATGGCTGAAACTTCAGTGGGCGCGGGGCATGCCGCTTTACCATGACGATCAAGGCCAGCTTTACTGGCATGAGCGTGTCGCACCGCTGCTGGAGCCACCGGTCCTGTCGGCGGAACGGGTGGCGCAGGGGATCAGGCCGCGTATTGCCCGCATCCGGGATGATCGGATGGGATGGCTGCGGGGCGGCTGTGTTGCCGCCATGGCGGGTGGACTGGGCCTGACGATTGCCGCCTTGCTGCTGGCAGAGGCGAATTGGCTTTCGGCGTTGGGTCTTTCGGTCGCGGGGTTCCTGTGGTGTGCGGCGCTGCGGCTGTTTTTCGTGACGGAGATTTGTGCGCGGGGCGTGCCATTTGAGGGGGCGTTGCGGCTTGTCCCGGACCAGCCCTGGCCGCCGCGCCTGTTGCGGCTGGCCTTGATCCTGTCTTTTGCGGGGCCGCTTTATGTGCTGACCTGGGTCAAGGGGCTGGATGTGATGGACGGAGACGGGCCGTCCATCTTCCTGGGTCTGGTCTGGGCCTGGATGCTGTGGGGCCGGGTGAAGGCGGTCAGGCGGGAGAGCCGGGCGTTGCGGGCAGCGCTTGGCGGGGCGTAGGGAATGAGGGGATTGATTGCGGATTAGCCAATCTCTAGGGGGTGTTGATAGACGCATCTGGCGCCGCGAGAGGGGCCATGTCGGCGCTGACCGCGCCTCACGCTGGGTCCCGGCTTTCGCCGGGATGACGAATGGGGGTGTTTCAGGTCAACGCGGAGTGGCTGCCAAGTTCAGGGTCGATGGCTGCGCAGCCAGTCCACCAGCGCCCGCAGCGGTCCTGGCACATGCCGGCGGCTGCTGTAATAGAGAAACGGGCCGGAGAAGGACAGGGACCAGTCGGGCAGGGCGGGGACCAGGGTGCCCGCCTTAAAATGCCCGGCCAGCAGATCCTCGAACGTGTAGATCCAGCCCAGACCATCCAGGGCGGCGCGCAGCAGCAGGGGTGTGTTGGAACTGACCAAAGGTCCCTCTGGGTGCAGTTTCAGCACCTCCCCGTGCCGTTCAAACTCCCACGCCAACGGGCCGGCATCGTGGAAACGGTGGCGCAGGCAGGGGCGGGACAGCAGGTCGGTCGGATGCTGCGGCAGCCCACGCTGCGCAATATGGGCGGGTGAGGCGGCCAGTATATAGCGCTGAACCCGTGGGCCGATGGGGATCGCCACCATGTCCTGTGCCAACGCCTCCTCATACCGCACGCCGGCATCGAAGCCAGCGGCGAAGATATCGACAAGGGCGTTATTATCCTCCACATCCAGCCTTATGCCGGGATGCGCCGTCAGGAACGGGGCCAGCAGATCGGGCAGGATGGCGCGCGCGACGATGGAGGGCACGTTCAGGCGCAGGGTGCCGAAGGTGCTGTCGCGATAATCGTTCAGCCCATCCAGCGCCTGGGTCACGGCATCCATGGCGGGCGACAGGCTGTCGATCAGGCGCTGGCCCGCCTCTGTCGGCGTTACGCTGCGCGTTGTGCGGTGCAGCAAACGGATGCCGATGGCTTCTTCCAGGTCCCGCACGGCCTGGGACAGGGTGGAGGCCGAGACGCCCCGGTCGCGGGCGGCACGGCGGAAGTTGCGGTGGCGGGCGACAGACAGGAAGGCGTCGAGATCCGCCAGGGATTGGGGCTTCATTGTACGGATTTCCGAACAGGCCATGTTGACTTAGATAGATTATCGCACAGTCTGGGCGGTGGCACGATGGGAACAGTTAAACCCCACCACGGAGCCGTAAAATGCTGACGCACCGCACTATCTGGGCCCACGGGCCTGCCACCGCCCCCCTGGCCCTGGGCTGCATGGGCATGTCCGACATGTATGGTCCGGCTGACCGGGCCGAAAGCATCGCCACCATCCATGCGGCCCTGGATGCCGGGATCAATGTCCTGGATACGGGCGATTTCTATGGCATGGGCCATAATGAGATGCTGATCGCGGAAGCGCTGAAAGAGCGGCGGCGCGAGGATGTGGTGCTGTCGGTGAAGTTCGGGGCCGTGCGCGGGCCGGACGGGGCCTTTCTGGGCTATGATGGACGTCCGCAATCGGTGCGCAATTTCGTGGCCTATAGCCTGAAGCGGCTGGGCACCGACTATATTGATATTTACCGCCCCTCCCGCCTGGACAGTGCGGTGCCCATTGAGGAAACAGTGGGCGCCATTGCCGATCTGGTCCGGCAAGGCTATGTCCGCCATATCGGCCTGTCGGAGGTGGGGGCCGATACGATCCGCCGCGCGGCAGCGGTGCATCCGATCAGCGACCTGCAGATCGAATATTCCCTGATCAGCCGGGGGATCGAGGCCGCGATCCTGCCCACTTGCCGCGAACTGGGCATCGGCATCACGGCCTATGGCGTGCTGTCACGCGGGTTGATCAGCGGCCATTGGTCGAAGGAGACCAGCAATGCCGGCTTCCGCGCCATGAGCCCGCGTTTCCAGGGGCCGAACCTGGACCATAATCTGGCCCTGGTTGAGGCGCTGCGCGGGGTGGCGGCGCGGATCGGGGCCAGCGTGGCGCAGGTGGCCATCGCTTGGGTGATCTCACGCGGGGCCGATATCGTGCCGGTGATCGGGGCGCGGCGGCGGGACCGGCTGAGTGAGAGCCTCGGGGCGGCAGGGTTGGTGCTGTCGGCGGCGGAGCTGTCAGCCATCGAGGCGGCGGTGCCGAAGGACGCGGCGGCGGGCGAGCGCTATCCGGCGGCACTGCTGGCGCATATGGATAGTGAGCAGTGAGGGTGGGGCCTACGCGCCCCGCTTGTCCACGAAGCCCGGCGGACGCAGCTTGATCAAATGATCGGGGTCGGCTTGGCTGCCGTCCGGGTTGAGGCCGAGATAATAGCTTTTCTGCCATTTCTCGGCCTGGGCCGCCGATCCGGGCTGGGCCAGGTCGGCGTTGAAGCGCAGGCGTCCGGTGGACCATTCCTGAAACCGGCGTTCCAGGTCAGGGTCGTCCTTCAGGGAACGGATTTCCGGTTCAACGCTTTCCAGCAGGCGGCGCTGGATCGGGAAAACCGCGCAGAATGGCTCGCCCGCGTCGAACCGGGCCACGCGGCCGGGGGCCGTGAATTTCCAGTTCATGGTGAAACTGTAGGGGGCCCAGTCGGTCTCGATAATGCCGGTCAGGGGCGATATGCCGTCCTTGGGGGCATTCACGGGGCCTTGGGCATAGAGGCTCCATCCCGGTTCGGTGCGGAACACCGCCTCAATATGGAAGGTCAGGACGCCGGAGCCGAAATGGCTGATGGCCGGGGCGACGGTGCCGGGATCGGGCGTGATCACGATGGCATCCTTTGACGCCCCGCCATCCCAATGAGCCGTGAAGCCGGTGCGGCAGAGGATTTCCCAGCCATGGGCATTGGCGATGTTCAGCGGCAGACAGCGATAGGCATAGGCCTGCGGTGTGCCATCCATCCAGTCGCGGGTGGCGGGGGCGGCGCGCAGCAGCGGCGGCTCCCCATGCATGGCGTAGCAGGTGAGCTTCATGACCTCAGGACCGCATAGGGTTGAGGGCGGCCCCGATATCGATGCCCGGCTGGTCGGAGATCTGCATCAGCAGCTCATCCACCTCCCGTTCCGCCGTGTCGGCGAACTTGTCGAACAGGGCCTCCAGCACCAGCTGCTGAAAATGTTCGCGCGAACAGTCGCCGCTGGCGAACTCCGTCTCCAACGCCACCTGCTGGGCCGTGCGGAACGGGGCTGTCAGGGTGCCGGGGATGTTCGCCGCCTCCATCAGGCAATGCAGGCCCAGGATGCCATCATCCCAGGCCAGGATACCGGCGGCCTGCGGCGTGATGTTGGCGCGTGCCGCCATGCCGGCCACGAAGAATTCCAGGTCGCCGGCGCACAGCGCCCGGAACAGGACCTGCGGGGTCAGGCGGCCCTGACGGTAGAGATGCTTGGCCACCATTTCGGCATCTTCGCGCGACAGCAGCAGGGGCTGCAGCACGCGCAGGGTCGCGGCCTCGCGCCCACCCTCCGCCAGACGCTTGGCCAGCGCCGGTTCGATCTTGTGGTCGCGGATCAGCTGCTGTCGCACATCCTCCGACACCAGCGCGATCATGCGCTCCACAATGGCGATGGTCACTTCCGGGCGGGCGGCGATGCTGTCGGCCACGATGCGGAACTGTCCAAAGCGCTCGGCGGCGCGGTTCAGCGTCGCCTCCCGCACCGCCGCACCGCGATTGCGCAGCAGATGGACGACGGTGACGACATTGCCGGTTTCGACCAGGGCGGCGGACACCGCCTCTGACACCGTCCGGCGACCGGCGATGGCCAGCTGCTTCTGCGGATCGCGTTCGGCCACGATCTCCAGCAGAAGTTTTTCGGGCAGGCGATCCACATATTTCAGGATGGGGACCGCAACCTGTGCCACGTCGCGGGCCAGCTTTTCGGCCATGCCGGCGGTCAGGATGGGGCTGTTATGGATCTGCCAGGCGACGGCGGCCCGCACCTCCGCCTCTGCATCCGACGCGAAGGCGCGCAGGATATCCAGCGCCAGACGCTTTTCAGCGTCGGTCAGGTCGCCTTCCTCCATCTCCATGACCAGTTTGGTCATGGTATCGACGCGCGGCTTGGTGCCGGGTTGATGCAGCAGCCGGTCCACATCGCTGCTGTTCAGGCGGGAACGCAGGATAGGGCGAAGGGGAGCATCGGGGTCCCCGGAATTCGGGGGGGGCATCATGGGATCAGTCCTGGCCACGGCTGTCGTAGCGCACGACATCTCCCCACAGGCGCTCCAGCCGGCGTAGCATGCGATAGGTGGTTTCCAGGTCGGTGGCATCATTATTGGTGCGCAGCAGCTGTGCCGCCTGCCGGCTTTCCAACTTGCCGATTTCCGCACACAGCCATTCACCCTTTTCCGACAGGCGCAGGCGGGCAGCACGTCGGTCGCGCGCGGAGGCGCCACGGTCGACATAGCCCTGTTCGACCAGATGCTTCAGGTTATAAGAGGCGTTGGAGCCCAGATAATAGCCGCGTTCCATCAGGTCGCGGACCGTCAGCTCATCACTGCCGATATTGAGCAGCATCAGCACCTGCATCGGGCTGATGTCGTCTACCCCGATACGGCCCAGTTCGACGCGGACCACATCGTGCAGGCGGCGCTGCATATGATCAATGACGCGGGCAATGTCGGCATAAAGGGCGACCTCACTGACCGGGGCTTCGGCCCGGTCGGTCGTCACATGTTCAATCGGCGCGTCGCCCATGCGGGCCAGCTTGATCATCGTTCCAAAGCCCCGACCTTCGTCACCAGCCATCATGACCGCCTCTTGGCTTGTCGGGCCCACAATAAACCATCCCGCCCGCTACATAGATTATCGCGTATGGCGGTGACCGCAAGTGCGTAGGTCGTATTCCTGACCCTGCATGCGACATAGACCGTTTGGACGTTTTTGGGATCAGCGCGCGAAAATCATCGCTTCATCGCGGAAAGCCTTGAATTCCAGCGCGTTACCGGACGGGTCCAGCAGGAACATGGTGGCCTGTTCGCCCACCTTGCCCTGAAACCGGATGCCGGGTTCGATGATGAAGCGCTGCCCGGCGGCGCGGAACCGGTCGGCCAGGGCGTGCCAGGCGTCCCAATCCAGGATCAGGCCGAAATGGCGGACCGGTACATCGTGCCCGTCCACGGGGTTGGTATCGGCCGATCCGCATTCATCCGGGGCCAGATGGGCCACGATCTGATGACCATAAAAGTCGAAATCCACCCATTCAGGGGATGACCGCCCCTCCGGGCAGCCCAGCAGATCGCCATAGAAGGCGCGGGCGGCGGCCAGATCATGCACGGGGAAGGCGAGGTGGAAGCGGGGCATGGCCATGGGACGGGATAACTCCGGGTTATTTGGCGGCAATGGCGATGGTGACCGTATCCTCATAATCGCCGGCCTGACGTTGTGTGCCTGCCGGGACGGAGACGGACAGCACCGTCTGTCGTGCCGTGCCCGACACGGCGCGGCCCGCCGTCAGGCTGCCGTCGGCGGTGCTGCTGCTGTCACCATAATGCAAGGTGTAGGCGATGCTGGCATTGCCCGACGACAAGGCGCCGCCATTCTTGGATGACAGGCTGACCGTATAGCCATTGGCGGCGTTGCAGCGTTCTTCCACCGTTGCCACGGGCACGATGGCGGCGCTGTTCAGGTTTAAGGATGCATTGCCGGTTGAAAGGCTGACACCGCAGGTGGCGGGCACGGAGGCCCGTAGGGTGATGGTGCCCTGGGCGCTGTTCTGCGCCGCGGAGGGTCCGGCGAGCAGCAATGCCAGAAACATCAGGGGACCATATCCCCGTCCTGTGAAACGCCAGGCCATGGCGATCCTTTCCGCCCATTCTGGGCACCCACGGCGGTTTGTCCGCGCCGTGACGGTCAATCATGGCCTGATCTTAATTGGCGGTGATGGTCAGAAGCAAGCTATCCGAATAGGTGCCTGCCAGGGCCTGGGCAGCGCCGTCGGTTTGTACCTGCAACCCATAGCGGCCAGATCCGCCCAGATCGACCGTGGCCCCGCGCGCCACGGACACCGCGCGGCCGGAAACATAAAGCTGATAGCCGATACTGTCCCCGCCCGTGCCGACCAGCCGCCCGCCATTGTTGGATGACAGCGACAGTGAATAATCGCCATTGCCGGAAATATCGAGGTCGAAGCGCCCCGCCCCGCCGCGCGTCAGATCACCCAGGTCCAAGGTCCCGACGGACCCATTCAGGGGGAGGGTGACGCCATCGACGATCACACTGGCGCTGACCACCGACCGCACCTTGGTCCGCACCTGGGCAGTGCGCGAGGCGATGGGGCCATAAGGTGTACCGTCGATCAGCTGATAGACATTGACGGTGACGCGATCGGAATAGGTGCCTTTCTGCACCAGCTGCCCGCCGGGGATGTTGGAGAAGAACTGGATGCTGGCGCTGTCATTCTTCTTGTCCATGGACAGGGCGAACATGTTGGACTCACTGCCCCGCACATCGCCTACCCGTTGGCTGAGGCGGCTGTCCTTGTAGAGGTCATAGACCAACCGGTCCTTAGAGCTGTCCATGACACGGGTGCCATTGCCGCCATCATCGATGCCGACCAGGATGGCACAGGCCGGTCCGTCATCATGCTCCAGCTCGATCTGGTGATAGCCGGTGGCGCCGCCCGAATAGGGGTCGTATTCGTCCGTCGGCTCGATCCGGTCGATGCTGTTGATATTGATATCACAGCGGTCCTTGTCCTTGGACCAAGCCGGCATTGCAGCCAACAGGCCCAGGGTCAGGGCGGACAGGACAGGCAGGGGGCGGAACAGGATCGGCATTTTCATTCCAGCAGCATCGGTACCACCAAAGATGGATGCAATGACAATGCCAGTAGATGGCAGGTGATCCAAGGTTTTCGGTGGAAACCCACCGCACAGGGCGTGTATTGCAAAAGGCGCTACGATGGGGCATCGTCAACTGGTCACATCCTGTGAGAACCGTCATGGCCGCCAGTACAAGCCGCAAGGACCATCCGCTGTCGATGCGTCTGCCTGATGCCGATCTGGCCATCATTGACCGGGCCGCGCAGTTGCGCGGGCGGTCGCGCACCGATTTCGTGCGGGAGGCGGCGGTGCGTGCGGCGGAGGATGCCCTGATGGAGGCTGGATTGATCCGGATGGGGCCGGAGGGGTTTGCCGCGTTCATGGAAGCCGTGTCAGCGCCTGCCTTGGCTGTCGCCCCAATGGTGGAGGTCTTGCGGCGTCCGGCCCCCTGGGATGTTGAGCCGGGTCAGGCGTAGGCCATCATGACGCTGTCACGGCCGGAGCCATTGAATGCCGGGCATGACGTGTCCCGTTTCAGCTGTGGCAAGCCGGCCCTCGATCACTGGCTGCATAATCGCGCCCTGTCCAACCAGGAAAAGGGGTTCACCGTCGTCATGGTGGTGCATGAGGCGGGGCGGGTTGCGGGCTATTATGGGTTGGCGCCCACGGCCATCGTGCCATCCGTTCTGCCGCGTGCTGTCAGGACGGGACAGCCGCCCGCCCTGGTGCCGTGTCTGTTGCTGGGGCAACTGGCCACCGATATTGAGTGGGCGGGACGCGGGATCGGGTCGGCGCTGCTGGCACATGCGCTGATCCGGTGTGTACAGGGGGCACAGCTGATCGGCGGGCGCGCCCTGATGGTCAATGCCATTGACGCGGATGCTGCCAGCTTCTGGCAGAGGCGGGGATTCCTGCCATCGAAGGATGATCCGTTGCTGCTGTTTCGATCCATCGCGGATGTCGCGGCATCGCTGCGTGCCGCCGGAATAGATGTTTCCTTGAGTCCAGGACCCTGAAAGCCATGACAAACTTCACCGCCATCGCCGAAGCCGCCCTGTCCCGCATCGCCCGGATCGACCCGCATCTGAAGGCCTTTGCCCTGGTGGAGCCGGAATGGGTGCGGGAGGAGGCGTGGCGGCAGGACAAGGCGGGGCCGAAGGGGCCGTTGGCTGGCCTGACCCTGGCAGTCAAGGATCTGCTGGACCTGCGCGGTCTGTCCACCGGCGGCGGGTGCCGGACCCCGGTGGTGGCCGATGCGCCGGCCCATGCGGCGGCGGCGAGTGCCCTGATCGGGGCCGGGATGCTGGTGCTGGGTAAGGCGCATACGGTGGAACTGGCGTTCGGGACCTGGGGCATCAACCGGGCCACAGCAACGCCGCGCAACCCGTGGGACGCGGCGACGGTGCGGGTCGCGGGCGGATCGTCCAGCGGGTCGGCAGTGGCCGTGGCTGCCGGTCTGGCCGATGCCGCGCTGGGCACCGACACGGGCGGGTCGATCCGCATCCCGTCGGCGCTGAATAATCTGGCGGGCCTGAAACCCACGCTGGGCCGGGTGCCGATGGCGGGTTGTCTGCCGCTGTGCCCGGAGCTGGATACGATCGGTCCCATGGCACGCACGGTGGAGCGGGTGGCGCGGATGCTGGCCGTCATGCAGGACAGGCAGGCCGGGCCGGTCCAGCCGGGGTCAAAGCTGGCGCGGCAGGCGGCATTCGATCCCGATGCCGCCCTGGCCGGCAACCCGCGCGGGCTGACCCTGGCTGTCCTGCCCGACCGGTTCCTGGACGGTGTCGATCAGGCCGTTGGGGCGGCCTATCTGGTGGCATTGGCCACGCTGGAAGCGCTGGGCGTCAAGCTGGTGGAGGCGGCCCCGATCATCGATCCGGCCGCCTGTGTGGAGCCGTCGGGCCTGCTGATGGCGGGTCGTGCCTGGCGGCTGTGGCGGGAGCGGATTGAGCGTTTCGGTTCCGAAATGGATTCTGGTGTGTTCAAGCGCATGCAGGGTGGTGAGGACGTTACGGAAGCGGAACTATCAAGGCTGATCCGGGTGCAGGCACAGGAACAGGCGCGGTTCCATGCCTGGGCCCAGGATTACGACGCCATCCTGACGCCGACCGTGCCGATCCCGGCCCCCGCCCTGGCCGATGCGGATGAGGGCCGGTTGCCGTTCAGCCGGTTTGTACGGCTGGCGAACTGGCTGAACCTGCCGGCGCTGGCGGTGCCCTGCGGGGCCGATGCCGACGGCCTGCCCCTGTCGCTGCAAATCCTGTCCACGCCGTGGCGGGAGGCGGTACTGATCACGCTGGGCCATGCGTACCAGTGCGCCACCGAATGGGCCGACCGCCGACCGGATGTGGAGGGGTTGGTTAAGGCCGGGCCGGCAGGCGCAACGGGCCCAGCTTGACCAGACCTTCAGCCTCCGGTGCCACATGGATGGGTATCGGCGTCTTTTCCATGCCGGCGATGACCAGCAGCCAGTCGCCGGGCCGCACGCTGTCGATGCGGAACAGGCCGGCACGGTTGGTGAAGAAGGGCAGGTCCTTGGCATCCTTGATGCCCTGTGGCCGCAAGGTGCCGGACAGAAGCGCCATCGGCTTGTCCTCCGGCCCGATCAGCGTGCCGACCAGCGAGGCGACGGCGTCGGTGCCGATGGTGATGATGGTGCCCGACTTGTATCCCGGCTGTACCGCCGGTCGGTCATCACCCAGATCGTAATTGGCCGGCGCATCCGGCACGTCCAGCAGGATCGGGCGGACCAGATAGGCGGAGATATTGGGGACGATGGGTACACCCAGCCAGTCGGTCTGGGCGGCATAGCGGTCATCAACGGGATCGACGCCGATATCCTTGCCCGCCAGACGCGGATGGGGGGTGACAATGGCAAAGCTGTTGGAAATGGGGCGCGTGACGCCGTAATGCCCATCGGCAAAGGCCAGCGCCGTGCCGAATGTCATTGAGGTCCGGCTTTCGATGCCCTTGTTTTCGTTCAGCGAACGGCGGACGGTGTCCTGACGGACCTGCGTTTCGAAGCGCTGATGCGTGTAGCTGAGATTGCCCTGCACCCGGTCGCCGGCCTTGCCCCCCTCATTCAGCATTTCCAGCCCGCCCGCCAGCGCGTTGACGGCGTAGAGCGACTGGAACCGCCAATCCAGACGCTGCTGTTTGGAGATCGTGTCGATATTCAGACCCGCACTCTGCCGCCCGCTGTCGAAGACAAAGCGGGTGGTCAGATAGACGCCTGTTTCCTTCACCCCCAACCCATCCTTGCCGTGGCTGAAGGTCAGGTCGATGCTGCCCGTTTCGAACAAGCGGCGGCGCAGGGCCAGGTCCAGCGAGTAGCTGTCGCGTTCGCTGGTCCCCCGCGTTTCACGGTAGCGACCGCCGAGAGAGGTGGTCAGATTCTCGAACAAGGGCTGGGAGATGCGCAGGGCGGCATCCAGCTTGGTGTTGGAAACGAAGGTGGAGCCGAAGCTGCGGTAATTGGGGTCAAACCAGCTGACCTGGGCCGTGATCGCCTGACTGTCCAACACGGAGGCACCGTTGGAGTAGGAGCGATAGCGCAGAGTGCCGCCATAGCCCTGCTTCTTGTCAGCCGGCGTTTCGGTCGGCCCCCAATCCTTGCGCCGCAGATAGGCCGACGGTTCCACGCTGAACGTGCCGATGCCGGTCGCCACCAGCGCTTCGGCCGTGACGGTGGTTTCCGTCTTGTCCACCTGGGTGCCCAGGGTGAAGGTGAAATTATCGGTCACGCCCACGCGATGATAGGCAGAAAGCACCGGGTCCTTTTCGTCATAGAGAAAGCGGTCATTATCGATCCGCGAGGGCACACCGATGGAGTAACCATATTCCTGAATGCCGGCGGCCAGAAGCTGACTGTCGAAGAAGAACGGGAAGTCGATGGTCTGTTCGCGGCCATAGGCGTCGGTGATGCGGATCTGTACGTCGTTGGTGCCCGACGCGCCGGGGAAATTGTTCAGATTATAGGGGCCGGGTTCCAGGCGGAAGGTACGGGTGGGGCGACCATTGACAATGACCTCCACCACCGACGGATTGTCCAGGATGAATTCGCGGTTGCCGCTGGGCTGCACCATGTCATAGGGGCGGATGGAGAAGTTCTTGGCGACCGACACGCCGGCCACCGCCCGCCCCACCTGATTGCCGATCACCGGCATGGTGAAATCACCCAGCTGTGTGCGGATGCCGGCATCGGTGAAGTCGCGGACCAGACGGACAGGCCCGCGCGACAGGGTGCGGACCGCATCTTCCCGGTAATTGACCTCCCCTTCCACCACCCAGCCCTTCCAGTTGATGGCGGGTTCCATGGAGACGGACAGCGGACCCAGCCCATCCTTGCCGAAGCCGGTGGGCACGGACAGATATTCGATGGCGGCCCGCATGTTCATCTGCGCCGACAGGTCAGCCTGCGGGATGACCGTATAGGCCCGCGCGGCGGCCCCGCGTTCCAGCACCGACAGGTCGCGCGGGCGGCGGGCGGCGGCGGGCACCGTGACCTTCACGATCTGATCGCCGCCATCATAGGCCAGCTGAATGCCCGACCGGGCCATGCGCGCGGGCGCGGCGGTACCGTCCGGTCCGGCCTGGGCCAGCAAGGCCTGGATCGGTTCTTCCTGCGCGATGGGGCGCAGCAGTTCCGACAGTTTCTTCAGATCGACCAGCGTGTCGCTGGGGTTGAGGGAGACCTGTCCCGGCACCTGCCCGATCTCATACCCGTCGAAATAGACGGGAAGGTCGGCCTTCTGGCTGCTCTGCGCCTGCTTCTTCTGTCCGAACGCCTTCTTGAACAGCTCATCCGCCGAGATTTTCGGCTGGACGGGGGCGGCGGTGGGGGTCGGCGTCTCCGACCCCGCGCCAGAGGCCAGCCGCGCCGGTGCAAGCGCCAGCGCCAACGCCGAGGGACCAGCGATGGCCAGCCTCAAGCATTGTCGATAGCGAGGGTGCGGGCGGCGGAACATGGGGGCTCAGACAGGGGCGTTTGGCGATCAGGGCAGGTTCAGCTTGGCGTTCAGCGGACCCTTGGGCAGGTCACCTGGCCAGGGCAGCAGGAAGCCGCGCGTCACACCCGGCAGCACATTCTCTCCCGCCAGACCGCCCAGCCGGTCGGCCGGGATCGACACGGACTTGCCGCCAGCTTCCACCACCAGGGTCGGGTCCTTCAGGATCTTGTGGGCCGTGCCGTCATTGCGGACCTTCACCTCCATCACCACCCCGTCGCTGAGCTGACGCGGGCCTGCGGAGACGACATTGATCTGCGGCTTCACGCCGGGCGGGGTGACATAGATGGAGGCCTTGTACTGCACCAGCAGCTTGACCTTGCCGCCATCGACCGGTGCCTGCCCGATATCAACATCCAGCTGTTCGGCGATCAGCCGGTAGGCCAGTTCCTGATCGGGTTTCGGATTGCCCGTCCATTGCACCCGCACCGACTGATTCTGGTTGGGTTCCAGCACCAGCTGTTCGGGGAAGATCACCCATTCATCGGAGGGTTCGGCGGGCAGATCCTCCCCATCCGGGCCCATCCGGCGGCCCGTAATGTGGATTTCGATGGCGATCGGCAGCTGCGTATCATTCTCCACCCGGAAAATCTGGGTGGCACCGCGCCCCGTCGGCTCGAACTCCATCTCGATGGGGATCAGGCGGAAGGCCGATGCGGGCAGCGCCCCCAGCAGCATGGCCCCCAGCGTCAACATCGCACCGCGAAGATAATGTTTCATGACCGCGCCCTGCATTGGCGTTTACTCCCCAGCCATCCACCCTGGACGACCCGCATGTCCCGGCATCAGGCCTGTGCCACCGCCAGTTTAGCGGCCCCGGCACGGCCTGTCCCAATGGATTAAGTATATCGGACAATCCTTTGAATCATAAGCGTGCGCGATTTACCACAACGAAGCGTGGGATAAGGCACCACCACCGCACGAAGCCTGTTCGACGGGCCGGTGCCGCATATCCAGTCACCAACTGCCGTGCGGGTCAAGTTGATGAGGAAAAAGAGACGAAAATCCATGTTAATGTGTTCATAATCATGTTCGCAATAAAAGCATCTGAGAATATAGATGATGATCGAGGTGGTCATGGCGTCTGTGGAGATTGCGTATTCGCTGCCCATGTTGCAAGATACCCTTGCTGCTCAATCTTCTGTTTATGGCTGCCGCTGTCATTTTGACGAACATGGACCTTGAACGCGCCCTGCTGCTGGTCAATGCGGCACCCCTTCTGGGTGCCGCAGCCCTGCTGGCTGCGATCTGGTGGCATGCGAGGCGGGAAGCCTATGCGCTGTGGTGGGCGCTGTGCTTTGTCATGGTGGTCATTTCGGTGCCCCTGCTGGACGGCATCGGGTCGCCGGAAAGCCCCGCCATGGCGGCGGCGGCGCTGCTGGCCGACTGTCTTTACAATTTCGCGCTCTACCTGTTCGCCCATGGTGCCGCCATCTATGCCGGGCATCGCCGCCGCTGGCGTCGCTGGTTGCTGGCGGGTGCGCTGGTGGGGGTGCTGGTCGGTCTGGCCCTGATCCGCCGCGATGTTGTGCTGCGTGAATTGCTGAATGTCGGCTTCATCGAGGCGGTGCTGGTGGTAGCGCTCTTGTCGCTGCTGCGCGTCAAGCCACGGCGCATGCCGGAATGGGTGCTGCTGACGGCGGCCTTTGTTACGCTGCTGGCCAATAGCGCCTATGGGCTGGACGTGCTGTTCAACCGGCCGCAGGACGCGTTCGACCCGGCCAATCTGGGCAATCAGATCATTGCCTGCATCCAGCCCTTCGTGGTGATCGCCGTCACCATGGGGGCGGCTGGCGGTGCCCTGCTGCGCATGACCGACCGGTTGGCCGCCGAACGGTCGGCGGCACAGGTGGCGGCCGAACAGGCCCGCGCCGCCGACCGCGCTAAATCGGAATTCCTGGCTACTATCAGCCATGAAATCCGCACCCCCATCAACGCCATCCAGGGCTGTCTTCAGATCCTGGAGACGCATAATTTGAATGCCGGGCAGATCCGCCTGCTGGAGGTGATGGGCAGTTCCAGCGCCTCGCTGCTGACGCTCATCGATGATGTGCTGGACATGGCGCGGCTGGAGGCCGGGCGGCTGGAGATGGAACAGGGGCCGGTCGATCTGGGCCTGCTGCTGGGCGATCTGATGTCCACTGTCGGTCCCCGGGCGGAGCGCAAGGGCCTGACCCTGTCCTTGCGCACCGGCGACGGGGTGCCGTCGGGGGTGGTGACCGATGCCAAACGTCTGCGCCAGATTTTGCTGTGCCTTCTGGACAATGCCGTCAAATTCACCGACCAGGGCCGTGTCACCCTGTCGGTCGATCGGGTGGAGGCACCGGGATCGGTGCTGGGTCTGGCCGTCCCGTCGCCCATGCATTGGGTGCGGTTCCAGGTGGTGGATACTGGGATCGGCATCCCGTCCGAAAAGCTGGACCGGATTTTCGAGGTTTTCAGCCAGGCCGATAGTTCCAGCACCCGCCGGTTCGGCGGGGCCGGTCTGGGGCTGGCCATTGCCCGCTCGCTGACCGACATGTTGGGCGGCAATTTGACGGTGGAAAGCGAGGCGGGGGAGGGCAGCCAGTTCACCTTGTGCCTGCCGCTGGTGCCGCTGGCCGTGGATCGGCCGCGCCAGGACGCCCCCATCCTGGAGGGGCTGCCCGCCGTCGCTGCGGGCCAGCCCGTCATCCTGCTGGTCGAGGATGATGAGGTGAACCGGTTCGTGGCCACCGAATTGCTGATCCAGCGCGGGGCAGAGGTTCTGCAGGCCGGCAATGGCGGCGACGCCATCGCCATCGTCAAGGAACGGCGCGTGGATGCCATTATCATGGACCTGTCCATGCCGGACATGGATGGGCTGGAGGCGGCAAGGCGGCTGCGCGCCATGGGGGGACAGGGCGCGCAGGTGCCCATCGTCGCCCTGACGGCCAACCTGTCGGCGGAGATCCGCCAGCAATGCCGCGATGCCGGCATGCAGGCCTTTCTGGCCAAGCCCATCAAGCTGGATCATCTGATCGCCACCCTGTCGGCGGTGCTGCCCCCGGTGCGCGATCCGGCGGCGTGAAGTCCGGCCCCTTTTCAGCTGTTGCATAAATTCTGTCCTTTCCCTGTAAGGAAGGGATGCTGGACCCTGTCTAATCCATCGGATCGAACGGGAGCGGATGATGGATGCGGGACGCGAGGCGATGTTCAGGAAATGGATGCGCGAGCATCTGACCCTGTTGCACCGGATCGCGCGCGGCTTCGCCCCGCCATCCGACCAGCCGGACCTGTTGCAGGAACTGATGCTGGCCGTATGGCGGGCCTTGCCGGCCTTTCGCGGCGACAGCCAACCCGTCACCTTCATCTATCGCGTTGCGCATAACCGGGCGCTGACCTGGCAGGGCAGCCAGGGCGGAAAGGCACGGCGCGACGCCGAAGCGGCGGCAGAGGCGATGCGGCGCAGCGCCCTGTCCGCTGACCCGGACGAAGTGCGGATGCTGGACCGGTTGTATGCCGCCATCCGTCAATTGCCGACGCTGGACCGGTCGATCCTGCTTCTGTCGCTGGACGGCGTGCCGTACCGCGACATCGGCCAAATGCATGATTTGAGCGAAAGCAATATCGGCGTTCGCCTGACGCGTGCCAAGGCCCGTTTGACAGGAATTATATCCCAGATCGAAGCGCAGGAGGAAGAGAAATGACGATGGATATGGCAAGGCTGGAACGCGCCTGGGCCGGTGCCGCCAACCGCGCGGAGGATGCGGCGGGCCTGTACCTGATCGACAGTGCCGTGGCGGAGGTGGCGCGGCGCGGCCGGGACTTCCGCCTGCGCATGGGTTTGATCGGTGCGGCGCTGGGCGGGTGGAGCCTGGTGGCGGCCTATGGCATTGCCGGGCGGGGCAATGTCGATCCGGCGCGGGAATGGGGCAGCCTGCTGCTGCTGGCCATTGCCTGGGCTGTCTATGCCCTGGTGGTGCGGCGGGGATGGGAGGGGGCGGCGGCGGCCCCGCCGGCATCCCTGCCGGGCAGCCTGCGCGCCCTGCTGTCGGATGTGGAAGGGGCGATGGGGCGCATCCGGGTGATGGGGGTGGCGGTGCCGATCTTCCTGATGGCGCTGGGGCTGGCGGTCATGCAGTTGGGCGATGTGGGCAAGATGACGGGCGGCAATATGCGCGACTTCGCCATTCTGGCGACGGTGGGATTCGGCCTGTCGGGCAGCATCATGGCCGTGCGTTACTTCAAGATGCTGAAGCCGGAGGCGGAGCGGCTGCGCCGGCTGCTGCGCCAGTATGAGGAGGGGGTGGGGTGAGGTGACGTGAAGAAGGCCCGGCGGCATCTGTGGGGATGCCGCCGGGGATATGGCCCCCGTTTAAGAACCGCGGATTTCCAGGTTCTCGATCTGCGGTTCCGTCCGGTCGGCCCAGGCCGGGGTGGGGACGAGGCGCAGATCCATCTGGCCACCGGCCTTGGCCACCACGGCCGGGTCCAGCGACACGATGTAGGTCACGCGGTGCTGCATGTCGGACGTGTGGCTGCCGAAGAAGGAGATGCTGCCGGCATAATAGGGGCTGTCGAAGCCCGCCACCTTCAGATCGGCCGGCGCATTGACGACCAGCGCATATTCGCGGGCCGATTTGGCGGGTCGGGTGAAGGTGATGACGGCCTGCACCTGCTTGGCATTCAGGCCGATGGGCCATTGGGCCAGGGCATCCACGGCCTTTTCGGTCGGGGCGGCGGCCAGCAGGCGCGGGGTGGGGGCGGGTGTCTTCAGCTCCGCCACCAGATTGGGCAGGGTCTGGTCCACCGGCGGGCCGTAATAATACCAGAACTGACGCGGATCGATGTAATCCCCGGCCTTGCCATTCAGGATGGGGTCGCCCTTGTCGTTCCAGAAGAACAGGAAGGGCTCACGCTCGAACTGCGCCAGTTCATCCTTGTTGGTGGGCAGGGTTGGCAGGCCCTTGGCCTTCTGCTTCTCCTCCCACAGCCACCACAGCCGATCCATGTTGGAATGGTGCAGGAAGAAGATGGGATCGACGGGGGACAGGTTGTTGGTCATGTTGCCGAAAGGACCGCTGCCCCAATTGCCCGGGCCATCGAAGGCGCCGCCAATGAAGTTGTGGACCTTGTTATGCGGCTCCCCCTCCAGCTTGGAGAAGACGGAACCGCTGGCCGGCATGGCATTGTGGGACGCGGTCTTCACGCTGGTGAAGCTGTCCACCATGTTGGCGCTGTTGAACTGTGTCGGGGCCAGACCGAGCGCGATGTTGGCGGGCAGGCAGTATTTGGCGACCGACGGCGCGATGTCGGGATTGGTGCGGGTCGGGTAGCGGGCCTTGTCGGTGGGCGCGAAGGCGCGGTCGCCGATATCCACCCCGCCGGTCGCGGCCACGCCGTCCCACAGCTTTTGAAAGGTGGTGTTGCCGCGCAGGTTCTGCTGGTTCTTCTGCGCCGCCGTCATGCGGCTGTAATAGGTTTCCAGCGGACCCTGGATGAAATTGGTGAAGGTTGGCAGGTCCTTGGAATATTTGGCGAAGGCAGCGGCGACGGGCGTCAGCACGCCATCGAACATGCCATCGGGCAGGGCCTGCTTCTGGCTCCAGTCCCAATAGGGGAAGGCGAAATCGGACATGCCGGAATATTTGCGGACCGTCTGTTCGAAATAACCCAGATATCCCCGGTGCCAGACATAGAACCACCAATTGCCATGCGGGCAATCCATGTAATGCACAAAGGCATTGCGGAACCAGTTATGCGGATGGGTGGGCGGCAGGGCCAGCATCGCCTCAATCGCGGTGGCATAGCCTTTCAGCATGCGCTGACCATCCGCACTCCACACATCATAGCGGACCCAGGGGGCGGGCAGCTGCTTCGTGGCGGCCCCGGCCATACCGGACATGGCCCCCAACCCCGCCAGCGCCCCGCCGCCGGCCAGAACATTACGTCGTGATACGCGCATAACCCAATCCTCCCCATGCCAATTGGTGGAGGGCAGGATAGGACATGACGGCGAACAAGTCACGCGCCCATGCGCGGATTGGTGGTTTCGTGATCTATGCCTTTGGGTGGTGGTGTGGAGAGGTTCCGTGCAACCGGATGCAACAGAAAACCCACCCCTGTTGCACGCGATGCGCGGCAGGGGCGGCGGGATCAGGGCCAGCGATAGGTGCGCAAGGGGCGATAGGGGCTGAGCGGCCCGTCATTGTCGCAGACGGGGCGGCCCAACCCCTGATAGCGGCAGTTTTCCAGCAGCGTGTCGGTGATGTGGATGTCCACATCCTCGGCCAGCGGCGGCGCGGGCGGGCGCAGGCGCATCACCAGCCGGCGCACGGGCGGCCAGGCACGGCGCGGGGCCAGGGGCGAGGCCAGGGGAAGAGCGGGCGGTGAGACGGACGGTGAGGCTGGCGGCGGTGGGGCGGGGTCGGTTTCAGCGGCGGCCTGTATGGGGGCGGCGGGGGATGGCGGGGCCACGGTGACAGCTGGGGTGACTGTTGGGGCGTCCGTGGGGGTGACGGTGGGGGCCACCGTGGGCGGCGGCGGGGGAGCCGCCGTGGCGTCGGCCTGTTCCACCGCGCGGGCCAGGATGGCGCGCACCGCCGGCGGGGCGCGGCGGATGCTGGGGCGGGCCGAATTGGTGTCACGGGCGGCATCATTGGCGGCGGTCGGGTCGGGCCGGGGCGGCGAAACGGGGGCCGGGGCCGGCAGGATGGAACCACCCAAATCCAGCCGCTTGGCGGCCCAGAGCAGGACGCGGATATTGCCGTTGCTGATCGCCTCTGTCAGGCCGGTCACCACGGCGTCGCGCAGGGCCACGAAACGATTGTCGCTTTCCCGCTGCAACATCCGCCGTTCCGACAGGATGCGGCGGCGCAGGCCCGACGAACGCTGCATCCCCCGCCAGATGGTGGTGCGCGACACGCCGAAATGTTTCGCCACCTCCGTCACCGACACGCCCTTGGCGATGAAATAGGCGACCCGCGCCCAATCCTCATCCTTCAGGCGGGAGCGGTGCAGGCCGGAGGGAAAATGTTCCTCCGTCGCCCATTCCACATCATCCCCGGCCTCCACCGCCTGCACATCGTCCGACCCGCGCCACCATGCCTCCCGCTGTTCAGCGCTGGTCAGTTCATCATAGGCCGGGTCCAGGGCGGGGCTGGTGGGGAGCGGTTGGGGATAGGCGGGGTTCGGCATGGGGGCCTCCGGCGGTTGGGAGAAAAAGCACAGAATATATTCCTATCACCAGTGGCGGGTAGAGGCAAGAGTTGGCGGGGTTCGCGGGGTGGGGGAGATGGGGTAGGGTGGCGGCGGATGGGGACAAGCAGGGAACCGGGAGGGATCGCGTGCCGCTGTACCGTGATGATCGGGGAAACATCTATCATTCGCACAGCGTGCTGCTGACGGGGGAGGCGGTGCGACCCGGCCCGATCCGTATGCCCGAGGATGCGTGGCTACGCGTGGCAAAGGTGCATCCGGCCTGGGTGGAACGGTTGCCAAGTGCCGCCCTGGCCCTGGTGGCGCTGTCGGTCCTGCTGCTGGCCGCACTGGTCCCGCTCTGGCTGCTGGTCGGGCCGGTGGCGGGCGTGGTGGTGATGATCGGCGTCTGGCTGATCCTCAATATCGGCTATTTCCCGCTGCTGGCGCTGGGCGGGCTGGTGGTGGTGGTGCTGGTCCTGACTGTGCGCTTCGTGCTGCGCCCGCGGCGCGGGGCGGTGGGGATCAGGGTGGTGGAGTAGGGGTGGACGGGGCGGGTTTGCGGGCGTACTCTTTCCTACCTGTTGCCACCAATGGACCCTGGCCCCATGCCGGACATCCAGAAGATCAGCGTCGCCGTGACGGGCGATCAGCTTTCCGCCATGCGCGACTGGCACCTTGAACAGGCGAACCGACAGGACGACCGCCTGCGCCAAGCCTGGAATGAGGGCAAAGAGAGCGGCGGACGGATGTTGTTCGATGTGGAGGAAGTGTTGGTCAGGGCACAGGCGCGGCGAGTTTCTAGGTTTTCCACATGTAGAAATTCGATCTAGTTTCTGTATATCTTGAGTTTTCTTAATTCCTTATATGCAACAGACGCAGCGTCCTTGTTGAACAATTCCACATTCGCGGCGGCTCGGATGCCGGTGTACAATCCATAGTCCAACATAAGGGCCATGAATTTTGTCCCTGCTTCCTTTGGGGTGATACCTTCGGAAATTACGTGGAGAAGTCTTAACTCGACAAGCTTTAAAGCCTCCTTGTAGGCCGTATTATTTTGGTTAATTTCCAATAGAAACGCATTTGACCTATTCTCGATGATGCAAAAATTTCTTATCGCCTCGAGACGAGAGCTCAAGGATTCTGCTTCAGAGCTGGCGTCTGATTGAAGGTCCTTTAGCTTAATGCTAAGATTTTCGGACGCTGCCATGTTGACATTTGATACGGTCACACGACCTTTTCCTCCAGCGCTTGCTTTTAGCATTGATTGCGCAAACAGGTTGATCGCATCTCTTGGAACTCCAGCGCTGACCCATGTTAAGCGCGGCAGTACATCCGCACTTGATGACAGCCTACGGATTGACGGTATTGCCGCATATCGAGCGTGCGAGTCCAGGATTGACTCAATGTGAGTGGCAGCTTTGTCTGGTGTGGTAAGATTGTAATCGAGTCCAAGTCGTTGAGCGTCTTGGGGAATCTGCATTCCCATTTTCTCTCTGGAATTATATGAATCAAGAAGGGTCTCAATCGCTGATGCCTTTATGTACACTTTGTTTCCGCGAAATATAGAATACAATACATCGAGAAGAATATATTGCATCTTACGATTAAATACATGTAGATCGTCAAGATATATAAATATCTCCTTGTTTAGAGACACTTCCGCAAAAATTCTCCTCAATTTTGGTACATGCTTTCTGATTTCCTTTACCGAAATGTCCCCTGCCTCAAATCGGTGGCGGATAGAAAGAACGTCGGCATATGAGTCTGGTGGAAAGTCTATTGCATACAGAATTTCTGTTAAAACATCCGCAACAGCTTGCTCATCGTCTCTTCCAGAATATGCTTGCATATCGATCCAGGCATTCGGCATATTATCTTTCTGCCTAGACTTAAGGCTATACAATAGCAGCATTGATTTGCCTGCACCTCTACGCCCTGTAACAATATGATTTGCAGACGAAACAATCTGACTTTCTGCACCAGTAACAGAGCGTGTGTAACGATCGAAGAAATCTGCCCCAAAGCTGTGCTGATTAATGTTTTGGCTCTCTGAAAGAACTTTAAGCAGCAACTTAGCCTCTGCGGAATTAACAATCGACTTTGATGATTTGGATTTCAATGTAACATGGAGTTCATCTTCGACATCAAAATCTTGGATGCAACTATTAAGGACGTCGTAAAGTCGCTCAGTCGGGTGTGAAACGTGAATAATTCTTACGGTCTTTTTACCTTTAACGATATCATCGTACTCTAAACCTATCAAGCCTGTTCGGCTCTCAAAGTTTGACTTTATTTTATCCAGAATCTCTTTATAATTCATGGTCTTGCTCCAAGAACATTTCCCCGACTTGAAAGATAGTCGTGGGCATGACGGATAAAGTTCAGGACTGTAGCCTGATAGGCCTCTGGGGTTCTCAAAAGATCGGACTTTACAGCTAAATGATCGTAGTCTGACGTATTTCTGTCCTCCCGGAGGTTCGTTAGTTCATTTATATAAGTTGCGCGATCTGGAAAAGAGCTGGGTAGTTCGCCAATTTTCGTATGATCCTTTACTTCAGTAGAGTAAACACCGTCAGAATCAAATCTGACTGCTTTGGAAACATTGTAGCTTGCGTAATAAAGTCTGGAAATTCTCTGCCGCCATTGCCTTTTTACAATCTTGTCTGCAAAATTATAGTGCTCTATTCCCAATAAATACATCATTCGAGTGTGACTTTGTGCTTCCAGATTGATTTTCCCAATCTCGGATGGGCTCAGTATGCTTGAATACACGTTAACTATTTTCTTGTGATTTCCAGCACCTAAAAAAGCTCTATGCATCTTATGGGCTCTTTATGTGAGCGGCGATTGAAATAACGTAGATGATGAATATGGCTCCCGCAAGATATAAGCTAACGGCCACCCATCAACAATATTCGAGTTCCATCATGGAAACAGACCGCACCGACCTTCGCCGGGCGGCCAGGACCGGCCAGTTCGTCCTCACCAGCGCGCGAGGGGAGAAGATCAGTGCGGTTGAGGGCTTGGCGCTGTCGGGCCGGATGGCGGCCGCGTTGCGGCAAGCGGCGGCGCAGGAGCTGTCCGGCGATGAACGCCGGGCGATGGTTCTGGAAACGCTGCGCCGCAAGTAGGGTGCTCGCGTCTGGGCGAGGAAGCGGGCCATACCGGCGCTGATCGCGCCTTACGCTGGGGCCCGGCGTTCGCCGGGATGACGATAAGTGGCGAGCAAGGGAGGGCGGGGTTGGGGGTTACCCCAGCCGCTTCGCATAGCCCAGCAAGCTCTCCGCCTGCTCCACCGCGACTTCCAGCAAATCCCGGTCGAGTTGTCGTACTGTCGTCAGCAGGCGGGTTTCGAGGCGTTGGCGGGTGGGGTCGGGGGCGGGGGTGGTGCCCATGTAATCCAGCAATTCCCAGACCTGGACGTCCAGGGCCGCGCGCAGGGCGTCGATTGTGTCGAGGCCGGGCAGGTTGATGCCGCGTTCCAGGTTGGAGATGCTTTCCGGGGACAATTCCGTCAGTTCAGCCAGCTTTTCCTGGCTGTAGCCGCGCTGGCCGCGCAGCGCCTTCAATCGTAGTCCGAAGCGGGTATCGATGGTCATGCCGGAGCATACTACGGCAATTTGGCCCTCTACACGTAGAATATTGCGTAATCAATCTTGAATAACGTAGTATGCTTCAGAGTTGAAAGCGGCGGGGTGGAGGAATTGCATGCAGCAGGAGCCGGGGGGAGGGGATACGCCGGTTCGGCGGGTTCATGAGCGGCTGCTGGCGTTGAGTGTGCCGGTGTCGGGGCTGGGGGAGGAGGGGCTGGCGGAGCGGAGCCGGGCGCAGGCAGCACTGGTGGAGGAACTGGCGCGGGCACCGGCGGTGGGGCTGGAGGATGTCTGGCGCAAGGTGACATGGGTGGGGGAGCGGCTGCGCCAGGAGGGGCATGTGCGCAGTTCGGCCTTTGGTGCGCTGACCCTTCTGCTGCTGGACAGTGCGCGCGATGACCTGTTGGGGATGGCGGCCTTTGCCCGCCGGGGTGGGGAGCGGCGGGAGTTGATCTGAGCCATGGTGCGGCGGGCGAAGGCGGCGGGAATACGCGACCAGTGGGGCGGGGTGGTGCCGGTGTCGGTGCGCGACTGGCACTGGCATGCCGTCTGCCCGCGCTGCGGCTGGCACGGGCCGGCGCTGGACGGGGATGTCGGGTCGCTGCGGGCGGTGCGCTGTGGCGGGTGCGGGGGGCCGGTGTCGGCGGATTGGGGGATGGTGCGGATGCGGTGGCGCAGTACGGCGGTGTGGTGGAGGCCCTGGAGCTGGGGGCGGGGGGTGTGGGAGGGGCTTTCGTCTCCCCCACTGCCACCCCCATGTCAGTGAGCGGCCAGTGTTGGGGCGCGGTCAGCGCCGGTATGAGTCATGTCGCGGCTATCGCCGCTCACGCTGGGTCCCGGCTTTCGCCGGGATGACGGAGGGGTGGGGTGGGGATGACGGGAGGTGATGGCGGTCGGGCGGCGGTGGGGTTCCGCGGATTACGGCGTTGCCTAATCCGCGCTACGGGAGGCGATCACGCCCCCCGCTTTGCCCTGATCATCTCCATGATCTCTGCCGCGGCCTTGGGAATGTTGGTACCAGGGCCGTAGATGGCCGACGCACCGGCATTTAGCAGGAACTCGTAATCCTGGGGCGGGATGACGCCGCCGCAGACGATGAGGATGTCGCCGGCACCCTGTTCCTTCAAGGCGGCGGCCAGTTGCGGGACCAGGGTTTTGTGGCCGGCGGCGAGGCTGGAGACGCCGACGACGTGGACGTCGTTTTCGATGGCCTGGCGGGCGGCCTCCTCCGGCGTTTGGAACAGGGCGCCGACATCGACGTCGAAGCCGATATCGGCGAAGGCGGTGGCGATGACCTTGGCACCCCGGTCATGGCCGTCCTGGCCCATCTTTACCACCAGCATGCGGGGGCGGCGGCCCTCCGCCTCGGCAAAGTCGGCCACGTCCTGTTGGATCTGTGCGAAGCCGGCATCGCCCTCATAGGCGGCACCATAGACGCCGGAGACGGAGCGGATGGTGGCGCGGTGGCGCGTGAAGACCTCTTCCATGGCGTCCGAAATCTCCCCAACGGTGGCGCGGGCGCGGGCGGCGTTGACGGCGAGGGCCAGCAGGTTGCCGGATTTCTCGGCCGCCGCCTTTGTCAGGGCGGCCAGGGTTTCGCGGACCTTGGCCTCGTCACGGGTGGCGCGGATGGTCTTCAGGCGGGCGACCTGGGCCTCGCGGACGGCGGTATTGTCGATGTCCAGGACGTCGACGGTTTCGGGGTTCTGGGGGCGGTATTTGTTGACGCCGACGATCACTTCCTCGCCCCGGTCGATGCGGGCCTGACGCCGTGCGGCGGCTTCCTCGATCATCAGTTTGGGCAGGCCGCTTTCCACGGCCTTGGTCATGCCGCCCATCTCCTCCACCTGGGCGATCAGCTTTTCAGCGGCTTCAGCCAGGGAGGCGGTCAGGTGTTCGACGTAATAGCTGCCGCCCAGGGGGTCCACCACGTGGGGGATGCGGGTTTCCTCCGCGATGATCAGCTGGGTATTGCGGGCGATGCGGGCGCTGAACGGCGTGGGCAGGCCCAGGGCCTCGTCGAAGCTGTTGGTGTGCAGGCTCTGCGTGCCGCCCATGATGGCGGCCATGGCCTCAATCGTCGTGCGGATGACGTTGTTGTAGGGGTCCTGTTCCGTCAGGGACACGCCAGAGGTCTGGCAGTGGGTGCGCAGCGCCAGCGAGCGGGCATCCTTGGGCTGGAAATGCTTGTCCATCAGCTTGGCCCAGAGCAGGCGGGCGGCGCGGAGCTTTGCCACCTCCATGAAGAAATCCATGCCGATGGCGAAGAAGAAGCTGAGGCGCGGAGCGAACTTGTCCACGTTCAGGCCCTTGGCGAGGGCCGCGCGGACATATTCCAGACCGTCGGCCAGCGTGAAGGCCAGTTCCTGCACCGCCGTGGCCCCGGCCTCCTGCATATGGTAGCCGGAGATGGAGATGGAGTTGAATTTGGGCATATGGTTGGCCGTATATTCGATGATATCGGCGATGATCCGCATGCTGGGTTCGGGCGGATAGATATAGGTGTTGCGGACCATGAACTCCTTCAGAATGTCATTCTGAATGGTCCCGGACAGCTTCTCCGTCGGCACGCCCTGTTCCTCACCGGCCACGATATACATGGCCAGGATGGGCAGGACGGCACCGTTCATGGTCATGGAGACGGACATCTTATCCAGCGGGATGCCGTCGAACAGGATCTTCATATCCTCCACGCTGTCGATGGCGACACCGGCCTTGCCGACATCGCCCACGACGCGGGGATGGTCGCTGTCATAACCGCGATGGGTGGCAAGGTCGAAGGCGACCGACAGGCCCATCTGTCCGGCGGCGAGGTTCGCGCGGTAGAATTTGTTGCTGGCCTCTGCCGTGGAGAAACCCGCGTATTGGCGGATGGTCCAGGGCTTCACCGCATACATGGTGGCGCGGGGGCCGCGCACGAAGGGCGCGAAGCCGGGCAGGGTGCCGGTGGTTTCCAGGTTGGCGAGGTCTTCAGCCGTGTAGAGCGGCTTGACGGCCAGCCCCTCCGCCGTGGTGCGGGTCAGGTCGGAGAGCTGGGCGTCGGCACCGGCGTCCTTGGTCGCGAGCGCTTCCCAGTCGGCGAGGGTCTTGGCGGGGAACTGGGTCATGGGGAGGCTCCGGGCTTCGGCAATTCATGCGTGATCCCGGCTTGTCACCGGGATCACGGGGAGGGAAATTAGCGCGCGTCTATGGCTCACTCAAACTCGATGATCTTCTCATCCACCGCGAGGCTGGCGCCCTTGGCGGCGTGGACCTTCTTGACGGTGCCGTCGGCTTCGGCGCGCAGGATGTTTTCCATCTTCATGGCCTCCACCACGGCCAGTTCCTGACCGGCCTTCACCGCCTCGCCTTCCTTGACCGACACCGAGACCAGCAGGCCCGGCATGGGGGACAGCAGGTATTTGGACATATCGGGGGGCAGTTTCACCGGCATCAGGTCGGCCAGCTCTGCGGCGCGCGGGGTCAGCACGTCCACCACGAAGGCGAAGCCGCCATGGGTGAGGACGAGCGACGTGCCCTTGATATCCACCTGCACCGTCATGGCGATGCCGGCGACGGTGCCTTCCCACAGGGACTGGCCGATTTCCCAATCGCCCAGGACCGTGTGCGGGCCGCTGTCGAGCGTGACAGTGGCGGCACCGCCGGCGAAGGACAGGTGGGTCTTGTGGTTCTGGCGGTCGGCGCGGGCCACCCAATCCTGGGCGACGTGGAAGGCATGGCCCGCCACCTGACCAGAGATCATGGCATCACGACTGGCGCGGCGGTGATGCAGCACGGTGGCGAGTGCCAGGAGACGGTCACGCACGGCGGGGTCGGGCGTCAGGCCGTGGAAGCCGTCCGGGTACTCCTCCGCGATGAAATTGGTGGTCAGGCGGCCATCGCGGAAGCGCTGCTTCTGCATCAGGGAGGTCAGGAAGGAGATGTTGTGGCCCACGCCCCGGATCTGGAACCCGTCCAGCGCATCGGCCATGGCATCCGTCGCCTGATCGCGGGTGGGGGCCCAGGTGATCAGCTTGGCGATCATCGGATCGTAATACATGCTGATCTCGCCGCCCTCATACACGCCGGTATCGACGCGGATGATGGAGCCATCCTCGCGCTTGCCCTCCACCGGCGGGCGGTAGCGGGTGACGCGGCCCGTGGAGGGCAGGAAGCCACGGGTGGGTTCCTCGGCGTACACGCGCGCTTCCAGCGACCAGCCGTTGATGCCGACATCGGCCTGGGTGATGGGCAGATGCTCCCCGGCGGCGACACGGATCATCAGTTCGACAAGGTCGAGGCCGGTGATCATCTCGGTCACGGGATGTTCGACCTGTAGCCGCGTGTTCATTTCCAGGAAGTAGAAATTGCGGTCCTTGTCGACGATGAACTCCACGGTCCCGGCGCTGCGATACTGCACGGCCTTGGCCAGCGCGACGGACTGTTCGCCCATGGCCTTGCGGGTGGCGGCGTCCAGGAATGGCGAGGGCGCTTCCTCAATCACCTTCTGGTGGCGGCGCTGGATCGAGCATTCACGTTCGTTCAGATAGACGGCGTTGCCGTGGCTGTCGGCCAGCAGCTGAATTTCGATATGGCGCGGCTCGGTGATGTATTTTTCGATGAAGACGCGGTCATCGGCGAAACTGCTGCGCGCTTCGTTCGTGGCGGAGCGGAAGCCGTCGCGGGCCTCGGCATCGTTCCAGGCCACGCGCATGCCCTTGCCACCGCCACCGGCGGAGGCCTTGATCATCACCGGATAGCCGATGTCGCGGGCGATGGCGACCGCTTCCTCATCATCCTTGATGACGCCCAGATAGCCGGGCACGGTGGAGACGCCGGCGGCCTTGGCCAGTTTCTTACTCTCGATCTTGTCGCCCATGGCGCCGATGGCATGCACATCGGGGCCGATAAAGACGATGCCGTTCTGCTTCAGCGCCTCACAGAAGGGGGCCTTTTCGGACAGGAAGCCGTAGCCGGGATGGACCGCCTCGGCCCCTGTCTGCTTGCAGGCGGCGATGATCTTGTCGGCGATCAGGTAGGATTGGGCCGAGGGGGCGGGGCCGATATGCACCGCCTCATCCGCCATCTCAACGTGAAGCGCGCCGGCATCGGCGTCGGAATAGACGGCCACCGTCTTGATGCCCATGCGGCGGGCGGTCTTGATGACGCGGCAGGCGATTTCGCCACGGTTGGCGATGAGGATTTTCTTGAACATTTTACGGTGCCTCTTCGTGCGGGCGCGTCGGATCAGAGCGGCAGGTTGTCGTGCTTCTTCCAGGGGTTCTGGAGCTGCTTGTTCTTCAGCATCGACAGCGCCTTGCACAGGCGGCGGCGGGTATTGTGGGGCATGATGACGTCGTCGATATAGCCACGGCCCGCCGCCACGAAGGGATTGGCGAATTTCTGGCGATATTCCTCGGTCCGCGCCTCGATCTTGGCGGGGTCGCCAATATCGGCGCGGAAGATGATCTCCACGGCCCCCTTGGGTCCCATGACCGCGATTTCGGCGGTGGGCCAGGCATAGTTGACGTCGCCGCGAAGATGCTTGGACGCCATCACGTCATAGGCACCACCATAGGCCTTGCGGGTGATCAGGGTCACCTTGGGCACCGTCGCCTCGGCATAGGCGAACAGCAGCTTGGCCCCATGCTTGATGATGCCGTTATATTCCTGGGACGTGCCGGGCAGGAAGCCGGGGACATCCACCAGGGTGACGATGGGGATGTTGAAGGCGTCGCAGAAGCGCACGAAGCGGGCGGCCTTGATCGAGCTGTCAATGTCGAGGCAGCCGGCCAGCACCATGGGCTGGTTCGCCACGAAACCGACGGTGGAACCCTGCATGCGGCCAAATCCGACAATGATGTTCTTGGCATAGTCCGGCTGAATCTCGAAGAAATCGCCCTCGTCCACGATCTTCGAGATCAGTTCCTTCATGTCATAGGGCTTGTTGGGATTGGCCGGGATCAGGGTGTCGAGCGACATTTCCGGGCGGTCGGCGATGTCGGGCGTGGGGCGCGAGGGCGGCTTTTCCCGGTTCGACAGGGGCAGGAAATCCACCAGACGGCGGGTTTCCAGCAGGGCCACGACGTCATTCTCGAAGGCCAGATCGGCCACACCGGACTTGGCCGTATGGGTCACGGCCCCGCCCAATTCCTCCGCCGTCACCACCTCATGCGTCACCGTCTTCACCACGTCGGGGCCGGTGACGAACATGTATGATGAGTCCTTCACCATGAAGATGAAGTCGGTCATGGCGGGGGAGTACACGGCACCGCCGGCGCAGGGGCCCATGATCAGGCTGATCTGCGGGACGACGCCAGAGGCCAGGACATTGCGCTGAAACACCTCGGCATAGCCGCCAAGGGAGGCCACACCTTCCTGAATGCGGGCACCACCGCTGTCATTCAGGCCGATCACGGGGGCGCCGACCTTCATCGCCTGATCCATGATCTTGCAGATCTTTTCGGCATGCGCCTCTGACAGCGAACCGCCGAAGACCGTGAAATCCTGGGAGAAGACAAAGACCAGACGGCCATTGATGGTGCCGTGACCGGTGACGACGCCGTCACCGGGAACCTTCTGCGTCTCCATCCCGAAATCGGCGCAGCGATGTTCGACGAACATGTCCCATTCTTCGAACGAGCCTTCGTCCAGCAGGATCTCAATCCGCTCCCGCGCCGTCAGTTTGCCCTTGGAATGCTGGCCCGCGATGCGCTTTTCACCGCCACCAAGACGGGCACCGGCCCGCATGTTTTCCAACCGTACCAGCACATCCTGCATGGGAAATCCGCCCCGTATGAAGGTTCATGGGAGTTTGGGCGGAGTTTGCGAAGTTTGCCGCAGCAGGGGAAGGCGTGGATGGGTGTGGATTTGCGAAGGCAGGTGTCGTGGATTGCAAATTTTGCGAATTTGCAATCCGGTCCGCTTTGACATTACCCGACGGAGATAGGAACCCAGATTTTCAGTTCGGAGTTTTTTGGGGGGGCGGGGAGGTTTATGACGAAAACAATCTGAAAATAGATATCAAAAGATTTATCAATGATAGGTTTTCGATCTAATGGCGAAGAGCATGTCGGCAATGGGCCCTTTTAAGAACCCCCCGGTTTTCTGGTTTGGCGCGGGTCTATCGATGGCCAGTGCCATGCCATCGGGTTACCAGCTGACGCGGGCCTGGATGGAGCATCACCTGCCGGCGGGGGAGACGGAAGCGATCCTGGCCCTGTTCGAGCGAAACAGCGAACTGTTGCGCAAGAGTTTCCCGCGACTGGAAAAGGTCATTGAGGACAGCTTGTGGTCCTTCGGTCCGGGGTGTCTGGAGAATTTGCGGTTCTTTGATGAGTGCAGACCAAATGCACAGCATGCGACCATTGCCCATCATCTTATCACCCATCGGTGCTTTGCCTTCACCACGAATTTTGACACCGCTGTTGAACAGGTGCGACCCGGCGCCATCCCGACCATGACACCGATCACCGGACTGACGCACGACTGGGGCTTGATCAAGCTGCACGGCTCCATGGGGGATGATCTGGCAGGCCTCGGTCATTCCATCAGCAATCTGCGCTCTGGCCTGTTCGCGCCGTTCCGCGATCTGATCATCCGGTTGTTGGATGATCCTGAGACAATGATCGTGTTCTGTGGTTACAGCGGCGCTGATTTCTTTGACGTGACACCCCTTTTTCAGGACCGGCTCCGGCAGCAGAAGCCATTCGCGGCGCAAGTATTGTGGCTGCATCATATGGGCGGCGCGGATGATGGCGCATGTGGATGGGGTGATGAGGAGTGGGAGGAGGTGTTGAGCGAGGGGGCTCAAACCATCCTCGCGGCCTTTGAACCGGAGCGGCGGCATCGTCGGGCCGGCACGACCTGGAACATGCTGGCTGAGTTGGTTCCATTTCCTGTGATCGACCCTCCGACGACCGCGCGCCCCTGGTCGCAGGGATGGGAGGAACGGTTCAGCCCCGACATGGCGGGCCGACGTCTGTTTGCGGCCAAACTCCATGCCAGTTTTGGCATTGGCCACCGTAGCGCCAGTTTCATAGACCCTGACGGGTTGCCGCGCGACCGGGTCGATCAGCGCCACCAGCTTTGGTGCAACGCGTTGCGCGATCAGGGATTCTACGATGCGGAACTGCGGTTGCGCCGGGCCCTGCGACCGCTGCCGGGCGCTGCATCGCGGGAGTTCGAAGACCGACAATGGGCAGCGGCCCTGCGCCTTGCCGGACATGTGCCGTCGGCTGGTCTGCTGTATCTGCGGCTGCTTTGGCGTTACGCCCTGTCACGACGCGCGTGGGACAGGGCACAGGTGCTGTGGACGGTCGCGGAGGCGGGATTGTTCGCCCAGGCCATCCTTGCCGCGTTGCCGCGCCAGAGGCTGCTGCGCTTGGCGCTGCTGTGGGCTGAATTGCCACTGCGCCTCATGGTCGGCGCATCGTTGGTCGTTTTCGGGCGTCTGTCCAAGGATTGTGAACATGCCGCCGATCCCCACCTGCAAATGACAGTGACGCGTATCAGCAACTATCTGGCGAGCTATCCCGGCTGGCTGATCGCCGCGTTGGAAGAGCTGATCTACTGGCGTGATGGACTGCCGGTGTTGGAGTTCCACGATGATACGCCGGACCGGTATCGTGAAACGGACAGCCTGCTGGGGCTGGTCAATCACCAGCGTCACCATGCAGCGCTGGCGCTTGCCGATGTGCAGTGGGGTTGGTTCGGGTTGGCGGGGGACTGGCGAAATGCAGACACAAACAGCCGGATCTGGCTGAACGAAGCGGCGGACTCGCTGCGGTTGTCCTTTCGCATGGCCGGCATCATCAATGACCATATAGGCATGATCAAGGCAGCCAGCGGGCTGGCGCGGTTGGCGCGGTGGCGCCAGCGGCCCCGTTCAGCCGCCTTATGGCAGCGGATCGCCGGCAATATCCGGCAGTGCCATCGGCAGCAGGCCACCGCTGCCGTGCGGGAGGTCGAGGCCTGGTTGGCGCACGGTGGGGGATCTGGAACGTAACGGCGTCATGAGGACATCACCTCAGGGTCCGGCCCGTCCTACGCCCCGGCAGCCGGCGATACGCATCGCGTGGCATGGACGGGGAGGGGCGGGTCGCCGACAGTGACGGGGTGATCCTATGTCAAGCCACGCCTTGAGGGTGCAGTCGGCATAAGTCCACACTCGATTACAACGGCATTTGGCTGTATGTCTACTGCACCTATTAATGGTGAGCAGTCATGACATACGGACATATTCCAGGTTCGACCCCACAGGCGACGGAACCGGTCTTGAAAAGTGACAGCTTCCAGTTCGGTGATTGGCAGGTGGAGACGCGGGCATGCACCCTGCGGCATGTCCAGGACGGGTCGGAGACCCAGGTGGAACCGCGTGCCATGGATGTGCTGTCGGTCCTGTGTCACCGCGCGGGCAATATATTGAGCGCCGATGACCTGCTGCATCTCTGCTGGGACGGGCTGGTGGTGGGGGAAAATCAGGTCCACAAGGCCATCACACAGCTGCGCCGCGCCCTGCGCGACAGTGTCACCCAACCTGCCTATATCGAGAATATCCGTAAGCGTGGCTATCGTACCCTGGCCCCGGTCAGTTTCCCACCCGGCCATGGGCTGGCCCCACCGGTGGATCACTGGTCGCGACGGTCCCCCTATGTCGGGCTGAATCCGTTCGGGGCCGACCATGCCTCCGTGTTCTTTGGCCGCGACGGGGCCGTGGCAAGATTGTCAGCCGCAGTGGCGGCGCAGGTGGCGGGGGGCAGGGCCTTCATGCTGATCCTGGGTCCCAGCGGCAGCGGTAAGACCTCGCTGATCCAGGCGGGGTTGCTGCCGGCCCTGCTGTTCGGTCCGGGAATGGTGCGGGTGGCGGCGTCGGCCAGCCTGGACCTGGGCGATGGCGGCGACCTGCCGCTGGTCACCGCGCTGGGGGGCGCGCTGCTGGACCTGGAGGTGGATGGCGCGCCGCTGTTTCCCGGTCAGCATGCAGAGGGGCTGGGGGCCAGCCTGATGTCGGCCACGGATGGGGAGGCCTGGTTGGCGCTGACCAGCGACCCGGCCCAGGTGGGCCAGCGTTTCGCCCTGTTCGTTGACCGGCTGGAGGCCCTGTTCAGCCCGGCGGTGGACGCAGCACGGGCGGGGTTGCTGTCGGCGCTTGATCTTTTGTCGCGCACGGGGCGGTTTGTCATCATCGCGGCCTGCCGCAATGATTTCTATCCCGATCTGGCGCGCGAACCGCAGTTGATGGCGGGCAAGGATACGGGCGGGCATTTCGATCTGGCCCCGCCGACGCGGGCGGAGATCATGCAGATGATCCGCAGCCCCGCCGCCATCGCCGACCTGCGTTTCGGCATGGATGCCGACAGCGACCGGCGGCTGGACGACATGCTGTGCGAGGGGGTGGCGGATAATCCCGACGCCTTGCCGCTGCTGCAATATACGCTGGAGCAGCTTTATCAGCAGCGCAGCCCCGGACGCGAGCTGACCATCGCCGCCTACAAGGCACTGGGGGGAATCGACGGGGCTATCGGGCGGCGGGCGGATGCGATCCTGGCGGCGCTGCCATCGACCGCGCAGGCCGTTCTGCCCCGCATCTTTTCCCTGATCGTCGCGGTGGGGGGCGGGGACGGTGCCGCGCGGGGCCTGCGCGCGCCCTGGTCCGCCCTGTCGGGCCCGGATGAAAGGCGGCTGGTGCAGACCTTTGTCGATGAGCGGCTGTTCGTCAGCCTGATGCATGGGGCGGAGCCGGTATTCGGGGTCGCGCATGAAGCCCTGCTGCGGCAATGGCCCCGTGCCGTGGCCTGGATCACCGAACATCACCAGGCCCTGCGTATCCGCGCCCGGCTGGAGGGGGAGACGCAGCAATGGCTGACCGAGGGGCGCCGGGCCGACCGGTTGCTGCGCCGGGGCCGACCGCTGGAAGAGGCGCGCGACCTGTTGAAGACAAAGGTCGTGCCGCTGTCGGATGATGTGGCCGCTCTGATCCACGCCTCGGCCCGGCAGGCACGGCGGGCCGACCGGCTGCGGCTGGGGGCGGTGGTCGGGTTTGCGCTGGTGGCGCTGGTGGCCGTCATCATGGGGTTTCAGGCGCGCGAGGCCGAAAAACTGGCCGATCAGCGCCGGCAGGAGGCCGAAGGGCTGGTCGATTTCATGCTGGGCGACCTGACCCAGAAATTGCAGCCGCTGGCCAAGCTCGACCTTCTGGACGGGGTGGCGCAGAAGGCCATGGATTACCTGACCGCCGAGGACCCCGGTCGCCTGCCGGGGCCGCAGCGCCTGAGGCAGGCCAAGGCGCTGCTGACGCTGGCGGACGTGAACCGGTCACGCGGGAATGTCGATGCGGCCCTGACGGCGCTGGGCCGCGCGGAGCTGCTTTTGCAGGCCAATCTGGCCGGGGGGCCGGTGGATGGCGACCTGCTGAAGAATGCGGGGGCGGTGGCTTTCTGGTTCGGGCAGATCGCGCTGGATCGCGGGCAGCTGGACGAGGCGGCAGCGCGGTTCGGCCAGTATCGGGATTTTTCCCAGCGCATGCTGGACCTCAGCCCGCAGGATGAGGAGGCCAGTCTGGAACTGTCCTACGCGCTGTCCAGCCTGGGCAGCCTGGCGCTGCGCCAGGGTCAGGTGAGTGAGGCAGCGGCGTACTTCCAACACTCCCTTGACCTGAAACGCCATGTCCTGAGCCAACGCCGTGAAGACCATGGCCTGGCGGCCAGCATTGCCAACACCCAATCCTGGCTGGCCAGCGCGCGGGCGCAGGAAGGCCGGTTGAACGATGCCGTTCCGCTGTATGAGCAACAACGCGCCATCCTGGAAGATCTGCGCCGGGCGCAACCGGAGGCGCTGGCCTGGGCCTATCAGCTGGCCCTGGCCTACAAGCTGGAAGGCATTCTGCTGACGGCCCAGGGGCGCGCGGAGGAGGCGATCGCCCGCATCGCCGACGGTATCGCCATGATCACCACGCTGCTGTCCAAGGAGCCGGGCAACCTGCTCTGGCTGCGCGACGAGGCTGACCTGCGCATCGTGGGCTCGCGGCTCTACCTCTCCCAGGGGCGCGTCGCTGATGCCGGCGTGGAGATCAGTCGCGCCTTGACCCAGGTGGGAAAGGCATCAACCGTCGCCGCCGCCCAGACTGCCGATTTTCGCCGCGTCATTGTTCAGGCCCATGTTCAGCAGGCCTATGTGCTGCTGCGGCAAGGCAACCTGAAAGAGGCGGGGCCCCCTCTTGCCAAGGCCGAATCCATGGCGCGGGAGGCCCCCCGGGACGACCGGGGCGCCACACTGATGGCCAACGTCCTGTTAATGCGCGCCGCCCTGGAACGGGCCGGTGGTGGCGCTGCGCAGGCCGGCACCCTGTGCCGGGAAGCGGCGGAAACCCTGCGGGCCGCCGCCCAATCAAGTCAGGATTCAACAATCCTGGCCCCCTGGGTCCGCGCCAATCTCTGTGCCGGAACCCCTTCCGCCGCCCAGCGCGGCATCAGCATTCTGGAAAAGGCGGGATACAAAGAGGCCGATTACCAGCGTGCCATCAGCAACCTGAAGGAGATGAGCGATGTCAACCAGTAGTCAGGATAAAAATTACTACCTCGTCACCGTTACCTGTGATGACAGGATCACGGGTGAGACGTCACCCTATCTGATCTACCAGAATATCAGCGATACCCATAAGATTCATCTTTCCAAGAACTTCGATGGGATCAAGTTCAAGATCGATATGGACAATTCACCGATCAAGTTTATCTTCACTGGTGCGAATATCGAGCCGAGAGTTCACGGCGATAACATCTATCCAGACCTGAAGATCGCAGCGGTTCTGGAAGATGTGGTCTATATCGATGATCACCAGCTGAACACGAATGCGGAAGCGGTTGGGAGCATCACCCTGTTCTTTATCCTGAAGAATGCCGGAGGTGGGCAGGAGACGGTAAAGCGTCAGGTCCACTATTCTTCCGATCCGGAAGTGATCAATACCGGCGTGGTTCCCTGACCGGGCGCCGCTGTCTGGCGGCTTGGCTGTCGGCGCACGAACGCCGGGCCGGCTGCCAAAGGCAAGCCTTCGGCCGATGGGTATCAGGGGTGGACCAGGGCCAGACAGGCCTTTGTCCACCCCTTTTGCGTTTGGGCGAATGCGATTTCTTCCGATTTGATTTGTTTAAAATCATATACTTATGGGCCGGAAGGATAACAGAAGAATGATTTCTTCCGATCCCTGGCAGGGTCTGGCCATCGCCAACCAGCCAGGGAAACCCCACCATGTCCGAGATGCTGACCCACCGCGAACGTCAGGTTCTGGTCCTGACGGGACGCGGCTTGCGGAGCGCGGAGATCGCCGCCGAACTGGGTATCTGTGAGTTGACCATCCGCAAGCACCGGTCCTCCATCATGCGCAAGGCGGGGCTGCGCTCCACAGCCCAGTTGATCGCCTTTGCCGGCGGACAAGGAGAACCGGACGAGAACCAGCCGCAGGTGGCCCCCCTGTCCTGGGACCGCCTGCGCCCCCGAGAGGCCGAGGTGGTGCGGCATGTGGTTTCAGGATGCACCAGCAAGGAGATTGCCCGCATCCTGAAAATCAGCCTGCTGACCGTTCAAAAACATCGCGAACGGGCGCGCGAAAAGCTGGGCGTTCATACCGTGGGCGAAATGATCAAGCGGGGGCGGGTATCCGTCTGACCGGTTCCACTCTTTTAAAAACCGGCATATTTGCGCCTTGTGGTTCTAGATATATAGGCGCACTATTCCCTTATAAGTATGTTTAGGGCGTATACTTGTCATGGGCTTTCACGGGCAGTCTTGGCGCCTTCTCGGCCTCATGTTGCTGGTTCCAGGCATCGTGCTGCCCGGTTGCGCCGTTGACTATGTGGATGAACAGGGGGTTCGCCACATTGTCGGTCTGGCTTCTGTAGAGATCCCGCCGCCGGCGAATGCCGGGCAGACTTGTTTACGCGGCTCCAGGGTGACGGCCTTCGGTGTCGTTGCTTATGACCATGGTGCTGGCGGCGGCCTTGGGGTTGGCTATGTCAGCGAGGGACTGACCACGGCATTCGAATGTAACGCCGTTTTCGGCGCGCTGCCGGAACAGGGTAATGTTGGCTCAAAGCCAGAGGGGAAGTAAACCAGACAGGTGGGGGTGAGTAATGGAGATCTCCAAATTTTCAAAGATTTCACCTTTACTGCTGCTTCTACCGCTTGCGGGGGGATGCACAGACCCCAACCGGGTGATGTTTGTAACTTCTACGACTATCGGCGGTACGCTTGAAGCGAAGGAAGGGGCGGGCAAGATTGCCTTCGACCGGACCGAAGGCGTGATCGGCCCCGCCCTTGAAGATGGCCAAATGCCTTCGGTTTACGGCTATCTTGCCACCGATGGTGGCATTATCTCGCGCAACACCAAGCAGGTTTATGCGACGGGCCGCGCGGCAGAGCATCTTTCCGTCCCCAGTTGCACGGGAGATGGCTGTAACGGCAGCCAGAGCAAGCCGCCAACGACGCTGCCGCCCGATGTTCTGCGGGCAATGCAGGCAGCGACGGATGCCGCCGATGCGGCCACAGCCGCCGTCAAGGCTTTGCAGAAGACCACGGCCGTTTCAGGTGCAGGGACCGTCGATCCCAAGCGCACCTGTATCGGCATTCAGCAGGGCGATGTGTGTCGCTCCATCGGCTTTTTCGGGACCAGCACCATTTTTGGCCTTAAATTGTCCGCACCCACGCAGGCGGCTTTGCAGGACTATGTCCTGGGCTATCGCCGTAAGGAATTCTCCATTCTACCGTTAACGCAGCGTGGGGGAGGCAATTCCATTTATCCCTCTACCATTGCCAGCCTGACATCCGCCGGCTTCATTGATCCATCGGTTGCCCCAGGACAAAGCGCTGCTGATGCAGCAGCCAAGGTGGTGGAGGCGGATGCATCAAAGGCACAGACGCAGACGCCGGCGACGGGCAAAACCACCTCTGAAAAGGATGATGATGCGAAGAAACGAGCGGGGCTGAGCAATGTCCAGTTCTTCGCCTCCGGCGCGGCTGCCGATAATCTGTCCAAGGATGCGGAGTTTCAGAAGCTGTTCAAAAAGGATGTGAATAGCGCCGTGGTAGCCGATTATCGGGCGACCCAAGCGGCGCAGGATGCGCATGTAAATGCCATTCTAGGCTGCTATGGCCAGATAACTTCACCGGCGCGCAGGCAGGAGGCATGGTTAAGCGGCGTCTCAAACAAGGTGTTGGGGGATGTCAATGCCTTCAAGTTGGCGAGCAACCTGTCGGTTGCCGCGCAGAAGGACGTCCCAGACAGTCAACGCGCCGCGGCTTTGACAATGGCCGGTGCCATTTATGTCAGCGGCATCCAGACGTCCCACGGCCTGAACAAGGAGCGTAGCCTGTCACTGTCAGATCATGAGAATGAAGTCTGTCAGTTTGCGAAGGCCGAGCTTGCTTCTGCCACGCAGGCAACTGCAACACCTGCACCTGCACCTGCACCTGCACCTTCAAACTGAGTCAACCTTGATTACGGGAGGCGTCAATGTGGGATTTTGAATGGGTCCCCTGTACTGTGGCTGCGGCACGGAAGCAGGAATTGTTGCAGAACAGGGGAAACGTTTCGGTTCATTGCGTCGACCATAAGGAAGAAAACGGCGTGCGTTACTGCAAGATCATCATCGTTCGTTCCTTCGATCCCCCGTGGAACGGGCCCGATGGGCAATGCGCCTGACTGACGGCTTGCAGCACAAGTCCTGCAACGGGCATTATCAACTCGCCGCGTAACGGCCCCCGGACGGGGCCGGGCGTCGGGCCGGGGAACTGTACCCCGCCCGACCCGGAAGGGGAGTGGGATGACCGCGAAAATCTATGCCGGCGAACGGATACGCCGTCTTCGGGAAACGCGCGGCATCAGCCAGGCGCAACTCGCGGTCGAGGTGGGGCTGTCTACGTCGTATCTGAACCAGATCGAGAATAACCAGCGGCCCCTGTCGGCGGCGGCGGTTATCCGGCTGTCGACCTATTTCCAGGTGGAGCCGAGCCATTTCGCCGATGACAGCGACACAAGGCTGGCGTCCGAACTGCGCGAAGTGCTGGGCGATCCGCTGTTTGGGGATGCATCGGTGACGTTCGCGGGCATCCGCGACGCGGTGCGGGCGGCCCCCGCCATCATGGGATCGCTGCTGAAGCTCTATCGTGCCTATCAGGGGCTGGACGAGGAATACAGGGCGCTGGTCGATAAGGTCGGCGGCGGGGACGCGGTGGCGGGGCCGGCGGCCTTTCCCTATGACGAGGTGCGCGACTTTGTACAGCAGCAGCGCAACCATTTCGAAACGCTGGACCATGCCGCCGAGGATTTGTTCGAGGGCGGGCATTTCTCCAAGGATCGCCTCTTGGAGCATCTGGCCCAGCATCTGGCCGACCGGCATGGGGTGACCATCCGGGTGTCGCCCATGCTGGCGCGCCATGATGTGCTGTGGCGATACGATCCCGACGATAAAGAACTGCTGGTATCGGAAGGCACGCCGCGCGAGAGCCGGACGTTTTTCGCGGCCCATCAGATCGCGCTGCTGGATTACGGGGTGGAGATTGAGCGGCTGGTGGCGGAAGCCGGGCTGTCCAGCATCGAGGCGCGGTCGATCCTGCGTGTGGGCCTGGCCAATTATTTCGCAGGCGCATTGATCCTGCCCTACAAGCGCTTCCTTACGGAGGCGCAACGGATGCGGTACGATATTGACCGGCTGTCAGCGCATTTCAATGTCAGCTTTGAACAGGTCTGTCACCGCCTGTCCACCATGCAGCGGCCCGGCATGCCGGGGGTGCCCTTTTACTTCGTGAAGGTGGACATGGCGGGGAATATCGCCAAACGATCCAGCGCCACGCGGTTCCAGTTTGCACGGTTCGGCGGGGCATGCCCCCTATGGAATGTGCATCAGGCCTTTGCCCAGCCGGGGCGGATATTGGTGCAGCAGGCGCGCATGCCGGATGGAGCGACGTATCTGTGCATCGCGCGCACCGTGGTGGCGAAGGGCAATTCGTACCTGTCCCGCCCGCGGGAGGCGGCGGTGGGGTTGGGGTGTGAAATCGCCTATGCCGACCAGCTGGTTTATTCCGCCGGGCTGGACCTGCGCAATGTCGATGCGGCGGTGCCCATTGGGTCCAATTGCAAGGTCTGCGACCGTGAGGATTGCCGCCACCGCGCCTTCCCGCCCATCGGCAAGGCGCTGCGCGTGGATGCGCATGAGCGGCGGGTGGTGCCGTACAGCGTCAGTTAAGGGCGTCTTCGCGGTTGTCCGTGAAGACGCCACGGCGGCGACTGCCGCCGCGCGGCCCATGCCGCGTAAGCCCAAGCCGCCGGATGGCAGCGCCCGGCGTTTGAGGGAACAGCAAAGCCTACGAATGCCCGGCTTCGGCACCATGGGCGGTGCGCAGGAAGTTCAGCGCCTCTACCACCAGCCGGCCCCAGAGTTCGAGGCTGGCCAGGATCTGATCGCCGGTGATGCCGACGGCCAGATTGTCCATTTCCAGGACCAGGAAATCATCGCGCAGCGAGAAGCGGGCGAAGCGCTTGTGCCGGTTCCACTGGTTCAGGATGGCGGCGTCGAAACTGTCCTGCACCTGGAACATCAGGTTGAAATTATAGTCGCCGAAGCGGGCGGCCTCCGGGTCCAGCTGCGCACCGGGGCGGATATTGAAGGTCAGGCCGCCGATGGCGGAACGCAGGACGGGCGCGCCGCCGGGCGTCAAATCCTGTGTCGCGGGCAGGCCCAACTGTTCCAGGGCGGCTTCCAGGTCCGTCAGCGTCACGCCGCGCAACAGCTTGTCCAACATCATATCCTTCCTGCATCGCTATTGCCGGGACCATGCAATAGCGGTGGGGCCGGTGGCAAGCCGGATCAGAAGCTGGTGCGGATGCCGGCGAAACCGGTCAGATAGAGGCCGGGGCGGCCCGGTTGCCCCGTGAAGCTCGCCACTTGGGTATAGAAGCGCAGCACGCGCCGCCAGCGGGGGCCGGTGGTTCGCCAGGGTTGATATGTGGCCTCCACCCAGGGGTTCAGGCCGCTGAAACTGTCGGCGGCGGGACCGTCGCCCTTGCGCGTCCAATAGGCCATGGCGACGAAATCAATGACCAGACGCCCGTCATCCAGGCGCAGCTTCTGTTCCGCCGCGACATGCAGGCTGTCATAGGCACGGGTGAAGCCATTGAAAAAGCGCACCCCCTCATAGCCCGCGAAGAAGCGCAGGTCGTCGGAGGCGTAATGGATGAAGTCGTGGTAGAGCGCCGCGGCCGGATGCCCATCCTCGATGCGGAAGCCGTAATCGGTGTAGGCGGCGATGTCGTCATTGAGGCGGTAGAAGGTGCCGGCGGTGAGGTTGATGACGCGGCCCGCCGCCTCGTCCGGTTTGGATCGGTCCAGCGAATGGAAGACGCCCAGATGCAGGCGGCCCAGGTCGGGGACATGCTGGCTGTAGACGGCGCCGCAGACGGGGAAGGCGGTGAGGACGATGCCGGGGCGATAGAGATCGGGGCCGCAGCGCGCGTCGGTGGTCTGCGCGGCGGCGGGGAGGGGGAGGAGGAGGGGCAGAAGCAGGAGGAGAAGGGGGCGCAAGGGATGGTCCTTGGGGGGGGCGGATCATGGGATATTCGCATGGGTGGGGGGAAGGTTACGCCCGTGGAAGGCGGGCTTGCTATGAGCTGGATTTCTTACGATATGACAGAATTCCGTCTCGCCAAATAAGGTAAACGTTATCTCCCCACAGAATCCACACCTCTTTGAATTTCTCCCTGGCTGATATAGTGTATTTCCAAAATGACCGCTCATGTTCCAGAAGTAGGTTATCGCTAATGAGTAGTTTGCCAATATTCAGGTATATTATTAAATTATATTTTTCTTTATATTTTTTATTTGATTTTTTGCTGGCTGCCATCGTTACCGCTTGTGCAATGGATTTTTCAGCGATATCGGCTTCTTCGGGGGTGTATTCTGAGATGTCATTAAGTGCATCGCCTGCTGCCTTGTATTCGTCACCCCGGCGACGGTCAGGTAAATCTGCTTCTACCGCTTCGAAACGCTCGGTCTCGCCATTGGCGAGCAGCCTTGCTTCAAAGTCTGGAGGATCAGTATCAGCCAAGCGGACCATTTCGTAGCCAGCAATCATGCCGAATTTTGATGCAATATAGGCTTCTCGCAGGAACTGAAGTCCAGTTTTAGTAAAGAAATATTTGGGCCCCATATTTTTAGAGCTTTTGATGAATATATCGTACATGCGATGGGGGTTCATCCAATCTTGTAAAGTATTTTTCAATCCCTTTCTATCGAGATTCGCTGAATCGATCATTCTACAGTCCTCGGTTTGGTTCAATCCGATGCGGCGTGCCATTCCGATCAAGCGTAACAGCCCGTTACAAATCCCTACCATCCCGTAACCAACCCCGACAGACAGGTTACATGTCCCCGCCTATGGTGATGCCATGGGCGGGGCGGTTCTGGTCGGGCCGTGGCCGCTGTTTTCCCGCATACCTTTCCCCCGGGGGCGGTCATGGATGTCATTAAACTGGGTTTGCGCAATCCGGCGGCACTTGCCGTTTCGGTTCTGCTGGTGGTGGGTCTGGGTATCTGGTCGGCCCTGACCCTGCCGGTGCAGCTGTTCCCCGAGGTCAAGCAGCCGACGCTGGGCATTGAGGCGTCCTGGCGTGCGGCTTCACCGCAGGAGGTGGAGAGCGAGATCCTGGAGCCCATCGAGGATGTGATGAAGGGCCTGCCCGGCGTCACGGAGATGCAGGGCTTTGCCAATCCCGGTGGGGCGTTTGTCAGCCTGGAGTTTGATGCCAAGACCGACATGCAGCAGACCATGCTGGATGTCATCAGCCGGCTGAACCGCATCCCGTCGCGGCCCGCCGATGCCGATCCGCCGCGCCTGATCATGGGTGGGGGCGATAATGCCAATGAGACCCTGATCTATTATTTCGTGCAGAAGATGCCGGGCACGCCGGGCGTTCTGACCGACCATTACCATTACATCATCGAGGATGTGATCCCCCGGATTGAGGCGATCCAGGGCGTGGCGCGCGTGGATTTCGGCGGGCAGGCCGAAGCACCGCAGCAGGAAGTGCAGATCATCTTCGACCCGTTCAAGATGGCGCAATATGACATCACCATCCCGACCGTGTCGGGTCTGGTGGGCCGGGCGCAGGATGTGACGGGCGGGTTTGTCGATGATGGGCGGCGCATCTACACCGTCCGCTACAAGGGCCGGTTCAAGCCGGAACAGTTCAGCGATCTGGTGCTGGAATGGCGCGATGGCCGCCCGGTGAAGCTGGGTGATGTGGCTGAGGTCAAGGTGCAGCTGGGCCGGCAGTGGCAGTACGCGTTCCAGAATGGCAACGAGGCCATCGGCCTGCGCGTCATCCGCCGCGAGGGGGCGAATGTCCTGGCCACCCTGACCGAGGTCAAGGAACTGATGGCCGAGATGCGTGACGGGGAGATGAAGGCCAAGGGTCTGACCAATAATCAGAGCTTTGACCCGTCGGTCTATATTGAGAGCGCCATCGGCCTGCTGACCGGCAATCTTCTGTCGGGCATTCTGCTGGCGGTGGGCGCGCTGTGGCTGTTCCTGCGGCGCACGCAGCTGACGCTGCTGGTCGCCATGACCATTCCCATCTCGCTGCTGTCGCTGTTTGCCGTGCTTTCCATCACGGGGCGGTCGATCAATGTCATCTCGCTGGCCGGTCTGGCCTTTGCGGTGGGCATGGTGATCGACAGCGCCATTGTCGTGCTGGAAAACATCGTGCGCATGCGTGACCGGGGCATGGGCAATGACGAGGCCAGCCATGAGGGCACGCGGCGCGTCATCAAGGCCCTGTTCGCGTCCACGGCCACGACGGTCATCACCTTTGTCCCTATCGTGTTCATGCGGGAGGTGGAGGGGCAGATCTTCGCCGATCTGGCCCTGACCATCGCCGTGGGTGTGACCATCAGCCTGATCGTCTGTGCCACCGTTCTGCCGGTCGCCACAGCCAAGCTGATGAAGGTGACGCCGCGCATGGATGGGGAGGCGCGGTGGGTGGAATGGCTGTCGCTGAAGATCATGGATCTGACGGCCACCAACAAGAAACGCGCCGCCGTGATCGCCGGTCTGGTGACCCTGTCGCTGGGCGGGTCCTACCTGCTGTTCCCGTCCATGTCGTATCTGCCGCCCGTGAAGCGCGACAGCGTCGACGCCTTCCTGAACTTCCCCGTGGGCACGTCGGTCGATCTGTCGCGGGAGGAGGTGGCCAAGGTCATTGTGGACCGGTTCATGCCCTATTACACGGGCGAGAAGCTGCCCAAGGCCAAGAATTTCTATGTCCTGGGCTGGCCCGGCGGCGGGTCCATCGCGGTGCGTCTGGAGGATGACACCAAGCTGGACGAGATGATGGGTATCGTAAAGAACGAGATCCTGGCCGGCTTCCCCGACGTGCAGGGCTTCACCAACCGCGGCAACCTGTTCGGTGGGTTGGGGGCGGAGGGCAATGTCTCCATCCTGCTGCAATCCTCCGACGCTGCGGGCCTGTCGGAGGCGGCGTCCAAGGGTTTGGCGTTGCTGCGCGAGAAGCTGCCGGATGTGCAGTCCTGGTCCAACCCCAACCCGGAAATGGCGCAGCCGCAGCTGACCGTCATCCCCAATGACCGCCGCATTTCGGAGGTGGGCTGGACCCGTGTGCAGGTGGGCCAGGCGGTCCGCGCCCTGGGCGATGGGTTGTGGCTGGGTGAGCATTTTGACGGGCAGAACCGGCTGGACATCATCCTGCGGTCGCCGGCCTGGACCGGGCCGGAGGAGCTGGAGCAGGTGCCGGTGGCGACCCCGTCGGGCACCGTGGTGCCGCTGGGCCAGCTGGTGTCGGTCACCCGCGAGGTGGGGCCGTCCAGCATCACCCGTGTCGATGGACGGCGCACCATTACCCTGAACCTGCAGCCCGGTGAGAATATCGCGCTGGAGGATGTGATGGTCATGCTGCGGCGGGATATCGAACCGCAGCTGCGCGCCTTCCTGCCGGCCGATGGCACCTTGCGCTATGGCGGGTCGGCCGACCGGCTGGATGCCACCGTCCTGGCCATGGGCAAGAATTTCGTCATCGCGCTGGGCCTGCTGTTCCTGCTGATGGCGCTGACCTTCAAGTCGGTGAAGGACAGCGCCATGGTGATGATCTCCATCCCGCTGGCCACGGTGGGCGGGCTGGCGCTGCTGGATGTGACCAATCTGTTCACGTTCCAGCCGCTGGACCTCTTGACCATGATCGGCTTCATCATCCTGCTGGGCATTGTGGTGAACAATGCCATCCTGCTGGTCGATGAAACGCGCCTGTGCGAGGGCGAGGGCAAGGGGCGGGCCGAGGCGGTGCATCAGGCGCTGCGGTCGCGCATCCAGCCGATCTTCATGGGCACCCTGACCACGGTGGCCGGCATGGCCCCGATGATCGTAGTGCCGGGCGAGGGCAGCGTGATCTATCGCGGCATTGCGGCGGTGATCACCGGCGGGCTGGCCGTGTCGACCGTGTTCACCTTGCTGCTGCTGCCGGCGCTGCTGCGCATGGGTGAAAAGGACCGCCGCGCCGTGGAGGAGCCGGAACCCGATTATGGGCAGAAGGTGACGCGGTTGGCGGCGGAGTAGCGCGGATTAGCGAAGCGTAATCCGCGGGGCCACGGTGACGGCGTTCCGCGGATTACGGCTCCGCCTAATCCGCGCTACATAATCACTACGGTCTGTTCTCCACCTTTACACACCCGTTACAGTTCGAAACCCGCAGGTAACGGGGTTTTGATTACAAGGGTGCAATATTCTCCCATCGAAGGGACCCCGGATCATGAACGCTTTCCATCGCCCGCTTGCCGCCCTGTTGCTGCTGTCTGCCATGGCCCTGCCGGCAAGCGCACAGCAGGCACCGCCGCAGCCCGCCGCCAAGGTGAAGGTGGAGACGGCCAGCCTGCGCCAGATGGCACCGGTGCTGCAGGTGCCGGGCAGTGTGATGTCGCGCCAGGATGCCGATGTGGCGGCGGAAGTGTCGGGGCGGGTCACCTGGGTGGCGGAGGCCGGCACGAAGCTGGCGGCGGGGGAGGCCCTGGCGCGGGTCGATGACCGGCTGCTGCGCCTGGAGCTTCGCCAATATGAGGCGCAGATCAAGAGCCTGCAAAGCCAGCTGTCGTTCCAGGAGCGCGAGTTGGAGCGGCAGCGGCAGTTGGCCGAGCGGGGCACGGCGACCCTCGTCAAGCTGGAGGAGGCCAATAGCCGCCGTGATGTGCTGGCCCAGGATCTGGTCCGTGCCCAGGCCAGCCGCGACCGCACGCAGCTTGAGATCGAACGCACGGTCGTGAAGGCACCGTTCGCGGGCCAAGTGGCCGAACGCATGCTGGAGGTCGGTGAATATTCCGCGCCGGGCGTGAAGGTGGCGCGGTTGGTGGCCGTCGATCAGGTGGAGGTGCGGGCACAAGCGCCGGTTTCCATCGCCCGGCATCTGAGCGAAGGGATCAGCGTTTCCCTGGATGTCGAGGGCCAGCCGGCGCAGGGCAAGGTGACGCGCATCATCGGAATTGGCGAGGCGCAGTCGCGCACGTTCGAGGTGCGGGTGGCCCTGCCGCGCGGGGAGGCGAACTGGATCGTCGGGTCGGCGGTCAAGGTCGGCCTGCCCTCGGCCACCGCCGAACAGGTGGTGGCGGTGCATCGCGACGCCCTGGTCCTGCGCGGCGACGGCACCTGGCTGTTCAAGGTCAATGCCCAGAACAAGGCCGAGCGCGTGGCCGTGAAAACCGGCACCAGCATCGGCGACTGGGTGCAGGTGACGGGCGATATCCGCGAGGGCGACCGCACCATCGTGCGCGGAGCCGAACGGCTGCGTGATGGGCAGGAGGTCGAGCTGGACCCTAAGGTGAGCTGAATGGTGATGTAAGCGGTCCCTCAAGCGCCGGGCGGCGGCATCCGCCGCCTTGGCTTACGCGCCCATCAGGGGTGCTCGCGCTCAACGCGCCAACCAGACTGCCGTGAGCTATGCTCACCGCAGTCTGGTATTGTTTCCTCCTCGACGCCGAAGTGCTGGCGGTACGTCAACAGCGTCTTGATCTTTATGGGCTTTCCCTGGCACCCTCTCCCGTGCGTGCGAGGGGGGATTGCATGAGCGACGGGATTGAATCTGTGGGCGCCATGGCCACGGCTGGCCTGGCGGCGGCGGCCATTGAGGGCGAAAGCGGCAGGCATGGACACGGGGCGCATGGGGTCTGCGCCAATTGCGGCACCACACTGACCGGCAATTTCTGTCATGCCTGCGGACAGGCGGGGCATCTCCACCGCTCCATGTTGCATATCGTGGAAGAATTCTTCCACGGCATCCTGCATTTCGACAGCAAGGCTTGGCGCACCCTGCCGCTGCTGGCGTTTCGGCCCGGCAAGCTGACCTATGATTATATCCATGGCCACCGGGCGCGCTATGTCACGCCCATGGCCATGTTCCTGTTCTCCGTCTTTGTCATGTTCATGAGCTTCTCCCTGCTGGGTATCAGCACGAATGTGCCGGTGGCCCTGCCGGTGCAGGAACAGCAGGAGGCACTGACCCATGCCCGCGAGGGGCTGGAGGAAGCGCGCGCCGATCTGGCCGAGGCGGAAACGGAACTGGCCCAGGCCCTGGCCGCCGGGGAGGACACCAAGGCCGAGACCAAGCAGCGTGACCGGGCGCAGCGGCGGCTGGATACGGCCGTGAAATCGGTGGCGGCCATGGATGCCGCCCTGGCGGCCGCCGGTGTCGCCATCGTGCCGCCTACCCCGCCCAAGCCGGGGGAAAAGCCCGCCATGCCGGACCTGCCCAAGGTGGTTACCAACGGCCCGACGGCGACGGACAGCCCCGCCGGGGGGCAGAAGGCAACATCGGGTGAGGATATCAACATCAATATCGGCAACCCCAAGGCCCCGGCTGCCACCCGCAACCTCGCGGATCTACTGGCCGTTAATCTTGGTGACGACCTGAATATCAATATCGGGGACCCGGAACTTGAGGCCAAGATCAAGAAGAAGCTGAAGAACCCCGAATTGCTGCTCTATAAGATGCAGAATACGGCCTATAAATTCTCCTGGCTTCTGATCCCCATCTCCCTGCCGTTCCTGTGGCTTTTGTTCTTCTGGAAGCGTGGCGTGGCCATGTATGACCATGCCATTTTCTCGCTCTATTCCCTGTCCTTCATGTCACTGCTGTTCATCGTCATATCGCTGGCGATCAAGTTCCTGCCCGAACAGGACGGGCTGATCGCCGCGCTGATCCTGCTGGCCCCGCCGCTTCACATGTTCTTTCAGCTGCGGGGCACCTATAGCCTGTCCAATTTCGGGGCGCTGTGGCGCACCTGGGCGCTGCTGTTCATCACGCTGATGACCAGCATCCTGTTCGTGGTGTTCATCGTGTCGATGGGGGTGGCGGGGTAGGGGCGGGCAGGGGTGTGACGTCACACAGGCCTGTCACACAGGCTGAGGACCGACAAACCCGATCAGGCCTTGAGCATGTAGTCCAGCCATTGCTGGCGATCTATCTCAATCAGTACTGCCGATTTCTGTACATCGGTGACAAGGCCGAGTTTTTCCGCATAATTGAGGGCATCCAGTTGGGCGGGGATCAGGGTGGTCACCAACTTGGCCAAGAGGCTGACATCGACCTTCGCGCTCTTGAGGCTGCTCAGAAGGCTACCCAAGGCGTTCTGTTGATCGATCGCAGCCATGATGAAGGCCTTATAGAACTCCTTTTTCTTCATGTGTTCGGCAATTCCGCTTCGATAACTCACGATGTAGGCCTGACTGCCAGTGGTGGAAACACCACCTCCCATGCCGCTCTGCCCCTGGCGGTGGACGATCCATGGCATGCTGACAGCAGGCATGTTGTCTTCGGAGATGCCGCTATAATATGTTCCAGCATAGGTGCTTTTTGGCGGCGTGTGGTCTGATTCACGCACGCCTTGGCAACTGATATCTTTGGTTGATTTATAAGAACCCCCGACGAATCCATTGTCGTCGCGGCTGGCGCACCACTTGTCGAGCCTTGCTTCCTCTTTGTCCATCTTCTGAATGATGCGGGGCCCTGGCTGCCGATGCACAGCGGGGATGTGCGAGGCCGGTAATGGCTTCAATTGCAGGGCGGAAGCAGTGCTGGGATGGCCCGCGACAGGCGGGGGCGGCATATACGCCCCCGCCTTTAATTGCATGACCGGCGCATGGATGATCCCTGGACGGCCAGCGATGGGAGGGGGTGGTACAGCGGATCTAGCCACCGCCTGCCCTGGCTTCAGCTGCACAAGGGCAGGTGGCTGCGGCATGGTAGGCTGGCTTGCCGTCTTTTTTGCCGTTGCGAGAGGAGGGGGGAAGTAGCGTTTAACCATCGGGGGCGGATTCCAATAGTAGCCACCTGAAGCAGACCGCGCTTACGCCCCAACGTCAAGGGCCTGTATGCCCCCTCTACCTTCCCACCCGCCGCACATGCGCCGCCAGGCCCAGGAAGGCCGGATAAGGGTGGGTCACCACGTAGGTGGGGATGGGGCCGAGGAAGGCGCGCATGCGGCCCTTTTCCACGAAGCGCTTGCGGAAGCGGCTGTGCTGGAACCAGCCCATGAAGCGGGGGATGATGCCGCCCGCGATGAAGACGCCGCCACGCGACCCCAGCGAAAGGGCCAGATTGCCGGCGACGGCACCCAGCATGGCGCAGAACATGTCCAAGGCCTCCACGCACACGGCGTCGCGCTTGCCCACGGCGCGGTCCGAGATTTCGGCGGCGGTCAGCTTTTCCGGCTCGACCCCGTCCAGGAAGCAGAGGGTTTCGTACAGGTTCACGAGGCCGGGGCCGCAGACGAGCCGTTCGGCGGAGACATGTTCAAACTGTTTACGCAGTTGCGCCAGGACGGCACTTTCGCGGTCGGTGATGGGGGCCATGGTGACATGCCCGCCCTCCGTCGCCAGCGCCGTGAAATGGCCGGCGCTGTCGGGCACCAGGGCGGAGACGCCAAGGCCGGAGCCGGGGCCAAGCACCGCGATGGGGGAGCCGGCCACCGGGTCGCCATCGCCCACCTGCACGTAATCATCGGGCGTCAGTTCGGGAATGCCCAGAGCCACGGCGGTGAAATCATTGATCAGGTCCAGCCGCGCGAAGCCCAGATCATGGGCCACGGCCTTGATCGAGAATTCCCAGGCCAGATTGGTCATGCGAATCAGGTCGCCCGTGACAGGGGAGGCGACCGCGAAGGTGGCGGCATGCACCTTGCCCACCAGATCCTGCATCTTCAGATAGGTCAAAGCCGCATCCTGCAGCGTGGGGTAATCCGCGCAGCGCAGCACCTGTTCATTATAGGGCGCGCCGGTCGGCCCGACCAGGGCGAAGCGGGCGTTGGTGCCACCGATATCGGCGATCAGGAAGGGGGCGGTACCGTCGGTCATGCGTGTCGTTCCAGGCAGGCGGAGAGGCGGTTTGAAGAATGGGTCAGGCACTGCGCACAGGGCGCAGGGCGGCACCGGGCTGGCCGGGGGCCGGGCCGGTGGACCCGCGGATGATGAGGGAGTGATCCAGCTGCCGGTGCGGCATGGGGTTTTCCCACACGCCCGCATCCTTACGCTTGATCAGTTCCAGAAGAATGTCGGCAGCGGCTTCGGCCATCTGGATCACCGGCTGGCGGATGGTCACCAGCTGCGGCCAGACCATGGTGGCGATGGGCATATCGTCGAACCCGACGACCGACAGCTGTTCCGGCACGGTGATGCCCATGCCATGCGCCACGGCAAGCGTGGCGGCGGCCATTTCGTCGTTGGAGGCCAGGATGGCGGTGGGCCGGTCGGCCCGTTCCAGCAGCCGCGTGGCGGCGGGCAGGGCTGAGGCGTAATTGAACTCCCCCACCTCGATCAGGTCGGGCATGGGGGCGAGACCGTGATCGGCCAACGCCTCGCAGAAGCCGGCATAGCGCAGGCGGGTGGCGGCATGCTGTGCCTTGCCCTTGATGAAGCCGATGCGCGTATGGCCCAGGCGGATCAGATGTTCCGTCAGGTCGCGCGTCGCCTTCCATTCATCAATACGGACGATGGGCGAGGTGTCGATATCGCGGTCGGGCGCGATGCGGACATAGGGCACGCCGGCGCGTTGCAGCACGCCCAGCACGATGGGATTGTCGGTCACGGGCGGGGTCAGCACCACGCCGGCCATACGCACCTGATTGACAAGGGCGGCGGCGCGCTGTTCTACATCCGGGGCGTTATAGGCGATTTCCTCGATCAGCAGGTGATAGCCCGCGGCACGGCAGCGGTTCAGCATGCCCAGCTGTATGTCGTGCGTATACTGGCCGCCGGTATCGCCATAGAAATGGCCGATCAGGAAGGAGCGTTCGCCGGCCAGGGAGCGGGCGGACAAGGAAGGCTGATAGCCCAATTCCGTGATGGCCGCCTGCACCCGCTGACGCACCACGTCGCGGACATTCGGCTCCTTGTTCATGACGCGGCTGACGGTCTTGATCGACACCTCGGCCAGGGCCGCCACGTCGTTGATCGTCGGCTTGCGATGCGGCTGCGCCATTTTTAGAGAATCTCCCGGTTTGACCGGTGCAATTGTCTGCTTATTCGGTTGCCGGGTCCACTGTCAAAAGCCGCAAAGGTGGCGGGGTTGTAAGACCCCGCCACCAGAGGACAATGCGGATCCGGGTCAGCGGATGCGGCCGTAGCCGTTTTCCAGCGTACCGTTGCTGCATTTCAGGCCGAAGGCCACGATCACCAGATAGCAGACAACCGGCACAATCATCGACAGATGCAGGTTGGTGGCATCCGCGAACAGGCCCGTCAGCACCGGCACCACGGCCCCGCCGACGATGGACAGGCAGAGCAGGCCGGACGCCGCCGGTGTCTGATCATCCATGTCCTTCACCGACAGTGAGAAGATGGTGGGGAACATGATGGAGTTGAACAGGCCGATGGCGATGGCGCTGTAGGCCGAAACCGGACCCGTGGTGAAGCCGGAGATGGCGGCCAGCACCGTCGTCATGATGGCGCAGAAGGCCAGCACCTTGGACGGCGCGATCTTCGACATGGCGGCAGACCCGATGAAGCGACCGACCATGGCCCCGCCCCAGTAGAAGGCGAGATACTTGGTCGCCTGTTCTTCGGTCAGGCCCAGGGTGCTTTCCAGACCCAGGTAATTGATCATCAGCGAACCGATGGCAACCTCGGCACCGACATAGACGAAGATGCACAGCGCGCCGAAGGCCAGACGCGGATTTTCCTTCAAGGACGGCATGTGCCAGTGGGCGGTTTCACGGCGCACCACCGTTTCCTTACCCCGCAGCGCCCAGAACAAGGCCGCCACCGCGAACATCATGCCGGCCAGCACGATGCAGGGCGTTTCCAGAACGCGCAGCATGGTGGTGGCGGAACCCTCGCCGGCGGGCACAACCTCCGTCACCGCGTCGAAGATGATGGCGCCGGCCAGCAGCGGGCCGATGAAGGTGGCAACCGAATTGAAGGCCTGCGCCAGGGTCAGACGCTGCGGTGCGGTTTCCGGTGAGCCCAGACCCGAGGTCAGCGGGTTCATCACCACCTGGATCATCGTCACGCCCGTGGCGATGATGAACAGGGCCAGCAGGAACACCCAGTACTGCGCAATCTCGATGGCGGGCACGAACAGCAGGATGCCCAGGCCCACGGTGACGAAGCCGACAATGGCACCACGCAGATAGCCCAGACGGTCAAGCACACGGCTGGCCGGCAGGGAGATCAGGAAATAGGCCAGGAAGTAGCAGAACTGCGTCAGCATCGCCTCGGCATAGCCCAGGCTGAAGGCCGCCTTGAACTTCGCCACCAGCGGATCGACCAGAACGGTCACGAAACCCACGACGAAGAACAGCATATAGGTGAAAGGCAGCATCGAACGGGCCACCGGGAACGTGCCGTCCCCCCCGGATGCTGACATAGGACCGGACTGCGCCAAGGCGACCTCCCATCGTTTTGATTTTGTCCCGACATGTCGCAGAAATTGACAACGCTGTCGACACCGATTTGCATGAACGGTTTGTTTTCTGCTGAATCCCGTAATGATGCAACAGGAAAAGGGGGTGGATCGGGTAATTTCGTAAACGGCCCTTGGCAGAACGGGTCCGAGCATGTTCAGTGATGGGTAACAAGAAGCACCGGGGACAGGTGGAAACCACCGCCACCGGGGCGTCCCTGGGAGGACAAGCCGTTGGAGAGTAAGGCTGGCACATTGAGCCTGGGCCGGAAATTCGGCTATGGGCTGGGGGATTTCGGGTTGAACCTGCATTGGCAGGGAATGGGCCTGTTCCTCACCTTTTTCCAGACAGAGATCATGGGCCTGTCCCCCGTCTGGGCGGGCGTCACCTTCTTTGCGGCGGCCCTGTGGGATGGGATTACCGACCCGATCATGGGGGTGATCGCCGACCGCACGCGCGGCCGCTGGGGCAGCCACCGGCCCTATCTGCTGTTCGGGGCGGTGCCGTTGGCGGCCAGTCTGGCCCTGGCCTTCACGGCTCCTGGCTTCACGGGGCCGGCGGCGGTGATGTATGGGCTGGCCACGCATATGCTGCTGCGCACCACCTACACGGTGGTGGCCATCCCCTATTCCAGCCTGTCGGCGCGCATGACCAGTAACGCCGATGAGCGCACATCCCTGACCGGATGGCGCATGCAGTTCGCGTTCCTGGGCGGGGCGGCGGTATCCTGGATGATGCCGGTCCTGGCCCGGCAATTTGCCGGTCTGGACGGTGCCCAGGGCTATGCCGTGGCGGCCGCCATCATTGGCGGCGTATCGGTCGTAGCCTTCATCCTGTGCTTCCTGATCGTGCGCGAACAGCCCGTGGTGGCGGCGCGCATGGCGCGGCAAGAACGATTCTGGGACGATCTGAAGGGCTTCATCGCTCTGGTCCGGCGCGGCGGGCCGACGGTGCAGCTTTATCTCTGCATCCTGATTTCCCAGATCATGGTGCCGTTGCAGGCCCGTAACTATTTGTATTTCTTCAAATATGGCATCGGGGATATGAGCCGCGCCGACCAGGCCATGGCCCTGTTCGGGGCCATCAATGTGCTGTCCGTGCCGCTTTGGGTGTGGTTGATCCGGCGGACGGAGAAATTGACGGGCTTCATGGTGGGGGGCGGGTTGTTCGCCGTCGGCTCCCTTGGATTCGCGCTGATGCCGGAATGGAGCTATTGGGGCGGGTTCATCCCGCTGGCCGTCGCCTGTGCCGGTCATACGGCCTATGCGGTGTGCATCTGGGCCATGCTGCCCGACACCGTGGACTGGAGCGAATGGCGGTTCCGACGGCGCGACGAGGGCAAGATTTTCGGGCTGGCCGCCTTTCTGCAAAAGGCCGCCCTGGGCCTGTCGGGCCTGCTGATGGCCGCAGTTTTCCACGGGTTTGACGTGACCAAGGGGCAGGGGGAGGCATCCGAGATGGGCCTGCGCATGGTCATGGGCCTGATCCCGCTGGCCGGCATCCTGGCCGCCATGTTCATCATGCGCGATTACCGCCTGGACCTGCGCCGCCACGCCGCCATTGTGCAGAGGCTGGGTAACCGGTGACAATTGCCAGCGTTGTCAGGTGATTTGGCCAATGAGTGGACATCCATGACAAAGGCATGGTCAGGGATGGGGCGAACCCTCTGCCTTTTGATAGAATTTATATGAGTGGATTCTCATAAAATTAAAATAGCAATCCTGCCTGTATTCGGCGGAGAAGTACCACCGGCATGGGTGGGGGTGATGTATAGATGATAGCGCTCACATTTTTCGTTGATCGCTATCCAAACCGGCGCTTTACTGTTCCCCACCAAGAACCCGGATAACGGGATAAGGGAGGAAGCATGTGCAGGATGCGTTGGGTCCTGCCGGTGGTGGCGTTTGCCCTGCTGGCGGGTGGTGGGATTGCTTCGCCCAATGTGGCGATGGCGGATGAGGCGGCGCTGGCCGCGTTGCAGGCGCAATTGCCCGGCAAATTGATGAATGATCCGACGGTGCTGGACTGGACCGTCTATGGCCAGGGGCAGAAGAACAAGCGGGTGAAGACGCCGGGCATTGGCGGCGGGGCCGCGATGCAGGTGACATCACCGTCGGCATCGGACGCCGCACATAGTATCGGCGTGAATGTACCGCTGAAGGCCGGGTTCATGCCGGGTCAGGCCATCACGGTTGCCTTCTGGGCGCGCACCGTTTCTGCGGACACGCCGGACGGCAATGGCAAGCTGGGATTGCGGTTGCAGCTGAACGAGGCCCCCTATAGCGGGTTCGGGGATACGATGCTGGCCATCGGGCCTGAGTGGAAAATGTATGAGGTGAAAGCCCAGGCCAGCATCAGCGTTGATCCCGGCAAGGCCGTTCTGGGCTTTCAGGTGGCCGCCACCAAACAGGTGGTGGAGATCGGGCAGGTCTTTGTTCTGGATATGGGCGTGAAAGCCGTGGCAGCGGCCCCGGCGGGCGGCGGGGCAACCGCGATACGCATGCCGGTGCCCACGGGCCTTCCGGGCAAGCTGCTGAATGACGCGGCCAGCATCGACTGGCCTGTCTATGGTACCAACCAGAGCCATGCCAAGGTGGAAACCCCCGATGCCGGCGGCGGCTATGCCATGCGGGTCAGCAGCCCGGCGGCAGATGAGAAGCCCTATAATATAGGGGTGTCGGTGCCGCTGGTGGCGGCCATCGCACCCGACCGCAACATCACGGTGGCCTTCTGGGGGCGTACCGTTTCGGCGGAGACGCCGGACGGCAAGGGGCGGATCGGCCTGCGGATGCAGGAGAATGCCGCCCCCTATGCCGGGTTCGGCGACAGCATGCTGTCGGTTGGAACCGATTGGAAACTGCATCAGGTGAAGATGCGGTCCAGCATGACCCTTGATGCGGGCAAGGGCGTCCTGGGCTTTCAGATCGCCGGGGCCAAGCAGGTGGTGGAGATCGGGCAGGTCTATGTGCTGGACATGACCAAGTGAACGCAGCGGGCGGGCAGCCGATGGCTGTTTGCCCGCATACGTATTTCACCCGGCTTCGCAGCGCACAACATACGTATTCAGCCGACAAAATCAGCGGGGATGCCCGATCTATTCTCCTCAAGCGCCACGGCCATGAAGCCGGGTGAAATCGGTTGGATTGGGGAGAGACATGACCAGGACCTTGCGCAGCGCCGCCGCCGTGACCGCCATTGGCACCCTTGCCGCCCTGTTGATGAGTGGGACGGCCCTGGCCGCGACCGCACCGGGCGCACCGGGGGCCAAGCCCACCTTTTCCTATTCCGGCAAGGACGGGATCGGCACCTCTTATGAGGCCTATGTCAATGGCCGCTATCAGGATGGCGGCGTGACCGGTCCGGTCTCCAAGGTCTGGTTTTCGCTGGCCCATGGCGTCATCACCGAGACCATGCAGGGCATGATCCATGAGGCGCAGCTGCGCGAGCTGCAATTTGCCGTGAAGGGCGATGGTTTCGTCCATACCGAATATGACGACATGGAAACCCATGTCGATTACCTGCATAAGGACGCGGCCGGGCGGCCCTTGTCGCTGGCCTACCGGATCGTCAACCGCGACCGTCAGGGCCGGTATGAGATCGAAAAGCATGTCTTTACCGATCCCGACCGCGACACATTGTTCGTGCGGACCATTTTCCGCGCCCTGAAGGCGGGGATCACGCCCGTCCTGCTGGCCGATCCGCAGATGGCGGGCACGGGCGGCAATGACAAGGCCGACACGGTCGGCGGCACGCTGAACGCCGTGGAGGGCACGCACGCGCTGGTCATCAAGGCGGACAAGCCGTTTGTGAAGGCCAGCGTCGGCTTTGTCGGCACGTCGGACGGGGTGAGTCAGCTGCGCAAGGACGGGGCGCTGAACGTCTATGATACGACGGGGGCCAAGGCCGGCAATGTCGCGCTGGCGGGTGAGCTGCCGACGCTGTCCGCCGGGCAGGAGGCCACCTATGATGTGGTCGTGGCCTTCGGGGCCGACCGCGCCGCCGCCAATGCCGTGGCCGATGCCAGCCTGAAGGCAGGCTATGCCGCGACCCTGGCCAAGTTCAACGGCCAGGGCGAGGCCGTGGGCTGGGAAGATTATGTCAATGGGCTGACCCCGCTGAAAGATTTGGCGGCCATGGCCACCGATGGCGGCAGTCTGGCCTTTGTGTCTGCCATGGTGTTGAAGGCGCAGGAGGATAAGAGCTTTGCCGGTGCCCTGATCGCGTCGCTGTCGGCACCGTGGGGCGATACGGTATCGACCGAGAAGCTGGCGACCGGATACAAGGCCGTTTGGCCGCGCGATTTCTATCAATGCGCCATGGCGCTGCTGGCGCTGGGCGACACGCAGACGCCGCTGGCCGCCTTCAACTATCTGAAGACGGTGCAGGTGTCGGCCCAGACCAAGGGCAATAAGGGCGCCAATGGCTGGTTCCTGCAAAAGACCCATGTCGATGGCACCATCGAATGGGTGGGCGTGCAGCTGGACCAGACGGCCATGCCCATCATGCTGGGCTGGAAGCTGTGGCAGGCGGGTGTGGTGGACGAGGCCACCCTGAAGGCCATGTACCCGACCATGTTGAAGCCGGCGGCGGATTTCCTGGTCAAGGGCGGCAAGATCGGGCTGGACTGGAACAAAGCCACCATCACCCCGCCCAACAGCCAACAGGAACGCTGGGAAGAGCAGCCGGGCCATTCGCCCTCCACCACCGCCGCCATCGTGGCGGGGTTGATCAGTGCGGCGGAGATCGCCGACAAGCTGGGCCAGGATGACGACGCCAGGACCTACCGCGCCACCGCCGACGCCATCAATGGCGCCATCGAGGCGCGGATGTTCACGACGCAGGGCACCTATGGCAATGGTCGCTACTTCCTGCGCGTCAACCAGAACGACAATCCCAATGACAAAGGCCCCGTGAATGCCGCCAACGGGCAGCAGGGCCTGACGGAGAATGTCTATCTGGATGGCGGGTTCCTGGAACTGGTCCGCTATGGCGTGCGGGCACCCAATGCCGACAGCGTCGTGGATAGTCTGGGCGAGTTGGACGACATGTCCATTCCGGACCATTTCCGCGTGAAATATGAGTTCAGGTTCGCGGGCGACCCGGCGACATATCCCGGCTGGCGCCGGTACGGCAATGACGGATATGGCGAGGATATCCGCAATGGCGGCAATTATGGCACCGGGGAGCTGAAAGGCGGCATGGGTGTGGGGCAGCGCGGGCGCGTCTGGCCGATCTTCACGGGCGAGCGCGGCCATTACGAGCTGGCGCGGGCCGGAGCCAAGCCGGGCGGCGTGACGGCGGCGGAGCTGGAAACCATCCGCATGACCTATGTCCGGGGCATGGAGAAGTTCGCCAATGAAGGCATGATGATCCCCGAACAGGTCTGGGACGGGGTCGGCGTCATGCCCAAGGGATACAAGCTGGGCGAAGGCACCAACAGCGCCACGCCGCTGGCCTGGAGCCACGCCGAATATGTCAAGCTGCTGCGGTCGGTGCGCGACCGGCAGGTGTGGGACCTGTATGCGCCCGTCGTGGCGCGGTATGGGAAGTGAGGGTGAAGGTTGGGGCGTCCGATCCGGCGCCCCAACCCCATTGACGGCAATCGTTGCAGGTGAAATGGTCGGGCAACAGAGATCCCAGGGGTGCCCGGTCCCATGAAGCCCAATACCGTCGATCTGTCGCAGGAAGGGGTGCATCAGGCGCCCGACCTGTCCTATGGCGCCTATCTGGGGCTGGAAGAACTGCTGTCCTGTCAGCATGCGCGGTCAGGCGAGCATGATGAGCTGTTGTTCATCATCATCCACCAATCGTCGGAATTGTGGATGAAGCTCTGCCTGCACGAACTGGGGGCGGCCAAACAGCAGATATGCCAGGATGATCTGGGTCCGGCCTTCAAGATGATCGCGCGGGTGGCGCGCATCCAGCAGCAGCTGATCCAGGGCTGGGATGTGCTGTCCACCATGACCCCCGCCGATTACAGCCGCATCCGCCCGCATCTGGGCCAGAGTTCCGGCTTTCAAAGCTATCAGTACCGGCTGCTGGAATTCATGCTGGGCAACAAGAATGCCGGGATGATCACGGTCCATCAGGGGATGCCGGAGGTGCATGCGCGGCTGATGACGGCGCTGAATGAGCGCTCGCTCTATGATGAATGTCTGGCGTTGCTGGCGCGGCGGGGGTTCGACATTCCGGAGACGGCACTGGATCGTGACTGGTCACAGCCCTATCAGGCAGATAAGCGGGTGGAGGCGGCGTGGTCGGTGGTGTACCGCGACCCGCACGCGCATTGGGAACTGTATGAGCTGGCCGAGAAGCTGGTGGACCTGGAATACCGGTTCCAGCAATGGCGGTTCAGCCATATGAAGACCGTGGAACGCATCATCGGGTACAAGATGGGCACGGGCGGGACCGGGGGCGTGTCGTACCTTGTGAAGGCGCTGAACCTGTCTTTTTTCCCGGAGCTGTTGAGCGTGCGGACGGCGATTTAAGGGCGCGCGCGGCGCATCAGGGCCAGATAGATCAGGGCCGAAATGCCCAGGCCCACGAACCACGCGTAATTGTAAAGCTCCACGAGCAGGCCCGGTACACCCGCGAAGGGCGTGGGGAAGGCGGCGTGCAGGAAGCCGGGCAGGTTGGGCAGGACGGCGAGGGTGAAGGCGATCAGGGCGGCTGGGTTCCAGCCGGCGCGGAAACGGTATTCGCCTTGCGCATCGAACAGGGCGGGGACGTTCAGCACCTGCCGGCGGATCAACCAGTAATCGGCCAGCATGATGCCCAGGATCGGCCCCAGCAGCGCGCCATAGCCGATCAGCCAGGTGAAGATATAGCCGTCCGTCGTCTCAATCAGTTTCCAGGGCATCATGGCGATGCCGATGCCCGCGGTGATGTAGCCGCCGGTCGCGAAGCTGACATGGCGGGGGAAGATGGCCGAGAAATCATAGGCCGGGCCGACCGTGTTGGCGGCAAGGTTCACGCACAAGGTATCGATGGTGATGATGATCAGGCCGATGGCGACGGCGACGCCCTCCAGCCGGCCCGCCAGATCAACCGGGTCCCAAACCGCCTCGCCATAAATAATGATGGTGGCCGAGGTGACGGCGACGGAGACGAAGGCCAGCAGGGCCATCGGCAGGGGCAGGCCCAAAGACTGGCCCAGCATCTGATCCTTCTGGCTTTTCGCGAACCGCGTGAAGTCGGGAATATTGATGGCAAGGGTGGACCAGAAACCGACCATGGCCGTGAGGCCGGGCCAGAAGACAGCCCAGAACTGACCTTCCTTGGCGCCACCGGTCACGAATTGTGAAGGGGCGGAGAGGAGGTGGCCGAAGCCATCGGCCTTGTCCCAGGCCCACCAGAGCAGGGCCAGCATGATGACGATCTTCAAGGGGGCCGTGACCGTTTCAATCCAGCGGATGCTGTCCGGCCCGCGTTTGATGAACCAGAGATGCAGGGCCCAGAAGAACAGGAAGCAGGCCAGCTGTCCGGCATCAATGCCCAGCGCTGCAATCTTCTCCCCCGCCAGCGCCCCGCCCGTCATGATATTGGCGATGGCGTAGATGGCGCTACCGCCCACCCAGCATTGAATGCCGAACCAGCCGCAGGCGATGAGAGCGCGCAGGGCGGCGGGCAGTTTATTGCCGCGCGTGCCGAAACTGGACCGCACGATGACGGCGAAGGGCAGGCCGTACTTGGCCCCCGAATGGCCGATCAGGACCATGGGGACCAGCACGATCAGATTGCCGGCCAGGACCGTCAATACCGCCTGTCCTGCCGACATGCCCTGCTGTATCAGGCCCGAGGCCAGCAGGTAGGCGGGAATGCACATCACCATGCCGATCCAGAGCGAGGCATAATGCACCCAGTTCCATGTCCGCCGTTCCGCCGGCACCGGGGCGAGATCGGGGTTCCAGAGACCGGATTGGGTGTTGACCGGATCGGACATGGGCGGGGCCTGTGGGTTGGGGGAGGGGGCGCGGGGATAGGGGATGTCTATTCCACCCCCGCCAGTGCCTCGCGGATCGTCTCCACGATCTGGTCGATCTGGGATTTTTCCACGATGAGCGGTGGAGAGAGGGCGATGATGTCGCCGGTGGTGCGGATCAGGACGCCCTTTTCGAAGCATTTCAGGAAGGTGGTAAAGGCGCGTTTGGTCGGCTGGCCCGGCAACGGGTCCAGTTCGATGGCACCGATCAGGCCCAGATTGCGGATGTCGATAACGTGGCGGGCGTCCTTCAGCGAATGCACGGCATTGGCCCAGTAATCGTTGAGATCCGCCGCACGGGTCAGCAGGCCTTCATCTTTGTAGACCTTCAGGGTTGCCAGACCGGCGGCGGCGGCCAAGGGGTGGCCGGAATAGGTGTAGCCGTGGAACAGCTCAATCATATGCTCCGCCCCCGTCATGAAGGCGTCGTAGATCTTCTTTTGAAAGAAGACGGCCCCCATGGGGACGGTGGCGTTGGTCAGGCCCTTGGCGGCGGTGATGATGTCGGGCACGACGCCGAAATAATCGGTGGCAAAGGGCGTGCCCAGGCGACCGAAGCCGGTAATCACCTCATCAAAAATCAGCAGCAGGCCGTGCTTGTCACAGAGGACGCGCAGCCGTTCCAGATAGCCCTTGGGCGGGACCAGCACGCCGGTGGAGCAGGCAACCGGTTCGACAATGACGGCGGCGATGGTGCTGGCATCATGCAGGGCGACGATGCGTTCCAGCTCATCCGCCAGATGCGCACCCCATTCGGGCTGGCCGACCGAGAAGGCCTGACGTGACCGGTCATGGGTGTGGGGCAGGTGATCGACGCCGGGCAGCATGGTGCCGAACGCCTTGCGGTTGCTGACGATGCCGCCGACGGAGATACCGCCGAAACCCACACCATGATAGCCGCGCTCCCGCCCGATGAAGCGGGTGCGCTGCCCCTCCCCACGCGCGCGGTGATAGGCCAAGGCCACCTTGAGCGCGGTATCCACCGATTCCGAGCCGGAATTGGTGAAGAAGACATGGTCCAGGCCGGGGGGCAGCAGGGCCGTGAGCTGTGACGCGAAGTCGAACGCACCGGGATGGCCCATCTGAAAGGCGGGCGCATAGTCCATTTCGGCGGCCTGTGCCTGAATGGCCTTCACAATCTCTGGCCGGCAATGGCCCGCATTCACGCACCAGAGGCCGGCGGTGCCATCCAGGATGGGGCGGCCATCATCGGTGCGGTAATACATGCCGCTGGCCGAAACCAGCATGCGCGGCGTCTGCTTGAATTGCCGGTTCGCGGTGAACGGCATCCAGAAAGCATCGAGATTGTTGGTGGACGGGTGCGCGGTTCCGGTCACGACACGGTGGCTCCATCTTGTTAGCGATAAGCATAGGATGACATAGAAGTAATTTGCCGTGTGCAGGAAGTTGGCCGATGACAACCGGAAAGGACCCGCAGGCAGCAAGGTCCAGAGGGGTGATCGCGGATCATGGCGGATGTGACGGGTGAGGCGGGGCGGGTGCCGTGGCGCGGCTGGATCAAGAGTGGGCTGACAGGGCTGGTGATCCTGGCCGTCGGTGCCCTGGCCTGGACGGCCTTGTCGCATCTGGCGGCGGAGATTTCGTACCAGGAGGTGGTGGACGCCCTGCGTGCCACGCCGGCATGGGCGTTGGCGGTGGCACTGGCGGCCACAGGCGTCAGTTTCCTGGCCCTGACTTTTTATGACTGGACGGCGCTGCGCTATGTCGGGCGGCGGGTGCCTTATCCGGTGATCGGGCTGACATCATTCTGCGCCTATGCGGTGGGGAACACGGTGGGGTTCGGGCCGCTGACGGCGGGTGCGATCCGGTATCGGTTCTATACGCCGCCCGGGCTGGAACCCGAAGAGGTGGCGCGGATCGTCGGGTTCGTGACGGCCACCTTCGGGTTGGGCGTGGCGGGGGTCACGGCGCTGGGCCTGTTCTTTGCCGGTGACGTCACGGGTATGGGGATGCCCGGCTGGATCGGGCATGGGGTGGGGGCGGTCGGGCTTTGTGCGCTGGCCGCCCTGATTGTGGCGTCGGGGCGGCATCAGGCGGTGAAGATCGGGCGCTGGTCGGTGGAGCCGCCGGCACCCCGCCTGCTGATCATCCAGTTCCTGGCGACCCTGGTCGATATCGCGGCGGCGGGGACAGTGCTGTGGGTGCTGCTGCCGGCCAGTGCCGATATCGATCTGCCCGCCTTCATCGCCATTTATGCGGTCGCCATCGGGCTGGGCGTGTTGAGCCATGTTCCCGCCGGGCTGGGCGTGTTTGAGACGGTGGTGATGGCGGCGGTGGCCGGGCGGGCCGATACCGAACAGGTGCTGGGCGCGCTGTTGCTTTACCGTGTCATCTATCATGTGGTGCCGCTGCTGCTGGCGGGCCTGACCGTGGCCTTGCTGGAGACGCGGCGGGTGGCGGTGCTGCTGGCCGGAAGCCGGGTGGTGCAGGTGGGGACAAGGTTGGCCCCGCCCGTGCTGGGGGCGCTGACCCTGCTGCTGGCCAGCATGCTGGTCTTTTCCGGGGTGACGCCTGCCGATGACGCGCGCCTTGACCTGCTGTCGGGCCTGCTGCCCCTGCCGCTGGTGGAGGGGGCGCATTTCCTGTCATCCGTGCTGGGCCTGATGCTGTTCGTGGTGGCGCGGGGCGTGACCTACCGGCTGGACGGGGCGTGGTGGGCGGCGGTGTCGATCCTGGTGGCTGCCATGGTGCTGGCGCTGGCCAAGGCGTTGGCCGTGACGGAGATGGTGCTGCTGGCCGTGCTGCTGTGTCTGCTGCTGTTGTCGCGGCGAGAGTTCACGCGCAAGGCCTCGCTGCTGCATTCAGCGCTGACGCGGCCCTGGCTGGTGGCGGTCGGCCTGCTGCTGATCGCCGCCCTTTCTGTACTGTTCTTTGTCTATAAGAGTGTCGATTACACCCATGATCTGTGGTGGCAGTTCGAGTTTTCGGGCGAGGCCCCACGCGGATTGCGCGCCTTGCTGGGTGTCGCGTTGCTGGCGGGGCTGGGGGCCGGGTGGGCGCTGCTGCGGCCCGCGGTGATGGCCGACCTGCCGGACCCGGACAAGGACGCGCTGACCAGGGCGCGGGCTGTGGTGGATGCGCAAAGGCGGCCAGGGGCGCAGCTGGCCCTGCTGGGCGATAAGAAGCTGCTATTTTCTGAAAATGGTCAGGCCTTCATCATGTATGCCCGCCAGGGGCGGTCCTGGATCGCCCTGTTCGATCCGGTGGGGCCGGAGGATGAATGGGCGCCCCTGATCTGGCGGTTTGTGGAGATGGCGCGGGCGTCGGGCGGGCGGGCCGTGTTCTATCAGGTGGCCCCGGAAAATCTGGCGCTTTATGCCGATGCGGGGCTGGTCGCCTTCAAGCTGGGCGAGGAGGCGCAGCTTGATCTGCCACGGTTCGACGTGAAAGGATCAAAGCGGGCCAATCTGCGCAATTCCGCCAACCGGTGTGAAAAGGCCGGCGTGCAGTTCGAGATGGTGCCGGCGGAGGGCGTGCCGGCCATCCTGGACGAGCTGCGCGCCGTGTCGGATGATTGGATGGCGGCGCATAATGTGCGGGAGAAGCGGTTCTCCCTGGGTGCCTTCATTCCCGACTATATCGCGCTGCGGCCCGTTGCCGTGCTGCGCCGCGAGGGGCGGGTGGTGGCCTTTGCCAGCCTGATGCTGACCGGGACGGCGGAGGAAGCCAGCATCGACCTGATGCGGTTTTCCAACAAGGCACCGCCCGCCGTCATGGAATATCTGCTGCTGCGCCTGATCCTGATGTTCAAGGAACAGGGGTATCAGCGCTTCAACCTGGGCATGGCGCCGCTGTCGGGCCTGTCGGCCAGTGCCGTGGGCCTGTGGCAGCAGGTGGGCAGGGCGGTCTATGAGCGCGGCGACCGGTTCTATAATTTCAGCGGGTTGCGCACCTTCAAGTCCAAGTTCGCGCCAGAATGGGAGGCGCGCTACATGGCGGTGCCGGGCGGGTTGAACCCGATGCTGGCGCTGGCCGATATCACCGTGCTGATCGCCGGCGGGTTGCGGGGAGTGGTGGGGAAATGAGACTGCGCGGCGTGATCATGGGCCTGCTGGTGGCCGGGCTGGCGGCGCTGACCGTGCCCGCCTGGTGGGTGCATCGCTATGATATCGCCCCGTCCTGGGTACATCTGCCGGTCGATGGGCTGCTGGGCCCTGTCCGGGTGATGCAGACCCTGCGGGAGAAAGACGGGCCGGTGGTCATGCTGCTGTCGGGGCCGGACGGGTGGGACGCGCGCAGCGGACATCTGGCCCGGCGTCTGGTGCATGCGGGCGTGGTCGTCATCGGGCTGGATCTGAAAGAGGTGACGGCGCGGATGGCGGCGGCGGACGGGGAATGCGTGGACCCCAGTTGGGCGTTGCAGGATGTCGCGCACGCCGCACAGCGGGGGCTGGGCCTGAAACGCTATCAGTTGCCGGTGCTGGCCGGGATCGGGGCGGGGGCGGATATGGCGGTCGCCATGGCCGGGACGGGTACGCCCGCCATCCTGGGCGGGGCTGTGGCCGTGGACGAGACCAAGGGACCGCTGCCCAAGCCATTCTGCGCCAACCCGCAAGGGGCACAGGTGCCCGTGGTGCGGCCCAGCGGCGGTGGGCGGCCGGGCGAAAGGCTGGTCGCCGAGATGGCGCGGCGGGTGGACGCACAGGGGGCGGATGAGTTGTCCGACCTGCCGCTGACCGAACTGCCGGCGGAGGTGAAGCACGGGGTGCTGGCCATCGTCTATTCCGGGGATGGCGGCTGGCGCGACCTGGACAAGGATATTGCGGAATATCTGCAAGGCCAGGGCGTGCCGACGGTGGGTGTGGACATGCTGCGCTATTACTGGGCCTGGCGGTCGCCGGAGGATAGTGCCGCCGACCTGTCCCGCCTGATCGCGCATTACCGCAAGGCGTGGGGCGTGGAGAAGGTGGTGCTGATCGGCTATTCGTTTGGGGCCGATGTCATGCCCGCCCTCTATAACCTGCTGCCGCAGGAACAGCGGGACAGCGTGGTGCAGGTCTCGCTGCTGGCCCTGTCGGCCAAGGCCAATTTCGAGGTGACGGTGGGCGAATTTCTGACCGCCAACAGCGAAAGCACGCAGCCGACCAAGCCCGACCTGGACCGGATCGCGCCCGGTAAACTGCAATGTTTCGAGGGGCGTCAGGACCCGGACGGGGTGTGCGACACACTGACCGGCACGGGCGTGGAGGTGGTGGCGACCGAGGGCGGCCATCATTTCGACGGTGATTATGTGGCGCTGGCCGCGCGGATATTGGCGGGGGTGGGGGTGAGGATGGGGCGGTGAGGGGGCGTGCCCGTTACGCCATCTCCATCGCCGGTGCCTTTACCGCCGGCTGCCCCGCCTCAAACCGCACGCGGTTGCGGCCCAGGCCCTTGGCGGCGTAGAGGGCGGCGTCGGCGCGGGAGAGCAGGTCGGCCAGGGTGCGGTCGCCGACGGCCAGTGTGGTGGCCCCGATGCTGGCCGTGAAATGGGGCAGGGCTTCGCTGCGGTCGGCATCCAGCATGGCGCGCAGTTTCTCCGCCACCAGCAGGGCGCCGGCCTCTCCAGCACCGGGCAGCAGCACGGCGAATTCCTCGCCCCCCGTGCGGCCCACAATGTCGCCCTGACGCAGGGCCGTCTGTGCCAGTTCGCCGAAACGCACCAGGACGGCGTCGCCCGTGGCGTGACCATACTGGTCATTGATGGTTTTGAAATGGTCGAGATCGACCAGCAGGCAGGAAAGGTCGGTTCCGTCACGGCGGGCCTGGATAATTGCGGCCTCCCCGCTATCGACCAGGAAGCGGCGGTTGGGCAGGCCGGTCAGGCTGTCGCGACTGGCCATATCGAACAGGCGGCTGGCATAGAGGCGGATGCGTGTGACCATGGGGCGGAAGATGAAGAACGCCTCTGCCAGCAGGGTGGTCAACAGGATGGCCAGCACCACCTGTTGCGCCTGACGCAGCCAATGGGTACGGCCATTGGCTTCGCCTTCGAAGATGGACACGGCGCGGTCGAGGGACGGCAGCAGCGTGTCGCGCGCGGCCAGATGGAACTGCCGGAAGGCGATTTCATCGCCGGTCGCCAGAAAACGCTCAGCATCGTCCAGGAAACTGCGGACGCGCATGTCCAGCGGATTGAGGCCGGAGAAATAATGGGCGCTGGCATCGGCGGAAAGCGGGTTGGAAATGCCCAGATCATTGCCGCGCACCAGCGCATCCTGTGACCGGCGCATCAGAGCGATGGCGTCGCGGAGCGGTTCGCGCGCCGTTTCATCCCCTTGGTGCAGGTCATTGCCCAACAGCGCGATGCGCTGCGACAGCATGCGCTGCCGGCCGGCGACATTGATGATGGTGGCAGCATCGCGCTGTTCGGCGATGACATTGTCCAGCAGCAGATGCACCCCGCCGGACAGCAGGGCAATCAGGGTCAAAGCGATCACATAGGCCGCTGTCAGCCGGCCCACCACATTGCGATCACCTGTCACCCTGTCCTCCAACACCAACGGCACGTCATCATCAGCTAAACCCAGGATGGCAGCTTACGAAACTGTGCAATGGCATAGGTTTGCCGAAAAGATGGCCCTGGGCCAGTTCAAAACCGGGATTTGATCTTTCCAGCAGCGTTTGACGTGGCATGCCGGCGCATGACACCGATGGCAGAATATATCCTATGGCGGATGAAATAGACCTATGGTAGGAGGGGCGCATTGTTGCCGCGAACGATCAACCAGAACAAAATCAGGCAGTGATCCATGTCCATGAAGAATTTCGCCGGGTGCAGCGTCTGTGCCCTGGCCCTGCTGTCCGCCCTGCCGGCGATGGCGCAGCAAAATGACGACAATGTCGTGCGCAATGCCACCGATGCCTTCGGCCTGCGCGTGGGGACCGAATCCATCGGGTTGTATGATGCCGGCAATGTGCGCGGGTTCAGCCCCGACAGCGCCGGCAATGTCCGTTTGCAGGGCCTTTTCATCTCACAGCAGGGGGCGCTGTCGGACCGGGTGGTGGATGCGACCAGCATCCGGGTGGGGTTGAATACCGTCGGCCTTCTGTTCCCGGCCCCGTCGGGGATCGCCGATCTGTCACTGCGCGACCCGGACCGCACGGGGGCCGAGATGCGGCTGGGCCTTGATCCCCAGACATCGCCTTTCATGGAGTTGGACACCGCCTATGTGGCGGCGGACGGGCGGTTCAAGCTGTCGGCGGGGGTGGCCGCGCGGCCCGATCAGAACGGCGCGTTCGGCGGAGATCAGCGGTCCTGGTCCGCCGGGTTCGTGCCGCGATGGCAGGTGACGGAGGATGTGTCGGTCACGGGTTTCGCCGATTGGGACCAGATGCATGATAGCGAGGTGGTGCCCAATTACCTGCCCGAGGGGCCGTACCTGCCGCCGCGCGTGGACCGGGATGTCAATCATACGCTGCCCTGGGGCGACTGGGCCTATGAGACGGAGAACCAGGGTCTGATTATCGATGCCGGCCTGATGGAGGGGCTGACGGCGCGGGCCGGTCTGTTCCGGTCGGTGCATCGCCTGCCCTATGATGCCTTCGCGCTGCTGTCGGTGACACCCGACCGGCAGGGGCGGATGGTATATGTGCTGCTGCCCGCCACGCGATATGCGGCGCTGTCGGGGGAGGCATCGGTCGCCTATGAATGGGTGGCGGGTCAGACGCAACAGACCATCAGTCTGGCGGGGCGCGGCCTGTCCAAGCGCAGCCGCATGGGCGGCGATGTCGAGGTCGATTACGGCCCCTGGGCCATGGACCGCCGGCCCGATGTGGCGGAACCCGTGGTGCTGTTCGACCAGCCGCAGGACCGTAACGAGGTGAAGCAGCATACGCTGGGCGTGGCCTATAACCTGTCCTGGGACGGGCGGCTGGACCTGGGTGCCGGGCTGCAAAAGGCGGATTACACCAAGATCGCGCGGCCCGGCACAGGCGGGGAGGCGCGGGGCGGGTCCAAGCCCTGGCTTTATAATGGGGTCGCGGCCTGGCGGTTCGACAATGGCGTCATCGCCTATGCCAGCTATTCCAAGGGGCTGGAGGAAAGCGGATCGGCACCCATTACCGCCGTCAACCGCAATGCCGTGCTGCCGGCGGTGAAGACCACACAGCGGGAAGCCGGGCTTCGCACCGGTATCGGGCCGCTGACCCTGACCAGTTCGGTGTTTGATGTGCGCCGGCCCTATGATGGGGTGGATGCGGGTGGCCGCTATGGCTTCCTGGGTGAGGTGCGGCACCGGGGGGTGGAGGCGTCGCTGTCGGGGGAGCCGGTGGAAGGGCTGTCGGTGGTGCTGGGCGCTGTCCTGCTGGACCCCGAGGTGCGGGGGGATGAGGTGGAACGGGGCCTGATCGGGCGGCGGCCCGTGGGGCAAAGCCGGATGCAGTGGCAGGCCAGCGTCGATTATGCACCCGGTATCGTGGACGGTCTGTCCGTCGATGCCAGCATCGATCACAGCGCCAAGACCACCGCGCGCGGTGACAATCTGGCCGATGGACCCGCCTATACGCTGGTCGATGCGGGCCTGCGCCAGGAATTCGGCCTGTGGGGGCAGGAGGCCAGCCTGCGCGCCCAGGTGCAAAACCTGTTCGATGCGCAGGGGTTCTTTGTTGAGGGTGATGGGGAATATGAACCGATGGTGGGGCGGACCTGGCGCCTGTCGCTGACGGTGAGGATGTGAGGGCCGCATTAATGTGTCGATCGGTCGCCGTTGGGAGAGTTTTGTCGATGATGCCGTGAAAAGCGGTCGCTATGGCTCTGCCAGCGAGGTCATCCGCGAGGGTCTGCGCCTTGTCGAGGAGCGCGAGGCCAAGTTGCAGGCCTTGCGCGAGACGCTGAATGCGTCGATTGAACGGGGTGGGGCGGTCGAGGGTGACGCGTTGACCGCGATCCTGGACGCGGAGGAAGCGAAGCACCTAGCGCGGATTAGGCGGTAGCCGTAATCCGCAGAGCAGCGCCGGGGTTCCCGCGGATTACGCTTTGCTAATCCGCGCTACGATCATGCCGGTCGCGCAGGAAACCCAGCACCGCCGCATTGAACCCATCCGGGTCCACGACATTTACGGCATGGCCACCGAAATCCGTCAGGTGCAGCTGTGCGTTGGGCAGGCCGTCGGCCAGACGCAGGGAGCGGCTGTAGGGGACCAGTAGGTCGTCCTTGGTGGCGATGACGAAACAGGGGTGGGGGATGGACCCCAATCGGGCATCGATATCAAAGCCACGAAGGGCCGCGATGCGGCGGCGGATACTGTCGGCACCCTGGAAATGCGCAATGGCGTGCGCTTCCTCAGCCTCCAACTGGTCGGCATTCTGGGCCATCCAGATGGCGGGGTAGAGGAACAAAGGCTGCGCCTTCACGAACATCGGTACGCCGGATTTTTCCAGCAGTTCCAGGCGCACATCGAAGCAGCGGCCGGAATGGGGATCGGCCTTGCTCCAGGCATTGATCAGAACCAGCTTTTCCAGTCGGTCGGGTGCGCGCAAGGCCAGATCCAGACCGATCAGGCCGCCCAGCGCGTGGCCCATCAGGCTGAAACGCTGCACCCCCAGACGGTCGGCGATGGTCAGCACATCATCGGCCATGGCAGTGATGCCGCCATTTTCGGGAACTGTCCCGCCCGTGCGGCCACAACCGCGATGGTCATAGGTGATGACGCGGAAATGCGGGGCCAGGGCGGGGATCTGGGCGGCCCAATAACCGCCCGACCCGCCCAGGCCCGATGACAGGATCAGGACCGGGGCGTCCGTGTCGCCCCGGCCATGAATGTCCACATGCATCACTTCTTCCCGATATGGGCGACGGTGGCGATTTCCACCAGCGCGTCAGGCTTTACCAGACCACATTGGATGCAATAACGCGCCGGCTTGTCGCCGGGGAAATATTCGGCATAGACCTTGTTGACGGCCTGATAATTGGCCCAGTCGGTGATGAAGATGTGGTTCATGGTCACATCCTCCATCGTGCCGCCCGCCGTTTCGATCACCGATTTGATGGTCTCCAGCACATGGCGCGTCTGGGCCCCCGCATCGCCGACATGGACCACGTCGTTGTTCTTGTCAAACGGCAGGGTGCCGGAGACATAGACGATGCCATCGGCCAGGGTGCCCGGCGAATAGGGGGCGATGGGCTTTTGCGTGCCTTCGGGCACGATGATCTGCTTGGGCATGGTTTGCTGCTCCTGTTTGTTGTGTTATGCGCCGATGGGGGCGCCCTGGGAGATGGTGCCGCAGAAATCGTCGACGGTGGCGACCCAGCCGAAGAATTTCTCGACATTATAAACGGTTGCCTTCTGGATGAAGTCGGGGCCCAAATGGTGGGTCGCGTCCTCCAGCATCACCCCGAAATATTCCAGATGGAAGGCATCGCGCAGCGAGCTTTCCACGCAGACATTGGTGGCGATGCCGACAAAGACCAGATTGCGGATGCCGCGTGCGCGCAGGACGCTGTCGACATTGGTGTTGAAAAAGCCGCTATAGCGCGTCTTTGGGATCAGGATGTCGCCCTTCTGCGGCTGCAACTCCTCCACAATCGCGTAATCCCAGGTGCCCTTGGCCAGCAATTGGCCCTGCAATTCGGGCCGGGCGCGCATGGTTTTCAGGGCGTTGGATTTATGCCAATTGGGGGACCCAGGCCCGCCAGCCTCCACATAGTCCGGGTCCCAGCCATTTTGGAAATAGACGACCAGGACACCAGCCGCGCGGGCGGCATCCAGCGTGCGCTTGATATTGGCGATGGTGCCGCGCGCGCCCGAGATGTCGAACCCGGCCAGATCGACATAACCGCCGGGCGTGGAATAGGCATTCTGCATATCCACGACAATGACGGCGGTTTCCGCCGGGTTCAGGCGGATCGGCTCCGGGCGGGCGGGCAGAGTGACCGATTTTGAGCGTTCCGCCGGTGGTTCATACCCGGCGCTGCTCATGCCAGCCCCTTGATATGCTGACGGCATTTCATCAATGGCTGGATGCGGGTACCGAAATCCTCCACCCCCTTCACAAAATCATCGAAGGTCAGCAGCACGCCACCCGTGCCGGGCACCGTCGGCACCTCGTCCAGCATCTTCGCCACGGTTTCATAGGACCCGACCAGGGTGCCCATGTTGATGTTCACGGCGGAAACGGGGTCGGCCATCTGCCGGACATTGGTGTCGGAGCCGGATTTGGTGTCGGCGGCACCCTGCAGGCCCAGCCAGGCAATGGCTTCCTGATCGGCACCCGCCTTGTAGCTTTCCCATTTTGCGCGGGCGGCCTCGTCCGTTTCATCGGCGATGATCATGAACAGGACATAGGAGGAGACATCGCGCCCCGTCTTCTCCGCCGCCACCCGCATACGTTCCACAGTGGGGGCGAAGGCGGTGGGCGTGTTCACGCCCATGCCGAAGCAGAAATTATAGTCGGCATATTGCGCGGAAAAGGCCATGCCGGCATTGGACGATCCGGCGCAGATCAGCTTCACATCGGCCTGCGGACGCGGCGACAGGCGGCAATCATCCATTTGAAAGTACTTGCCTTTCAGGTCGCTGCGGCCCGTGCCCCACAATTCGCGCAGGATGGTGGCGTATTCGGCCAGATAGTCGTAGCGGTTGGCAAAATGCTCATCCCCCGGCCACATGCCCATCTGCGAATATTCCGGCCGCTGCCAGCCGGTGACGAGGTTCACGCCGAAGCGACCGCCCGAAATACTGTCGATGGTGGAGGCCATGCGGGCCACGATGGCGGGCGGCATGACCAGAGTCGCGGCGGTGGCGTAGATCTTGATGCGGCTGGTCACAGCGGCCAGACCTGACATCAAGGTAAAGCTTTCCAGATTATGATCCCAGAATTCCGTCTTGCCGCCAAAGCCGCGCAGCTTGATCATCGACAACACGAAATCCAGACCGTGCTTTTCCGCCGACAGGGTGATCTGTTTGTTCAGATCAAAACTGGGCTTGTATTGTGGCGCGTTCTCCGACAGCAGCCAGCCATTATTCCCAATGGGAATGAAAACACCGATCTCCATCCTGCCTCCCCTGAAAGTGACCTTGGGTCGAAACGTGGGAAAGCCGATCAGCTTCGCAGGTTCCGTGCCAAAGGCGTGTGAATGGCGGAAATCATGGCAAAGCCCGGTCGTTATGCGTGACCGGTTGGGGGAGATGCTACGCCTGTTGCGGCGAAGGTGCCAGGAAAAGCGGCAGATGGCGGGAAATTGGGCGGAGGGCTCAATCCTCCCACTTCACCGCCAGTTTCTGGAAAATATCCACCAGCCCCGGCTCGGAGATCAGCATGGCGGCTTCGGCGGGGGGGAACCAGCGGCGGTCGCGTTGGGGGCGTTCGGGCCAGTCGGGGAGTTCCGTCGTCACTTCCAGCGGGAAGACCGATACGTCGCAGGTGACGGTGCTGCCATCGTCCAACCGCTTGTCATAGCGGTATTCGCCCACGGCCTTCTTCTTGATCTTGCCGCGCACGCCCGCTTCCTCGAACGCTTCGATGGCGGCCATCTCATGCGGTTCGACATTCTTCTTGGCCCAGCCCTTGGGAATGATCCACCGCCGCGTCTCACGCGAGGTGACCAGAAGGATCTGCGGGCCGGTTTCGGTCATGCGGAACGGCAGGGCCGCATGCTGGACTGTGTTTTTACGATCACCCATTTACTGCTTTTACACCCTGAACGAACTGCCTGAATAGCTATCCGTTCTTAGTGCCACGGATAATCACCCAGTATCTTGGCTCAACATGACCGTTTTGTGACATTAACATTACAGAGACGGGCCATTCAATGCTACAGGGGGCCCAGACTGCGGCGGTACGCCGTCAGTGCCCCTTGCCAATGCGTTATCGGGATAGAAGATGCTGAGCCTGTTCCGGGCCATGATGCCCCGCGAAGAACGGTTTTTCGACCATTTCACCGACCATGCCCGCCTGATCCTGGTTGCCGCAGAGGCGCTGCGCGATCTGGTCAAGAATGGCGATCAGCTGGAGATGCGGTTCCAGCGCATCCATCAGGCCGAGAATGACGCCGACAAGATCACCAAGGAGATCCAGGCGGCTGTCCACCGTTCCTTCATCGTGCCTTTCGACCGGTCCGACATCCAGGATCTGGCCAAGCGCATGGATGACATCATCGACCTGATCCAGGACGTGGCCCGTCACATCACCGAAGCCGGCCCGATGGAATATACGGCCGAGATGCATGCCCTGTCGGACCTGATCGTGCGCTGCGCCACCATCCTGCCGGAATGCCTGCCCAAGCTGCGTGACATTCCCCGCCATGTCGCGGAAATGACCCGCATGACGCGCGAGATTTCCGAACTGGAGAGCGACAGCGACAAGATCCTGCGCGCCGCCAAATCGCGCCTGCGTCAGGAAAGCGGCGGTCTGGATGCCCCCATCACCTATCGTCAGGCCCTGATCCGCGAGATCCTGGAGCTGATGGAAGCCGTGCTGGATGCGGGCGAGGATGTCGCCGACATCGTCGACAGCATCATCGTCGATAATGTCTGATCGGCGCCTCCCATGGAACTGATCTCCCTGCCGATCCTGATCGGCCTGATCGCGCTGGCGCTGGCCTTCGATTTCCTGAACGGCCTGCATGACGCGGCCAATTCTATTGCCACGGTGGTGTCGACGCGCGTGCTGTCGCCGCGCAATGCCGTGATCATGGCGGCATTCTTCAACTTCATCGCCTTTGTGTTTTTCGGCACGCATGTCGCCAATACCATCGGCAAGGGCATTGTCGATGCCAATGTCATCGACGCCTCGGTGATCTTCGCGGCCCTGATGGGGGCGATCATCTGGAACATCGTCACCTGGCTGGGCGGTATCCCTTCCTCCTCCTCCCACGCGCTGGTGGGCGGTCTGGTCGGGGCTGGTGTGGCCAAGGCCGGGTTCGGGGTGGTCGGTTCGGGCCTGATCAAGACGGCGGTGGCCATCGTGATTTCGCCCACGGTCGGCTTTGTGCTGGCCATCATCCTGATGGTCATCGTCTCCTGGGTGTTCCGCCGCTTCTCCCCCTTCAAAGTGGACAAGGTATTCCGCAGCGTGCAGATCGTCTCGGCCTCGCTCTACAGCCTGGGCCATGGCGGCAATGACGCGCAGAAGACCATGGGCATCATCGCCGTCCTGCTGTTCAGCCAGGGCTATATGCCCGACGGATTCCATGTGCCGTTCTGGGTGGTCATTTCCTGCCAGTTCTGCATGGGTCTGGGCACGCTGTTCGGCGGCTGGAAGATCGTGAAGACCATGGGGTCGCGCCTGACGGAACTGAAGCCCGTCCATGGCAGCTGTGCCGAGACGGCAGGGGCCATCACCCTGTTTACGGCCACATATCTGGGTGTTCCCGTCTCCACCACCCACACCATTACCGGGGCCATTGTTGGCGTCGGGTCGGCGCAGCGCGCCTCTTCCGTGCGCTGGGGTCTGGCACAGGGCATCCTGGTGGCCTGGGTCCTGACCATGCCGGCGGCGGCCGCCGTGGGGGCAGGCTTCTACTGGTTGACGCGCGTGCTGTAACCACGCATCCATGGCGGGATGTTTGACCCAAGGTCCCGTCCGCCCGCAGGGGTGGGACGGGACCGACAGAAGGTGCCCACAGATCATGTGTCGTCTGTTTGCCTTGCTGTTCACCCTGCTGTTACCGGTGCCCGCCATGACCGCTGACCTGCCACCGCTGCTCACCTATCAGGAACTGTCGAAGCGCCCGAAGATGAGCGGCGATGTCCGCATCGCCTATGGCCCGGCACCGCAGCAGTTCGGTGAGCTTTGGCTGCCCAAGGGCAACGGGCCGCATCCGCTGGTCGTGCTGGTGCATGGCGGCTGCTGGCTGGCGGAATATGCGGGGTTCGACCTGATGGGGCCGATGTCGGCGGCCCTGCGCGACCAGGGCATTGCCGTCTGGAATATTGAGTATCGCAAGCTGGGCGAGGCGGGGGCCGGCTATCCCGGCACGTTCCAGGATGTGGCAGCAGCCGTCGATCATGTCCGCACCCTGGCGGGGACCTATCCGCTGGACCTGAATCGCGTCGTCCTGTCGGGCCATTCGGCCGGCGGGCATCTGGCGCTGTGGGCGGCGGGGCGGAGCAATCTGCCCGCCGACAGCGCCGTGCGGGGCAAGGACCCGTTGCGCATGCACGGTGTCGTGTCGCTGGCCGGGATCATTGATCTGCGCGACTATCACGCGCGGGGGCCGGACGCCTGCGGCGGGCCGGACACCATCGACCGCCTGATCGACAGTGCCGGGCGCACGGGCAACCCGTTCGCCGATACGTCCCCCGGTGAAGCGCCCGTCAAGGAACTGGCCCTGACGCTGGTGTCAGGGACACGCGACCATATCGTCCCGCCCAGCTTTGCCCAGCATTACGCCGCCAAGGCGCAGGGGCCGGAGCTGCGCGAGCTGGAGATTGAGGGGGCGGGGCATTTCGAGCTGGTCACGCCGCAGACGGACGCCTGGGCCGTGATCCAGGCGGAAATCCGGGATCGGTTGCGGTAATCCGGCGGCGGGCCGTTACGCCCGCCGCGCGATAACGGCACCATAGGGGGGCAGGGTGCCGGATGACAGGTCGGCACCATTGACGCTTTCCACCGGTACCCAGTTGGCCGTATCGATCAGGCCGTGCGGGGCGGGGTCGGCGGAGAGGTTGATCACCACCAGCACATCGCCATCGGCGTGGATACGCTCAAACGCCAGCACGGGATCGGCGGGCGGGCGGAAGCGGATATCGCCCCAGCGCAGGGCCGGTTCCGCATGGCGGCGGGCCAGCAGACGCTTTGTCACCGACAAGGTGCTGTCGGGATCGCCTGCCTGCACATCCACGGCCAGCGGCAAATGGTTGCGATCCACGGGCAGCCAGGGCTTGGCCGTGGAGAAGCCGGCGTTGGGCGCATCCTTGGACCATGGCATGGGCGTGCGGGCCCCATCGCGGCCCAGGGTGTGGGGCCAGTTGGCGATGGCTTCAGGATCGACCAGATCCTCAAACGCCACCCGCGCCTGTGGCAGGCCCAGTTCTTCCCCGTAATAGAGGAAGACGGAGCCGGGCAGCGAGACCAGCAGCGTGTTCAGGCAACGGGCGAGCGCCGGCGGCGGCACGTCACCGCCCCAGCGGCTGACGGCGCGGGGTGCGTCATGGTTGGAGAAGGTCCAGGAGGGCCAGGCCCCGCCCGACGCCTGATTCCAGCCGCCGATCACCCGGCGCGGCACGCCGGCATCCAACTGCTTGTGATAGAGGAAGGAGAAATTATAGGCGGAATGGCAGCGTTTGCCGGGCAGCGTGTAGTCGGCCACCATGTCGAACGGTGCCTCCCCCATCTCCGCCACCATGAAACGGTCGGGGTAGCTGTCCAGCAGGGCGCGCAGGTCCTCGATGAAGCCCAGATTTTCGGGCTGCGAGATATTGTGGACCTGACGCTGAAACTCATAGGGGCGCTTGGGCGCGGTGGCTTCCAGGTTGATGGGATTGTCCCGCAATTCCCGATCATGCATGAAGAAGTTGGCGGCATCGACGCGCAGACCATCCACGCCCTTGTCCATCCAGAACCGGGCCACGCCCTTGATGGCCTCCTGCACCTCGGGGTTATGCAGGTTCAGGTCCGGCTGGCTGGACAGGAAATTATGCATGTAATATTGGCGGCGGCGCGCGTCCCAGGTCCAGGCCGGGCCGCCGAACACCGATTGCCAGTTGTTGGGCGGCGTGCCATCGGGCTTCGCATCCTGCCAGACGAACCAGTCGGCCTTGGGATTGGTTCGGTTCTGTCGGCTTTCCTGAAACCAGGGATGTTCGATGGAGGTGTGGGAATAAACCTGATCAATGATCACCTTCAGACCCAGCGCATGGGCCCGCGCGATGACGGCATCGCAGTCCGCCATGGTCCCGAAAATCGGATCGACATCGCAATGATCGGATATGTCGTATCCGAAATCATCCATGGGCGACTTGAAGAAAGGCGAAATCCAGATGGCATCCGCGCCCAAGGACGCGACATGGTCCAGATGGGCCAGCAGACCCTTCAGGTCGCCGATCCCGTCGCCATTGCTGTCGGCGAAGCTGCGCGGATAGATCTGATAGATGACAGCGCCCTGCCACCAGGGATGCATGACGCCCTGGTCAGGCCCGGCCGCCCCGTCGGCGCGAACCGCGTTTGCCGTCACACTCATGATCACTCCCCCCGGTACTCAACGCTTGTTCTGTTGCCCCTATCGTAAAATCGGCAGCGTCAGACGGGTATGGGGCGCATACGTATGCGCTTCCATGCTGCGCTGCGACGCATACGTATTTACGGTTGGCGCGGGGCCGAAAGCGGTGATCCTGGAGGCAACAAAAAGGTTAACGGAGGTTCGCCATGATGTCCCGCCCCAGCCGCCGCGCCCTTCTGGGGGCGCTGTCCCTGCCGTTGCTGCCGCTGCCGGTTCTGGCCGCCGGTGGGGCGGTGCCAAAGCCCGTAGCGGTACCGGTGCCGGCGGGCAGCCTGTGGCGGTACGACCTGTTTCCCAGCAGCTTGACGGAGCCGCGCCGTGTCGATGTCTGGCTGCCGCCGGGGTATGAGGGCGGGAGCGAGCGGTTGCGCGTCCTCTATATGCATGATGGTCAGAACCTGTTCGACCCGGCCTCCACCCCGTTCGGGGAATGGGGGGTGGATGAGACGATGGTGCGCCTGATGGGCGAGGGGGCGGTGAAGCCCGCCATCGTGGTGGGTGTGTGGAACACCCAATATCGCCGCCGGGAATATCTGCCCCAGGCGCCCTATGAGACGGTGCCGGCGGACATTCGGGCCGACTATGAAAAGGGATCAGGCGGTCCGGCCCTGTCCAATGGCTATGTCGATTTTCTGGTGAAGGAGTTGAAGCCCTTTATCGACGCGACATACCGCACAAAGCCCGGCTTGGCGGACACCTCCATCATGGGGTCCAGCATGGGCGGCCTAATCTCGCTTTACGCCCTGATCCGCTATCCGGCGGTGTTCGGGTCGGCGGGGTGTGTTTCAACCCATTGGCCCAGTGTCGCCAATTTCGATTGGATCAAGAATGGCGATCCGCGCATGGTGACCATCGCCGATACTTTCATCGGCTGGGTGAAGGCCAACCTGCCGCGCGCGGGCCAGCACCGGATCTATTTCGATCTGGGCAATGCCGAGCTGGACAGTTTCTATCCGCCCTTCCAGGCCAAGGTTGATGTCTTCATGCCGGACCTGGGCTATGTCCAGGGCAAAGACTGGGTGACCCGGCTTTATGACGGTGAACCGCATAATGAGGTGGCGTGGCGCAAGCGCGTGGATGTGCCGTTGCGGTTCCTGTTGGGGGTGTGACTAAACAAAAAGGGCGGGTGTTGCCACCCGCCCTTTTGCCAGGACCAAGGCGTGACGCCGGTCCTTACTTCTGTGCCACCTGGGCCTGCTGCGCCTTGAAGTCGCGCAGTTCGGCGTTATAGGCGTTCACGGTCGCTTCCAGGCGGTCGGCCACCTGGTCGCGGTAGGCTGCCAGCTGTGCCCGGAAGGACGGCTGCGCCATGTAGGAGGTGGAGGCCGGCTGGCTGTCCAGGCAGGACAGATAGTTCAGCGACTGGTCCGCAAAGCCGCGGACGGAGCCGGCGACCTGCACCATGCTGTCACGGGTGGCGGTGGAGCCTTCCACCAGCTGCGGGGCGGCCGGAGCCTCACCACAGATGCGCTTCAGCGCGGGGTGAGCGGCCTGGGACTGACCGGCTGCGAGCAGGGCCAGGGCGGAGAGGATCAGAGCGGAATAGAGCTTTTTCATAGCGATACTCACAAAGCTGGAACCGGGGCGGGATGCCACCGACGTTTCGGGCCTTGTACGTTCGCTCCCTTCAATGGTCCGGATCGGGCCGGAACCGTGTTCTTGTGCGACGCAGTATAAAGTGGTTGCGGTGCAGCGAAAGAGGGAAAGATCGTTAATGACACCGCTGACACAGGATGCAGCCATGCGTGATGTGCATGTGGTCAGGGAATGGCGGCGACCTGGGCCTGCCGCGACTTGAAGGTCTTCAGTTCGGTGTTGAAGCGGCTGACGGTCTTTTCCAGCTGATCCACCACCTGCTGCCGGTGGCTGATCACCTCACGCCGGTAGCTGGCCGACGCCATGTCGGCGCTGCTGGCTGGATGGTTGTCCAGGCAGGTGAGATAGGTCATCAGGCGGGCCGTGTAATCGCGCATGCCGGCGCCATAGGCGCGCATCGCGGTTTCATCGGCGCTGTCGCCCTGGGTAACGGACGGGGCGGCGGGTAGACCACCGCAGGCGGCATTCAGGCCCGACACATCGGCCAGGGCGGGGCTGGCGGCAGCCAGGACCAGGGTGGAAAGGATCAAGGCAGAAAACAGGTTCTTCATCGCGATCCTCACAAAGCTGGACAGCAGGATATGCCGTCATGGTTGCCTTGCTCGTTCGCTTCCCCCGACAGTGCCGCCGGTCCCGTGGGCCGGCGGTTCGTTTATGTGTTTCAGCATATGTCGGTAATTTCACTACGCACAGGCTTTTAGCTATGCGCCAAATAACGCAATCAATTTTAGTAATTAACAATTCCTCATGGCGTCTGCGCACCGCAGGGCGTGGCGCAGCCCAGGCAATTGTTATCGCTAACAAATTCCTTTGAGGGGGCAATGGCGGTCGGGGTGGGCAGGCTGAGCAGCTGTGCCGCCACGGCCACCGCGATCTCGCCCGGATGCTTGCCGGTCAGGCCCGGAAGGCCGATGGGGCAGGTGAGGCGGGCCGGGTCCAGCCCGTCGGTACGCAGGCGTGAGGCGAATCGTGCGCGTTTCGTGTCTGACCCGATGACACCGACAAAGGGCTGTCCAGGCAGGGAAAGGGCTGATTTGACAAGGCGGTAATCCAGCGCGTGGTCATGGGTCATGATCAGGATATGGCTGTGTTCTGGGCCCAGCGCCGTCTCCGGCTCCTCCGCCACCTGCGCCGTCACATTGGCGGGCAGCGTGTCGGGGAACAGGTCGGGGCGGTTGTCGACCCAGCTGATCCGGGCCGGCAGGGTGCCCAGGATGGCGACCAGCGCCTTGGCCACATGCCCCGCCCCGAACAGGGCGATGCGCAAGCGCGGGGGCAGCTGCGGTTCGAACAGCAGGGTGACGCGACCACCGCAGCATTGGCCCAGGGCGGGGCCGAGGGGATACGATTGTGTGCGTAATTCCGTTACATGACCGTCCAGCAGGGCGCGGGCCGTTTCAATGGCCGTGAATTCCAGCGCGCCGCCGCCGATCGTGCCGTGTAACGCATCGGCGGTGACCAGCATCTTGGTACCGGCGGCGCGGGGGGCAGATCCCGCCACCTCCGTCACCGTGACCAGCACGCTGGACCGTCCGTCACGCTGACAATCGGCAAGGGCGGTGATCCAGTCCGTATTCATGCGCCACCCCCCGATTGCCGGGCGCGGACCGCCATCAGGACGCGTTCGGGCGTGGCCGGCGCGTCCAGTTTCACAGGGCCGGTGCCGCCGGACGCCGCCACGGCGGCCTTGATCGCGTGATAAGCGGAAATGGCCAGCATGAAGGGCGGTTCGCCCACCGCCTTGGAGCGGTGGATCGTGTCCTCCCGATTGGGCTGGTTCACCAGATCGACATTGAAATGGTCGGGGATGTCGCCGCAGCCGGGGATTTTATAGGTGCTGGGGGCGTGCGTGCGCAGGCGGCCCGCCGCATCGAAGACCAGTTCCTCCATGGTCAGCCAGCCCATGCCCTGCACATAGGCGCCTTCCACCTGTCCCCGGTCCAGCACGGGGTTCAGGGATGACCCGCAATCATGCAGGATGTCGACGGCCAGAAGCTTGGTTTCGCCGGTCAGCGTGTCGATCACGACTTCGGAGACGGCGGCACCGTAGGCGAAATAATAGAAGGGGCGGCCGATCAGGGTCTCCTTATCCACATCGATCTTGGGCGTGGCGTAGAAGCCGGTGGCCGAGAGCGAGACGCGGGCCAGATAGGCTTGGCGCACCAGATCATCAAAACCGATGGTGTGGTCGCCCGCCGTGACCTTGCCATGGGCGAAGGACAGAGCGGTCGGTTCCACGCCCCAGCGGGCGGCGATGAAGGCGGACAGCCGGTCGCGGATGGTGCGGGCGGCATTGAAGCTGGCCATGCCGTTCAAATCGGCCCCGGCGGACGCGGCGGTGGCCGATGTGTTGGGCACTTTGTCCGTGCGGGTGGATGTGATGCGCACCCGGTCCAGCCCGATGCCGAACACATCGGCCACCACCTGCGCCACCTTGGTGTAAAGCCCTTGGCCCATCTCCGTGCCGCCATGGTTCAGCAGCACCGAGCCGTCTGTGTAGACCTGGATCAGGGCGCCGGCCTGGTTCAGGAAGCTGGTGGTGAAGGAGATGCCGAACTTCACAGGCGTGAGCGCGATGCCGCGTTTCAGCACGGGGCTGGCGGCGTTAAAGGCGGCGATGGCGGTGCGGCGCGCCTTATAGGAGGAGGTGGATTCCAGCCGCTCCAGCAGGCTGTCGGCGATGAAATCCTCCACCTTCATGCCATAGGGCGTCAGGTTGCGGTCCGGCCCGCCATACAGGTTCGCGCGGCGCACGGCGAGCGGGTCGAGGCCCAGATGGTGGGCGATGTCATCCACCACCCCCTCAATCGCCAACATCCCCTGTGGTCCGCCAAAGCCCCGGAAGGCGGTGTTGGAGACGGTGTGCGTCTTGTAGCGGTAGGAGGTGATGCGGATATTGGGCAGGAAATAGCAATTGTCGGCATGGAAGATGGCGCGGTCATTAATGGCACCCGACAGGTCCGTGGACATGCCGCAGCGGCTTTCCAGGGTAAGGTCGAGGGCCAGGATGCGGCCATCGGCGTCGAAGCCGACATCATAGGCCACCTCAAAATCATGGCGCTTGCCCGTCATCACCATGTCGTCGTCGCGGTCCAGGCGAAGCTTGGCCGGGCGGCCCGTGCGATCGGCGACCAAGGCGGCCACGGCGGCGAACAGGCTGGCCTGGGTTTCCTTGCCCCCGAAACCACCACCCATGCGCCGCACCTCTACCACGACGTGATTGTCGGGGCGGCCCAGGGCGCGGGCCACCAGATGCTGCACCTCCGACGGGTGCTGGGTGGAGCAGAGGATGTGCATGTCGCCATCCTCCCCCGGTACGGCCATGGATATCTGGCCCTCCAGGTAGAAATGATCCTGCCCGCCCATGGCGAGATGGCCCGACAGGCGGTGCGGGGCCGTGGAAAGGGTACCCAGCGGATCGCCGCGTTCCACCCGTTTGGGCGGCAGGATATGGCTGTCGGCGGCGCGGGCGTCGGCGATGGTTATGATCGCTGGCAGTTCCTCGTAGGTGACCTTGGCCAGCCGTGCGGCGGCGCGGGCGGCGATGCGGGTGGTGGCGGCCACGGCAAACAGGCTTTGCCCGACATATTCGACCAGAGTTTCGGCGAAGATGGGATCATCGGCCACCACGGGGCCGACATCGTTCATACCGGGAATATCGGCGGCGGTCAGGACGGTGATGACACCCGGATAGGCCCGCACGGTGGACAGGTCGATGGACAGGATGCGGGCATGGGCCTTGGCGCTTTGCCCCAGTGCCACATGCAGCAGGCCCGGCGGTTCCGGCATGTCATCAACATAGCGCGCCGTGCCCGCCACATGCAGCGGGGCGCTGTCATGGCGGATATTCTGATGCGTGGCGGGGAAGGGGATGGGCGCGGGGCTGCGCGGGGGACGGGCGCTCATGCGGCACCCCCGCTGGCTTGGGTACCCGTGGCGCGGGCGAAGGCGGGCACGCGGGTGGCGGTGGGGGGCAGGGCCTGTTCCATCTGCCATTTCACGATCAGGTTGCCGGCGGTGATCAGCCGGTAATCGGCACTGGCGCGCATGTCGGTCAGCGGCTGGAAATCCTGCACCAAGGCAGCGGCGGCTTCCTTGGCCGATGTCGCATCGAAGGGGCGACCGATCAGGGCGGCCTCTGCGGCGGTCGCACGCTTAGGCGTGCCGGCCATGCCGCCGAAGGCCAGACGCGCGGCGGTGACGATTCCATCCGACAGGGTCAGGCCGAAGCCGGCCATCACGGCGGAGATATCCTGGTCAAAGCGTTTGGAGATTTTGTAGCAGGCGAACAGGCGGTCGGGCGCGGGGTCGGGCACGCGGATGGCGGCCACGAATTCGCCCATCTGTAGCGCCGTCTTGCGGTAGGCCACGAAGAAATCTTCCAACGGCATTTCCCGCGTCACAGCACCGCGCCGCAGGACCAGGGTACTGCCCAGCGCGATCAAAGCCGGCATGCTGTCGCCAATGGGGGAGCCGTTGGCGATGTTACCGCCCAGCGTGGCGGAATTGCGCACCTGTTCAGAGCCGTAGCGGCGGAACAGGTCGCTTAAGTCGGGGTAGAGCGGGGCCAGAACCTCTGCGGCGTCGGTGACGGTGGCGGTGGCCCCGATGGTGATATGGCCGTCGGTGCGGGTGATGGCGGCCAGATCGCGAACGCCGCCAATATGGATGATGGTGCCCAGATCGCGCATCTGCTTGGTCACCCACAGCCCGACATCGGTGCCGCCGGCCACGATGGTGGCGTCAGGGTGGGTCAGCAGCAGGTCCGCCAATTGATCCGCCGTGGCGGGTGCGAAGGCCGTGCCGCCGGGGTGGGACAACATGTCCTGCCGGTCAATGCTGCGCAGCAAGGCCAGGGTTTCTATCATGCGGGCCGTGTAGGAATCGGGTGCGCGGCCCATGGCGCGGGCGGCATCGACAATGGGGCGGTAGCCGGTGCAGCGGCAGAGATTACCGGCCAGGGCCGCATCGATGCGGGGGCGGTCGGGTTTGGCGTCGGTGTGGTACAGCGCGAACAGCGACATCACGAAGCCGGGCGTACAGAAGCCGCATTGGCTGCCATGATGGTCCACCATCGCCTGCTGAATGGGGTGGAGCGTGCCGTCAGGGGCGGCCAGATCCTCCACCGTCACCAGTTCCTTGCCGTCCAGGGCCGTGACGAACAGGATGCAGGCATTGACGGCGCGGTACTGAATGCTTTCAGCCTCCGCCATGCCCAGCACGCCGACACGGGTGCCCAGCACGATGGTACAGGCACCGCAATCCCCCTCGTTACAGCCTTCCTTGGTGCCGCGCCGTCCCCGATCCTCCCGCAGGTAATCCAGCACGGTGCGGGTGGGGGGGACGTCGGACAGGGTGACAACCTGTCCCCGGTGCACGAAGCGGACGCAATCGACCATGGTATTCCATTCGTTCCAAAAGAAAGCATGGCAGAACAGGAAACGTCCCCTGTCAAGTCGCTTTACAGAACAATGATGCGGTGCAACATTTTGTTCTGGGGCGGAAACGTCCCCTTGAAACAAACGAACATGAACAGGGGTTCCCGCGCATGACCTATCCCAGCAACCGGTCCTTCGGTTCCATCGCCGCCCATGTCAGCCAGGATCGGCTGGCGCAAAGGCTGGCCGATATGGCGAAGATCGGGGCGACGGAGAAGGGGGGCGTCAATCGCCAGGCCTTGAGCCGTGAGGATGGGCTGGCCCGCGCGCTGCTGACCAGCTGGGCCAAGGCGCGCGGATTCGCGGTGTCCACGGACGGGATCGGCAACCTGTATGTGCGCCGCGAAGGCAGCGACCCGACCCTGCCGCCCGTGATGACGGGCAGCCATCTGGACAGCCAGCCGACGGGCGGACGCTATGACGGCGTCTATGGCGTGCTGGCGGGGTTTGAGGTGCTGGAGGCGCTGGAGGATGCGGGCGCGGTGACCAAGCATGCGGTTGAGGTGGTAGCCTGGACCAATGAGGAAGGGTCGCGGTTCCAGCCCTATTGCATGGGATCGGCCCTGTTTGCGGGCAAGATGCACCTGGACATGGTCCTGTCCTGTACCGACGCGAAGGGGGTCAGCGTGCGCGACGCCCTGGCCGAAACCTTGGCCCTGGCTCCCGATATGCCAGTGCGGGAGTTTGGATCACCGGCTGCCGCCTATGTTGAGGCGCATATTGAGCAGGGACCGCGCCTGGAGGCCGAAGGCAAGAACATCGGCGTGGTGCAGGGCATCCAGGGCAGCCGCTGGTTCCAGGTGGAGGTGACGGGGCAGGAGGCCCATGCTGGCACCACGCCGCATGGTGCCCGCAAGGACGCGTTCCAGACGGCCCTGAAAATGGTCAATGCCCTGAACGATTTGATGCATGACCCGGATGACATTATCCGCTGCACCTTTGGCCGGTTCGAGGTGCTGCCCGGCTCGCCCAATACCGTGCCCGGAAAGGTGATCTTCACCATCGATTTCCGCCATCCCGATGCGGAACTGGTGAAGGAGCGGGGGGATAAGGTGGCGCCGCTGATCCATTCGCTGGCCGCCCCCTGTGAGGTGGTGGTGAAGGAGACCAGCAAAACGGCACCCGTGGATTTCGACGCGAGCGTGGTGGACGCCGTGCGGGAGGCGGCGGTGGGGTTGGGCTACTCCAACCGCGACATGCCGTCCGGTGCAAATCACGATGCCAAGTTCATGGCCCCGCGCTGCCCCACGGGTATGATCTTCATCCCGTGCAAGGATGGGATCAGCCATAATGAAGTGGAATATGCGTCGCCGGAGCATTGCCATGCGGGGGCGGCGGTGCTGGCGGAGACGCTGGTGCGGCTGGCGGGGTAGGGGCATTGCTGCCTACCCATCCCGCCGCCCCCTTCGTCATCCCGGCGAAAGCCGGGACCCAGGGGGAGCAGGCGAAGCGTTTTCATTGATCCGTGGATCGTATTGCCCTTGGCCCCTGGGTCCCGGCTTTCGCCGGGATGACGAGGGAAAGGGGTGAGCAAACTCAGGCCCCATCATGACCCATCCCGTCCTGTCCATCCTGTCCGACCTGATCGCCATTCCCAGCACTTTTCCGCCCGGTGATACGGCGGCGATCTGTGCCTATGCCGCCGACCGGCTGGAAAAGGTTGGGTACAAGGTGCAGGTGCTGCACCGCGACCGGCCGCAGATTGCCAATGTGGTAGCGGAGTGGGATGGGGCGGCACCCGGCCCGACCCTGATGTTTAACGCGCATGCCGACACGGTGGGCATTGGTGAGCGCGCCATGTGGGAGACGGAGCCGCTGGTCGCCACCGTCATTGAGGGGCGCGTGCATGGGCTGGGGGCCGGCAACTGCAAAGGGTCGATGGCGGCACAGCTGTGGCTGGCCGAACAGGTGGCGCGGCGCGGCGGGCCGGCGCGCGGCAAGATCGTCTTCACCTTTTGCGGGGATGAGGAAAATCTGGGGCCGGACGGGGCCTTCTACCTGCGTGAGATTGGGGCCGTGAAGCCCGACATGCTGGTGGTCGGGACGCAGACCGAGAACCAGTTGATCACGGCGGAACGCGGGGTGATGTGGGTGGAGGTGACGGCGCGGGGGCTTTCGGCCCATGCCGGCAACCCGGCGGCGGGCGACAATGCCATCCTGCGCCTGATGCGGGTGATGACCCATATTGATGGGGTGATGGCCGAGCGGTTGCGGGATCGAAAGGTCGGCGAGCAGCAATCGACCATGAATATCGGCATCTTCCGGGGCGGCGAGAACACCAATGTCGTGCCCAATCTGGCCCGCGTGGAGATCGACCGCCGCCTGCTGCCCGAGGAAAAGATTGTCGAGGCCTTTGCGGAGATCGAGGCGCTGGTGACGGCGCATCCAGAGGCCGAACATTTGTCCTGTCGCCTGCTGACCGGCACCAACGGTTTTCGGGCACCCCATGACGGGCCGCTGGTATCAGCGCTGTGTGCCTCCATCGAGGGGGTGACGGGGGCATCGGCCCGATTCCTGAAGGATACCGGGGCCAGCGACGGCCGCTACTTCGCCGATGACGGGATCGAGATCGTTAATTTCGGACCCGGAGCCGGCTGGCAGGGGCACAAAGCCAACGAATATGTGCCGCTGGACGAGCTGGTGGCGGCGACGGCGATCCTTGAAGGCGTGGTGGAGCGGGTGTTGGGGGTGGTGGCGTAGGTCAGGTCGACGCATATGCGTCGACCTGACGGCAAAGGCTTTCAATCCATATCTGTCAGGGCTCGCCTTCGGCTCGACCTGACCTACGTCCCACGTCACCAAACCCTTCATCCGATTTGCGAATGCCCCACCCGCCGTTTCGATATTGCGAATAACTCGCAGTCGTGCTTATTTGCGATCCATTATCAATCGCGGGTGAAGCGGGGTCATGGCGGCGGGGGCGGAGCAGCAGGGGCGGCGGTCCTTTTGGTTGAAGCATCTGCACCAATGGCATTGGGTCAGTTCGGCCCTGTGCCTGATCGGCATGCTGCTGTTCGCCATTACCGGCATCACGCTGAACAATGCGCGCCTTGTTGAGGCCAAGTCCGTAACGGTCACCAAGGAAGCCACCCTGCCCACAGCACTTCGCCCCGCGCTGTCGGCTGGCCAAGGGGCCGTGCCGGCGGCCATCGTTGACTGGTTTGCCGCCGAGATGGGCGTGGATGTGTCCGCCGGTGTGCCGGAATGGTCCGAGGATGAACTCTACATCGCCCTGCCGCGCCCCGGTGGCGACGGCTGGGCCACCATCGCGCGCGAGGATGGGGCCGTCCTGCATGAGGTGACGGACCGGGGCTGGGTTTCCTATCTCAACGATCTGCACAAGGGGCGGGGGACGGGGACTGTGTGGTCCTGGTTCCTGGATGTCTTCGCGGTGGCCTGCCTGATCTTCTGCATCACCGGGCTTTTCCTTCTGCATCTGCATGCGGGCAAGCGGCCCTGGACCTGGCCCCTGGTCGGGCTGGGTCTGGTCGCACCCATGCTGCTGCTGATCCTTCTTATCCACTGAACTTTCAGGATTGAACCGATGCGCACACTTTTGTCGCTGTCACTGACCGGTCTGGCCGTCACCCCTGCGCTGGCGGGGGAATTGGCGGTCACGGTGGAGATCCCCAAGCTGGAGGTGGCGGAATATCACCGCCCCTATGTCGCGGCCTGGATTGAGACGCCGGACCAGCAGTTTGTCGCCAATCTGACCGTCCGGTACGACGTGAAGATGCGCGACAATGAGGGGACCAAGTGGCTGAAGGATATGCGCCAATGGTGGCGTCGGTCGGGCCGCGATCTGACCATGCCCGTCGATGGCGTGTCGGCCCCCACCCTGCCCGTGGGCGAAAACCGCCTGTCCTGGGACAGCGGCAAGGCCCCGCTGAACGGGTTGAAGCCCGGTTCCTATGCGCTGGTGGTCGAGGCTGCGCGTGAGGTGGGCGGGCGCGAACTGATCCGCGTGCCGTTTGATTGGAACGGCAAGAGCGCCAAGGCCGAGGCCAAGGGCGAGACGGAGTTGGGCCGCATCGCGGTCGAGGTCAAAGGTTAAAAGCCCCGTTTGTTAATCGATAGATCAAGGAGTTTCCCCATGAAGTCGCTGCTGACCCGCGCCACGCTGGCGCTGACGCTTGCCATCTCTGTTGCCGGTCCGGCGGCGGCACACCGGCAATGGATGCTGCCATCGGCCACGGTTCTGTCGGGGCAGGACCCGTGGATCACGGTGGATGCCGCCGTGTCCAACGACCTGTTCTATTTCGAGCATGTGCCGTTGCGTCTGGACGGGCTGACCGTCACCAACCCCGATGGCAGCGCCGGCACGGCGGAGAATCAGGCGACGGGCAAGTATCGCAGCACCTTCGACATCCATCTGACCCAGCCCGGTACCTATAAGGTGGCGCTGGCCAGCGGCGGTGTCATGGCCAGTTGGGAAGAGAATGGGCAGCGCAAGCGCTGGCGCGGCACCGCCGAGACCTTTGCCAAGGAAGTGCCGGCCAATGCCGAGAAGTTGCAGGTGACGGAGGGCGCGCGGCGTCTGGAATTCTTCGCGACATCCGGCAAGCCCACCGACACCGTGCTGAAGCCCACGGGCAAGGGTCTGGAACTGTCGCCCGTGACCCATCCGAACGATCTGTTTGCGGGTGAGAAGGCCAGCTTCAAGCTGCTGCTGGATGGCAAGCCGGCGGCGGACGTGGATGTCACCGTCATTCCGGGCGGCATCCGTTACCGCAACGACCTGGGCGAGATGAAGGTGAAGACCGACAAAGACGGTGCCTTCACCGTCACCTGGCCGACGCCCGGCATGTATTGGATGAGTGCCCAGACCGAGGACAAGAAGACCACCGTGCCGCAGGCGAGCAAGCGGTCGGCCAGCTATACGGCGACGTTCGAGGTGCTGGCGCAGTAAGGGGGGCTTCTCCTTTAAACCCCACTTCTATCGCCGCAACCATGCCCTTGCCGCATCATAAACCCACCCCCCTGCGCTTGATCCTGCCTATGGATGCGCCTGAGGCGGCGTTGCCGCCGGCCAGCGCGCCCGTGGTGCGGCTGTCGGGGACGACCATGGGCACCTATTGGTCGGTCGCCCTGATCGCGCCGAAGGGGCCGTCGCCCGTAAACCTGCGGCGGGGGATCGTTGCCATCCTGGACCGGGTGGTGGCGGTGATGAGCCATTGGGACCGGAACAGCGACCTGTGCCGGTATAATGACAGTCCGCCCGGCTGGGTATCGGTCGATGCGTCGCTGTGCGCGGTGCTGTCGGCGGCGCTGACGCTCTCCATGGAGAGCGGTGGCGCGTATGACCCGGCCATCGGCGGGCTGGTCGATGCCTGGGGATTCGGCCCGCCGGGGCCGGTGGCGGAACCGCCGCCCGATGAGCAGATCAAGGCCCTGCTATCCGGCCCGCGCTGGGCCGATATACGGGTGGAGGGGGCGCGGGTCTGGCAGCCGGGGGGCGTGCGCTTGGACCTGTCTGCCATCGCCAAAGGCTATGCGGTTGATTGCGTCGCCCGGTGTCTGGCCGGGCAGGGTGTCGTCAGTTATCTGGTCGATATTGGTGGGGAACTGCGTGGATTGGGCATCAAGCATGATGCCAACCCCTGGTGGGTCGATCTGGAATCCGTCGCGGGCCGTGATGGCCGGACGGGCGAGACGCCGACGCGCATCGCCCTGCATGGATTGGCCGTGGCGACCAGCGGGGACCGTAACCGGTTCATGATCGGGGCCCATGGACGCCGCCTGTCGCATTCGCTGGACCCGCGCACAGGATATCCGGTGGCCGATGATCTGGCATCGGTGACGGTGCTGCATGCAGACTGCATGATGGCCGATGCCCTGGCGACGGCCCTGACGATACTGGGACCGGAGGCAGGGCCGGATTGGGCGGCGGCGCGGGGGATCATGGCCCTGTTTGTGCGCCGCCTGGATATGGGCGTGGCGGAGATCATGACCCCGGCGCTTGCCGCGCTTGCCGAGGAGGGGTGATGGATCGCTACGGTCTGGCCGCACTGGTGCTGGCCGCCTATGCCCTGTTCTGTGCCGTCATTTTTCGCCGGCATGCGGCCCGTAACCGCCCTGTGGGTGCGGGGGAGGGCATTCTGGTCGCCTATGCCACGCAGACGGGTTTTGCCGAGGAACTAGCGCGCCGCACGGTGGCGGGATTGCAGGAGGCCGGGCAGAAGGCCTGGGCGGAGGGGATCGACCGGTTGGATGCCGCCAAACTGTCGGGGCTGGACCGGGCCTTGTTCATTGTCTCCACCACGGGGGAGGGCGACGCGCCCGACCATGCGGCGGGTTTCGTGCGCAGAGTGATGGGGGCAGGGGCGGCGCTGTCGGGCCTGCGCTATGGGATGTTGGCGCTGGGCGACCGGGATTATGCGGGGTTCTGCGCCTTTGGCCATGCCTTGGACGGATGGTTGCGCCGGCAGGGGGCGCAGCCCTTGTTCGATCTGGTGGAGGTGGATGATGGCGATGCCGGCGCCCTGCGCCATTGGCAGCATCATCTGGGCCAGATCGCGGGGCATGTGCATCTGGCCGACTGGACCCCGCCCGACTATCAGGATTGGGTGTTGAGCGAGCGTCGGCATCTGAACCCGGGCAGTCCCGGTGCCCCGATTTTCCACCTGCGCCTGACGCCGCCGGCTGGGGTGAAGACGGATTGGCAGGCAGGCGATATTGCGGAGATTGGGCCGTGCAACCCGCCCGACGCGGTTGCCGCCGCCCTGATCGCCGCCGGGGGGGAGCGGGCGGAGACGCGCGACGGGGTGACGCGGCCATTGTCACGCTGGCTGTCGGAAACCATCCTGCCGGCGGGCCGGGAAAAGCTCCCCCACCGCGAATATTCCATCGCCAGCCTGCCCGGCGACGGCACGCTGGACCTTGTGGTGCGGCGCGTGACGGGGCCGGACGGGCGGCTGGGTCTGGGGTCCGGCTGGCTGACCCGGCATGTCGCGGTTGGTGGCACGGTGCGGTTGCGCCTTCGCCGCAATGCCGGGTTCCACCCGCCGCCCGACGACCGTCCCCTGATCCTGATCGGCAATGGCACCGGCATCGCGGGCCTGCGCGCACATCTGAAGGCCCGCGCCAGGGCGGGGCATGGACGCAACTGGCTGCTGTTCGGGGAACGCACGGCGGCGCATGACCGGTTGTTTGCCGATGAGTTGGCGAAATGGCAGGCGGGTGGCGTGCTGACGCGCCTGGATCTGGCCTTTTCGCGTGATGGCGACCAGCCGGTCTATGTTCAGCATCTGCTGGCCGCCGCCGGGGACGAGGTGGTGCAATGGGTGGCGGACGGGGCCGCGATCTATGTCTGCGGCAGCCTGGAGGGTATGGCGGGCGGGGTGCATCAGGTGCTGGGTGAGGTGCTGGGCACGGAGATGCTGGAGGAACTGGCTGCGACGCGGCGGTACTGCCGGGATGTTTATTGAGGGAGGCGGAAGACAGAATGCTCCCCTGTGACCTTCGCAGGTAGCGTGGGAAAGGTCATGGCACCTTCGGCATATACACGCGCAGGTATTTGATCTGCTAGTCTTGATACCGGATCAAGATCGGGAGTGGATGAATGCTGACGGGGACGGCCGGATTGCTGCGGTTGCTGGCCGAAGGGGATAGTCGGGGGACGGCTGTGCTGGTCGATCTGCGCGACGTTCCCTATGCCGAAAATCCGTTGTTCCGGCATTCCATCGTGCATCTGTTGGATCATTTCGCGGCACAGTTCCTGCCCGAGATCGTGGATGTCGGGCGTTACGCGCAGGTGTTCCTGTTCACCGATACCAATGCCCACCCGTTCATCGCCAAGCTGAAAGCCGTGGCGGCGGATTTCGCCGAGCAGCATATGGGTGCGCCGCGTTTTTCCATCCATCACCTGCCCCATGATGCCGGGCGTCTGGCGGCCTTGCTGAAGAAGCTGGTGCCGGCGGGGGCCGCAGCTGCGGAGGAGGAGGCACCGGCGCTGAGTGCCGTGGAGCATCAGCAACTGGCGGGGGTGCAGAAGCTTGCCGTGTATGAACAGGTGCTGGCCGGGGCGGATGTGTCATCGCTGGTCCGGGAAAGCCCGGTCTGGCGGCGAGGGGCGTCGGGCGTGTGGAGCCTGGAGTTTGGCGAGGTGACGGTGGCGCTGGACCATCTGGAACGCGCGGTGGGCACGCCGCTGCGCCGCGACCCGTGGCTGCTGGAGCAGATCACGCCCGTCCTGGACCGCCGCACCATCCGGCATTTCCAGCATGAACCGTCACGTCTGGCCAGCCCGCACAGCATGAACCTGCAATGGCGGTCGGTTCTGGACCCGCTGTTCCTGGATTTCGTGCGCGATCTGACCTATGACCAGCGCCGCAACCTGATCGTGGAAATCTCTGCCATCGATGCGGGCCTGACCGCCGAGGGGCTGATGGAGGCCATCGATACGCTGCGCCTGTGGGATTGCCGGGTCGCCATCGACCATCTGTCGCTGCGTCATGAGGAGTCGGGGTACCTGCCGCTGGAGGCGGTGGATTATCTGAAGCTGGACCTGATGGGGATCGGCGGCGACGGTGTGGCCCCGCCGCTGCCCGACTGGATGCGGGCCTTCGGGGTGGAACGGATCGTGGCGATCTATCCGCGTGATGGCGATGTGCTGCGGGTCTGCCTGGGTATGGGGCTGGTGCTGATGGAGCAGCGGGACAAGCCAAACCTGTAGGTCAGGCCGAGGGGACGCGATATGAAATACCTGGTTGCGACGACGGCTATGATAACGCTCATCCTCCCCGCATCGGCGGCGCCGGAACATTGCTACGTAATGGAAGGACACGGCACGGCGCGGGTCATGGCCTATATCGGCGATCGGAAATGCGTGGAGTTTCGGGCCCAGGAAACGATCAGGGGGATATGGATCAACCAGTTCGAAGGCTCCGCCTTTCACGAAGGGGTTGTCGATGTGAACAAGGCGCTGGCGGTCCGGTCCACTGTCTGGCTGTCCATGGATGACCAGACCATGATGCCAGCCGGCTTTGCATCAAAACGGGGGCATGCCTATCAACTCACCATTGTCGCAAGAAAAGCCAAGGACATGAACCGCCAGCCCCTGGAGGGATACGGTCATTTCAACATGTCCGCCGGGCTGGTCCTGGTGGATGAGATCGTCGCGTGGAAGGATTTGGGGAAGGTGGGGTATTAACGCAGAAAGGCCCGCGCCGGTTTCCCGGTGCGGGCCTTTTCGTTCACAGCCGGGTCAGATGCCGACGGCGTGACCGTCAGCCTGGCTGAGCGCCAGGTGGCGGCGGATATGGGCGATCAGCAGTTCGGTGCCGGTGGTGATGTCGGTTTCCGACGTGTCCAGCACCAGTTCCGGGTTCACCGGGGTCTCAAACGGGGCCGAGACGCCGGTGAATTGCTGGATCTTGCCGGCCTGGGCCGCTGCATAGAGACCCTTGGGGTCGCGCGCGGCACAGGTGGCGACGTCCGCCTTCACCCACACCTCATGGAACCCGTCACCGATGATGGAGCGGGCCAGATCGCGCAGTTCCACGGTCGGGGTGATCAGGCTGACCAGGACGACGGTGCCGGTTTCGGCCATCAGCTTTGCCACCTCGGCGGCGCGGCGGACATTTTCCTGTCGTTCGGCAGGCGTGAAGCCCAGGTCCTTGTTCAGGCCCTTGCGCAGATTGTCGCCATCCAGCACCGACACCCGCCAGCCATCATCGAACAGACGGCGCTGCGTGCCCATGGAAAGCGTGGACTTGCCGGCCCCCGACAGGCCTGTCAGCCAGATGACACCACCGCGATGGCCGTTGCGTGCCTCGAACGCGTCGCGGTCAACGGAGCTGTTGACGGCGGTGACGGGGCCGGCAACGGTGACATTGGCCGCCGCACCCAGCAGGATGCAGCCGCCGACAATGCGGCCGCCGCGCGCCAGACCGGCGCGGCCCGTGACGGGCAGGTCGGCGGCATGGTCGAAGGCGATGGGGGCAGACGAGCGCAGCACGATTTCGGCAATGCCGCCCTGGCCCAACTCTGACCCTTCGCTGTCGCTCAGGTTCTCCACATCCACCAGACGCTCGAACTTCTCCACCACCACCGGATGTTCAGACGTGGTCAGGCGCAGGGTGATGCGGCTGCCCGCGGTCAGACTTTCCGGGTCCAGCCAGAAGGCGCGGACGCGGATCGTGGTGGCGATATGCGGCATATGGCCGGCGGGTGCAATGATCTGCCCCCGGTTCAGGGCCGCGTCCTCGATGAAGGAGACGGCGACCGACTGTCCGGCGCGGGCCTCTGTCACTGAACCCTTGCCGGCATCGATGCTGGCGACCGTGGCCGGCTGACCCGTGGGCGCGATTTCGACCTTGTCGCCGACCTTCAGGCGACCCGTCTCAATCCGGCCCACGGCCAGACGGGTGTCACCCTTGCGGTACACGTCCTGGATGGGCAGGCGCAGCAGCGCCTCGGTGCGGGCGGCGGTCGGCGTCAGCAGATCCAGCGCCTCCAGCAGGGTGGGGCCACGATACCAACCCATCTTGTCCGACCGTGCGGCGATGTTATCGCCATGACGGGCCGAGAGCGGGATGACGTAAAGCGGCTCGATCCCCAGCTTTTGCAGATACTCGCTGACATCGCCGGCCACGCCCTTCCAGGCGTCTTCGGCATGGTCGACCAAGTCCATCTTGTTGACGGCCACGATCACCTTGCGCACGCCCAGCAGCGACAGCAGGTAGGCGTGGCGGCGCGTCTGTTCGGAAATGCCGCGTTCGGCATCGGTGACCAGCACAGCGGCGTCGGCGGCGGCGGCCCCGGTGACCATGTTGCGCAGGAATTCGCGGTGGCCCGGCGCGTCGATGATGACATAGGGGCGCTTGGCCGTCTTGAACCAGATGCGCGTGGTGTCCAGCGTGATGCCCTGATCGCGCTCAATCTGCAACGCGTCCAGCAGGAACGACCATTCCATATGCAGGCCGCGCTGTTCGGAAACCTTTTTCAGCTCCGCCAGACGGCCTTCGGGCAGGCTGTCCGTATCGTGCAGCAGGCGACCGATCAGGGTGGACTTGCCATGATCGACATGGCCGACAATGACGATGGGATAGGGGGCCAGGGGGGCCTTCTTCACGATGGGGCCTTGGGACAGTGTCGGAGCCGGAGCCGTATCGATCCGGAGAGCGGCGTTCGCCATGTTCTTTACATCCACTTCTTACAGGTAACCAGTGGCGCGGAGCCGTTCGAACGCATCCTCGGCCTCATGGTCCATGGACCGGCCGGCGCGTTCGGGCGTGCGCGTGGTTTCCAGTTCGTCGATGATCTCGTCGATGGTGGTGGCGTTGCTGTCCACCGGGAAGGTGATGCCGATTTCGCCCAGCGAGCGGAAACGCTTGCCATCCTTGGCGAAATAGAGCGGTACCAGGGGAATTTCCTCGCGCTTGATGTAGCGCCAGACGTCAACCTCGGTCCAGGCCAGTAGCGGATGCACGCGGGTATGGGTGCCGGGGTGGCGCTCAATCGTGTACTGGTCCCAGAATTCGGGCGGCTGGTGGGCCGCCTGCCAGGCACCGTCCAGGCCACGTGGGCTGAAGATACGTTCCTTGGCGCGGGTCGCCTGCTCATCGCGGCGGATACCGGTGATCAGCCCGTCGAACTGATACTTCTCCAAGGCGGCGGCCAGACCCAGCGACTTGCGGGCCGCGATGCGCGTACCGGGCGGCAGGGTCGGATCCGTCATCTCAATCGGCGGGCATTCATCCTTGATCAGGTTGAGGCCCCATTCCTGCGCATACCGGTTCCGGAACTCATAGCTTTCCGGGAATTCCAGGCCGGTATCCAGATGCGCCACGGGGAAGGGCAGTTCGCCCATGAAGGCCTTGCGGCACAGCCAGATCAGGACGTTGCTGTCCTTGCCCAGCGACCAGAGAAGACCCAGACGCTTCAGGCGCACGCGCGCTTCACGCAGGATATAGATGCTCTGGGCTTCTAGCTGGTCGAGATGGTCGAGATGTTGATCGATGCTGCTCATCAGGAGGCTCCCACCAGATTTGTTACGGACGAAAGCGGCAGGTGGATCCCGCATTCCGTCTTTTCCTGACCGCGCCAGCGGCCGGCTCTGATATCTTCGCCCGGTGCCACGCGGTCGGTACAGGGCATACAGCCGATGGAAAGGTAACCATCCTCTTCCAGCGGGTGACGCGGCAGGTTGTGCCGGTCGAGATAGTCTTCCACATCGGCGCGGGTGAAGCCGGCCAGCGGGTTGATCTTGATCCGGCCATCCGCTGCTTCGAACAAGGGCAGTTCGATGCGCGTCGTGGCCTGATAACGCTTGCGCCCCGTGATCCAGGTGGCAAACGGTGCCAGACCGGCATCCAGCACCTGTACCTTGCGGAAATCACAGCAGGCGGTGTTGTTGGTGCGCCAGAGCAGGCCGTCCTGGTCGTGGGCCGCTTCGGCTTCCGGGGTCGGCGACAGTTCGCGCAGGCCGGTCAGGCCCAGCGTTTCGACAAGCTTGCGCTTGTAGCGCAGGGTTTCGCCGAACAGCTTGCGGGTGTTAACGAACAGCACGGGCAGCGCCTTGTCGATCTGTGCAACCTGATGCAGCAGGATCGCACTTTCCGTGCCGAAGGAGGAGACCAGCGCCAACTGGCCCTTGAACTCCGTCTCGATCAGGGGCCGGAGAAGCTCCACCCCCGTCAGGTGACCGTAACGGGCGTTCAGGTCGCGGGCGCGGGCCTGAAGGTCGGTGATCATGCCGGGACCGTGCCTTTCAGGTGACGGCGCAGCAGGGAGACGCCTTCCTCCCGGCCAAGCGCCGGCTGAAACGCCACCGAGATTTCCTTCAGCGCATGCGCCCAGGCGGGGCCGACACGGTCTGCCGGAACCACCACCGTATCCACGCCCACGCGGGTCAGGAACAGATACTGATCGGGGATGATATGGCCGAAGGCGCGGATCTCGCCCTTATAATCGAACCGTTCGCGCAACTCGCGGGCGGCGGAGAAGGCGCGGCCATCGCGGAATTTCGGGAATTCCAGGGCCACCAGCGACAGGGAGCCCAGATCATCCGCGATCTCGGTCGCCAGTTGATTGGATTTCAGCCGCACGCCGACAGCATCGCGCCGCGCGGTCAGCGCGTCGCGTTCGGCGCGCCAGCGTTCCAGGGAGACGATGACGGCACTTTCGGCGGGGATATCCTGGTCATCGGCAAGGTCGGTCCAGCGGTCGTCGATGGGCAGACCACGATCAAGCACGGGCATAGAGAGCCTCCTTGAACGGGGCGTGGCCGGTACGGGCCAGCGTCTGAATGAAAATCTCACCGGGCTGACGCAGCTTCACGAAGGTGTTCACCACCGTTTCGACCGCATCGATGATGCCGTCATAATCGAAGCCGGGGCCGACGATTTCGCCCAGGGCCGCATGGGTGCCGGCATCGCCGCCCAACAGGATCTGGAAGAATTCCTCGCCCTTCTTGTCCACGCCCAGAATGCCGATATGGCCGACATGGTGATGGCCGCAGGCATTGATACAGCCGCTGATCTTGATCTTCAGCTCACCCAGATCATGCTGCCGGTCCAGATCGGCAAAGCGTTCGGCAATGCGCTGCGCCACCGGGATGGCGCGGGTATTGGCCAGGGCGCAATAATCCAGGCCGGGGCAGGCGATGATATCGCTGATCAACCCGGCATTGGCGGTGCCCAGGCCGGCAGCGTCCAGAGCCCGCCACAGCGGGTAAAGATCATCCTGGCGCACATGGGCCAGAACCAGGTTCTGTTCATGCGTCACACGGACCTCGCCAAAGCTGTACAGGTCGGCCAGATCGGCGACGGTTTCCAGCTGGTCAGCTTCCGCATCGCCCGGAATGCCGCCGATGGGCTTTAGGGAGATGGTGGCGATGGCGTATCCGGGCGTCTTGTGCGCCGTCAGATTGGTGCGGGTCCAGCGGGCAAAGGCCGGGTCGACAGCCTTCGCGGCCTCAAAGCTGTCGGACACGGCGGGCAGATCGACCCAGGGCGGCGGGGCGAAATGGGTCTGAATCGCGTCCACGATGGCGGGATCGACATAGAATTTCTGCCGTGGCAGGCGGGCATATTCCTCTTCGATCAAGCCGATGAACTTCTCGGCCCCCATCTCATTCACGGTGATCTTGATGCGTGCCTTATAGATATTGTCGCGGCGGCCCAGCTGGTTATAGACGCGCAGGATGGCTTCCAGATAACCGATGATCTCTTCCACCGGCACGAAGTCCCGCGCCTTGACGGCCAGATAGGGGGTGCGCCCCTGGCCGCCGCCGACATAGACGGTGAAGCCGACGCGGCCCGACACCTCATCCTTTTTGGCGATCAGGCCGATATCATGCACCTGCACGGCGGCGCGGTCGTTCGGGCTGCCCGTGATGGCGATCTTGAACTTGCGCGGCAGATAGGTGAATTCCGGGTGCAGGGTGGACCATTGCCGCAGAATCTCCGCATAGACGCGGGGGTCCACCAGCTCATCCGCCGCCGCACCGCAGAACTGATCCGTCGTCACATTGCGGATGCAGTTGCCGCTGGTCTGGATGGCATGCATGTCCACTTCGGCCAACTCGCGCAGGATGGTGGGCACATCCTCCAGCTTGGGCCAGTTGAACTGAATGTTCTGGCGCGTCGTGAAATGGCCGTAGCCCTTGTCATAGACGCGCGCGATGCGGGCCAGACGCCGGACCTGGGTGGAAGACAGCATGCCGTAGGGAACGGCCACGCGCAGCATATAGGCATGGAGCTGAAGGTAGAGGCCGTTCATCAGCCGGATGGGCTTGAACTCCTCCTCCGTGATCTCCCCCTTCAGACGGCGTTCGACCTGGGCGCGGAACTGCTCCACACGCTCGAAGATGAAGGTCTTGTCGAACTCGTCATAGCGATAGACGGCGGCGTGGGCGTCGGCCGGCTGATTGCTGCGGAGAGCGGGGCTGTGCGTATCAGGCATGGGGGTTTGGCCTGTCTTCTCTGTCATTCGAATGGGGTCAGGCGGCGGGCTGGCGGGCCTGCTTGCCCAGGTCGCGGCGCACGGTGGGGCCGATATTCTTCAGCCGCTCGCGCAGATGGGTGGGGCGGGTGCCGGCCTCGGTGATCTCCACATCCAGCGGGTAGACATCGACCACGACCTGGCGCTTTTCCTCGGCCTTTGCGAAGGCAAGCGCCTCGGCAATGGCGTCGCCCCCGTCAAACACGGCGGCCTGGGCCACGTCTTCCACCCAGATATTGCCGGTGCCCAGCCATACGGCCTCTCCGTCCAGAAGACGGCTGGCGGCGACGGATTGCTGGGTTCCTTTGGCTTTGACCAACATCTCTACGGTCTTCCCTGTCTCAAACGGCTTCGCGCAGGTGATCGGGCACCAGCGTGGTGATAAGGGCGGGGTCGGCCAGACGGACGACATCGCCGATGATGATGATCGCCGGCCCCACCAGCCCATGCGCCGCCGCCAGCGGTGCCAGGGTGGCAAGGGTGCCGGTGATCAGCTTTTGATCCGGCCGCGTGCCCTTTTCGATCAGGGCGGCGGGGGTGTCGGCCGGCATCCCGGCCTCCGTCAGGCGCCGCGCGATGGTTTCAGCCGCCGACAGGCCCATATAGACGACCAGCGTGTGGCGCAGACGGGCCAAAGCCTGCCAGTCCAGATCCGGTTCCCCATCCTTGCCATGACCAGTCACGAAGGTGACGCCGGCGGCATGGTCGCGATGGGTGACGGGGATGGCGGTGGAGGCACCGCAGCCCAGCGCCGCCGTGATGCCGGGGACGATTTCGACGGGGATATTGGCGGCGCGCAGGGCCTGCATTTCCTCGCCCCCCCGCCCGAACAGGAACGGGTCGCCACCCTTCAGCCGGACCACGCGGTGACCGGCCTTGGCCTCCGCCACCAGCAGCTGGTTAATGGCTTCCTGGCTCATCGTGTGGTGGGATTTGGACTTGCCGACATAGATGCGGCGGGCGTCGCGGCGGACATAATCCATGATCCGCTCATCCACCAGCTTGTCATGCACGACCACGTCGGCATCCTGCAACACGCGCAGGGCGCGCAGGGTCAGCAGGTCCGGGTCACCGGGGCCGGCACCGACCAGGGCGACCGTGCCGGTTTTGGCCTGACCATAATCGGGGTTGTTGACGGCGGCCAGCAGGGCCTCCCGGGCGGCCTGTTCACGGCCCGCCAGGAAGTCGCGTGCCACGGGGCCGTCGATCACGGCCTCCCAGAAGCGGCGGCGGTTGGTTTCGCCCTCACGCGTGGCCTTCACGGCGGTGCGGAAACTGTCCAACAGGGTCGTCAGCCGGCCCAGACCGGGTTCCAGGGCCGCTTCCAGCCGTTCACGCAGGCGGCGGACCAGAACGGGGCTGGCCCCACCGGACGAGATGGCGATGGTGATGGGTTCCCGGTCGATGATGGCCGGCATGATGAAGCTGGAGAGCGCCGGCTTGTCCGGGACATTGACCAGGATGCCGGCCTTGTTCGCGGCATCGGCCACGGCGCGGTCAATCTCTTCCACATCGGTGGCGGCGAAGATGATCCGGTGATCTTCCACATCATTTGGTGTGAAATCCCGGACAATGACCGTGTCGGCCAGTTTGGCGAGGTCGGGATGGATTTCCCCGGCGATGATGGTCAGGCGGCAACCGGCCTTGGCCACCAGCCGCGCCTTGCGCAGAGCCAGTTCGCCGCCGCCCACCACCAGAACCTTCTGCCCTTCCAAAGGCAGTGACACCGGAAATCCACGCAAAGCCATTGTTCAGCTCCACCTCTACCGCACCTGCGGAATGAGGGAGATTTGATCCCGTTTTTACGGCGTGTCGAGGTGAAATATTATTTCTCCAATATTCCTAGGTTAAATATAGGGATTAATCCCGAGAGAAAACTTTGATATTTATCAATGACATGATTGAAGGGGTAAAGTAGGTGTTAAGGGCACTTATCGGGGGTGTACACGGCAGCCATGCGCCGATGGAGCACAAGGGTGTGAAATACCCGGTTGAACGCCCGACCTATGTACATTAGCTGTCGTGGCAATGCGGAATCATGGCCGGGACTCTGCCCCGACCGTTTGTGACGAAGGAAGTTGGAAATGAGCGCGTTCATCGAAAGCAAGGTGCTGTCCGTCCATCACTGGACCGACACACTGTTCAGCTTTACCTGCGAACGCGAACCTTCCTTCCGGTTTGAGAACGGCCATTTCGTGATGATCGGCCTGACGGTGGATGGCAAACCGCTGACGCGCGCCTATTCCATCGTCTCGCCCAATTATGCCGAACATCTGGAATTCCTGTCGATCAAGGTGCCGAACGGCCCCCTGACCAGCCGGTTGCAGCATATCCAGGTGGGCGACACCGTGATCCATGGCCGCAAGTCGGTGGGCACGCTGGTGACCAGTTCCTTGGTCCCGGCCAAGAACCTCTACATGTTCTCCACCGGTACGGGCCTGGCCCCGTTCATGAGCATCATCCGGGACCCGGAGGTCTATGCCAAATATGACCGCCTGATCCTGACCCATACCTGCCGCACGGTCGGCGAGCTGGCCTATCACGACTACATCACCAACGACCTGCCGAACGACGAGTTCCTGGGCGAGGATGTGGCCGCCAAGCTGACCTATTACCCCACCGTCACGCGCGAGCCGTTCCGTAACCAGGGCCGCATCACCGACCTGATCCGGAACCACAAGCTGTTTGAGGATATCAAGGCCGCCCCGCTGGACCCGGCCAACGACGTCGCCATGATCTGCGGCGGGCCGGACGTTCTGGCCGAGACGGTGGAACTGCTGAAGGAACGCGGCTTCACGGAAGGGGCCGGGCATACGCCGGGCAACTACGTCATCGAAAAGGCGTTTGTGGAAAAGTGAGGAAGACCGGGGCACCCAAGGGTGCCCCGGTTTGCTTTGGGGCCGTACCCTCAAATATCCGCGCCTTGATCCCTGTAATCGGCGAAGACATGGTCCATGACGCGGGCGGGGTTGGAGCAGCCGGCCTCGCCCACGATCTTGGCAGGCACGCCGGCCACCGTGGTGGCGCGGGGTACGTCGCGCAGGACGACGGAGCCGGCGGCGACACGGGCGCAGTCGCCGACATGGATATTGCCCAGCACCTTGGCATTGGCACCCAGCAGCACACCCGACCCGATCTTGGGATGGCGGTCGCCATCATCCTTGCCATTGCCGCCCAGGTTGACCCCATGCAGCATGGAGACATTGTCGCCGACCACGGCGGTTTCGCCGACCACCACGCCGGTGGCATGGTCGATCATCACGCCACGCCCGAAGCGGGCATTGGGGTGGATATCGACGCCGAAGACCACGGACGAGCGGCTTTGCAGGTAAAGCGCCATGTCGCGGCGGCCCAGATGCCACAGCCGGTGGGCCATGCGGTGGGTTTCCAGGGCCTGGAAGCCCTTGAAATACAAAACCGGTTCGATATGGCGGTGGCAGGCGGGGTCGCGGTCCAGCACGGCGGCGACATCGGCGCGGAAATCCTGACCCATCTCCGGCTCCGCGTTCAGCGCGTCGGTGAAGGCCTGCACCAGCAACTCACCCTGCACATCCTGATGCGCCAGACGGGTAGCGATGCGGTGGATGATGGCCATTTCCAGCGAGGGCTGGTTCAGGATGGCACCATAGAACAGGGCCGCCAGCAACGGTTCATCCGCCACGGCCTGCGCCGCCTCATTGCGCAGGGCGGCCCAGATCGGGTCCAGATTGGCAAGCGTCTGGGAAACGGGGGCGACACGCGCGGACATGGGCTGCCTCGAAACAAAGGGCAATTCTTAACGGCTATTTGATCATAGCAGGGGGGCGTGGCAAGGGCGATTGTGGGGCGTTTGCGGCATGGGTGGTACGCTGGCCTGCGCGCGGTGGCGGTCGACAGGGGCGGAATTGCCATGCATCATCCTGTTTTCCAAAAGAAATTCCGGGGGGCGTGATGGGGGATGAGGTGATGCGGGCCGGCGATGGCTGTCCCATCGAGCCGGCGGTGCGGACCATCGCGATGCCGGCCGATACCAACCCGGCGGGCGACATCTTCGGCGGCTGGTTGATGGCGCAGATGGATCTGGCCGCCGGCAATGCCGCCGCAAGGCGGGCGCGGGGGCGCTGCGCCACGGTCGCCGTCGATGGCATGGTCTTTCACCGGCCTGTGTCGGTGGGGGATGAGGTCAGCCTTTACGCCATCATCGAGCATATTGGCCGCACATCGATGAAAATCCATGTCGAGGCCTGGCGCCGGTCGCGGTTTGACGAGGCGCGGTTCAAGGTGACGGAGGCCCTGTTCACCTTTGTCGCCATTGACGAGAATGGCCGCCCGCGCGCCATCCCAGCCGCCGACACCCAGGAGTAGCACGGTCATGACCCTGCCCACCCAAAGTCCGGTTGAGCTGATCATCGTTCCCAAAAGCCATGATGTCGGCGGGTTCGAGGTGCGCCGCGCCCTGCCCAGCGCCAAGCGCCGCATGGTCGGCCCCTTCATCTTCTGGGATCAGATGGGGCCTGGATATTTCCCCGCCGGCACCGGCCTGGATGTGCGCCCGCACCCGCATATCGGCCTGTCCACCGTCACCTATCTGACGGAGGGCGAGATCATGCATCGCGACAGTGTGGGCAGCGTGCAGGCCATCCGGCCCGGTGCCATCAACTGGATGACTGCCGGCAAGGGCATTGTGCATTCCGAACGCACGGAGGCAGGCCTGCGTGCCAATGGCAATCATCTGGCCGGCATCCAGAGCTGGATCGCCCTGCCGCAGCGGTTTGAGGAGATCGAGCCGGGGTTCAGCCATTATCCCGCCGAGGGCCTGCCCATCATCAGCGACCATGGCGTTTGGATGCGCCTGATCGCGGGCGAGCTGTTCGGGGAGGCGTCGCCCGTCCGCACCCTGTCTGAAACCATCTATATGGAGATGCTGCTGGATGCCGGGGCCAAGGTGGAAATCCCGGCCAGCCATCCCGAACGCGCGCTTTATCTGTTCGATGGGCGGATCAATATCGCCGGCGATGTGTTCACCGCAGAGGGCGGGCAGGGGCAGCTGCTGGTCCTGCGGGAGGGCGACGCCCTGACGGTGACAGCCGAATGCAACACCCGCCTTCTGCTGCTGGGTGGGGAGCCGATGGATGGCCCGCGCTACATCTATTGGAACTTTGTCTCCTCCTCCAAGGAACGGATCGAGGATGCGAAATCCGACTGGCGCAATGGCAGGTTCCCAACGGTGCCTGGGGAGACGGAGTTTATTCCGTTACCGGAATAATGATTGATACGGGTCCGAAATGACTGAGCCGCTGCGCATCCTGGGCAAGGAATCCTCGATCAATGTCCGCAAGGTTCTATGGACCTGCCGGGAGGTCGGGCGGGATTTTGTGCGCGAAGATTGGGGCAGCGGGTTCCGGCCCGTGGATACCGACGAATTTCGCGCCATGAACCCCAACGCCCAGGTGCCGGTGGTGCAGGTCGCCGACGGCTATCTGTGGGAGAGCAACAGCATCTGTCGCTTTCTGGCGGGGGAGGCGGGCAGGGCGGACCTGCTGCCCATGCAGCCATTGGCGCGGGCGCGGGTGGAAATGTGGATGGATTGGCAGGCCACGGAACTGAACCCCGCCTGGCGTTATGCCTTCATGGCGCTGGTCCGCAAAAGCCCAGCCTTTGCCGATCCCGATGCCATCGCGGCGGGTATTGCCGGCTGGAACCGCCAGATGCGGATATTGGAAGGGCAGTTGGTGAAGACCGGGGCCTATGTGGCGGGACCGGGCTTCACGCTGGCCGATATCGTCCTGGGCCTGTCCACCAACCGCTGGAAGATGACGCCCATGGAGCGGCCGCATCTGCCGGCGGTGGAAGACTGGTGGGCGCGGCTGCGCGAGCGGCCGGGGTTCCGGGAGTTTGAGGCGAACGGGGTGCCGTGAGGGGGCTTATTCCCGATGCCAATCCCGGTCCAGGCGGCGCGAGGCCAGGAAGAACAGGATGGCGGCCAGGGCGTAGAAGCTGAGGCAGTAGAGGATGGAGTAGCGCAGGCTTTCATCGCCATATCCGGCGCGCAGAATGTCCGACAGCTTACCCAGGAACCAGGTGCCGAAGCCGATCCCGATCAGATTATTGATGAACAGGAAGATCGCCGACGCGGTGGCGCGCATATTGGCGGGCACCAGATGCTGGACCGCCGACAGGGTTGGGCCCAGCCACATCAGGGCCAGCGCCTGCGGCACCACGAACAGGAAGAACATCAGGACGGGGGAGCCGGTATTCACGGCCCCGAAGAAGAAGGGCAGGGAAATCAGGAAAGCCGTGGCAGGCACGCGCGCGTAGTTCGCCTTGTTCCCGGCCCCCAGCCGGTCGCCCAGCGACCCGCCCAGCCAGACCCCGATCAGCCCGCCGATGAAGACGATGGCCGAGAAGAACAGGCTGCGATCGACCAGCGACATGTCGTGGCTGCGCTGGAAAAAGGAGGGCAGCCAGAAGGCCAGACCATAGCCCATGATGGAGGAGAAGGAGGCACCAAAGGCCAGCAGCCAGAAGGAGAGCTTGCCCGACAGGGTGGACAGGACGGCCTTCAGGCTGGCGGGTTGCGGCTTGGCCTGTGCTGCATCAAGACCGCCGCGCGCCGGTTCCTTCACCGTCAGTTTCAGCAGCGGGGCCAGCGCCAGACCGACAAGACCGCAGATGATGAAGGCCCAGCGCCAGCCGATCTGATGCGCGATCAGGCCGCCAAACAGGATGCCCAGCGACATGCCGATGGGGATGCCGAAACTGTAGGCCGCCAGCGCGCGGGCCCGTTCCTTCGGCGGGAAATAGTCGGCGATCAGCGAATAGGCCGGGGCCACGCCGCCCGCTTCACCCACGCCGACGCCTAGCCGGCACAGGAACAACTGCCAGAAGCTGGTGGCGACACCACACAGGGCCGTAAAGCCGCTCCAGATGGCGAGCGAGACGGTGATGATCCAGGTCCGGCTGAACCGGTCGGCCAGCATGGCGATGGGTACGCCCATGGCCGTGTAGAACAGGGCAAAGGCCCAACCACCCAGCCAGCCCAGGTCGCTGTCGGTCAGGTTCAGCTCTGCCTTGATCGACGGCGCCAGGATGCCCAGGATCTGCCGGTCGATGAAATTGAAGATATAGACCAGGATCAGGACGACCAGCACATAGGTGCGATAGGCATTGCCGCCTTGGCGGCCCGTGGTCGCGTCGCTGTTCATCACGATCCCTTATGAGAGGTGTGTAAAAAGGAGGGCCGCGTCCCAGGGAACGCGGCACCAAGTAGGGAGATAGTCACATGAAACGCCGCCCAAAGGCGAGAGGGGTGGTGCGGTGACACCACCCCGCCATTGCTTAGAACCGGTATTCCACCGTGGCGGTGACGGTGCGCGGCGGGCCGTAATAACCGATCACGCTGTCCGCCAGCAGAGCGCCGGGGAAGTTGTAGCCGCCCACGCGGTACTTCTTGTCGCCCAGGTTCTTGCCATGCAGGCCAACCGACCAGTTGTTGCTTTCAGCCGTCCAGACGGCCGACAGGTCGTAGAGCGTGTAGCCCTTCTGATCCAGAACCGGGTTCGGGAATTCAAACATCGAGAAATCGCTGCGATGTGCGGCATTGCCCGTCAGGGTCAGGGTACCGGCCTCGCCCATGTCATGGACATAGGTCAGGCCGAAATTCGCCGTCCATTTCGGCGTGTTCTGAAACACGGCCGTGTTGGCGATATTGACGTACTGGCGGGTGACCAGATCGTAGCGCAGGAACTTGTTGAATTCCGCATCGATATAGCCGATGGCGAAATTGGCCGTCAGTTCGTCAGTGATCGCCAGCAGACCTTCGGCTTCCAGGCCCTTGATGGTCGAAGAACCCACATTGTCCACGAAGCTGGCGATGGTGGTGCCCGACGGCACCTGTGTCGTCACCTGCTGGCCCTTATAGTCGGAATAGAAGGCAGCCAGGTTCAAGGTGGCGCGGCCATCCCAGAAACGGGACTTGGAGCCCACTTCGTAGGTATCAACCAGCTCCGGGTTGTAGCCCTTGGCCGTGTCAGGCGTCAGGATGACGTCACCACGCATGTCAAAGCCGCCCGACTTGAAGCCCCGGCCATAGGAGGCGTAAAGCGTGAGGTCGCTCGTCGCTTCATAGGTCAGGCTGACGCGCGGGGTGAATTCGTCAAAGGTGCGCTTGTTGGTGTAGTCGGAACGGATCAGGGTCGGGTTGCGGGCCGTGCCGCCGAACGGCGGGCTGGTGAGGCCGGCGAAATTCGCGCGATAAACGGTGCCTTCCTTCTTGTCCGAGGTATAGCGGGCGCCAACCGAGGCCTTGACCTGGTCCGTCAGTTCGTAGCTGAAATCGGCGAAGGCGGCATAAGACTTGGTATCGACGGCACCAGAGGTCAGGGTGGTCAGGTTGGCATTGCCGATGATGGTGTCAAAGGCACCTTCGGCATGGGCGTCCATGTAATAGAGGCCGGCAACACCCTTCAGGCGCTCACCCTCATAGACCAGCTGCAATTCCTGGCTCAGCTGGTCATCCTCGTAATAGGCCGGGATGTCCAGGATCTTGGCAGGCAGATTGTCGAAATCGATGACGGTGTCGGAGCGGCCATCGCGATAGGCGGTGATCGACTTCACCATCACCTCATCATTGACGTTGAACTCTGCCGTCAGCGAGGCACCCTGGTTCTTTACCTTCTGCTTGCCCGTCAGGCCTGCGCGCGTGTCATAGACATCGCCCAGCACCGGAAAGCCGGTCGTTGCCAGCAGGCGGTAGCCATGGCGGGGATTGCTGTCATCCACCGTCTTGTCGGCGGCAACACGGATGAACACGTCCTCATTGGGCGTGAATTCCACCGACAGGCGGCCGGCGGACACGTCCTTGTCGTAATGTTCCTGACCCGTGGTCAGGTTCTTGCCGAAGCCGTCACGGCGATAGAGGGCCACCGCACCCGACACGCCCACAGTCTCCGTCACGGGGGCAGAGCCAGACAGGATCAGGTCGGTCTGCTTGTAGGAGCCGACCTGCACCTTGGCCTTCATGTGCGGTTCGTCATCAATCTTCTTGGTCACATACTTGACCGCACCGCCGATGGTGTTGCGGCCATAAAGCGTGCCCTGCGGACCGCGCAGCACTTCAATCCGTTCAATGTCGAAAATGTCCAGCACCGCACCCTGCGGGCGGGCCACATAGACGTCGTCGACATAAAGACCCACGCCCGGCTCAAAGCCCCACAGCGGGTCCTGCTGACCCACGCCGCGGATGAAGGCGATCAGGGTGGAGTTGGAACCGCGCGCCACCTGCATGGTCAGGTTCGGCGTGGTCTTGGTCAGCGAGGTGATGTCGGGCGTACCGGCATTTTCCAGCTGTTCGGCGGTAAAGGCCGAGATGGAGACGGGCACGTCCTGCAGGCTTTCCGCGCGACGGCGGGCCGTCACAACGATCTCACCCAGGATGCTTTCGCTGGCCGTTTCCTGGGCCGGGGCCTGCTGGGCCAGGGCGGGCAGGGCCGCCAAGCTGGTCAGTGCGGTGCCGGCACAGAGCAGGGCGGTGATGGAGGATTTACCGAACGAGGACTTCATGGTTCTCCCTTTCATTCTCATTGAGCGCCGGCGGGTTCATCCCGCCCGGCACCGGTTGCTTCCGCACCACCCGCCGGGGGCAGGGTGGCGGCGAAACGGGTCAGCGTGCTGTTGAACAGGTCGGGTTCTTCCAGATGCGGGGCATGGCCCGACCGGTCGAAGCCGATGGTGACGGCATGGGCCAGCAGCGATGCCAGCGCCTGGGCCGTATCCTGGGAATAGAGCCGCGACAGTTTCCCATGCGTCACCAGGACGGGCACGGAAATGCCGGGCAGCAGGGGGCGGAAATCCTGGGCCGTCAGCGAGGTCCAGAGCCGGGCCATGGATACGGGGTCGCTGTCCGCCACCTCCGTCTCTGCCCAGCGGCGCAGGATGGCCTGTTCCACATCCAGCCCTTCGGCGAAGATGCGGGCCGCAACGCGGGGGCCGACAGCGGCCCAGTTGGCGACCATGGCGGCTTGGCTCTGCCGTGCCGATTTCGCTGCCGAGCTGCCGCGAAGGCCCAGATCCCAGCCATCGCCATTGATGACGCGGGGGGCCATGTCGATAGAGATCATGCCGGCCACGCGGGCGGCCAGACCATCCAGCAGGGCGCGCCATAGCACCATGGCCCCCATCGACCAGCCCACGACGAGCAGGTCGTTCAGGTCCAGATGGTCGGCCAGTTCCACGATGTCGCGGGCCAGAAGATCGATGGAGAGGTCACCATCCGCCGCCCGCGAGCGGCCATGGCCGCGCAGATCGACGCTGATGATACGGAAGCTTTGCGACAGGCCTTCGACCTGCGGGCGGAAGAAACCAGCATGCGTGGCCCAGCCGTGGACCAGCAGCAGCGGCCGCCCGTGCCCCACATCATCATAGGCGATTTTCGCCTGATCGCTGGTGACCAGATACGGCATGCGCCGGTCTACCCCCTCTTGAAGCTTCCATCCCGTGCCGATGTTCGTTATCCCGCCCTGGACCGATTACACTGGTCGTGGAAGGCTGGGGTTGATGGAGATCGGTTGATCGATCTTCCGTCCGGCTTGTCCCCATGCTTGCGGCAAATCGAAACCTGAGTCAATATTCAAGTTGCAGCCAGGGAGGAAATCATGGGCGGCGAAGAGACGGCAACGTCCAAGGCCCCGCGCACCGAAAGAGGCAAGCGGACGCTGCGCAAGCTGCTGGACGCGGCGGCGGCGGAGTTCGGGGAACGCGGGTATCACGACGCGTCGATCAGCGGCATCACGCAGCGGGCCGGCGCGGCGCTGGGCACCTTCTACACATACTTCGACAGCAAGGAGCAGGTGTTCCGCGCCCTGGTCGATGATATGGGCCACCTGACGCGCCAGCACATTGCCGAGCGTGTGCCCGGCAATGTCGACCGTCTGACGGCGGAACGGCTGGGCCTGGAAGCGTTCATCGAGTTTGTGCGCGAACACAAGGATTTGTACCGCATCGTCATGGAGGCGCAGTTCGTCGCCGAGGATGCGTATCTGAATTATTACAAGGTCTTCGCCGCCGCCTATACCCGCAACCTGGCCCAGGCCGCCGAAAAGGGCGAGATCCGGCCGGGGCATGAGGAGGAGCGCGCCTGGGCCTTGATCGGGATGAGCGTGTTCCTGGGCATGCGCTATGCGGTCTGGAGCAGCGACAAGACAGCCAAGGAAGTGGCCGACGCGGCGGCAGAGCTGATCACCTTCGGCCTGTCGCCCCTGGCGCGTGGCGGAGGTGGTGCATGATCCCCTGTATCTTCGACGTTACCGTCAAGCGGGCCGAACTGGCCGGCAGTGACATCGCCATGGAGGAGGTGGCGACGGGCCGCACCGTCACCTATGCCGGCCTGGATGAACGCGCGGCGCGGGCGGCGGGGCTGCTGCTGTCCTTGGGCGTGGGTGAGGGCGACCGCGTCGCCATCCTGTGCCGCAACCGGATTGAGTTTTTCGAGCTGCTGTTTGCCTGCGCCAAGATGGGGGCCATCCTGGTGCCGCTGAACTGGCGCATGCCGGCGGCGGAAATCCGGCCCCTGCTGGCCGACAGCAGCCCGCGCGTCCTGTTCTTTGGCGATGAGGATGCGGGTGTGGCGGCGGAGCTGTCCGCCGAGGTGCCGGCCCTGGTCGGGCTGGATACGGATTATACGGAGCGGCGGGATGGGACGGCGATCCATCAAGGGCGGCGTCTCTGGCCGGCGGATGGCATCTGGTATCTGCTCTACACGTCGGGCACGACGGGCAAGCCGAAGGCCGTGATCTATACCTTCACCATGGCCATGGTGAACTATATCAACATCTCGCAGCCCATCGGCCTGACCTCGCGCGATACGACCCTGAATTTCCTGCCGCTTTTCCACACGGCGGGCATCAATCTGCACACGCTGCCGACGCTCATCATCGGCGGGCGGGTGCTGATCATGCCGGGGTTCGATGTCGATGTGATGCTGGACCTAGTGGCGGCGGGACGGGTGGACGCGATTTTCGGCGTGCCCGCCATCTATCAGATGCTGTCGCTGCATCCGCGATTCGCCTCGGTCGATCTGACAAGGCTGCGGTCCTGGGGCTGTGGCGGGGCGCCGCTGTCGGATCAGCTGGTGCAGCGCTTCCTGGAACGCGGGGTGCGCGTATGCAACGGCATGGGCATGACGGAGACGGGCCCCACCGCCTTCATCATGGACCCCAATCGGGTGGCCGAAAAGATCGGGTCGGTGGGCAAGCCGCAGGTCCTGGCCGGCGTGCGCATCGTGGGCCCGGACGGGGTGGATGTGAGGCCGGGTGAGGCAGGCGAACTGTGGTTCGGCGGGCCGGGGATCACGCCCGGATACTGGAACCGCCCGGATGCCACCGAAGCCGCTTTCTCCGCAGATGGCTGGCTGAAATCGGGGGACCTCGCCCGGTGTGACGCGGACGGGTTCTATTACATCGTGGGGCGCATCAAGGAGATGTTCATTTCCGGCGGGGAGAATGTCTATCCGGCGGAGGTGGAGAATGTGCTGTCGCAGCACCCCGCCATCCTGGAGGCCGCCGTCGTGGGCGTGCCGGATGAGAAATGGGGGGAAGTGGGACGCGCCCATATCCTGCCCCGTCCCGGTCAGACATTGCCGCCGGCGGATGAACTGACCCTTTTCTGCCGCGAAAGGCTGGCGCCCTTTAAGGTGCCTAAGAGTTTTGTCGCGGTCACCGACTTCCCCCGCACGGCGGCGGGGAAGGTGCAGAAACATCGTCTCCAGCATTGATCGAGGTTCCATGCCCCCGTTGCTTGACCGTATCAGCATCGACCGCAGCCTGACACAGGCGGAGTTCGACCTGTTCGCCCGCCTGTCGGGTGATGACAATCCCATCCATGTCGATCCCGATTTCTCCTCCCGCACCCGGTTCGGGCGGACGGTGGCGCATGGCTTGTTCCTGTGTTCCATCCTGCGCGGACTGGCGGGGCAAGTGCGGCCGGGTGCGCGGCAATTGTCCAAGGATGTGCGCTTTCCGGCCCCCACCTACACCGGGGAGGCCATGCGCTTTACCGCCGAGGTGACGGAGGAGGTGGAGGGTGTGACCCAAGTGGCCGTGAAGGCCGAACGGGTGGCGGATGGTGTCGTCACCTGCGAAGGTGTGTTTGGGATGGGAGCGGCAGCATGATCCGGCTGGGCGATGAAGCCATCGTGAAACGCGCCTTCACGGTGCAGGATGTGGCCGATTACCGGGCGCTGGGCGGGGCGGAAATGCCCGAGGGGGAGGTGCCGGAACCGCTGGTCGGGGCCTTGTTCTCCTACCTGTTGGGGGTCAAGGTGCCGGGGCCGGGGACCAATTACCTGAAGCAGCAGACGCGGTTCCTGAATCCGGTGCCGCTGGGCGGGGAGCTGACGGCGCGGGTGGCCGTGACGCGCATCCGGGCAGATAAGCATCTGGTCGATCTGGAGACAACCTGTCACGGGCCGGACGGGGTGCTGCTGGCCGAGGGGCGGGCGCTGGTCTATGTGGAGGATGTGGCCGACAAGGGATGGTGAGGGGCGAGGGTAAGCCCCGTCACTCACGATACCCCGGCGACACCCGGTCCAGCTTGCGCAGCAGCGCCGGCCAGATCAGGTGGTTGGCGGCAGGCGCCACGGCCATGCGGCCCAGCGCCATGTTCTTGTCGATGACGCCGGGTTCGGTGTCGTACAGGACGCGCCCGGCCATGGACAGGGTGCGCACCTGCATGGTGCAGGCCCGTTCCAGGAAATACATGCGGGTAAAGGCCTCCGCCACTGTCGCGCCCACCGTCAGGGTGCCGTGATTGCGCAGCAGCATGGTGGATTTGGTGCCCAGGTCCGTCTGCAGGCGCGGCTTTTCGGCATGGTCCAGGGCGACGCCTTCATAATCATGATAGGCAAGGTCGGCCAGGACCAGCTGTGCGGTCTGGTTCAAAGGCAGCAACCCTTCGGCCAGGGTGGCGACGGCGGTGCCGTCGGGTGTGTGCAGATGCATGACGCAGCCGGCATCGTCCCGCACCTCATGCACCGCCGAATGGATGGTGAAACCGGCCGGGTTCACGGGATAGGGGCTGTCATCCAGCTTGTTGCCATGCATATCGACGCGCACCAGGGAGGAGGCGGTAATCTCCTCAAACAGCATGCCGTAAGGGTTGATCAGGAAGTGATGATCGGGGCCGGGCAGGCGGGCGGAGATATGGGTGAAGACCAGATCATCCCAGCCATAAAGCGCCGTCAGCCGATAGGCCGCTGCCAAGTCGCGGCGGATCGAGGCCTCATCCTTTGCCGTCGCACCCGCACCACCGGCCCCGGCAATCGCCATGTTCTGCGTCATCGCACCCTCCCATATTCAAACACTTGTTTGGATGGAGTGTAGCGCGGTTCGGCCCGTCTGTAGAGCGTATTTCCGGTAACCGGAAACACGCTCTCGCTTTCAATTCCTCAAGCGCCGGCGCCGCATCCGCGGCTTGGCTTCACGCCGCATGTGCGGCGCGGCGGCAGTCGCCGCCGGAGCAGTTTTCGGGTAGCCGAAAACTGCTCTATCCCAGCACGCGGTACCAGGCCTTGAAGGCGTTGGTGTAGAAGCCGGGATTGAACAGGGTCCAGGCCCCCAGGCTGGCCGGCAGGGTGAAGGCTTTGGCGGCATCCTCCAACGGCAGACCGGCGGCATGGGCGCGGCGCGCCGCCGCCTCCACCGCGTCCAGCACACCCTTGTAACCCGACAGGTCGGCGGCATTAGCCAGGGGGCCGTGGCCGGGCACGATGGTGGCGGTGCGGTCGGACAACAGGGCCGTGACGGCACTGGAGAGCTTCAGCGGATCGGCATCGACATAGTTGGGGAAGATACCGTTCCACAGCAGGTCGCCGCCGAAAATCACGCGCGGGTCATCCAGTTCCATCGTCACATCGCTGTCGGTGTGGCCGGTGCGGGCGATTAGGCGCACGGTACGCCCGCCCAGGTCCAGCTTTGCCTCGCCCTCCGGTAGGATCAGGGTGGGCAGCAGGATGGGCGGGGCCTTGGGGAAGGGGCTGCCGTCTGTGGGTTTGGCCAGCGCGTTGCGTTCGGCGGACAGCGCCCCGGTGCGCGCCGTCATCAGCAGTTCCGGCCCGTCGGCCCCCTGCCGGAAGCCGGCCAGACCGCCGACATGGTCCAGATGGTAATGGGTGGCGACGACATGGGTAGGGCGGCGGCCGGTCAGGGCCAGCGCCTGATCCGATAGCCATTGGCCACCGGCGGGGGTGAAGAAACCTTCCACCACCAGTACCGCATCGCGACCCGCGATGATGCCGCCATTGGACAGGGTGGTGCGGTCGCCGCGTCCGCCATCGGCGGTAAACGGTGTGCTGACCACGGCCCAGACACCGTCGGCGATCTTCTCAATGCGCGCGAAGGGGGTGGTGGTGACGGGGTCGGCCAGGGTGCGGGCCTGCGCCTGCCGGGCCTGGGTCGTGCCAGCGGCCAGCGCCACTGCAACCCAGGCCCCGCAACCGAAAGCATGCCCGAAGAAGCCCCGCCGGTTGCAGTCGCAAGAGTTCATTTTTGTTCCCTACCCGTTTTGTTTCCGGCATTGGAGCGGAAGCATGATGTGGGTGCAAGGCCGGAAACGGACAGGGAGCGGACGGCTGTGTCACACCTTGATCGTCAGGTCGATCTGCGCGCCAGCATCCAATTGATAGGGACCCCAGAGGCTGCTGCTGCTCACGGTGCCGCTGCCGTCGGTGGCGTCCAGGCGGATGGACCATTGGCCGGGCGTCAGGGCGAAGCCACCCTCTGTCGGAAAGCGGCCTTTTTCCTGTAGGAAGAATGCACGCCAGCCGGTGGGGTCGCGGCCCACGCTGGGGCCGGCGACGGTGCCCAATGAATGGCTGGTGCCCGCGCTGTCGATGCCGACGACGGTGACGCAGGCAATGTCGCTCTTGGCCGATTTCGGCATGGGCACCACGGCCACGAAGGCGGTGGTGGGCGGCGGCGCGTTTTCGTCCTTGAAGTTCAGATTGCTGCGAACGCCCATACGCTGCAGGATGCGGTTGATGCCGCCGCTGCCGCCGGCCAGGACCAGAGCTGTCACCAGCTTCGACACGATGCCGATACCTTCCTGATCGCCGCCATAGGCCTTGATCAGGGTCGCCACCACGTCCAAGCCGAATTCATGCACGATGGCACCGGCGAACAGGAAGCTGACGATGGGCTTCACCGCTGAGCGGTCGAAGGTCTCCCGGAACGGCTTCCAGTCGAAGATCAGGGCCAGTGCCTGTTCCAGGATGACCGCGATCATGGCCAGTTTGGTCAGCGCCGCAACGGAGGCGTCATAGATATTGCTGCCGCCCGCCATGGTGGCGACCGCCGGCACGCTCTGTGCGCCCGTGGCCGCCCCGCCGGCATCCACCTGCGCCATGGCCCCTGCCACGGGCAGCGCCAAAGCCACCCCCACCACACACGCCCGCCACAGCCAGATCCGCGACATGACATCCCCCCGGTGTTAAGCCCTTGTGGGTATAACTGATAGCGGTAAAGACGGGATCGGGCAATGAGTGTGCACACGCGAAACGTGTTATCTGGCTTATGGCGCGGTGGGGCGCATGTTCAGGTTACGGCGTCCTTTGCCTGGAACCGTTCCTCCCGCCAGACGCCGCGCGCCATGATATCGGCCAGGATATCGACGGCATCGGCCACATCCGCGTAGCGCAGATAGAGCGGGGAGAAGCCGAAGCGCAGGGTGTCAGGCGCGCGGAAATCGCCGATCACGCCGGCCTCGATCAGAGCTTTCATGATGGGATAGCCCTGGGGATGGGCGAGCGCCACATGGCCGCCGCGTTGATGCCCGTCGCGCGGGCTGTCCAGGCGGAAGGTGTCCGCACCCAGCCTTTCCTCCACCAGGGCGATGAACAGGTCGCCCATGGTGCGGGCCTTGGCCCAGGCCAGATGCTTGTCAGCGCGCACGGCCAGATCGATGCCGGGTTCAGCGGCCTGCATGGAGAGGATGCCCTGCGTACCGGTCAACATACGCCCGATGCCATCGGCGGGGCGGTAATCACGGCCAAAAGCGAAGGGGGCGGCGTGGCCCCACCAGCCGGACAAGGGCTGTTGCATGGCCGTATGATGACGCTTTGCCGCGAAGATGAAGGCCGGGCTACCCGGCCCGCCATTCAGGTATTTGTAGGTGCAGCCGACCGCAAAATCGGCCTTGGCCGCGTTCAGGTCTACCGGAATGGCCCCGGCGGAATGGCACAGGTCCCAGACGGTCAGGGCACCGGCGGCATGGGCCTTTTCCGTGATGGCGGCCATGTCCAGGATATGGGCACTCTTGTAATGGACATGGGTCAGGGCGACGACGGCGACATCGTCGGTAATGGCATCCAGGATGCCATCCTTTTCCACAAAGCGGATGTCATGGCCCTGGCCCAGGAAGGCGGCCAGACCCTGCACCATGTAATTATTGGTGGGGAAGTTGCTGCCTTCCATCACAATGACGCGCCGGTCGGGACGCAGGGCGCAGGCGGCGGCCACGGCCTTGAACTGGTTCACGCCGGTGGCGTCGGTCACCACGACCTCCCCGGCGTCCGCCCCAAGCAGTTGGGCCAGCCTGTCGCCCAGCTTGTAAGGGGCGGCGAACCACCCGGCACTGTTCCAGGACCGGATCAGGCCGACGCCCCATTCCTGCGTCGCCGCCTCTGCCGCGCGCTGTGCCGCCTTGGTCGGCATCGGACCCAGCGAGTTGCCGTTCAGATAGATCACCCCCGGCGGCAGGGTGAATTCTTCCCGGAACCCGGAAAGCGGGTCGTTACGGTCCAGGGCCTCAATCTCGGCGCGCGTCGGCATGGGGTTCCCCGTCACTGTCGGAACCCCCGAAAATGCCGACGCCCGCCCTGCCGTCAAGAGGACAGCGGGCAGGCGGCGGACAAAGGCGTTTTATGCCGTCGAAGCCTGACGCCACGCATGGAAATTGCTAAATCCCACCCCCATCGCTGAAAGCATAGATGTCGTAAGACGCCAGGGCCCGCCCGATATCGGCGATGGCGCGGTTGGCGGCGGGCAGGCGACCGCCCATGGTGATGAAACCATGCACCATGTCGGGATAGAGCCGGTGCAGCACCGGCACCCCGGCGGCGGCCAGCCGGCCGGCATAGGCCCGGCCTTCATCCAGCAGCGGATCAAAGCCCGCCGTGATGATCACCGTGGGCGGCAGGCCATCCAGACGGTCGGCGCGCAGGGGCGAGACCTGCCAGTCGCCCTCCACCTCCTGGCCCGCCAGATAGTTGCGGACATAGGCGACATAGGCCTGACGCGTCAGCAGGTAACCGTCGGCGCGGGTGAAATGGCTGGGCAGGCCGGCGGCCAGATCGACGGCGGGATAGATCAGCACCTGGGTCTTCAGGATCGGCCCGCCGGCATCGCGTGCCTTCAGGGCCAGAACGGCGGCGATATTGCCGCCCGCACTGTCGCCCGCCACGCCGATGGCAAGCGGATCGATGGCCAGCAGGGGCGCGTAAGCCGCCAGCCAGCGGAGCGCTGCCCAGCCATCCTCAATGGCGGCGGGCCAGGGATGTTCGGGTGCCAGCCGGTAATCCACGGCCACGATGGCATGGCCCGTGGCGACCGCCAGTTGCCGGCAGAGCGTGTCATGGCTGTCCAGATCGCCCAATGTCCAGCCGCCGCCATGGAAGAACAACAGGGCCGGCAAAGGCCGGAAGCCAAAGGAGGGGCGGTAAAGGCGCAGGCGCAGCGGGCCACCGGGGCCGATGATGGTTTCTTCGCGCACCGAGGCGATATCCGGTGCCTCTGGCCCCAGGGCGCGGCGCACGCGGGTGAAGATGCGGCGGGTTTCCGCAAGATCGCCAGCGCCCGTGGCACTACCCGCGATGATGCGGACCACTTCGGCGACTTCCGGCGACAGGTCGGGGCCGACCGTGAAGCCCGGCTTTTCCGGAACCAGACACAGGGACGCCGCGCGATGGGGAACGGGGGCGATGGGCAGGATTGTGCCGGTCATGGCCTGTCTCCGGGTGGGGGGTAGGGAAAGGCGGGTGCGGGAACGATGATTGGGGACAACATTCCCGCACCCAGACGGATCATCAGAAGCGCACGCGCGCCCCGGTGATCACGCCGTACACGTCCTTGAAGTCGGCGGTGCGGGTGTCGTAGCTGTGGTTGCGGAAGCTGATATAGAAGTCAGATGCGAAGGCATCGACGGTCTGGACATAGCCAACCGACCAGGCCTTGGCATCCGCACCCGCCACCGCGAAATCCTCCTGGCTGAAATAATCCACCACGAAGGCGCTGTTGCCGATGCTGGTCAGCTTGGCGATGTAACCGACCTTGCCGTACCAGAAATCGCTGTCGCGGGGGCCAAGGTCGCGCGTGCCGGCGGCGGCGGTGACGTTGAAGCCGCTGGCGAACTTCACCGAGATGGAGCCGTTGGTCTGCGTGTCGAAACCGGTGCGGCTGTCATTATCGGTATAGGCGATGGCGGCGGTCACCTCGGTATCGCCGATCTTGCTGTTGTAGCGCACGGCACCATCGGTGGCCCCACCCTCCGTCACGCTGGTCGACAGCTGGAAGCCGCCGCCGAAGCTGGGCGTATCGTACCGCACCCGATCCTCGCGGTGCATACCGTCGAAGTTATTAAAGGCGTTGTTGATGGTCGGGCCGGCAGTGCGCGTTGCCCTATTACGGAAGGCGATGCCGCCGAAGGTGGCGCCGATGTCGGAATGGCTGATCAGGGCGGACGTGCCCGACAGGTCCGTCTCAGAGGTCTGGTTGGTGGCAGTGTCACCCTGACCCACCCAGAGACGACCGAAGCTCTTGTGCTGCACCCAGAATTCCACCTTGCGCTCATTCACCGAGAAGGCGCCGCTGTCGGTGCCGAAGCCGGTATTGCGGGTGGAGGCCGACGAGGTTTCCAGCTCGATATCGGTGCCGGCGGTCCAGTTATCGTCCAGCTTGGCCTGGCTGGACAGACGCAGGCGCGACGACGCCGTGGCGTTGTCGCCATGGATGGCGTCGCTATCGAAACCGTCATCGGCCACGATCAGGGCGCGGCCAATCTGCCCCGACAGGGTCAGCTTCACCTTGCCATTGCCCGACTGCACCACCTGCGGCGCCTTGAAGGCATCGGCGGCGACCAGAGGGGCGTCCTTGCTGGAGGGCGGGCCGGCGGGCGTGCTGGGGGCCTTTTCCAGCTTTTCGATGCGGGCCAGCAGCGACTGTACCTGGGCGCGCAGGGCCTCAACCTCAGACGTTGACTGCGCGGTGGCGGGCAGGGCCAGCGCGGTCAGGGCGGCACCCGTCAGCAGCAGGGCGGCGGTCTTGGAACGGAAGGAGGACATGGGATTTCCCTTCATGGATCTGTTTTCTGTGGCCGGATTATGCGGGGCATAAGGACCCCGCGCCGGTCGCTCAAAAGCGCCGGTTCCTGCCTTGGTTTCATTTGCGTGATCAGGGCCTTACGGCGTAAGGGATGCCGTGGCCGGTGTCTGTCGTGTCAGGGACAACAGCAGGTCATCGGGTGTCTCCTTCAAGGTTCAGGACACCACGAGGCTTCGTGGCGCTTTAGCGTTTGGTGACGCGGCGCAAGCTGTCAGGTCAAATGCCCGCGGATGGGTTCAACACCACCGATTGGGATATTGAATTTAATTCCCCACTTCGTCAATTGGGTTTTGTCATTTTTTAATCACAAATTTTCGGCGGAGTATAGCTGTTGGCGCGTGACATTGCATTCCGTGCCCGTAGCCTTTACCAGAAACGGCGAGAGACAGACCGGAAGCGCCCCATGCAGACCCCGCCCGACATCCTGGCGCAGGCCGACCAGCTTTTGCAGGCGGGGCGGTTCCGTGTGGCGCGGCGGGTGCTGACCGAGGGTGGGGAGCCGGCGGATGGTGCGGGCATGGGACTGCTGGCCCGTGCCCTGATCGGGATGAATGAGCATGGGCGGGCATTGCCGCTGCTGCGCGCCGCCCTGGCGGAGCGTCCCGACGATCCGGGTATGCGCTTTGATCTGGCCCGTGCGCTGAACGGGCTGGGCATGATGCATGCGGCGGTCCCAATCCTGGCGGCGATGCATGAAGGCGACCCGACAGACTTGCGGGTCACGGAGATGCTGGCCAATGCCCTGCGCCGGGATGCGCGGTATGAAGAGGCCATCGCGCTGGTCGATGCCGAGGCGGCAGGGGGGCGGTTGAACAAGGGTGTGCGCTATCACCGCGCCCTGTCGCGCCATTATCTGGGCGATCCCGCCGGCGCGCTGGCCGATTTCGATGTGATCGTGGCGGAAGATCCGGGCCATGGGGCGGCCTGGTTCGCCAGCCATGCCTGTCTGATCGGCGATCAGGGGCTGGAGCCGGCGAAGGAACGGCTGCGCCGGGCGGTGACCAGTCCGGGGGCGAACCGCAAATATGCGGGCTTCCTGGCGGCCTATGAGGTGCTGACGGGCGGGGATGCTGCGGGGGCGGCCCCGTCGCCCATCCTGGACGGTGCCCGCGCCCTGATGGCGCATATGGCCCCGGATTGCCGGATATTCGGGGTGTCGGCGGAGGTTCTGCGCTTTGCCCTGTCGCAAGCCCAGGTGCCGGGGCTGGTGCTGGAATTTGGGGTGCGGCGGGGGACATCACTGCGCCATATCGCGGCGGCTGCCGGGCAGCATGTGCATGGGTTCGACAGTTTCGAAGGCCTGCCCGAAGGCTGGGGCAATGAGATGGCGGGGACCTTCAGCCTGGGTGATGGCGATGCCGTCCCGCTGCCCGCCATGCCGGACAATGTCAGCCTGCATAAGGGCTGGTTCGATGAGGTGCTGCCGGGGTTCCTGGCAGCGCATCCGGGACCGGTGCGCTTCGTCAATATCGACTGTGATATTTACAGTTCCACTGTGACCGTCCTGCGCGAACTGGAGTCCCGGCTGGTGCCGGGATCGGTGCTGGTTTTTGATGAGTTCATCGGCAACCGCACCTGGGCCGAGCATGAATTCAAGGCCTTTGGCGAGTTCGCGGCACGTACCGGCATCCGGTTCCGGCATATAGCGATCAGCCCCTTCACGGGGCAGGTGGCGTTGATTTTGGAGTGATTTCACGCGCCCTCAAGCGCCGGGTGCCGCCATCCGGCGGCTTGGCTTACGCGGCATGGGCCGCGCGGCGGCAGTCGCCGCCGTACCGTCGGTCAAGGACTTGACCGACGGTTTGATCCGGTAGTGGCCGAAAGGTCATTACCTTTCCGCTCCCTCATCTCGCAAAACCTCTGATACTCTTTGCCCGAAAGGCCCGGACGGGGCCGCCGGCAAAGGGGAGAGGCGCCATGAGCACCGTGACCACCAGCGATTGCCTGCTTTATACCCGCCATGGCGCGGAGGGGGTGGCGGAGATCACCTTCAACCGGCCCAACTGCCTGAACGCGCTGAACCTGGACATGGCCGCCGCCTTTGCCGAGGCCGCGACCGCCGCCGCCAATGATCCCAAGGTGCGGGTCCTGGTCCTGACAGGGCGGGGCACCAGCTTCATGTCGGGCGGCGATATCCACGCTTTTCACAAGCTGCTGTCGGCCACCGCCGCCGAACGGCGCGACCATATTGCCCGGTTGATCGATTTCACCCATCAGGCCGTCACGGCGCTGCGCCGCATGGAAAAGCCGGTGATCGCCGGCATCCATGGCACCGCCGCCGGGCCCGGTATCGGCATCACGCTGGCCTGTGATCTGGTGGTGGCGTCGGACCGTGCGATTTTCCAGATGGCTTATGGCCCGCTGGGCACCACGCCGGAGGCGGGCGCCACCCATGCTCTGCCGCGCCTTGTCGGATCACGCCGCGCCGCAGAACTGGCGCTGCTGGACCGGCGGCTGACGGCGCTGGAGGCGCTGGAACTGGGCATTGTCAACCGCATCTGCCCGGCCCCGATGCTGGCCGAGGAGACGCGCTGCGTGGCGCGGAAGCTGGCGGGTGGGGCGGCCCTGGCGTCGGGGCGGACCAAGCGGCTGCTGTACCTGTCGCTGGAACATAATTTCCAGCAGCAGCTGGCGGCGGAGCGGGAAACCTTCCTGTCGGCCATCGATAGCCCCGAATTCGCCGAGGGCATCACCGCCTTCGTGGAACGGCGCAAGCCGTTTTTCGGCAAGTGCTGACCATCCGCCCTTAACCTTTATGGGCAGGCCCGCGAAGGACCCCTATCCTTTGCGATTCCAAGCCGTTATCCTGTGCGCCGGAAAAGACGGGGCAAAAGCAGCGCCCCGAAAGCGGCGGTCAGGAAGGAACAGGGCATGAGTGACATCTCCATTGGCGTGGGTGGCCCGGCGGACATGGGCCGCATGGCGATGGATGCCGGTAATCATGCCGAGGCTGTGGGCCTGCTGCGCGAGGCCATCCTGGATGATCCGGGTGACGCGACGCTGCGCGCTGACCTGGGGGTCGCCCTGGAAACGCTGGAGGATTATGACGGGGCCGCCCAGGCCTATGCGGCGGCAGCCGCGCTGGAGCCGGACAATCCAATCTATCATTTCAACCAGGGGGCCGTGGCGCAGGCGCAGGGGCGGCCGCATGACGCGGCCAACCATTACCTGAACACGCTGGAACGGGAACCGATGTTCGCCGAGGCCTATTACAATCTGGGCACCCTGTTCTTTGATGCCGGCCATATCGAGATCGCGGCGGAGCATTATGGTAATGCCCTGAAGGCCCGGCCCGACTATGCCGAAGCCGCCAGTAATCTGGGCTTGGCCCTACGCCGCCTTGGTCGCCAGGACGAGGCGATTGAGCAGTTCCGTCTGGCGCTCCGTCTGCGTCCCGACCTGACCATCACCCATTCCAACCTGGGCCTGACCCTGGCCGAGGCCGGGTATTATGATGAGGCCATTGCCTGTTTCGGGCAGGCGCTGGCTATGGACCCTGACAGTTCATCCCTGCATATCAATATCTCGCTGGCTTGGCGCGGGGTTGGGCGGCTGGACATGGCGGCCGATGCCGCGCTGAAGGCGCTGAAGCTGGCACCCGACAGCACGCCGGCCCAGGTGGAACTGGGGTCCGTGGCCGCCAATCTGCGCCGCACGGGGGATGAGGCGACGCTGAAGGTCCTGCTGGAAAGCTGGCGCGAGGTCGCCGGGGAGACGGCGCAGTATCAGCATACGCTGGCAGCGTTGGGTGAGACACCGCCCCCGGCCCGGGCCAGCGACGCCTACCTGTCCCAGACCTTCGATGCGTCGGCCAAGCGGTTTGACGAAATGATCGGTGCCTTGGGCTATGCCGTGCCGGAGGCACTGGGCGAGGCCCTGCTGCGCCATCTGGGGCCGGGCAAGGGCGACAAGGATATTCTGGATGCCGGGTGCGGCACGGGTCTGGCCGCCCCGCACCTGGCCGCCTATGCCAAGAGCCTGACGGGTGTCGACCTGTCGCTGTCCATGTTGCAGCAGGCGCTGCGCCGGGGCTTGTACTCTTCGCTGGATCAGGCGGAACTGGGTGCCTATCTGATGGCGCGACCCGCCAGCTTCGACGTGATCGTGGCGGGGGACGTGCTGTGCTATTTCGGGGAGGTCGGGGACCTGTTCCAGCAGGTGGCGGCATCCCTGCGGCCCGGCGGGCTGTGGATCGTGTCGGCGGAGACGATGTCGGGCGGTAAGCCCTATATTTTGCAGGAAAGCGGGCGTTACGCCCATGATCCGGCCCATTTGCAGGAAAGCCTGAATGCAGCGGGGCTGAAGGTTCTGGAACTGATGCCCATGGTGCTGCGTTATGAGGGCGGCCGGGCTGTCGAAGGCGTTCTGGCCATCGCCAGCCGCTGAAAGGGCGTTGCCGCGCAATCACCATGGGTCAGGGCTGCGGAGCCTGGATGCGTGGTGCCTGACGCCTGGTTTTCCCGAATGATATTCCGCGTGTAGAGATGACCGACAGCATTGCCACCATCATTCCCGTTCTTCTGTCCGGCGGATCGGGTTCCCGCCTGTGGCCGGTATCGCGCGAACGGTTTCCCAAGCAGCTTTTGAACCTGTGCGGCGACCGGACCATGATCCAGGAAACCGCCCTGCGCGTGGGCCGGGATTTCGGCTTTGCCGACCCCATCGTCATCTGCAATCAGGAACATCGCTTCGCCATTGCCGAGCAGTTGCAGGAAGTGGGCATTCGCCCCACCGAACTGGTTCTGGAACCGTTCGGGCGCAATACGGCACCGGCGGCAGCCGTGGCGGCGCGTCTGGCGGCACGGCGCGATCCGCAGGCCCTGGTCCTGCTGCTGCCCGCCGATCACGCCATCCTGGCACCCGATGCCTTTCGCGCGGCGGTGGCAACGGGTGCCGTTGCGGCAGCGCAGGGCAAGCTGGTGACCTTCGGCATTCAGCCGACCAGCCCCGAAACCGGTTATGGCTATATCGAGAAGGGCGACGGCGTGCCGGGTGCCGATGGTGCCTTTGCCGTGAAGCAGTTCGCGGAGAAGCCGAAGCTGGAGGTGGCGCAGGCCTATCTGGCCGGCGGGCGGCACCTGTGGAACAGCGGCATGTTCCTGTTCCGCGCCGACAAGTTCGTGGCCGAGCTGGAACGCCATGCCCCGGATGCCCTGACCGCCGCCGATGCGGCCATCGCAGCGGCGCGCGTGGACCTGGATTTCCTGCGCCTTGACCCTGACGCCTTTGCCAAGGCCCCCAATATCTCCATCGATTTCGCGGTGATGGAGAAAACGGACAGTGCGGCCATCGTGCCCTGCGATATCGGCTGGACCGATGTGGGGGCGTGGAGTGCCTTATGGGATATCGCGGAGAAGGATGCGGGCGGCAATGCCGTGCTGGGCGATGCCATCCTGGTCGATGCCAGCAACAATCTGGTGCGTGGCGAGGTCGGGCTGACGGCGTTGGTTGGCGTCAAGGATCTGGTGGTCATTACCACCGACGATGCCGTCCTGGTGGCCGACCGCGCCCGCGTGCAGGATGTGAAGGCGGTCGTGGACCGGTTGAAGGCGGAGGGGCGAACCGAACGGCTGGATCATCGCCGCACCTATCGCCCCTGGGGCTATTCGCATCTGGTGCATGCCGCCCCCGGCTTCCAGGTGCTGCGCCTGACCATCCGGCCCGGCCACAAAATCTCCTTGCAAAAGCATGAACACCGCGCCGAGCACTGGGTCGTGGTGCAGGGGGAGGCCAAGGTGACGCTGGGCGAGGAACGGCGCATCGTGCGGGTGAATGAGAGCGTCTTCATCCCCGCCGGCGTTCCCCACCGTCTGGAAAATGACGGTGACACCGACCTGTGCCTGGTGGAGGTGCAGACGGGCGAGATGATCAGCCCTGACGACATCCTGCGCATTGAGGATCATTACGGGCGGGCTTAAGGCGTGCTTCTGCTGACCGAAAACACGCTCTGGTTTTTCGTTCTCTTCGGTCGCCAGAGCGGTTTTCCAGTCAATGGAAAACCGCTCTAAGCCGTTTCCATCTGGTGTTGATGCACCCGGTTGCGGCCGGCGCGCTTGGCGTTCAGCATCGCCATGTCGGCGGCGTGCAGCAAGGCCTCAGCGTCCTTGGCCTCTATGGTGGACAAGGCCGCGACGCCGATACTGACGGTGCATTGGACGGTGCCGCCCCGCGTGATGATGGGTGTGTCGGCGATCAGGGCGCGCAGCCGTTCGGCGACCACCATGGCACCGTCTGCTGACGTGTCGGGCAGGATGACAACAAATTCCTCCCCACCAAAGCGGCAGCAGGCGTCGCCGGCCCGCATCGCATCATCGACGCGGGTGGCGACAGCACTCAACACCTCGTCACCGGCCAGATGGCCCAGCGTGTCATTGACCTGCTTGAACCGATCCACATCCAGCAGCAGTACGGCAATATCCTGACCGTTGCGGCGCGTTCGCGCGATATCGCGGCGCAGGATGTCCCACAGGCTGGCGCGGTTGAACAGGCCGGTCAGCGAATCATGCGTGGCCAGACGGTAATATTCCGCCTCCTGATTTAACCGGTCGCTGATATCGCGGATGGCGGCCAGCATCAGCCGTCCATCAACTGTTTCCAGGCGTGACAGGGATATTTCGACAGGTATCTCATGGCCGTCAGTATGCAGGGCAAAGACACCACGCCGCCACGCCATGTGCGTGTCCGCATCGAGATCGTCACGAAAACCCATTACCATCGGACCGTGCGCCGCCCGGAAGCGGGGCGGGAGCAGCAGGGACAGGGGTTGGCCGACCGTCATGTCCGTTGTCCGCCCGAACAGACGTTCCGCAGCAGCATTGAAGAAGCGGATAGTGCCGTCGCCATCGACGCCGACCAAGGCATCGGGGGCATGGTCCGCCACGGTGGCCGCCGGCGTCTGCTGGGCGTGAAGCTGACGCAAACGTGTGATTTCCGCCGTCAGGCCGGCAGCGTCCAACTGATCTGAAACCAGCACTGTGTCGACACCCAGGCGGCGTAGGACGGCCTCGTTCTGCCGGGCGTCATTGCGCGTCAGGCTGAGCAGCAGGGCGGCGCGCCCCGTTGTCGAGAGAAGGTTGAGCAGCCACTCCACCCCGGTCAACGCATCGGGGTCAACGATAACGGCATCGAAATGCCGACCGATCATGCCAGGGGAAGACAAGGCACCTTGCAGGTCATGCGGGAAGACCTGGGTCAGTTCGATACCATGGGCGGCCAGTATCTCGGGCGGACCGAATGACTGGCGTTCCTTTTCGGCGCTGATGAATAGGATTTGCATATGCAGGTATGTGCCGTGGCTCAACTCCAACCAATTCTATATGGCTTAGGTCGAATTGACAAATCATGCGGATGATAATTGCTCTCAATGTTTTCTGCATATAACAAAATTCTTATGAATTTTTAGTATAGATGAGGGGCATGGCTTGGAAAAAATGAGCAGTAATATTTTAGTTTCGATTGTTGCAATTTAGTTACTCTATTTAAATTAACAAAATCTTAACGATAATTTCTGTTGATAATAACCTGTATTGTCCTGGAATGCGAAGTATGAAGACTGTAGCAATCTTTTTTTTGTCAATCTGATCTGTGCGGATTCTAAAAATCGTGGGGGATCGAAATTTATTCCCTCCGGCGGACGGAATGTCGCCGTAACCTATCGGGGGCAGCCATGCGTTTTAAGGGGCGGTCCCGACTATTGGGGAGGCATTTTCTATCCCAAAGGTTAGGTTGCACCCCGGCGGCGCGTATCGTGTCATTTTGCAGTGATAATTGCTATATGCAACATGCATAAGGCAGTTTTGCAGAATGCATTATGTCAATGGAAGGTAAACACACACCCCAAAGCCGCAGAAATCCTCAACTTCCCGGAGGCGGCACCACTTGGCATCCCGCCTGCAATCCTCGGTTGGCATGAAGGCGACAACGCCTCACACCGACGAACCGATGGAGACCGACATGAACAAGTTCTTCGCCAAGACCGCCGCCGCCGCCGCTCTCGCCGCCGCCATCGCCGCCCCCGCCATGGCCCAGAACGCGTCCGGCACGATCCAGCTGAAGGGCAATGTCGCTCTGTCCTGCACCATCGCCGTCCAGGACCTGAACCAGTCGCTGGCCCTTAAGGCCGGTGAAACCGCCAAGACGGTCGGTTCGGTCACCGAGACCTGCAATTCCGGCTCCGGCTACAAGATCACGCTGGCCTCCGCCAATGCCGGCAAGCTGAAGTCCGGCAACTTCACCATCGATTACTCCGTCAATTATGACGGCCAGGGCGGCGCCCTGACCAGCCAGATGGTCGTTGACCGCTCTACCGCCCAGTTCGGCAAGAAGTCCGACCTGAAGGTCACCATTGCCGCCTCCGATCAGTATATCGCCGGCGACTATGCCGACACCGTCACGGTCACCATCGCCGCCAAGTAAGGGTTTTTTTGAGTTCCTCAGGCGCCGGAGCGGCCTTCGTCCGCTCTGTCCAGCTTCATCGGGCAGTTCTAGCCTGCTCCCCCGTCCGGGCAACCGGGCGGGGCTTTTTTATTCCGAACGCTTTCCCTGTTGACCCGGTTTCGCAGTGCGGCAACCATGGCTCGCCCTTCCTGACGGAGCCAGCATGCGCCTTCATCGCCGCGACCTGATCCTTGCTTCCCTTGCCTCTGCCCTGGCCGGACCTGTCCTGGCGCAGGGGGTGTCGTTGTTGGAGAAGGTGCGCAAGGCGGGGGTGCTGCGTGTCGGGACTACGGGGGATTATTTCCCCTATTCCTTCCGCGATGTGAAAACGGGCGGGTTCCAGGGCTATGAGGTACAGGTGGCTGAACGGTTGGCGGCTGACCTTGGCGTGAAGTTGCAACTGGTACAGGCCACGTGGCCGACCCTGGTGGCGGGCCTGATGGCCCGGAAATACGACATCGCCGCCACAGGCGTGACGGTGACCCCGGAACGCGCCAAGGCCGTGGCCTTCACCAAGGCCTATCTGCGGCCAACCTTCATCCCTCTGATCCTGAAGAAGGATGCCGACCGCTTCAAAAGCTGGGACGATCTGGATCAACCGGGCGTGACCATTTCGGTGCAGCAGGGCACGGCACCGGAAACCATGGCAAAGAAGGTCTTCGCCAAGGCCCGCATCCTGTCGGTCGCCGATCCTGTCATCGACTTCACTGAAGTGCTGGCCGGTCGGGCGCAGGCGGCCTTTACCGACAATCTTTATTTCCTGACCAAGATCGGCCGCGAATATCCGCAGCTGACCATGCTGACCCAGGGGGCCCGGCCCGGCACCGACACGGAAAATGCTATGATGACCCTGCCCGGCGACGGGGAATGGATGCTGTGGCTGAATAAATGGGTGGATGCGCGGCTGGCCGACGGGTTCTTTGACGCACTGTTCAAGGTCTGGTTCGAGGGTATGGGGAAAGCGCCGTGAGGCCTGGCCTCTCCCCGCTGTTGCTGCTGGCGTTGCTTCTGTCGGGTTGTGGCGGAGAAGGGTGGCATATCGTCGATCCGCGTACCGACGAAGGGTGGGGAAACCTGTCCTTTCTGCTGACCGGTGCCGGTTTGACCCTGGGCCTCTCAGCCTCGGCGCTCGGTTTGGCCATGGTCATCGGTCTGATTACTGCCGTCGCACGGGGTAGCCGCTGGCGGGCCGTGCGGATGCTCAGCGGTGCCTATGTCGAGCTTATGCGGACATTGCCGCTGTTCGTGCTGCTGCTCTGGGTTTTCTATGCGCTGCCCATCCTGGTGCAGGGACTGGAGCGTGACGGCGTGGGCTTCGCCCTGCTGGGCTGGGTGGCCGAGCTGACGCCCTTTACGGCGGCGGTCATCGCGCTGGCCCTGAATGCCGGCGCGTTTCTGTCGGAGATTTTTCGGGCCGGGATCGAAGGCGTGCCCAAGGGTCAGGTGGAGGCGGCGCAATCGCTGGGCATGGGCCGCTGGCTGACCCTGCGGCGCATCGTGTTGCCCCAGGCGCTGCGCCGCATGCTGCCGCCGACGGTGGGGCAGTTCATCCATACGGTGAAGGACAGTTCGCTGGCCTCGGCCATCGGTTTGGCGGAATTGACCCGCCGGGCCACGGAATTGCAGACCCAGACCTATCGCCCACTGGAGCTTTATACGCTGCTGGCGCTGGAATATCTGGTCATCCTGCTGCTGCTGTCGCGCCTTTCGCGCTGGCTGGAGGGGCGGTGGGGGGCCAAGGGCTGAGGGCCGGAAATGTCCGCCGCTCGTCCGCTCCCGGTCTTGTCGCCGCCCTGCTTTCCCGCTTCACTGATCCCGTAATGGGGAGGGTGACATGCTGGACATGCGACCGGGTTGTGAATGCTGTGACAAGGATCTGCCGGCGGATCAGGAGGGGGCCTTCATCTGCTCTTTCGAATGCACTTGGTGCCGCGATTGTGCGGAAGGACGCTTGCGCGGACGCTGTCCCAATTGCGGCGGCACCCTGTCCCCCCGCCCGACACGCGCGCGGGAGAAATGGGCCGGGTCACCGCCATCCACAGTGCGGGTGTTCAAGCCGGAAAAATGCGGGGCCGCCTTCTGACGACGCCTTACCGCAGGCTGAATTCCACGGGCAGCACCAGCTCCATCTGATCCTCTTTCAGGTCAGCGGGGATTGGGGGCAGGGGTTGGGCACGGTCCAGCAATTCTTCGGCCTCCCGATCCAGCGCCTCAATCCCGCTTCCCTGTTCCAGACGGCGTGACAGGACCCGGCCATTGCGGTTCAGGGTCAGGCGCACCCAGGCGATGCCCTGCTGCCGACGCTGCCGCGCGCTCATCGGGTAGCGCTTATGCTTGCCCAGATGTGCCATCAGACGCCCCTGAAAAGCGGCCATAACGTCGGGCGGCGGCCCGGTGGGCGCGCTGGCTTGCGCCGGGGCGGGATCGATCGGGGCCGGGGTGACATCGGGTGATGCCACCGGTGCGGGCGGCAGATCGGCGGCGGGTTCGGCGCGGGGCGGTGTCTTTGGCGGTGGCGGCAGTTTGGCGACCGCCCGCTCAATCACCGGGGGTGGCTTGGGCGTTGGTGCCTGTGCCACTGGCCTTGGCGGCGGTGGGGGAGGGGGTGGCAGCGGTGTGGGTGGTGCCAGGTCCAGCAGCAGGGCTGGCGGCGGAGGCGGTTGCAGCGGGGCGGGTGCCTGCGGCTTCAACGCCACGAAACCGGCGACGGCCAGATGCGCGCCCAGGGCCAACGTGAAGGCCAGGCCCCAACGTATGCCGCCGGGGGCCGGGGCGGCGGCCATCACGCTCACGGTGCGGCCCCCACGGCGGCACCATCCAGCCCGACCAGTGCCACCTTCAGATAGCCGGCATCACGCAGCCGGTTCATCACCGCCATCAGGTCGCCATAGGCCACGGTTTTGTCGGCGCGCAGGAACACGCGCTGTTCCTTGTCCCCGCCGGTTGCGGCATCCAGGGCGGCGGCAAGCGCGTCATTGCCGGACACGGGCGTATCGTCGATGGCCAATGACAGGTCAGCCTTCACCGACAGGAACAGCGGCTTGGGCGGGCGCTCGGCCTGTGGCGCGCTGGACGCCGGCAGATCGACAGGCACATCGACGGTTGCCAGGGGCGCCGCCACCATGAAGATGATCAACAGCACCAGCATCACATCGATGAAAGGCGTGACATTGATCTCGTGATTGACGGACAGGTCATCATCCCCGCCGGTGCGCAGCTTGGCGGCCATCGTCCTTACTCCGCCGCGCGCAGGCGGGGCTTGACCCCACGCCGGTCCAGATCGCGCGACAGAAGCCGCAGAACGGCGGCGGCGATATCGCCGACCTGGGCGCGGTAACCGCCGATGCTGCGTGTCAGAGCGTTGTAAACCAGCACGGCAGGAATCGCGGCCACCAGACCGATGGCAGTGGCCAGCAGCGCCTCAGCAATCCCCGGTGCCACCACGGCCAGATTGGTCGTGTGGCTCTCGGCAATGCCGATAAAGCTGTTCATGATGCCCCAGACGGTGCCGAACAGGCCCACAAAGGGAGCGGTGGCACCGATGGAAGCCAGGATGCCGGTGCCCCGCGCGGTGGCGCGGCCCGTGGCCGCCTCGATCCGCTCCAGACGGCTGGCGGCGCGTTCCTTGATGCCGTCGGGCGGCAGGTCAGCCGATTGTTCCAGCTCTTCCAGGACGGCCCGCAGTAGGGGGGCCGCCGGGTCCTGATCACTGTCCAGGCCGGCGGTGGCATCGGCCAGACCGCGAACCCTGTCCAACCGGTCAAGTGACGCCACGGCGCGACGCCGAGCTGACGACAGTTCCAGAAGCTTGGCCCCGAAAATGGTCCAGGTGGCGACGGAGGCCCCGGCAAGGCCGATCATCACCGACTTCACCACCCAGTCGGCGGCCATGAACATGCCCCAGGGCGACAAGGCGTGGCCGCCAATGACAGGTTCGGCCAGGGCCGGCCCGGTCAACAGTCCCGACAGAGCGACACCCGCCACCATACACCCGATATCTCGCTTCGCCATCGCCGGCTCCCACACGGAAACATGTCCCGATCTGGTGGTACTTTAGATGCGATTGAGTTGCAACTGCGTTCGCGATAGGGGTGTCGTGCCGAAACGTCGCGTCTGGGTCTGAACTCAAAAGGAAAAGCCCGGTCGATATGCCGACCGGGCCCTTTTTAGGTTCGGAGAATCTTGAGATGGCGGGATCAGGCCTGGATATCGACAATCTGGCCACGACCACCGGTCGCCGCGGGACGGGTGGAACCGCCCCCCGCCAGCAGGTCAGTCACCTGCTGCGACTGGTCCGAAGAGGCGCGCACCTGTTCGGTCTGAACCTGCCTGCTAATATTCAGCTGATTCAAGGCCGTGGCATAGCCGGCAGAGCTGCTGACTTCCATGTGCGTGTCTTCCGTTGGTCGTGAACCGGTGATTGCCCACCGGGACTGTTCCTACACCACACAATATAGAACGTCCGTGGATGGAATCCAAGCCGCGACCTGTTCCATCGGTATATACCGATGGGAAGGCCGGTCGCTCAGCCCAAGGTGCTCATGATCGAGAAGCAGAGCGCATCGCCCTGGGCATGGATGGTTTTCAGCGCATCCTTGGGCAGCGGGATTTTCTTGTCCCGGCAATAGGCGACCATCAGGCGGGCCAGCTGATAGCTTTCTACCTCCAGCTCTGTCCGGCTACCGCCGGCTGCTGCCTCGCTCTGAATGCGGATCGAGGGCGGGGGGCCTTCCACCACCTGAATACGGGTAATTCGCCGCGCGGGATCGAACCCATCAAGCGGCACCGACTGAAAGACAAGCTTCAGTTCATCGTTGGAGAAGATGATGTGCCGGATCTCGGTGATCATGGCCGTTCTTTCCGTTTCCGTCTCAGCCTGTGCGCTTTTTCTGGCGACGACGATAAATGGTGCAGGGATTTATTTCCAGCAAAGCCGCCGCACGGGTGATATTGCCGTGGCAGAGGCGTATCGCCTCGTCAATCGCTTCCTCCTCCACCTGCCAGAGCGGGCGGATGCGGCGTTCTTCATCCTGCCAATTGTCCGACGGCGCGGGTGCCGACGCGGCGGGCGTTGTGGTCGCCGGACCGATGCCGGGAATGGGCACGCCCGGAATGCCCATGCCCACGAAGGGACCAGATGGCGGCGCGGCCAGGGCCGGGAAAGCCTGCCCGATCTGGCTGGCCAGCGGTCCCGCGACGGCGGCCCAGCGCGGATCCTGGAGAATCGGGGGCACGATCATTGTCGGCTTGTTCAACGGCGGTGGCAGCATGAAGGGCTTGATCTCATCCCCGTCATTCAGCACCACGACATTGCGCACCACGTTCAGCAGCTGCCGCACATTGCCAGGCCAGGCATAGGTCTGCAGGATGCCCTCGGCATCCTTGGAGAAGCCCTTGAAGGATTTCCGTTCCTCGCGCCCATATTTCTCCAGGAAATGGCGGGCGATCAACAGGATATCGTCACCGCGTTCGCGCAGCGCCGGCAGTTCGATGGAAATCACCTGCAGGCGGTAGAACAGGTCCTCGCGGAAACGGCCGGCCTGCACCTCGGCATAGGGATCGCGGTTGGTGGCGCAGACGATGCGGACATCCACAGGCTCCAGCTTCTCGCTGCCCACCTTCTTCACCATGCCGGTCTGAAGGAAACGCAGCAGCTTGGCCTGAAGCGACAGGTCCATCTCCCCGATCTCGTCCAGGAACAGGGTGCCGCCATCGGCCTGCAGTGCCGCACCGGCATGGTCGGTGCTGGCCCCCGTGAAGGCACCCTTCACATGACCAAAAATCTCCGACTCCATCAGATCCTTGGGGATCGCGGCGCAATTGATGGCGATGAAGGGGCCATCGCCACGCGGGCTGCGGCGATGGATCGCCTCAGCGCAGACCTCCTTGCCGGTGCCGCTCTCGCCGGTGATGAAAACCGTGGCCTTGGACGGGGCTGCCGCCTCGATCAGGCGATAGGCGGCCTTCATGGGCGGGGAGGCGCCGATGAAACCGTAAAAGGAATATTCGGTGACGGTAGGTTCCGCTGCGGCCGCCGGGGCCCTGCTGCCCCTGCCCTTGGCGGCCTTGCCCACCGGCATCTCACGCGCGGCCGTCGGCTGTGCCAGGACGGTGGTGACCGCACCGCGCAGCCGATCCGTGCCCACGGGCAGCAGCAGCACATCCGCCGCACCCGCCCGCATGGCATCAACGGCCACCTGTACCGAACCCTGCGCTGTCAGCGCCACCGCTCGGGACACCAAGCCATTCTGGGTGAGGTCCCGCAACAGATCGATGCCTGGCCCGTCGGTTAGTTGCAGATTGATCAGCAGCAGATCGGCACCGCCAGAAACGCCTAAGGCCCGTCTGGCGGCGGCGGCCCCCTCCACCACACTGATATCATAGCCATCACGCTTCAGGGCCGTCACATAAGCATGTGAGAGCGACGGAGCGGGTTCGACAATCAGGATGCGGGCGGGTTCGAGCGGCATGATCTGATGATTGCATGGGGCGTTGCGTTCAGCAAGGAACTCTTATGATTTATGGATGAGCAATTGCAAAATGCATGAAATCGTCAGGCTGTGGCCTTGTCCTGCAGCGAGTTTCCATACGACGTGTCCATGGAAACGGCGCAAATGCTGGAAATCGGGTCAGGGCAATGGGAATGGCCTAGCCTTTGCTTTATCCATAACCAGATTTAGCGGCGATGACAGAGTTCGCCACAATGATTAGCCGCCCGCGGGTTGATCCGGTCCGGGCGGTAAGACAGGCGTTGTGGGGAGGAACATTCCACAGGAGTGGTTTCTTTCCACCGTCGTACCGGCAGCCCCGCCGCCGGGCCCCATTTTCGGTTCAGGGCGAAGATGCGGAAACTTGTTGGCACGGCGGCCCGCCCCGGTCGCCGTGCCGCACTTTCCCCGATCAGAGATCATCGTCGTCCTCATCCCCATAGGGGAAGGGGGCGTCGTCGCGCGTGTTCTCGCCGAATCGCCAGACTTTAGGTTCGTCCAGGATCAGCTCGCCACGTTGCAGCCGGTCCATGATGGCGGTTGATATCGTGGCCAATAGCCGTGCGGACCAGGGCGCCATGGTGCCCGGCCCATCCCGCAGATAAGCGGCAGAGTACAAGGCATGCGCGATGCCGTCGGCATTGGCGATCAGAAAATGCACCACCAACGCTGCACATTCCTCAGGCTCCAGAACCGGCTCGATGCCTGACGCCGCTGCCGCCAGTACCGGATAGAGCAGATGTGAACGCTCATCCAGGGTCGGGTCGCGCGACAGACTGTCGGCCACACGGGAAAGGTAGGCGGCCTTTGCCGCTGGCAACTCCCGCAACGCCATATCCAGAATCTGGCGATGATGCATGTCTCACGGCCCGATAATTGACGATGTTCCATCCTGGACGATGTCGGACACGGGGGCAATGCGACCGGATCGGGAAGCCCTAAAAAGAAAAGCCGGGCCTGTCCGAAGGGACAGGCCCGGCTTCTTTCTAAATCCGCTCTTACAGGAAGATCGAGCTGATTTGGGTAGAGGTCATGGCAGCAACCTGCGTGGACTGGAAGCCTGCAATCTGCGTGGTGGTCAGAGCGGAAAGATCGCTCGTCTCAAGACCACCGATCTGTGTCGTGTTGAGGGAACCAATTTGCGTGGTCGACAGACCCCTCATTGCGGTTGTGGTGAAGGCAGAAATCTGAGTTGTGCTCAACACACCCAACTGGGTTGTGGTCAAGCCGGAGACAAAGGTGGTGGTGAACACCGGGAACTGCTGTCCACCTGTCAGCTGCGCCACGGATGTAGTGCTGAAGCTGGATACCTGAGTAGTCGTCAGTGCTGCAAGCTGGGTACTGTTCAGGAAGGTGACTTGTGCAGTGCCCAGTACAGCAATGTCGCTGCTTTCAATCGCCCGGATTTGGGTGGTGTTCATGGCGCCGATGTGAGTGGTGCCGAAGACAGCAAACTGAGTAGTCGTCATCGCCGCAACCAATGTCGCGGACAATGTGGCGACCTGGGTGCTGTTCAGGATCGCTACATCGGTCGTTTCCAGGGATGCAATCTGCGTCGTGCTCAAGACGCCAACCGCAGTAGTCGTCAGGACGCCGATCTGGGTGGAGCTCATGGCTGCCAGATCGGTTGTCTCGATGGCGCGGACCTGGGTGGTGGTGAGGCCCGCGATCTGGGTGGTGGAGAGCACACCGACCTGTGTGGAGGTCAGGCCTGCGATCTGGGTGGTGTTCAGTATCCGGAACTGGGTGGTGGTCAGCACGGCCAGATCGGTCGTCTCAATGGCCCCGAACTGTGTGCTGTTCAGTGCCCCGATCTGAGTGGTGGTGAGGGTGGTGATCTGC